>OZ254150.1:0-1367129 GCA_965267865.1 Candidatus Nanopelagicaceae bacterium
ATGGCAGTTGTTGGCGTTGAGCTAACTGAGCTCTGGGATCGCATCGTTGAGCATGTCTCAGCAGGTGAACCCCAGCATCGCGCCTTCTTAGCGATGACTAAGCCCCTTGGTCTTCTACAAAATGAAGGTGGCGCGACCTCTCTCTTGGTTGCAGCCCCTAACGCTTTTGCAAAAGATGTTCTTGAATCCAGGCTTCGCTCAGTTGTTAATGAAGTTCTCACAAGTGAGTTGGGTGAGAAGGCAAATATTGCAGTGATGGTCGATGAGACATTAGAACTTGCAGATCTTCCTGCTCCAACCATTGTTGTTGAAAGTGTCTCCACACGACCTGGCACAGGGCGCGATGATGAAGGCTCTCGTAAGACAGATGAGCCATCGCAACTTAATGCTCGCTACATCTTTGAAACTTTTGTTATCGGTGCATCAAACCGTTTTGCACATGCTGCAGCAGTAGCTGTGGCGGAGGCGCCAGCGAAGGCATATAACCCGCTCTTTATTTATGGTGAGTCAGGTCTTGGTAAGACTCACTTGCTCCACGCAATCGGTGCCTATGCAAAAGAGCTCTATGGCAATACCCGCGTGCGTTATGTATCTTCTGAAGAATTTACCAATGACTTTATTAACTCTATCCGTGATGATAAAGCAACCGCTTTCCAGCGTCGCTATCGCGATCTCGATATCTTGCTTGTCGATGATATTCAATTCTTAGAAAATAAAGAGCGCACACAGGAAGAGTTCTTCCACACCTTCAATACGCTCTATAACGCTAATAAACAAATAGTTATTTCATCAGACCGCCCGCCAAAGCAATTGACTACTTTGGAAGATCGCCTGCGTTCACGATTTGAGTGGGGTTTGATTACAGATATTCAGCCACCAGAACTTGAAACCCGTATTGCAATTCTTCGTAAGAAAGCTGCGCAAGATAAATTGAATGCGCCCGATGATGTTCTTGAATTTATTGCATCAAAGATTTCAACCAATATTCGCGAGTTAGAGGGTGCACTTATTCGCGTGACAGCATTTGCATCCCTGAACCGCCAGGTGGTGGATATGGGTCTTGCTGAAATCGTTCTGAAAGATTTGATTCCTAATGAGATTAACTCTGAGATTACTGCGCCAACAATCATGGCTCAAACTGCTGCCTACTACAGCCTGACCATCGATGACCTTTGTGGTACTTCTCGATCTCGGGCACTTGTGAATGCTCGCCAGATTGCAATGTATCTGTGTCGCGAACTCACTGAGTTATCGCTACCGAAGATTGGCCAGACATTTGGCGGCCGCGATCACACCACTGTGATGCATGCCGACCGAAAGATCCGCGAGCTTATGGCTGAGCGCCGTTCAATCTATAACCAGGTGAATGAGTTGACCACCCGTATTAAGCAGCAGATGAAGTAGACCCCTAAATAAGGGTTATGTCCGTTTTCACCCCCTTTACCCCCAGATGGGGATAACTTGTGGATAACTGTGGATATAGGCGCTATTTATGTGGGTAACAGGCTTTGATCAGCACAGGTAGAGAAAGGGGAGCTTCTATGCAGGCGGTAGTGCACATTCTTACCCACAGCTTGAGCGGCGTTTCCCACAGCGCCCCACAGATCAATCAAGGCCCTGAACAGCACTTTTACCGCTTTTCCACAGCTTTACCTTGCGGTTACTACTACTACCTTTATATATACAAATCCCGTTTCCAAGCGGACCGCTTCCACATTAGATTTCCACTACTACAAAACACCTACATGGATCTGAGGGCTACGGCGTGAAATTTACTGTTGATCAACATTCTCTAACAGATGGAGTGAATTGGGTTTCTAGATCCCTCTCCACACGCCCTATTAAAACCGAGCTTCTCGGAATCAAGATTGATGCAACTGGCGATGACATTGTTTTAAGTGGTTCTGATTTAGAGACATCCTCTAAAGCGCATTTTAAAGCAGATATTTTAGAGAAAGGTGCAGTTCTTGTTCCCGGAAAGTTACTCGCGGAAATCTGCCGCTCACTTCCTAATAAACCAATTTCAATCACGCTTGATGGAACACGAGTACATGTGACATCAGGTTCTGTAAAATTTACTCTTCCAACACTTTCACTCTCTGAGTATCCAAACCTTCCAGAGCTACCTGAAACAACAGGATCAGTTGCAAGTGATACTTTCGCAACAGCTGTGGCACAAGTTGCCATCGCAGCTGGCCGCGATGATTCACTACCGACACTTACTGGTGTTCATGTTGAAATCAATGAAGAGACAATCACACTTGCTGCTACAGATCGCTACCGCCTTGCAGTCCGCGAATTTAATTGGAACCCCGCAACACCAGGATTTTCAACATCAGCACTGATGCGCGCTCGCACACTTGCAGATGCTGCAAAGTCATTAGTTGGTTCAAAGAATGTTTCACTTTCTTTTGCACCCACCACATCAAATGATCGCCTTGCAGGATTTTCTGGTGATGGCAAGACAATGACATCACGTATGTTGGATGGAACTTTCCCCCCATACCGCCACCTACTACCGACAGAGACAGTCACCACCGCAGTTGTTGAAGTGGCACCATTTCTAGATTCTGTTCGCCGTGTTGCACTAGTGACAGATAAAACTGTTCCACTACGTCTTGAATTTAAAGACGGTGGTGTCTCACTTGAAGCAGGTGCGGGGGAAGAAGCGCAAGCAACCGAAACTATCGATGTGCTTCTTAACGGTGAGCCAATCTCCATCGCATTTAATCCAGTCTTTTTAGCTGATGGTCTGCAAGCGGTTGGAACACCATTTGTGCAGATCTCATTTACCGGCTCCAACAAACCTGCGATTCTCACAGGGCGCACAGAACCAAATGGCGCATCTATTGAGAACTACCGCTACCTGTTGATGCCTATGCGTTACGCCTCTTAACGAGCCACTTACATGCGCGTAACCCGGCTAGCGCTGACTAATTTCCGTTCCTATAAAAACCTCGAGCTGGAATTTTCATCTGGTCCCACAACCTTCATTGGTAATAACGGCAGCGGCAAAACAAATATTGCAGAGAGCCTTATCTACCTCGCATACCTTTCATCCCATCGCGTCTCTAATAACCAACCATTGATTTCACTCGGCGCAGATCAAGCAATCATCCGAACAGAAATCGAGAGCCAGGGTCGCACACTCCAAGTTGATTTAGAGATCAATGCAAATAAAGCAAACCGTGCTCGCCTTAATGGCAACGCAGTTAAATCACAGCGAGAAATATTAGGCGCCCTACAAATCATCTACTTCTCCCCTGAAGATTTAGATTTAGTTCGAGGGGAGCCCACACACCGCCGTGATTTCTTAGACAAACTTCTGATTACTCAATCACCACGCCTTGCAGGTGTGATCTCTGATTATGAGCGTGTTGTGAAGCAGCGCAACACACTACTTAAAACAAGGGCGCCAGAGAATGCGCTCATTCCATGGACAGAACAACTGATTGCACTCGGTGCACAGCTATCGGCAGAGCGCATACAACTAGTGGATGAGCTAAGCCCATATGTTGCAGCCAACTACGCAAACCTCAACGAAGTAAAGGCTGCATCTATCTCATATAAATCATCTACCGATAACTTATCTGCAGATATTGAACACAACATCGAGATTATAACTGCGCGCCAATTAGAAGTTGCGCGCCAAGAACAAGAACGCGGCGTTTCATTGATTGGTCCACACCGCGATGATCTCCATCTTCAACTTGGTGACTTTCCTGCAAAGGGTTATGCAAGCCACGGTGAATCCTGGTCGATGGCCATATCCCTTCGTATTGGTTCCTATAACTTGCTTAAATCAGAAGGGGCAGAGCCTGTATTGATCCTCGATGATATTTTTGCTGAGCTCGATACTGCGCGCCGCCAACAACTGACCTCAGTTACACAGATGGCAGAGCAAACTTTTATTACTGCAGCAGTTGAAAGTGATTTACCGGCAGAGCTACTATCGACCAAGTTCTATGTGACACCGGGGGTGGCGGTTAAATGATGCGCGATCTCGCCCACGACCTCTTCCAAAGTTATAAGACTGGTTTTACTAAGAAGAAGAAAGTCATTGAAGAGCGCAGCCAGACACCAGGAGATCCCACACTGATTGCCAGTGTCTTAAGTGAGTTAATCCAGCAACGCGATTGGGATGCAGGATTGGCTGAAGGAACCCTCTTTGCGACTTGGGCTCAGGTAGTCGGCCCTGAGATCGGCCAACACACAACACCGTTATCAATGCTGGATGGGCGCCTATTGGTTCAGTGCTCCTCCACTGCCTGGGCGACCCAACTCAACCTCGTGGGGCCATCGCTGCTTGAGAAGATCCGCTCCTGCGCACCTGGCGCCCTCGTTGAATCCCTGGACTTCATCGGCCCCCAGGCGCCTTCATGGAAGCGTGGTCTTCGCACCATCTCCAATGGCCGCGGGCCACGCGATACCTATGGCTAGGGAATAAAGCTCTCCCACCTGCTGTTCAACTCTTTGAAACCTGAGTCGCATCGACTCAACTCTTTACGTAGACTCGACTCAGGTTACAAAGAAGCCTCGACCCAGATCGGCTCGAGAGATCAACAGTTCTATAGAAGGAGCAAGAGAAATGGCTAGAGCAGTCGGAATCGACCTAGGAACAACAAATAGCTGCGTATCAGTACTCGAAGGTGGAGAACCAACGGTTATTGCAAACGCGGAAGGCGCTCGCACAACCCCATCGATCGTCGCATTTGCTAAGAATGGCGAAGTTCTCGTCGGTGAAGTTGCAAAGCGTCAATCAGTGACAAACGTTGAACGCACAATCCGTTCCGTGAAGCGTCACATGGGTACTAACTGGTCGATGGATATCGACGGTAAGAAGTACACAGCACAAGAAATTTCAGCGCGCGTATTACAAAAGTTAAAGCGCGATGCAGAGGCGTATCTTGGAGAAACAGTGACGGACGCGGTCATTACTGTTCCTGCTTACTTCAACGATGCACAGCGCCAAGCAACAAAAGAAGCTGGCGAAATCGCTGGCCTTAATGTTCTTCGTATTATCAACGAGCCAACTGCGGCTGCCCTTGCCTATGGTTTAGATAAGGCAGATAAAGAGCAGACAATTCTTGTCTTCGACTTAGGTGGTGGAACATTTGACGTCTCCCTCCTAGAAATCGGCGACGGTGTTGTAGAAGTAAAAGCAACCAACGGTGATAACAACCTCGGTGGCGATGACTGGGATCAAGCACTTGTTGATCACCTTGTAAAAACTTTCGGATCTGCAAATGGAATCGACCTTACAAAGGACAAGATGGCGATGCAGCGCATCCGCGAAGCTGCTGAGAAGGCGAAGATTGAACTTTCATCTTCACAATCAGCAACAATAAACTTGCCATACATCACGGTTGATTCCGAGAAGAATCCGCTGTTCCTCGATGAAACAATTACTCGCGCACAGTTCCAGTCGCTGACTGCAGATCTACTCGAGCGATGCAAGAAGCCATTCCAAGCAGTTCTTAAAGATGCTGGAATTCCAATTGCAAATATTCAATCAGTTGTACTTGTTGGTGGATCAACTCGTATGCCAGCTGTCGTTGACTTGGTACGCGAACTTACAGGCGGAAAAGAGCCAAATAAGGGCGTTAACCCTGATGAAGTAGTTGCAGTGGGTGCATCCCTTCAAGCTGGTGTTCTTAAGGGTGAAGTTAAGGATGTATTGCTCCTTGATGTGACACCACTTTCACTTGGTATCGAAACCAAGGGTGGAGTGATGACAAAGCTCATCGAGCGCAACACAACTATTCCTACAAAGCGTTCTGAAATCTTTACAACTGCTGATGATAATCAACCAGCTGTACAGATCCAGGCATACCAAGGTGAGCGCGAGATGGCTGCATATAACAAGAAGCTCGGCATGTTCGAACTTACTGGAATTGCACCAGCACCACGCGGAGTCCCACAAGTTGAAGTGACATTCGATATCGATGCAAACGGAATCGTTCACGTCTCTGCAAAAGATCTTGCAACAGGTAAAGAGCAAGGAATGACCATCACAGGTGGTTCAGCTCTTTCTAAGGATGAGATCGCACAGATGATGGCTGATGCCGAAGCACACGCTAATGAAGATAAGCAGCGTCGCGAAGAAGCAGAAATCCGTAACACTGGAGATTCACTCGTCTATCAGACAGAGAAGTTCTTGACTGATAATGCAGATAAGTTCACCGAAGGTGAAGCTGCAACTAAGAAGGCTGAACTTGATGAAGCACTTGCGCTATTGAAGACAGATCTTAATGGTGCGAACTTCGAATCGATTAAGTCAAATACTGAAAAAGTCTCGACTATTTCACAAGCACTCGGTGCGATGATGTATGCAAACGCATCTGCGCAAAGTGAGGGCGCACAAGGCGCATCTGAAGATCATGTTGAAGATGCAGAAGTAATCGACGCTGAAGAAGCTAACTAATGTCGGATACAACAGATCAAGTTGTCGATGAGACAACCCCTGTTGAAGAAGTAATTGAAGCTGTAGAAGAAGCTGCTGCACCGGAGCAAGAGATTGACCCGGTTGCAGCGCTCACAGCTGATTTACAACGACTTCAGGCCGAGTATGCCAACTACCGTAAGCGCGTAGAGCGCGATCGCGCAGTTGCCCATGAAACAGCTATCGGTTCAGTACTGACCGAACTTCTTGCAACCCTTGATGACATCGACCGCGCTGCAGAGCACAACGAGCTCACCGGCGGATTCAAGGCAGTTGCAGATCAGATTGTCGCCATCACCACACGCTTTGGGCTTGAGAAGTATGGAACTGAAGGCGATGCCTTTGACCCCCAGATTCATGAAGCGCTATTGCATGACACTTCAAGTGAAGTAACAACACCTACGGCATCAAAGATTTTGCAGCCTGGATATAAATACAAAGAACGCATCTTGCGCCCTGCGCGCGTTGCGGTTACGGATCCAGAATAAAAAATGGCCGCTAAAGATTTATATGAGAAGGATTTCTACAAGATCCTCGGCGTAGATAAGAAAGCATCTGCCGATGAGATTAAGAAGAAGTACCGTTCTTTAGCGCGCGATTTACACCCTGATAAGAACCAGGGCGATAGTGCACTTGAAGATAAGTTCAAAGCAGTCTCTGAGGCATATGACATCCTCTCTGATTCTAAAAAGCGTGCTGAATACGATGAAGCACGTTCTTACTTTGAACGTGGGGGATTTAGAGCACCTACAGGAGGACAGAACTTCCAAGGTGGAGATTTCTCAGACATCTTTGGTGGTGGAAACCCACAAGATATCTTTGCCAATCTCTTTGGTGGTGGCGGTCGTCGGGGTCCGCGCAAAGGAAGTGATTTACAGACTGAAGCAACAATCACTTTTAAAGAATCAATCTTTGGCACAACTCTTGATTTGAAGTTAAATACTGATGGCAATGGACCACAGAGTATTTCTGCGCGCGTTCCAGCAGGCGTTAACGATGGTGCAAAGATTCGCGTTAAAGGAAAAGGTGCACCGGGCGAAGCTGGCCCTGGAGATCTCTTCATTGAGCTACATGTAAAGCCCCACGCTACTTTTTCGCGCAAGGGCGAGAACTTGTTATTAACTCTTCCTGTGACATTTGCAGAAGCTGCATTAGGTGCAGATATTAAAGTTCCCACACTTTCTGGCGATGATGTCACTGTGCGCTTAGCTGCCGGAACCCCAACCGGTCGCGTTCTGCGTGTTAAAGGCCGCGGCATTAAGAAGGGCGCAGTGGTTGGCGATTTACTTGTCACAGTTGAAGTACAAGTACCGCGTCGTGTTGAAGGTAAAGCAATCGATGCCATTAAGGCATTTGCACAAGCCACCGCAGATCACGATATCCGCGCTGAATTTATTACAAAGGCAAAGTCATGACAAAAGACTTGCCACAAGATGAGCATCCAGATGATGATGCAGGACTGTATGTCATTTCAGTTGCAGCAGAGCTTTCAGGGCTACATCCACAAACTCTTCGCCAATATGATCGTTTAGGTTTAGTTTCACCTGATCGCACAGTAGGACGCAATCGCAGATATTCACTGCGCGATATTGCATCCCTTCGCATGGTCCAGCGCCTTGTTGGTGAAGGTATTAACCATGCAGGTATTAAGCGCATCATTGAATTAGAGGCAGCGATGGCAAATATGGCTGTTGAAGTTGCCAAATTGCGTATTGAAGTCGATGCACTTCTTATAGAAAACCCACCAAAAGGACTAACGCTACGTAAGAAATCAGATGTGATTATCTACAAAGAAGAAAACTAGGCTTTCAAGAAATTAGTGCGCCCACTCCACTTACCTAGTACAGGTTCAACGGGTGATTTAAGAAGAGATTCCAGAATAGTTGCATAGACATCACGGAAGTCGGTTGTAACTGCGAGATCACCATTAACCAAGTTCTTCAGCGATGGTTGATCTCCATAGAAGTCACCATTAACCTTCTCGCCCACAATAAACATCGGTCCAGATGTTCCATGATCTGTTCCTTGAGAACCATTTCCCACAACGCGCCGACCAAACTCGCTGTAAACAACGACTGTGACATCAGCACTGCGTGAGGTGCTCTTCATCTGAGAGATAAAGCGTGTGATGGAGTCAGAGACAGATCCAAGTAGAGCAGCTTGAGCATTTGCTTCATTGGCATGGGTATCAAAACCACCGAGTGAAACCGACCAGATCTTGGTAGGTGAGCCTGCAGCGATGAGCTTTGCAACTACATCAAGCTGCTGAGCAAGATTGCTATCGCCACCGGCATTGCCACCATTGGTGACAGGAAGATCTACTGCAACGGGTGCTGGAGCTTTCAAAATAGGTTGCACAGTTGTTGATACAGAGAAGAGATTGCGCATTGATGTTGCAGCAGCTGCCATGAGAGAGTTATCAGCACGAGAGACTTTTGCCAACTGTAAGCAGTTTGCGGCAACACTTCCCTTAGGAATAACAAGCCCACCCAGTGGCAAGACAGAACCAGAACGCTTTGCACCAGCAAAGAGTGGTGGCAGAACAGAGCCGAGTGAGATTGCAAGCATGGAATCTTCTGCCTGCGTATCAATCCAGCGCCCTAACCAACCAGTGTTGATATGTTTTTCAGGAGATGCTGTTTGCCACTTTGCCATAGAGCTAAAGTGAGAACGATCAGGGTTTGGATAACCAACACCACGAATGATTGCAACCTTCTTCTGATCCCACAGTGACTTCAAACCTTTCATTGCAGGGTTCAGTGCAAGTTCAGCATCGAGCGGTAACAAAGTATCTGCCTTATAAGAAATCTCAGGACGAGATGAGAAATAAAGAGAATCTGTATAAGGAATAACGGTATTAAGACCGTCGTTACCACCATAGAGAGTCACCATCACAACAATCGGGGTCCCTGCAGCAAGTGGTCTATTGACTGCAGCAGCTGCAATCTCATCAACACTTAACAGTGGTGCAGCAGCCCCCACTGCAACTGCACCAGCGGTGAGCTGTAAGAATTTTCTACGCGTTACGGTATCCATATCGGCTCCTATGCACTCACTACATATTCAGGGCTACACAAAGAAAGCAGTGCAAATTCTTGAGGATCACCTAGTGCGTTACGAAGGGCCGCCTGTGTTCGCGGACTCCACTCAGCAACACCTAACCAATCAGCGCTAGCAAGAACCCGGCGATCTACAGGAATCTCATTCAGTGCGCGCAAAGGGCTCTGCTTTATGAGCCAGGACGCAAAAGCGATTCGATATTGAGCAGATGCTGATGACAACCATGCTTCTGCTGCCGGCCAACCACCAACATTGGGAGGATAGAAGGGGATCTGACCCAACTTATTGAGGTTGTTAATTAACTGTTTGGAATCATTGAGTTTTGATGGAGTTAACTCAAGTGCTCGGCAGGCGGAGATAAACCATTCAACAGGGGACTTCACCATGGAGTATCGAGGATTAGACATTGCTCCATCTTGGGCAAGAGAAGTCAGAGCTGGCGCGACTTCACGCGATGCAAAAGCGCTAACTACACCAATATTTGTTGGCATATCGTCAGTACTTGAGATGAAGCGATACCACAAACGCTCTGCGATGAATTTTGCACAATCTGCCTTAGCAACAAGGTAGTCACTAGCGCTTTCTGCTGTGTAGGAAGATTGCTGTCCAAGAATACTTACCGCAGCAGTATCGCGACGCTTTGGGTTCACAAGAACAGTTGCAGCGTTAAGACTGACTTGATAACCGGTTAACACTCGAGCAAGTGCTTTCACATCATCTTCGGTATAACGATTAACACCGAGAATAAATAGCTCCATCAGCTCACGAGCTAAATTCTCATTAGGAGCTTTGACAGTGCTGGTCTGGCCATCAAGCCAATATTGCAGCGCAGCATCATTGACCATTGCACGTGACATTGCAGAGAAGTTCCCTAATGAATATTGACGAAGAACTTGATTCTGTTTATACATCGCAAGTGGGTGATCCACTTTTGTAATTGATGTTGCCCAATGGCCATGCCAGAACCAAGTCATACGTTCTGTCAGCCCGTGATCACTCATCGCCATACGATCGAGCCACCACACAGTGAGTTGCTCAGTCTGATTTCGCATGCCTGTCACAAAAGGAATAATTTCTGGGGTGTTGGGTTTAGGGCGCGCACCTAGATCGGTAATCATCGGTTCAACTACCTGAGCGGCACCTGCATCAGTAGCTGGGACGGTCAGAATTTTCTGGCGAGTAGCACTGATGCCCGCATCCATGGCTGCCGCAAATTCTCCTGGGCGTGGACCGAATGCAAAACGGTGACTGAGGCGAGCAATCTCGAGCCTCTTTAAATTCATGTTGGCAAGGTAACTGACAAATCAGTCCCCTGTAAGGTGTGCACATGAATTCAAAGGAACTTCTCCGAGAACAGATTCTTAACAAGGCAGTAGTGCACGGCAAAGTTATTTTGTCTTCAGGCAAAGAGGCTGATTACTACGTTGACTTGCGCCGTGTGAGCCTCGATCACATTGCTGCCCCTCTTGTTGGTGAAGTCATGCTTGAGCTCACCAAGGAGCTTGAATACGAGGCAGTGGGTGGCCTCACACTCGGCGCAGACCCAGTTGCCACAGCGATGATGCATGTTGCAGCCTCCAAAGGGCGTGCAATTGACTCATTTGTAGTTCGTAAGGCTGAGAAAGCACACGGACTTCAGCGCCGCATTGAAGGACCAGATGTAAAAGGCAAGAGAGTTCTCGCTGTTGAAGATACATCTACAACGGGCGGTTCGGTGCTTACTGCAGTTGAAGCGCTCATTGAAGCTGGCGCAATTGTGGTTGGTGTTGCAGTCATCGTTGAGCGCGGTGCAAAGCAAGCAATCCTTGATGCAGGCTATAAGTATTACGCGGCCTACTCGTTAGAAGATTTGGGTCTCTAAGCCTTACGAGTGATGCTTGCGAGTACTCCACTCGCGGATGAACTCAACTATTACGGGAATAACACTGATAATAATTATCAGCCCAACAATCGGTAGTAGATACTTATCTACAGAACCTTTCAGTTTTTCACCGAGGATGAACCCAACACCCATAACTATTTGAGTCCAAACAACTGCGCCAGTGACATTCCACATAAAGAACTTCTGAACAGGAATCCCAACAATTCCAGCAAGTGGATTAATCAACGTTCTCACAAATGGAATAAAGCGTGATAGAACAAGTGCTTTGCCGGTGCCATATTTGGTTAGCCACTTCTCTGTCGCAAGAACTCTTCGGTGGTTAAAGAAGTGACCATCAGGGCGATCAAAGAGCTTGCGGCCATAAGTGGAACCAAACCAATACCCAACTTGGGAACCAAGAATCGCTGCAAGGGGCGCACCGATAAAGAGTGCAACAGGGTTTAGTGATGCTCCACCGAGAATCGCTGCTCCTGAACCTGAGGCAGCAACGCCTGCAACGAAGAGAAGTGAGTCGCCAGGAAATGCGAGGCCTACAAGTAGACCGGTTTCGGCGAAGATAATGGCAAGAACACCGATAAGACCAAGCTCACCAACGATTGAATGTGCATCAAAGAGATTTGCTGCCAAGTTCATGAGGTTGAGGATACGCGAAAATAGTTAAATTGCGGCAGTAGTTTTACGCACAACAAGGCTCAACGGCACAACAATTTTCTTCCGCTCTAAGGCAGGGTTGGCAACTTCAGCAATTGCTGATGCAGCAGCGACCTGGCCTTCAAATTGAGGAGGCTGTGAAACTGTTGTGAGTCCGATGTATTGCGCAATATCGTGATCATCAAAACCAATTACTGAGATATCTTCGGGCACACGCATTCCTTTATTACGAATTGCTTTCAGTGCGCCAAATGCCATCTCATCTGAGTGACAAAAGAGCGCTGTAGGTAGCTTCTTCCGACGTAAGAAAGATTCCATCGCTATTTCAGATGTGTAGATATTAAAGTCTCCATGGATTTCAAGCTCCGGATTCCATTCCACACCAACTGCATTGAGTGCCTTGATATATCCAAGGTTGCGATTATCTGAGACATCAAAGTTATATGCAGTCTCACGTTGACCAGATAAGACTGCAATCTGGCGGTGACCTAAACCAGTCAAATGTTCGGTTGCAACCTTTCCACCGAGCACATCATCGATGGCAACACTTGTGCAACCTTCGTGGGTGAAACCGATGGTGGTGATAGGTATTCCCAAACTCAGTAGTGATGTGAACTCTTCATCTGTGGGAGGCATACTCACAACAATGAGAGCATCTACTTTTCCACGCAGCTGTTTCTGCTGAAATATTCTCTGTCGTGCATCGACTTGTGAGAAGTTATAGAGAAGTAAATCCATTCCCACTTCACGCAAGCTCTGCTCAATTCCGTTAATTGCTTGAGAAAAGAACCAACGAGAGATGTAAGGAGCAATGACACCAATTCTGTTTGTGCGCTTTACTAATCCTTGTGGAATGAGATCAGGACGCAATGGATAATTAAGTTCCATTGCAGCTGCAACAATCTTTGATCGTGTTCGTTCATTGACATGGTGCATACCGCGCAGAGCTCTGGAAACAGTGGCAGGTGAGACGCCAGCCTTCTTAGCGATCTCAACGACTCCGCTCATGGCCAACTCCCTCCTGAAAAAACCTGCAAAACCTCTGCAAAAGGTACCCTTGGGGGCTCTTTTTAGATAGAGCAAGGGGTGATAGGTGAGCGTGGAAAGTAGCGCCCAATACCGTTTATAACAGTTTTATCACCGAGGCCCTGAAAACTCGCTAGTTGCAAGCCCCTAGCAATACCGTTGCCTCACGTTCAGGGCTTCTGGGTTCTCCAGCAGGTCTTAACAACCCTAATAGAAAAGGTAACTACATGCTAAAGAAAAAGGGTCTACTTGTTGGAGCTGCTGTTGCAGTTCTTTCACTCGTAGCAACTACTTTCACAGCAACATCAGCATCAGCTGCTGGCTGTGACGAATATTCAAAGTGGAAGGGCACTGGCACAGTAAAGATTTTCGCTGGTATCCGTGATCCTGAAGCTACAACAATGGAAAAGATCTTCGCTGAGTTCACAAAGTGCACAGGCATCAAGATTGCTTACGAAGGCACAGACCAGTTCGAAACTCTTCTTCCAGTACGTGTTAAGGGCGGAAACGCACCTGACCTAGCAATCATTCCTCAACCAGGTCTAGTAGCAACAATGGTTGCAACAGGTAAGGCTGTTCCAATTTCAGCTGCAACTCGTTCAAACCTCAACCAGTACTACAACAAGGCATGGCAGTCATTTACAACAATTAATGGCCGCATCTACGGTGCACCATTCGGCGCATCATCGAAGTCACTTGTTTGGTACTCACCAGCACAGTTCAAGAAGCTTGGCGTAACAATTCCAACAACTTGGGCACAGATGGAAGCAGTTGCAGCGAAGTTCAAGGCTGCAGGAGCTAACCCATGGTGTGCAGGAATCGAATCAGGAGCTGCTACAGGATGGCCTGCAACTGACTGGATCGAGCAGATCGTTCTTCGTGAACAGGGTCCAAAGAATTACAACATGTGGTGGCAAGGCAAGCTCAAGTTCTCATCACCACAAATTCTTGGTGCAATGAACAAGGTGGCTGCATGGCTTGGAACTAAGGACCAGGTCGGTGACCTCAAGTCTGTAGCAACACGTAAGTTCCAGGATGCAGGCGTTCCAGGACTTAAGAACGGTACTTGCGGCATGTTGCAGCAGGCATCTTTCTACTCATCAATGTACCCAGCAGGTACCACATTCGGACCTACAGGTGATGCAGATGCGTTCTACCTCCCACCAACAAACGACAAGTTTGGTAAGCCAATCATGGGTGGCGGAGAGTTCCCAGTCGCATTCTCAACAAAGAAGGAAGTTGGATTCGTCCAGGATTACCTTTCTTCACCTGTATACGGAATCGCACGTGCGCAAGCAGGCGGTTGGACATCAGCTAACTCTGGTATCCCACTATCTGCATACTCAGATCCAGTTCTAAAGGTTGTCGCAGCACAGCTTCAGAACAAGTCTGGCGCAATCGTGTTCGACGCATCTGACTTGATGCCAACTGCAGTCAACGGTGCTTTCTGGAAGGAAATGACCAAGTACTACGCAGAAGGTAAGTCAATGAAGGATGTTGCAGCAGCAATCGATGCAAACTGGTAATTAATACCAACTAGCTTCACTGCAATAAAGAAGTAAAGATGCCGGGGTCCACTCCTTGTGGGCCCCGGTCTCTTCTTGGATAATCACCACCTAATAAGAAAAAATAGATTTCACAATGAAGGGATGGACGAGCTATGACATGGTCAAGTTTTCTCAACAGCTCTGGTCCAAAAATCCTTCAGATCCTCGCAGTGCTCGTTATCTTCTTCGGTTTCTATGGAATCGCATTTGCAGCTGGAGCACGCCTACAAGGTAAGAAGCAGAATGTTTTAGCACTCTCACTATTTTTGGTTCCAGCTCTCATCCTTGCGATGACAGGTCTTGGAATTCCTGCAGTACAAACTTTTATCGAATCATTTAAGAACGCTGACTCATCTAAATGGGTTGGCTTTGCTAACTACACACGTGCATTTAAAGACCCAGATATTCTCCTTGCATTCCGTAACACCATGCTCTGGATCATCATCTCCCCAGTTGTCGTAACAGCGCTCGGCTTAGGGCTTGCAACGATGCTCAATAAGATGAAGCGTGAAGCGCTCGCTAAATCACTGATCTTTATGCCTATGGCAATCTCTTTCGTGGGCGGCTCACTTATCTGGAACTTGATGTATCAATACCAAGAGCCAGATATGAATCAGACAGGTCTTGTCGGTCAGATTATGAAATCACTTGGAATTCCACTCCAACACCTTTTGTTGTGGTCACCATGGAACAACTTGTTCCTCATGGCTGTTTACATCTGGGGAACTACAGGCTTTGGCATGGTGATCCTCTCGGCAGCTATTAAAAATATCCCGCAAGATATTGAAGAGGCAGCCCAACTCGATGGCGCTTCAGGACTCACACTCTTTCGCACAGTCACAGTGCCGATGGTTAAGACCACCATCATCGTGGTCCTTACAACAGCGATGGTCGGAACACTTAAGTTGTTCGACGTCATTCACACAATGACTGGCGGTAACTTTAAGACTGACGTGCTCTCAAACCGTATGTTCGATGAGCACTTCGTCTATCTCAACAATGGCCGCGGATCCACCCTTGCAATCTTGATCTTCCTTGGCGTTCTACCTATTACTTACTACAACATCCGCTCTCTTCGCGCAGAACGGAAGCACTAACTATGGCAACTCTAAAATTGAAGAAGAATAAGCCGCTCATTGCACCTTCTGGTACAAAGCCATTTACCTCACCTATCGCATCAGCGATTGTGACCGTCATTGCGCTCTTGTGGACAGTTCCAACTCTCGGCCTTGTTGTTACATCTTTCCGCACCAAGGAAGAGATCCTCTCCTCTGGTTGGTGGACATCATTTACCAATCCATCATTTACTCTCGAAAACTTCCGCACAGTTCTCTTAACTGGTGGCGGTTCCCTTGGTTCAGAGGGAATGATTCCTTTTGCAGTGAACTCACTTGCCATCACAATTCCTGCCGTTGTTCTCTCAGTTGGCTTTGGACTAATGGCTGCATACGCACTTGCTTGGATTCCATTCCGCTTTAGTAACCATGTCTTCTACGGCCTCTTTGCACTACAGGGCGTTCCACTACAGCTCTCATTGCTCCCACTTCTCACATTCTTTGCAACAGGTGTGCAGATCGGTGGACATCAGATACTTCCGCCACTGGGAATCGTAGGAACACTGGCTGCGGTCTGGTTCCCACACGTGATGTTTGGTCTTCCACTTGTCACATACTTACTTCACAACTTTGTATCAGCTCTGCCTCGCGAGCTATTAGAAGCAGCTCGCGTCGATGGCGCTAATCACTTCGAAGTCTTCCGCAAGATTGTTCTTCCGCTATCTCTTCCTGCGGTTGCATCCATTGCAATCTTCCAGTTCCTATGGATTTGGAACGACTTGCTAGTAGCGCTCGTATTTGCAGGTGGCACAGATGATGTTGCACCTCTTACGCTTCACCTTGCAAACCTTGGTGGATCACTTGGATCTAAGTGGGAGAACGTTGCACCTGCTGCGCTCTTCTCGATCATCATTCCGTTGATCGTCTTCTTCTCACTACAGCGCTACTTCGTGCGCGGACTTCTTGCAGGTTCTGTTAAGTCTTAAATCCCTTTGCCATGTGTGGCAATTTGATCGCGATACCAATAACCAGAATCTTTAATGGTGCGCTTTTGTGTCTCAAAATCAACGTGCACAATGCCAAAGCGCTTCTCATAACCAAGTGCCCACTCAAAGTTATCCATCAGTGACCATTCGTAATACCCCTTCACAGGAGATCCTTGAGCAATGGCATCTGCTACTGCAGATAGGTGTGACTGCAAGTAATCAATACGACGCTGATCGTGACACTTACCGTCCTCACTAATTCCTTCATCATATGCAACACCGTTTTCGGTGATGTAGAGATCAGGAAGAGCGCTGCCATATTCCTTATGCCAGCGCACAAGTAGCTTTGTTAAACCAGATGGAGTCAGCGGCCAACTCATATCTGTCAGCGGTCCTGGAGCTGTCTCATCAATATCAAGGCCAAAGAGCCCAGCAATGGAATGCCATTGATTGGCGCCACCCTTGGATGGGTGGATGAAGTTATCGAAGTAGTAGTTGATTCCGATGAAGTCATTTTTAATTGTTGCAGACTCTAGATCTCCTGGCTTAATGACAGATGTGAGTTCATCACCATATTCATCAAGGAGTATCTGTGGATAGCTTCCTTTCATAAAGGCATCCATCCAGAATCTATTTTGATGGGCATCTGCAATATCTAGTGCGTGCTTTTGAATAGGCTCACTCGGATCATCGGCAATACTGTTTGCTTGATTGAGCACAGGCCCTGTCAAGATATCGCTACGCACAGCGCGCATCGCTTTAGTGGATGCAACGTGAGCTAAGACTGTGTGGTGGGCAGCTGCAAATGCTGCCCTTCTATCTTTCACACCAGGTGCGTGAATTCCAATTCCATAACCAAGCCATGAAACTACCCACGGTTCATTAATCGGTGTCCACTTCTTCACACGATCACCAAAGTGTTCAACCACAGCCGTTGAGTAATCAGCAAAAGCTTTTACAATGTCGCGGTTGGTCCAACCACCTTTATCTTCTAGCGCTTGTGGTAAATCCCAGTGATAGAGAGTTGCAAGAGGTTCTATGCCAGCATCAAGGAGTGCGTTGATAAGACGGTCATAGAAGGCAAAGCCGCGCTCTTCGCGCACACCATCACCATTTGGAAACATGCGAGGCCATGCAAATGAGAATCGGTATGACTTAAGACCAAGCTCTTTCATCAGCGCAATATCGTCGAGATAGCGGTGATAGTGATCATTTGCCACATCTCCCGTATCGCCATTAGCAACCTTGCCTGGGGTCTTAGAGAATGTGTCCCAGATCGATTGGCCTCGGCCATCGATATTGGCTGCGCCCTCGATTTGATAGCTGGAGGTCGCAGCGCCCCAGATGAACTCCTGTGGAAAGTTGGCCATTGGGTGAGCGTACATAGTTGTCATTCTTTTCACGCTAATAAATATGTATAGATTTGCTATAACCGACCCCTTTGACCCTAAACTTCCCTAATCTTCGCGCCCTCCCTCGAATTGGGGCGCCCTGACTCTCCAACGGAGGAGACAACATGAGTGCTTCTGCTGCACTATCGACGGTTCAAGTAACCGGGTCCAATCTCAACATCACCTACGTAGTCCTCGCAGTCGCACTCGGTGCGCTCGCGATCGCCTACGCCCTTCGCCAGCAAGTCCTTGCAGCAAGTGAGGGCACAGCGAAGATGCAAGAGATTGCAGAAGCTGTCCAAGAAGGAGCTGCCGCATATCTTGCACGCCAGTTCCGCACACTCTCCTACTTCGTAGGAATCGTTTTCTTCCTCCTACTCGCCCTCCCAGCTGATACGACATCACTTCGTATTGGCCGCTCTATCTTCTTCCTACTGGGTGCTGGTTTCTCAGCCCTCGTTGGATATAACGGCATGTGGCTTGCTGTGCGCGCAAATGTTCGCGTTGCAGAAGCTGCTCGTCAGAAGGATGGCACCAAGGCAGTTCAGATTGCATTTCGCACAGGCGGCGTTGTCGGTATGACAACTGTGGGCCTTGGCCTTGTTGGCGCTTCCCTTGTCGTTATCTTGTTCCGCGAGAACGCACCTGTTGTTCTTGAAGGATTTGGTTTTGGTGCTGCAATGCTCGCGATGTTTATGCGCGTCGGTGGCGGTATCTTCACAAAGGCAGCAGACGTTGGAGCAGACCTCGTCGGTAAAGTTGAAAAAGGTATTCCAGAAGATGACCCACGAAATCCTGCAACAATTGCAGATAACGTCGGCGATAACGTCGGTGACTGCGCTGGTATGGCTGCAGACCTCTTTGAGTCCTATGCAGTCACACTCGTTGCAGCTCTTATCTTAGGTAAGGCAGCATTTGGTAACGAAGGCCTTATCTACCCACTGATCGTTCCTGCAATCGGAATCATCACAGCGGTTATCGGAATCTTCGCAACACGCTTGCGTCCAACAGATAAGTCAGCGATGAGCGCAATTAACCGTTCATTCTTTATGTCAGCAATTATCTCGGCCGGCTTAACAGGCCTTGCAACATTTACCTACCTTCCAGGTAAGTTCAACTTGCTGACAAATTACTCACCAACAGTTTTGCAAGAAGCTGGCAATATCAACCCACGTGTTCTCGCATTTGGCGCAGTCATCATCGGAATTGTTTTAGCTGCAGCTATTCAGGTACTTACAGGCTTCTTTACTGAGACAGGCAAGCGCCCAGTAAATGATGTTGCAGCTTCATCTCAGACAGGGGCGGCAACAGTAATTCTGGCTGGTATCTCTGTTGGTTTTGAATCAGCTGTTTACTCAGCACTTCTCATTGCGGCCGCAGTATTCGGTGCATTCTTGCTCGGTGGCGGATCAATCGTCCTCTCACTCTTTGCAATCGCACTCGCTGGTACAGGCTTACTTACAACAGTAGGCGTCATCGTTGCGATGGATACATTCGGCCCAATCTCAGATAACGCACAAGGCATTGCAGAGATGTCAGGCGATGTGAAGGGCGAAGGCGCACAGATTCTTACATCCCTCGATGCAGTGGGTAATACAACTAAGGCAATTACTAAGGGCATCGCAATCGCTACAGCTGTTCTTGCAGCAACTGCGTTGTTCGGTGCATTCACTGATGCAATCAAGGAAGCTGTTATCAAGGCAGTGGGCGAAGGCACAACAGTTGCCCTTGAATACCAAGGCGTTCTTGATATTGCATCTCCTCGCAACCTCGTCGGTTTGATTATTGGAGCCGCGGTTGTATTCCTCTTCTCAGGACTTGCAATCAACGCAGTATCTCGTGCAGCAGGTGCTGTCGTCATTGAAGTTCGTAACCAATTTAAGTTGCACCCAGGAATCATGAAGGGCACAGAAAAGCCTGAGTACGGTCGCGTTGTCGATATCTGTACTCGTGATTCACTTCGTGAACTTGTAACACCAGGGTTACTTGCAGTGATGGCACCAATTGCAGTGGGCTTTGGCCTTGGCGTTGGCGCACTCGGTGCATACCTTGCAGGTGCAATCGGCACAGGCACGCTAATGGCCGTCTTCTTATCTAACTCAGGCGGAGCTTGGGATAACGCAAAGAAGATGGTTGAAGATGGACACCACGGCGGCAAGGGCACAGATGCCCACGCAGCAACAGTTGTGGGTGACACCGTCGGAGATCCATTTAAGGACACTGCCGGCCCTGCAATCAACCCACTTATCAAGGTCATGAACCTTGTTGGTCTCTTGATTACACCTGCGATTGTCAGCTTCGCTCTTCCAACACAATCAACGAAGTCACTGCTCATCGCAGCGGTTGCAGTTGTTGTGATTATCGGAGCTCTTATTCGTAACCGTCGTCAATCGACAAATATCGAGTACTAAGCCACAACAGAAAGAACTTCCCCACACGTAATGGCTAAAGATCTCAAGAAGCTGGTGATTGTTGAGTCCCCTGCTAAGGCACGCAAAATTGGCGGCTACCTCGGCGATGGTTTCATCGTCGAGGCTAGCGTCGGCCACATCCGCGACTTGCCGCAGCGCGCAGCTGATATCCCTAAAGAGGTAAAGAAGCTCGCCTGGTCTAAAGAGGGCGTCGATATCGAAAATGATTTCGCACCCTTGTACGTCATCAACCCCGACAAGAAGGCGAAAGTTGCCGAGCTCAAGGAGTTGATGAAGGAGGCTGAAGAGATTCTTCTTGCAACTGACGAAGACCGCGAAGGTGAAGCTATTGCCTGGCACCTCGTTGAAGTTCTACAACCAAAGATTCCCATCAAGCGCATGGTCTTTAATGAGATCACCGAAGAGGCAATTAAGGCTGCTGTAGAAAACACCCGCGACCTTGATTACAACCTCATCGATGCGCAAGAAACCCGTCGCGTTCTCGACAGACTTTATGGCTACAGACTCTCACCAGTGCTCTGGAAGAAAGTTATGCCACGTATTTCAGCTGGCCGTGTGCAATCAGTTGCAACCCGTTTGATTGTTGAAAAAGAACGCGAACGCATGGCCTTCATCTCATCTTCGTGGTGGGATCTCAACGCCAAGACAGAGCTCGGCTTTACCGCACGCCTGCTTTCCGTAGATGGCAAGAAAGTAGCGTCAACCAACGACTTCGGAGCAGATGGCGCAGTCAAAGAGAAGTCACTCAAAGACATCTTGCTACTCGATGAAACTCAAGCAAAAGCGTTAACAGAGTCTCTTAAGAACACGCCATTGACAGTTAAGTCGATGGAAGAGAGCCCACGTACCGAACGACCTAAGCCACCATTTACTACATCCACAATGCAACAAGATGCTGGTTCACGTCTAGGTTGGGGCGCACAAATCACAATGCGTATCGCACAGCGATTGTACGAAAATGGTTACATCACCTATATGCGTACCGACTCAATCAACTTATCTGATCAAGCAATCAAAGCTGCACGCGCTGCCGCAACATCACTCTACGGAAAAGATCACGTCTACGAGACCGCGCGTTTGTACCAAGGTAAATCAAAGAATGCGCAAGAAGCGCACGAAGCAATCCGCCCAGCAGGAGATGTATTTAAGACACCAGGCGAATTAGCACCAGAACTTTCACGTGATGAATTCGCGTTATACGACCTCATCTGGAAGCGCACGGTGGCATCTCAAATGGCCGACGCCAAAAAGATGCAGATGCGCGTCGACTTCGATGCCAAGACAGCAGACAACAAAGAAACTATCTTCCGTGCCAACGGTTCTGTCATCACCTTCCCAGGATTCCTCGCCGCTTACGATGACATCGCAACTGATGAAAATAAAGATGAAGAATCTGAAGACCGTCGCTTACCTGCAATGACTATCGGCCAATCAGTAAAGGTCGATGAATACTCTTGCGAAGGTCACGACACCAAGCCACCTGCGCGCTACACCGAACCAACTCTTGTTAAAAAGTTAGAAGAACTCGGCATCGGCCGCCCCTCAACATTTGCATCGATTATTCAAACGATTCAAGATCGCGGATATGTCTATAAGCGCGGTCGTGCATTGGTTCCAACCTTCCTCGCATTCTCAGTGACAGGCTTGCTCGAAACCCACTTCACCAAGCTGGTGGATTACGACTTCACTGCATCGATGGAAGAAGATCTCGACAAGATTGCATCCGGTGAAGCAGGCCGCGTCGATTGGTTGCGCGATTTCTACTACGGCGTCGACGGCCAACCCGGACTTAACGAACTCGCTCTCGACCTCGGTGTGATCGATGCACGCGCTACAAACACAATGAATCTATCTGACACCATCGAAATCCGCGTTGGTCGCTATGGTGCGTATCTACAAGAGAACATTCCTGATCAAGATCGCAAGCTTGCAAACATCCCCGAAAACCTTGCACCAGATGAACTCACACTTGAAAAAGCAATCGAACTTCTTGCTGCCCCTTCAGGTGAACGCGAACTTGGTATTGATCCAAACACAGGACTTGAAGTTGTTGCAAAGTCAGGTCGCTTTGGTCCGTACATCACCGAGATTTTCCCTGAAGAACCAGTTGAACTAAAAGAAGATGGCACCCCTAAGAAGAAGCGCAAGAAAGCTGATGCACCAAAACCAAAGACGGCATCTCTGCTTTCCAACATGAACCTCGACACCATCACTCTCGATGATGCACTCAAACTTCTATCTCTTCCTCGAGTTCTTGGAACCAACAGCGCAGGAGATGAAATCACCGTACAAAACGGTCGCTACGGTCCATACCTCAAAGCCGGCGCAGATTCACGCACACTTACTTCAGAAGAACAACTCTTCTCTATCAGCCTCGATGAAGCACTTGAGATCTACTCAAAGCCAAAGGAACGTCGCCGCGGTGTTGCAAAGCCACCACTGAAAGAGCTCGGCATCGATCCTGGCAGTGAAAAACAAGTCATCATTAAAGATGGCCGTTTCGGTATGTATGTCACCGATGGTGAAACCAACGCAACGCTTCGCCGCGGTGACACCCTTGAAGCAATGACTCTTGAGCGCGGCCTGGAACTCCTTGCTGGGCGCCGCGCATGGGAAGCCGAAAATGGCCCATCTCCAAAGAAGGCCCGCAAGAAAGCAGCCAAGGTAAAACCAGGAGATGCTGCACCAACTCTGACAAAGAACACCGAAAAGAAGGCAGCAACAAAGAAGAAAGCTGCAAAAAAGGCCTCTGGCAAGGCAAAGGGTTAGGACCTAAGTACTATTCGGGGGTGCGTCTCACCCCTTTTTTACACCCTTCTCCTCGCGAGAACATCAAAAGAGGCTCACGGTTTGGTTCTCATTGGGTACCAATTTCACTGATTTTTGCTCTGTCCTTTGGATTGCTTTCCACAGTGGAAGCCCCCTCATCCAAAGCGGTCACTTCAATAGAGTTTGAATCACTTTCACCCGCTCTTGTCGTCTTAGGTTCACTTGCATCGAGGAGCCAAAATAAGCAATTGACTAAAAGCGGTGCGGCAGTCCCTTACACCATGACTGGTAGAGACGGAATAACAAATCTAACTTATCAGTACCAGACCGATCAGAATTATTCGACTGCGGCAACCTTGCGCGAATCAGATGAACGCCCGGGAAGCACTTGTGTTGCGGGATCCGGAATCGGGTCATATTCAGGAACTACGACGGGTACAGATACAGGAAAGACCGGTGTAATCCAACTTACTAGTAGCGGTCAAGTATGCAGATATCCAACGGGAAGTTCGGTACAAAATCAGACCACCTCAGGAAATGCTTCTTACGGATCCATGTTCGGACCACAAATTTGGTCAAAGCCTTTTGTTGGGGCTTCAGGGCAAGCTGTTAGCTACCAATGGAAAGCTGCGATGGGAGCAGATGATTATGAAGTTTATGGCTTCCTAGTAAAAATAGATGCGCAGAGTGGATGCACCACATCCACTGATTATGGATTGGTTAACCCAACTACAACCCATTCCATACTTACTTACAGTCGTGGCAAGAACGCTTCCTGGACCTCCGCCTCAGGAAGCATCTCAGATAATGGCTGTTACCGATTTAGATTTGTTGGCGGAACCTTTGATCAAACCGGTGGTTTTGCTTTAGGCGCAACTTTCTATATCTATGGGGTTACTTTAGGTGATGCACAAACCTTAACTTTTGCTCAACCCGCAGACTTGATTGCATCTTCTTCGAACCAGACAGTAAACCTGTCTGTTACCTCAAATGCTCCAGGAGCAACAATTACTTACGCCTCCACGACAACAGGTGTTTGCACGGTTAATAGCTCCGGAGTTGTAACCGTTCTTGCGAACCAGACGGGAAACTGCTCGATAAACGCAGATTCCGCCGCAATTTCAACGTATGGCGCAGCAACGACAGTATCTAGAACCTTCGTAGTTCGCGCTGCAGCAACTGCCCCAATTTCTTCCGGTGGAGATCTAGTCTCTGGAACTCAATCCGTTTGCAGCACGCTTACGGCACAACTTGGAACATGGGGAACGGGTGGCGCAGACTACATCGGCTCACCTGCTTATCAATGGAAGCGAAATGGTGTGGCAATAATCGGGGCCACCTCAAACACTTATGTCGCAAGAGTCGCCGACGTAGGTAATGCCCTGAGTTACGACATTTCACGAAAAAATAGCGTTGGAACGACGACTGTCTCTTCAAATAGCGTTGTAATTAAAGATACAAGTCTTTCAGGAATTAGTCTTTCTTCCGGAACGCTTTCTCCAAGTTTTGCCACCTGTACATTCTCTTATACGAGTTCAACGGCAACACGAACACTAACTATTACCCCTACTGCGACTGCGAGCGATTCAACAATTACAGTGGATGGAACGGGAGTTATTTCAGGAAGTGCATCGTCCACAATCACTCTAAATTTCGGAACAAATGTTATTCCTATTGTTGTAACTAATAATTCTGTCACTCAGACAACCAACATTTCAATTAGTTACGCGGCGGCTCCGGATGTTTCTATATCAAGCCCAACAAGCATCACAGGAACAAGTGCGACCCTGGTTGGCAGTGTTGTTGCTAACGGACAGACCACGAATAATCTAAATTTCTTTCTAAGTACGTCTGCAGATTTTCTTACGGATTCACGAACAGTGAGCGCCTCACCAACTTCAGCAACTGGATATAGCTCAACTAGTTTGACGGCAAGCGTCTCTTCACTTAGCTCAGAAACAACCTATTATGTGAAACTGTCTGCAACTAATGGATCAGGTACTTCGGTAACCAATACATTTACCTTCGTCACCCCAGCAGCGCCACAGGCAACCACTTCCTCCGCAACCCTTTTGTCTGCAACCTCGGCAACACTTAATGGTGCAGTTGTCGCAAATGGAGATGTAAGCGGAACGGACACGACAGTCTATTTCCAGTATTCAACGAGTCCGTCCCTCGCAACATATACAGAAGTTAGTGCGTCAACAAACGGCACAATCGCAAAAGGTACATTAACTTCAACTAATGTTGCCAAAGCACTCACGGGGCTCTCAACAGGACAAACTTACTATTTCCGAGTTAAGGCAAGCAACAATTATGGAACCAACTATGGATCAATCTTAAGTTTTACATTAACGGATTCCCCCACGGTCACCACATCTGCACCTACAGGCTCTAATTTGCTCAGCACGAGTGTGGTTTTGACGGGTACTGTAAATGCGAATGCTGATCCAACCACCTCGATTTTGTTTAAATGGGGAACCACAAATAACCCCACAACAGATTTGACCCCAATCCCGACTTCAGTTTCTGGAAACTCGACAACAAATGTCCAGGCCGAGCTAACTGGGTTAACTAAAAACACAACTTACTACTACAAACTTGTCGCGGTTAACTCTAAGGGAACTGCGTCCTCTTCTGTTATTTCGTTCACTACCGCTCAAGACCCAGTACCTACTGCCGTTCTATCTGCTCCAGCGACAACTCTTACAAATGTACCATTTACGATTTATATTCAATTTAGTGAAAACGTGACCGGATTTTCCAGCTCAGATGTTGTGGTTTCTGGAGCGACGGGGTGGACCAAAGCGGGAACCCCGCTGGAAATTTCAGGAAGTTATTACTCAATTCAAATGACTCCAAGCTCACCGGCCCCAGCCGCAAGCACAATTACCATTTCAATGGCTGCAAATGTTGTAACAGATTCTGGCGGACAAGGAAATACAATTGCATCAAATATCACGGTAGTAACAACCGCTACTCTTGCCGCACCGAATATTTCCTACCCCGGCTCGAGTTATACGCTCACCTACGGAACGTCAATTACAACTATCAGCCCTTCGAATACGGGTGGAATTATTGCTAGTTGGTCCGGAACGGTACCTGCTGGATTGTCACTAGATTCTACCACTGGAGACATTACTGGAACCCCGACAGCGGTAGCAACTGCGACCAGTTATTCAATTACTGCAACCAATACAACTGGCAGCAGTTCTTACTCGATTTCATTTACCGTCAATCGTCGTCCGATTACTGTCACTGCGACCGCAAAGTCAAAAAATGAGGGCGACTCGGACCCGCTACTTAACTACTCAATAACATCTGGAAGTTTGTATTCATCAGATACTTTGACTGGATCATTGTCAAGAGCTTCTGGCGAGACAGCGAGTGGTGGTCCTTATGCAATAACCCAAAATACGCTTACATCAGTAAACAACCCAAACTACACAATCACTTTTGTTTCAGCTAACCTCACGATTTCAGTATCTTCATCTTTATTGGCACCAAATATCAGCATTAGTCCTACATCAGTCACCCTGACGACCAATGTCGCGATGTCTGATGTAACTCCTACAAACTCAGGCGGTGCAGCTTCTTCTTGGTCGATTACACCAACTCTGCCAACGGGTCTCGCATTTTCAACTTCAACTGGAGTGATTAGTGGAACACCGACCGTGACATTGTCGGCAACCCCGTTCACGGTGCGCGCGACCAACGCCACAGATTCAGCAACTGCCACAATCTCGATTACAGTTGTAACCAGTGTGACTGTTCCCGGTGCTCCATCAATCGTCAGCGCTACAACAACCGGGACATCTACTGCCACATTGGTCTTCTCTGCACCAGCAAGCAGCGGCGGAGCAACTATTGAGTCGTATACAGCGATGTCTACTCCAGGCTCCCTCACCTTTGTATTGGTGCAAGCGGGTTCAGGAACTATCATGATCACCGGTCTTGACCCCGACGTTGAATATAGCTTCACAGTTCGAGCATTCAACTCCGCTGGTCCATCTGCATGGTCAGCCGCATCAGCATCAATCCGCACTTCTCGCACCGCAGCGCAACAACAAGCTGCGGATTATGCTGCGCAAAAAGAAGCCGAGAGATTACACGCTGAAAGAGTAGACGCCTGCAGGTGGAAAGCCGACAATGAATTATTGGGCAAGAAGGAAATTACTGAATATAGGTTGATGGAATGCGAGATGCCTATGAAGAAAGTTGAGAGTTTCTACTCGGCCCTCAACGAAGTCTTGGCAATTGACTCCTCGACCACCTTCATATTCACGCAATATAAGATCAATCCAACGATCACTTTTATCTTTGATAAGTATGCATTCATTGATAAGGTCACAAGCCCTGCACCTGTAAATGTTTATGCACGCCAGATGGTTTCATTCCAACTAATCCCTGCGAGTACGCCTCAAAAGACTTTGATCTTCTCCAAGACCATGGCCTTACCTGTAGATAAACGCGACACTATTGGGAAGATTCAGACCATATTTGAGCTTCAAACGATTATTGCTGAAGCGCGAAAACGTCTAGTCGAACTGACTATTGGTTTCACCCCGACCGCTTCGCGCTAGACGGTATCGGTAGACTCCACTCATGACTCAAGAAACCTGGTTACTCACCGGCGGCGCTGGATATATCGGCACACATATCGCTGATGAATTCATCCGCAACGGCAAGAAGGTCGTCATCTATGACTCGCTCTACCAAGGCCTTGAATCCCGCATCGTCTACCTGCGTGCAAAGCACAACGTCGAGATCCCGCTGATCAAAGCCGATATCCGCGATTACAACGAGATCGAAAACGTTATCCGCACTCACAAGATCGATGGCATCGTCCACACCGCAGCCCTTAAGGCAGTTGGTGAATCAATGGAAAAGCCAGACGAATACTTTGAAGTTAACCTCGATGCCACAACTGAACTTCTCAAAATCGCAGAACGCAATGGCGTAAAGAAATTTATCTTCTCATCTACTGCAGCTGTCTATGGCAGCCCTGATTCCATGGAACCATGCAAGGAAGATGGCCCTAAGCAACCAATATCTCCTTACGGTGACTCTAAGTACCAAGCAGAATCACGCGTCACCGACTTCATCAATACTCCCGGTAACCACGGCACATCACTTCGCTTCTTCAATGTTGTCGGTGCTGCCGCACAAGAGCTTCTCGACAATTCTGTCGAAAACCTTGTCCCAATCGTTCTCGGCAAACTCAACAAAGGTGAAGCGCCAACAATCTTCGGTACCGATTACCCAACTCCCGATGGCACATGTATCCGCGACTATGTTGATGTCCGCGATATCGCCCGCGCACATTTAGCCGCAGCTAATGCCACAACCAAACTTCCACCTGCCATGAATATCGGCACCGGCCGCGGTGCATCAGTGCGCGAGATCATCAAGCTCGTACTTGAAGCGACCAACAAGACCGATACTCAAGTCATCGAAACAGAACGTCGCGCAGGCGATCCAGCCTTCTTATGCGCAGATATCAACCTCGCAAAGAGTGCAATGGGCTTTACCTCCCAATACTCACTCGAAGAGAGCGTCCGCAGCCTCTTTTAATTCTTCAGGAATTTAAATCTTCGCTCCTGGCGATTCAACGCTAAAGCCAAGCGCCTTTGCGGCCTTCGCCATATTTTTATCATAGGTAACAATGGTGTGGCCAAGCCGCCCCAAAGTATTAGCAGATGCAAGATGAATCGCATCCATTCCACGAATCTTCACATGGCTAGGTAGACGTTCGGCTTGAACCATGATTCCGGATTTAATTTTTATAATCCGAATCCTGCTCAGCACATCAAGTGCGCGTGCTTCTAACTCAGGTTCAATGCGCAGAACGGCACGCATAACCTCAACTCTGACTAACTCAGATGAGTAGAGAACTCCACGGATTTCTTTACGTGCAGCAGTCGACTCTTCTTCACTAAAGATAAATTTAAGAACTGCGGAGGAGTCCAAATAGAGATTTCTCATCGATAGCTCTCACGCTCTTCGATTAGTTGCTGTGTTGCGCTCTTACCTTTTACTTTATGAGTAGGTAGTGGAAGCTCCCATAGATTTCCATCAGCTTCGACAATGTCCCCATTTGCAATCATCTCATTGATCAGCGTTTCATCATCGACATCGATTGGCAAAAGACGTGCGATTGGCACACCACGATTAGTAATAATGAACTCTTCTCCCTCTTCAACGCGAGCGAGAATTGTTGATGCATCCTGACGTATTTCGCGCACGCCGATGCGATTCTGTGGATGAATATCGTTGTAACTCTTGCGCTGCGACATGAAATAACTATAGGAGATAAGTAGCACCTAATATCTAATGTGCTACATTTTCAACGGTGCCTCTTTTGCGGGTATGGATTCCCCGCCCCCTCACCTCCACCCCAAAACCAGCGAATAACGCCGCCAATCGCACCCCTAGCCCCGACACAGCCTCCCGATAGACTCACCTCATGCCTGCAAGCCTGCCAACCCCCGCTGCCCCAGCGCAGGATGCAACCCGCGGAGTCCTTGCAATCCCAGCCTTTCGCAAGCTCTGGAACTCGATGCTCTTCTCATCTCTTGGTGATTGGCTCGGCCTTCTTGCAACGACGGCGCTCGCCCAACAACTTTCCGGCGGCTCATATGCAACAGCAAACTTCGCAATCGCTGGTGTCTTTATCGCTCGCCTCTTGCCCGCAGTATTTCTCGGCCCCATCGCCGGAGTAATCGCCGATCGCTTCGATCGCCGCCGCCTCATGGTCGTCGTCGACATCCTGCGCGCAGCGCTCTACATCTCTATCCCAATCGTTCACACATACTTCTGGCTCTATACCGCAATGATTTTGGTTGAGTGCCTCACTCTCTTCTGGTCACCTGCCAAAGAAGCATCGGTTCCCAACCTCGTTCCTCGCGAGAAACTCGAGAACGCAAATCAAGTCTCACTCTTAGCCGCATACGGAACCGCACCCGTTGCCGCAATTCTCTTCTCGCTCCTCACACTTCTCTCAGGTGCAATTGCAGCAATCAGCCCACTTCTTCCAAGTAACTCAGTCGATATCGCGCTCTACATCAACGCACTCTCATTCTTATTTGCTGCATGGACAATCCGCGGACTTAAAGAGATTCCAAAGGGCGCCGCATCAAAGAAATCCGAAAGCGAAAACGTCGGACAATCACTGATTCAAGGATGGAAATCTGTCTCTGAATCCAAAATCATCCGCGGTCTCATCATCGGAATGGTCGGTGCATTCTCAGCAGCTGGCGCTGTTATCGGCCTTGCCCGCACCTTCGTAGGCGATCTCGGTGGCGGTGATGCGGCATACGGTGTTCTCTTCGGCTCTGTCTTTACTGGCCTTGCAATCGGAATCGCATTCGGACCTAAAGTATTTGCACAGTTCTCCCGCCGCCGACTATTCGGCGCATCGCTTACAACCTCAGGCGTCTTCCTTGTTCTCTTAGCTCTTATCTCAAACCTTGTTCTCTCCGTCTTTATCGTCGCCATCCTCGGAGCCTTCAGCGGAATCGCCTGGGTTACCGGCTTCACCATGCTTGGCATGGAGGTCCACGATGAAATCCGCGGCCGCACCTTCGCCTTCGTACAATCGCTGATCCGCATCACTTTGGTGGCAGTTCTCGCCATCGCCCCCATCATCGCCGCCACAATCGGTGTGCACCGCTACGAATTCCAAACTATCGTCCTTAACTACAACGGCGCACAAATCACCATCCTTATCGCAGGCCTCATTGCAGTTCTCATTGGTTCAGTTTCTTATCACCAGATGAAAGATCGCCCACAAGTTTCACTGTGGTCTGACATCCTCGCCGCCCTTCAAGGTGAACTTGGTGCAATCACCGGCGCACCTACAAAGGGAATCTTCATCGCATTTGAAGGTGGCGAAGGCACAGGCAAATCAACACAATCAAAACTTCTCGCAGAATGGCTCGAACAAGAAGGCGAATCTGTTGTTCTCACTCGCGAACCCGGCGGCACTGATCTCGGAAAAGATCTACGCAAAATTCTTCTCGGCCACGAAACTGGAGTCATCAGCCCACGCGCAGAAGCACTTCTCTATGCAGCAGACCGCGCACACCACGTTTTCTCTGTAATCCGACCTGGCCTTGACCGCGGAGATGTTGTCATCACCGACCGATATTTCGATTCATCTGCGGCCTACCAAGGTGCAGGTCGCGTTCTTAATCCATCAGAAGTCGCGCGCATATCTCGTTGGGCAACAGAAAGTCTCTATCCAACTCTCACAATTCTTATTGACGTTCCAGCGGAGGTGGGCTTAAGCCGTCTTCAATCACGCGATCGCCTTGAAGCCGAACCCACTGAATTCCACGAGCGAGTACGCCAAGAGTTCTTACAAATCGCCATGATGGATCCTGAACGCTACTTCGTTGTCGATGGCACACAATCTGTCGAAAAGATTCACACTCAGATCATCGCCCGTGTTGCCGAACTTCCAACACTGAAGCGCAATGCAGAATCAGCCAAGAAGAAAAGATTTAGAAAGTAAATGACTTCTGTCTTTGATGATCTCGTAGGTCAAGAACACATCATCGAAATCCTGAAAGGTGCTGTCGCTGCTTCTCGCACCGGCGAAGAATCACAAGAGATGACCCACGCCTGGGTCTTCACTGGCCCACCTGGATCAGGCCGCTCATCAGCTGCCATCGCCTTTGCTCAAGCCCTTATCTGCCCTAACAATGGCTGTGGCACCTGCAACGACTGCAATTCAGCCAAGACCCACGGCCACCCCGATGTTGAAATCATCCGCACCGAAGGTCTCTCCATCAAAGTAGAAGAAGTCCGTGAACTCCTCACCCGCGTTGCCTGGGCTCCATCTATGGGCGGTTGGCGCGTAGTTGTCATGGAAGATGCCGACAGACTTACCGAATCCGCAGCCAACGCATTACTTAAAGCAATCGAAGAACCTGGAACTCGCACAGTCTGGTTACTCTGCGCACCAACACTTCACGATGTTCTGCCAACAATTCGTTCACGTTGCCGTCACCTACAACTTCGCACACCAAGTCTTGAAGCGGTCACCAACGTTCTTATCAACCGCGATCACATCGCACCTGGCATGGCCGATTTTGCCGCCCGAGTAAGCCAAGGACATATCGGTCGCGCAAAATATTTAGCAACTAACGAAACAGTGCGCAGCAACCGCAAAACCATCATGCAACTTCCTCTTCAACTCGGCTCACTCGCCGCCGCATTCCAAGCCGCACAAACTCTCGTTGACCTTGCCACCACCGAAGCAAATGCATCGTCTGATGAACGCGACGAAAAAGAAATCAAGAAACTCCAAGAGGCATACGGCAAAGGCGCAACTGGCCGCGGCATGGCCACCGGTGGAGCCAAAGCAGTCAAAGAACTCGAGAAAGAACAGAAGTCTCGTTCTACTCGCATGGTTCGCGACTCAATAGACGGAGCACTTCTTGACATAGCCACCTTCTATCGCGATGTCATGATGGTCCAATCTGGAAATTCTGAATCCATGATCAACTCTGATATGCGCGAACTAATCGAAAGCTATGCAGTAAATTCACCTTCGCACTCAACCATCAACAAAATTAACGCCATCATGGCCGCCCGCGAAAACTTGGCACGCAATGCAGCACCGCTCGTTACCTGTGAAGCGCTGATGTGCCAATTAGCGCGTAAATAGCCTCTCAACCAGACCTTGAGAGTGGTCATTAGCACCCCTTGCAATACGGCAGAATTCCACCATGCGTCTAGACCATGTTTCTTATGTGACTTCCCATGATCAACTTGCTGACACAGTACAACGCTTAGGTTCGCGCCTCGGCAGCACTTTCGTAGATGGTGGAATCCATCCACGTTTCGGAACTCGCAACTTCACGGCTTCATTGAAGAATGGTCAATACATCGAAGTTGTCTGTCCACTTGATCATCCTGCAACTGAACAAACACCATGGGGTAAGGCTGTATCAAAGAAAGCCAACGAGGGCGGCGGTTGGTTTACCTGGGTCTTTTCAACCAAAGACATCGCACCAATTGAAAAGAAGTTTGGTCGCGATGCCATTGAAGGCCACCGCACACGACCAAACGGTTCAGACTTGAAGTGGAAGCAGATCGGCGTGAAGGAAATAGCTGATACTCGAGAATTCCCATTCTTTATTGAGTGGTTATCTGCCGATCACCCATCACAAGACGGAACGCCATTGGCTGAAATTGAAAAGATTGTCATTGCGGATAGCGACCAACTCACAGATTCATGGTTTAAGGAAGAAATCTTGGCTGCACTTGGAGATGTAGATATCGAGTGGGTAGACCCATCAACAAACGATGATCAATCAGGAATTGTCGCTGTCCACCTTTTGACACCGGCAGGCATCGTGCGACTAGATTAAATCGTAATCTTCGTAGAAATCTCCGACACAAAAGGTAAAATTCACATACCCAATCGAAGGAATGCATGAAATCCTTACAAAAATGGTTTAGTTTAACCAGGCCTTCTCAGCAACTAAAAACTGGTGCTGTGGTAATTGGAGCATTGGCTTCTGGAAAAGTGAACTCTCTTGAGGCGATTGCAAACTTGCTGCTTCTGACGCTTCTGTGGGTTAGCCTCTCAAGCTGTGTATACATCTTGAATGACATTTCCGACCTGGAGAAAGACAAACTACATCCCAAGAAATCTCGGAGACCTTTGGCTTCTGGGCAAGTGTCAATAAATTTTGCACGCAACACTCTTGCGATTTTCCTCATCATGAATATCTCGCTATTTCCATATTTAGGAAGTGGCGTATCAATCTGCGCCCTTATATATTTCATTCTAAATATTGCATATTCATTCAAATTGAAGAATTTCGTGGTTATCGATTTGCTGATAGTTTGTGCTGGTTTCGTGTTAAGAGGTCTATCTGGCGTATTGATTGTAAATGCTGAGCCGAGCTTGTGGTTCATCCTGCTGTCTCTGTTCGGGAGCCTACTCTTAGTTAGTGGCAAGAGATCTGCTCAAAGAATTGAAAGCGAAAATCTCAATTCATCCCATAGAGTAACAATTTCTCGATACCCACTAACGTTTCTCAGACAAATTCAAACGATTTCCAGTTCAGGCTTAATAATCTCCTATGTCATGATGACTCAAGAAAAAGCAAACCTGGAAAATCTGCAAAAGTTAATTCTTGAATTGACCATAGTTCCATTCATGTCAACCATCCTTTACATAAACTATTACCAAGATATTCAAAATGAGGAAGAAGTCACAAATTTGCTGGTATCAAAGAAACCAATCCTCTATTCTTCAATAATTTGGTTTATTTTGTTCACCATGAGCATACTTGAGGTCGGATTCTGATGATTTATGCACTCATAAGCGTTCTTTTGAATTCCTTTGCACAGCTGACTGTAAAAAAAGCTACAACTATAAATCCGGGGACTTTACTCCTCCTGATTAAGAACCCATATCTTTACATGACTGCCATGTTCTATATGACAAGTATTGTTACGTGGTTTCTTGCTTTATCTAGACTTCAAGTTAGCGTTGCCTACCCATTGCAAGCTCTTGGATATATAGTTGTGAGTTTAACTGCAACCTACGTTTTCAAAGAACATATCAACATTATCAACTGGATAGGATTATTTCTAATTTTGGCGGGAGTCATTTTGACACAAACAGGAAGACCATAATGAAAGTTCTAGTTGTTGGTTCCTCCGGATTTGTCGGCTCGAATATGAATCTAGTCTTGCCAGATGTCCAGTTTTTCGGACTTGATGTTATTGAGGAAGAAAAATCTTTAAACTCATGCTACCAAAATTGCGTGAAAATGGATTTTTTATCTGGTGAGGCGACTGAATTTATTGGGCAATTGGCTCCAGAATGTGTTGTACTCCTGGCCGGGATTCAATTTACTTCGCCGATCCAGAAGAGAAAAAATCGAGAAAGTGCTTTTTCCCAGAACCTAAAGTTAGCCCAGAGAGCTTCAGAATTGCTGAGCTCCATTCCAACAATAGAGAAATTGATTTACATAAGCACGGATATGGTGTACGGAATTCAACAGTCTGAGATTGTTGATGAAGGAAGTGAATGTAAGCCAATCGGGGAGTACGGAAAGTCTAAACTAAGAGCCGAGGAGATTATCGAAGATTTCTCCTCTAGGGTAGTAATTTTCAGACCAAGATTAATCGTGGGTCCAGGCAGAGTGGGGACAATCAAACTAATTTCTCGATTAATTTCTGCGCATCTTCCAATTCCGTTTATAGGCCGGGGTGAAAACAGATATCAGATGATTTCAGTATTTGATTTGTGGAGTGCGATAAGCCATTGTCTAAGCAATGAAGTGAGCGGAATATTCAATTTAGGCTCAAGCGAACCACCGACTCTGAACGAATTGTTTCCGAGAGTGCTACGCAACTTAGGAAGAAAAAATAGAATTATTCGGCTGCCTCGCAAGTTGACCGAAAAGATATTGCTCACTCTGGATTATTTCAATCTTTCTCCGCTGGCCCCAGAGCAATTCCTAATTGCGGGGCAAAACTGTGTTCTCTCTACTAAAAAGTTTATGGACCAAACAGGTTGGGCACCCCAACACTCAGATGAGGAAATGATTACACAAGTATTTCGAGATCTCACATGAAACTCATCAACCAGAAATATTTCCTTTACTGGATAGCAGGTCTTGAGTTTCTGATATTAGGGATCGCATACCAATTTCCCCCGGGAGACTCACGGCTTATAGTCGACGCCGGAGCGCGTATTTTGCAGGGGATTAACCCTTACTTCCCTTATGATTTTGGTAACTTTGCAGTAACCGGATTGATATTTACGGGCATTGACGAAGTTTTAGGTATCAAATTAATGACAGGGTTGCTTTTTACCTTGAATGTTCTAGGAATCCTAACTTTTGCATTTGCTATTTCGAAGTTCAAGAATTTTCAGGTAAATAGGCTTTTGATTCTAATCCCTCTGACCATAAGTAGTAGGGCGCTGTTTGCAGACGGCCAGATAACGGGACTCATTCTGTTGCTTATAAGTATCCCTCTACTTATAAACGGTAATTCAATTGCTAAATTAGTAGGCAGTGTTATCCCCTTAACTCTAGCAATGGAGCTAAAGCCTCACATGGCTTTACCATTCTGTATAGCTGTTTCTGTGATTGCTGGAAGAAAGACGATAGTCCCATTAGTAACGTTGATAATGGCACTTATTCACACAGCGATAGGTTTAATCTATGGTTTTTCACTTGATTCAGGATGGCTTGAATCTCTCAAATCAAGATCGGATAGATCTTTTCAAAGAGGTGCCGAATTTTCCATTTGGAAGCTTTTGTATCATTTCGTGCAGGAGCCAAACCTGTACAAAATTGCCAGCCTTGCCATCTACATAAGTCTTATTTTTGTTCTAGCGACGCATAAGTTATCGCCACAGGTTTCTCTCATTTTAGCTTCCCTAGCGCCGCTAACCCTTAGCTATCAACATGCCTATGATTGGATATCAGCAGTGATTTGCCTAGTTTGTCTTACAAGTACAAGTGAGAAAGCTAGAATTATACTAATAGCACCACTGGTGACCGTCTACCCTCTCACGTACCTAGTTAGTTATGATTTATTGTATTCAACTTTAAGCTGTTACTTACTGGTTTATGCAATAAAGATTCTATTTTCTCGTGCATCCTTTGCACGATAACGATGCGATCCTAACTCAGAATGATTCCTCACCATTTTTTCGATTCATAACTCAGAAGACATTAATGAGCTCAATCTCGTGTGCGCCTTGTTGAACACTGAAGACACAAACCATAATCACACAGATTCTAGAAATGTCATTTGATGGGAAAGCACCTCCACTCACAATTCCTGCAAGTCGAATTCCACCAGAAGTTTTCTTTTCTTTCTCGTGAAAGGTCAGGCAGAGACATACAAAATAGATTCAAAAGTCTGATTTGCAAATGTTCGGAGTGACCATTTTGAGTAACCCCCGATATCCTCAATAAATCTAGGTATAGCTACTAGATCGTCTGGGCGATGGTAAACGGATATTGCAAGTGAAGGATGATGCTTCACAAGAATGTCTCTTAAACCAGTTAATGCGTTTAACTCAAAACCTTCAATATCCATTTTGATGTGAGTTATAGGGACATCATTTATTACCATCCCACCGGGGACTTCCAAACAGTAATTTTCAGCATCACCCAATGAGGTAATATTTGCCCCACTTGTTCCCTGAGCCTGTAAACCAACGAGTCTCAACTGATCCCCTATGGCAGCAGGTATGCAAAAACCTTTTAAGCCGAGAGTTTTGAAGGAATCCGTTAACTTTGCAAAATTGATGAAGTCGGGCTCAAAGGCTACTGCATATTCTAACTTGATACCCCTCTTGACTATTGATTGCAAAGTATCGCCAGTATATGCGCCGCAATCAATAAGAGAAACATGCCCACTCCAAAAATCCGGAATTCCTGTTTCCAAATATTGTTGACTTTCCGGAAGAATTATCGATTCATCAAGTCTTCCACCTAACCGATAAGTAAGAATTGAATGCAGAATCCCAAAAGACTTTTCATCAAATCTATCTTGGAAAAAAGCTGATGCCTCTTCGGCGAAATCAAATACTCTCTTTTGATCCGAAGTGAGCCAATACCAATCTAACTCAATATCCAGTTTGGCCAGCTCGCCAAAAACCTTGGGAGGGGTCAAAACATTCGTACAGCCAAATCTCGAGGCCGTGTCAATTATCTCATTTACACTCACCCAGTTATTCAAGACAGAAATCCAAATTTCTGAATTTGGCTGAAGTTCTTCAAAATTTAGGACAGGAATCCCATCGATACTCTGACCCGCTTTCTTCGGATCAACAAATCCCAAAACCACAATTGGTGAGTGGTCGAGTAAGGATTTCAATTTAGTACCTAATCCACCAGCTCCATATAAATATATCTCTCGATTCAAGATTCCCCCTTATGAATTGCGGCAATTATTACACACGGCTAATGAAATCCCTAGGGATGAATCGAGAAGTGGAGACCTAAAGTATCTCGAAATGATTCCACTGTCGCCTAGGCAAGTCACATCTTGGGCTGATTACCTTTGGGGCAATCCAGCCACCAAGATGTATTCCAAGTGCAAATGATTTCTATTTGGGTAAATGGTGTAGTGGAAATGGCACAGCGTTTTCAGAAGAGTATGATGACCAACCATGGAACTAGTAATTGTCACTGGATGCGAAGGTCTAATTGGAAAGGCAATTACCCAATCCCTCTTGGACTTAAAGCAATACTTGGTTGTCGGCTTTGATATCTCTGAGAAAACTACATCCGTTGGTGAAAATTTTCTATACGTCTCTGGAAGTGTTAATTCGAAAGAAGATATCCACTCATTAAAGAAAGTAGTTCAGGATAATCAAAATAAGTTCAAAGTAGCTGGAGTCAAGGGCATAATAAATTGTTTTGTTGCGCCAGACTATTCCTTTAAAGATGAGGTATTCGCTCCTGGGAGCAGTAGACATGAAAATGAGCTTGATGCTTGGAGAAACTATCCTGCAGAAGACTTCGAGATGCAGCTAATTGTAAATGTTGTTGGAATTCATAATATTTTAACTATACTTTTTGAAACCTACTCAGAATCAATTGACTGTTCTATTATTAATTTTGCAAGTCAATACGGAAAACGGCCACCTAAATTCTCGCTATTCCGAGGATTAGAGAAATTTACTTTTAAGGCGCCTGCGTATGGGGCCTCTAAATCTTCCGTAGAGAATTACTCCAGATACCTGTCAGTCTTATTTGAGGGCACAGGAATTCGAGTGAATTGTATCTCTCCTGGAAATTTGATGACAACGCAAAGTCAGGAATTTATAGAAAAATACATTGAACTAACTGTCACGAAACGAATGATGAAAGTTGACGAGGTAGTGGATCCAATTCTGTATTTACTGAGCTCACAATCTTCATATTTCAATGGCACAACAATTGAAATTGATGGTGGCTGGGGAAATAAATAATTTTATACTTGTGAGACTATTTTGAGTCTGCCTAGTCTTGGAATAGTGGAGGCTAGGCTCGTGGATATAAATCGTTCATAGGAGGAGTAATCATCACCCCAGCTGAGTTTGGCTTTGATACAAGACGTGGGAGAGCTTCTTCATCCTGAGATACTTTTGCAATCAGGATTGAAGAATCCGGTGATGACTTGAGCCAGTCCAAAGCCGCACCAATTTGCTCATTCGATGTGATGGTTTTAGTCAAGAAACCGATAGCGGATGCTATTTTTTCGATATCTGGTAAATGCAGGTCGGTTCCAAGACTATTTCCGTGCGATTCCTGCTGAAGTCGCCTCTGTGATAAGAAAATCGACTTATAGCCTGAAGAATCCATAATAACGATCTTGAACACTTTCTTCATCGCTTTCATGGTTGTTAAGTCCTGCATGTTCATTGCAAATGAACCATCCGATTCGATGCAAAGCACCTCCTCTGCTTTGGTCTTTACGGCAACGCCTATTGCTGCTGGTATGGCAAATCCCATACTTCCAATTCCACAGCTATTAATTACTCTTTGCCCCTTTTGTACTTCCCAGGACTGGAGCAGAATTTCCATGCAAGTACCAGAACTTCCTGTCACGATGGGAATTTCCGTAAACCTTCTTGAAATTTGATTAATTAATCTGTAGCTACTTATTCCGTCATCAAACTCTTGTGGAATCGAAATAGGTTTTGGATATTTTTGGATCCAATCACCTATTGAGGTCCACCAGCAATCCAATGAGTTATTAAACTCAATCCCAGAATTACTGACTTCCAGAAGCACTGGGACTATTTGCTGAATTTGTGCGCAGAAGTTAACCCAATTTTCTCTTGGTGGAATCCTAAGAAATTCTTGTGAATCGATATCAACTCGTAGAACTGAAGCATTTGGCGCGAAACTTTGTGGGTTGTACCCGACTTGTCCTAAATCTAAGCGACAACCTAAAATAATTAAAAAATCTGCTTCCTGGTTGACAAAGTTCGGTGCCCACGTGCTGGGTATCGATCCTGGCCGCCCGCAGTACAAAGGATGTTTATCTTCAATTAAATCCATCCCCGGCCAAGTGGTGAGTATAGGAAGCCTAAATCTTTCAGCAAACTTAGTTATTGAATCAATTTCACTTCGCGCCCCAGCTCCGAGTAACAAAGCAGGTGCCTTTGATTTGGAAAGGCCATCCAAAACACGTGACTTAAATAATCCTGAATCAAATTTGGGCTGTGAAGTAGCCGATTCATCAAAATCTACACTTGCCGAAATCGCTCTCTGAATATCTTGAGGAATACTCAACCATACTGGGCCTGGCCTTCCATTTGTGGTCTGCATGTAGAGATAACTGGCCAAAGACATTGTCGCTACAGCTGAATCTAATTCGACAAAAGCTTTAACTACGGACTTAACAATCTGGTCTGTACGTACATGCTGATTTCCAATTTGCCTTGAATTCGTCATCGAAGCCAACTCAACGTCGGCGCTTCGAGCTTGACCTGAAATGACAATAACTGGAGACGAATTAGTCCATGCTGCGGCAACTGGCGTCAAGGCATTCGTTACCCCAGGCCCAGAAGTTACAATCAAGAGTGCGGGTTTTCCGTCCAGATAGCCATAGGCCTCCGCTGCGATTCCTGCAGATTGCTCAGTGAGCATGTAGTGCATTCGAATCTTGCCATGACTTGCGAGCGATGAGGTAAATGGAGCGATTGCACCGCCTGTTACTAAAAATGCATCTCTTATGCCTAATTCGGCAAAACTTGAAGCTAAATCGTCGGAAAAGGTTCTAGTTGAACCATCATTGATCATGAGACAAGTTTACTTCAATGCCCCAGAGTTTTAGTCTAAACTAGAGCTTATCGCCAACTAAATGTTCCTAAGTCTTGAATGTGAGTTAAATTGAACAGGTCTGTAATTGCTGAAATTGGAATAAATCATGATGGCAAAATTGATAAAGCCAAGAGACTTATTGAACTTTCAAGCAAGGCGGGATGCAAAGGAATTAAATTCCAATACAGGAACCTGCTGACAGCCTATTCCGCGGAAGCAAATGAAATAGGCGATGAAATCATTCTGACCCAAATCCAAAAGACATATTTAAACGCAGAGCAGATACTAGATTTAAGAGACTTCGCTCGCTCGCTCGGACTTGATGCAGGCATATCATTTTTTACCAGCGAAGACATTAAAGATTTTCCTGACCTGAAAAACGATTTTGACTTTTTCAAGATACCATCAGCCGAATTGTCAAATATTGATTTGATAGAAAGACTTCTGGAAACCAATAAACACGTATACATATCAACAGGAATGCATGCTGAGCACGAAATTCAGGAGGTTTTTTCCAAAATTGCCAAAAAATTAAACTGGTCTCCCATGCATTGCATTTCAAATTACCCGGTCGCAGCACACAATGCGTCACTTGGGTATATTAAATATCTTCAAATGAAATGGAATCGTCCGGTGGGATACTCTTCGCATGACGAGAATTGGGAAAATTCAATCGTTGCACTTTCCTTAGGAGCAGATGTAATTGAGAGACACATTACAGAATCTAAAGATGATGAAGGTCTTGATCATTCAAGCAGTTCGAATTTTGAGGAAATCAAAAGAATTTGCGACTATGTTAAGAATATTGAAATCTTGCTATCAGGAGATTCAGCTCGAATTCCAAATCAGGGAGAATTATTGAATAGGCAAAATCTTGGGAGGAGCTATTATTCAACTCGAATGATTTCAGCGGGAGAAACTCTCGACTTAAGTGATTTTATTTATCGAAGTCCGCAAACAGGGCTATCAAAAGCGGAATTAGCAGCCTACTCTGGACGTGTATTCACCACAGAAGTACCCAAGGGAGCAGTATTAACAGCTCAACATTTTCAAAAAAATAGAGTTCACCTAAAAGAAAAAGCAATTAACACAGCAAATAAAATCGGAATTTCTATTCCTGTTCGACTTGCTGACTATCAAGAGATTAAATCGCAGATTCCCGTGGGAGCCTATGAGTTCCACCTTTCTTACAAGGAAGTTGCTAGTGATCTGGAGACATTCGTCATTGATGGGCACGACAAATTTAGCGTTCACCTCCCAGACTACATTAACTCAACGACATTAATTGATCCATTTTCTCCAAATAGAGTAATTCAGGAATCAAGCATTAACTGTATAAAAAGAGTATGTGACTTTGCGCAACGTTTAGCAGAAGAAACGCAAAATTCAGTTCCGATTGTTGCAAGTTTGGCAGGAATAGGTTTGTCGAGAGAAGAGTTTTATCCCAAAGTCAAATCACTCTTTGGTAGTTTTTCGACCGATGCCGCAATATTGAGTTTGCAGTGGCTCCCTCCTTACGCGTGGTATTTCGGGGGATCAATCGAGCTAGGAATTGTTAATCAAGTAGAAGACGTTGCCTGGATCAATCGCTTTGAACTCCCCATTACCTTGGATACTTCCCATCTTCTGCTAGGTCAAGCAGCTTCAAAGTTGATACCCAATCAGATTGTGGAGGGGATAGAAGACAAGATAATTCACTGGCATATTTCAGATGCCAGCGGAATTGATGGCGAAGGCTTACCAATTGGTGCCGGAGGACCTGAAAATGAGAAATTTATTTCTGAGGTACTGTTAAAGCCTCATCTTAAGGTGCTGGAAGTCTGGCAGGGCCACTTTAACGAGTTTGAAGGCTTCAAGGTTGCGGTAAATAAAGTGCATCAAATCCTTGGGAATGTATATGACTAGGGCTCTGATTATCGGCGTCACTGGGCAGGATGGAAGTCTTTTAGCAAATCATTTGTTCAAGAACGGAATTGAAGTCCACGGAACCTTTCGAAGGGGTTCTTCAGATAAGTTTTGGAGAATTAATGAATTAGGTATTAGGGAACAACTTTATTACCATAATTACAATGTCGGGAACGAGCTTGCATTTTCAGAAATTGTGAAGCAAGTTCAGCCAGATTTGATTTTTTCTCTCGCCGGCGAAAGCTTTACGGCACTATCATTTGAAGAGCCTAAACAATTTATGACAATCAATGTGGAATCCGCCGTAGAACAACTTGAAGCAATTAGAAAATACGCACCAGCCTCAAAGGCTTTTTTTGCTGGAAGTTCCGAAATATTTGGTGAATCCGAACCAACAATTCGCTTGAACGATAAGGCCACTTTTAGCCCCAAGACACCTTATGGCGTTTCTAAACTCACCCAATACCACCTTGTTAAGTTGTATCGAGAAAAATATCAATTGAACGTTTACAACGGAATTTTATTCCCGCATGAGAGCGCATTCCGCAGCTCAGAATTTGTAACCAGGAAAATAGTGATGGGCCTGACTAAACGCAAGCTTTTAAGTGCCTCACCTGTTCAACTAGGCGATGTAACTATGCAAAGAGATTGGGGAAGAGCCTCAGAATATGTTGAATGGATGCATCAGCTAATTGTGTTGGGGGAACCCGGAGAATACGTTTTTGGCTCTGGAGAAAATCGGTCGGTCGAGAATTTCCTGCTGGAAGCAGCGATGTGCATGGGTGTAACTTTGGTTGGAAAAAGGAACTCGATAGATGGCACTACTCAGTATATTGATGACGCCAATGGCGACGTTTGGGCTATATCCGACCCAAGCAAATTTGCGGCTAATCGCTTCAGTTACGGACCAGCTGATCCATCAAAACTGGAATCTGTTTTAGGACATTCAACGAAAACAAGTTTGTCTCAACTAGCAAAGGAAATGGTTGAACAAGAAATACGAAGAATGAAATAGGAAGTTTAGAATTTTTTCTCTCTCAGAATCAGAAGAGTCGCCACTGAAAACGCCCCACTCCAAATAAACTGAAGAAGAATAATGTTAAATTCCCCCAGAATCAAAATATTTTTTATAAATAGTACTCCACCAAAAAGCCCGATAATCTGAAATAATATATATCTCCAGCTTATAAATCGACGATCTTGATTGCGTGAAAAAATAAATCTTGATTGCGTGTAAAATGAAAATATCGACGCGATGAAGGTGCTTAAAACTGCAACTTGCCAATACATAAAGTAATTTTTTGATACAGTCCAAATCCCAGCAAAGGTAACGTTACCAAATAAGTAATTTATAGCTGAAACAAAGACCAAGCGATAAACAATTGGAAGTTTCAAAGCTCCCCATCTGTCCTCTCGGCTACCAAATAGATGGGTCTCGCTTTAACTTCATCATAAATCAATGCTAAATAGTGGGCTAGAATTCCTATGGAAAGCATGGTCAGACTAAATCCTAAAGTAACCAATCCAACAATTGTTCCAAATCCCGCAAATGGAACCCCAGACACAATCCAAAGAACAGAAAAAACTGAAGTGCTAATTAATGAAATAAAACTGGAAGTAAATCCAAAGATTGACAACCAGGTCAAAGGAGCTGTTGTATGTGCCAATATTGCAGAAAGTGCCCAGCGTACGATTTTTCTAATCGGTATGTTTACGAATTTTGATTCTCCCGCGAATCTAGCCGGACGTTCGATCTCAATAACTGCGGTTTTAAAGCCTGTCCACGCAATCAATCCCCGCAGAAACCGGTTCTTCTCCTGCATTTTTCTGGCCGCAAGATATGCTGGTCGGTTCATAAGTCTAAAGTCGCTGACCCCACGAGGAATTACATTTCCAGTGGCCTTATTAGCGAGCACGTAAAACCACTTAGAAAGAATTCTTCGGACTAAGGGGACATGTTCGCGGCGTACAATTTTAGCTACAACTTGTTCAAAACCTTCCTCATATTTCTCAATAAATTCATGTATCACCTCAGGTGGGTCTTGCAGGTCAGAAGCCATTATTACAATGGCATCGGCAGTTGCGATATCAATCCCCATAGTAAATGCAGAGTCCAAGGAGAATGTTCGCGACAATCGAACTCCAAGAATTTTTCCGGTGCTGGCTGATAAACCTTGTATCAATTCCCAGGTTCGATCAGTTGAATTATTGTCACAAAAAATGATTCGCCAATCGTAATTTGGGTGGCTATCCATGACCCTTCGAATTCGTGAATAAAGTTCTTCTACGCAATCCTCCTCATTAAATGCTGAAGTTATGATTTCCAGGTATTGGCGCTTCATGTGAACCTCGTTTGACGAATATAGGAAATGATTATTGCATTAAAACTCCTATATATTTGTCTTGAAACACGGAGGTGGTTCTGGAGAGGATTGGCGCAGAGATGGTTACATACATTCCTTCTAGAGATTTAGAGAAAATTACTCAGTCCTCTCAAGTGGACTGGGAGCAATTCAGAAAAATGAAGATTTTGATCTACGGTGGTACTGGATTTATTGGGACCTGGTTGACATCCGCTCTTGCAGAAGCCAATCTAGTTTCGAATCTTGGAATGGAACTGACTGTAATTACTAGAGATATTAAGGCAGCGGCATCACACTTTAGGAATAGTCATGCGGTCCAAATTTCCTTCCTAGAACACGATTTTGGAAGTGGGCCGCTTAAAAGAAAATTATCAGCGGATTATATTTTTCATGGAGCGACACCATCAAGAGTTTTGACTGGATCGAGTGATTTGAAGGGAGTCATTGTTGGTTCCGTAAATGCGGCCTTACATGCAGTAAGTTGCCGAAGTTCATTCCGACCGATTCCTTCAGTTATTCACTTGAGTAGTGGCATCATCTATGGCCCTCAAGAAATGGGGATGGGTTTCAGGGAAGAAAATGATTTTGCAAAGAGCTCAACCAATGAATACGCTGAAGCCAAACTACAAGTAGAGAAAATCCTTCAAAATGCTTACGAGAGCGGTCAAATTAAATACCAATCACCACGGTTGTTTGCCTTCACGGGACCCTTACTTCAGCTAGATGCACATTTTGCTATCGGGAATTTCTTGAGGGATGGGCTGACTGGCCAAGCGATTAGCATTAACGGGAACCCAGGGACAATACGATCGTATATGTATCCAGCTGATTTAGTTGTTTCTCTACTCGCAGTCGCAACACAGGATAAATACCAAAATATAAATATAGGCAGCGATGTTCCCATCTCGATGCTTGAACTGGCCACTTTGATCTCAAAAATGACAGAAAATACTAGAATTAAGTTACCGACAAGTTATCCAGAACCAACTAATTATGTCCCATCAGTCAAAAATTTGAGAGCAATTATTCCTGACTATCAATTCACCCCTCTTGAAGATGCACTGCAAAAATGGATTAACTGGATTAAATCTTAAAGCCCGCGAGCCAGGGCGGGATTACATCGCCGGCCATCTGTGAAAGCTCATTTTTCTCACGAAGCGTGTCCATAGGCTTCCAAAAACCATTATGGTGATAAGCCATTAATTCTTTTGATTCAACAAGTCTAGGTAGTGCGTACGCTTCAAATGGCTCATTGTTATCGAAAATAGAATCTAAGCTCTTGCGATTCAGGACAAAGAATCCACCATTAATCCAGCCCGAATCTGCTTGATTTTTCTCTCCAAAATCAATGACGAGTCCATTCTCACTATGCAGAACACCAAATCTTGCTGGTGGCCTGACTGCAGTTACCGTTGCCAGCTTGCCATGGTTCTGATGGAAGAGAATTAGTTCGGCTATGTTTACATTTCCAACCCCATCACCGTAGGTTACAAGAAATGTTTCATCATCGAATTTTTCTGCGGCCAACTTGATACGTCCACCGGTTTGTGTATCGAGACCTGTATCTACGGCTTGAACATTCCATTCACCAAATTGTTGTTTGACCCAGTCATGTATAATTTCGCCTTTGTAGCCAGTTGCAATTATAAAATCCTTAATCCCGTGTGCAGCATAAATGCTCATAACGTGCCAAATGATTGGTTTGTCGTCAATCAGAACCATGGGCTTAGGTTTGGTATCGGTCTCTTCAGAAATTCTAGTGCCGTAGCCTCCTGCAAGAATAATGACCTTCACTGCGCAACCTCGAGAATTCGATGCAGTTCGTGAATCATGTAATCCAGCATTGGAATTGTTAACCCCGGCCAGACTCCAATCCAAAAAGTATCGTTCATAACGATATCTGTATTCGTAAGTTCACCTACAACACGTCGAGGAGTTCCCATAAATGCGGGCTGGCGAAGTAAATTTCCGCCAAAGAGTAAACGTGTTGCAATCTTTGCATCATTGAGTTCTTGAACAATCTGATTTCTAGTTTTTAGGCCACCAGGTTTGACTGTTAAAGCAAAACCGAACCAAGAAGGATCGCTATCCGGGACTGCCTCAGGCATTAGAAGGAAATCTTCAAGATCATTAAGCCCTGACCGAAGGTAGGCCCAATTACGTTTTCGAATCTCAATGAATGAACCAAGGCGATCTAGTTGGGCTAGACCAATGGCCGCTTGGATATCTCCGGATTTTAGATTGTATCCAAGATGAGAATAAGTGTACTTGTGGTCATATCCTTCAGGGAGTTCGCCTAGAGTCCACTCATATCTTTTAAGACATGTATTGTCACATCCGGGCGGGCACCAGCAATCCCGGCCCCAATCGCGGAATGATTCAACAATTGTTTTGTGCGCAGCTTTCTTGACCAATACTGCGCCACCTTCACCGGTCGTTATGTGGTGTGCAGGGTAGAAACTGAAAGTTGAAAGGTCCCCAAAAGTTCCCAGATTTTGGCCTTTGTAAGTTCCGCCTAATCCATCACAACTATCTTCTATAACCCAAAGGCCGTGCTTATGAGCAAGTTTTCCAACCAAGTCCAAGTTGAATGGATTTCCCAGCGTGTGGGCCATCATGATTGCCCGAGTCTTTGGCGAGATTGCAGCTTCCAATGCTTCCTCGTTCGCTACATAAGTCACGAGATCAACGTCGACGTAAACCGGGATTAAACCATTTTGGATAATTGGTGTAACGGTTGTTGGAAATCCTGCCGCAACGGTAATCACTTCATCGCCTGGACGCAGAGCCCGATCCCCTAATTTGGGACTCGTGAGTGCGCTTAAAGCAAGCAAATTAGCTGACGATCCCGAATTAACCATGAAGGCATGTCGCATACCTACAGTCTTTGCAAAGCGACTTTCAAATTTCTCCGTAAAAGGTCCGGAAGTTAACCAAAAATCTAGACTCGCGTTCACTGCTGCTAGCAATTCTGCTTCGCCAAACACCTTCCCAGTTACAGGAACGGCACTCTCGCCCGCCACAAATGGACTCTGCATGTGCCGGGATAGGAATTCTTTAGAGACTAAGTCACTTAGTTCGAATGTCATAGGGACACCAAAGTGTCAACTAAACGAGGCCAGATAATCATGAGGACCTTAGCGTACTCGTACTAGCTCCTAGAATAAATTCAAAACACTCAATACAAAATCAAGATCGTCCAGGTACCGGGAGTGTGGGGTCACTCGATTCAGCTGGTAGAACAAACTTGGATTAGAGGCCATTTGAGACTTTAGGTCTCACGTAGGTTCGACTACTTAAAATATTCGGTCAATTGATTAGGGAGCCACGAGTTAGAAATAATTCTAGGTATCTCAATTATTGGGTCCCTAAAGCATAAACCTCTTAAAGACTCAGAGATAGGGTAACTATCCAAATAGATTTCATTCTCTCTATCACTTAGTGTTCCAATCTCGAGATTTTTCAATTCTCCCACAAGAGAAAATATTGTTGATGCGAGATCGGATAATCTAATTGATTTATTGCTTGATACTTGCAAAACTGAATTGACCGATATGTCTGGGAGCACTGAAACTATTGCACCGACCACATCAGATGTGTGGTGAAATTGACGCAACTGTGTTCCTGAAGACATTTTGAATTTATTTCCTGTGGTCAACGCATGAAGCATTTGGCCCAAAAACATGTAAGGTTTAGGTAGCTTTTCTGAATATAGTGTGTGTAATTGGAAATGATTCCAATTGAAATTCCAATCTTGACTTTCTAAAAAGTCATGGAATTTCCTTTTTGAGTCCATGTAAGGATTGCTAATTTTTGATTTCTCATGGACGCTACCGAAAGTAATTAATCGAAAAGGTAAATCCATGCTCGCTTTGGCAATTGATTTGGGTAACTCGAAATTGAGCGTATCTAGTTCCTCCACAGATGCATTTGGATTTGTATTCCCAACACAGTAGAAAATATTGATTCGATTACCTGATCCATCTAGATAATTAATTAACTGCTGACGGATATAGTCTTCGCCACCAGTGATCCAATCTTTCAGCGCGGGACGCGTTAGAGAATCAGAAATATTGTAAAGATTTCGTTGAGCTAGGCATGAACCAATTTCGCCGGAGGCTCCGAGTAAGAGATTCAATTGACTTATTCCAACGAGCTATTTACGGAATTGAATGCCATTTAAGCGAGAGCCCTGAAGTAGTTAATAGTTTTCTGCAAACCCGTCTCGCGATCAACTCTGGGTTCCCAGCCCAGTAAGTCGTGTGCTCGTGTGATATCAGGTTTACGATCTCGTGGATCATCGCTGGGCAATTCTTTAAAAACTATTTTGCTCTTACTGCGCGTGAGACTGATAACTTCCTGGGCTAATTGATGCATTGTGATGGGTTGTGGATTTCCTAAATTAACCGGTACATGAATCTCATCAGTAAAGAAAAGTTTGATAAATCCGTCAATCAGATCGTCGACATAACAAAAACTTCTAGTTTGGTCTCCATCACCGTAAATTGTAATTTCTTCATTAGCTAATGCTTGAATAATAAAATTTGAGACAACTCGGCCATCATTTTTTGCCATTCTCGGTCCGAATGTATTAAATATTCTAGCTACACGAATGTCGACGCCATACTGTCTGTGGTAATCGAAGAAAAGAGTTTCAGCCGCTCGCTTACCCTCATCATAACAAGCGCGTATCCCGATTGAATTTACATTGCCCCAATAAGATTCAGGTTGCGGAGATACCTGCGGATCTCCGTAAATTTCGGAGGTACTCGCCTGGAAAACTCTCACATTTAGACGCTTAGCAAGTCCAAGCACATTAATGGCACCACTCACATTTGTCTTCATGGTCTGAACAGGATCTTTCTGATAATGAACAGGACTTGCTGGGCACGCTAAATTGAAAATCCCGTCCACTTCAAGGTAAGTAGGAAAAGTAATGTCGTGCCTTAAAGTCTCAAACTTAGGATTTGAGACTAGATGCTCAATGTTCTGGCGTGAGCCCGTGTAATAGTTGTCGATACTAATTACTTCATGGCCATCGCGTAGCAGCCTGTCACATAAGTGTGAACCTAAAAACCCCGCCCCACCTGTTACCAATAGACGCATTTCTCTCGCATCCTCCATAACGCTGGCCGGTCTAACAATTTGTCCTCTAATCGTAATCCATCAGACCGATAATCTTCTTTCTCTTAGTAGAGTGGCACTATGCGGTTACAAGCTATTGATAAATTGAAAAACCTCGACCGCCCAGTGATGATTACCGGGCATACCGGTTTTAAAGGGACTTGGCTAACATTGCTTCTTGAGTCCCAGGGAATTGAAGTAACTGGGATTTCACTGGAACCCGAGAAAGATTCACTTTATTCAAGACTGGATCGAACGGGGCGAATCGATGAGAGATTCCTTGACATAAGAGACTTCGAGTCGGTAAATGCAGCAGTCGGTTCAATCAAACCCTCGGTTGTCTTCCATATGGCAGCTCAACCACTTGTTCTTCAATCTTATGTTGATCCACGCGGGACTTTTGAAACCAATGTCATGGGCACAGCAAATGTGCTTGAATCGATTAGTAATCTAAGTAGTCAAAGTTATGTAGTTGCCGTAACAACTGACAAGGTTTATGAAAATCTTGAAACCGGTACTAAATTCAAGGAAAATGATAAATTAAAAGGTAAAGACCCCTATAGTGCAAGCAAAGTCGGAACTGAATCCGTTGTGGCTGCTTGGAAAAATATATGGAAATTGAATGACGCTCACAAACTCTGTTCTGCAAGAGCGGGGAATGTTATCGGTGGGGGTGATTTTGCCAAAGACCGGCTGATTCCCGACATAATTCGAGGCATACAAGCCAGAACTGCAATTGAAATTCGCAATCCAGAGAGCAGCCGGCCTTGGCAACACGTACTGGATCCATTGTCGGGATATGTATATGCAGCAGGCGCGCTTTTAAGCGGAGTGGACTTAGAAGGTGTCAATTTTGGACCTACAGAGAAGAGCCTTTCGGTACAAAGTGTGATCACAATTGCCCAACAAGATTTTCCTGGTGAAGTTGAATTTGTTATTTCTAACAGCCAAAAAAACCAACCACTTGAATCAGGACTACTCGACCTGGATGCCTCGCTAGCGCGCACAAAATTGGGATGGAAACCCAAATGGAGTCAAGAGGAGGCAATCCATTTAACTTTCTCATGGTGGAAGAGCATCCAAAGGGGCACAAGCTCAGCCGCTGAAGCCTGCAGCAGGGACATCGCCGAACTTCTAGAAGAGTCTTAATATGTCTCAAATACTTAAATGGGTGAGTTCAAGATGGTATTTACTTGTGGGAATCCTTACCGCATATATCTATTTTCGTGTAGCACCCTTGCAAGTTGACCCGCATCACGATGGTGTGATTCTAGGAGCAGCCGTTGCCGTTGCAGATGGGCACCCGATTCTGTCTGGCGCATTTTCGCAATATGGACCGCTCCCAGCGCTGATTCAAGGATTTGTTCTTTGGGTTTTCAATACACAACTATTAACTCTTCGACTCATGACTGCCGTTCAGTGCCTAGTAATCGGCCTTGCAATTTACAGACTTGCAAGAAAATTTACTCACGGGAATTTATCGAAGCTACTTTCATTTTTCTGGCTTCTAACGAGTTGCATATGGGTGACGCAATTTCCAGGAGCTTTACTTCCTTGGCCGTCACTTCTTTCAACGATGCTTGTCATGTTCGGAATGATTTTGCTCATTGAATCCACCAAGAAATCAAATCGCAAATGGGCATTCGTGGCCGGATCGCTATTTGGACTGGCGGGATTCTGCAGAATCCAAGCCTTTGCTTTATTACCACTAATTCTTTTTATGGGCCTACTCCAGTATCGTAAAGAGTCGAAGGTTTTAATTTCTTCACTAGTTGGTTATTTTTCCAGTCTTGCAGCTATGGCTTTATATTTACTCTCAATCGGATCGATGGATGATTTCATTCAGCAGGGAATAATCACACCGTTGTTTGCCTATTCCGAAGTCGGACAGGGAAATAACTACAACCGATTCCAGTTTGTGCTTTATATTATTGAGGCCATTGGCTTCGCTTGCCTGTATGTTATTTCCAGAGAAGTAAACAAAAGAAATTTGAATTCATTTTTTGCAGTCTCGATCGTAATTGCGATCTTATTTGCCATGGGTTATTTGGGCACATGGGTAATAAAGTCATCTTTACCCATCCGATACCGAGTGCTTATTGGGGAGCCACTTCAAAACCTATTGATTTCACCATTCTATTTTGCAGCGGTGTCCAGCGCTTTTTTGGCAGCCCTTGTTTTGCTCAGAAATCACAAAAACATCAAAAAATTTAACTTTGCAGAAGCTATTGTAATTGTCGCAGCTTTTGGAACGCTGCCTCAACTTTACCCCCAACCAGACATCATGCACCTTTGGTGGATTTCCCCAATTTACCTGTGCTGCTTATTGATTGTCCTCAGACAGTTTCCAGACAAAATCTCTTCACACCCGTCAAAGATTCTGAGCACCATACTTATTTCGTGCATTTGCCTTGGCACCGTTTCGGCATTTCAATTCATTAATCGCCCTTGGGTGGAATACAAACTGGGTGTGTTGAAGGCAACATATGCTCATGAGGAGAAGGCAAGAAGCCTAGATATCTTCAGAAAGATAGAAAATGTCGCAATTGCAGGTGAGACATCATTTGATTGTCCAGATGGTGTGTATTCAGTAGCAAATGGAACCTACCTTGCTGCAGACCAGTGGTTTGTTAATTGGGGTTTTAGTGATGAAGTGCAGCCGAAGGTAGGAAAAATACGAATTATCTGCGATCAATCTCGGGATTATGCGAAATCCGAAAGTGCTAAATTGAAAATGAAGCTAACCTATTACAAATCAAATGTCGAAGATAAGTCGATTGCCATCCTAAAGAAGATCGGGTGAATTCAGAAGATGAATATGTCAAAATATAAGGAATACAAGATTCGGGATGCGACAGTCAGAATTGACTCTGATTATGAATCCAACATGGGCATCTATGGCGATCCATTTTGGCGAGAAATCGCCAACGGTACCTATGAAACCGTAACTTTCAATTTTCTTGAAAAACTACATGAGTCAGGATACGAACACTTTATTGACATCGGTGCAGCGACGGGATGCATGTCGCTTTATGCAGCTTCTACCGGTCTGCAGGTGATTTCAGTCGAGCCACAGGAGATGGTTTATGGAGCACTTGTAAAGAATCTGGAATTGAACCCTTCTCTATCTTCTCAGATTTCTTTGTTGTATGCGTTAGTTAGTAAATCAAATGACCAGACATCCATTTCGGAATCCTTTACGCCAGGTGCTGCAGGACCAATCGGTGTGGGGAAACTAACTTCAAATTCGGTAACAGTTAAAGAGCTTCTTGAGAAGGTAGAAGACTCCTCCAAGGTGGCGATTAAAATCGACATTGAAGGTGCAGAATTTCCACTACTCACTGATAGGGCAACCATTGATTTTCTCAGTGAACGCAAACCCTTGATCTATATTGCACTACACCCTGGTTTTAAAAAACCACTAAGAAAAAATGCAAAGTATTTATCCCGCCTTATATGGAGAATTCAAGCTGCGAGAGATGTATTTGACTTTTATCTTTCAGTTTCTGGAAAAGCCAAAATTTATGAGGCTTCTAACAATAAGAAAGTTGGATTTTTAGGGCTACTTAGCGCATTAAGTCGGGATGAAAAAGATTACTTGCTTATCTTTTAATGTGGCGTTATGCGTAGGAGAGAAGCAAAAGGGAGCACGAGCCAAATTTCATAGCCGTATGACATTAAAAGCTGAACAGTTTCAGTTTTTAGTACGTTAGAAAGTGGTGCATTGCTCTCTACGAGAACCCAACTGGGGCGTCTTTCAAAAGGAAGAGAGTCAAGATCACCGCTCTTGAGAGCCTCATAATCTGCACCTTCAATATCAATATTTAAGAGATCGGGACCCTTTTCTGGGAAGTACCTATCAAGCAATTCTTTCAATCTAATTCCAGGAACGGTTCTCACAACATCTCGAATATTGTTCTCTCGAACGAACTTGGCATCCCAGCTTGGATTCACTGTGGATATCGCAGTTTCGTTAAAGACAGATAACTGATACTTCTCTTGTTCGCCGACACAGTAATTCAACGAGACATCCTCTGGTCGAGTTTCAAGGAAGGCCGGAAGTAGATCAGCGTTAGCGTCTACATTCACTCCCCTCCAGCCGTGCTGGAAGAGGTGCCGGGTTACTGAGAATCTTGTTGGATGATGAGCGCCGATGTCTAAATACCGGCCCTTGTCGACACCAGCAAGAACTGCAAGTAAAGCAAGGTCTTCCGCTGCCTGGCTCCATGAAATCGAAAAACCATGATCGAAGCCTGTTGTTTCAAAAGCTTCAACGAATGGCCCCCAAGTTTTCTTTTTCCGTAATGAAGAAAGCGCTCTCAAAGCACGAAAACCCTTGTTATTAATCATTGTAGAAACTATTCCAGAAATCTTCACTCCAAGTTGGATTTTGCGGCACAGAGATCGTGCTTAAATCCAGTTCCAAGAGATTCTCCCATTCATCTACCAGCAACACTGGGAGATTTCTATTAATAAATGGCCAGTGTACGCGTCTCAAAATAGGAATTGCTCCTAAATACATAGCTTCCCAAGTCCTATGGCAGTCGTAACCGTTTCCAGCGGGAGAAAGAACAAACTTACTTTCTGAGAGAGCTCTTCGATATTCAAAAGGTGTAGCGTGCTGAAGCCTTTTGGAACCAAGTTGAGACGCAACCGTGATGCAATTTTCACGTTCCTCACGATTCGTATGCACTGAAAACGCTTGCAATACGAGGGTAGTTCGATCTTGAGGATTTTTCCGGTTAGACGCAAGCGACTTTTCGAAATCGATCGGAACACCATTTGTGAAGAGATTTCTATTTTCTAACCCGATCGGAATTGGAGAAAAGGATTGGGATTCCTGCAGCAGGTTAACTGCATAAATTCTTCTGAATCGAGTCGCCAAAAACTTCAGGAGATTTTCGGGGATATTGTCATCTCCATTGTGCAGAACAAGAGTGATATCTGAAAATTTTTCTTCCGCGGTATCATTCAAGTACGAAACGAATCGAACTAGCTCACCAATCCGTACAAACAAACTACTTTCTTTCTGGACTCTCCCTAGCTTTGCAGGTACACGGTGAAGTAGACCAGATTCGAAATAATACTGACATGAGAAAAAATATGAGTCTCCACTTAGAAAAGGATATGAATCAAGCGGTTTACCGCGATTTATTCGACGCCTAAGGCCTCGGTAAAAGCGATTTACTTCACCCTCAAGACTCATAAGAAGATTCTAACCTCCGTAGAACCAAGATCAGTCTCATAACCCGCACTATAATTATGTCTCAAACGCAAGGAGACATATTGATCCTCACTGTTGTGTACCTCGGCAATAAATTGCCGAAGTATGTAGTTCGGAATTTAGAATATTTGAAAAATACATTTCTTGATGATGACATTTATTTCATTTCTGACTCCGAAAAATCAATAAATAAAGCACATGATGTTGGTGTGAAAACATGGCTTGCGCCACACCCGGAAGAACAGTGGAAAGAAGTGAGAGAAAGTCTCAATCACCCCATGGGTTTTCGAGATGGATTCTGGTTTAAGACTCTTGCAAGAATTTTTGTCCTTGATTCTTTTATGCAGCTTCACCCAGGCACCCCCACCTTGCAAATCGAAGCAGACGTTTTTATATTTCCAAACTTCCCCCTTTCGATTTTCCGAAGGCTCGATGCAGAGATAGCTTTTCCGATGGAGTCTTATCGAATGGGAATTGCAAGCTTGCTCTTCTTAAAGGATCACAAGGCATCTGCGAAGCTTGCGGAATTTGCTCTAAATGAAATAAATATCAATGGTCAAATAACCGATATGTCACTTCTTGGGAAGGTGGCCCACTCGAACAAATTAAATTTTCTAGCTTTACCAACCCTTCCACGTGAATTAAGAAACGCCCTAAATGAACCTGGATCTGTAAACCTTGTTTGCAATGATTCACTAAACGTATCTGGAGTATTTGATGGGATATCAGTTGGCCAATATCTGCTTGGAATTGATCCGCGTAATTCAAGGGGCTCGTTAATACTTCACCGCGCCCAAACTACTCATGCAATCAATTCTGATAAATTAAAGTTTGAACTGGATAGTAACGGATATCTTATTATGAATGGTGCAAACGCCAATCCATTTATATACAACCTACACAATCACGCAAAAGATTTAAGGCTCTACGATCCATATTTGCGAAAAAGTCTGCTTGAAAAAAGAGTGGATTCCACGCATCGGGGCGAACATCGAGAATTTGTCTTCAGAATATTCGCGTTTTCTATTACTAAGGCTATAGCGAGAAAGGTAAGTCATGGAATCCGCCGTACAAAAATCTAAGTGGATAGCCGTGACCGCCGGTTTTCTTCCGGTAAATTTTGAAGAGGCCGCTAATCGAGTTGAAGAAGATTTATTCGGTCTATATCCATTCACTAAAATTCTCAAATTCACTTCTCGAAATCTTGAGAAATGTGCGCCCGAAACATTAAAGAAATATGAGGAGTTTTTACGGGAAGGAACTCCTGGTTACGGCTACTACTCCTGGAAGCCTGAAATTGTTCAACGAGTGATTAATGGAGAATTTGGTGAGTGCGACGGGGTTATGTGGATAGATGGAGGATGTGAAGTATTTAATTCCCCATGGACACGAAAGAAACTAAAGGAGCAAATCATGTCTGCCGAGAGAAGCGGATATCTAGTCTTTGAATTAGATACGCCAGAGAATAAGTACACCAAGTCGGATGTAATTGACTTATTCCCATCGACAAATCGGGCAGACGTATCACCTCAGGTGCAAGCCACACACTTCTTTTTGTACGGTGATCTAGGAAGAGAAATTGCAAACACTTGGTCTGCGGCTGGACTTGAAGGAATCCATATGTTTGACCATACGCCATCTAGAAATGGCGACCCAGATGGATTCGTTTTGCACAAGTCTGATCAATCAATCTTTTCTATCACCATTAAGTCCCTAGGCTTGTCAGAAAGAATGGCTCCACCGCCTGCGGGAAATCGCGGACTCTTATCCAGACTACGAGCGATGAGTTCACCTGTCTGGGTAACGAGAAACCGCAACGGAATATCTGTTAAAGGGTCGCTTATCAGACTGGTAGAACGAATATCCAAGTAGACTTTTACAGTGAAAATAGCGCATCTTTCGACAAGTACTACCGGAGGAGCTGCGGTTACCGCTAAATCAATCGCTAGAATTCAGAATAAATTCGGACATGATTCTCAAGTATTCACACGAGAAAAGAATTTATCGCCAGCTATCTTAGCCAGGTCAGGATTATCTACGTTCATAAGTTTGGCTAACGCCACCCGAGAATATGCGCAGGTGACTCACTTTTCGACGTTAGGCCTAGAGCTAGATTCTGTTTGGGATTTTAGACCGGATGTAATTTTCATACACAATTGGTTTAATCTCCTTCGCGAGAAGGATATCGCTTCGATTACTCGCCGAACCCCTACGATTTTTCTTGCTCACGATGCACGGCTTGCTACGGGCGGATGTCATGTCACCCTCGGCTGTCAGAATTTTAAAACTGGATGCCGTCATTGTCCGGCCGCTAAAGTAGATTTTTTGGCATCATCTGCGAAGAAAACACTTGAATCTATGGTGGAGCAAATGGGGAAATATGCTTTTGTTACGCCTTCTCAATGGCTAATGAATGAAATGACTGGCTCAGCAATTATTTCAAATTCAACTATTTCAAAAGTAATTGGTAATCCATCAGAGGCATTTCCGGGTAATGGAGATTCAGAAACGAAGCAATCAGGTGAACGATTCAAAATTATCTTTGTGGCAGCATCCTTAGATTCTGCCTATAAAGGCTTCAATCTATTGATGGAAAGCATGTCTTCAATCGCAGATTGTAAAGATCTCCAAAGGGAAATTGAATTAACAGTCGTAGGAACAGGAACCAATAGGAGCCTTTTCAAGCCCTCTTCGAGGGTGAATATCTCTTTCCTGGGACCGCAGAATTCGTCAACCGTGCACCGACTTATTCGAGAATCTGATTTGTTGATAGTCCCAAGTCTCTCTGAAAACTATCCCGGTGTCATTGGCGAGGCTCAACTTTTGGGCTGTGCAGTCGCTGCGTCCAACGTGGGTGGAATTCCAGAGATGATTGAAGATGGTGTGACGGGATTTCTTTTTGAGCCCGTTGCGCAAGGATGCAAAATGGCGATACTCCGAGCAATCAACTCTCCATCACTTTCTCAGATTAAGAAGGTAGCAAGAGAGCGTGCTCTGTTTAGATATGACGAGAAAAGCATCAACAATGACTATGAAAATGTAATTAAAGAATTGACCAAACCATGATCAACGCAGCTTTGGTAATTACATACGCTAGGAAAGATAATGCGATGCAATTGGTTGAACAAATAATTGATTCTGGAATTAAGAAAATTTATGTTTCGATTGATGGACCCAAAAATAATCAAATTCGAAAACTGCAAACAATTTTAAAATCGATGTTACAAGAGAGGCAAGAGATTTTCTCAGGGGAGATATTAGTTTGGCAAAGAGAATCGAATATGGGTTCTGGTGCTTCGGTGATAGCAAGTCTAGATTGGGTATTTTCCAGCGAAGAGTCGTGCCATGTCCTTGAAGACGATCTAATTGTTACTCAAGATTTCTTTACATTCATGAACTATGGTCTTGAACAAATGAGTAAACATAACAATCTTAAGATTGTGACCGGGACGAACCCTTTTGAGGAAATGACAGACGGGAAGATGGGCAAAGTAAACTACCCCGTTTCCTGGGGATGGGCGACTAATCGGGAGAATTGGAAGGATCTACGGGACCTCATATTCAATGGATCCCCAAAGAAAGTTATCGAAACCAAGATTCGAAAAAGGAAATTCTGGGAAGTCGGAAGGAGGCGCGCACTATTAGGTTGCATTGAAGCATGGGATGTTCCTCTAGCAAGTGAAATGAATAAGACTTCTTTTTACACTCTGATCCCCCCTGTCAATTTAGTTTGCAACAAAGGATTTGATGAATTTGCTGCTCACACATCTGAAAGTATCTGGCCCCTAGATATGCCAGTCAACAAACTACCGGATATTGTTAATAATGAAATTATCGAGAGTCAGCTTGTTGATTTAAGTGAGAATTTCGAGATTAGAATTTTCAAGATAACAGGCCGACACGCAGTTAGTTGGTTGGTGAATACTATTCTGGATAAAGTCCGATTCAATCGAAATCCTGTTCCTTTGTCAGTGAGGTGTCAATTGGAAAGGTTCCCTTTCAAATGAGTCCGACCATCACTATTGTTTGTCCAGTCAGAAACATGGAAGGCAGACTGCAAAATCTTTTTTCTTGGTTAAATGAATGCGATTCCCACTTTCAAATCATTTTAGTTCTCGACTCCTGCACCGATAAGACTGTCGAGGAATTGCGGAGTATGAAGGAATTCTTGCCTTCTAATCAAATTGAGATAATTGAGGGGACCTACGGTTCACCTGGAGGTGCTAGAAATGCTGGATTCGAGCACGCAAGGAATGAATGGGTTATTTTCTGGGATAGCGATGATATCGGGAGTCCCAAGAATTTAATCTCAGGCCTTGAAACACTTTCTGCGAATTTGTTGGACGCAGCTGTATTCGGATATGACATTTACTCTGGGCATGCTGCTAGAAGTAAATGGAATACCTGGCCAATCAGCCACGAGAAAAGCTTCGACTTGTTCTCATTAAATCCCGGTATTTGGAGAATTTGTTTCAGAAGAGCAAGCATTATTGACCTTAAGTTCCCGAACCTCAGGATGGCTGAAGATCAGCTGTTCATTAGTGACTTCATGCAAAAGATACCTAACATAAAATTCAGCAATGTTGTGATCTATAAATATTTTGTCAATGTCAGCAACCAATTAACCTCAGACAAAGACGCGCTGAAAGACTTGCGAGAGGCGGGCAATCTGCTTGCAGAAAAACTAAATGATGTATCCGGCGCTGGAAAATTCACACTACGAATCTATGGGAAAATACTCATTACTCAATTAAAAAAATGTAATATTTCAACAAAATTTCAAGCGGGAGTTAGATTGATCCTTCTCTATATTAAGTATCCAGCTGAAACTTCATCACTTCTTAAGAGTGTTCTCGCAAGGAAATCGAAGTGAGAAAGATCTATCTCTCACTGACGGGTGGCCTTGGGAATCAACTTTTTCAAATGGCGGCTGCACTTCAAATAGCAAACGGTGATGAGATTGAAGTAGAGTGGGTTAACTCGCGGCCTAGGTTGAATAGCAGTCAAGAACCGGAAATAAGTGATTTCACGCTCCCTGTCAATGTGAAATTCATGAAGCGGCACAAATTTCAAGCGTTTAGTTCAAAGTCAGTCGGATACATTCTTCGAGCAGGAGTAAACCCAAGCAAATATGAGTCCTCGATGCTTTTTAGACATACAACAGCATTTCTTGCATCGATTGCGAACATCGCAACATTTAGGAAATTCATTCCAATTTATGTAAATAAAGGAGTGGGTTACTCTCATGAGCCCTCTCTTGATGAGCACAAATCCTTACACCTGGTCGGTTATTTTCAAACATATAAATGGGTCGAAAAATACGGCTCGACTGGTGAACTCGAGAACATCAAGGTTCGCGACGAATCCCCACAATTAATGGAGCTCATCGAATTATCAGCAACAGAATATCCACTGGTAGTCCACATGCGCTTTGGTGATTATCGTTTGGAAAACAGTTTTGGATTACTTACATCACGGTATTACCGAGATTCCATTTGTGAGTTATGGAAATCTGAAAAGTTTAAATCAATTTGGGTCTTCTCGGATGAAATTGATCAAGCCCAAAAATATCTCAGCGAATGCGAATTTAAGGATGTCCGCTACATCCCGGACGTCGCGAAATCCTCGGCTCAAACGCTTGAAGCCATGAGATTGGGCAAAGGTTATGTGATTGGAAACTCCAGCTTCAGTTGGTGGGCAGCGCGTTTGTCATTTAACCAGGAGGCACCAGTAATCGCACCAACTCCCTGGTTCATTGGTCAGAGTGAACCCACTGACTTAATTCCACCAAATTGGATACGTATGATGGGCCATACCGAATAGTTAACAACTAAACTCGGGTTTGGCACACTTTGCGTAGAGTCTGGCGAGAAGGTTACTTATGTTGAATAGAGCAGGACAAGCACTTCGAACTTCAGACTTAGGGCGCTCATTGCGTGTGCTTGCTAGAGCTGATCAGATCAAACTTTCTCTAGTCGTACTATTGCAAATTTCGTTTAGTCTTTTAGATTTAGCTGGCGTCGCTGCAATAGGAATGATTGGCGCCCTCACAATTAGAGGTGTTGGGTCACAACAGCCAGGAGATCGTGTAGCTACAGTCTTGAATTCCTTACACCTTGATAACCAGACACTTCAAGAACAGGTCGCAATATTGGCGATTGCAGCGACCAGCCTGTTCTTACTAAGGACCGCCCTATCGATAATTTTCACAAGAAAGACCTTGAAATTCTTGAGTCGAAGAGGCGCAAGATTAACGACTCATCTTTTCTCAAAATCTCTAAATCGCCCATTCCTGGAATTACAGTCTAAATCCCAGCAGGAAACTCTCTATGCGCTAACCAATGGAATATCGATTATCTCAATTGGTGTACTAGGTGTACTCGTAAATACCATTGCGGATTCTGCACTTCTTGTAGTTTTGTTTACGGGGATGGTCTTCGTGGACGCAACAACAGCATTTTTTGTGTTGATTATTTTCGGCTCGCTGGGACTAATTATGTATCTGTTGTCTCACAAACGAGTCCAAAAACTCGGAGCGATTGACTACCAACTCACAATTGAAAGTAATCAAAAAGTGCTAGAAGTCCTCAGTGCTTACAGAGAAATTCTTGTGCGTAATAAGAGAACTTACTACACAAAGCAAATAGAGAAACTTAGATTCCAATTGGCTGATGTGGTTGCTGAACTTTCATTCATTCCTTACATAAGTAAATATGTGCTTGAATCTGCCGTTATTTTGGGTGGTGTAGCCATCGCGGGTTTTCAATTCCTTATCAATGATGCATCTCGGGCCGTCGCTACGCTTGCGATTTTTATTGCTGCCGGTACACGAATCGCACCTGCAGTGTTGAGAGTGCAACAAGGAGCTATTCAAATAAAAGGAAATTTGGCCGTAGCCACCCCATCTTTAGATTTAATTGAAGAACTGCAGAACTCAGAGGCGCTAGATTCTCAAGATTCAGGATTTCGTACCTCACATGAAGGCTTTGTACCCAAGATTTCCATTCAAAACTGTGAGTTTAGGTATCCTGGTTCTGTCACAAATGCGTTATCGAACGTTTCACTTGAGATAAACAGTGGCGAAGTTGTAGTTTTCGTCGGCTCATCAGGTGCGGGTAAATCTACGATTGTGGATATGCTATTAGGGGTACTTGAACCCGATTCTGGGTTGGTTTCAATATCTGATCACAACCCAAGAAGCGCTTTCAAAAAATGGCCAGGAGCAATCGCTTACGTGCCGCAAGATGTTCTCATTTTCAACGGAACTATTCGAGAAAACATTGCACTTGGATTTGATTCATATTCAATTCCGGATAAGGACTTACTCGAAGCGCTAAGCAAATCGCAGCTCCTGGATTATGTTTCGGCACTTCCAGATGGTTTGGATTCACAGGTTGGCGATAGAGGAGCACGAATGAGCGGTGGTCAACGACAACGTCTTGGTATTGCCCGAGCGCTCCTTACTAAACCGCGCCTGCTCGTACTCGATGAGGCAACAAGTGCTTTGGATGGCGAGACAGAGTCAAATATCGCTGATGGTGTTCAGTCACTAAAGGGCGACGTGACAGTTGTAATGATTGCACATCGGCTCAGCTCTGTGCGCAATGCTGACAAGGTGATTTATCTTCACGAAGGTCGTATTGAGAGTATTGGCACGTTTGATCAAGTAAGAGCATCAGTTCCAGATTTCGACCGTCAAGCCAGCTTGATGGGTTTATAGATCTCTCAATACGCGGACAGCTCTCTTGAGTGCGGCTAGGCAAAGGCACTGAGAGGCTTTGAAATATCCGGAAGGCGTCTTGCCTAAAACTTCAACAGTAAGTTTGAAACTTGCGAGATAGCTGTCGCGGAAAGCAAAGAATGACAACAAAGGAATATGGTTCCAGATATCATCCAAAGTTGTTTTAATTATCCAAGAAGTATTGTGGTCGCAACCATTTATTTTGATGAAATTGAGAAATTTACGCGCAGCTTCAGGTATGTAAGAGACTTGCTTAAGATATGAAGTCCATCGGACATTGGCATTTTCCTCTGGGAGATTGTAGTGATAAATGGACAACGAAGCTGGGCTCACTAAAACCTCTAAATTTTGGGAAGAAAGATGAATCATCCAAAACAAATCATCTAAAACAAATTTCTTATTTCCAAAATCTTCAAAAGCTTTACCTATCATGTTATGCGACTGTAACAAAAAATCTCGTTTGTAGATATAGCGCCACCAACCCATAGCTTCTTTAAACTCATTTCTAAAGTCACTAATTGAAACTACCTGAAAAGCAGAAAAGCTCACCGGCATTAAGCAGCTCTCTGCACTCTGCATTATTTTGTAGTTTCCGATTGCAATGTCCGCTTCACTGGATCTGAAAGCAAGCATTAATTCTTGGAGCGCAGGAGTAATTGGTAAATCGTCTATATCGAGGAAGAATACAAAATTGGTTTGAGCCCTTTCAATCGATAAACGTCGAGCAGGCCCTGCCCCTTGATTCGCAGTTTTAATGATTTGTATCTTTGAATTTGCTTCCGTTTGTAAACTCACTAGAAGCTCTGATGATCCGTCAGTGGATCCGTCATCTACAACGATGATTTCCGCACCAAGATTCTCTAACTCGAGAAGAGCACCGAAGCAATCCTCGACGTATTCAAATTTGTTGTAACAAGTGACGAGTACGCTTAGATCATCAAGTGGGCGGCTAGAGGTCACTCACCGAGCCTAAGCGTTTGACAAGAGCTGCCCAATCAGCGAAATGTCCGTTTTGTCCCGTTCCCGCGACAATCTAGACTGGGATTCGTAGTAGGGGATAGAGGCAGCGACGGCTGGTTCTGTAGGACAAAACCGGTTAATGAAGGATCCAAAAAGTGGCACTTAGCGTATGGACAGTTGCTGAACTGGGGGCTTTTTACACTGAGCACCGTTCAGAGCTACTCGCGCATGCCAATCGCGTATTGAAGGATTCAGCTAAGGCTGAAGAAATCACCCAAGACTCTCTTATTAAGTTCATGCTTGCAGCCCCTGAGCTTGAATCAGCTGAGCACGCACTCTCTTATCTGCACCGCACCATTGAAAACCTCTGCATCGACTACTTCCGCATGGAAGGACGCCGTCCAAACCTTGTGGTTATCGATGATGCCCAGGCTGAAGTTGAAGCTGCATGGCAGGTTTCAGGTGATCACTCAGAAGTTCTTACTCAGGCTGAAGATGCGGCAATCATCCGCCAGGCTTTAGCTCTTCTCTCCCCTGCTGAGCGCGCAGCGCTTGTTATGTGGGAGATGGAAGGTCGTTCTACTGAAGAAATCGCAGCAGAGCTCGGAATCAAGAAATCTGCAGTGCGCCATACAGTTTCACGCGCTCGCACCTCGCTTCGCCGCGTACTTTCAGAACTTGTTATCGATCAAGAGCGTGGCCTCACTGCTCTCGACATGCTTTCAACTACCTATAAGAAGGCATCTGAGCTTGCAGCCAAGTCTTCAAAAGTTGCTCTCTCCTTACTATTAGTAGTCACAGCCTTCCTTGGCTTTAACTCGATGACTGGCCGTGAAGGTGTACTTCCAACAGTCAGCTCAAATGATTCTTCTAGTGCTGTGGCTGGATCTGCTTCAACTGATTCACCATCACCTGCTCCATCTATCTCGATGCCAGCTAAGAAGTCATCAACCATGGTTTCTGGCGTATACGTCAAGAGCGGAAAGGCCAACTGGCCTGGCCTTGATAACGAGGGCGTCCCAACAGGATTCACCGTCGCAGGTGAAAATGGTCCAATCGGAAAGATTCGCGTAAACCGCAATACTCCGATTGCGACTGAAGAAGGCACAATTTTGGCCACCCAGGCCATCACATCTGGGGGTGGACCAAACGTGATGATCGATCAGACCATCACAGTCGATGGCAACGGCACAAAGTATGAGGTTAGTTACGTAGCATTTGGAATCAACGGGAATTGGGCGGTAGCTAACGCTGACGCCACGAGCGTGGATTTTGAGCGTATGTCCAATGGCCAGTACCTTATGACCGTTACAATTTCCCTACTCTCAACCCCAACTTCAGAGTTCGTAATTCCCGTGGGCGACCGCGGCTACGACATTGTTGGCGCACCTAAGACGATTACGTCTCGTCTCTTGCTCAATGCGAGCAAGACCCAAATTTTGGCTCAGGCGGTATTAGTACCCGGAGCATAATTAAATAAGTTTCTCCACCGCGTCCGGATACACGGTGGAGAATTTGATTCATCAGCACGTGCGATGAATCGAGAGGAGTTAGGAAACTAATTCCAAGCCGAGCTACGGATCGTCCGTAACTCGACTATCGAAAGGAAACAAATGTCTACAAAGACAACATTCAAGCGCATCGCGCTTGTAGCTGTTGCTGCGTTGGGCCTCGGAGTTCTCTCTGTTGCACCATCACAGGCGGGCGTAACAGGATTAACTGTTACAACGGCTGCAGGAACAGGTTCAATTAACCTCTCAGACTCAACAACTGCAGCAACTATCACAGTTTCTGGTTTGATTGATTCTGGTGCTCTTAACGCAGACTCAGTAACAGTCGCGTTCATCACAAAGGATGTCTCAGCTAACTCTTCAGCTGTAGCTCGCCTTTCATTTATGGATACCACTTCAGGTTCAACAATTGCTACACCTGTACTGGTTTCATCAGCAGCACGCGGTTCATACACAGCTGCAAAGCGCACTACAAAGATTGCGGATGTTGACGTATTTGGTAACACAATTGCGACATCAGACTCAAAGACTGCTGGAAACGCATTTGTCATTTCAGCAGCTGGAGCAACTCAGTTCGGAGCAAAGTTTGCACTTGGACTTGAGTCAACAACCACTTCAGTTGGAACAGTTGGAACATACTCATACACAGTCATCGTGACTTCATACAACGGAGCCACATTGATCGCAACCCAGACAGCTGATGTAAACATCGTTGTATCAGCACTTGCGGATGCATCAAAGACACCATCAGCTACATATACAACTGCGTTTATCGGAACATCCTCAGCTCCAACTGCTGATGCAATCGGTATCGCCGGTGCTGCAACAGCGTCAGCAACACCTGTCGGATATATCCGAGTAGCACTGAAGAACGCTGCTAACGGTGCTGGAACAGCACAAGATACAGTGACAGTGACAGTGACAGGTCCAGGAAACGTAAGTGACTCAACCACAACAGGTAAATCACTTAGCGCGTTCAAGACAGGTAACGTTGACTACACAGTCTTGCCTGATGGCACAGCAGGTGTCGCAACAATTACCATCACAACATCAATCACAGGACAGTCATGGACTAAGACAGTCACCTTCTACGCGAAGAACGCAGCAACAATCACAGCCTCTGTTCGTTCACCAATCATCAAGGTTGGAACAAACTCAGGTGCAGTTGGCGTAACCGCAGTAGATGCAAATGGACTTAACTGGACAGGTAAGGCGTACATCGTTGCTTCTTCAGCAGCGGATGCGCTTATCGCTGGATCAGACACTCCGGTTGAATGTGCTGCATGGAACGCAACAGACGGCATTCGTTGCCCAATCTCAGGTGTCTCTGCAGGAACTGCAAAGTTCAAGGTTATCGATGCAGTATCTGTAGCCACAGCGAAAGCAACTTCAGCTGAGTTCTCTGTGACAGTTTCAGTAGCGACAGCGGATAAGGTAAAGGTTGAATTCGACAAGGCGACATACGCTCCTTTCGAGAAGGCAATCATCTCTGTCTATCCAGTTGATGCATCAGGTGCACTTCTACCTTCTGCTTCATACGCAGGACTTCTTGCTTCAGGTGGAATCACTGCGAATCAGTCATTCACTGGTAACAGCGACACACTCACAGCAACTGAATTCATGACAGCATCAGCAAGCTCTTCATCGTCCGGAGCTATGTTCGGCAAGAAGATTTTCACTGTCTACATGCCTGCTCAGGGAGATGTAACAATTTCCTGGACTGGTGGATCACTTCTTCCTGGTGCAAATCAGGTCAAGGGTTCAACTACAGTATCTGTTGTTAACAACGCAGTCGATGCAGCTACAGATGCAGCTAACGAAGCTACAGATGCAGCTAACGCAGCTACAGATGCAGCTCTTGCAGCAGCAGATGCAGCAGATGCAGCAACAGCTGCAGCTCAGGATGCATCAGATGCAGTTGCAGCACTTTCAGCAACTGTTGCTAAGTTGGTCGCAAGCCTCAAGGCTCAGATCACTTCATTGACTAACCTAGTCATCAAGATCCAGAAGAAGGTCAAGGCTTAATTAGCCCCCTTTAACTGAAAAGATCAGAACCGAATCCCGGTTCCCCTTCGGGGGAGCCGGGATTCGGCCTTTCTATAGTTAGGATTAGGGCATGCCCAATGCAACAAACGAGAAGTTAATAGCCAAAATTCTCTCCATAGGTGCGGCCTTCACAACAATATTCATCGTCAGTGGCTCTGTAACAGATCCAGTGAATGCCCCAAAACTTGTAGTTATTGGAGTCACTGGATGTGCAGCGATTGGTGTTCTTCTATCAGCCGGGATTCGCGCTTACTTGAAGTTAAATAAAATGGCAGTCTTATTGGGTAGTCTGTTCTTGCTTTCAATGATTCTTGCCGTCTTCGCAAGCAAGTCTCCGGTCAGCCAAAATTTTTATGGAACCTATGGCCGAAACAATGGTTTCATCACGTACTTGTTCTTATTGGCCATTTTCTTGTCAGCTCTCACGCTTAACAACATCAAGAGCTTTGATTCAGTTACCAAGGCATTACTGGTTGCTGGGCTTGTCAATATCTCATACTGCCTTTGGGTGGTTATGTTTGGTGACTTTATTGGCTGGAGTAATCCATATGGAAACATACTTGGCACTCTGGGTAACCCAAACTTTATTGGATCATTCCTAGGCATTTTCTTCACGTCGTATTTAGCATTCGCTTTGGGTAAATCAGCTTCGAAGACTTTGAGGTATTCCTTAATAATTGTTCTTCCTGTCACGGCTTTTGAGATCTATAAGTCGCATGCCATTCAAGGCCGCGTTGTTGCAGTCTTGGGTTTAGGTATTCTTGGGTTTCTCTTAATTCGTGCGCGATTTGGAAAAGTAGTAACGCTTGTCTACTTGCTAGCGGGAACGATTTTTAGTGTGCTTTCACTTCTCGGGGCACTACAAATCGGACCACTAACAAGATACATTTATAAAACTTCCGTTTCTCTGAGAGGACAATATTGGCTTGCAGGGTGGAATACTGGTAATAACCATCCATTAACTGGCGTGGGAATGGATTCCTTCGGAGATTGGTATCGCCGCTCTCGAGATATTCATGCCCTTGAACTGCCTGGAGTAAATACGGTCGTTAATGCAGCACACAATGTCCCTATGGATATGTTTGCTTTCGGGGGCTGGCCGCTGCTGCTTACTTATCTTGCATTAATGGGGTTAGCGGGCGCTGCGGCCGTCCGGATGATAATTCGAGTAAGAACTTTCGATCCAATCCTTGCTGTTTTATTAACAGCTTGGGCTGGCTACCAACTTCAATCTATTATTAGTATCAATCAAATTGGACTTGCCGTGTGGGGTTGGCTTCTGAGCGGTGCTCTAATCGCCTACGAAAAGTCCACTCGCCTCCCTGTCGAAATCTCAAGTAATGAGGCGAAGCGAGTTTCCAATTCCAAGAACGCATGGGGTCAGCCACCCATCCTTATCCTTGCCGGGACACTTAGTGGAATTATAGGTTTAATTCTTGCTTTACCACCGATGGTTTCTGATGCGAAGTGGCGAAGTGCACAACTAGCGCGCACGGTTGTGGCGATTGAAGGGACAATGAAACCTAGTTTCTATAATCTTCAGAACTCTTCCAAATATTTGAATAACATTCAAACTCTAGAGGGAAGTAGTCTTTTTGATCTCTCTCACAAATATGCCCTTGAAGCAGTTGCTTGGAATCCTGAAGCCTTTGAGTTATGGAAAGTACTTTATTTAGTAAAGAATTCTACCGTCGAAGAAAAGGCCCTTGCTCTGCAGAATATGAAACGATTAGACCCGCTAAATCCGGATGTAACAACAATTCAATGAAAGTTGCAATTATCGGGCAGGGTTATGTTGGCTTAACGATTTCAGCCTTTGCTGGTGAATTCTTTAACGTTGTTGGCTTCGACAACAATACAAAGATTGTTGATCAACTGAACAATGGCATTTCACATATTGAAGGTGTAGAAAGCTTTACCTTGCAGAATTGGATTAAAGCTGGGCGATATCGCGCAACCAGTATCGGAAAAGACATTTCCGATGCGGATCTGGTCGTAATTGCTGTGCCAACTCCCCTTACTGGCGATCGGAAACCTGATTTAGGGTTTATCGAAGCAGCATGCAAAACTGTTGGGGAGAACATTAAGAAGCCTGTATTGGTGATTAATGAGTCCACATCATTCCCTGGAACTCTCCGCAACTACATCAAGCCTGCAATTGAGAAGTACTCTGCTGGAAAGATTGAGCACCTGTATGCAATTTCACCAGAACGAGTAGACCCGGGCCGCGGGGATTACAACCAGAAGAACACCCCTCGCCTCTATGCAGGGCTAACTCCTGAGGCAACCACAAAGACTCGCGATTTCTACTCCAAGTTCTGTAACAAACTCGTTGAGGTTTCCTCTCCGGAAGTTGCTGAAGCGGCCAAGTTGTTTGAAAACACCTTTAGGCAGGTAAATATCGCCCTTGTAAATGAATTTGCTCAGATTGCCAATGCACTTGGAATTAGTGTCTATGAGACGTTGGATGCAGCGAATACAAAGCCGTATGGTTTTATGAAGTTCACCCCGAGTGCGGGCGTAGGTGGACATTGCATTCCTGTAGACCCAACTTATTTAGCGGCGGTAGCTGAAGAACACGGGGCGCCAGCAACATTCATTCGCCGAGCAAATGAAGTTAACATCGAGATGTCTGAATACATTGTTAAACGCGTACAAGCAGATAATGACGGAAATTTGCAAGGTAAAAGCGTTCTGGTTGTAGGAGTTGCCTATAAGCCCAATGTCGCAGATGTTCGTGAAACTGCAGCAGAGTTAGTTATTGAACACTTGCGCGATCGGGGTGCAGTTGTAAGTTGGCATGATGACGTTGTCGGCAGTTGGAAGGGTGAGAAGTCATCTCCTCTATCCGGAGCAGATATTGCCCTTGTGGTTACCAAGCACGATCATGTAAAGGCGCATGATATTTTGGCTAGTGCCCCATATGTCTTCGATACGACAGGAAAAGTTGCTGGAGCTAAGGGGCTTTAAGCAAAGCTCTTTGCAACGCTATCAATAATTGAATCGAGAGTGTGCGTTGGTGCCCAGCCGATCGACTTGTTGATTTTTGAAACATCGGGGACGCGACGTTGCATATCTTCAAATCCTGCAGGGTATGCATCTGAATAAGGAATGAACTTGATTGCTGACTGCGAATTGGTCTGCTTGATGATTTGTTGGGCTAATTCTTTGATTGTCGTTTCGCCAACTCCACCGACATTAAAGTAGTCACCAATCGTTGAGTCAGAATCGAGAAGTGAAAGTACTGCACGAACGGCATCCTCAACGTGGCAGAAGACGCGTGATTGGCTGCCATCGTTATAGATGGTGATGTCTTCGTTCTTAAGCGCGGCTTGGACAAAACGGGGTACGACCATTCCGTATTGGCCGGTTTGGCGAGGGCCAACAGTGTTGAAGAAGCGGACAGTGGTGACCTTGAGGCCGTAGGTTTTGTGGAGGGTGTGTGCGACGGCTTCTTCAAGAGCTTTAGCATCAGAGTAAGTCCAGCGAATTTTCTGTGGGGCGCCAACAACGCGATCTGATTCTTCGTGGAGTGGTTGGTTTGGGTTCTTGCCGTAAATTTCAGAGGTAGATGCGATGAGCAAGCGCTTGTTGTGTTTAGTGGCTGCGTTGAGAACCACTTCTGATCCAGTGAAATTGCGGTCGATGGATTCGATAGTGTGTTCCATAATATTTTTTACGCCAAGTGCTGCCGCCATATGAAAGACGGTGTCGGATTCGGCGACGAGCTTGTCGACGAGTTCCTTATCTCGGATATCGCCTTCGTGGACGGTGATCTTGCCTTCGAGGTGGGCGATGTTCTTCTTGGAGCCAGTCGAAAGGTTGTCGAGGATTGTGACGCTATCGCCGCGGGCGATGAGGGCATCGGCAATGTGAGAGCCGATGAAACCGGCACCACCGGTGATGAAAGCGCGCATTGGTGGAGTCTATCTTTTATCGCAGATTCTTAAGTGGTGGCTCGGGTTTCGTGCAGGTGGTTCTCAGGAAAGTGAGAGAAGGTTGGGGTATGAAAAGTTCTCAGGCCACATTTAGGAAGTACTCATCTGCTGGGGTTGATTGGGCTTCGTGGTTCTTAGGTATTGGGCTGGGGCTGACATTGGCTCTGCAGGCGACGACGATGAGAAAGAGCGACATCTCATCTGTTTATGCGGTGGTGGCATCGGTATCGCGTTTGGCGGCGCTTACAGGGACATTCTTTGCGGTGGTGGGTATCTTCTTGATTGCGCGTATTCCGTGGGTTGAACGCGGGGTTGGGCACGATCGATTGGTGACTTGGCATCGAAAGCTGGGGCCATGGAGTTTGTATCTCATCGGGGCGCATGTGCTCTTTATTGTCTTGTCATCTGCTGGGCAAGATGGCGTGATGTTGGCTGTTGAGATGTGGCAGATCGTTAATTCGATGGCATGGATGTGGCCGGCGCTGGCGGGATTTATTTTGATGGTCGCGGCAGGTGTGACTTCATATAAGAAGGCGCGAGCAAAAATGAGTTATGAGACATGGTGGATTATCCATATCTATACCTACGTCGCTATTGCAATTTCATTTATGCATCAGGTGCTCAATGGACAGATGTTTGTGGGGCACCCACTTAATCGTTTGTACTGGACTTCTCTATATGTGTTGATGGCGGTCTGCGTTATTTACTACCGCTTTGGAATTCCATTGTGGCGCTCGCTTCAACTTAATCTCGTTGTAGACAAAGTTGTCGTTGAAGGACCTGGAGTTATTTCAGTAATTATGCGTGGGCGTAATCTTCATAAGTTGGCTGCTGAAGGCGGGCAGTTCTTTGGGTGGCGCTTCTTAACTCGCGGTCACTTCTTGATGTCGCATCCTTATTCTTTGTCGGCAGCGCCGACTGAGAATTTCTTACGTGTGACTGTAAAAGATTTAGGTGATCACTCACGTTCGTTGGCATTCTTAAAGCGCGGAACGCGAGTGTTTGTTGAAGGCCCATATGGTGCATTTACTGCAGGGCGTGCAACCAGGCCACATGTGGTGATGGTTGGTGGCGGTGTGGGAATTACACCTATTCGTGCGCTGATGGATGAGTTTAAAAATGGCGTGCAGATGGATGTCATCTATCGCGTATCGCGTAAAGAGGATTTGGTGCTGAAGGAAGAGCTTGATTACCTTGAAGCAAATTCGGGGGGCACGATTCGGGTTCATTACTTGGTGGGATCTCGCAAGGAACATCCGATGGATGCCAAGGCGCTGCAGGCGCTGGTGCCGCGGGTGGCTGACTCAGATATCTACATCTGTGGCCCTGGGCCGCTTGTAGGGACCGTGAAACAGGCTGCTGAGGACCTAGGAGTGCCTAAGAACCGCTTCCATGATGAGGCTTTTGCCTTCCACTCAGAGTAAAGCTCAGCAAGTATTCGTAGACTGACCAGAGAGCTGGCTCAGTTACTTCTCAGGATTGGAAGCCATAGTCTTCTTATGAAACGCGCATTGTTAATAGCAAGTGGCACAGTCGGTGGCCTTGGGGCTGTCTTGGCGATTACACCGCCGCAGTTGAGCTCTACGACATCAGCAAGTTCACTCTTGGGTTCACTCGGTGGTCCAAGTACGGGTGGCACTGTCACGACAGCAGCAGTGACTCATGCGGCATCTCCTGCAGCAACCAAGAACGCTGCGACAAAAGCGACTTCGAAGGCGAGTGCAAAGGCGACTACCGGGGCATCTGCATCTGCAAGCGCATCTGCGACGCAAACACAAGCAGTAACGCCTACACCGACTGCAACAAAGACAACTGCAGCTCCAGCAACTTCAGGTTATTCCGGAACAGTAACCGGTGCATCTTTTGCAGCGCGTAATTACGGAACACTTTCTGCGACGGTTACTTTTAGTAACGGACAGATTTCACATGTGAGTGCATCACAATCTCCATCATCATGGAGTCAGAATGTTTTGCCGACACTCACGCCATATGTAAGTAGCGGAAAGATCACTGTTGAACAGATTAAGTCTTATGCTGCCGAACAGTTGCCTTGCGCAATCTCAAATAGCTGTCGTTCGCAAGCGTCATTTACCGCAACTGCATTCTGGTCATCAGTGAAGTCTGCAATCACGAAGGCTGGTTTGTGAGGCTAGAAAAACTTGTTGAATCCTGGGGGACAGTTATTGTCGTTGATGCGACATCTTCAGGGTTAGATAAAGATTCTTTGGCAAGTGCGGTGAATGAAGTTGAGCAATTCTTTTATCAAGTAGATCGTGATTTCTCGACGTATAAAACTGATTCGCAGGTTTCGCGCATTCGTCGAGGCGAGTTATCGATTGAGGATGCAAGTGAATATGTGCAACAAGTGTGGGTGCTCTGCGAATATGCGCGCGAGTTAACTCTGGGTGCATTTGATCCCTGGAAAGCCGAAGGTGGCTTTGATCCATCGGGGTTAGTTAAGGGATGGGCTGCTGAAGTCGGTGCGCAGATGTTGGTTGAGGCAGGGGTTGAGAGAGTACTGATCAATGCCTCGGGCGACATTGTTTTACGCGGTGGAAAGCCCGAAGGTGGGCCGTGGAATATTGGTATTGCCAACCCCGACGACAAAGAAGAGTTTGTAAAGATCTTTGATGTGGTCGATGGCTCAGTTGCAACGAGTGGCGATTATGAAAAAGGCGCACATATCGTTGATCCGCATACGGGGTTGATTGCCATCGGAGCGCGCTCGGCAAGTGTTATTGGCCCTGATGGTGCAATTTGTGATGCGCTGGCAACGGCGCTGATGGTCGATGGTGTTGATGCGCAGAAGTGGATTGGTCGACCAGAGTTAGTTGACTACAGCTTCTGGACAATCAATCGCCACGATGGAACTGCGTGGTCGTACGGACTGAATAAGGGTTATTAAGCGCTCACTTGATTCAGTTTTGCAACTTCATCGCTTGTTAGCTCGACAACTTCGATGATTTCATTGAGTTGCTCAACTGTTCGTGCCGATGCAATCGGTGTGCTGACCTGTGGGTTGGAACGAAGCCAAGCGAGAGCAATTGCTGAGACCGATGAGTTGTGTGCCATGGCAATTTCATCGAGGGCTGCAACAACTGCCCAACCTTTATCAGTCTGATATTCCTTTACGCCATCGGCACGGACTGACTCGACTGTTACTCCGGGGCGATATTTGCCAGAAAGGAATCCGCGAGCAAGTGCGTAGAAAGGAAGAGCGCTAAGTCCATTGTTAGCGAGGACTTCTTGCTGTTCTGATTCAAAAGGGTTGCGCTCCATTAAGTTGTAGTGATCTTGCAGCGCAATGTATTGAGGTAGGCCTTGATCTTTTGAAATAGCGAGGGCTTCTTGCAGGCGTGCACCAGAGTGTTGTGAAGCTGCGATGTAGCGGACTTTTCCTTCGTTGATCAGTTGCGCATACACACCAAGAGTTTCAGCCATCGGTACTTCTGCATCATCGTGGTGTGAATAGTAGATATCGATGTAATCGGTTTGTAGGCGACGAAGTGAGTCATTGCAGGCGGCGATGATGTTCTCGGGGCGAAGGCCGGAGCGGGTAGAAAGTTTGGCGACTTTGGTTGCGATCACGAATTTGCTGCGGTCTTGTGACTTAAGCCAGGTGCCGATGAAAGTCTCGGATTCGCCGCCCTTGTTGCCGGGTTTCCATTCGCTATAGACATCTGCGGTATCGATGAAATTGCCACCGTGAGATGCGTAGGCGTTGAGGACCTGGTGAGATTGAGTTTCATCGGCTGTCCAGCCAAATACGTTTCCGCCGAGGCAGAGCGAATGAACAACGAGGTCAGTTTCTGGAATTGTCAGCATTGAGCCATGATACTTGCGTGGTGGCGACGACTGGTGGGTTTACAAGTGAGGGGCTGGCTCTGGAAGCCAAGGCACTTACTTTGTCATCGTTGACGCAAGCAGAGGCGCTTGAAATTGGCGCGATTGCACAAGCTATTGGTTTAGAGCGAAAGCTCCCGATTGCAGTTGAAGTTCGAATGAAAGATTGGATTGTCTTTCATGCATCGTTGCCGGGATCATCGCCAGAAAATGATTGGTGGATTGGTCGCAAAGCGCGAGTTGTTAATTTAACGGGTCGTTCAACAATGCACGAACGAGTGATTGCTGAAGAACAAGGCATTGATTGGCATGCTGAAAAAGGTTTAGAAGATGAGTTATATGCCATCCATGGTGGTGGACTTGCACTCAATGTTGTTGGTCTAGGGTTGACCGGAGTTTTGATTATTAGTGGCTTACCTCAGGTGGAAGATCACTTGTTAGGTGTTGAAGTTATTACCGAATATTTGGCACGCAAAGGAGAACAACAATGAGCATCTGGGTATGTGGCGAGGTGCTGATTGATCTCATTCCTGGTGCTGATGGTGTGCGTGTTCCACATGTTGGTGGAGGACCAGCCAATACTGCCAAGGCACTGGCGCGTTTGGGTCACGATGTGCAATTTATCGATGGTATTTCCAGTGATCAATACGGCGTAATGTCTCGCAAGGAATTGCTTGATGATGAAGTGAAGCTAGATCTTGCTCTGAAGAGCGATAAGCCAACATGCTTAGCGATTGTTTCGCTCGCAGAAAATGGCGGGGCATCATATGAATTTGAAATTGATGGAACAGCAACATTTGATTTCTCACTCGATTGGTTGCCAGATCCATCACGCTATAAGCCAAATGTGCTTCATATAGGCACTTTGGTGACCGTTATTCAGCCAGGTGCTGAAGTGCTTTATGACTGGGCTATTCGCGTTGCCGAGTTTGCGCCTATTGTCTTTGATCCCAATATCCGCCCTGCGGTAATGGGTGATCGCGATAAGTACCAAGCTGCTGTCGAAAAGTGGGCTGCTATTTCATCTGTGATCAAGGTCAGCGATGACGATATGGCGTGGTTGTATCCAGATCAGAAGTATCAAGATGTTGCGCAGCGCTGGATCAACGATGGTGCAGCTCTGGTTGTGGTTACGCGAGGAGCCGATGGACTTCTTGGAATTACTGCTGATGGTTCAGTTGAAGTACCTGGTGTGAAGATCGAGGTCGCAGATTCTGTCGGTGCAGGAGACACAGTGGGTGCAATCATCGTTGAAGCAATGGTTGACAAGGGAATTCTCGCTCTCACTGGCGATGTATTGAAAGCGACTCTGCACCGTGCAGCAGTGGCTGCAGGAATCACATGTTCTCGTAAGGGCGCACAACCGCCTTATAAGCATGAACTTAAGAATATTTAAGACCGGTGTCTTTTATGCAATTTATTGATGATGCAGAGTTTCAGGTCGCAATCGATCTCGATGGTGGCGGAAAAATCACTTCTCTTAAATGGCGCGAGATGGAATTTACAGTTCCTTTCCGCGGAAACATTCTCTCTAACGGTTGGTATCCAATGGCTCCATGGGCTGGTCGAGTGCGCGATGGTTTGATTACTTCCGCTTCTGGTGTGGAACATCAACTTCCAACAAATATCGATCCACCCAATGCAATTCATGGTTTTGGAATTACTTCATCGTGGCAAGAGATCGGCCCAGGTCGTTCATTACTGCACCTGCCAAAGCCATATATGGGCGCATCCGTTGAACAGACAATCGAAGTACTCGATGATGCAATCCGCTGGTCGCTCGAATATGACGACAATGGTTGCGATATTCCAGTGTGGCTAGGAATGCATCCATGGTTTGCTCGCGATCTCGAAAGAGGTGGAGCAGCAGAAATCGAATTTAGTGCTGCAAAGATGCTGAAGCGTGGCTCTGATGGGCTGCCAACAGGTGAACTCATCTCTCCAACGCCAGAGCCTTGGGATGATGCCTTTACTGAAGTTCGGGGAACTCCATCGGTTATTTGGGAAGATGTTGCGCGTATCGATATCGAATCAGATGCGCCATGGTGGGTTGTCTATAACGAAGATCCTGATGGGGTTTGTATCGAACCGCAGACTGCACCGCCTGATGCTGCGAATTTGGGCATTAGTGGCGAGAACTACATTGAAGCCCTCTTCGTTTTCTCTGCTGGCTAAATAGAATTCGTTCTATGAGTACCCAGATAAATCGTCAACACCTTAAAACGCTTCGTGCAAAGGAAGAGCAGCGCTTTATTGATACACACAAGAAGTCAGCTGCTGCCTTTGAAGATTCGAAGAAGGTCATGCACGAAGGTGTGCCGATGTCATGGATGGCGAAGTGGCCAGGTTCGCATCCAGTCTTTGTGAAAGAAGCGAAAGGTGCGCGCTTTACCGATGTTGATGGCCATACCTATGTTGATTTCTGTTTGGGCGATACGGGGTCAATGACAGGTCACTCACCTGATGCAACAGTGGCTGCCATTCGTGAACAGGTGGGTAAGGGAATTACCGCGATGTTGCCAACAGAAGATGCAGCGATTGTGTCTGGTTTGTTGAAAGAGCGTTTTGGTCTGCCTTTGTGGCAATTTACTGTGTCAGCAACCGATGCCAATCGCCACGTTATTCGTTACTCGCGCATGATTACTGGGCGCAGCAAGATTGTTGTAATTGATCGCTGCTATCACGGTTCAGTTGATGAAACTTTTGCAACTCTTGATGATGCAGGCTTTACCGTTAAGCGCGAAGGAAATATTGGTGCTCCTGTTGATTTAGCTGAGACAACTCGCGTCGTTGAATTTAATGATTTAGCTGCGATGGAGAAGGCGCTTGCCCACGGTGATGTTGCTGCAATCTTGATGGAACCTGCGATGACCAACATTGGAATCGTTCTGCCTCAAGATGGTTATTTGGTGGGTGTGCAGGAACTTGCTAAGAAGTACGGCACATATTTGATTATCGATGAGACTCACACAATCTCTGTTGGTCCTGGTGGCATGACAAAGGCGTTGGGGTTAAAGCCTGACTTCCTTACAATCGGTAAAGCACTTGCCGCCGGAATTCCAACAGGAACATTCGGAATGACTCAAGAGATTGCAGATGCAATCAAGAAGATGGTTGAACTCGAAATCATCGACCTTGGTGGCATTGGTGGAACTCTTGCAGGCAACGCACTATCGCTCGCTGCGATGAAGGCAACGCTGACGCAAGTTCTTACTGAAGCAAACTTCGAGCGAATGATTGCTCTGGGTAATCGCTGGTGCGACGGTATTGATGCAGCAATTAAAGAGTTCGATCTTGATTGGCACTGCAACCGGTTAGGTGCACGTGGTGAGTACATCTTTAAGGGTAAGCAACCTCTAACAGGTAAAGAAGCGGCTGAGTCAGGTGACTTCGAACTCGAGCAATACATTCACTTGCGTCTACTCAACGACGGTTACTTGATTACGCCGTTCCACAACATGGCTCTGATGTGCCCGGATACAACAGAGGCAGATGTCGACGGCCACACCGCAGCATTTAGAACTATGTGCGCGGAATTAGTAAACGGTTAATTAAAACCGAGGGTTTTATATAAACCTTTGCCGGCTTCGTTATCGTCATCAACGTACAACATTGCTTGTTTAATGCCCTTTTCCTTAAGGTAGATCAAACCTTCGGTGCAGACTGCTTTGCCAATTCCCTTGCCTGATTCGCTTGGGTCTACACCAATCACATAGAGCTCACCGATGGGATCTTGGTTAACGAAGTCTTGGTGAATCTTGGTCCAGCAGAATCCTGCAATCTTGCCATTATGAACGCAGAGGAAGAATCCTTTTGGATCAAACCAAGGTTCGTGCATTCTGTTTTCAAGATCTGCCATCGCCCAATTTCCTTGGTCGGGGTGAGCGGCGAAGATCAAGTTGTTGAGATTGAGCCATGCTTCTGCGTGGATTTCTGGATCAAAAGTGATGAATTGATAGTTATGTGGAATATGCGCGATGGGTGCTTCAAGTGAACGGTGAAGCTTAAGAATGTGGCGCATGGTTAAACGAGTTCTAAAGAATTTGTTTCCTTGCCACCGTTTTGTACGGTGAAGCGGTATCCGACATTGCGGACAGTGCCGATGATGGATTCAAATTCTGGGCCAAGCTTTGAGCGAAGGCGACGGATGTGAACGTCAACTGTGCGGGTGCCACCGAAGTAGTCATAGCCCCAGATCTCTTGGAGAAGCTGTGCGCGTGTAAATACGCGGCCTGGGTGTTGTGCGAGGTATTTGAGTAATTCAAACTCTTTAAATGTTAAGTCAAGGGATGTGCCCTTGATCTTGGCTGTGTAGGTATTTTCATCAATGACTACATCGCCTTGGCGGATTTCAGATGATGTGGGATCAAGGGATTCAAGTTGCGCGGCATGTGCTCCAACTGCGATGCGAATACGTGCATCTACTTCTGCAGGTCCTGCTGTATCGAGAATGACATCGTTAACGCCCCAATCTGCGGTGAATGCAGACAGGCCTCCTTCAGTGGTGATTGCAATGATGGGTGCGCCGACTCCGGTTGTTGAGAGAAGCCTGGTGAGTGATTTAGCTGTGGGGAAATCGCGACGAGCATCGACGAAGACAACATCCATGAGTGGTGTGTCAACGAGAACTGATGCTTCAAGTGGCATGACTTTGCAAGTGTGTTGCAAGAGGGCGAGTGCAGGAAGAACTTCTGCGCTTGCTCCTTGCGAATTAGTCAGTAGCAACACCTTGGCCATTGTGTGAGAATACTCGTGTGAAAACGTATCTTCCACTTGTCGTTGTGCTGGTGCTTGCATCTGCCTATGGCTTCTGGTGGAAGCGTAGACAAGGCGCGATTCGCTCCAATAAAGCTATTCCAGGCCATCGATTGAGTGAGGCAGTCCTCGGTGAGGCCCTTGGATCAAGGGCCACCATGGTGCAGTTCTCATCAGCTTTCTGCACTCCGTGCAGAGCAACTCATGCACTGCTCTCTCAGATGGTCATTTCTATGGCTGATGTGAAGCACATCCATATCGATGCTGAGTCTCATCTTGAATTGGTGCGAGAGCTCGATATCCGATCAACGCCAACAACCTTATTCATCAATAAGGATGGGGTTGAGGTAGGTCGCGCTGCAGGAACACCAAAGCGTGAGCAGGTATTAGCAGCACTGGCTGCAATCAGTTAACTACTGCAAGTTATTCGCAACTCGCTTATCTATATGTAACTCTCTAATCTTCATGCATGTCTGAAATTCTAGAAAAGCCAGAAGTGCAAAAGATTTATATCGATGCACGTGGTCCACGTTTTTCTGCCACGATCACAGCAATCGTTCTTGCAACAGCGTTAGTAACACATAACATCTGGGTACTTGTCGCTCAAGGGCTCGTATTTCTTATCGGTGCAACTGCCGGTCCGCAGTTCACTCCTTACGGTTTTCTTTTTAAGAACCTCATCAAGCCACGCTTGAAGAAGGAGGCACCAACAGAGGATGTGCGCCCACCTAAGTTTGCACAATCAGTTGGCTTGATCTTTGCACTCGTTGGAATCTTTGGCGCAGTCGTTGACCGTGGCCTGATCTTTACTGTTGCAACCGCATTCGCACTAGCTGCAGCGTTTCTTAACGCTGCATTTAATTATTGTTTGGGTTGTGAGATGTATCTGCTGCTCGTTCGTTTTAGATCTAAATAATTGAATACACATTTAACAACTAACCTAATAGGAGAAGAAAATGTCACGTGAAACATCACTGGTTACCGCTGATTGGGTAGCTGAAAACTTAAATGACCCAAAGGTTGTTATCGTCGAGGTTGACGAAGATACGACCCTTTACGCACAGGGCCATATCGAAAATGCCATCACTTTCCACTGGCGCGAAGATCTACAAGATGGCTTGATCCGCGACCTCATCTCAAAAGAGAAGTTTGAAGCTCTCCTTTCAAAGAGTGGAATCTCCAATGACTCAACAGTCATCCTCTATGGAGGCAATAACAACTGGTTTGCTACCTATGCCTTCTGGTACTTCAAGGTCTATGGCCACGCTGATGTTCGCCTTCTTGATGGCGGACGCAAGCGCTGGGAGCTCGATGCTCGCCCATTCGTAAGCGAAGTTCCTTCTCGCACCCTTACTCACTACGTTGCAAAGGAGCGCGATAACTCAATCCGTGCTTACCGTGATGAAGTAATTGCAGCTATTGGCACAAAGAACATCGTTGATGTGCGCTCACCTGCTGAGTTCTCAGGAGAGCTTGCAGCACCTGCTCACCTTCCACAAGAAGGCGGACAGATCAAGGGACATATTCCAACAGCGAAGAACATTCCTTGGTCTAAGGCTGCAAATGAAGATGGAACATTTAAATCTGATGCAGAACTAAAGGAGATCTACCAGGGTGCTGGTGTTGATCTATCTGTAGACACAATTGCTTACTGCCGTATTGGTGAGCGCTCAGCGTTCTCATGGTTTGTGCTTCACGAACTCCTTGGCGTGAATAATGTAAAGAACTACGACGGATCATGGACTGAATACGGTTCACTCGTTGGAGTTCCTGTTGCAGTTGGCGCATAAATAACTATGCGTACTTGCGGTGCAACACCTGGTGGTCCATCACTTGATGGCATAGATCTATCTCAGCAGACCGTTATTCAGGGACAAATACTTCGGGACGGGAGTTCTGATTCGGTGCCCAATGGCACAGCGGTTACTAATGGACATGTGCGATTGCTTGATGCATCAGGTGAATTCACCGCAGAGGTTCCGACCAATAGTGATGGTCAGTTCCGTTTCTTCGCAGCTCCTGGTTCCTGGACTCTCGTAGTTCAGGTACCGGGTGCTCGCGTAGAGCAGAAGCTCATTGCCGCTCGTGGTACGCCTACAGACCTCGTCATTCATATCTAATTTCTGTAATTAATAGACCTGAAAGTAGACTTCCTGCATGGCTGAAAAACACGAACTACATGAAAAGGGCTTACGCCTTACACCGCAGCGCGAACTTGTTCTCTCTGCTGTTCGTGAACTAGGGCATGCAACTCCTGAAGAGGTAGCAGAAAAAGTTCGCCAGACACATCCTGGTATCAACTTATCTACCGTCTATCGCAACCTTGAAACTCTTGAAAACGTTGGCCTTGTTCAGCACACACACCTTGGTCATGGTGGAGCGACCTATCACGCAGCCGAAGAGCTAACCCATTTACACCTTGTCTGCGGTACCTGCGGATCAGTAGGCGATGCTCCCATCGATGTTGCAGCGAACTTCGTGCAGAACCTTTCTGATGACTACGGCTTTAAGACCGATGTCACGCACTTTGCCATCTATGGCACCTGTGCTGCCTGCGTTAAATAGCAGTTATCCAATTGCGCTCGTAGACTTACGAGCATGACAGCCGTATTTGTAGAAGATGGCCCCGATAAGGGCGCTATCTGGCATTTCGGTGAACCCAATAAAGAACAACGCGCACTTGCCGAAGGCAAAGCGTGGGCAGACCTTTCTCACCTATCGGTCATTGCAATTTCAGGAGATGATCGCCTGAAGTGGTTACATGATTTAACAACTCAGTACTTAACAGATTTTGCTGCTGGCATCTGGCTCTCTGCGTTGATCTTAGATCCGCAGGGACATGTTGAATATCAATTTAATGTTGTTGATGACGGAACCACCTCTTATCTTGTAATGGATCCACACTTTGTTGAAGGTCTATCTGCATATTTGAACAAAATGCGATTTATGTTGCGCGTTGAAGTCCGCGATGCAACTTCAGAATTTGCAGTGATGCGCGCACCGGGAGTAGCCAATGACATTGGTGGGCCGTTTGCGTTGGTTCCACGTGCTGAACTTGATGAGATGAAGGAAGCATTTAACTCAACAGCCTCACAGGTTGGCACATGGGCACTGGATGCTGAACGCGTTGCTGCAGGGCGCCCACGACATGGGATTGATACTGACTTTAAGACGATTCCTAATGAACTGGGCGTATTAAACGGCGCAGTCCATATGAATAAGGGCTGCTATCGTGGACAAGAGACGGTTGCCAAGATTTATAACTTAGGAAAGCCACCGCGTCGTTTGGTGATGTTGCACCTGGATGGACATGCAGTTGTCATGCCACCAACAGGTACTCCTGTGATGAATGGTGAAGTCCAAGTTGGATTTTTAGGCACTGTGGCTCGCCACCATGAATTGGGCCCTATTGCACTCGCTATTGTGAAGCGCAATACGCCAGTTGATGCGCAGTTGATGGTCGAGGGTGTGGCTGCATCACAACAGATCATTGTGGAGGCATAAGTGAAGTTCTTAAGCCAAGTATTTGTAGTCCTTGTTGCCGGCCTTGCAATCATGTGGGCTGTTCGTAAGCTTTAACAGTTACTCTTACCCCATGGAGCTCTTCACAACAGTGGTGCTGGCACTTGTCGCATTGGTTGTGGGTGTGGGGCTCGTTATTTATGGGATACGCGGTACTCGTGAATCTCAAGCACGCGATGGACGCACATATAAGAGAGGCAGGCTCTAATGGCCTTCACAATCCCCGAAGGATTACATCCTGATCTCAATCCACTTGCATGGATGATTGGTACTTGGCGCGGTAAGGGTCGTGGCGAATATCCAACAATCGAAACTTTCGAATATGCGCATGAAGTGGTCTTTAACCACGATGGTCGCCCATTTATGAATTACTACTCCCGTTCATGGATTATTGATAAAGATGGGGAGATTATTCGACCTGCAGCATCTGAGACAGGTTTCTGGCGCGTGAAGGAAAATAATGTGTTGGAAGTTGTGATCTCACATAACACTGGAATCTCTGAAGGTTGGGTCGGTCAATTTGATGGTCCAAAGATTCAACTAGTGATGGATCAAGGGTATTCATCCCCTACTGCAAAGATTGTTACTGCGGGTGTGCGCCTCTATGGTCTAGTTGCAGGAGAGCTCTTCTTTGCCTATGACATGGCAGCTGAAGGACAAGAACTTCAAGCGCATATCTGGTCAACACTTGAGCGTCAGTCTGAGTAGAGGCGAATAAATGAGTGATGCAGTATTAGCAGAGTATGTTCGCGATGGCGTTGTTGAATCTGTTCACCGTGGGTATTTGCTTGCACTCAACGCTGATGGTTCGGTGAACCTTGCTCTCGGTAATTCTGAGCAATTGATCTTTCCTCGCTCATGTGTGAAATCTATTCAAGGCGCTGCGATGGTGCGCGCTGGTTTGAAGTTAGAGCCGCGTTTGTTGGCACTTGGTTGTTCCAGCCATTCAGGAACAGCTGAGCATTTATCGGCCGTGCACGAAATATTGTCACTTGCCAAACTTGATGAGAGCGCACTGCAATGCATGCTGGATAAGCCACTGGGGGATGAAGAGCGCCGCGCTTGGGCAGATAAGGCACCTACGCGTATTGCGATGAACTGCAGTGGAAAGCATGCTGCAATGTTATTGACCTGCGTTACTAACGGTTGGCCGATTGCAAACTATTTAGATCCATCGCATCCTCTGCAAGTTGCTATCAAGAGTGAGTTAGAGGTGTTAGCAGGTGAGGCAATCACACTGACATCAACGGACGGGTGCGGAGCACCTTTGTTCTTACTCTCTGTCTCTGGTTTGGCACGTGCTGTTCGTGCAATAACTATCTCTACTGTTCCTGTGCATGTGAGTGTGTTGAGTGCATCGCGCACATATCCGCAGATGGTTGCAGGCAAGGGTCGTCTTACAACACAGATGATGGAGGCTGTGCCTGGGCTCTATATGAAAGATGGCGCAGAAGCTGTTGAAGTTGCATCGATGCCTGATGGGCGAACACTGGTATTTAAAGTCTCTGATGGGTCGTTGCGACCTTTTCGCGTATTGGTGCATGCAGGTTTGAAGCGATTGGGTATTGATAGCCCGTATGAGGCTGAGAACGTGCTTGGTGGTGACCGAGTTATCGGTGCCATTCGCGCAACCTTTTAATCGCGCGTACCCTTTCATCTATGACTTCTCGTCGCATCGCTACCTTGATGGTGCACACCTCACCGCTTGATCAAGCAGGTACAGGCGATGCTGGTGGCATGAATATCTATGTTGTCGAAGCAGCACAGAATATGGCTGCGATGGGCGTGCAGGTAGATATCTTCACGCGCAGAACAAATACGCAGATTGCAGATGTAGTCGATGTTGCACCGGGAGTGCGCGTCATACAACTTAACGTTGGCCCTGTCAGTGGTGTGACAAAAGAGCAGCTACCTAAGCTGATCCCTGAACTCTCTGCAGCCTTTAGTGATGCTTTGAGCAAAGCAAAGTACGACATCATCCATTCGCATTACTGGATCAGTGGCAAGGTTGCCATGCCTGTTGCTAAAGAGCTGGGTATTCCTCTTGTTCACACCATGCACACCATGGCGCGTGTGAAGAACTTGAACTTGGCAGAAGGAGAAACACCTGAGCCAATGATTCGCGTGCAGGGTGAGACACAAGTTGTTGCAGCAGCCGATGCACTCGTGGCTAATACCGATGCAGAGGCAGCATCTCTTGTCTCTCTCTATGAAGCATGTCCAGATAATGTCTTGGTGGTTAGCCCTGGTGTGAACCTCAAGGTGTTTACGGCCAGCGCTGGGCGAGCAGCAGCGCGTGATGTATTAGATCTTGATAAGAGCGCTCACATCATCACCTTTGTGGGCCGTATTCAGCCCCATAAGGGCCCTGAGGTATTGATTCGCGCTATTGCAGAGCTTGTCTCGCACTCACCACATCTGCGCACTAAATTGATTACCAACATTATTGGTGGAGCATCCGGTGCTAACCAATCAGAAGTTGAAAGATTAAAAGAGCTCACAACATGGCTGGGTATTGATGATGTGGTGAGGTTTGCTCCTCCTGTGCCACGTGAAGATTTGCCGCAGTGGTATCGCGCATCAGATTTAGTCTGTGTACCAAGTTACTCAGAGAGTTTTGGCTTAGTTGCCCTTGAAGCACAAGCTTGTGGCACACCCGTAGTTGCAACTGCTGTGGGTGGCCTTCGCACAGCAGTCGCCGATGGTATTTCAGGTGTTCTCGTTGATGGACATGATCCACGTGCTTGGTCTTCCGTATTGGCACGTTTACTTCAAGAGCCACAGCGTCGCGTGCTGCTATCTATGGGTGCAATCGAGCATGCATCACACTTTGGCTGGGATGCAACATCTCGTGGCACGCTCGATATCTATGACCGTGTTCTCTCAGCCCGATCTGAATCCCAGAAAAATATTGGATAGATGGCACTGGATGCTCGTGAGGTCATTGAAGATTTCCTTACCTCACACGATTTAGATTTTGATAAGCAGGGCGAGAACACCTTTATGGTGACGCTGCCAGGTGAGAAGAAACTACAGACTCATTGCGCTCTCGTTGTGGGCGATCACTCTTTGAGTATCAATGCCTTTGTTATTCGTAAGCCTGATACTCATGAGGATGCTGTGCACAAGTGGTGCATGATAAAGAATGCATCGATGTATGGGATTGCCTTTGCTATCAATGAGTTAGGAGATATCTATCTTGTGGGGCGACTGCCACTAGGTGCAGTGAACGCGCAAGAGATTGATCGATTGATTGGATCAGTGCTGCAGTATTCAGATTCATCATTTAATCCATTGTTAGAGCTGGGCTTTGCAGATGCAATCCGCCGAGAATGGGCATGGCGTGTCAGTCGTGGTGAATCTCTTGCAAATCTTGAAGCCTTCAAGCATCTTGTGTGATGTGAGAAGATAGGCACATGTCTAACTACAACTTGATCTTGCTGCGCCATGGCGAATCCGAATGGAATGCTCTCAATCTCTTTACAGGCTGGGTTGATGTGCGCCTATCTGAAAAGGGTATTGCAGAAGCTACTCGCGGTGGAAAGTTACTTGCAGAACGCAGGCTTTTACCTGATGTAGTGCACACATCTCTTCTTCGTCGTGCAATCCACACATCCCAACTTGCTCTCGATTCATGTGATCGCCATTGGATTCCTGTTAAGCGTTCTTGGCGTCTGAATGAGCGTCACTATGGCGCGCTGCAAGGCAAGGACAAGGCGCAGACGCTGGCCGAATACGGTGAAGAGCAATTTATGTTGTGGCGCCGCTCCTACGACACCCCACCACCGTTGATTGAAAAGGGTTCGCAGTACTCACAAGATGCTGATGCGCGTTATGCAGACCTTGGTGTAGATCTACCTCTGACTGAGTGCCTGAAGGATGTTGTGGTGCGCATGGTCCCTTACTGGACCGAATCGATTGTGCCTGATCTAAAGAGCGGCAAGACAGTGCTTGTGACAGCTCACGGTAATTCACTGCGCGCTCTCGTTAAGCACCTTGAAGGTATTTCCGATGCTGATATTGCAGGACTTAATATCCCAACAGGTATTCCACTGCTCTATGAGTTAGACGCTGATTTCAAGCCGGTAAAAGCTGGCGGTGAGTACTTAGATCCTGCAGCTGCAGCTGATGCTATAAAAGCAGTTGCGAATCAGGGTAAGAAGTAATTAGGGAGTGACGTTTGCGTAAGTATCGCGCTTATCGCGGATGATTGCATTAACTGTGACAACTCCTGCGCGAGCGAAGGCAAGTTGTAGTTGAACATTCTTACCTGCTATTGCTCCCACGCCTGCAAAGACAGCTTTAGCGTTTGCAGAATCTCCTTCAAAGCGGATTGGCTTATCGCGAAGTAGGTTCTGTTCACCTGTGAGTGTGGCACTTGTTCCACCTGCTGAAATACCAAGAAGAGTATCTGCTTCATCTGTGTAATTAACCATTGTGCCAACTACAACTGCTGATCCATCTTCGGTTGCCACTAGGAGGAGATTGGTGATTGAGAGGTCGTTGCCATTTGTCTTCACTGTTGCTTCATTGCCATCGGTAACGCGCTTGATTAAACGTGTTGGCGCATCAGGACCTGAACCACCACAGGCTGTTAATGAGAGAGCAAGTGCTGCGGTAATTACAGCAGTGGTGAATTTCTTGATATCGGGACGATGCATGGGGTGAATTATCGCATGTCAAATAAGCGTTATTTAACGGCAGTTTCGCGCTGATAAATGGGGTTTTCGTTGTCAGCGATGACTGGTAGAATTGACCCTCTAACGAAGGGCATTACATGTCATTTAAGGTCGGCGAAACCGTTGTTTATCCCCATCACGGAGCAGCTCTTATCGAGGCAATCGAAACTCGAGTCATTAAGGGCGAAGAGAAGACCTACCTCGTTCTCAAGGTTGCACAAGGTGACCTCACCGTGCGCGTACCTGCAGATAATGTAGATCTCGTCGGTGTCCGCGATGTCGTCGATTCAGCAGGCCTGGATCGTGTATTTAACGTACTTCGTCAGCCATATACGGAGGAGCCAACAAACTGGTCACGTCGCTATAAGGCAAACCTGGAAAAGCTTGCATCCGGTGATGTCATTAAGGTCGCAGAAGTTGTGCGCGATCTCTACCGTCGCGATCTCGATCGAGGCCTTTCTGCCGGTGAAAAGCGCATGCTCGCCAAGGCGAAGCAGATTCTCGTCTCTGAGCTCGCACTTGCCGAGCGCACCGATGAAGAGAAGGCTGCAACTCTCCTTGACGAGGTTCTCGCTTCTTAAATTTAGTCACTAACACGCCATGATTGCCGCAATCGTCGCTGCCGCAGGTAGTGGCGAACGCTTCGGTGCATCTCTTCCTAAAGCGCTCATTGCCTTAGGTGATCGCACACTCCTTGAACATGCAATCTCATCGTTATCTGGTGTTGTTGACCAAATTGTTGTCACTGCACCTGCTGGTTTCGAAGATCAGATCCGCGCACTCGTAGGAAATGCAGTCACTGTTGTTACAGGAGGTGCTACTCGCTCTGATTCTGTGCGCGCAGGCCTTGCAGCAATTAACGGCGCAGATTTTGTCCTGGTTCACGATGCAGCGCGAGCACTTGCTACCCGCGAATTAGCAGCCAATGTTGTTGCAGCTCTCAAAGCTGGCGATGTCGCAGTCGTTCCAGCACTGCCGGTAGTCGATACGTTGCAGAACGTTGGCGCAGATGGTTATGTTGTAAATGCAGTGGATCGTGCACCACTTCGCCGCATCCAAACACCACAAGGTTTTTCATACGCAGTACTTAAATCAATTCATGAGAGTGCAAGTGATGCAAGCGATGATTCAACTCTGGCGCTGAATGCGGGCCATCAGGTGCGCGTTGTAGCTGGTGAAGAACGTGCACTGAAAATTACAACCCCATCTGATTTAGCAACGGCTCTCACATTCTTAGGAGATGCCACAACATTTAGTACTGGTGTGGGCGTTGATGCACATGCATTTGGTGAAGGTCGCCAGCTTTGGCTTGCCGGTCTTCACTGGCCAGATGAAGTTGGCGTTGAAGGTCACTCTGATGGCGATGTGGCTTCCCATGCAATCTGTGATGCTCTCTTTGCAGCTACTGGTCTTGGTGATTTGGGTAGCAACTTCGGCACATCGCGCCCTGAATATGCCGGTGCATCGGGAGTGACTCTCTTGAAAGAGACTTTCGTCTTGATAGCTAACGCTGGTTATTCGATTTCGCATGTCTCTGTGCAGATCATTGGCAATCGTCCTCGTATTGGAGCACGCCGTGCTGAAGCGATTGCAACGCTGTCAGAAGCCTTAGGTGGGGCAGAAGTTGCGATCCTTGCAACAACTACCGATGGAATGGGCCTTACCGGTGAAGGCCGTGGCATTGCAGCGATTGCATCTGCGCTAGTTATTAAGAACGCTTAAGTAAAGATAGAATTGCCCAATGAGTTCGCTATCTTTATATGACACCCTCACGCGAACCACATCTCCCTTTGTCCCCCTTAAAAAAGGTGAAGTTGGTATTTATTTGTGTGGTGCAACTGTCCAAGCACCTCCTCATATCGGCCATGTGCGCTCTGGCGTTAACTTCGACATCTTGCGCCGTTGGTTAACTAAGTCTGGATATAACGTCACCTTTATTCGTAATGTCACCGATATTGATGACAAGATTTTGCATAAGGCAGTGCACGAGGAAGCGCCTTGGTGGGCAGTTGCCATGAAGTATGAGCGTGCTTTTACTGATGCATACGCAGCTTTGAATGTATTGCCACCGACCTATGAACCACGTGCAACGGGACATGTCACTCAGATGATTGAACTGATGCAGTTGCTCATTGAAAAAGGCGCTGCATATGCGCCTGGCAATGGCGATGTGTATCTCGAAGTTCGCAAACTCTCTTCTTACCTCACTCTTTCTCGTCAGAAGCTTGATGATCTACAGCCGGCTGCGGACGCTGATGAAACCTATAAGAAAGATCCACGCGACTTTGCTTTATGGAAGGCTGCAAAGCCTGGAGATCCCTCTTGGCCAACTCCATGGGGTCCAGGTCGTCCCGGATGGCACCTTGAATGTTCTGCGATGGCTCATCAATATTTAGGTGAAAGCTTTGATATCCACGGTGGTGGACTTGATTTGATCTTTCCTCACCACGAGAACGAGATTGCACAATCAGAAGCTGCTGGCTTTGCCTTTGCAAAGCGCTGGTTACATAACGCGTGGGTGACAGCATCCGGTGAGAAGATGTCGAAGTCATTAGGTAATTCACTTCAGGTGCATGAACTATTGAAATCGGTTCGTGGAATTGAACTTCGTTGGTATTTAGGTTCTGCTCACTACCGTTCGATGCTTGAGTTCTCACATGAGGCTTTGGCAGAATCTGCGACAGCGTTTCGTCGTATTGAAGGATTCTTAACGCGCTCAGTTGAGATTCTCAAGGTTGAGCCAACTCCAGTAATTAGCGCAGCTTTTGCTGATGCCATGAATGATGATTTAGCTGTTCCAACAGCACTTGCCTCTATTTCTGAGGCGCTACGCATAGGAAATAGCGCCATTACTGCAGGTGATACTGCTGTGATTGAAGCATCTGCCAATGAAATCCGCGGAGCACTAGATGTCCTTGGCTGTGACCCATTTGATCCAGCCTTTGCTACCAGTGGTGGAAGTGAAGACCTTACGGCTGCCCTTGATGGCGCCATCAAATTAGCTCTTGAACAGCGCACGGCTGCGCGCGAGCGTAAAGATTTTGCAGCATCTGATTCAATTCGTGATGGGTTGGCAGCACTTGGAATTACTATTGAAGACACTGCACAAGGGCCACGTTGGTCAATCTCTAGAGATGGAAAATAACAATGGCTGGTAATGCAAAACCTAGAGGTGCAGTTCGTAAATCTAAGAAGGGCCCGTCTGCTGGTACTGGTGGAAATAATAAGCGCCGCCTTGAAGGTAAGGGGCCAACACCGAAGGCTGAAGATCGTCCCTATCACGCAGCTGCAAAGCGCAAGAAAGCTGCAGAAAAATCTGCGGCTAAAAAGCCAGCTGCAGCAACGCGTAAATACACCAAGGGCGAGGGACTTCGCGGTGAGATCGTTGCAGGACGTAATGCGGTCCTTGAAGCTTTGCGTGAATCTGTTCCAGCAACTGAGTTGTTGGTTGCGCGCAGTATCGATGTTGATGATCGCGTTGCAGAGTCTCTGCAGATTGCTTTGAACTTAGGTCTATCCATTCGTGAAGCACACCGTGCTGAGGTTGAAGGTATTTCACCTAATAGCCAGGGAATTATTCTCTCGATTAAGCCTTTCCAATATTCATCCTTTGAAGAGATCATTCAACGCGCAAAGAAGCCGATGCTTTTGGTTGCGCTAGATGGTGTCACAGATCCACGTAACTTGGGTGCGATTGTTCGATCTGCTGCAGCCTTTGGTGCATCCGGTGTCTTGATGACTGAGCGTCGCGCAGCAGGGATGACAGCATCTGCGTGGAAGTCATCGGCAGGAGCTGCAGCACGCTTACCGATTGCACAGGTGACAAACCTTGCTCGCACTATTGATGAAGCAAAGAAGCTGGGCTGCTTTGTTGTGGGCCTCGATGGTGAGTCAGATACAGCGATTGCAGATATGAAGGTCGCAACGGAGAACATCATGGTTATCGTGGGTTCTGAAGGTAAGGGGCTTGCTCGCCTCACACGTGAGAAGTGCGATTTGATTGTCTCTATCCCTATTAGCGCATCTACTGAGTCACTGAACGCATCTGTTGCAACTTCTATCGCGCTCTACGCAGTCGATGAGGCACGCCGTAAGGGCTAAGTAGCTATGGCATTTCAACGTTTCATTGTCTGTGGAGATTCATACTCTGAAGGAATGACTGATGAGGTCATCGATGGCAAATATCGTGGATGGGCAGATCGCGTTGCAGATGTAATGACAACAGCACATCCAGATTTCACCTATGTGAATTTAGCTGTGAGAGGCAAACTCATTGCTCAAGTAGTTGAAGATCAAGTTCCACTCGCACTCACATTTATCACCGGTAAAGAGACTTTGGTTTCATTTCATGCAGGTGCCAATGATGCGCTGCGTCCTGGATATCAAGCATCGATTGCTATTCCGCTCTATCAAGAGGCTGTGCGCATGATTGCCAAATCTAGTGCAACGCTGATGCTCTTCACGGTCTTAGAGAAGACTGGCAATAAGGGTAAAGGCTCAGAAATTTGGGAGAAGAGATTTTCAGAATTTAATCAAGGAGTGCGTGCAGTGGGTGCGGAAGTTGGTGCGATTGTGGTGGATGCCAACCAGGAGAAGTTCTTTAGTGATCGCAGATTCTTAGCTTTTGATCGATTGCATCTGAATGCTGAAGGTCATAAGAGATGCGCTGATGCTGTCCTTGAAAGAATTGGACTGCCCTTTGATCCATCCTGGCGCACGCCGCTACCGCCTGCATCGAGGACCCCATGGATTATTGAGAAGGGCATCACCGTTGTGTGGTTTGTGACCTTTGCTATTCCGTGGATATTGCGACGCATTCAAGGTAAATCATCAGGTGATGGGCGTAGTCCTAAATACCCAACACCTGTGAAGTGGCCTCTTCGTTAAATAGCGCGAACTGTCCAGGTAAAGCTATAAGTACCGCCAGATACTAGGTATGCAGGCAATGTATCTGGACCACAGGAAGCTGTTCCTACACCGCGATGAGCGGCATCGATATGAACAATAGTGTTTCCGGTCGGTACTAACTCAACATCATGTGTGGCATCAGCTAGCTGCTGCGCTCTAAATGGCGTTGCAGATATTTGGAGCGGCTTATCTAGATCGATGCGCACACCGTGTCCTGCATTATCTGTGAGAGCGAACCAACGAACCCCAGCATGTCCACCGTTTTCTTGTGGTCGAACATATGGTGTGTATTGATCTGCCACAGTTGATACCCACTTATGAACGCGACCAATCTTGCGATCTGGATAGGTCTCAGATGGACCTGTGCCGAAGTAGGTGTAGTTGCTGAGAGCGCCATCAATCTCAAAATTGATACCGATGCGAGCTAAATCTGTGAATTGCTTAGGGACAGTGATTGTCTCCTTCACGGCATAACCACCAGCAACAGGTGTGAGAAGTTGAACTTGCTTCACTGTAGATCCGGTGCTTGTCTGCCATTCGCTGACTACTTTGTATGACTTAGCGGTCTCAGTAATCGTGCAATCTGTGCGCTCGAGTTCGCGCACGCCATATTGCTCCCACTTTGTTGTGATGCGACCAATGCGATCATTATCTGTTGGTGCACGCCATAGTGAAAGCTCAGGTGCTAGAACACCAAATGGAATCTGGATTTCACCTGCATCATCGACAGCAATCTCAAAGAGATTATTTGTCTTACTTGTTGGAATGCTCTCTTTGCGTGATGGAAGTGCGAATTGGTTCCAGCCGACTTCATGTCCAGCTGGTGCCCAATCGGTGCGGTGCTTTTGGACGATGGTGAAGTTAATAAAGCGCTCACCTGCAGCATCTGGCTTTAGGAGAGTTTCTGATTTCACTGAAATCTTTGCACTCTTTTGTGGTGCGATCTTTGGCAAGGCAACCTTGCCGCTATCGATGACTTCACCGTTGCGGGTGATGCTCCATAGTGCTTCAAAATCAGCTACATCCTTGAAGTATTGGCGGTTGGTGACTGTGAAAGGACCGCTAGATGCCTTCGTTGTTGTGATGACAATGGGGGCTGCAATTGCTTTGAACTCATGCATTGCAGGCTTTGGTGTGCGATCAGGAAAGACCATTCCATCGCAGACAAAGTTTCCATCATGTGGAGTCTCACCAAAGTCTCCGCCATATGCAGAACGCTTTGTGCCATCAGGCAGAGTCTGTTCAATTCCGTGATCCCAGAACTCCCAGATAAATCCTCCTTGTAGTCCAGGTGTTGAATGGATGGCATCCCAATACTCTTTGAGAGTTCCATTGGAGTTACCCATTGCATGGGAGTACTCACACATAATCAATGGGCGATCTTGTTTGCCTGACTTTGCGTAATCGAGAATTGCTTTAATCGATGGATACATCGGGCTAACAACATCGGTCAGTGAATGTCCACCGGTCCAATTTCCGTTGATGCCACCTTCGTAGTGAAGTGGTCGTGAGGGATCGAGTGCGCGAGCAAAAGCTGCGGCCCCTTCATGGTTCTTTCCGCGACCTGATTCATTCCCAAGTGACCAGAAAATAATTGATGGGTGGTGCATATCGCGCTGGACCATGCGGCCAACGCGTTCAAGGAATGCTGATGCATAACGTGGGTCATCAGCGATGGAGTCATAGAAAGCATGAGATTCAATATTTGCTTCATCGATGACATAGAACCCGAGTTCATCGCAAAGATCATAGAAAGCTGGATCATTGGGGTAGTGGGATGTGCGCACAGCGTTGAAGTTCCAACGCTTCATCTCAAGAAGATCTTGGCGCATATCATCGCGAGTAAGGACGCGCCCTGTGAAGCGATTGAAGTCATGGCGGTTAACGCCATAGAGGTAGATGAGTTTGCCGTTAAGCAACATCTCACGGCCCTTGATGACGATAGAGCGAAAGCCAATCCTCTGTTGAGAGACTTCAATGACAGTGCCAGATGGGCTCACTAATTCGATGCGAAGTGTGTATAAATTGGGGGTTTCAGCAGACCAGGCTGCAATCTTTGGAATGGTGGTTTCAAAAACTACATGTCCTGGCCAAGGTGATTTGAGCTTAAGGCGCATCGCCTTTGCTGACTCTGGAATATCACCTCTCCAGTATTCGCCAGCGAAGGATTTACGATCTGCCTCGCGCATCTCGGCAGTCATCTCAGTGAACAGTGGTGAGACATGATCCTTATAGGTTTGTGAAAGCTGCGCTGACTTTGTCTTAGGAAGTTCATCGATAAATGTGCGAAGGGTGTAGCCATCAATGCTCTTGCCACCGATGGAGCCGATGATTGCATCAATCTTGAGCGTGCCTGTTGTGCCATCTGACTTAAGGCCTGCAGTGGTTGAAAATCTTTCGATGAAGACATGTTCAGTTGCATAGAGCTTGACGGAGCGAGTGATGCCACCGTGCCACCACTGATCTTGATCTTCGATATAGGTGGCATCTGACCACTTGGTAACTTTGATTTCAAGATTATTCTTACCACGCTTAATCTGGCCTGTGATATCAAATTCTGCTGCAAGGCGTGAATCTTTTGTGAGTCCCACTTCAACACCGTTGATAGTAATGAGGGCTACAGATTCGTATCCACCTAAGTGCAATACAACGCGCTTACCTTCCCAGGATGCTGGAATATGAAAATCTCTTTCATAGATACCTGTTGGGTTGAGTTCTGGAACTTCTGGTGCAACGTGATCCCAAGGCATTTGTGTATTGGTGTAGTGAGGCTTATCAAAGAAGTCATCACTTGTTGGTTGCATTGTCCACAAACCAGGAACGGGAATCTTTGTCCAACGCTTACGTGAATCATCTGATGGAGAACTTAAGAGTTGGAAGCGCCATGTGCCATCGAGTGAAATAGTTTCAAAGTGCTCGATGTTGAGCATCCCAAGACGATTGATTGAATTGGTCTCAGGGCTCATCCAGTAGTTAGGCAACATGGCGTGAATCCTCTCATTTATCCCTATTTATAGGTATTACAGGGTGGATTTTTACTATCTGCCAATAACTGCCATAATTACGCCCGCAGTACGCCTCCCTAGCTCAGTGGTAGAGCAGCTCACTTGTAATGAGCAGGTCATCCGTTCAATCCGGATGGGGGGCTCCAGAATTACTCCATCGCAATGGAAGGAGCCTACATGACAGATAACTCGTTTCCTCGTGATTCATTCGATGATCTCCTTGCAGCCAATGCTGAGTATCAGAAGAGCTTTAAATACTCAGGACTCACAGGATCTGCAGCCCGTGGCTTAGCAATTGTTACCTGTATGGATTCACGCATTAATCCACTCTCTGTAGTGGGAATGCGTTCAGGAGATGCCAAGATTCTTCGTAATGCTGGCGCTCGAGTGACAGAAGATGTCATGCGCACTTTGGTGCTTGCCACATACCTACTCAATGTCAATCGCATCCTTGTCATGCCACATACCGATTGCCGTATGGCTCAAGGTGAAGAGGCTGATATCCATAAGCTCATTGATGACAAGTATGGAGTTAACACTTCAAGTCTTGAATTTAGAACGACGACAGATCAATTGGGTGCGCTAGCAAGTGATATCAATCGCGTGCGCTCATATCCACTCTTACGTGAGGGTGTTGCTGTTGGTGGAGCTATTTATGATGTGAAGACAGGAACAATTACTCCATACGAGGGTTAGTACGGCGCATCGGCATACGAGTTACAGGGTAACTCAAATCTTCAAGAAATTCACGGATTAATAGCTGAGCCAGAGCTGGTCGCTCTTTAATAAATTTATGCGATGTTGCGGGCACGATGGCCAACTGTCCTAGCGGGATATTTTCATAGAGCTCAACGGTGTGATTGTGTTGGATGACATCATCATCTCCTGCCATAACCATTACAGGGCACTGGATAGTGGCTAGATCTGCATGTGTCAGATCAGGTTCACTCTTTTGAATCTCAATCATCTTTCTAATCTTGTGGGCAAGAGTTTCAGGTGCATCAGGTGATGTGCGGTTGTACTCCTCTTGATTCTCAACGGAAACAACTCCATCAAAGTCATCGATATGAACAACGCCATCAGGGTGGAAATTTGCACCAAGTGTGATGATTGAGCGCACAAGCTCTGGGCGTTGCATTGCAACCATCAGAGCCACAATTCCGCCATCGCTGTAGCCGATCAGATGTGCTGGCTCTTTCACGATCTCATCTAAGAATGCGATCGCCTCTTTAGTTTGGAATGCGTAATGAAAACTCTCTGTGCGATCTCCAGTGAAGCCATGTCCTGTGCGGTCATAGGCATAGACATGGAAATCATCTTCCACTGCTGGAAGGATGTATGAATCCCAGTGTGATGTTTGGCTTAAGCCGCCATGGAGTAATACAACTGCTTCACCATTGTTATCCCATTCGTATGAATAGACCTGATGTCCATCAACGTTGAGATAGCGCTCCATTTATTAGAGAGTATCCATGATGTGGCGATTGCCGCGATCAAATGTTAAGTAGTTCCAGGTCCAGTCAGCGATAGTTCCTACTTTGTTGCGACCGCCGAGGAGATAGAACAAGTGCAGGAAGAGCCAAGCAAACCAGGCAAGAGGGCCAGTCATTCTAAAGTTACGCACTTCAACAACTGCTTTGTGGCGACCGATGGTTGCCATGGATCCTTTGTCGCGATACTTAAATGGCTGTAGCGCTTTACCTTCATGCTTGCGCAAGATTTGTTTTGCAACCCATTTACCCTGCTGCATCGCAACAGGTGCAACCATCGGATAGAAGCGTCCCACTTTATCTTTGCTGCCATTGATATCACCGATAGCCCAGATATTAGGGTAGTGATTCACTTCTAAGTTTTCATCGGTATCGATACGTGTTCCAACAATTGGAAGGTTGAGTAATCCTGCTGTTGGTTCACCCTTAACGCCAGCTGCCCAGATTGTCACTTCTGCTGGGATGGGTTCTCCAGTTTTAACAATAATCTGACGTGATTTAATTTCGCGCACAGCTGTATTTGTCTTCACAAAGACACCTAACTTATGAAGATCTGATTCTGCGCGAGCAGAGAGTTTCTCGCTAAACATCGGCAAAATTCTTGGACCAGCTTCGATGAGATAAACATCCATGTGCTCTGCAGCGTGCGCTAAATCATTCTTGAGCGGTCCGCGCTTAAGTTCTGCAAGCGCACCAGCCATCTCAACGCCTGTGGGACCACCACCGACTACTGCAATAGAAAGTCGGGTGTTATCTTCAAAACGGCATAGATCTTCAAAGCGGCGCATCACTTCTGCGCGAATCATGAGAGCCTCATGAACGCTCTTCATACCAAGGCCATGTTCGCTAACACCGGGAACCCCAAAGTCGGCAGTTGCTGAACCGAGTGCGACGATGAGGTGATCAAATTCGAGAGTCTCTGATGAATCTAGCTTTACTGATTTGTTCTTATGATCGACAGAGATAGGTGAGCCCATCCGGAATTTGATTCCTGTATCGCGAAGTGCCCCACGGACTGGGTGAACGACGTGATCGGCAGCTAATCCTGCAGTGGATACCTGATAAAGGAGAGGTAAGAATGTTTGGAAATTGTGGCGGTCAACAATGGTGACATCGGCCTTCTTTGCTAGCGCTTTGGCGGCATTGAGCCCACCAAACCCGGCTCCGAGAATGACAACGCGAGGTCGAGTAGAAGAAGGCATGCGGTAAGTCTAGGCTGACTCATATGGATACGCAGAATCAGCCTCGCCTCTATCTCGTCACTGGTGCATCTGGTTACGTCGGTGGCCGACTAGTGCGCGATTTGCAGGGTGAAGGCAAGAAAGTTCGCGTACTTGTGCGTGATGCCAAGAAGATTCAAGGTCAGAGCTGGGCCAATTCGGTAGATATCATCGAAGGAAATGCGAGCAATGTGCAAGACCTCGATCGAGCTCTTGCCGGTGTGCACACTGCTTATTACCTACTTCACTCGATTAATGTCGCCACAGATTTCGGAGATATCGAAGCTGCGATGGCAAAGGGATTTGCGCAGGCTGCAGAACGAGAACATGTGCAGCAGATTATCTATCTTGGTGGGATTGCCAATGATGAGAACCGTAGCCGCCATTTAACATCTCGTATGAATACGGGTACACAGTTAGCATCAACATCGGTGCCTGTTCTTGAATTGCGCGCAGGCATCATTATCGGTTCAGGATCAGCATCCTTTGAGATGCTGCGCCACTTAACTCATCGCTTGCCGATCATGACTACTCCAAAGTGGGTATCCAACCGCACCCAACCCATTGCGATTCGTGATGTTCTGTATTACTTACGTAATGCGGCCATCTTGCCCAAGCCTGTCAATCGCATCCTTGATATTGGTGGCCCTGAAGTTGTTACCTATGCAGCGATGATGCAGAAGTTTGCAGAGATTTCGGGCTTGCGCAGACGTAAAATCATTGAAGTACCTGTGCTCACCCCCAAGCTTTCAAGTTTATGGATTGGCTTTGTTACCCCTGTGCCGACCTCACTTGCAAGGCCCCTTGTTGAATCACTCATCAGCGAAGTTGTTGTCGATTCGCGCAAAAGTATTACCGAATTAATTCCGCTGCCATCTGAAGGTCTACTCACAGTCTCACAAGCCATTCAATTAGCTCTCACTCGCACGGCAGAAAACCATGTGGATACGCGATGGTCTGATGCAGCATTTCCAACAGCGCCATGGCAGAAGGCGCAGAGCGATCCTGATTGGGCTGGTGAGTTGACACTTAAAGATCATCGCGAAATTACGACCGATGTTCCACGCGAAAAGATTTGGGAACAGATTGAAGGAATTGGTGGCGCACGTGGTTGGTTTGGCTCTGATTGGTTGTGGTACCTGCGCGGACTACTAGATCGCATGGTGGGCGGCGTTGGACTTCGTCGTGGTCGTCGCGATCCCGTGCATTTGCGTATCGGAGACAGCGTTGATTTCTGGCGCGTTGAGGGAATGGATCAAGGAAAACATTTACGCCTCTATGCAGAAATGATTCTGCCCGGAAAGGCATGGCTTGAATTTCATTTAGAGGAAAGAGACGGAAAGACCGTTGTGACACAAGATGCGCTCTTTGAACCACGTGGATTAGGTGGTCAGTTGTATTGGTATCTGGTCTCACCATTTCACTTCTTTATCTTTCCAACGATGCTGCGCAATATCGTTAAAGCAGCCCGTAAATCCCACACTTCGTAGCCACTCCAATCTAAGATTGGTACATGTCCGCGCTAGAAAATAACGAGACGGCTGGTTCACCATTGACCGACCTCGAAACGCGCATCCTGGACTTCGAACGCAATTGGTGGCGCTTTGCTGGAGCTAAAGAGACTGCGATTAAAGAGCTCTTTGACCTCACAGCCCCCCGCTACTACCAACTCCTGAATGACCTGATCGATCGCGATGATGCCCTTGCCGCCTCTCCGATGCTGGTCAAGCGCCTTCGCCGCCTGCGCGAGGCCCGCATGCAAGCCCGCACGGCCCTCTAAAGCACCTCACATCCACCCCTCGTTTTGCCCCCAGGAATAAACCCGTCTAGATTTGGCGTTAGCACTCGAGGGTCGAGAGTGATAATTCGGCCCAGTTTCAACAGATACATAGGAGCTAACAACTATGGCAAAGATGATTGCCTTTAATGAAGAAGCCCGCCGCGGTTTAGAGCGCGGAATGAACGTACTCGCAGATGCAGTCAAGGTAACCCTTGGGCCCCGCGGACGTAACGTCGTACTTGAAAAGAAGTGGGGCGCACCAACTATTACTAACGATGGCGTCTCCATCGCTAAGGAAATTGAATTAGATGATCCTTGGGAGAAGATCGGTGCAGAGCTCGTTAAGGAAGTTGCTAAGAAGACAGATGATGTCGCAGGCGATGGAACAACGACCGCAACCGTTCTCGCTCAAGCTCTCGTTCGCGAAGGTCTTCGCAACGTTGCAGCAGGATCAAACCCAATGGCGCTTAAGCGCGGAATTGAGAAGGCAGTAACAGCGATTGTGGCCGAGCTCGGTGCAATGGCAAAGAGCGTTGATTCAAAGGAACAGATTGCAGCAACTGCATCAATCTCTGCAGCTGATTCAACGATCGGTGAAATGATCGCTGAAGCGATGGATAAGGTCGGTAAAGAAGGCGTTATCACCGTTGAGGAGTCCAATACATTCGGTCTTGAGCTAGAGCTCACTGAAGGTATGCGATTTGATAAGGGTTATGTCTCACCATATTTCGTCACCGATACAGATCGCATGGAAGCAGTACTTGAAGATGCCTACATCTTGATCACAAGCAACAAGATTGGAAATATCAAGGAGCTTGTTCCTGTGCTTGAGAAAGTCATGCAATCAGGTAAGCCACTTGCAATCCTCGCTGAAGATATTGAAGGCGAAGCACTTGCAACTCTCGTTGTTAACAAGATCAAGGGAACCTTCAAGTCTGCAGCTGTGAAGGCGCCAGGCTTTGGAGATCGTCGTAAGGCGATGCTTCAAGACATTGCAATTCTTACAGGTGCAACAGTGATCTCTGATGAAGTCGGTCTCAAGCTCGAAACAGCTGGACTTGAACTTCTTGGTCGCGCTCGCAAGGTTGTTATTTCTAAGGATGAAACAACAATCATCGAAGGTCTTGGAGATGAAGCACAGCTCAAGGGCCGTGTTACTCAGATCCGCACTGAGATCGAAAACTCAGATTCAGATTATGACAAGGAAAAGCTTCAAGAGCGCCTTGCAAAGCTTGCTGGTGGAGTTGCTGTCATCAAGGCAGGAGCTGCAACAGAAGTTGAACTTAAAGAGCGCAAGCACCGCATCGAAGATGCAGTTCGTAACGCAAAGGCTGCAGTAGAAGAAGGAATCGTCGCCGGTGGTGGCGTTGCACTTCTACAGGCAGCAACTGCAGCATTCAAAAAGCTCAAGCTGGAAGGCGATGAAGCAACAGGTGCAAAGATTGTTGAACTCTCCATCGAGGCACCACTGAAGCAGATTGCAGTCAATGCAGGTCTTGAAGGTGGAGTTGTTGTTGAGAAGGTTCGCCACTTAGATGCAGGCTTTGGACTCAACGCTGCAACCGGAGAATATGTTGACATGATTAAGGCTGGCATCATCGATCCAGCTAAGGTCACACGTTCTGCTCTTCAAAATGCAGCATCGATTGCAGCTCTCTTTATTACAACAGAGGCAGTCATCACTGATAAGCCAGAACCAAAGTCATCTAACCCAATGCCACAAGGCGGCGGGGATATGGACTTCTAAACTACGCGTAATCCGTTACAGAAGGCCCTCGAGATTAACCTCTCGGGGGCCTTCTGCTTTACGATTAGAACATGAAGACATTTGATGCGCAACAGGTTGCACGCGATGCCGCACTTCTTGAGGCAGAGTTTGCAACACAGGTCGGCGACTTTGTCTCAGTTGATTACGATGATGACAATCGCGTAGCGACATATTTATTTGTTGCAGATATAGCTGGCTACCGCGGATGGCGTTGGTGCATCACTGTTGCAAAAGTTGATGAAGATGCGCAAGCAACTGTCTGCGATGTTGTTATCTTGCCAGGGCCTGAATCACTTCTAGCACCCGATCACATTCCTTATATGGAACGAATCTTGCCTGAAGATATACAGCCGGGTGTCATTGTTCCAAGCGTTCTTGAAGATACTCGCCTTGTTCCGGGCATTAATGCACTTGCACAAGATGAAGGCCTCGATGCCACTGAAGTATTTGATTTGGGTTTGATGCGTCCACGCGTTCTCTCCATTGAAGGTCGCGATCAAGCAAGTAAGCGTTGGTACTTAGGTGATCGCGGACCGAATACTCCTCTTGCACAAGGTGCTCCTAAGCCATGTGCTTCTTGTGGATTCTTTATTCCTATTGCAGGTTCACTTCGATCATCATTTGGTGTCTGCGCCAATGCGATTGCACCTGATGATGCACGCGTAGTTTCAGTCGACCATGGCTGCGGCGCGCATAGCGAAGCAACGCTCTAAGCGTAAAACCCCGTAGCAAGCCCTGCGGTAAGTGCGATAAATTAGACCCCTGTCCGAATCCCCTCGGCTACACCACACGGAAATTCTTAAGGAGTAAGTGCAATGCCTACAGGAAAAGTTAAATGGTTTTCCCTTGAAAAGGGTTTTGGATTTATTGCCTCCGATGAAGGCGAAGATGTTTATTTAGCATCATCGGCACTTCCTGAAGGTGTTGCAACAGTCAAGCCTGGCACCAAGCTTGAGTTCTCTGTGATTGATTCACGTAAGGGACCACAGGCAATGTCAGTGCATATTGTTGATGCACCAGTTTCTCTTGCAGATAATTCACGTGTGAATAACGATGATCTTGCAGCGATGATTGAAGACACCATCAAGATTCTAGATCGCGTTGGAAATGGTCTTCGTCAAGGACGCCATCCATCAGGTGCTGAGGCAGAACGCCTTGGCCGTGTATTGCGTGGCATTGCTTCTCAGCTAGAGGCTTAAATACCTGTGCGACGTGATCGTCGTATTGAGTAACGAATACCCATCGCACCCATTACTGCGCCCACTACGCATGTCCAAATAATCTTGGACTGCGCCCCTGCTGCAATAGCAACTACACCTGCTGCAAGCCAGCAGATGGAGCCAAGAGCGATTAGAGTTACAACAGATTTAATGTTTGATGCCATGGGAAAAGAGTAATGCGAATTAAGGTTGATGAGAACGGAAACTGGCGCTCGTTTCGCCATCGCAATTTCCGCATCCTCTATCCAGCCAATGCGATGTCGAATATCGGCACATGGGCACAGCGCGTTGCACAAGATTGGCTTGTTCTAGAACTCACTGACAATAATGGTTTCTATCTCGGCCTTGTCACAGCAATTCAATTCGCACCCGTGCTGCTCTTTAGTCTGCAAGGTGGTGCGATGGCAGATCGCATCGATAAGCGAAAGTTATTGATCTGGACAAATATCGTTGCAGCCCTTGCCTGTTACACACTTGGTATTTTGGTTGTGGCAGAAGTAATTCAACTCTGGCATGTCTTTGTCTGCGCAACCATCTTAGGTATTTCATCAGCACTGGATGCTCCGATTCGTCAGAGCTTTACGGCTGAGATTGTCGGTCACTCAGATGTTGCTAATGCAGTAAGTCTGAACTCAGCAAATTTCAATGCAGGGCGCTTGGTAGGACCTGCCCTCTCTGGTTTTCTCATCGCGCGCTTTGATACAGGCCCCTCCTTTCTTATCAATGCAACTACTTATCTCTTTGTAATCCTTTCCCTATTTTTCATGCGCTCATCCGACTTCTTTATCCAGAAGAAGGAAGAGACCCTTGGCACCATTCGTGAAGGTCTTCGCTATGCCAAAGCTCGCCCTGATCTCTATGTTGTGATGGCGCTTGTCTTTTTTGCTGCAACCTTCGGTCTGAACTTTCAAATCTTTAATGCGTTGATGGCAACGAAAGAGTTTGGCAAAGGCCCTGCTTCCTATGGACTACTGGGAACATTTATCGCTGTGGGCTCATTAACGGGCGCGCTACTGAGTGCTCGACTTGAGCGCTTTAGAGATGCAAAGCTTGTGATTCGACTTGGTGTGTGGTTTTCAATTGTGGTCATTGTTCTATCAGTGATGCCGACCTATACCTGGTACTCACTCTGGTTACCCATCTGTGGAATCTCAGCGCTCACAATGTTGATTAGCGCTAACTCTTATGTGCAGGTCAATAGCGATCCTGCTGTGCGCGGTCGCGTAATGGGTATTTATCTCTTGGTATTTATGGGAGGAACTCCAGTGGGCTCACTTCTCATAGGTTATCTGACTGAAGCGTTAGGAACGAGAGAGACAATTGCTCTCTGTGGTGGCTTCTCGTTATTGATGTGTGTGCTGATTTGGGTCTTCTTCAAGGACAAAGTTGAACGTCCTGCAGATTTACGAGTCTCTAGCGTCCTACCAGAACAATAAGAACAAGCCCAATGAGTGTCAGGGCTGTGATTAATCTGCGGCTCTTAAAGTTCATTATCTAATAGCACTTTCTGCGGGACATGTGATGGCGCAATCTTGACGATGCCGTAGGCAATCAGAATCAACACAGGCACCATCAAATAGGCACGAGATATGCCGAATGCATCACCGAGAACACCGAGTAGGAATGGTGATCCACCGATTGCAATACCTGCAGCGATAGAGCTGCGACCAATTGCAAGATCTGGTCTGTTATCGCTAAAGGCAATCATGCGAAGGGATGCCAGTGCGAATTGGTTAGAGATTCCAAGGCCTGCGATCAGCACACCGATAAAGCTGATCTGTAAATTATGTGAGAACCAGACGATAGTGAAACCCACTGCTTGAATTCCAATAAAGGTGTTGAGCTGTGTATCAATCTGCCAGCGCTTTAATATGCGCCCGCCATACCAACGACCGAGTGCCATTCCGGTGCCGAGTGCTGCAACGGTCAAAGTTGAGATAGCAGGTGTTGCACCTGTGCGATCGATAATCAGCGCTGCTGCCCAGAATGAAATAGCAAACTCACTTGAAATACAGGCAACATATCCAACCCATGAGATCCAGAATGCTCGTGAGAGCTTTCCTGATTGAGAACCATCTTCGTGAGGGACGTGCACTTCTGTTGTCTTATCGCGCATTCCAAAGAAGAGAAATGCTGCAAGAGGAAGTGCGATGAGCATTCCAAAGCGCCAGAAGTCGCGGTAGTTATTGGCAATTGTTCCAACTATCAAAGTTCCTGAGACATACCCACATGATGCAATGGCATTTGCTTGTGTGAGCGCAATGGGTGACATCTCTTTATAGTGAGTAGTAATTGCTGTGATTGCATTGTTAATCGTGATGGAGATTCCAAAGCCTGCGATGAGGGCTGCAGGAATAGAGAAGAGAACAGAAGGCGATGCAACGAATGCAACAAGTCCAACAGAGAAGAATCCAATACCGATCCATGCAGTGACAGGGCGTCCAAAGCGATGAGCCAAGTGAGGATTAACAAGGCCTGCCAAGATAGATGCAACACCCATCGCAGTTCCGTGAAGGCCTGCAATAGTCAGTGATGTTCCTTGATCTGCACGCAGCAATGGCTGTGAAGGACCAAAGCTTCCAAGGAAGATATTGACGCAGACTGTTTGGAGAGCGACAGTCCAGAAATATCTGTCGCGAGTGATCTTTTGAGTCACTATGAAAGGTTAGCTACGACGTAGTCGATAGATGCTGTGAGGGCATCAATATCGGCTGGGTCGATTGCAGGGAACATTCCGATACGTAGCTGGTTCTTACCGAGCTTGCGATAAGGCTCTGTATCAACAATTCCGTTGGCGCGAAGGGCAGCTGCAACCCTTGTTGCATCAATTGCATCATCGAAATTAATTGTGCCAACAACCTTTGAGCGCTGTGCTGGATCTGTAACAAATGGAGTTGTGTAGCTTGTCTTTTCAGCCCATCCATAGAGGCGAGATGCTGAATCTGCACTACGGCCTGCAGCGAACTTCAAACCACCATTTGTATTCATCCACTTGAGCTGCTCATCGAGCAACATCAAAGTGATAAGAGCTGGAGTGTTATATGTCTGATCAAGTCGTGAATTTTCAATTGCTGTTCCAAGATCGAAGAATGCTGGGATCCAACGTCCTGATGCCTTGATCTTCTCAGCACGTGCAATGGCAGCAGGGCTCATCAATGCAAGCCAGAGACCACCATCTGATGCAAATGACTTCTGTGGTGCGAAGTAATAGGTATCAAATTCTTTTGCATCTACTTCAAGTCCACCTGCTGCAGATGTTGCATCGACGAGAACAAGTGCGCCATCTGTTCCGGCTGGGCGCTTAATTGGCATTGCAACACCAGTTGAAGTTTCGTTATGTGTCAGGGCATAGACATCGATGCCCGCTTCAGCACTTGCTGATGGGTGTGTGCCAGGTTCTGATTTAATCACTGTTGGCTCGCCAAGAAATGGTGCTTCCTTGGCAGCGGATGCAAACTTGGAAGAGAATTCGCCGAAAACTAAGTGCTGTGAACGGTCTTCAATGAGACCAAATGTTGCAATATCCCAGAACGCTGTCGATCCGCCGTTACCGAGTACTACTTCATAACCTTCAGGTAGCGAGAAGAGTGAGTTCAGACCTTCGCGAACGCTTTTGACAACATTCTTCACAGGCTTTTGTCTATGTGATGTTCCAAGGATGTAGTTACTTCCAGGATCTGTCAGCGATGCAAGTGCTTCAGGGCGAATCTTTGACGGACCACAACCGAAACGACCATCTTTTGGTTTGAGATTATCTGGAATAACGATGTCTGCGCTCATGGGGCAAGACTACGGGTAGTACCTATGTACTTCCCAATCGGATGTGATGTTAGACCGCTCATAGCGAAGGCGATCATGCAGGCGTGAGTAACGGCCCTGCCAGAATTCAATGTTGACCGGCGTCACACGATAGCCGCCCCACTGTGGTGGACAAGGAACTGTTGTTCCTTCAGGCCATTTCTCTGATGCGCCCTTAAAGCGTTGTTCGAGTTCTCCGCGAGATGCAAGGGGAGCCGATTGCGCAGATGCCCAGGCACCAATTTGTGAAGACCATGGTCGCGTTGCAAAGTAATCTTCTGATTCTTGTCGCGAAATCTTTTCGGCAAATCCGCTAATCGAAACTTGTCGCTCCATTGCATACCAAGGAAAGAGGAGAGTGACTTGGGAATTTAATTCGATTGCTTGAGCTTTGCGAGATCCGTAATTGGTGAAGAAGGTAAAGCCACCTTGTGAGACATCTTTGAGCAAAACTGTTCGAGTGGTGATTGCATCGGCGCCGTTCTCATCTGTGCCAAGGGTTGAAAGAACCATCGCATTTGCTTCGACGATGAAGGCATTGGCTGCAGCTTCACGTAGCCACGAGTGAAAGGCTTCGAAGGGATCGTTGGGTAGCGATTCAAGGCCGACCTCGCCATAGGAGCGACGCATTGCCCGGATGGCATCGCGTTCTAACTGGCCCTCGATTTCGCTCATGGGTGTATCGAACCTCACTTTCGATATGAGTGCATCCCCGTATCGATTGGTGGTCAGCACCCCTGCGGGAGGTGCAGAATTGCCCGCAGGACTACTAGGTCATTTCTAGAGGAGAACACCGTGTCAGATGATTTCAAGCCAGGTCTTGAAGGCGTAATTGCATTTGAATCAGAGATTGCAGAGCCAGATAAAGAAGGTAGCGCGCTTCGTTACCGTGGTGTTGATATTGATGATCTCGTAGGACGCGTCTCATTCGGAAACGTATGGGGACTTCTTGTCGATGATGAATTTAATCCAGGACTTCCTAATGCTGAGCCATTCCCACTCCCTGTTCACTCAGGTGATGTGCGCGTAGATATTCAATCTGCGATCGCAATGCTTGCACCAGCGTGGGGTTTTAAGCCAATCCTTGATATTTCAGATGAAGAAGCACGTAGCAACCTTGCACGTACTTCAGTCATGGTTCTTTCATACCTTGCACAAGCCGCTCGCGGACTTTTCAATCCAATGATTCCTGAATCAGAAGTTGATAAGGCGCATACTGTTGTTGAGCGCATGATGATTCGTTGGCGCGGAGAGCCAGATCCACTTCACGTTCGCGCAATTGATGCTTACTTTGTATCTGCAGCCGAGCACGGAATGAATGCTTCAACCTTTACAGGTCGCGTTATTGCATCAACTGGTGCTGATGTGTGTGCAGCTCTCTCTGGTGCAATCGGTGCGATGTCAGGTCCGCTTCACGGTGGAGCACCATCTCGCGTATTGCATATGATTGAAGAGGTTGAAAAGACCGGTAATGCCGAAAAGTATGTCAAGGATCTTCTTGATCGCAAGGAACGCCTTATGGGATTTGGTCACCGCGTTTATCGCGCTGAAGATCCACGCGCTCGCACACTTCGTCGTACAGCTAAAGAACTTAACGCTCCACGTTACGCAGTAGCTGAAGCACTTGAGAAGGCAGCGCTTAAGGAACTCCACGAGCGTCAACCAGATCGTGTTCTTGAGACCAACGTTGAATTCTGGGCTGCAATTATCTTGGACTTCGCAGAAGTTCCAGCACCGCTCTTTACTTCTATGTTTACCGCTGCCCGTACTGCCGGATGGTCTGCACACATCCTTGAGCAGAAGCGCACTGGTCGTTTGATCCGTCCATCTGCTCGCTACGTCGGAAAGGCTCCTCGTAAGCCTGAAGATGTAAAGGGCTGGGATGCTTCTGTTGAGCAACTTCATAAGTAACTAAGTACTCTCGCACCATGCGAAATATCGTCTGGTTCCGCCGAGATTTACGTATCGGCGATCACCCAGCGCTCATCGCTGCCATGGAGGGCGCTGATGAGATCGTTCCTGTTTTTATTCTCGATAAGCAGCAAATTTCTGAGGCAGGTAGCAAGTTACTTGCCTATATGAGCAATTCGCTGCGCGCACTCGATGAATCACTCGGCAACTGCTTACATATTATTGAAGGCGATCAAGTAGAAGTATTGAAAGAGTTGATAGCTCTTTATGATGTGAAAGAAGTTCATATCTCAACTGAGTGTGAGCGTTATGGAGCAGAACGTGATGCACGCGTTGAAGCTGCCGGAATTCCTCTTGTTCGCACAGGTTCTCCGTATGCAGTTGCACCAGGTCGAGTTGTGAAGCCAAGTGATGCAACTCCATACAAGGTATACACACCTTTCTATAAAGCATGGTGCACGCACGGTTGGCGTGCTCCTGCAAAGACTCCGAAAGAGATCAAGGCACCGAAGCCAACAGAAAAATACCGCGCATTTCCTGACTTTCCAGTTCCTGCAGGAACAACCATCATCGAAGCGGGCGAAGCTGCTGCACTCAAACGCTTTAAAGAATTTACTAAGAATGGTCTTGATAGCTATGACGAGAACCGTAACTTTGCAGGAATAGATGGCACATCAAAGATGAGTAGTTATCTCAAATTTGGCGAGATCCATCCCCGCACACTGCTTGCTAATTTAGGTGAGAGCAAAGCTCATGACACCTTCCGTAAAGAGATTGCATGGCGTGAGTTCTATGCAGATGTTCTCTTTCACAATCCCAATACAGATACCGAGTACTACGCACCGAAGTTTAAAGAGATGCGCTATGACAAGCCGGGTAAACAATTTCAGGCATGGTGTGAGGGAAAGACTGGCTACCCATTTGTTGATGCTGCAATGCGCCAGCTCGTTGTTGAAGGATGGATGCATAATCGCACGCGCATGGTTGTCGCATCATTCTTAGTCAAAGACCTTCACCTTGAATGGCAGTTAGGTGAGCGATTCTTTGCAGAGCACCTGACTGATTACGACCCAGCTTCCAATGCCCATGGTTGGCAGTGGACAGCTGGCACTGGCACAGATGCATCTCCGTATTACCGAGTCTTTAACCCCATCGAACAGGGGCGTCGCTTTGATGAGAATGGCGATTACATCCGTAAATATGTCCCTGAACTTGCCCATCTATCGGCTTCTGAAATTCATGAACCATGGCTATTTCTCGATGGATATTCACATGGATATCCAGAGCGCATTGTCGATCACGCAGTAGAACGCATTGAATCTCTTGAAAGACTGAAAGAGATTAAGGCTGATAAGCCTGAACAACCCCCACGCCGCTCCTCTTAGCTTCATACATCGCAGCATCTGCACGCTCTAATAAATCTCCCGCTCCATCATTATGAACATGGCCGATGCTGACGCCAATCTTGATGGAGTGACCTTCAATCAGAAATGGATAACTACAGGTTGCTTGCAGCGCATAGGCAGCCTCTAAAGTCTCTTCATAGCTACCGTTAATTAACACTCCAAACTCATCTCCACCAAGACGGGCAAGGACAGATCCTGTGGGGAGTGAACGAGTAAAGCGCTGGGCTACTTGTTGCAGAACAACATTGCCGATTTCATGGCCGTATGTGTCATTAACTGGTTTAAATGCATCGAGATCAAGAAGCAGAAGTGCACCTTCCGTCTTTGAAAAGGTTGAAAGCTCTGCAATCAATCTGCGTCTATTGGGAAGACCCGTGATGTCATCGGTACGGGCAAGTACTTTCTCTTCACCCAAATTCTTTGCTTGGCGAATAACGATACTCATTCTAAAGAAAGCCATAAAGAGCGTTGCAACTGCAGGAGCCACGATATAAATAGGGAAGATTCCAGGGCGCAGTGCAATCAACGCTAACAAAGTGGGGCTCATGAAAATAGAGAGTGCAAGAAACGCTGGATGGATTCCCACATCATACTCACTCTTGCTCTGTCGAAGCCAGAACGATGAAGCGATAAGAACTATTCCAATCAACCATCCATCATCGGTTAACTGTCCAAATCTGTAGCTGCCATTGACTGCGAGCCAGAGATAGAGAAGATCCGATGTTGAAAAGAGTGCAATACCGAGAAAGAGCAGAGTTGCACGTAATTGAAGTCGGTGTGTGACAAGAGCAATGGAGGCGATGATTAGAAGCAAAAGATCGCAAATAGGAAAGAGTAGTGAGAAGAATTGGTCCTGCACATTAATCAGCGATTGCGGAAAGACGCGTGTAAGAAAGAGCGCTGTTGCAATGGAAGAGATTCCAAGGCCAAAGATGGCTGCATCGAGAAGTTCCAGTGGGTTGAGCTTTCGACCTCGCGTCAGTGAACGTGGAATGGCAATCAGTGCAAGCGGATAGAAGAGCGTGTAACTGAGCTGGGCCAAGAGCTGTGAGCCTTCAGGAAGTGAGTAGAAATCGCTATAGCTATTGAGTATCGAACCAAAACCCCAGAATCCAATTGCCAACGATGAGCACGCAAGTGCAACAGGATCATTACTCAGTGGTGATTGAGCAATCGCTGCAATAGCGAAAATCCAAATTGCGTTATAGAGAATGAGATCAAAAAGGATGGAGCGATCAGAAAAAAGTGCTTTGAGAGCGATATGTGAGATCAAGAGCCAGAGCGGCGCCCATCGAAGTACTCGGTACACCTACCCAATTAAATAAGTAAGGCTCCCACCTATAAATAGGGGAAGCCTTACTTTCGGGGCTGGAAAAAACTCTTATCTAATTAGAAGCCCTTTGCGCAGAGGAGATTTGCTGAAGCCTTTGCATCATCTGCATTGGTCTTAAGCTGTCCTGGAGCGCTCAGAAGTAGCGCCTTCTTGGCTTCAAGGTCCTTTACCTGTGCTGAAAGTTTTGTCTTTGATGCGCTCAATACAAGAACTGCATTGGCAAGCTTTGAGATCGCACCAGCAAGCTTCTGCTTATCTGCAGCAACTGTTGAGGCATTCATTGTTGCTTGGAACTGCACGACCTGTGCGCGAGCTTTTTCAAGAGCAGCTGATGTGCTTGCAAGTGCTGCTGCAGCTGCGGTGTATTCGGTATCAAGTGCTGCAGTTTGATCAGAGACGTTGGCAAGATCAGCTTGAGCCTTGACCGCTGCCTGGTATTGACCGACTGCTGTGAGGCACTCAGCTGAGAGCCATGTGAGCTTTGAATTCTTCACTAATGGATTCTTTGCACACTTGTATTTATAACCAGCAACTGATGTCATCGCATTGACCTTAGAGCAGGCGGTGCCGTTGCTGATCTTTGCAGCAGCTGATGCTGGAACTGCAGAGATACCGCTTACGACAATCACGGCAGAAAGGAGAGTGATAGATACCTTGCGAAACATGAAGTCCTCCATTAGATATGTCGCTATGGTATCGAGCCGAAATTGAATTTTGAGCGTAACTCGGCAGTATGGTCGTGGAATTTCATGTGAATTAGCACTGTCTTGTATCCTGTATGATTAAGCCATCGACGCATCCCGCATCGATGTACTTCCCCCCAAAGTGCGCCACATGGCCACTTACTTGCGAGTCTTATCAAGACCCTGATGGCGCTGGTTTTTTAACCAGTTTGAGACCATCTAACCGAGACGCGCTTGTCGTCTCGATTGGTGTTGAATTTTCTATGTCTCTACAAACACGTACTGCTGCGCCCGGAAAAGCTCGTCGCGCTGCAAAAGGTAAACCCCGCCACACAACAGCCCAGAAGGCAGCCCGTAAGACAGTGGTTGCAAAGCCAGCTGCACGCGGCACTGCAAAGCGAAGCGCTCCTGTGAAGGAAGCAGCATCTACTGCAGCACGCACGACAGCTAAGACCACCCGTTATTCAGATCGTGAGACTGTTACTAAGAAAGAAGTACGTCTCGCCGATCGTTCAAAGCTACGCGCACAGCGTTTCCAGGAGCGCACAGCTTCAAAGTCTAAGAACGTCGAGGGTGCTGTAAAGGGCAACCCAAAGCAGTCTCGTGAAGAGCGCACCTTTGAAAAGCCAAAGAGAGCCTTTAAGCCAGCTGGTGCAAAGCCTGTTGTGGGCCGCACAGCGCCAGAGAGAACTGCAAAGCCACAATCACGTGCTGCAAAGTTCATTGCAGATCGCACAGAACGTTCAGAGCGTCCATTTCGTCCAGAGCGTTTAGAGCGTCCAGCAAAATCTGATGTTCGCCCAACCACTCGTCGCGAAGCAGTAAAGGCAAAGGTTGCTCACTCAGATGACGGCCGTCCAAACTTTGTTCCACAAAAGCGCGAAAAATATAATCCTGCAGCACCGCAGTCAGCTGCGCAGCGTCGTGGAGATTCTCCTCGCACACCTGCAAAGCCACCACGCGATCGTCGCAATGATTCACGTAATGAATCACCAGCATATGCACGCGATGATTTCCGTGCATCAAAGACTCATAACAAGGCAGCTGTCGATTTCGGCGCTGACGATAATTACATTTCAGTAAACCTCGCAGATGCAAATCTTGTTGAAGCAACACCACTAACTGAAGTGACAACATCATTTCGCGATCTAGGTATTGCACCGGCGCTCGCAAATGCACTTAATGCTCAAGGCATTACGCATCCATTCCCAATCCAGATTGCAACACTTCCCGATGCTCTTGCAGGTCATGACATCTTGGGTCGTGGACAGACTGGCTCAGGAAAGACTCTTGCATTCAGCCTTGCACTACTTACAAATATTTCAGATAAGACAGCGCGCCCTCACAAGCCACTGGCACTTATCTTGACCCCTACACGTGAACTCGCACAGCAGATTGACGAAGTTCTTCGTCCACTAGCACGCGCTGTTGGCCATGAATCAGTAGTAATCGCAGGCGGAATGCCATATGCAAAGCAGATCACTGCAATGCGTAAGGCAACAGCAATCTTGGTTGCAACCCCTGGCCGTTTAATTGACCTTCTGAACAAGAATGAAGTTCAGCTCGATCAACTTCAGATTACTGTTCTTGATGAAGCAGATCAGATGGCAGATATGGGATTTCTTCCAGTAGTGAAGGAAATTCTTGATCAGGCTCGTCTTGATGGTCAGCGTCTTCTCTTCTCAGCAACTCTCGATCGCGGTGTTGATTCACTCGTTCGCCAGTACTTGAAGAACCCAAAGACTCACTCATTGCAGAATGACCGTGCTTCAGTTTCAACTATGGAGCACCACGTTCTTCAGATGCACCCTGGCGATAAAGATGACATCACATCACAGATTGCAGCTCGTAATGGAAAGACAATTCTCTTCGTAAAGACTCAGCGTGGTGCAGATCGTCTTGCTGACAAGCTTGCCAACGCAGGTGTTCCAGTAGGTGCACTGCACGGTGGAAAGTCACAGGCAGTTCGTACTCGCACACTTGCACTCTTTAAGGAGCAAGATAATTCAGCTCTCGTTGCAACAGATGTTGCAGCACGCGGAATCCACGTTGATGGAATCTCACTTGTTGTTCACGTTGATCTCCCACAAGATCACAAGGATTACTTGCACCGTTCAGGTCGCACAGCTCGCGCTGGCGAATCAGGAACTGTTGTTACCTTGTCATCATCAAAGAATCAGCGCGCAGTATCTGGTCTTCTCGGTCGTGCAGGTGTGACACCGAAGTTCCACGATGTGCGCCCTCTCGATGAAAAGCTCATGGTTATCACTGGCGCTCAAGAGCCATCAGGTGTTCCATACATCCCGCCAGTAATGGAGCGAAAGAGCCCAGGTGGTTCACGTTCAGGCGGCGGAGCTCGTCGTGGTGGTTCAGGTGCAGGTAAGTCTGGTGGATACCGTGGTGGCAATAGCCGCCGTGGCCGCTAACTAACGCTGCTTCTTACGAACATTCATTCCGATCTGGCGTACAAATTTTCTTGGAATAGTTGAGATAACTCCTACAAGAAGTTTGTATTGCCAGCCAGGAATGCTCACCGGCTTATTTGCCAAGGCATCTTTCCACGATTGAGCAACTAACTTATCTGCATTTAGCCACATAAAATTTGGTAACCCACCCATCTTCATACGGCCGCGCTCGTGAAATTCTGTGCGAGTAAATCCAGGGCAGAGCGCTGAGACTTTTACTCCACTGCTTGCAAGTTCGGTATTGAGAGATTCAGAGAGAACAGTGAGATAAGACTTTGAGGCGCTATATGTTCCACCTGCAATAAAGCTTGCCACTGATGAGACGTTGATGATGATTCCAGATTTACGTTCTTTCATTCCAGGGATGATGGTGTGCATAAGGCGCATAGGTGTGCGGACCAAAACATCGAACATCTGCTGTTCTGCATCCATCTGACTTGCGCTAAATGCCTTATTGATTCCAAAACCAGCATTGTTAATCAGTACTTCAATCTCATAGGTGCTGATGTAATCCTCGACTAATCGACAACCTGCGTTTGTTGAAAGATCTGCAGGTAATACAAATGTCTGCACGCCATACTTTTCACGAAGCCCCGCTGCGCGCTCATGAAGACGTGCTTCATCGCGCGCAACGAGTGCGACGTTATAACCTTTAGATGCAAGTAAGCGAGTGAAACTTTCGCCGATTCCAGCTGTTGCACCCGTTACTAGCGCCCATTGAGCCATCTAGATCTCGATTCCCTTGGGATCCTCTTCGCGGATATGCCATGACGATCCGTACTCCTCAATTAAATCAAGGAAGGGCTGTGCTGGGAACCATTCAGGGCCAGATATTCCTGTTGGCTTCCATGTGCCATTTGCAATGAGCTCCATTGCAATCAGCGGGTTGATAGCTGTCTGCCATACAACTGCTTGATTGCCATAGTTCTTCATCGACCACTCATTATCAACAACGTTATAGATATAGACAGACTTTGGCTTTCCATCCTTACCTAGACCTTTAACAAGAGTTCCGGCACATGTCTTTCCATGCATCAGATTTCCGATAGTCGCAGGGTCGGGCAGGATCGATGCAAGTAAGTCACGTGGAGAGATCTCAACGTTTCCTACCTTTACCTTCTCCTTCTTATCCATTCCCAATGTGTGAATGGTTTTGAGAGTCTCAATAAATTGAGCACCGAGCCCATATTTAAAGCGAACTTCTTTCGCCTTCACCTTCATGGGAATCAAGACCGCTTCTTCATGTTCAACGTTGACGCATTCAACTGGCCCAATACCTTCTGGGAAATCAAATACCTCAAGTTCGCTAAATGGTTCTGTTGTATACCAACCGCGATCTGCTTCCCAGATTAAAGGTGGATTAAGACATTCTTCAATCGTTGTCCAGATAGAAAACGATGGAGCGAAGTCAAAACCATCAACTGTGAGGTTCGAGCCATCCATGACAGCTAAGTAATCGATACGAGAGAAGAGTTCATCTTCGGCATAACGAGCAAAGACATCACTCATACCGGGTTCGATACCCATGCCAACGACGGCATAGTTACCGTTCTTGTTCCAAGCGTATGCGCGAGCGAATTGCTCATCACCTAACTTAATTCCAGGTTTATTCATTGGATCTGTTGGATGTGGCTTTGATAGCGACATCGCCATATCCATGTAATTAACTTTCTCTTCTTCGCATGCCAAAAAGATTGGCATAACAAAACGCGGATCTACCGCGTTCACGACAATATCGGGAGCAGCTTTTTGAATGAGAGCGCGAATATCGTTCACATCAGAGGCATCCACCTCCTGCGCAGAAAATCGTGGGTCATTGACCTTTGTTACGGCTGCTTGAGCTCTAGACAGGCTGCGATCTGCAATGACCATAGAAGTAATAAATGGTCTACGTGATGCGATATTTGCGATTGCACTGCCAACTCCGCCTGCGCCGATAACGAGCGCTTTCATGGGTGGCCTTTCATTATTAGTTACACACGCTTGAAATAAGCGCGTTAAGGGAAGGCTATCTGTACCGATAACCTTTGCCAAGTAACTTCGCTGTTGAAGTGCCCACGTCCCCGTAGCTCAGTGGATAGAGCAACCGCCTCCTAAGCGGTAGGTCGCAGGTTCAACTCCCGCCGGGGACACTCACATAAAGTAGGGCTATGAAAATCAAGATTGCTGTCATTGTATTAACGATGGCAATCTCATCAACTCTTCTAACTAATACATCGATTGCAGCAAGCAAGAGCAAAACAGTCACAATCAACTTTGTTGGTGATGTTCATGGTGAAAGTGCCATCAAAACGGATTCACTAAAATCCTTGAAACAGTACTTCTCACACGGCGATCTCAACATCTTTAACCTTGAAACAGCTGTAACTAACCACGATGTCAAGGAAGAGAAGGAATATAACTTTAAGACCAATGCGGCATTCCTTAAATCACTCAAAAGCGTTGGCCTCAATCTTGCAAATATCGCCAATAACCATAGCTATGACTATGGACTCACAGGCTTTGAAGATACTCTCAAGAATCTTGATAGAGCTGGGCTTGAATATGTTGGTGGTGGTTTAAATAGCAGCGCCGCCTACAAAGGTCGGATATACACAATTAAAGGTATGCGCATTGGAGTGCTAGGAATTGCAAAGGTTAACGGCGGCCCTGAATCCATCGCTACGCGCGAAAAGGCAGGAACTACCAACGGTTATGACAAAACTTCCACGGAGCAGGCCATAACAGAGCTACGAGCAGTGAGTGACATTCTCATTGTTGTAACCCATTGGGGAGAAGAGGGATCGTTCTGCCCGCGAGATTCTGAAATCTCGAGTGCAAAGAAGTGGAGTGCACTGGGAGCTGACATCATTCTAGGAAGCCATACACACACCTTGCAGCCAATCGCTCTTGAAAATAACAAGCTTGTTGCCTACTCCATGGGTAATTTCATCTTCTACTCTTCAAAGTTAGAAAATCGGCGAACCGGGATACTTAGAATTCAGATTAATTCTCAGAAGAAGATCAGTTATTCATTACTTCCAATGACGATTAATAACCTCACAAAAATCCCTGAGAAAGCACCTCTGAGTGATGTTCCAGGTATTGGTTGTGCTGCTCAGGCAAATACAACTGTGCGATGACCCACGATAAAGATTCGCTCTTCGGCATATAGCTTCACGGCACGAGCAAGAACGCGTCGTTCAATATCACGACCAAGAGCAATCATTTCCTCTGGTGTTGCTGAGTGATTTACGTGAGCAACATCCTGTTCGATGATGGGACCTTCATCCAAGTCAGCGGTGACAAAGTGCGCAGTTGCTCCAATGATCTTCACGCCGCGCTCGTGCGCTTGGTGATAAGGCTTAGCACCTTTAAATCCTGGCAAGAATGAGTGATGGATATTAATGATCTTTCCTGGCATCGATGCAGTAAATGTGGAAGAAAGTATCTGCATATAGCGAGCAAGGACAACGAAATCAATTTTGAGCTCTGCAATCTTTGTAAGCATAACTTTCTCTTGGTCAGCCTTATTGGCAGCTGTCACCGGAAGATAAAGGAAAGGGATTCCGTGAGATTCAACAAGAGACTTAAGTTCTTCGCGATTTGAGATAACAAGCGGAATTTCAATTGGAAGCTCGCCGAGTTCCAGCAAATACATCAAATCGCGAAGGCAGTGGCTCTCTTTAGTAACCAAGACAAGTGCGCGAGGCTTCTGGGCAGTTGGGCGAATATGCAAAGCAGGTGAGAATTTACTTAGTCCCTCATTGAGGCTCTTTTGTGCCGCATCGAGTCCTTGTGATGTTTCAAAACGGGTGCGCATTACAAAGGTATTTGTAGTGGTGTCAGTAAATTGCTGGTTCTCGATGATGTTGCCGCCGCAATTGAGCACGGCAGTGGTCATCGCGTGAACGATGCCTGGCTGATCGGTGCATTGCAGGGAAGCGATGAGATCCATGCGATGAGTTTAAAGCAGACTAGTGAGTAATCGTAAATCGCTGCATCCATTTAGGTGCCCACCAGTTGCGCTCACCAAAGAGGCGCATAAGGGCAGGAACCAAGAGACCGCGAACGATAGTTGCATCGAGAATTACTGCGAGTGAAACGCCAAATCCCATCGACTTAATCGATGTGACTCCACTTGTCATAAAGGCTGCGAAGACAACTGCAAGAAGTAGAGCTGCCGCTGTGATGATTCTTGCAGATCGTTGAAGACCAGTAGCAACAGATTCAATGTTGCTCTTGCCTGCCATATGTTCTTCGCGAATACGTGAGAGCAAGAAGAGTTCGTAGTCCATGGATAATCCAAAGACGACAACAGCAATCAAAATGACAATCGAAGTATCAACTGTTCCGGTGAGTGTGAATGAACCAACTAGCCACTGCAGATGGCCATCAATGAATACCCAGGTAAGAGCACCCATAGTTGCTGCAAGGGAGAGCACATTGAGCAGAACTGCCTTAATTGGCAAGATGATGGATCCAGTAAAGATGAAGATGAGAACCAAAACGCTGAGTGCAATCCACCCAAGTGCCCATGGAAGAGTGGAGGAGATTCCATCTTGTGAATCTGTGTAATCGGCGGCAACGCCTCCAACCAACGTTCCTTCAGGAGCCTCAAGATCGCGTATGTCATGAATCATTTTCTGGGCCGCAGGTGTTCGCGGAAGCATGGATTCATAGGCAACTAAACGGATATCTTGTCCAAAAGTTTGAGGCGGGGTTACGGCAACAATGCCTTCGACCTTTGCAAGATTCGCAGCGTAGCTAGCAATCTCTGCATCTTTGCCCGCGCCACCCATAACAATAATTTCAACAGGGTTAGTTGTTTGGCCAGCAAAGCGATCTGCCTGCACAGCTGTTGCAATTGCAGCAGCATTACTTGCAGGCAACATTCGTGAATCTCCTTGTGAGAATGCGATGTTCTTAAGCGGCGCTGCAAAAATTCCAAGGACCATGAGCGCCAAAAGAACAATTGCTACGGGACGACGCATGACCATGCGAGCTGTCTGAGCCCAGCGACCATCTTCTTTAGGAGTTATGGCAGATTTACGAACAACACCTTTATCAATTTTGCTTCCAACCATTGCCAAGATTGGTGGAAGTCCAAAAAGTGCGCCGGCTACTGCAAGAGCAACAACGGATACACCTGCATATCCAAATGATTTAAGGAATGGAAGTGGGAAGAAGGTGAGAGAAAGAAGTGTGACAAAGACTGTCAGGCCTGAGTAGAAGACAGTTTTCCCTGCAGTCTTTAGCGTTGTGATGATGGAATCTTCAACATTTTTACCGTGATGTAACTCTTCGCGGAATCGGTTAACCATTAAGAGTGCGTAGTCGATACCTAGTCCAAGGCCCATACCTGTCGTGAGGTTGAGTGCGTAGATACTGACATCGGTAAAGAGAGTGAAGAGATAGAGAATAAAGAAAGCCCCAAGGATTGCTGAGACTCCAACTACAAGTGGCATAGCCGAGGCAACCATTGCGCCAAATACAAAGACCAAAAGAATAAAAGTTGCAGGGATAGAGATTGCTTCTGCGATCGCAAGATCCTTTGAAATCTTCTTGTTAATTGCATTGCCAACAACGCCTACTCCGCCTGAATATAGAGTGAATCCTTCAACCTTGCCGTCATAGTGATCCTGGAAGTATGCACCTAGCTTTTCGCTCTCTGGAGAGAATGCATCAGCTTGGCTATAGACAAGTATGTAACCGGCTTTGCCATCCTTAGATTTCAATGATTGCTCGCCACCGGCGCTCCAATAAGAGAGAGTCTTGCTGACACCATTTTCTTTTCCCATCTTTGCTTCAAGAGCAAGAGCGCGCTGAGTTATGACAGGGTCAGTAATCTCGGTGTCACCGGCATCAACAACGACAACAATTGTTGGATCTGTAATCTTGAGAGTGTCATTGATGTAGGTATAAACCTTGTATGAGTCGCTATTCGGATTTGAATATCCACCTGAATCAAGACGGTTAAAGACCGAGGATCCAATTCCACCCGCTGCGAGGATTCCGATGACGAAAAGGATTACAGCAGCCTTACGGCGGCGATATGAAAAGTGACCAAGGCGTTCGAACATAAGGATAAGTATGTAGGATGGCGTTATCGAGTTCTAATTCTAAACAGGAAGGTTGACGCATGAGCGATGTGTTTCCTACAACACCTGAGGATGAACGCGACCCTCGTGAAGATCAGAAGGAAGATAAGAAGCGAGAAGAAGAAATTAAAGGGGATAAACCCCCACATCACGGCTAGCTTTTATTCAGAAGTAGCGGCAGGTTTTGAAACAGAATCTGTTTTATAAAAACCAGATCCCTTAAATACAACCCCGACTGTCGAATACACCTTACGAATTTCACCCTTGCATTCAGGGCATTCGGTGAGTGGTGATTCTGAGAACGACTGGAAAGCCTCAAAAGCATGGTCACATGCGGTGCATGCATATTGATATGTAGGCAATGTGTGACCTTTCTCTTCTCGGATGTCTATGCCTAAGTCTAAAGAAGTGAGACGATAGGCGCGAATCCGCAGGGGTTCTGAGCATGATTACCAATATTTAAGAGGAGCATGAAGCAATGAAGAAGGTCAGTGTTATTGCAATGGCAGTAGGAGTAATTCTCTGTATGCCAGTAGCAGCCTTCGCAAACTCACTCGTGGCAACGTCGCCAATTGTCGGTGCAACACTCCAGAGTGCACCAAGTGCAGTCACTGTCACTACCGAAGTTGCTCTCATGGATGCCGGCAATGAAATCACCGTCACTGATCCAACTGGTGTTCGTGTTGATGATGGTGCACTGACTATTGATGGAGTTAATGCCGTCGTAGGGTTGAAGCAATTAGTAAAGACTGGAATTTACACAGTCAACTATTCCTTGCTCGCTGAAAACGATGTACCACTTGTTGGTAAATTCACCTTTAACTTTGCCGAGCCAACAGTCATGGCGACAAATGCTCCAGAGCCTACGAAGGCCCCAACTCCTTCAGGAAATAATCTTGGGACAACAATCTTTGTTCTCGGACTACTAGCTGCGGCAATCGTTGTGACAATTGCTCTTTCACTCTATGCGCGAAAGCTCTATCGCGACCGATGAACCTTCTGTCAGGAAATCTGACTGCTGTTGATCCTTTGGTAAGTGCTCTTGGCACTTTCAATAAATCAGTCTCACTCTTTGCAGCATTTAGTTTGGTTGGAGTATTACTTTCACTTTCATTCTTATTGATTGAGCGCGAAGGAAAGCTGCAGGAAAATGCCCTCAGGCTTCGTGACATTGGGCGAGCCCTTGCTGCAGTGTGGCTGGTCACGAGCGCGTTTCAAATTATTCTGACTCTAGCTAATATTTTGGGAACTTCTCTTGGCTCAGCCCTTGATCCAACAACCCTTAAATCCTTCGTGAGTCAGATTGATCTGGGAAGGTTTCTAGCCTTTCAGACCTTTCTCGCAGCTATCGTCTTTATTGCTCTTTTCTTTATTCGTGGAGCACTGCCCGCAACAGTTCTTCTTGGGATCTCAATACTCGCACTTGTTTCACCAGTCTTTCAAAGTCACTCTGCATCAAGTGGGTCACACTCTTTGGCGATTGGATCACTGGTCATCCATGTTGTTGCACTCTCTTTATGGGTTGGTGGAATTTTTGCACTCGTTCTGCTCAACGATTCAGATCGCAAAGTAGCGCTCCCTCGATTTAGCCAGTTAGCTCTCTGGGCTGCAATTGCAGTGGTAGCAAGTGGGCTCATCAATGCTTGGACACGACTCAACTTTGCATCCGCGTGGTCTACTTCTTATGCGCGCATCGTTATTGCAAAAGCTCTCCTCACCGTGGTTCTCCTCATTATTGGATTCCGTAATAGAAAATCACTTGCTGAAGGCGAGAAGACAGGATGGAGCCTTCTCTCTCGAGTAATTGTTGTGGAAGCGTTAATTATGGGAGCAGTTGTTGCACTCGGTAGTTGGTTATCTGGAACCCGCCCTCCTACAGGAAAAGAACTTCCATTCAGCCCAGCACTTTCTATTGTTGGTTACCCAACTCCTGCAGCTCCAAATTTCACTCGATTACTCACTCTTTATGATCCAGATGCGCTCATTATTGGAATTCTCATCACACTCGTAGCTCTCTATATCAAGGGTGTGGTGATCTTGAAACAGCGCGGTGACTCATGGCCTGTAGGCCGCACGGTTGCATTTGCACTGGGAGTTTCAGCAATGGATTTTGCAACAAGTGGTGGCCTTGGTGTGTATGCAAAGTTCTCATTTGAATATCACATGATTGCTCACATGGTCATTGGCATGGTGGCGCCAATTGGATTGGTACTTGGAGCACCAATTACCTTGGCACTTCGCACACTTCCACAAGGGCGAACACCCGATGAACGTGGTATTCGTGGAATGTTGATTACTTTCTTGCATTCCCGCTATTCCTTGCTGCTTACAAATCCACTCACAGCTCTGGCGCTCTTTGATGGCTCACTTTTCGTTCTCTACTTCACCAATCTCTTTGGCAATTTGATGCAATCTCATGTGGGCCATCTCTTCATGAATATTCACTTCCTCTTGGCTGGGTTCCTGTTCTTCCATGTCATTATTGGAATCGATCCAAATCCGCGAAAGATTCCCCATCTAGTGCGCATAGTCATTCTCTTTGCAGCGATGAGTATCCATGCATTCTTTGCCATCGCACTTCTTGCGACCACCACACTCATTGATCAGGGTTATTACGGTTCATTGAAAACTCCATGGCTTGGTGATCTATTAGCGGACCAACATGCAGCCGGAGCTATTGCATGGGGGATGGGTGAAGTTCCCATCATCTTGGCGCTGATCGCCACCTTTATTCAATGGATGCGCGATGACTCACGCGAGGCAAAGCGCATTGATCGCAATGAAGCTCGTATGGCAGCCATGGGTGAACCTGATGAACTTGCTCATTACAATAACTACTTGAGCCAATTGCAGAGCCGGGATAAGAGAGAAGGTCAGTCATGAGTTTAGAGAACATCTTTACTCTGCCATCTGAATATATCGATCTTCGCGACTCTGTTCGTTCTCTCTCTGAGAAAGAGATTGCACCTCACGCACATGCTGTTGATGAGGATCATCGCTACCCACAAGAAGCACATAACGCTTTAACAAAGGCAGGGCTCTTTGCAGCACACGTGCCAACTGAGTTTGGCGGAGATGGCGCTGATGCACTTGCTGTGTGCATCATTATTGAAGAAGTGGCTCGCGTGTGTGCATCATCCTCGCTTATTCCTGCAGTAAATAAATTGGGCTCACTGCCCCTTATTCTCGGTGGAAGTAAGGAACAGAAAGAGCGTTGGCTTCGCCCGCTTGCGCAAGGTAAAGGATTTTCTTACTGTCTTTCAGAATCTGAAGCAGGCTCTGATGCATCTGCCCTTAAGACAAAAGCTGAACGCAAGGGCGATGGATGGGTCATCAATGGAAGTAAGAAGTGGATCTCAAACGCAGGAGAATCTCAGTTCTATACCGTTATAGCTCAGACTGATTCATCACTTGGATCCAAAGGAATCACAGCATTTGTTGTTGAGAAATCTGATGCAGGAGTTTCATTTGGAGCACCAGAGAAGAAGATGGGCTTTCGTGGATCACCTACTCGCGAGGTCTATTTCGACAATGTGAGTATCGGCGATGACCGTCGCATTAGTGAAGTAGGTAAAGGTTTTTCACTGGCTATGGATACTCTCGATCACACACGCATCACCATTGCAGCTCAGGCTCTTGGAATTGCACAAGGTGCACTAGGTACTGCAAAGAAGTATTCACATGAGCGTAAGCAATTTGGGAAAGAGATCTTTGATTTCCAAGGTGTTCAGTTTATGTTGGCAGATATGGCTATAGCCGTTGAGACAGCGCGCCAGATCACCTATGCAGCAGCCGCCAAGAGTGAGCGATTAGATAAGGATCTGAAGTTCTTCTCTGCAGTGAGCAAGACATATGCAACGGATGTGGCAATGAAGGTCACAACAGATGCTGTGCAGATATTAGGTGGGTATGGATATGTATCAGATTATCCAGTTGAGCGGATGATGCGCGATGCAAAACTTACTCAGATATATGAGGGAACAAATCAGATTCAGCGCATTGTGATTGCGCGTAACCTTCCTTAATAACTACTTTCGAAATCGCAGAACTAGATCTGGAGTTGCTGCTGCATTGAGCGGTTGATCCCACTCTTCGCGAGGCAAATCCTCACTAGATATTTCATCAGGGTGAATCAAGCCAATAGACCACGCTCGAAGTTTCGGTAGAGCGCGGTCGTAATAACCACCACCTTGGCCTAATCGATAACCACTGCGATCAATGCGTAGTGCGGGAACGATGACAACTTCAATAGATGCAAGATCGGTGAAAGTATCACCTATTGGTTCAAGGATCTTCTTATTCGTTACGAGGTTAGATGCAGATCCATCCCATGTAACCCAATCAAGTTGATTGCCATTGATTCTGGGAAGTAAGAGATTTTTTCCTGCTCCGATGAGAGCTTTATTCAGTGCAGATGTATCAGGCTCATCGCCGTAAGACATATAACTTGCGATTGTTTTTGCCTGTGAAAACTCAGGGGATGTGGCCAGAAATTCAAAGCTGTGTTCTAGGTAACGCTCATTACGTTCATGACGATATCGAGTGCGAAGTGCTGACTTTTCTTCGCTGATACCCATGGAAATCCCCTAGTAGTAAGTGATGTACAAGTAAGGTTAGTGATTATGTCAGAACGTGTGCGTGTAGACGAAGTACTTACCTCTCTTCTTGATCTATGCCGCCCTCTTGAACCATTTGATATGCCTTTGCTTGATGCGCATGATGCAACCCTTGCGGAAGATATCTATGCTGGCGAACGCCTAGTCATGAAGGCCGGTAGTCGTATTCGTTCGACTCAGATTGGATTGGCCGCATCGATTGGTCTTGATCATCTTCCTACTCGTCCGCATCCCCGCGTTGTTGTGATTTCAGCTGGACCTGACCTTGTTGAACCTGGCATCCCACTTAAGGCCGATGAAGAGTATGAAACGAATTCTTGGTTACTCACCACCGCTGTGCGTGAAGTGGGAGCTGTTGCTTATCGAGTTCACTCCATTCCAGATGATGAGTCACAGCTGCAGAGCGTGATTGAAGATCAGCTAGTGCGAGCAGACCTCATCATTATTAGCGGTGAGCGTCACGATGATTCATTTGATTTGATTACTCGCACATTGGAGAAGATAGGTGAGATCAAAACTGTTGAGATCTCTATCGAATCTAGCGGGCGCCATAACTTTGGAACTATCGGTCCCGATAAGACGCCCGTAGTCACCCTTCCTGGTGATCCTATTGCTGCCTACATTTCATTTGAACTTCTTATCCGTCCCATGATTCGCACAATGCTTGGAACTGCAAATATTCACCGACCATCAGTGAAGGCAAAACTTGAGAAGGCGCTGACATCAACAGGCGGTTACCGTTCTTATGTGCGAGCAATTTTGAGTGAAGATGGAAAGTCTGTAGCACCACTGAGTTCTCAAGATGAACAGGCAACGCTGTCGGATGCTAATTGCTTTATTGCAGTTCCTGAGGGCGAAACAAGTTTGTCTGCAGGTGCGCAGGTCACTGTCGTAGTTCTTGAGCGACGCTATCTCTAAGCAAGTGAGGTGATCTGATGTGGCCGATAACGCTTTATGGTGATGAGATTTTTCTTCGCCCGGCTCGTTATCGTGATCGCTCAGCATGGAATAACGTCCGTGCAGAAAATAAGGAGTGGCTAACTCCTTGGGAGGCAACGCTTCCTCTCGTCCCTCACGATTCACCTGCATATGAGAATCAGAGTCGACCTTCGTACTTTGAAATGGTCCATCTACTTCATCGGGAGGCTCGTGCTGGGCGCTCTTATTCATTTCTCATCTGGAACGGCCACAATCTGATCGGCCAGATAACAATGGGCGGAGTTATGCATGGCGCACTGCGCGGAGCACATATCGGTTATTGGATTGATCGAAACTATGCCAATCGCGGCTTTACTACGCAGGCGGTAAAGCTGGTCACTGCTTTTGGATTCTCTCAATTAGGGCTGCATCGCATCGAGATTAATGTGCGCCCTGAAAATGCTGCCTCCTGCAGAGTGGCTGAGAAAGCTGGATATGTTCTCGAAGGCGAAAGGAAGTCCTTTTTACATATCGATGGTGCATGGAGAGACCATTTATCCTTCGTTAAGAACAATGAATTAATCCAGTAAACCCCCCTTGAAATCCACAGAGTTAAGCACGCTCGCGTCTAACCTTTACCCATCATGGCTTCAGGAATTATCTATCTAGCAATTATTGGCATGTGGGTTGCCTATTTTCTGCCTCGCTGGGTACATAACAAGAATGAATTCTCAGGAAAGAGCGTCGAACGCTACAAGAGCGCACTGAGAGTTGTTGCAAGTTCAACACCAGGAGCACAAATTGGCTCTGGGCCAATTTATACAGATGTTGATCGCGCAGGACGGGTTGCACAACAACTTATGCGCCGCAGAATTATCTTTTCACTTATTACTACAACACTTATCCTCACAACGGCAGGTGCAATCATGCAGACATTTACATACATCGCAATCGCTATCCCTGTTACAGGTTTACTTCTTTATATAGCGCATGTTCGTCGCCAAGAGAATAGTGATCGCATCACACGCCGACGTGTCGATCAACTGCATCGCACCACTGAAGGAGTTTCACATACCAATCTTGCTGAAGTACTTTCAACAAAATCACAGAGTGAAATTAAAGTTAATCAAGATCACTGGATCCCATTGTCAGAGCGCGAACTTACTGGCGTCACACTTCTACCTAAGGGAACTGCGCAATCACGTGCTGAGTGGCAACCGAACGAGATTCCAGTTCCAACATATGTGAACGCGCCGAAGGCTGTTCAGGCAAAGCGCATTATTGATCTTACAGAACCAGGTAAGTGGACAGATGAACAAGAGCGCTTAGAACGCGAAGCACTTGCTGCTGCTGCTCCTTCACGCGATGAAGTATTTGATCAACAGCTTGCTGATGAAGCGGTGCAGCGACTTCGCGATATGCGCGCTGCAAACGAATAGTTAAATCCAGCTCGCAAACCACATACGCGCATGCCATGCGTCATAGGTAATGAGATCGCCCATATAGAGCGGCAAGAAGTATAAGAAGTTAAAGAAGAGCACGATAAATACCCCAATTACTACGATTTCTCCCACACGTCCGTAATTAGTCAGTATTGAACGCGTGCAATAAACAATCGCGAGAATGAGAAATGGCTCAAAGACAATCGCATAGAAGGAAAACACTGTGCGCTGCTGGAAGAAGAACCACGGCAGATAACCTGCAGTAATGCCTGTGACTATGACTGTGAGAGCAGGATCTAATCTGCGCTTTGCAATACTGCGTGCCCATAAGCCAAATGCGACTACTACTGCAATCGTTCCAAGCCACCATAGGAATGGTGTGCCTAATGCGAGAATTTCTTGTGAACAGCTATCGGCGCCACAACCTTTGGGTGACTCGTAATAGAACGAAGTTGGTCGTCCCATCACAAGCCAACTCCACGGATTTGCTTGGTAGGTATGTTTCTCCGTCAAGCCTGTATGAAAGTCCAACATCTGTTGGTGATAATAAATAAAAGATGAAAACAGATTCGATGAGTAATGTCGATCCCATCCGCGATTACTCGTGAACCAGCCAAACCATGACGATACATAAACAAGTAACGGCACGATAGCGAATTGACCGATACGTTCGAGAGTTGGCTTGATGACATCTTTTCCGGAGTGATGAGTAAAGGCGCGATAGAAGCCAATGAGTCCAAATGCAATGATGAAATAAAGGGCACTCCACTTTGTGGCCAGAGCTAATCCCAGAACAATGCCAGTCCACCAGTAACGTTTTGTGAGGAAGAGATAGGAAGCAAGAAGAACGAAAAATGTTAAGAAGTTATCAAGAAGTGCAGTACGCGAATGTACGAGTGCTAGACCATCAATTGCCATGAGTGCACTTGCAAGACCAGTCAGAACTGCGCTTCTAAAGAGTCGATGAGCAATGAGGGCGATCAGCAGAATCATCAATGAACCAATGAAGGCTGTGTTGAATCGCCATCCAAAACCTGTATCGCCAAATACTTTTATTCCAAGACCAATCAACCATTTACCCAGTGGCGGGTGCACAATGAATTCAGGTTTTGATCCCGCTACTTCAACACCATATTTCAATAAGTCACGGGCGCCATCGACGTAGTAGACCTCATCGAAGATAAAGCCCTTCACTCTTCCAAGATCTGTAAGACGGAGAATGAATGAGAGGAGTGCGATGAGTACCGGAGCGATACCAACAACCATATGTAAAGAATATGGGAGGATTCGCATATGGCCCTAGTTCTTGCAGCGACTCCTCTGGGAAATCCGCTCGATGCGAGCCAACGCCTGAAAGATGCAATCGAATCAGCGCAAGTAATTGCCGCTGAAGATTCACGCAGATTCCATCGCTTGGCATCAGATCTGGGTGTGATATTTACAGCGCGCATCATCTCCTTCTTTGAAGGAAACGAGACAGATCGCACGCAAGAGATATTGCAGCTACTGCGAGAAGGAAAAGAAGTCCTTGTTGTTACTGATGCAGGAATGCCAACTATCAGCGATCCTGGATTTCGATTGATGCGCGATGCGATTGCTGAAAACCTTCCCACCGTTGTTATCCCTGGACCTAGTGCGCCAACGATGGCAATTGCGTTATCAGGTCTTCCCACAGATCGATTTACCTTTGAAGGTTTCGCACCTCGTGCACAAGGTGCTCGCAATACTTTCTATGAGAGCCTTCGTTTTGAAGAGCGCACCATGGTCATCTTTGAAGCACCACATCGACTTCATGAATCACTTGTTGATGCTGCTGCAATTCTTGGGGATTCTCGCAAAGGTGCCATCTGTCGCGAGATGACAAAGACCTATGAAGAAACTATTCGTGGCACACTCGCAGAACTGATTGTGTGGGCAACAAGCAAAGAAGTCCTTGGGGAAATCACACTCGTCATTGCAGGCGTTGAAGCAGGTTCTGCGAACAAGACCGCTGATGATGCCGTTGCTCGTGTTCGTGAATATGAGGCAGCGGGAATGGACCGAAAAGGTGCGATTGCTACCGTTGCCGATGAATTCGAGCTACCCAAGAAGATCGTTTATGCAGCCGTAGTCGATGCGAATAAGATGAGCAGATGAAGTCTTTCTACCTGACTACGCCGATTTACTATGTAAATGATGCGCCGCATATTGGCCATGCATATACAACTGTTGCCGGCGATGTCCTGACTCGTTGGCATCGCCAGCGTGGTGAGTCAGTCTGGTTCCTTACAGGAACAGATGAGCACGGTCAGAAAGTCATGCGCACTGCAGAGCAAAATAATGTGGCCCCTCAAGCATGGGTCGATAAGTTAGTTGCTGATGCGTGGAAACCTAATTGGCAAGCGCTCAATATCGCAAACGATGACTTTATACGCACCACTGAACCTCGCCACACGGAACGCGTTCAGAAGTTCCTGCAATCACTTAAAGACTCTGGCCATATCTATGCAGGTAAATATGAAGGCCCATATTGTGTTGGCTGCGAAGAATTTAAATTACCTGGCGACCTCATTGATGCTAATGGTGAGAAGCTCTGCCCTATTCACAGTAAGCCCATTGAGCTAGTCAACGAAAACAACTGGTTCTTTAAGCTCTCTGAATTTACACAACCACTTCTAGATCACTATAAGAATAATCCTGAAGCATGCCAGCCAGAGAGTGCTCGCAATGAAATTGTCTCATTCCTTGAAGGTGGCGTCTCAGACCTTTCTATCTCTCGCTCCACATTCGACTGGGGAATTCCAGTTCCGTGGGATACCGATCAAGTTGTCTATGTCTGGTTTGATGCGCTACTTAACTATGCAACAGCTGTAGGACTGACCGATGCGCCAGATTCGGAAGGTGGCAAGAAGTTTGCGGCAACATGGCCTGCAGATGTGCACCTAGTTGGAAAAGATATTTTGCGATTCCACGCCGTTATTTGGCCCGCGATGCTCATGGCTGCAGGAATTGATATTCCTAAGAAAGTCTTCGCACACGGTTGGCTACTCGTCGGTGGCGAGAAGATGTCGAAGTCAAAGCTGACAGGTATCGCACCATCAGATATCACCGACCACTTTGGTGTTGATGCTTTCCGTTACTACTTCTTGCGTGCTATTCCATTCGGTAGCGATGGATCTTTCTCTTGGGAAGATATGAGCGCTCGTTACACATCAGAGTTGGCTAATGACTTCGGAAACCTAGCTTCCCGCCTTGCTGCGATGATTGAAAAGTATTGTGGTGGAAAGATTCCAGCAGTCGCAAAGGATGAAACCCTTGCACAATCACTACAGGCAACTGTCGATAAAGCAGATGCTGCAATGGTCGCACTTGATTTCCAAGGTGGAATTAATGCTGTGATGGATTACTGCAAGCAGGTCAATGGTTATGTAACCATTAAAGAGCCTTGGATTCTTGCTAAAGATCCAGCAAACCAAGCGATTCTTGAAGAAGTTCTCTATAACACCGCTGAATCTCTTCGCGCACTGGCTGTCTTACTTCACCCAGTCATGCCTGCAACCACTGAGATCTTGTGGGAAGCACTGGGCGCCAAGGCATCACTAGGTGAGATTGGTAAACAAGAAATTTCTAAGGTTGCGACCTGGGGTCAGTTGCCACAAGGTGCAACTGTCACAAAGACTCCGGTCTTATTCCCACGGTTAGAAGTTAAAGAGTAATTTTCTTATGACAGATCGCCACAACCGCGATATCGATCGTCAACCTGCCCCACTTCCAGAGCCACTTCCTGTCCCCACGGTAGATGCACACGCTCATATTGAAATTGTCACCAATGACGCACCTGATTCAGATGCGGTCCGCCAAGTTCTTGATGATGCAAAATCAGTTAATGTCGATCGCATTGTGCAGGTTGGGTATTCAGCAGAACAATCACAATGGTGCGTTGATATGGCAAACGCTTTTCCGGGTCGTGTTCTTGCAGCAGTTGCACTCCACCCCAATGAAGCACCCGTTGTTCCTGATTTAGAAGCTGATTGGGCAATCATTGAAAAACTTGCACAAGATCCTCGTGTGCGCGCAATCGGTGAGACTGGACTTGATTACTTCCGCACAGAACCTGCCCTACGCAAGCGTCAACAAGATTCATTTAAGTGGCATATTGATTTAGCTAAGCGCACCAATAAAGCCCTAGTCATTCATGATCGCGATTCACACGATGATGTTCTCTCGATCTTGCTTGAGGTAGGAGCTCCTGAGAAGACTGTCTTTCATTGTTTCTCAGGCGATGTTGAAATGGCAAAGATCTGCATAGATCGCGGATACATCCTCTCTTTTGCGGGCACTATGACATTTAAGAATGCGCCTGCTCTGCGTGATGCGCTCAAACTTGTTCCACATGACCAGCTCTTGGTTGAAACTGATTCACCGTTCCTGGCACCGATGCCTCATCGAGGCGCACTCAATACACCTGCGCAGATTGCTAACATCGTGAGAGCAATGGCTACAGAGCGCAATGAAGATGTGGCAGAGCTTGCGACAGCGCTATCTGTCAATGCCGAGCGCATCTTCGGTTCTTTCGCATGAGCCTTCTAGGAGCTGCAGAAATTCGTGAGCTTGCAGAGGCTCTCGATCTCAAACCTTCGAAATCGCTAGGGCAGAACTTTGTTCATGATGGCAATGTCTGTCGTAAGATTGTTCGCACGGCAGGACTGACAGAAACAGATGTTGCACTCGAGATTGGTCCAGGTCTTGGATCTCTCACCTTTGCAATGATGGAAGTGGCTCAAGCAGTTGTTGCCGTTGAGATTGATTCTCGTCTTGCCACACAACTTCCTATCACTGCAGCAAAGCATTCAGAGCGCGCAGATATTTTGATTGTGATTAATCAAGATGCGCTTACTTTGAAAGAACTTCCCGTTGCACCTACTGTCTTGATTGCAAACCTGCCTTATAACGTCTCTGTTCCAGTATTTCTGCATCTTCTTGAAATCTTGCCTTCCCTTCGTAGTGGAGTTGTCATGGTGCAGGCAGAAGTTGCGGATCGCTTGGCCGCAAAGCCAAATTCAAAAGAGTATGGAATCCCTAGCGTGAAAGCTGCTTGGTGGGCTGATGTGACAGGTGCTGGTTCTGTCTCGCGCAATATCTTCTGGCCACAACCTAATGTGGATTCAAAGCTTGTTGGTTTCACACGGCGAGCAACACCCGGTGATGGAGAACTTCGTAAGAAAGTATTTGCCATTATTGATTTAGCCTTTGCTCAACGTCGCAAGATGCTGCGCTCGGCACTTTCTTCAATGTATGGCAGCTCTGCCGCAGCAGAAGCACATCTGACAAAAGCAGGAATTGATCCCACACTTCGCGGAGAAGCACTTGATATCTCTGCCTTCTGCGCAATAGCTAAACAAGAGTAGAGTTTTCACGTGGCTCATAATTCAGTAACGGTTCGAGTACCTGCAAAGGTTAATTTGCAGCTCTCTGTCGGACCTCGCGAAGCAGATGGATTCCACAACCTGGTCTCTGTATTTCAAGCAATCTCTATTTTTGATGATGTCACGGTCACTAAATCCAATCCTGGAAGTGGAGTCACAATCACTGTCTCAGGTGAGCACACGCACGGCGTGCCTGAGGATCACTCAAACCTTGCAGTTAAAGCTGCTCAGTTGATTGGCGAGAAGTTTGATTTTGCTGTTGATGTTCACATTGAAATTAAGAAGTCGATTCCTGTTGCAGGGGGAATGGCTGGCGGAAGCGCAGATGCAGCAGGCACCTTGGTTGCTATGGATGCACTCTTTCAGCTTGAAATCTCACGTGAGGAGCTGCATGCACTCGGTTCAGAGTTAGGTAGCGATGTTCCATTTATGATTTCAGGTGGCACTGCAATTGGTCAGGGACGCGGAGATCAACTCACTGCTGCACTATCGCGCGGCACATATCACTGGGTGTTAGCACTTTCTAGCGTTGGTCTATCTACGCCTGCTGTTTATACAGAGTGTGATCGCATGCGCGCAGAACTTGATATCGCACCCCCACAAGTTTCAGATGCCTTGATGCAATCGCTTCTTGCTGCAGATAGTGATGCTGTTGGACGCGCTCTTTCCAATGATCTGCAGAACGCTGCATGTTCTCTGCGCCCTGCGCTCAGCCTTGTTCTTGAAGTTGGTAGAGATTATGGAGCACTGGGTGCAATTGTCTCTGGCTCTGGTCCCACCGTTGCATTCTTGGTGGCCGATGAAGATTCAGGACTTGATTTAGCTGTGGCCCTTACGGCAAGTGGTGTAGTGGGAAGCGTTGCACGAGCACATGGTCCTGTGCATGGAGCAAAAGTTATTTAATTAATTCTCATCAAATTCAGTGACGAGTTTGCTCAGTAAGTCAGCAAGTAGCTCTCGGTCTTTGGCAGTCAGTGTTCCTAGCAATTCACGTTCATTCTCAAGCAGACCTTCTAACGCAGCATCAACAGCGCGCACGCCAGACTTTGTCAGCGTGACAAGTGAGCCGCGACCATCATCAGGATCTTGCTCGCGAGTGATGAGTTGTAACTCTTCTAAGCGATCAAGGCGATTGGTCATCGTTCCACTCGTCACCATCGTCTCTTGCATTAACTGACCAGGGGAGAGTTGATGTGGTGCTCCTGCGCGACGTAGAGCTGCAAGAACATCGAAGCCCCATGTCTCAAGATCTGCGAATGCATCACGACGAGCAATATCCAGGTGGCGGGCAATGCGGGTAATGCGGCTTAGGACTGCAAGGGGAGAGAGGTCGAGATCTGGGCGCTCGCGCTTCCAAGCCGCTATGAGGCGGTCTACTTCATCTCGATTATTCTGCATAGTAAATGGAGTTTAGTGGTCGCCAGCACTACCGAATATAAGGGAGAATATAGGTTCCGCCATTGTGTAGTGGCTAGCACATGGGCCTTTGAAGCCCAGGGTCCAGGATCGATACCTGGTGGCGGAGCCACCGTTTCAATCTCAGCCCGAGCAAGTAGACTGCACACATGAGCCTTGAAACAGTAGTGATTCTCGCTGCTGGAGAAGGTACTCGCATGAAGTCGAGTACTCCCAAGGTTCTTCACTCAATCGCAGGTCGCTCACTTGTTGGCCATGTTCTCAGCGCAGTAAGTGAACTGTCTCCTAAGCAAGTGCGCGTAGTTGTTGGAGCAGGTCGCGAACAAGTAGAGGCACACCTTTCAGAAGTAGCACCACATGTCACAACAGTCTTTCAAGAAAAGCGTGGCGGCACAGGACATGCAACTCAGCTCGCACTCGATGGTCTCAAGGCAAGCGGAACGATACTTGTACTTGCCGGCGATACACCGATGCTCACGGGATCATCTCTGACTCAACTTCTTACAGAACATCATGCAGGTGGATTTACAGCATCTGTTCTCACAGCGGAGCACCCAGATCCAACAGGGTATGGACGCATTATTCGCGCTGATGATGACTCCCTTCTTCGCATTGTGGAAGAGCGCGATGCTGATGAGATTCAACGCGACATCCTTGAAGTGAACTCTGGCGTGTATGCATTTGATGCAGTCAAACTCGCTGGTGCAATCGGCAAGCTGAAAAACGATAATTCACAGGGCGAGCTCTATCTCACCGATGTCATTGAAATCCTTCGCAATGATGGCGGCAAGATTGCAGCAGTTCTGATTGATGATTTCATTGAAATTCTAGGAGTCAACGACCGTGTGCAGCTTGCAGAATCAGCAGCTCTTCTGCGCGATCGCATTAACGAAGATCTCATGCGCGATGGTGTGACCATTGTGGATCCACTGAGCACATGGGTTGATGCAACTGCGACTGTGGCAAGTGATGTAGTCCTCATGCCTGGCACTGCTATTAGTGGAAAGAGCACGGTAGCTACGGGCGCCGTGATTGGCCCTCGCACAACACTTGTTGATTGCACAGTGGGCACAGGCGCTCGCGTTATCGAATCTCGTTGCACAGAAGCCATCATTGGCGATGGTGCAAACGTTGGTCCTTTCACATTCTTGCGACCTGGAACAAAGTTGCTCCCCAATTCAAAGGTTGGCGCATACGTTGAGATGAAGAATGCGACTTTGGGCGAAGGCTCTAAAGTGCCTCATCTTTCCTATGTGGGAGATGCTGTAATCGGTGAAGGCTCCAATATTGGCGCTGCAACTATCTTTGTTAATTATGACGGTGTTGAAAAGCATTACACCGTCGTGGGCGATCACGTTCGAATCGGAAGCGATTCGATGTTAGTTGCCCCGGTCACAATCGGAGATGGCGCATATACGGCAGCCGGATCTGTGATTACTGAAGATGTTCCGCCCGGTGCAATTGGTGTCGGTAGGGCAAAGCAGCGAAATGTAATAGGTTGGGTTCTGCGTAAGCGAGCCGGCAGTAAATCTGCTGAGGCCGCAATGCGCCACAGCAACGACGAGCAGAAGGGCTAACTTCCTTGAGCGAGATCCGTTTATCTTCAGAGAAAAAACTTCGTCTTTTTTCAGGCCGCGGATTCCCAGAGTTATCTGAACAAGTTGCTACCGAGCTAGGTATTCCGCTCACACCAACGTCTGCATATGACTTTGCCAATGGTGAAATATTCGTTCGCTTTGAAGAATCAGTCCGTGGCTGCGATGCATTTGTAATTCAGTCACATTCTTCTCCCATCAATAAGCAAATCATGGAACAACTCATCATGATTGATGCTCTCAAGCGCGCATCTGCAAAGCGCATCACAGTGGTTGCACCTTTCTATGCATATGCTCGCCAGGATAAGAAGAGCCGTGGTCGTGAACCGATTACAGCGCGCCTGATGGCAGATCTCTTTAAGACAGCAGGAGCAGATCGACTTATGGTTGTCGATCTTCACACATCACAGATTCAAGGTTTCTTCGACGGACCCGTCGACCACTTGTTCGCACTTCCTATGCTTGCAAATTATGTTGGCAGCAAGGTCGATCGTTCAAAGCTCACCATTGTCTCCCCTGACTCAGGTCGCGTTCGCGTTGCAGAGCGTTGGTCTGAACTTCTCGGTGGTTGCCCAATCGCATTTATCCATAAGACTCGCGACCCACTGATTCCCAACGAAGCAGTGGTTGGAAAAGTTGTCGGAGATGTCGAGGGCCGCACATGTGTAGTAATCGATGACATGATCGACACAGCAGGCACCATTACAAAGGCAGTCGATGCCTTATTTGAAGGGGGTGCAAAAGATGTCATCGTTGCTGCAACCCACGCTGTCTTCTCTGGTCCTGCCGTGGATCGCCTTAAAGAGTGTCGCGCTGTGGAGGTCGTTGTCACAGATTCTCTTCCTCTGTCTGAGGATCAGAAGTTCGACAAGCTGACTGTGCTCTCCATCGCCCCACTCTTGGCTCGCGCCATCCGTGAGGTCTTCGAAGATGGCTCAGTAACCAGCCTTTTTGACGGGCATAGCTAACTCACGCTAACCTTCATCTCGTTCCGGCGAGGGTGAAATTTATCCGTGATCGACGGCGTAGGTATCAACTCCTGCTGGAACTTCGCAACACAAAGAGGTTTCGATAACAGCAACGAGGGAGTTTTACAATGGCAGAAGTATCAATCAAGGCAACTACACGTACCGAATTCGGTAAGGGTGCATCACGTCGCGCACGCGTTGCAGGTCTAGTTCCTGCTGTCATCTATGGACATGGTGAGAAGCCAGTTCACATTACTCTTCCAGCTCGCGAACTCGGCGTTGCTCTCAAAGAGTCAAACGTCCTTCTCAATATTGATATTGATGGAAAGGCTGAACTGACACTTCCAAAGTCAATCGTTCGCCACCCACTCAAGCAGATCCTTGAGCACATCGACCTCGTACTTGTTCGTCGCGGTGAGAAGGTTGTTGTTTCAGTTCCTGTGCACCTTGAAGGTAAGCATGATCCAGACGGCATCCTTGAGACACAGCACAACTCAATCGAAATTGAGGCAGAGGCAACTGCAATTCCTAAGTTCCTTACACTTGATATTGAAGGAATGGCTGCTGGAACTTCTAAGCATGCTTCAGATGTTGTTCTCCCTGCTGGCACAATTCTTATCAGCCCAGCGAACACAATCATCGTTCACCTCTCAGAGCGCTCAACAATTGTTGAAGAAGTTGCTGTTGTTGCACCTGCTGCAGATGCAGCTGCTGCGGCACCTGCTGCAGATGCAGAGAAGAAGGACGCTTAACCCTTACGCTTTCTCATATGACGTGGTTGGTAGTGGGTCTCGGTAATCCCGGGGATGAATACGCTGCCACCCGTCACAATGTGGGTCAGATGGTCATTGATCATCTTGCTAAACGCCACAACGTGAAACTCTCTTCACATAAATCTCGCACCGATATTGCAGCCTATAAATTGGGCGTTGGCGCCGATATGCACTCAATCATTCTCGCAAAATCTAAGAGCTATATGAATGAATCAGGTGGGCCGATTAAGGCACTCGCTTCGTTCTATTCAGTTGAACCTGCCAACATCATCGTTCTCCACGATGAACTCGATATTGGTTATGCAGCAATACGCACCAAGGTTGCAGGTGGCGATAATGGCCACAACGGATTGAAGTCACTCACCTTATCTTTTGGCACAGCAGAGTATTTCCGTGTTCGCCTTGGAATTGGCCGCCCCATGGGGCAGCAAGATCCTGCGGACTTTGTTTTAAAGCAATTTAGTAAGGAAGAGAAGAAGACCCTTGATGAATTTGTTGATCGAGGAGCAGATTGTGTTGAGTTCCTGATTGAAAAAGGTCTTGATTTAACGCAATCTAAATTTAATTCGTAATTCTTGGGCTGCTAGTCGCCATGAAAATCTCCTCCACGCCCACGCTTAAACCTATTCTTCTTAAACCTCTGATTTTCAATGATCCAGCGGATATCACTAATCAGGCTTCGGATTGCTTTAATCATACGAGCGAGCCTCTCAACTCAAAGGCCTCAGATACTCTTCCTACTGAGACAACGAATGCCGCAGTGCGCAAATCAACTGAATATTTTCGAGAGACTTTATGAACATTGACGAATGCCGCCTCCATTCTTGTGTCCAGCTCACGTCTGAATTTCTCAATCGGCCAGCTAAATTCTTGAATATTTTGAGTCCATTCAAAGTATGAACCCATCACGCCACCGGAGTTTGCCAAAATGTCGGGCACGATAACAACGCCTTGAGCGCGCAGCTCTCGATCAGCGCTAATTGTGACTGGCTGATTTGCCCCTTCAATGATGAAGCGCGCATTGATTGATGAGACATTTTTGTCGTTGATGACACTGCCCAAGGCAGCAGGGATGAGGATGTCGCATTCGATTTCAAGGACTTCTGCAGAACCAATTCTTTCATCAGCCTCAACATTTTCAAGCGATTTATGCATGAAGATGGATGCGATATCAATTCCCTTTTTATCTACAATCCCACCAGAAACATCGGAGATTGCGATGACTTTCATACCAAGTTCTTGGCATACAAGTGCCGCATATCGTCCGACGTTTCCGAAGCCTTGTATTGCAACCGTCGCTCCCTTGACTTTGACATCATGTTGTTTCAAAGTTTCTGCAGCGATGAGTGCAACACCACGTCCCGTAGCTTCTTCTCGACCTGGAGCACCAAAGAGTTCAACAGGTTTACCTGTCACACATGCTGGTTGGAACCCCTCAAGTCTGTGGTATTCATCCATCAACCAAGCCATAGTTCGGGCATCTGTTCCCATATCAGGAGCGGGAATATCGCGATGATGTCCGAGCACGTGGACTAAAGAGCGAGTCCATCGGCGGATGATTTCTTCTTTTTCTATAGGAGATAACTTCGATGCATCGACTGCAACTCCACCTTTAGCTCCACCGAAGGGAACATCGATGAGAGCCGTTTTCCATGTCATCAGAGATGCGAGAGCGCGGACTTCATCAAGATCTACATCTTGGTGAAAACGGATTCCGCCCTTTCGTGGGCCACGAGCGCTCGAGTGTTGTACTCGATAACCAGTAAGCACTTCCACATCGTTGCCTCGACGTAGTGGAATGGAGATGACAACTTCTCTTTCGCAACTGCTGAGCGCATTAATAACTCCGCTCTTAAGGCCAAGGATTTCTCCAGCTTGAGCGACCTTCTCATTTACTTCGGCAAAGGCTGATGGTCCAGAATGTGTCATAGCCTCAACGTAGAGATTGCGGCAGTTGGAAGAAAGGCTTCAATCCTTTACTTTGGGTGAAATCTTTCTGAACAACAACCCCAACAGGTTGGCAGATATGGGTGAATTAACCCGTATTGCGTAGACCTGCTGCCACACCATTAATAGTCAGAAGCAGAGCACGAATCAGTGCTGGATCTGCTTCACCTTCAGTGCGCACACGGTGCAGGAGATTTACCTGAAGCAATTGAAGAGGTGCAAGGTATGTATCGCGCACTTGCAAGGTGCGAGCCAAAACTGCTTGATTACCCAGCAGCGATTTCTTTCCTGTGAGCGCAAGTATCTCTAAGACAGTTAAATCAAATTCTTCTTTGATTGTGCCAAGGAAGTGCTGAAGCTCAGCTGGCACAAGTGTTTCCACGTAACGCTTAGCTGTTTCAAGATCTGTCTTAGCAAGTGTCATTTCGACATTGCTGATAAAGGTTGAGAAGAAGTGCCACTCTGCAAGCATCTTCTTAAGCACTTCAGTTTGCCCAGCTTCACGCGCTGCCTTCAGCCCTGAGCCAACGCCATACCAACCAGGAACAATCTGACGTGATTGTGTCCACCCAAATACCCAAGGAATAGCGCGCAGTGAATCAAGACCACCTGCAGCATCGGGACGACGTGAAGGACGTGAGCCAAGGAAGAGATTTCCTAGTTGTTCAACTGGAGTAGATGCATAGAAGTAGGCAGGTAGGTCTGGGTGATCAATGAGTGCGCGATAGCGAGTAAATGCATTATCACTGACCACATTCATACATTCATTCCATTTAGCTAGATCTTCTGGACTTTGACGCGGACCGCGGTTAAGGACTGTGGCTTCGAGTGATGCTGCAAGAGTTAATTCAACGTTCTCGCGAGCAAGAGCAGGGAGTGCGTATTTATCGGAGATAACTTCACCTTGTTCAGTCATCTTGATTTGTCCATCGACAGAACCCCAAGGCAGTGCAACGAGCGCTTCATATGTTGGTCCGCCACCGCGTCCAACAGAACCACCTCGACCATGGAATAAACGAAGCTTGACGCCATGCTTCATAGCAACATCGCGCAGCGTGCGCTGAGCACGGTGAATCTCCCACTGCGATGTTGCAATACCTGCATCTTTATTGGAATCTGAATAACCAAGCATCACTTCTTGAACGTTCTCACGAAGTTCAACAAGTTTGCGATAGGTCGGATCTGAGAGAAGCTTTTCGAGAATCTCACCTGCTGCGCGAAGTTCAGCAACTGTTTCAAGAAGTGGAGCAAAACCAATCTTTGCAACCTTCTTTTCAATATCAACAAGGCCTGCCTGCTTGCCAAGGACAGTTGCAGCAATCAGGTCATCTGCGCCCTTTGTCATAGAGACGATATAGGTCTCAATGACTTCAGGACCGAAGCGTTCAATCAAATCTTCGATGGCAACAAAGGTATTGAGAGTCTTAAGCCCTGCAGCATCGAGCTTTGATGAATCCAGTTTTTCTGATGATGCAAGGTGCTTGATGAGAAGAGGGAATTTATCTGCGTGGGAGAGTGCGATGTAGTCGTCTGAAATCATCTGCTTGAGAGCGTTGTGGTGAGCATCTGAGTGTTCGCGAATATCGAGAGTTGCATGTGTTAAGCCAAATGCTGCAACAGTGCGGATGGTGCGCTCGAGTAGGCCGGTGGCAAGGAGTTCACCGCGGTGAGCAAAGAGTGAATCGCGCATCAAGGTGAGGTCTGCAAGGAGCTCTGCAGTGTTCTTGTAATCGCGACCTGGAACATGTGGGGTGCGAGCTGCGTGGCGTGTGCGTGTGAATGCAAGTCGATGCACGATTGCAGTTGCTTTAAGTCGGTATGGCTCTTGTGCATTTAAGCGCAAGAAGCGTGATTCAAACTCAGGAATATTCTTGAGATCTTCTTCAACAGATGCGCTCAGCTCTGGGGTTGCACCTGTGATGCGAGTTGAGACAGAGAGCATCTGGCGCAGACGGTTCATTGCAGCCATTGTTGAGCGAATTGCGTGACCCACCTGAAGCGTTACAGCATCCTCTGTGACTTCAGGTGTGATGTTGGGATTGCCATCACGATCGCCACCGATCCATGTGCCAAATGTGAGTGGACGCGCAGTTACAGGCAGATCAATGTTCAGGCGCTTGAGTTCGCGTGCAAAATCATTGAGAACTTCAGGAACAGTCTGTGCTGCTAAGTCATCGAGGTAATAGAGCGCATTCATCGCTTCATCAAGTGGCTCTGGGCGATTGAGGCGAAGCTCATCTGTCTGCCATAACAAATCAACTGTTTCAGCAAGACGCTCATCTTGAACGACCGACTTTGGAGTATCAAGAAGTGATGCAATTTCACCGAGCTTAATCAAGATAGAGCGGCGCGCTGCTTCGGTTGGGTGCGCTGTGAAGACGGGGCGAATATCGAGATCATTAATCCATTTGGATAAATCGGCATGCGAAATTTCATGTCCTGCAACAGGGTTCTTCATCGCCTCTTCAATTTTGTCGATTGCTCGAGTAATCCACGAACCACCTTGTGTGCGCACCTCTGCCAATACTCGAGAGCGGTGCACTTGTTCTGCAACATTTGCTAAATGGAAATAGGTGCTCAGTGCTCGCACGAGTTGTGTTGCATCATCAACTGAAAGATTTTCAAGGATTTCAATTCCGCTACCTTCGCGGACTCCCTTGCGCACGTTCTCTACGAGATCAAGGAGGTGTTGTCCTTCTTGGCGGACGAGTGATTGGCCGAGGAGATCGCCGAGACGGCGCACGTCGCTGCGCAGCGTTGCATCATCTGATTCAACGATCTGCTTCGTCTTGGAGGTCTCGGTCACTGGAGAATTATCACAGATGGAGCAGGCCCGATAGACTGTAATTGTTCGCCCCCCTTCTTTTTGAAGTGGGGCTTTGAGTCGTTTAAAGGAGCGTGCAATGAGAGGAATTCTCGCGGTATTACATAGTGATACCGAAGTAGCTTCTGCGCTCCTTGATTCCTCCAAGATCATTGCACCAGCATCGAGTTACCCATTCCTGATTGCTCTCAAAGCTCAAGAGAAGCCCCTGCTGGTCATCACAAGCTCCAGCCGTGGTGCTGAAGATATGAGTGAATATCTCAGAAGCCTTCATTCACATGTCTATGAATTTCCTGCCTGGGAAACGCTTCCGCATGAACGCTTGAGCCCACGCAGTGACACTGTGGCGCGCAGACTCTCAACTTTATATTCGCTTAAAGAAAAGCAGAGCAACCCCGTTGTTGTTGCACCCGTGCGCGCAGTAATTCATCGCTTTATTGCATCCCTTGCAAAGAAGGAGCTGTGGACATTAGAGATAGGTCAAGAGATTGGCCTTACTGAACTCATCAACCATCTGACTGAACTTTCATTTACGCGAACTGACCTTGTTGAAAAACGTGGGGAGTTTGCCGTGCGTGGCGGCATTGTCGATGTCTTCCTTCCCCTTGCAATGCATCCTGTGCGCATTGATTTCTTCGGCGATGAAATTGAAGAACTTCAATATTTCGAAGTAGCAGATCAACGCACCAGTGACCCGGTCGTAGGAAAGCTCGCTATCTTGCCTTGTCGTGAATTACTTCTTACAGATGCTATTCGTGAGCGAGCAGAGAAGTTAAAGAGCCAATACCCAAGTGCGTTAGAGATTCTCGACAAGATTGCACAAGGCATGAATGTTGAAGGAATGGAATCACTCATCCCACTTCTTACCGATGACTTTGAAACGATTCTAGATCGCATGCCCCATGGCACCGAAATAATTTTCATTGATGATGAACGCATCCGATCTCGCACAGCAGATCTCATTGAGACAAACCAAGAATTTCTCGAAGCATCGTGGTCTAATGCTGCAATCGGTGGTGCGGCGCCTTTGCCAGTTGAGCAGGTGACTTATTTGGATTGGAAAGCACTACAGGATGAGATTGCACGCCTTTCTCTTCCAGTGCGCGCACTGAATGCCTTTGGAAGCGATTTCGATGAAGATGCTCATTTTCTTGATATCTCAGCCATTGATCCGATGCGCGCAAATGTGGAGGCTCTCTGCGAGCTACTGCGCACTGGGTTAGAGGCTCATCACAGCGTCGTATTTTCAACAACAGGCCATGGAATGGCTGAGCGCTATGCAGGAATCTTCCGTGATTCAGATTTGCCAGTGCAGATGGTGGAGACCCTTGCGGCCCAACCAACGAAAGGCTCTATCCACGTTACTCAATCTTCACTCGGATATGGCTTTAAGAGTGATCATGCGCAGATTCTCTTTGTTACAGAGCGCGACTTATCTGGAAGTAAGACGAGTACGAAAGATGGTTCACGCATGCCATCTAAGCGAAAGCAAGCAATTGATCCACTCGAACTTCGCACAGGAGACTTTGTCGTCCATGAGCAACATGGAATCGGTAGATATGTTGAGCTGATCCAGCGCACTGTTGGGGGAGTAACCCGCGAATACTTAGTTATTGAGTACGCACCAGCCAGGCGCGGACAACCAAGTGATCGCATCTTTGTTCCAACCGATACGTTAGAGCAGGTAAGTAAGTATGTGGGTGGTGAGACTCCTACTGTGCACCGCATCGGAAGCGGTGAATGGCAGAAAGCAAAGGGTCGTGCTCGAAAGGCTGTGCGTCAGATTGCTGGTGAGCTCATTCGATTGTATGCCGCACGCACAAGTGCACCAGGTTATGCATTCTCACCAGATACTCCATGGCAGCACGAATTAGAAGATGCATTTTCTTATATCGAAACTCCCGATCAGTTATCAACGATTGAAGATGTGAAGCGCGATATGGAGCGCCCATATCCAATGGATCGCATCATCTGTGGTGATGTGGGATATGGAAAGACAGAGATTGCAATACGCGCTGCATTTAAAGCAGTGCAAGATGGAAAGCAGGTAGCAGTCCTTGTTCCAACAACGCTTCTTGTGCAGCAGCACTCCAAGACTTTCGCAGAACGGTATGCAGGCTTTCCCATCAAGGTAGCCGGCTTATCTCGCTTTAATACAGCGAAGGAGAGTAAGGAGATTCTGGCTGAGCTTGCATCTGGCGTTGTCGATGTAGTTGTGGGTACGCACCGCATTCTGTCTCAAGATGTGCAGTTTAAGGATTTAGGTCTTGTCATAGTTGATGAAGAACAGCGCTTTGGCGTTGAGCAGAAAGAATCCCTTAAAAAGATGCGCACGACTGTCGATGTCTTAGCGATGTCTGCAACACCTATTCCTCGCACCCTTGAGATGGCAGTGACAGGTATTCGTGAGATGTCGACGATTACAACACCACCTGAGGAACGCCATCCCATCCTTACCTATGTGGGGCCAGCTGAAGATGCGCAGATTAAGGCTGCGATCCACCGCGAACTACTTCGCGATGGTCAGATCTTCTATATTCATAACCGTGTTGAGTCAATCGATCGCGCTGCATCAAAGTTACAAGAGTTGGTTCCTGAAGCACGTATTCGCATTGCACATGGCCAGATGTCAGAAGGACAGCTAGAAGATGTCATTCTTGCTTTCTGGAATCGTGATTTCGATGTTCTTGTCTGCACGACAATTGTTGAGAGCGGACTAGATATTGCCAATGCAAATACTCTGATAGTTGAGCGTTCAGAGAATTTTGGTCTTTCCCAGCTTCACCAATTACGAGGACGCGTGGGTCGTGGTCGGGAACGCGCCTATGCGTACTTCCTCTATCTGCAAGATCAACCCTTATCTGAGGTTGCACTCGATCGCTTAAAGACAATTGCTACAAATACTGATCTTGGTTCAGGAATGAGAGTTGCACTCAAAGATCTTGAAATACGTGGAGCCGGTAACTTACTTGGCGGGGAACAATCAGGCCATATCGCTGATGTGGGGTTCGATCTCTATATGCGCATGGTTGGTGAAGCGGTCAATGATTACAAGACAGGGTTTATTGAAACGGAGGAGAAGAACCATGAGTGCAAAGTGGAACTCCCTATCAATGCACACTTGGCAGAAGAATATGTTCCTGGTGAGCGACTGCGTTTAGATCTCTATCGCCGTTTAGCTGATGTTCGCACCAGCGCCGATGTTGAATCTATTCGCGAAGAGCTCGTTGATCGCTTTGGTGAACTTCCACAAGAAGCACAATCACTTCTGCAGGTTGCACAATTGCGAGCATCTGCAAAGGCGCTGGGAGTGAGAGAAGTTGTTGCGGCTGGTAAATTCTTGAGAATTTCACCGCTGCTCTTGCCAGAATCAAAGCAGCTGCGGCTCAACCGACTTTTTCCTGGTTCTCTCTATAAAAGTGCGACAAATACTGTGATGATTGCAATTCCACGTGCGGCAGCATGGACGCCGACTGCACAAGGCTCTCAACTTATAGGGGATACTTCTCTTCTGGAGTGGGCGGCTAAGTCCCTCGATGAATTAACGAAAGCGAGTACTACGTGAAGAAGATTCTTGCACTCTTGGGTGTTATCTCAGTCTTAGCACTCTCAGGATGCGGCAATGTCGATAGCGCAGCAACCATTGGTGATATCACCATCTCACAAGCGTCAGCACAAGCAACTGTTGATGAAGTTCTCGCAGAACGCACAAAGGTTGATACATCAGGCATGCAGATTCAGACTGGCAATGCGCTCAACCGTGCCCAGCTACGTTTCACAATCGTTACATCTCTATTTGATGAGATTGCAAAAGAACTCAAGATTGAGATTTCTTCTACTGAAATCGAAAAAGCTAAGTCTGAATTGATTACACAGAGCGGTGGGCAAGAGGCACTTGCAAAGAACTTAGTGGCTGCAGAAATTGCACCATCAAACTTTGATCGCTATGTCCGCGCAATTATCACTTCAAACAAAATTCAAGCCGAACTCAAGGCATCAGGTGTTGCCGATGCTGATGTGTCAGGGCGCATCACTCAGCTCATCAACGCAAAAGCTGCTGAACTCACAGTCAAGGTCAACCCTCGATATGGAACATGGGATCAGGACACTGGCGATATCGTGGCAACAGATTCAGCAGGATCTGCAGTCGTTCCTTCAGGCAAGTAATTCGCATGTCTGATTCACAACTTCAACGCCTTGTTGAAGTCATGGATCGACTCCGTTCACCCGGAGGTTGTCCGTGGGATGCCGAGCAAACGCATGAATCACTGATCAAGTATTTGCTGGAAGAGTCCTATGAATTTATCGATGCGATAGAAACTGATGATCGCGCCGGCATGCGTGAAGAGCTCGGCGATGTTCTCTTGCAGGTCTACTTCCATTCACGTATTGCCCAAGATCATCCGACTGATCCATTCTCTATTGAAGATGTTGCAGCTGCGATTGCAGATAAGTTAATTAGCCGCCATCCACATGTCTTTGAAAACCTTGAAGTCAGTGGCACAGATGAAATTATTGAAAATTGGGAAGCCATTAAAGCTCGTGAAAAGGGGCGCACATCAGCAATTGATGGCATCGCAATGGCACAACCTGCTCTGCCACTGGTTGCAAAGATTTTCTATCGCGCCGAGAAATACAACGTTGATCTCCACGTCGATGAATATTCTTCAGAGAAAGCTACGGAGAAGTCGGTAGGTGAGGCACTTGCATCAGTGATTGCCTGGGCTCATGAAAACGGTATTGACCCTGAAAATGCCTTACGTGCTCAGGCTCGCGAGATGATTCGTCAGATTCAGGGGGCCGAACAGCAAGGTAATTAGTCGCGGTAGTATTGCCTCCTGCCGTTCAGAGTTGAGCGCTGACGTTCATAATCTCAAGTTTTTAGGAGACATCTCATGGCAATTATCGATGCAATCTACGCTCGTGAAATTCTAGATTCACGCGGAAACCCAACAGTTGAAGTTGAAGTAACGCTCGAAGATGGAACACAAGCACGCGCTGCAGTTCCAAGCGGTGCATCAACTGGTGCATTCGAAGCATCAGAGCTGCGTGATGGCGATAAGGGCCGTTATCTCGGTAAGGGTGTTCAGAAGGCTGTTGCATTTGTGAACGATGAAATTGCTCCAGCAATTGAAGGCTATGACTCACAAGATCAGCGCCTGATTGATTCAGAGATGATCGCACTCGATGGCACACCTAATAAGTCACGCCTTGGTGCGAACTCAATTCTTGGTGTTTCACTTGCTGTTGCTAAGGCATCAGCTGATTCATCCGATCTCTCATTGTTCCGCTATATCGGCGGGCCAAATGCACATGTGCTTCCAGTTCCTATGATGAACATCCTCAACGGTGGAGCACATGCTGATACCAATGTTGATATTCAAGAATTTATGATTGCTCCAATCGGTGCAGAGACATTCCGCGAATCACTTCGCTGGGGCGCTGAGATCTATCATGCACTCAAGGCAGTACTTAAGAAGCGTGGACTTGCAACATCTGTCGGCGATGAAGGCGGGTTTGCTCCTAACCTTGATAGCAATCGTGCAGCACTTGATTTAATTATCGAAGCAATCACAGCTGCAGGCTTTAAGCCAGGCTCTGAAATTGCACTTGCAATGGATGTTGCTGCAACAGAATTCCACGATAACGGTAAGTACAAGTTCGAAGGTTCACTCCGTTCATCTGATGAAATGATTGCCTACTACGCAGAGCTTGTGAGCGCATACCCAATCGTTTCAATCGAAGACCCACTTAACGAAGAAGATTGGGCTGGCTGGAAGTCAATGACTTCATCCCTTGGCTCAAAGATTCAGATTGTTGGCGATGACCTTTTCGTAACAAACCCTGTGCGCCTTGCAAAGGGAATTGATACTGATACAGCTAATGCTCTTCTTGTGAAGGTCAACCAGATTGGCACACTGACAGAGACTCTCGATGCAGTAGATCTTGCACACCGTGCCAACTACCGCAGCATGATGTCTCACCGTTCAGGTGAAACAGAAGACACCACCATTGCTGATTTAGCTGTTGCAACTAACTGTGGCCAGATTAAGACTGGTGCACCATCTCGCACAGAGCGTGTTGCTAAATACAACCAACTTCTTCGTATTGAAGAAGAACTCGCTGACGGTGCTGTCTATGCAGGCCGCCAGGCATTCCCACGCTTTAAAGGATAACTTCCAATGGCGCGCAGATCCCCGGGGAGAAGGAAGAGTTACCGTTCACGTAACTTGAACTTCAATCGCAATACTGGATCTGGGCGCACATTCGCTGTTGCTGCAATCTTATTTATGTTGGCGCTTTTTCTTGCACCTCCAATTAAGAGTTACTTCGTTCAGCGAGCACAGATCAGTGCGCTGCAATCACAGCTTAAGAGCGATAACACAGCTCTGGATGAAGCTCGTAAAGAGTTAATGCTCTGGCAAGATCCTGATTACATTAAATCTCAAGCACGTGAACGTCTGCACTTTGTAATGCCAGGTGAGCGTCAATACATTGTTACTGGCACAGATGGAACTAATACAGATGAAGCAGCTCAGACAGATGTTGTGAAGAATCTTCCTGAAGGACAGCCTTGGTATACACGCATGATTGCATCGATTACAGAGGCAGGTAAGGCGTGAGTATTGAAAGTCGCAAGGCAACAGAAGATGATCTGAAGACAATTGAAAACCAATTGGGTCGCACGCCACGCGATGTTCATGCGATTTCATACCGTTGTCCATGCGGGAAAGCAGCCGTTGTTGAAACCCCACCGCGCCTATCTAACGGTGAACCTTTCCCAACTTTCTACTACGCAACATGTCCGCGTTTAACTGCAGCCATTTCTACCCTTGAAACAACAGGGATGATGGAGGAGATGACCAATCGCCTTGAAACTGATGCAGAGCTAGCTGGTGCATATGCAGCAGCACATGATGATTACATTGCAGCACGTTCTGCGCTGAAAATTGATGTCCCTGAAGTTGAGAATATCTCTGCAGGTGGAATGCCTAATCGCGTGAAGTGTCTGCACTCACTAATTGCACACTCACTCTCAGCTGGTCCCGGAGTTAACCCACTCGGCGATGAAGCACTGGCTGAACTTCCTGAGTGGTGGAAGCACCTTTCATGCGAGTAGCGGCGATTGACTGCGGCACCAACTCCATCCGTTTGCTCATTGCTGATGTTGAAGGAACAACTTTTCGTGAAATCTTTCGCGATATGGAGATTGTTCGTTTAGGACAAGGCGTTGATAAGACTGGGCAATTTCATCCTGATGCAATCGTTCGCACCCTTGCAGCCGTTGATAAATATGCACTTGAGATAACAAAGCGTGGAGTGGAGAAGATTCGCTTCTGTGCCACCAGTGCCACACGCGATGCCACCAACCGTGATCTCTTTATCGATGGCGTCAAAGAACGCTTAGGTATTTCCCCTGAAGTAATCCCAGGTGAAGTTGAAGCTGCGCTCTCATTCCAAGGAGCCACAAAGGATTTTGATAAGACAGAAGGTCCCTTTCTTGTTATCGATATTGGTGGGGGATCCACTGAATTTGTCTTTGGCACAGATGAAGTCGAATTTGCAAAGAGCATGAATATTGGTTGCGTTCGCATGTCAGAGCGCCACTTCACCAACGGCGACCCAGATCCTGGACAGATTGCAGCAGCTATTGAAGATATTGATGAAGCAATCAAGCAGGCAGGCAAAGTAGTTCCTATTACTCAGGCAAAGACTCTGATTGCAGTAGCCGGCACAGCAACCACAGTTGCAGCAGCCGCACTCGAACTTGCCGCCTATGACCGATATGCAATCCATCTATCTCGCATCTCTGCAGAGAAGACCCATGCAATCTCAAAGATGTTTTTGAGTGCGAAGCGTGAAGATCGAGAAGCACTCGGATATATGCACCCAGGCCGCGTTGATGTTATTGGCGCAGGCGCTCTTGTTCTCTCTCGCATCATGCTGGCAACCGGTGCAACAGAATTCGTTGCATCTGAATCAGATATTCTCGATGGAATGGCTTGGTCGCTTGTATAAGTCGATTGAACTTCTCGATAAGGCAATTGTTAAATGCCATAAGTGCCCACGGTTAGTCGAGTGGCGAGAAGAAGTAGCTGTAGTTAAACGTAAGGCATATGAGAACGAGAAGTACTGGGGTAAGCCTGTTCCAGGATTCGGATCGAGTAAGCCCAAAATGCTTATCGTTGGATTAGCACCTGGTGCACATGGCGCCAACAGAACCGGCCGTATCTTCACTGGTGATTCATCTGGCGATTGGCTCTATGGATCTCTCCACCGAATCGGCATTGCAAAGATTGCAACCTCAACATCTCGCGATGACGGACAAGTGTTACGCGATACGCGCATCTCGATGGCGGTGCGCTGTGCTCCTCCTGAGAATAAACCCACCACCGAAGAGCGCGATGCATGTGCACCGTTTTTTGAGAATGAGCTAGAACTGATCGCACCCACTGTTCGTTCCTTTGTAGCGCTAGGAAACTTCGGTTGGCAGGTATTAATCAAATCGCTTAAAGCTCAAGGTCATAAAGTTCCCGCTGGAAAATTCGGGCATGGGTCAACGATTAAGTATTCGCATGACGGCATTAACTATCTAATAGTCGGTAGTTATCACCCAAGCCAGCAGAACACTTTTACAGGCAAACTCACCAAACCAATGTTGGATTCAGTACTCAAAAAGGCAGCAAAGTTCGCGGGAGTTCTCTAACTTTTCACCTAGTAGACTTTCGCCTCTATTGGCCCCCGTAGTCCAATGGCAGAGACAGAGGACTTAAAATCCTTCCAGTATCGGTTCGAGTCCGATCGGGGGCACACTTCACAACCTTTTCTAAAACTTGACGCTCACCAAAAAGTGGAAATACTGGTGCTTTGCCGTATTTTAGGAACTGTACGGAGAGCCTTTCTCCGCACGTATATAAGGAGAAATTAATGCGCAGTTCTAACCCAGTCCTTACCGGCCGTGGTTTCGCTCGTATCAAAGATGGAACCACTCAGGTTCAAGAGATAAATACGCCTGAGAGCCGTCCAACTTCTGCACCGATGTCAATTGACGATGTCGTCATCAAGACAGCCGGACTCTTTGCAGTCCTCGTTGCAGTTGGAGCATTTGCATGGCGTGCAAATAGCCCTGGTCTTGCACTTATCGGATTCATCGGCGGATTTATTCTCGCGATGGTCAATTCATTTTCTAAGAAGGTTCGTCCTGCACTGATCGTTGCATACGCTGCATTCCAGGGCCTTGCACTCGGAACAATTAGTGCGTATTACGAATCCGCTTACCCAGGGATTGTCAGCCAAGCTGTTCTTGGTACTGCCTGCGCATTCGGTGGAGTTCTGCTTGCATATCGCAGCGGAAAGATTCGTGTAACACCTAAATTCACACGCATCATGATGGGCTCCCTCATCGGATATCTAGTCTTCGGACTCATCACAATGTTCACGGGGCGCCCAACAGGCGGACTCGGACTACTGATTGCAGTTGCTGCTGTGGGTCTTGCAACAATGTTTATTGTGATGGACCTTGATCAAATCGAAAAGGCAGTCGCAGCACGCGTGCCACAAGAAGAATCATGGCGCTGTGCTTTCGGCCTCATGGTTACTTTGGTCTGGTTATATCTCGAAGTTTTGAGACTAATCTCAATACTTCGTAGCAACGACTAGAAGTTATTTACTGGATTGCCCGAGATGCGAAGCCCGCGTCTCGGGCAATTTTGTTGCCACAAGCACTGCAACTGACATCAATACCGCAGATGTGAGAAATGCTGGTCTAAATCCGTAATGATCTGCAATCGTTCCAAGAATCAATGGCGCGACCATTGCACCGGCATCTCCTGACATCTGAAAGAGACCAATAACCTGACCGCCTTTGCCTTCCAGAACATCTCCCACAATTGATGAAGGCGTTGTTGAGAGGAATGCTCCACCAAAGCCAACGATGACACTTGCTGCAATGAAGTGCCATGGCTTTGTTGTGAATGCAAGAGCAACAATGAAGAGTGTGACAAAGGAAGTACCGATTACGGCTGAGTATCGACGGCCATTGAGATCTGAGAGTTTTCCTGCTCGCAGTAGGAACACCCCATTAATAATCGTTGTAATCGTAAATCCAAGTCCCATAAAGCTAGGAGTTACCTTGATTTCCTCAACCATAAAGAGCGGCAGGATTGAACGGCTCATTCCGAAGAGAACCCACGATGTAATGAAAGAGATGATGAGTGCGCTGCGGTAGGGACTTAAGGCGAGCGCGGATTTGATGGTAATTGTTTCGCGCTCTTGAGAAGCAGTGGGTTTTGCAGCCAGTACTGAATTACGTAAGAGGATGGCACCGGATGCACTGGCAGCAATAAGAAGGAAACCATAAATAATTAGAGGTGCACGCAGTGAAACAACAGAAAGTGCACCACCGACTACGGGACCTGCCATCATGCCAACAAGAAATGATCCGTTATAGAGAGATTGTGCTCGTGCACGATGGTTATCATCGACAGCACGCAGCAAAATAGATCCAGCTGCAACAGAGAACATCGATGAACCAAAGCCGCCAACTGCGCGGAAGATGAGTAGCTGCTCATAATTCTGAGCCATTCCAGCTGCAAATGATGTGATGGAGACAAATCCAATGCCAAATGAGTAGACAAGTCGCTCACCGAAGTGATCAACGAGTTTGCCGCTAATAAGGCCTGTGGCAAAACGTGCAAAGGCGAATGCCGAAAGGATTGCACCTACCTGTGCGTTATTGACTCCGAAGGAGCGTGCAAAGAGCGGCAGTGTGGGCGAGATGATTCCAAAACCCACTGCAACAAAGAAGGATGCAAAAACAAGAACACCAACCTCCCGCGGAAATTCCGCAAAGGGGTTGGTGAACTTATCTCTCACAGGGATAAAACGTAGCTCGGTTTAACCGAGCGCCTCGCCGGCTGCCTCATTACGAGCAGATGCGTAGTCAGCATTTGTGCGCAGAGGAGCTTCACGAAGCATCAGAGCCACAAAGAATCCAATTGCAACAACAGGTGCTGCAACAAGGAATACAACGTGGAATGAATCGACGAAGGCGTTGAGCGCTGTAACGCGTCCTTCTGGAGGAAGAGCACCAATAGCTGCAGTGTTGCTCTGTACAAGCTTGGCCTGCGCTGGATCAAATCCTGATGTGAGTAGATAATGACCGAGACGGTTGGTCAGGATTGTTCCGAAGATTGCTGTTCCGAATACAGAACCTAGTGAACGGAAGAAGGTATTAGAACTTGTGGCAACGCCCATATCCTTAAATTCAACTGCGTTCTGTAGGGCGATCACGATGGTTTGCATGGAAAGACCCAAGCCTGCTCCGACCATGATCGCATAAATCGAAATCTCCCAATATGGAGTGTCAATATCCAAGCGGACCATTGCCAAGATTCCCAGAGTCATGATTGCTAAACCGATAATTGGGTAGCGCTTGTAACGCCCACTCTTGGTGATTGCCTTACCGCTATAGATAGAAGTTGAGACGATCCCAAGCATTAATGGAATTAGCTTCAGCCCAGCTTCAGTTGCTGTGTAGCCCTTCACCACCTGCATATAAAGAGGCAACATAACAATCGCACCGAACATACCTGCACCGATAATTGCACCGAGAAGTGAAGTCAAGGAGAAGGTGTGATTCTTAAAGAGAGCAAGAGGAATGATTGGTTCAACGGCAGTCGATTCCCACTTAAGGAAGAGAAGCGTTGTGAGTAATCCACTACCAAGGTAGGTAAGTGTCTTTGAATCTGTCCACCCATCTTGTGGGCCATAGATAGAGACTGCAAGAAGCGTGAGAGTCACACCTGCAACAAGAAGAATGGCACCCAGGTAATCAATCTTATGTTCGCGCTTAACTTTAGGAATATGCAGAACTGCTGAAGTGATTGCAAGAGCTGCGATTCCAAATGGAAGGTTGATGTAGAAAATCCAACGCCATCCTGTAACGCCAAGGATTGTTGCGTGATCTGAGAAGAAACCACCAAGAAGTGGACCTGCAACTGATGACAGACCCCAGACTGCGCCGAAGTAACCTTGGTAGCGACCGCGTTCACGCGGAGGAACGATGTCACCGATGATGACGAATGTCAGTGCCATCAAGCCACCTGCGCCAAGACCTTGAACGGCACGAGTTGCAATGAGCTGTGACATGTTTTGTGATGCACCTGCTGCAAAGGAACCAATAAGGAATGTGACGATTGCGAACTGGAAGACAATACGTCGACCATAAAGGTCAGAGATTTTTCCGTATAGAGGAGTCGATGCAGTTGATGTAAGAAGGTAAGCGGTAACAACCCATGTATAGTGGTCGAGACCGTTGAAGTCTTCAACGATGCTCTTGAGAGCTGTTGAGACGATGGTTTGATCCAGCGCCGCAAGCAGCATTCCGGTCATGAGGCCGCTGAGGATAATCATGATCTCGCGGTGTGAGTGTTCCTTTGTTGGCGCATTGTTTGTCATAGGAGGTAAGTTTACTGTGTGAAATCAGTTATCGCCGAAAACCTCGTAAAGACCTATGACAAAGGCAAAGTTCGAGCACTTGATGGCCTGAGCCTTGATGTTGAAGAAGGCACCGTATTAAGCGTATTAGGACCTAACGGTGCAGGTAAGACAACAGTTGTACGCATCCTCACAACGCTTTTACGCGCAGATTCAGGTAGTGCAAGCGTGGCAGGCATCGATGTTATGAAGAATCCTGAGAAAGTCCGCGAAGTAATTGGTTTATCTGGCCAATATGCAGCAGTTGATGAAATTCTCACAGGTTATGACAACCTTGTGATGTTCGGTGAGTTGTATCACCTTGGTAAGAAACAAGCTGTTGTTCGTGCAAATGAACTACTAGAGCGCTTCTCATTGACCGAAGCTGCGAAGCGCCCCATCAAGACTTACTCAGGTGGAATGCGTCGCAGACTTGATTTAGCAGCATCTCTCATTGTGAAACCGAAAGTTCTCTTCCTTGATGAACCAACTACAGGTCTTGATCCACGTGGTCGCCAAGAGATGTGGGGAGTAATTCAAGAACTTGTTAAAGGTGGCGTGACACTTTTGCTCACAACACAATATCTTGAAGAGGCTGATCAATTAGCCGATGACATCGCAGTCATTGATACCGGCAAAGTTATTGCACGAGGAACTTCAGATGCACTCAAGAAGCAAGTGGGCGGTGAACGCCTTGAAGTTGTTGTGGAACAAGCCCATGTTGCTAAGACGATGGAGATTGTTGCAGCCGTAAGCGCTCACAAAGCAACACTGGATGAAGGACTACGTTTAATTTCATCACCTGTCTCCAAAGGATCTGCTGCTCTCTTTGAAGTATTAAAAGCCCTCGATAGCGCTGGAATTCACGCACTGGATGTGGGCCTCAAGCGCCCATCCCTTGATGATGTATTCCTTTCACTGACAGGACATGCAGCGGAGGAAAAGAAGGAAGAGATTGTAGAAAAGAAGAGAGGCAGAAAATGAGCGCCGTAAATGACATTGCGATTATTACTCGCAGACAACTACTTTTGCTGACTCGAGTTCCTGAAGTCCTCATCTTCTCCACCATTCAACCGGTGATGTTTGTACTTCTCTTCCGATATGTATTTGGTGGGTCAATTAGCACAGGTCAACCTGGTGGATATGTGCAGCTGCTGATGCCTGGCATCTTCGTGCAGACAGTTGCTTTTACATTAGCGGGCACTGCTTCTGGCCTTGCTGAAGATATGAAGAAAGGTTTAATTGATCGATTTAGATCACTACCGATTTCTCAATCTGCCCTCGTCATTGGTCGAACCCTTGGTGACTCACTTCTGAATATTGTCGTTCTAGCTGTGATGGGTATGGCCGGTTACATCGTTGGATGGCGACCATCTGCAGGCCTTGCCAATGTGGCACTCGGATTCTTATTTCTACTTCTCTTTGGTTATGCACTCTCATGGGTGGGAGTTCTTGTGGGACTTTCAGCATCGGATGCGCGCGTTGTGCAGAACGTCAGCTTTATCGTGACATTCCCACTCACATTCTTATCTAACGCATTTGCACCAACAACAGGAATGCCACGAGCGCTGCAGTACTTCGCTGAGTGGAATCCTGTCTCAACGATGGTCGCTGCATGCCGGCAGCTCTTTGGGCTAAAGAATCAATTCGGAGCAACGGCTGGGTCTTTCCCGAGTGAGCATCCACTGACAACATCACTGATTTATATGCTTATTATTATGGTGATCTTTATTCCGTTGAGCTTACGTAAATATCGTAACTATGCGGATTAGGCGTAGAACTCAGCAGCTCTAATCTCAACCTTTATTTCGCGACCATTAGGTGCCGAATATGAAACAGTGGCACCGATATCTGCGCCAAGAACTGCTGACCCTAAAGGTGATTTTTCTGAGTAAACATCGAGATCACCTGATGCGATTTCGCGAGAGCCGAGTAAGAACTTCATCTCATCTCCTGCAATGACTGCTGTGACAACCATTCCTGCGCCAACTTTTCCATCAGCACTTGCAGGTGGTGTTCCGATGTGGGCATTTTCTAGCATCTGCTTGAGCTGACGGATACGAGCTTCCATCTTTCCTTGCTCATCGCGTGCTGCGTGATAGCCACCGTTCTCCTTGAGGTCGCCTTCTGCGCGCGCTGCTTCAATCTTTGCAGTGATTTCTTTACGACCTTCGCCTTCAAGGCTGGCAAGTTCAGCAGCTAAACGATCAGCTGCTTCTTGGGTTAGCCATGTCTGTTGTGAACTCATAGTCCGCAATCCTAGGGCAGAACGCGACAGCGTTCGATACCTGCATTGACCGCATCAGCACGCGTAGGAATAGAGATGGTGCGCTCAAGGTAGGTATCTCCAGCTTCAATCGTGTCATCAATCTGGCCAACAACATTCTTTTCAAAGTCACGGGCTGTGAGTGTGCAGGTGATGACATCCTCACCTGATTTACGTTGTAGTGAATATCGAATTTCAGGGTTCCGAGGATCTTGGGTGATAAATGAAATCAGCTCTGTGCGGATTTCAGGATTGGAGTGATGAAGGCCGGCCCAGAGCAACCAAGCACCTCCCACAACTGCACAGACAATTGCATACTTCACCCATGCTCGCGCAGGCTTAACACCATAGCGATCATTGAAATCGAATTGGTTGTTGCCCTGTGACATGGGAGAATCCTCTCATGGTTAAAGAATACGATGTAGGAATCGCAGGCTCCCTCACAATGATCGTTCTCTTTACCGCTGTTACATTATTGCTGCGTAACTTCTATAAGCGCTTCATGCGTATGCAGAAGAACTCAGAAGTCATCCAGGAGAATGAAGACGACAATTAAGAAATTCTTCCAAGCGCTCTTTGTTCTTCTTCTTACCGCAACGTTTATCGGTCTTGGCATCTGGCAACTCCAGCGCGCCCAGGATATGCAGAACAATGCGAAAGCACCGATTGATAGCTCGATCTACCCACTTCTTGAAAAGACCGCTGCTGCGGGGATAGTTCCACCTGAGAGCATTGGGAAATTGGTATCAACTTCAGGCCACTACATCGCAACCTATAAAGCGCCCAACCAGAAAGATGGCAACGGTGTTGTCGATGATTGGGAAGTTGGATTTCTGCAGAATGAGACTGACACTGCAATTCTGGTTGTGCGAGGGTTGTGGAGCCAGAGACTTTCTAGCCCTGAAATTGTGATGGCAACGAACGTTGAGGTAGTCGGCACCTTGATGCCACATCAAAATGGCGACCATGCAGCTAATACTGACCAGCAACTCTCTCGCCTTGATAGCAGCCTGCTTGTGGGAGTAACCGATGCCCAACTCTTTGATGGCTTTATCTTGGCAACATCAGAAAGTAGTCGCAGTGGCTTAGTCGATCGCAGCCGCATTACTCCTCCAGAGCTGACCGCTGGGGTCCCAGGCTTCTACTGGCAACATATTTCCTATGTGGTCATCTGGTGGTTTATGGCTCTTCTTGTCTTGTGGCTACCTTTCTATAAGAGAGACGAAAGGGTTTAGAGTTCTGCCATGACTCAATCATCGACTGCAGCCCTTACTCGTTTTCGATTGATGGCCATTCTCTGCGGCGTCAATCTTCTCCTTCTAATCTTTGGCTATATGCCAGCTAAACACCTTTTCGATCTCGTCGATACAAATAAGTGGATGGTCTTTATCCCGATTGCCCACGGCTATCTCTACATCGTCTATATCTTGACCGCCCTGCAGATTGGTGTGCAGAAGAAGATGTCACTTCCGACGATTTTGGCTCTCATTGCAGCAGGCACCTTGCCCTTTGCCTCCTTTGTGGCCGAGCGCCGTATTGTGAAGAAGTACAGCTAACTTCTCTTCACGTGCCGCCAAGGTAAACAGTTGATTACCTTTTCCTAGTTAATGGCGTGTCGCACCAAAAGTCCGATTCAGAAGTTCTATCTTTTACGAGTCAGAAGCAACTCCCACCCTTTCCCCACCGCACGCGATAGCTCCCTATGGAGATCGAGATATCGCTTGTGGCTAGTGACAACTAAAGAGAATGGTTAGGCCTTGGCTACTTCAAAATCGGCAGCAAGTGCAAAGAACAACCCAGCCCGTAAGACCTATGTATTGGATACCTCAGTACTGCTGGCAGATCCTGGTGCGATGAAACGATTTGAAGAACATGAAGTAATCATTCCCATAGCCGTCATTGGCGAACTCGAGACAAAGCGCGATCATCCTGAACTCGGCTACTTCGCCCGAGCAGCCCTTCGCGCACTCGATGATCTCCGCGTTGAACATGGACGCCTTGATGCACCTCTGACTGTGACTCCTGAAGGTGGAACTCTTTCAGTAGAGCTCAACCACACTGATTTAAGCACTCTGCCACATGGCTTCTTGCGCGATGGCACCAATGATTCTCGCATCCTTGCCATCTCTAAGAATTTAATGTCTGATGGAAAGCATGTAGTGCTTGTAACAAAGGATCTTCCACTACGCGTTAAAGCATCCTCTGTCGGAGTTGAAGCACAGGAATATCTTGCAGAGCTAGTCTCGAATAGCGGATGGACAGGAATTGAAGAAGTCTCTGTCGGCCACAACACCATCGATGAGCTCTATGCATCAGATCGCGCAGATCATGAATGTGCCCATCAATTTCCTGTGCACACCGGCATCGTTCTCCACTCAGAAAAAGGAAGTGCGCTGGCCCGAGTCACAGCAGATAAGCAGTTGCAATTAGTCCGAGGCGATCGCCAGGCATTTGGATTACATGGCCGTTCTGCAGAACAACGTATTGCACTCGACCTCCTTCTTGATGACAGCATCGGCATAGTCTCGATGGGTGGCCGGGCTGGAACAGGAAAGTCGGCCCTGGCTCTGTGCGCAGGACTTGAAGCGGTCATGGAAAAGCGCCTGCATAAGAAGGTGCTCATCTTCCGTCCTCTCTATCCAGTCGGGGGACAAGAACTCGGTTACCTGCCAGGCAGTGAGGGCGAGAAGATGTCGCCCTGGGCCCAAGCGGTCTTCGATACTTTGGGGGCGTTGGTCAGCCAAGCTGTTATCGATGAGGTCATCGACCGAGGTCTGATTGAAGTTCTGCCACTGACCCACATCCGTGGCCGCTCCCTCCATGACTCCTTCGTCATTGTTGATGAAGCCCAGTCACTGGAACGAGGAGTTCTGCTCACCGTGCTCTCGCGAATCGGCCAAGGATCGCGAGTTGTCATGACCCACGATGTTGCCCAGCGCGATAACTTGCGGGTCGGTCGCCATGATGGAGTCGTGGCGGTGGTTGAGACTCTCAAGGGCCATCCGCTCTTCGCCCATGTGACCTTGACTCGCTCAGAGCGCTCGCCGATCGCAGCGCTAGTCACCGAGATGCTCGAGGGACCTCAGGCATAACCCCTTTTTCTCCCCTCTTTAAATCTCACAGTGACAAATGGGACATATAGGACTTTGCCCTAACTGACCTGCGCTTTTACCTATCCACAGAGTGCGCCAATCCTGAGAATTTGCGACTCACGCACCTCTAAATTTGCGACTCACCCCATCCCTTGCCAGCCTTTACCCATTCCCCCCAGGCTCCAACCTCAATTCTGAAGTCGATAGGCCATGGGGCGGAAGAGATCGATGAGAAGGAAGGGGGAAGATGATGAAGCGCGATATCCGTGAATTCTTCACCGCTCTCTCCGTCCTGCGCATTTCAAGAACCGGCAAGGTCGCTCTCTGGGCAACCGTTGGCTCGATGCTCTTTATCGCAACTGCCCAACAGAGCGCCTATGGCCTCGACTTTCCTATGACCACCCGCCTGACTCTGGCAGATTCCAAGAACCTCACCGTTTCCGCCAATCCAGCTTCGGCCTCCCTGGCATCTCAGATGGCTGAGATGGCTTTAGTTGCCGGCATCAGCCAACAGGTTGAGATGGCTCGAGAGATGATGGGCGCTAAGAAGGTTGCTAAGGAAATCATGAATGCCGATTACCAATGGGGCGATGATCAATATGCCTGCCTCAATAAGTTATGGACGAAAGAGAGCCATTGGAATTACAAGGCTCACAACTATCGCTCAGGTGCTCATGGAATTGCTCAAGCGTTACCAGCTGTGAAGATGGAAGTTATCTCAAGTGATTGGCGCACTAACCCAGTGACACAGATTCAATGGGGTCTTCGTTATATCGATATTCGCTATGACAATCCATGCACAGCATGGGCAAAGTGGCGCAGCCACCGCTATTACTAATTCTCTGGCTTAAGCCCAATAGTAAGCGGACGCATAGTCTCGGCAAAGAAATCATTGCCTTTATCATCGACAACGATAAATGCTGGAAAGTCCACCACATCGATCTTCCATACAGCTTCCATTCCTAGCTCTTGGAAATCGAGTACTTCAACTTTTGTAATGCAATCTTGAGCAAGGCGAGCTGCAGGGCCACCGATAGATCCCAAATAGAAACCACCGTGCTTGGCACATGCATCGGTAACTTGCTGTGATCGATTGCCCTTTGCCAACATCACGAAGGAACCACCAGCTGCTTGGAATTGATCGACATAGGAATCCATACGGCCGGCAGTTGTTGGACCAAATGATCCTGATGCCATACCTGTGGGAGTCTTTGCAGGACCTGCGTAGTAAACAGCGTATTTCTTCATATATTCAGGCAATGGCTTGCCCGCATCTAACATCTCTTTAATCTTTGCATGGGCAATATCGCGAGCAACCACAATTGTTCCGGTCAGTGAAACTCTGCTCTTTACAGGGTGCTTGGAGAGCTCGGCGCGAATTGCATCCATCGGCTGGTTGAGATCGATCGCCACCACATTGTCATTGAGGTGCTCATCGGTTGTCTCAGGCAAGAAGTGGGCAGGATCTGTCTCGAGTTGCTCAAGGAAGATGCCATCTTTGGTGATCTTCGCCTTTGCTTGGCGATCTGCAGAGCACGAGACTGCGATTGCGATTGGAAGTGATGCTCCATGGCGAGGCAAACGCACAACGCGCACATCGTGGCAGAAGTACTTGCCACCAAATTGTGCTCCGATTCCCAGCTTCTGGGTCAACTTAAAAACTTCTTCTTCAAGTGCAAGGTCGCGAAATCCATGTCCTGTTGCAGCATCACCTGTTGTTGGCAGGTCATCGAGATAGTGAGTACTTGCAAGCTTTGCAGTCTTGACTGTGTGCTCAGCACTTGTTCCACCGATCACAATTGCAAGGTGATAGGGAGGACATGCTGCTGTTCCAATAGAGCGCAGCTTTGCATCTAACCAATTCATAAAGGAGGTCGGGTTAAGAACTGCCTTGGTCTCTTGATAGAGGAATGACTTATTGGCGCTACCGCCACCTTTGGCGATAAACATAAAGTTGTATTCATCTTGGTGATCGCTATCTGCATAGATCTCAATCTGGGCAGGCAAGTTATTGCCTGTGTTCTTCTCTTCCCATGTTGTTACAGGGGCCATCTGTGAATAGCGAAGGTTGAGCGTTGTATAGGCGTCATAGACACCTTGAGAGAGTGCGACCTCATCTTTTGCTGTGGTCAGAACAAACTGACCCTTCTTGCCCATGATGAGCGCAGTTCCTGTGTCTTGGCACATCGGCAGAACTCCACCAGCTGCAATGTTGGCATTTTTTAAGAGATCAAGGGCGACAAAGCGATCATTGGCTGATGCCTCAGGGTCTGTGAGAATCTTTGCCAGTTGCTCAAGGTGTTCTGTGCGCAGGTAATGTGAAATATCGTGAATAGCTGTCTCTGTCAGCAAGGTAAGTGCTGATGGTTCTACTTGCAGAAATTCTCTATCGCCTAACTTGATAACACTGACGCCCTCTTTTGATACAAGGCGATACTTCGTTCTATCTGAACCAAGGGGCAGAAGATCTGAGTAGGTGAAATCTGGTGACATTATTCGGCAGGTTTCTTTGCAGCATCTAACTTCTTCTTAGCGCCATCGAGCCACTCCTGGCAGATCTTGGCTAACTCTTCGCCGCGTTCCCAGAGCTTGAGTGATTCCTCTAAAGTCGCGCTGCCATCTTCGAGCGATTCAACAATTTCAGCGAGCTCATCGCGCGCTGCTTCATATGAAGGCTTGGAATCTTTAGTGGCCATGTGCTCAATCTACTCTCTGTCGATTACTCGTTGACTGTGGCGCGGGTCTCGCCCTTAGCCACACGGATGCGCAGATGCGTGCCCGCCTTTGCCTTTGAGGCATCGCGAACAATGGAGCCATCTTCTAATTGCACAACTGCATAGCCACGATCCATTGTCGATTGTGGAGATAGGGAACGAAGGTGGGCCTTAACGCCTTTGAGCTCTTTCTTCTCGATTTCAAGAAGGGATGCAAAGCCACGGATAGAGCGATCACGCCAGCCTTTGATTTCATCGCGGCGAGAAGTGACCATGACGCTGGGATCTTTCATCACAGGGCGATTGCGCAGCTGAGCGATTTGGTTGAGTTCATAGTCAATCGTTGAGACAAGTCTTCGAAACATGCGATCTCTAATCTTCTCAATATCGCTAATCTCCTGAGCAATATCTGGGACAACTCTCTTTGCAGCATCTGTGGGAGTCGATGCGCGGTAGTCAGCAACGAGATCCAACAGTGGTGAATCTTTCTCATGGCCGATGGCGCTGACAATGGGGGTTGTGCAACTAGCTGCAAGGCGGACAAGTGATTCATCGCTAAAGGGAAGGAGATCTTCGAATGAGCCGCCGCCGCGAGTAATGATGATGACATCAACTTCAGGGTTGGCTTCTAACTCAGATAAGGCAGCTGAGACTTCAACAACGGCCGCAGCACCTTGCACGGCAACTTCACGAATCTCAAATTGCACAGAAGGCCACCTGCGTCGAGCATTTTCAACAACATCTTTTTCTGCATCGGTATTGCGACCACAGATAAGTCCGACTCTGCGCGGCAAGCGCGGCAGTGCAATCTTTCGATCTGCACTAAAGAGTCCTTCAAGAGCTAACTTCTCTTTCAGCGCTTCAAGGCGTGCAAGGAGTTCACCGACTCCTACCTGGCGAATCTCTTTTGCCGACAGAGTCAGTGAACCATTTTTAGTAAACCACGATGGCTTTGCATAAATAACAACGCGAGCATTGGCAGGAAGTGGTTGCACACTCGCTAATACAGCTTTGTAACACATCACAGAAATACTCATATCCGCACTCGTATCGCGAAGGCGCATAAAGGCCATTCCGCCGCTGCGTTCATTGAGTTCAGATATCTCGCCCTCAATCCAGATGGGGCCCAATCGATCGATGTAATCCTTAATGGCTTCAGAGACCACGCGCACTGGTGCGGGGGATTCACTTGAAGTTTCGAACATGGCGAGAGCCTAATAGACTGCGTGATATGAGCAAGAGAATTCTCCTAGCTGCCCCACGTGGGTATTGCGCAGGCGTTGACCGAGCAGTTGTGGCTGTTGAGAAATCCCTTGAACTCTATGGAGCTCCTGTCTATGTCCGTAAAGAGATCGTCCATAACAAGCATGTGGTCTCAACCCTTGAACAACGTGGCGTCATCTTCGTTAATGAAACTGATGAAGTTCCAGAAGGTGCAACTGTTGTCTTCTCAGCCCACGGCGTTTCACCTGCGGTGCATGCAGAAGCTGCTGCTCGAAACTTGAAGACCATCGATGCAACATGTCCTCTTGTTACTAAGGTACATAACGAGGTAAAGCGTTTTGCTAATGAAGAGACAGAAATTCTGCTCATCGGCCACGTCGGCCATGAAGAAGTTGAAGGTACTGCGGGTGAAGCACCCGGAAAAGTTCGCGTCGTCGATGGCCTTGATGAGGCTCGCACGATCCAACCCACACCTGGAAAGAAACTTGTCTGGCTCACACAGACCACTCTCTCTGTCGATGAAACGATGCAATCTGTTGCAATCTTGAAAGAGCGATTCCCAGAGATTGCAAACCCACCTAGTGATGACATCTGTTATGCAACACAGAATCGCCAAGAAGCGATTAAGGCAATTGCTCCCAATGCTGACCTTGTTCTCGTTGTTGGTTCTACTAACTCTTCAAACTCAGTTCGCCTCGTTGAAGTTGCACTCGAATATGGAGCAAAGGCTGCCTACCTCATCGATTATGCAGATGAGGTAAAAGAGGAGTGGTTAGTAAACGCTGAGACAATTGGCGTCACAAGTGGCGCATCTGTTCCTGAAATTCTTGTCGATGATCTACTCAAGCACTTGAGCGATCATGGCTATCACTATGTTGAAGAGGTGCGCGCAACGGAGGAAACCCTGCTCTTTGCTCTTCCTAAAGAGCTCCGCGCTGATCTGAAGAATGCTTAACGTTGACTACGTTTATTGAGATTCAAGGCGAGAACCTCGCCATTGAAATCTATGAACCAATGGTGCGCATTGCAGATGTTGTGCTTGTTCATGGCTTCACGGGCAGCAAAGAAGATTTCAACGAAATTGGACCACTGCTTGCAGATGAGGGTTATCGCGTTCTGACTTTTGATAATCGTGGACAACATGAATCAGCACATAGCAAGCGCGATGATGGCTATTCCATGCCATCGCTGGCGCGCGATGTCATAGAGATTGCTCACCACTACGGCTTTGAGCAACCTCACTTGCTAGGACATTCATTTGGTGGACTTGTCTCACAGCGTGCTGCAGTTGATGCTCCTCATTATTGGAAATCACTGACATTATTTTGCACAGGTCCCCATTGGATTCCTGACAAGCCAGATCTTGATGCAACCATTCATATTCTCGAAACTATGACGATGGAAGATTCTTGGAATAAGTACAAAGAAGAGACAGATAAATTGCTGCCTCGGTATGAAATTTATAAGAAACGATGGAAGGCAAGTGATCCGAAGTCAACTAAGACAATGGCGCATCACCTAAAGGATACGCAAGCACTCACGCAAGAGATTATTGCAACGAAGATCCCAGTTCATGTGGTTTATGGCGAGAACGATGATGCATGGCCGCTAGAGATGCAGGATCAAATGGCGAAGGATTTATCAGCCCCGCGCACCATTATTAAGGATGCAGGACATTGCCCCAATGAAGATCAACCAGAGGAAACTGTGAAGGTATTAACGAACTTCTGGAGTGGTCTGTAACCGTTGTGAAGGACGGCTCTTAGCCTTCTCGTTAAAGAACATAAACCATCCATAGAGTGCACTGATAAGTAGGAATGGTGCAATGCTTGCAAGGGATGCAATGAAATCAACTCCTACGCGTGATGGTCGAAGTCCATCGCTGAAGATTGTGTAGATAAGTGTGGTTGCTGCATAGGCAAGTGGTGGCGTAACAACTGCGACATAGCGAGTGCCGGTGCGACCGTATGCAATGCCGCCGTAGGTAACGAGGGCGATGATCAGCCCTGAGAGAATTCCAGCACCACCGCGAATCCACATCTCAAGCCAGACAAATACGAAGATGAAGAAGGATTGCAGGACAACAACACCTTGCTTCTTAAGGCCAGGACCTGTGATGGCTGGCTTCTTGATTGCTGTTGTCATCTCTTACTCCTCTACTACTTCTACATCGATGAAATCATCTGTTTCAAGATCAGGGTTATTGAGCGCTCTCACATCTGCAGGTGCATCAGGATATTCGATTGCAAGCTTCTCTTTATCACCTGCAACTCCCAGCTTATGAATGCGGCGAGCAGGAGAAAGAACAGTCTTTTCAGCCGTTGGGACTAGATCCTCATATGCCTTCGATGTTGAGTTAATCGCCTTACCGACTGCCACAATCTTTGAATGCAGAAGGGTGATGTTCTTCAAAAATGTTGCTGCAACCTTGGTGATGTCATCTGCATTTTCAGCTAATTGGTTACGCGTGAAGATATGTCCAACGGTGCGAAGAAGTGCCATCGTGGTTGTGGGAGTTGCAAGTGTGACGCCGACTTTAAAGGCTTTCTCAAGCAGCGTTGGGTCGATACGAAGTGCCTCTGCCAGAAGGGTTTCAAATGGGAGAAAGAGAACGACAAAATCTGGTGAGCCTTGTGACTTGTGATAGCCGCGCTTTGAGAGAGCATCAACATGCTTGAGTAAATCTTTGGTATGTAGAGCTAAGAGTTCATCGCGCTCTGCCTGATCTTCGGTGCCGAAAGCTTCAAGGAAGCGATCAAAGGGAAACTTGGAGTCGATAAATAATTTTGAACCACCTGGCATATGCACGGTGATATCAGGAATACCAGATGAATCAGAGTCAGTTGTTGATCGCTGTGCATCGTATTCATGGCCTTCGCGAAGACCTGCTTGTTCAAGCAGTAATTGCAACTGCGCTTCACCAAATTTTCCGCGGGTTTGCGAACTAGCTAGTGCTCCTGCAATCTTCTTCGTCTCATCAAAGAAAGTAGTTGATGCTTTACGCATCTCATCGATAGTGCCAACGAGTTGTGTCTCTGATGCAATTCTCTTCTCTGCAGCTTCTTGAGATTGTGCGCGCATACGTTCAACACTTGCCTTCATCTCCTCCATCTGCGTTGCAATCTTTGTATCGTTTTCAGATTTTGCTTCAGCAGCTTTGAGGCGATCATCAGATGCTTTGAGCAAGACCTTCACATCATTGAGTTCTTGCGCCAGAGAATTAGATGAGGAGGAAGTATTTTTCATCCGTGAAATCCAGATACCAAGGCCCAATCCAAGAAAGAGGCCGATAATCAGAGTTATTAAGGTCACGAGTGCGCTGGACATGGGGCAATCGTGGCAGGAGGCACTGACAATTCCCCGTAGGCTGTCCTACTTATGAGCCTGTCTATCGGAATCGTCGGCTTGCCGAATGTCGGAAAGTCGACCCTTTTTAATGCTCTCACCAAGAACAATGTCTTGGCCGCTAACTATCCCTTCGCCACCATCGAGCCCAATGTCGGCGTCGTGGGCGTTCCGGATGAGCGTTTAGCCAAGCTCGCCACAATCTTTGGCTCTGAAAAGCTTCTTCCCGCAGCTCTCTCCTTCGTTGATATCGCAGGAATTGTGAAGGGTGCTTCAGAAGGTGCTGGCCTTGGCAATAAGTTCCTTGCCAATATCCGTGAGACCGATGCCATCTGTCAGGTCATCCGCGTCTTCACCGATGGCGATGTTGTTCACGTTGATGGTCGTATCGATCCTTCCAGTGACATGGAAACAATCAATATGGAACTTGCGCTCGCAGATCTGCAGACAATTGAGAAGGCAATCCCGCGACTTGAGAAAGAAGCGCGCGTTGCTAAAGAGAAGGCGCCAATTTTAGAGGCGGTCAAAGAAGCGAACGAGTGGTTGCAATCAGGAAAGCCATTGTCACAATCAAAGATTGATCGCGAATTACTCCACGAACTTCACTTGCTCACCGCCAAGCCATTCCTTTATGTCTTTAACGTCGATGCTGCAGAACTAGCAGATGATGAACTTCGAAAGAAGTTATCAGCACTGGTTGCCCCAGCTGAAGCAATCTTTTTGGATGCAAAGACAGAGGCAGAACTTGCAGAACTCTCAGATGAAGATGCTCTCGAACTTCTGCAGGCAATCGGTCTGACTGAACCAGGGCTTGCAACACTTGCTCGCGTTGGCTTTGTCACTCTCGGTCTTCAAACGTACTTAACAGCAGGTCCAAAGGAAGCACGCGCTTGGACTATTCATAAAGGCGACACCGCACCTATGGCTGCCGGCGTCATTCACACAGATTTCCAAAAAGGTTTCATTAAAGCTGAAATCGTTTCTTTTGCCGACTTGGTAGAAGCGGGCACAATGGCTGAAGCGAAAGCAAAGGGCAAGGTCCGTATGGAAGGCAAGGAATACATCATGCAAGACGGAGACGTAGTGGAGTTCAGATTCAATGTCTAATAACCCAGCCCTAAACACAGCCCGAGCACGACTTAATCAGGCACACCTGAAGGATCTTCCTAAGAAGACCCGTGACAACCTTCGCAACGTTGCGATCATCGCTCACGTTGACCACGGTAAAACAACGCTCGTTGATGCGATGTTGTGGCAATCCGGAGCCTTTGCGGCCTATAAGAAGCAAGAAGAAGGTCAAGATCGCATGATGGATTCAATGGATCTAGAACGCGAAAAGGGAATTACGATTCTTGCGAAGAACACATCTGTTCGTCGCGGTGACACTGTCATCAACATCATTGACACACCAGGCCACGCAGATTTCGGTGGTGAAGTTGAACGTGGTCTTGAGATGGTTGATGGAGTAATCCTTCTTGTTGATGCATCAGAGGGTCCACTTCCACAGACACGCTTCGTATTACGTAAAGCGCTACAGAAGAATCTTCCCGTCATTCTCCTTATTAATAAGGTCGACCGTCCTGACTCACGTATTGCAGAAGTTGTGGATGAGGCATATGCACTCTTCCTCGATCTTGATGCCAACGAAGAGCAGATCGAATTCCCCGTTGTCTACGCATCCGCTAAGGCAGGTCGTGCATCCCTTACGCGTCCAGCAGATGGTGGAATGCCAGTTGAGGAAAACCTCGATGTTTTATTCGACACAATCTTCTCTGCAATTCCAGCTCCTGTTTATCACGAAGGTGCACCACTTCAGGCACACGTGACAAACCTTGACTCTTCACCATTCCTTGGTCGCTTGGCTTTGTGTCGCGTTCACGAAGGCGTGATTAAGAAGGGCCAGACAGTTTCATGGATTAAGACAGATGGAACAACAGAGCGTGTGAAGGTCTCAGAACTTTTGATGACTGAAGCACTCGAGCGCGTTCCAGCACTTGAGGCAGGCCCTGGCGACATCATCGCTGTTGCCGGTATTGAGACAATCACTTTGGGTGAAACCCTGGCAGACCTTGAAAACTCACATGCACTTCCACTTATCACAGTCGATGAGCCATCTATTTCGATGACAATCGGTATTAACACATCACCACTTGCGGGCAAAAGCGGCAAGATGCTTACTGCGCGCCAAGTTAAGGATCGTCTTGATAAAGAGTTGGTCGGTAACGTCTCACTTCGTGTTCTCAACACAGAACGTCCTGACACCTGGGAAGTTCAAGGTCGTGGAGAACTTCAGCTCGCAGTGTTGGTTGAAATCATGAAGCGCGAAAGCTTTGAACTCACAGTGGGTAAGCCACAGGTTGTTACCAAGATGATTGATGGAAAACTTAACGAACCGATGGAACGTCTGACAATTGATGCACCTGAAGATTACTTAGGTGTTCTTACTCAGTTGATGGCGCTTCGTAAGGGCCGTATGGAGCAGATGGTTAACCACGGAACCGGTTGGATCCGTCTTGACTACAAGGTTCCATCGCGTGGTCTGATTGGTTTCCGTACTGAGTTCTTAACTGAAACTCGCGGAACAGGTTTGCTTCACCACGTCTTTGATTCATATGAACCTTGGTATGGAGAACTTCGCACTCGTGCAACAGGTTCCCTTGTCTCAGATCGTATTGGCGCAGTGACTTCCTATGCACTGGCTGGTATTCAAGAGCGCGGTTCAATCTTCGTTGAACCAGGTGATGAAGTCTATGAAGGCATGGTTATCGGTGAGAATTCACGATCCGATGACATGGATGTCAACTGTGTTCGTGAGAAGAAGCTCACCAATATGCGTGCATCAGGCACAGATGATTCTGAAAAGTTGATTCCACCTAAGAAGCTGAACATGGAAGGCGCTCTCGAATTCTGTCGTGAAGATGAGTGCGTAGAAGTAACTCCAGCTGTCGTCCGTATTCGTAAGGTGACTCTCGATGGCGCAGAGCGCGCCCGAGCAACATCACGCGCAAAGAAGAACAACCAGAGCTAAATTGTCAGTGGCTTACGGTTGAATTAGAACTGTGAGTAAGAACCCTTCAGCACCTCTTCGCCTCGTGCGAGCAGATGCTGAGGGGTTCTCGCATTCCCTCAGCGCTGATCAAAAAGCTGCCGTTGCCCATCGGGGTTCACCACTCATTCTTAAAGGTGCAACGGGTACAGGAAAGACAACTGTTCTGATTGAAGCAGCGCTATCGCGCATTGCAGCAGGGCAATCACCTGACTCCATTCTTTTACTTACCTATGGTCGTGAACGCGCATCTGAAATACGCGATGCGATTGTGACAAGGTCGCAAGAGACAGCATTTGAACCACTTGCTCGAACATTTCACTCACTTGCATATTCAATTCTGAAGATGCGCACCGGTGATAACTATCGTGAGATTGTTCTTCTTTCAGGTGCTGAACAAGAAACTTTTATCTCTCAACTTCTTGATGGCGATATTGAAGATGGATATAAGCAGTGGCATGATGATTTAAAGAAGACTCCTGAATCACTGGGTGAGCCACTGCAGACTCAAGGATTTGTTCGAGAGCTTCGAGATTTGATTATGCGCGCTAATGAACGTGGCATTACGCCAGATACTTTGGCAGAGCGTGGTCACCAACTGGGTGAGAAGTATTGGCCAGGTGCTGCAGATTTTTGGAAGCGCTATTTAGGGGCTATGACTTTGCAAGAGGTATTGGCAGGAGATGCCAAGGTCCGCATTGATCCATCTGAAATCATTAACTCTGCAATCAATTACTTGCGTGCCAACCCTGAATTATTAGCTGAACTTCGCGGGCGATTTAGCACCATCATCGTTGATGAATTCCAAGAGAGTGATCCAGCTCAGCGCACTCTGCTCTCACTGCTTGCAGGCTCAGATCTTGTCATCGGTGCCGATAGCGCAAGTGCTGTTGGGCGATTCCGAGGAGCAGATCCTGAAGGTATTGCTGCAGTCATTGATTCCTATGTGGCAGCAGGTGCTAAAGAGATTGTGTTACTTGAGAATTTCCGTGGCGCACCTACTGCGCAAACAGCGCGCTTACATTCAGAATCTGAAGAGGCGCAATACATCGCATATCAATTTAAGCGAGCACATCTGATGCAAGGAGTTGCCTATTCTCAGATGGCCGTGATTGTCAGATCTCATGGACAGACTGCATCGGCTATTAGACGTGCCTTTGCACAGGTCTCTATTCCAACCGCAGGAGATGTTGAGGCGCTAGCTCATAACGCTGCCATTGCTCCATTCCTCTTACTTGCACGCGTTGCAACAGGTGCGCAGCCACTGAATCTTGATACAGCAGAGAAGCTGCTGACATCTGAATTCGGGGGAGCAACATCGGTCTCACTGCGGCGCACACGAGCTGCACTCCTTGCGGCCCGGGATGAGGCACGTGATAAGAGATCTGGAACTCAATTGATTCTTGATGCAATCCTCACAGGGGATATCGCCATCGAAGATTCTGCTGAGTTAATGCGAATTCACACCTTGCTATCACTTGCTAAGAAATCGATTGCAAAGAAGAGTGCAACGATTCATGATCTTTTGTGGGCAATCTGGAGTAACGCAACCAATAGCGATAACGAGAAGATTGCAGATGCGTGGAGGGCAGCAGCTCTGAAGGGTGGATCTCGCGGAGCATCGGCTGATCGCGATCTTGATGCGATGATTCAACTCTTTGATACAGCAGCACGACATATTGAACGTTTTCCTGGTGCTAAACCTGACTTATTCTTGACTGAAATTTCCAATGAAACGATTGTCTCTGACCTTATTACTGCAAAGGGTGTTCGCCCTGATGTCGTTGAAATCCTTACTGTGCATTCCGCAAAGGGACGTCAGTGGCAATATGTTGCAGTAGCTGGCGTGCAAGAGGGTGCATGGCCAAACCTTAAGCAGCGCAGTTCACTTCTTGGTGCTGAACGACTTGTTGAGCGAGTGCGCCATGGCGATGAACTTGCACAAGTAACCCTTGACATGATTGCAGCATCATCACTTGCAGAAGATGAAGCGCGACTATTTCATGTTGCAACAACTCGTGCTCGCCAATCACTTCTTGTGACAGCAATTTCACGTGAAGATGAAACACCATCTATCTTCTTTGAAGATCTTGCAGAATCACTCGGAAACGCAGATGCACAAGTCGAAGTTCCACGACCTCTGACAGCATCCGCACTTGTTGCAACGCTGCGCAGGGAAGTAAACCTTTCAGGCAATAGTGGTGCGGCCTCTCTTCTCAAGACTTTAAGTGCTAACGGAATTCATCTCGCTCAACCATCACAGTGGCTGGGATCGGCCTCTATTTCAAGTGAGCTACCTGTTATTGATGAGGGCGCTCTCGTTCCTGTTTCACCATCGGGTGCTGAAAACTTCACTGAATGTGGACTTAAATGGTTCTTGGAAAAGAGCGGTGGCACAGATGGTGATTCCACAGCGCAATTACTCGGATCTGTCATTCACGAATTTGCTCGTCTTAAAGTAGATGAACCAGGAATTACTGATGAGGCGTTGCAGAGCAAACTCATTGATTCATGGCCGTTGATTGACGATAGTCAGGGCTGGATTAGCCATGCAGCCCTTGCACGGGCGAAGAAGATGCTCGAGCGTTTCTCTCTCTTTCACACCAAGTCGCTAGCTGACAATAACCGCACAGTTGCAGGTGTTGAGAAGAGCTTTGAGATCACTGTGGGACGCGCACTTATCCGAGGAAATGTTGACCGCATTGAGGTAGATGGTGATGGCAAGCATTACATCATCGACTTTAAGACAGGAAAGAAAGAGATTTCGGGAGATGATGCCAAGACTAACTTGCAACTTGCGTGTTATCAGTTAGGTGTCATCCTTGATGGATTTGAAGAGAAGTTAAAGTCCACAGATGTCACCGGTGCTCAGCTTGTCTATCTTGCAAGTAAGAATAAGAGCTACAGCACTCGTGAGCAGGATGCACTTGTTGATGTTGAGGCAACGACAGCAATCCTTGAAGAGATCGCAGTGGGTATGGGTGGTGCAACATTTACTGCTCGTAAGAACGATATGTGTAAGCAGTGCAAGGTGAAACCTTCTTGCCCGCTCTATCTTGAAGGTAAGGCGGTGCATCAGTGATAGAGAAGTACTCACCTGACCAAGTCGCCGAGATGATTATCTCGATTGATCCAACCTTTCATCTGCCATCTGATGAGCAGCGCCCGATTATTTCGATTCACGATAATCCACTGGAACCTGCTGTTGTCATCGCTGGTGCTGGATCTGGAAAGACAGAGACGATGGCAGCGCGGGTTGTCTATCTCGTTGCAAACGAGATCGCACGTCCTGATCAAATTCTTGGCCTTACCTTTACACGCAAGGCAGCGGGTGAGCTAAATACTCGTATCCGCAAACGACTTCGCCAATTCCAGCAGGCACAAGATAAGCAAGGGATGGCGCGCACTTTTAGCTCACTCGATACTGCAGTAACTACCTATCACTCCTATGCAGGACGTCTCTTGAGTGAACATGCAATTCGTTATGGCATTGATGCTGATGTTCAACCACTGGGTGAAGCCGCTGTGTGGATGTCGGCTAATAAGTTGGTGCGTGAGTGGGATGACGGCACCTTTGCAACTAGTGATGCTGCAAGCACTGTCGTGAAGGATTTATTGGGTCTTACATCGATGGTCTTAGAGCACCGAGTAACGGTAGATCAGATTCGTAACGCTGATGAAAAGGTATTGCATGAAGTAGCACAGATGATAGGTGCTACCAATGAAGAGACTCGTAAGGTTGCCAAGGTACTTAACCAACGCATTGCGATGCTGCCGATGATGCAAGCTTTCTTAGAGGCACGGCGTCAATCAGGTGAACTCTCATTCGATGATCAGATTGCACTAGCTGCAGATATCGCAGTCAACTTTCCTGATGTGGGAGTGCTAGAACGCGCTAAGTATCCAATTGTTCTGCTTGATGAATATCAAGATACATCGCAATCACAAGTGCGATTGTTATCTGCTCTCTTTGGTGGGGGACACCCGGTTACAGCAGTGGGCGATCCATGCCAATCGATCTACACATGGCGCGGTGCATCATCTGGAACCATCAGTGCATTTAACGCAAACTTTCCTAAATCAGATGGTGCAACAGGTAAGAACGTCTATGAACTCCTTACTACCTATCGCAACGATGAATCAATTCTTACCCTTGCCAATGCGATTTCAGCAGATGTTCGAAAAGATGAAGGAATCACTGTTGCAGCGCTTAAACCACGTAAGGGTGCTGGAAAAGGAAATCTCACTTGCGGTGTATTTGAAAACCTTGAAGGTGAAGCAACTGCTATCGCTGAATACTTCACACCTTTGTGGAGTAATCCAGAGCGCATAAAAGTTGGCAGTAAAGTTCCTAAAACATTTGCCGTATTGGTCCGAAAGCGTGCACAAATTGCTCTGATTCAGGAAGCTCTTGCAAAGGCTGGAATACCCTCTGAAGTCCTTGGTTTAGGCGGACTTGTGCATGTTCCTGAGATCGCAGATCTTGTTGCGATGCTTAAAGTAATCAATAACCCAGATGCGGGGGCATCGCTGATGCGTCATCTGACAGGGCCACGCATCAACCTTGGACCGCGCGATATTGCAGCTTTGGGTCGCTTTGCTCGCTCACGCTCTGAATCACTTTCAGCCGATAGTCGCAGCATCGTAAAGAACATTGTTGCCGGCAATCCACAATCTGCTGAAGCAGATGATCAATTCATTGGAAGTGTCATTGATGCACTTGATGAGATTGAAAAGAGTGAGAAGTCAAAGTTCAGCTCAGTGGGATATGAACGCCTGACCACCTTTGCATCCGACTTGCGTCGTCTGCGCTCTCGAGCATCTGCCCCCATTACAGATCTCATTGTTGATATCGAGCGATATTTGAACCTAGAGACTGAAGTGATGTTGCGCGATGGCGGAACACATGGTCGTCGCCATCTTGATCGCTTTATGGATGAGGCTGCAAAGTTTGCCCGTAGTGGTGGAACCCTCACCGCTTTCTTGCAATGGCTAGACGTTGCAAGTGAAGAAGAGGGTGGCCTCAAGGCTGGAACACCTGATGTTGATGCAAGCGTTGTTCAGATTCTCACCATCCATATGGCAAAGGGCGCCGAATGGGATGTTGTTGCAGTCCCAGGACTTGCTGAAGGAACTTTCCCTGGGGCTAATTCATCAGATCCTGATAATTGGATTACCAATGAGCGACATATTCCATTCTCACTGCGAGGTGATAAAGATATTTTGCCTGTCTTTTCTTGGAACGCAGCAACTACCAATGCAGCTGCGAAGAAGGCCATTGATGCATTTGCTGATCAATGTGTTGATTTCAAGATGCGGGAGGAGATCCGCCTTGGCTATGTGGCCATCACTCGAGCTCGCACACATCTCTTCTGCTCCACATCTTTCTGGCGAGATGGTGCAAAACCTGTCGCACCGTCTGTTCTCTATGAAAAGGTGCAAGAGGTAGCAAGTGCTGTGGGAACAGTGATTTCAGCCCCCATTGCACCTGCAAGCACTGATCGAAATCCTGCCAAAGATATTGAAATTACTGCGCAGTGGCCACGAGACCCCCTCGGTGATCGCCGCGCAGATTTTGATCGCACAGTAGCTCTTGTTGAGTCCGCAGCTCCTATAAATCTTGAGGGCAACGTTGATGATGGCCTACGTGCTTTTGCAGATGATGCACGTGCCATCATCGCTGAATTCAATGAATACAAGGCAGGTGCTCACAGCGTTGCACTCCCACCACGTCTTTCCACATCAACTCTGATCGCACTGCATGAAAACCCAGCTGAACTTGCGCGCACTATTCGCCGCCCAATGCCGCGTGCTATGGATGAGTACTCACATCGAGGAACGGCATTTCACTTATGGATTGAAAATCACTTCAATGCAAAGACTCTCTTTGACGATGAAGATTTCGATCTGCTCACTCCCTTTGAAGAAGATCAGAAGCTTGAAGATCTCAAAGCTAAGTGGCTGGCATCAAGTTGGGCGCAACTCCAACCACATGCAGTTGAGGTTCCTTTTGAAACTGTTATTGCTGGAATTCTTGTTCGAGGTCGTATCGATGCTGTCTATAAGACAGATACTGGGTTTGAAGTAGTGGATTGGAAGACTGGCTCTAAGGTCTTGGGTGAATCATCTGCCGTGCAGCTTGCTGTCTATCGCTTAGCGTGGGCGAAGTTGCAGGGAGTTTCAGTAGATCACGTGACTGCGGCATTTCATTACGTGCCCACAAATACAACAGATCGACGAGCAAACCTCTTATCTGAAAGTCAACTCATCGATCTGTTGAGTGTGAAGTAGTTACTTCTTGATATCAAAGCGATCGAGGTTCATCACCTTGGTCCACGCAGCAACGAAATCCTTGATGAATTTCTTCTCAGCATCGTTACTTGCATAGACCTCAGCAAGGGCGCGTAATTCAGAGTTTGAACCAATCACTAGGTCAGCACGGGTTGCACTCCACTTAACTTTTCCGCTCTTGCGATCATGTGCTTCAAAGAGGTTGCTATCACCTGATTTGGGAGCCCATTGGTATTTGATATCTAAGATATTGATGAAGAAATCAGTACTTAAAGTTTCTTTCTTATGGGTTAAGACACCTGTCTTTGAACCATCGTGATTTGCACCAAGTACGCGCATTCCACCTAGAAGGACTGTGACTTCAGGAGCGGTGAGCCCCAAAAGCGCTGCGCGATCAATGAGGAGTTCTTCAGCGCTCAGTGATTGTCCGGCACCTAGATAGTTACGGAATCCATCAGCAGTTGGTTCAAGAACGGCAAAGGATGCAACATCGGTTTGCTCTTGCGTTGCATCTGTGCGACCTGGCGTGAAAGGCACCTTGATGTTAAAGCCTGCATTATCAATTGCCTTTTCAATTGCAGCAGCTCCAGCAAGAACGATGAGATCTGCAAGTGAGATCTTCTTCTTAGCTCGCTTATTAAATGTTATCTGAATCTTCTCAAGAACTTTTAGAACCTTGGCAAGTTCCTTAGGATTATTGACATCCCAATTGCGTTGTGGCTCAAGGCGAATACGAGCACCATTTGCACCACCGCGCTTATCTGTTGCTCGGAAGGATGCAGCAGATGCCCATGCAGTAGTAACAAGTTGAGAGATGGTCAGATCACTCTTGAGAATCTTCTTCTTCAGTGATTCTGCATCTGCCTTTGAGATTGTTGATTTTGGAGCTGCTGGAAGTGGGTCTTGCCAAATCAATTGCTCCTTAGGAACTAGAGGACCAAGGTAGCGAGCGATTGGTCCCATATCGCGGTGGGTGAGTTTGAACCATGCACGTGCAAAGGCATCGGCAAATGCATCAAGATCTTGTGCAAAGTGACGTGAAACCTTTTCATAAGCAGGATCCATGCGCATTGCAAGATCTGTTGTGAACATAACGGGAGCATGTGTGACGCCCTTGAGATGTGCATCAGGAACAGCCTTTGCTGCAGATTCATCTGTTGGAATCCACTGTGTTGCACCTGCTGGTGACTTTGTCTGCTTCCACTCATACTTCAAGAGAGTCTTAAAGTAGGTGTTATCCCACTTTGTTGGAGTCGGAGTCCAAGCACCTTCAAGGCCGCTAGAGATAGTTTCTGCGCCATTGCCCTTGCCATTGCTGTTCTTCCAGCCAAGGCCCATCTCCTCTATTGGTGCACCTTCTGGTTCTGCGCCAACATACTTTCCAGGATCTGCAGCTCCATGTGCTTTTCCGAATGTGTGACCACCTGCGATGAGTGCAACTGTTTCTTCATCATTCATCGCCATGCGAGCAAATGTTTCGCGGATATCTTTGGCAGAAGCTAAGACATCTGGATTTCCATCTGGACCTTCGGGGTTTACATAGATCAAACCCATTTGAACTGCAGCAAGAGGATTTTCAAGTTCACGATCTCCGCTATAGCGCTCGTTGGTAAGCCATTCTTGTTCTTTACCCCAATAAGTCTCATCTGGCTCCCAGACATCTGCACGTCCGCCACCAAATCCAAAAGTCTTTAGCCCCATTGATTCGAGTGCGCAGTTACCTGCAAGGATCATGAGATCTGCCCATGACAAACTTTTTCCATACTTCTGCTTAATTGGCCATAAAAGTCTGCGTGCTTTATCAAGGTTGACGTTATCGGGCCAGCTATTAAGAGGTGCAAAGCGTTGCATTCCTGCACCAGCACCGCCGCGACCATCGTATGTGCGATAAGTGCCCGCACTATGCCAAGCCATGCGGATAAAGAATGGACCGTAATGTCCATAATCTGCTGGCCACCACTCTTGAGATGTTGTCATCAGCTTTTCAATATCTTTCTGCACAGATTTGATATTGAGTTTCTTAAATTCTGCTGCGTAATCAAAGTCTTTATCCATTGGATCAGATGCTGTTGTGTGGCTCCGTAAGACTGTGAGGTCTAAGTGGTTTGGCCACCAATCAGTGTTGTAGGTGCCCTCTTTATTGAGCTTGCTACCTGTATATGGACACTGGGCTGCTGAAGTCTTTGATTCTGTAGTCATGCCCTAAGGCTAATGAATTTAGGAGAAATTGCTAACCGAAGATTTCAATACCTATGGGCAGATGATCACTCACCCCTGTTGGTGCGAAGTTCCTCACAGAATATTCACCGAAGGCGAGGTCTGGCGAGAGGATGTAATCAAATTGGATCTTGCCGCCCCAGCTGGGGTAGGTGTTCTGTGTGACTAGTGATTTCCACTTCGATGCCACAACGGGCAGATTCTTTGGCAGGTTGAGATCGCCAAGAACAATGGCGCGAGTACCAGTTGATTCTGCAATCTCAAGTGCCCACTTTTTCACGCGTCGTAATTGCGCAAGATTAAATCCTGGAACAAAAGAGAGATGTGTATTGACAACGGTAAATCCATTTTCTAGAACTGCAGCCAGTGCAAGACGTGGTTCATCTTTGACATAAATAAATCGCGGTTTACCTTTTCCGGTTTCATCACCGGGAACAATGAGTGGAAGACCTAGGGGAGAATTTCCTAGATTGAGTCGATGCCAACTTAAGACAGGAATCTTTGAAACGATTCCAATGCCGTAACACTCATGCATTAATTCGGAGTGTGAAGACAAATTAGTAATTATGTCTGGTTCATCTTCGTGCTTCTTGCGCCAACTCTCACCAGGTGTTCCAATAACACTGGCACCCATTGCCCAATCTCTAGCTGCGATGCTCTCTGCAATATCGCGCATCTGTGGTCGCGACTTAGAACGCGGTAAGAAGTGATCAACTTCTTGAAAGGCGAATACATCGGATTCAAGAGATTGGATGGCGCGCTGTAGCGCCTCTGGATCGGCGCTGTCTTGCGGGGGGATAGCCATTCCATGCAGGAGATTCCACGAGGTGATGCGCACCCCCACAGACTAGTAACCTGCACCTGTGAGCGCGATACATCAGCACCCTTCCCACATAGATCGCGCTGGAGAACTCCGCACTAATCAAGTAACTCTGGATACTTTGTGGCAAAAGGCAAAGATTGCTCATATTGCAGATGGCCGGATTGCATCTGTCGATGAAAAGCTCACATTTGCATCGGCTAAAGAGATCCAGGCACTGATTGAATCTGGAAAATTTGAAGGTGGCTCTCCCTACTTCTTAGGCCTCGATCTTGCAGATCGCACCCCGTACTTTGTCTGGGACACACAGTGGATCGGTGAAGTATCTGATGAGAAAAAGAGCGAAGGCTTCACAACACTGCGTGAAGTTGGTGCTCAGCTTTCACCTATTGAATTTGAACTCGCCCTGCATGCAACAGCGCTCAGTAATTGGCACAGGGCGCATCCACGATGCCCGCGTTGTGGTGGGGCAACACGAGTCGATCTTGGGGGAGCTGCGCGTTTTTGCGATGCAGATCAGAGCCAACATCATCCGCGCACTGATTCAGCAGTCATCGTTTTGATTAAAGATCGTTCAGATCGCATTCTGCTTGGACATCAACCAGTATGGCCTGAAGGACGATTCTCAACTTTTGCAGGTTTTCTTGAACCCGGTGAAACCTTTGAACAATGTGTTTCTCGCGAAGTATTTGAAGAATCAAACATCACGGTCAGTGAAATCAAATATTTAGGTTCTCAACCTTGGCCTTTTCCTGCAAGCATCATGATTGCCTTTGAAGCAGTCACAGATAATCCAGATGGTGCAAAGGGCGATGGTGAAGAGATCACTGATGTGAAATGGTTTAGTCGGGATGAGCTTAAAGCTGCAGCCAAGGATGGCTCACTCTTGCTTCCACCAACAATTTCAGTTGCTCGCAAGATGATTGAAGGCTGGCTCGGTGAAGTAGCAATCGGCGGCGAAACGTGGCGATAGAAGATGAGATTCTTGCAGCGCTAGACCCTGATCAGCGCGCTGTAGCACTGGCATCTCGAGGACCTGTCTGCGTTATTGCAGGAGCAGGCACCGGAAAGACTCGTGCAATTACTCATCGCATCGCATACGCCGCGGCAATCGGCACGATGGATCCACAGAAAGTATTGGCGCTGACTTTCACAGCAAAAGCTGCAGGTGAGATGCGTGCACGACTTCGCTCATTAGGTGTTCCCACCGTTGCAGCACGCACAATTCACTCTGCAGCCCTGAAGCAACTTCTCTATTTCTGGCCTTCAGTATTCGGTGGTCGCACACCAGATCTCATCACAACCAAGACAGGTTTTCTTACGGAGGCGATTAATCGTGCAGGCTTAAGTGATTCTGTGCGAGCAACCAATCGCGAACTCATGCGCGATATTGCATCAGAGATTGAATGGGCAAAGGTTTCTCAAGTTGCTCCCAGTGATTATGTGGATGAAATCTCAAAGCGCATGCAGAAACCACGCGTATTACCTGAGCAGATGGTGCAGATCTACACCGCATATGAATCAGTAAAAAAACAAGAGTTGGCAATCGATTTTGAAGATGTACTGCTTCTGTGTGCTGCGATGTTGGAGGAAGAGCGTGAAGTGCGCGAGAGAGTGCAAGATCAGTATCGATACTTCACTATCGATGAATATCAGGATGTCTCGCCTGTGCAGCAAAGACTGATTAATGCCTGGCTTGGAAAGCGCAATGACATTTGCGTTGTGGGAGATCCTGCACAAACTATCTATTCATTTGCTGGAGCTACTCCGGTATTCCTTAATACCTTCACGCAACGTTTTCCTGATGCTGAAGTAATTCGTCTGAGCACTGGATATCGATCTACTCCAGAAATTACCTTTGCAGCAAATGCACTCTTGCGCCATGGAGCGATGGGGCAAGAACTCGTTGCGCAGAATGATCATGGCAGTGCGCCTAGCGTCGTTGGCTACTCTGATGAGGCAACTGAAGTAGAGGGTGTGCTCTCTGAGATCACTGAGCTTTTGAATTGCGGCACTCCTCCACATGAGGTTGCCATCTTGGCTCGAACAAATTCACAGCTCAAGAGCGTGGAACGTGCCATGCAGAAAGTGAACTTGCCCTATCAAGTGCGCAGTACTGAGAGGTTCTTTGATCGCAGAGAGGTCCGTGATTTCTTAAGTGAAGTTCGTAAGGCATCTGTTATTCCTGCCGAAGGCCAAGGATGGATTGATGAACTGCGCACGCTTGCACAACCATATTTAACAGGTGAGGCAATCGATGGAATTGCAGCTCTTCTCCATTTAGCTCGCGAGCTCGATGGCGATGAGAATTTCACACCGAAAACTCTGCGCGGATATTTACGTGAAGTTGAAGATCGCGTGCAGCAAAATAATCCACCAACGATGCCCGTGATCACCCTTGCAACGCTTCATGCGGCAAAGGGACTTGAGTGGGAGCGGGTCTTTTTGATCGGCGCATCTGAGGGACAGTTGCCAGTCTCTGATGCATCCATTGATGAAGAACGACGCCTGTTTTATGTGGGAATTACGCGCGCCAAGGCCGATTTACATATCTCCTATCGCAAGAGCCCCAGCCCATTCCTGCGTGAATCCGGGTTACTCGCCAGTTCGTAGGGGATTTAATTAACTTGCCAGATCTCATAGGGCTCGCGTACCCTTGGCACTTCATCGAATAATCGAAGATTGATAACAGGAGGCGTTGAGATGAATTCAGTATTCACTTCAACAACAGCAGGCGCACGCGCTGCTGTTCCTTCTGCTGCTCATACAACCTCAACAGCCACAGCTAAGCGCACTCATAAGCGCGCAGCTTGGCCCACAGCAACGAAGTCAGCGTTTTACGCCAACTTTTATGCAGTGGATGAGGCCACAGGAGCTCTAGTCGAGTAACTTCGAACAGACCCACAAGGGCCTCAAATCCACCAAGGATTTGTAGGTCCTTTTTTATTTTCCTAAAACAACTAACAGATAAAGAAAAAGAAAGAAACGAGATAGATCGAAAGGTCTAGAAACAGAGAGAAGAGGTGAGAGCTATGACAGTTCTCTTCAGCGAACTACAGGTACCAGGCTGGGCAGATAACGGCGAAAAGATTGGCTTGAAGGATGTGACTTTCACATATGACAACGCCAAGGCTTTCACCTTGCCATGCCATCTAGCAGACCCTGAGCTCTTCTACTCTGAAACAGACCAGGGAGTTCTCGAGGCTAAGGCGCTCTGCGGAACATGTCCTGTGCGAAATAAGTGTCTTGATGGCGCTTTATCTCGCCAAGAGCCATGCGGAGTATGGGGCGGGCAGTTAATCGAAGATGGCGTCATCATCGAACGCAAGCGTCGTGCTGGACGACCACCACGTCAGGTGATTGCTGCTGCGCGATTGATTGGCAGTGAAATTTAAGAAATTCTAGAAAGCACATCCACAGAGTGGATGGCGAGTAATCGCCATCACCTGTGGTTGCGCAAGATGTTGATAGTCAATAACAGTGATTTTTCCAAAGATTTCAGGCCCTTTCAGAGCTTCTCCTTCTGAAAGTGTGATGGCATCGCAATAAGCAGTTATCTGTGAGGCTGCCACCGCAGCAACTGCGTGAGCTGCAATTTGTGGGTATTCCACATTCTCAGGCGCAGCCAATGTGCGACTTGAGATAACTCCACTTTGATCGCATTCTGCTAATTGTGCACACCGCAGGCATGGTGTCTTTCCAGGAATAACAATCGGCCCAATTTCTGCGCGACCTGCGCGTGGATGTGGGATATGTATAAATGCTTGTCCATAACTCATCCAGAGAGATAACTTTTCAGGATCGATATCACCACATGCAATTGCAAGATCTGGAGTTGATGCCTCATCTAAGTAATTAGCGCTCTTATCAAGAGGAAAAAGTGAGTAATCACGACGGAGGTCTTCACGATTTTTGGAAAAGGAGAATCCAAAATCGCTGGATGTGATGCCATCAACTCCTAAATCTAGATCTGCGATGACAGAGTTTCGGCTTCTGGATGCATAGCGCACCTGCGTAAAGCCGCTGGTGAGTAAGAGCGTATAGAGCAGTGTGGCAACTCGATTGCTGCCGGAAATTTCAAGAAGATAATTCTGTCTGGCACTTAAGACCGATACTCCTCCATCTGTTACTCCATCAATCCACGTGCTCTGTTCAAGTTCAGGTGCAATGCGATTGCGAAGTTGGATATATGCACCATCTCTATCGGGCTTACTATTTTTTGTTGCTCGGTTATCGAGCTTTGAAATAAATCGATCGCTTACTGTGATGGATCCTTGGGAAGTGTCGATCAGCGACTCATGTGCAAGTTCTGTCATCAGATTGTGAACTGCGATCGGAGATACTCCTGTGATCTGAGAAATATCGTTCTCATCCACTCCGCTAGCTAGATGCTCGGCCATGACTTTCTGCTCAGAGGTGTAGATGCGAATTGCTCGCGATGCTGTGCCGAGAAAATACTCTCCAGGTGTTGTGGTGGTAAAAAGTGATATTCCGCGCTTTAACGTTCTCATAGTTGCGCATTGTGGGCGCGCCCTTGTTAAGCGATGCGAGCGCGGATATCAATCTGTGCAGTAAGCCCTCACTTCGCAACGCGCTGCAGTCAGCTTCTCAACGCGTAGTGAGGGTGAGCTAGAAAAGAAGGGCGGAGAAAAGAAATAACCCCCACCCATAAAGGGCGAGGGCTATTGCTACGTATGAGTGACGTAAAACTTATTCTGGCTTCTTGCCAAGAATGCGATTTACCTTGGTGCCACACACTGGGCAGATGCCCTGTGCCATGCGACGACCAGAGTCTGAGATTTTTACAGTTCCCTCGAAATCACGCTTAGCTTTGCACTTAACGCAGTAAGCGTCACCCTTGTATGTCTCTACCTCTGCCATTTTTGCCTCCGTTCGACCCATGTGCTTGGCGCTCATGTGTACTGGCTTGAACGATACTCCCGCTCACGCTCAAAACACGCTCTCCACGCGGAGATTGTGCGTAGGGATTTGGACTAGATCTTCTCCAGCTCTACAGGGGCGAGAAGTGACCTCTCAGCGGCCTCATATCCATCGAGATAGGCGCTCGCCAGCTCTGAATCCTCGAATCTGGCCAACATCTCGGTGAATTCAGCTCCATGGTCGAAGTATTGAAGGTGGATTGCCTCATGAAAGAGGACGTAATCCAGTGCGTATTCAGGGGCAAGCTTGAGGCGGTCAGAGATGCGGATAGAGCGATCAACGCTGGTGCAGGAGCCCCAACGCTCTCTCATCGCCCTCCATGTCACCGATATCGGGCGCTCAGTGATTTCAGGGGCAAGTTCGGTCAGTAGCTCATCGATACGTGCGATGAGATCGGCCTCTCCTGGGGTCTTGGACTCCTCTTGGCTGCGAATCTTGGCAATCATCTCAGGAACAATCGCTCTCTCATCAGCTTTGCTCAAGCGTGCAGGGATAGAGATGACGATGCGACCACCTTGGCGATAGGCGGAGATGCTCTTCTTACGTCGAGTCGAGCGGATGACAAGGATTTCACCCTCATCGACCCCAGGCAGAGTGACTTCTTCAAATTCTGGCTGAAAGTCTCCAGTAGTCATTGAGGAAATGTATTAGATAAGACAACTATTTACAGATGTATCGATATTTTTTGACAGAAAAATTTTCTTGTGTCTTAGCCTTTTTCGTTTGATTCTGCTCAGTATTCGTCGTACTTTTCGCATACGAAGTCCTCGGATAACCGTTTGATATCAGCAAGGGGAAGGCTGATATTAAAATGTGCGCCCGGGGACTTCGCTCTTCTTTTCCCTTTAGAAGAAGTGTCTTAGAGCAGACCGCTCAAGTCATCTGGAATCTCAGAGGACGTTAAGAACTTCTCAGGTTCCAATAATTCTTCGGCGCTGGGCAAAATCCCACTCCAAATCTGATCACGGGCTGCAATATCTTTTGATTCGCGCACCTTCTGCCAGAAAGCGCTCGCCTCTCGTGCAAGTTTGGGAGTCACTTCAAGACCTAACAGTGTTTTAAAGAGTTGTTGTGATGGAGCGCTGGTTGCTCTCTGTCGTCGATACATCTCACGAAGCTGAGCAAGTGCGGGAAGTCGTTCACCTGCTGCAAGTGTTGTAACTTCATCAGCCCAACCATCGACTAGCGCAAGTGCTGTCTCTAACTTGGAGAGCGCTGCGCGTTGTGCTGGAGTTTCCTCTGGTGTGAAAATTCCATTATTGAGTGCGATGGAGAAGGAATTTTCATTTGATTCAGGGTTCATCTGTGATGGATCAAAGTTCTGCATCGCCTCCTCTGCTTGTCGTTGAATTGCTTCCATATCAATATGAATACCGCGACCATAATCAACGATAGCGCTGCGAATATAGGAAACAAGCCACGGATTTGATTCAAAGAGTCTTGCTATGGCTGCCTCGCGCAGTGCATGGAAAAGATAGATTTCTGTCTTAGGAATTTCGAGATCTTCACTCCACTTCTCAATGTTTTCAGGAATTAAGAGTGGGCGAGCTGGGTCGAGAAGGGGTAGCCCCACATCGTGGGCACCCGTTGCTGTTGCTGAAATTCCACCAATTGCTTGGCCTAATTGAGTAGCAATGAGAGAACCGATAAAGGTGCGCAGTAGTCCTGCGATAGCGCCCATAGGTCCTGCCATCGCTTCACCAGAATCGACATCTTGTGATTGCTGGGCCATCGCATCATCGAGAAGGGATGAGATTGCGGATGAGAGACCTGTTGCTAGCGGCTCCATCGTTGCCTGCCATCCAGCGAGGGTTTCATCTACCCAATCAAGTCGACTGACAGAGCGCTGCGATGATGTGCCAGAGGTTGCGGGAAAGTCAGTTGCTTCATTGAGCCAGAGATCTGCAATTTCAAAGGCGTTATCTACGACAGTGACATCTTTTGTTCCAAGTGGTTGTGAGCCTTGAGCTTGCACAAATTTCTTTGCCGTATCACGGACGACGGCTTGAGGAAGTGCATCTTGTGAACCTTGTGCAAAAGATGCAAAGGGATTGACGAAACCTGCAGGATTAATTCCTAGTTGCTCAAATTGTTTTTGAATCTGCTCTTGCATCTGACGCATCATTGCGCTCAAATCTTCTGGCTTACCATTTTCTTCATCACCATCATCAGGTGTGAATCCAAAAGGTGACATCTGTTACTCCCTTAAGAAAAGCTAGGCCAGGTTGTGGATGGATTGATTCTATCTACAGGGTGTAACCACCGGAGTGGGCACTTTCTTCCCAGAAGGACTAAGATTTTTACATGCCCCACACCGAGTTACTCGCAGGATCAAGCGCCTTTGCTGCACTCATCTGGTGGGTTGTTCCCGCAGCTGGCTTGATCGGCGCTATCGGCTATGTCATCTGGGTCTCAAAGTTCAAGTCAAAGTTTGAAACTGAAACGTCTCGCTCTGTTGGGCAATTCCAACGCTTTCAAGATTCATTCCGTGATGCATCAACTGTGGAGCCAGAGCTAGATGAACCGCAGCCAGATAAAGATTCTCTGCTGTAGGTAGCACCAATCCCACCATGGCGCTTCGTTTCTCAAAGACACCGCGGTTACTGACTCTCTTCTTCGCACTCCTTTTTATCGTTCCGCTTTTTACTCCTGTTAACTTCGTCGTGATTCAGCCTGGTGAAGGCACGCCTCTCTTTCCTAAAGTGCTGCAGGTGAAGAATGCAGAAATCAAGACATATAAGCCACATGGTCAGGTCTATCTCTTATCTATTTGGGTATCGACTGCCGATGCAAAGATCCTTGGCGCAGAGGCCCTTGGCTGTTGGATACGGGCTGAGTGCGTACTTTTCCCACGTTCTGCTTTCTATCAGCGCAATACATCAACTGTGAAGGAAGAGAAGAAGGCGCTTCATGAGATGAAGGTGTCACAGAGCGATGCAATGTCTGCGACCAAGAATTATCTTGCAAAGAATTTTCCATCTGTTGATATCTCCCAACTTTCTGATAGCTCGTTGAAAGTTTCACTTCCTAATACCGGTGGCCCAAGTGGTGGATTAATTTTTTCCATTGGACTTCTTGATTTCTTTACACCTGTTGATATTTTGCAAGGAAGAAAAGTTGCAGGATCTGGAACCATCTCGCCCGATGGCAAAGTGGGAGCAATCGGTGGCATCGCCGAGAAGATCATCGCTGCCAAGAAGGCGGGAGCATCAGTGCTCTTTGCTTCCCGCGATAATTGCGATGAGATTGCAAGTAATGTGAGTGGCATCTCTGTGGTTGCCATTTCCACGCTTGATGAAGCCATGAATTACCTCCGTAAGGCGCCTGATTCCAATTTTCGAGGCGTTACCGGTTGCACTAACCTAGGAGCATGAATAGAAATCGCAGCCCGTTAGTCATAACCGCAGCAATCCTCGTCGCACTTGGAGCGTTACTGACTTACTTCAGCGGTTACTACGTTGATTGGCTCTGGTTCAATTCTGTTGACTTCACAAGCGTATGGTCGACAGTTCTCACCACGAAGATCGAGCTATTTCTCATTGTTGGCCTGATTACTTCACTTGTAATTTCTCTCAATATTTATCTCGCTTATAAGCGTCGCCCACTTTATGTTCCAACAAGTATTGAAATCAGTGGACTCGAGCGTCTTCGCGCACAAGTAGAACCCATTCGCCGCTGGGTGTTTCTAGGAATTGTTCTTGTACTTGCTTACTTTGCTGGAACTTCAGGAATGGTCTTCTGGCGCGAATGGCTGCTCTTTAAGAGCTCAACAGATTTCGGTGTGAAGGACCCACAGTTTGGTCTGGATATCTCCTTCTTTGCATTCCGTTTACCGATGTGGCAGGCAATTATCGGATGGGCAATCTCAACACTTGTCCTTGCAACTATTGCATCAGCATTTATTCACTACATGTATGGTGGAATCCGTACTCAAGTGCAGGCAGATCGCACAACAGTTGCTGCCCGTGTTCAGATTTCAGTACTTCTCGGTCTGATCGTTCTCCTTAAGGCGGTTGCTTACTGGTTTGATCGTTATGCCCTTGCACTCAAAGAGAGCAAGTTGATTACTGGACTTTCTTATACAGATGTCAATGCAACACTTCCTGCCAAGGCAATCTTGTCTGCAATTGCAGTTGTCTGTGCACTTCTCTTCTTTGCAAATATCATTCGCCGTTCATGGCTATTGCCAGCCGCAGGAACAGCGCTACTCGTTGTCTCATCAGTTTTGATTGCAGGTATTTACCCAGGTGCGATTCAGCAGTTCCAGGTGAAGCCATCTGAGTCATCGAAGGAAGCGCCATTTATTCAGCGCAATATCGATGCAACCCGAGCCGCCTATGACCTTAATGGTGTGGTTATGCAGGATTACAACGCAACGATTTCAACAAGTGCAGGCCAGCTCGCAAAGGATGCAGCAACTATTGCAAATATCCGCTTGATGGATCCGAATGTTCTTTCAGCAACATTCCGCCAGCTTCAGCAGATTAAGCCGTATTACACATTCCCAGAATCTCTCGACATCGATCGCTACACAGTCAATGGTGTTTCTCGCGATGCTGTTGTTGCTATTCGTGAACTCAATATTGATGGCAACCCAAGCCGTAACTGGATTAACGATCACCTTGTGTATACACACGGATTCGGTTTTGTTGCAGCATACGGAAATACAGTTGATGCAGATGGAAAGCCAAGCTTCCTTGTTGGCGATCTTCCTCCAACAAAGGGCCTAGGCAACTTTGAACCACGCGTCTACTTCGGTGAAAATGTTCCTGATTACTCCATCATTGGTGGCAAGAAGAGCAACTCACCTGTTGAGTTCGACTACCCAGATGACACATCTGCAAACGGTCAGAAGAATTACACCTACACAGGCAAGGGTGGCGTTGCAGTAGGTAGCACGCTAAACAAGGTGATCTTCGCTCTGAAATATGGCGAGCAGCGAATTTTGCTCTCTAACTTGATTAACGCTGATTCAAAGATTCTCTTTAACCGTTCACCACGTGAGCGCGTTGCAAAGGTTGCTCCATGGCTGACTCTCGATGGCGATCCATATCCAGCTGTCGTGGATGGAAAAATCACATGGATTATTGATGGCTACACAACCAGTGCAGGCTATCCATATTCAAAGTCCACATCACTTGCTGCGGCAACAAACGATGCGCTGACAGCCAACTCAACGTCTATTACTGCGCAATCAAATAAGGCAGTTAATTACATCCGTAACTCAGTGAAAGCAACTGTTGATGCATACGATGGATCAGTCACTCTCTATCAGTGGGATGCCAAAGATCCTGTATTGCAGACATGGATGAAGGCATTTCCAAATACTGTGAAGCCAAAGAGTGCAATCTCTAAGGGCCTTCTGGCACACATTCGTTACCCAGAGGATATGTTCCGCGTGCAGCGCGATATTTTGAGTTCGTATCACGTCAAGAGCGCAGCAGCGTTCTACGGTGGACAAGATTTCTGGCGCGTTCCACGTGACCCATCAACCTTTGGTGCAAATGCTGGAGCGCAACCTCCGTACTACATGACTGTGCAAATGCCAGGTTCTGCAACTCCAGCATTCTCATTGACCACACCATTTGTTCCACGTGGTGGTCGTGAAAACCTTTCTGCATTTGCATCAGTGAATTCAACTGCAGGTCCTGATTATGGAAAGATCACTGTCTTGCAGCTTCCGAGAAGCACCAATATTGCTGGTCCTTCCCAGGTTGCATCAAACTTTGAAGCAAAACCAGATGTTGCAAATGCACTCTCACTCTTGCGCCAAGGTGGATCTGATGTTGTGCTCGGTAACTTGCTTACACTTCCAGTCGGTAATGGTCTGCTCTATGTGCAACCTGTATATGTAAAGGCAACAGGTAACGCTTCGGCATACCCTCTATTACAGAAGGTCTTAGTGTCATTCGGTGATGTCATTGGTTTTGATAGTTCACTTAAGGGTGCACTTGATCAAGTCTTTGGTGGAAACTCTGGAACTAATTCATCTGCAGCAAATCCAACAACTTCAAATAGTTCAGCAGATCTAACAAGTGCACTGCAAAGTGCTAAGCAAGCAATTGCTGATGGACAAGCTGCACTTGCAAAGGGTGATTTTGCTGCATACGGTCGTGCACAAGATCGACTAAAAGCAGCAATTGCTGCAGCACTTTCTGCGCAATCACGTAAGTAATTCAGTACAAACTTCACCGATTTGGTAGAAGTACCTGGCTCGCTCTACACTTGCACTTCCGACGCGGGGTGGAGCAGCTCGGTAGCTCGCTGGGCTCATAACCCAGAGGTCGTAGGTTCAAATCCTGCCCCCGCTACCAAAAGATTAAGGCGCCTATATAGGCGCCTTTTTCACTTTATACGCAGTGAATTGGTGACAACAAAGAGGCTACTCATCGCCATAGCTGCAGCTGCATACATCGGCGACATCAAACCCATCGCTGCAATGGGGATTCCAATAGCGTTATAGGCAAATGCCCAACCTAGATTTACTTTGATAGTGCCTAAGGTGCGCTTTGAAAGTGCGAGCGAATCAACGATGCTCATTAATTGAGGGCGCATGATGGTGATATCTGCTGTTGCAATCGCGGTATCTGTTCCCGTTCCCATAGCGATACTCAGGTCTGCCTGCGCAAGGGCTGCTGCATCATTGACGCCATCGCCGACCATCAGCACATGTTTTCCTTCTGATTGCAGCGCTGAAATCTTGGCCAATTTATCTTCAGGTTTTGCCGAAGCGATGATGCGATCAGAATTTATTCCCACGAGTGCACCAGCCTTTGCGGCTGCTTCTGCGTTATCTCCCGTAAGAAGCCACACATCTATACTTCGATTTCGAAGCTCTGAAATCGTTGCAGCAGCATCAGCTTTAATGACATCACCTGCTGCAAATACTGCAATAGCTACTCCATCCCATGCGAGTACGGAGACTGCATAGGAATGTGTCTGGCCATCGCGTATTGCCTGTTGAATCTCAGGATCAAAAGGAACGCAACTATGTGCGACAGAGTCAGGGGAGCCGATAATCACAACAGGAGATTTATCTCCGATACGCACACGCCCCGCAACTCCCACACCTGGCGTTTGAGTGAACTCAGTAACCGGCAATTGTTCAGCGCTTCGAGTGATGCAATAGGAAGCGATTGCCATTGATACCGGGTGATCGCTCTGACTTTCCAGTGCTAGAGCTGAAGAGAGAACATTTCTCTCAGTGAGAATGGATGCAAAGGATGCGCCTAATACCTTCTGGGCAGATACAGGAATAGATGCTTGCTGCACCTTCATCGCACCGTCTGTGAGAGTTCCTGTCTTGTCGAGAACAACGGTGTCGATTGATTGCGATGCTTCAAGGACTCGTGGATGGCGGATAACAATTCCTCGAAGCGCTCCACGACCTGATGCAACAAGAAGTGCAACCGGTGTTGCAAGCCCCAGCGCGCATGGACATGCAATAACAAGGACAGTAATGGCAGTTGAAATTGAATAGGTCAGTGACTTATCGCCGAAGTAATACCAGCCTTCGAAAGTTCCAATTGCAAGGACCGTGACAACTGGAACAAAGATGGATGCAATCTTGTCGGCAAGAGCTTGAATCGGGGCCTTGGCTCCTTGGGCTGTTACAACCATCGCAGTGATGCGTGCTAGTTCTGTGTCGCTGCCAATACGAGTGGCGCGCACAATGATGCGGCCATTGTTATTCAGTGCTGATCCAATGACGTTCATCCCGGGAGTAATCTCAATTGGCTTTGATTCGCCAGTGATGAGGGAGTTATCAACCGTGCTCTGACCTGAGATCACAACTCCATCTGTTGCGATGCGCGCACCAGGTTTGACGACAAATTCATCGCCTATGACTAGATGAGAGATTGGAATAAGCACTTCGGTGCCATTGCGAAGGACGGCAACTTCTTTCTCACCAAGCGCTAAGAGGGTGGAGAGCGCACTACCCGCACTTCTCTTTGCGCGAGTTTCAAGGAATCGACCAAGAATCACAAAGAGGAGCACGCCCGCAGCGACTTCGGTATACACATCACCTTGGTTTGTATAGGTTGCATAGATTGACCATATATATGCACTCAAAGATCCAAGTGAGATCAGGGTATCCATCGTTGGATGCAAGATATTTCTTATAGCTGCGCGATGGATAGGGAAAGCCACGATGAATATCAGTGGTGCAGTGATTGCGAGAACGAGCCAGGACGCAAAGAGATGCTCGGCATGTGGTGGAAGAGCGATGGAGTAGTTATTAAAGAGTGCAATGAGCCAATCGTTAATAGGTTGATGCCAACTCATCACCATCGAGATTGCAATCGATGGAACAGCTAATGCAATTGCGAAGAAGAGCGCTCGTGCTGCACCTTTGCGGTGTAGTGCGGGATCTGCGCTATCTTCTAAAAGTGTTGCGCTATAGCCGACAGATTTAATCTTCTTCATTACAACATCAGATGCAAGATCAGCAGGCGCGATGATGTGAACGGTCTCTGATGCGAAATTCACAGAGGCTGAAACCCCATCAACCTCATTGAGAGCACGCTCGATCGTGTTCACGCAGGAGGAACAGGTCATTCCTGATACTGCGTATGTCTGGACCTGAAAATCTTTCATAGTCTTCTCAACCCACTACTTTAAGAGCGTTCACTACAAACTCGTGAAGTGCTGCATTGGTAGAAAGCCCACTACCACCGAGTGATCCATCCACACCGTCAACGTTGGTAAATCGTCCGCCAGCTTCGCGCACAATAATGTCCAGCGCTGCCATATCCCAGAGAGCAAGTGAAGGTTCAACGGCAATATCAACTGCACCTTCAGCAACCAACATATGTGACCAGAAATCTCCGTGTGCTCGTGTGCGCCAAGCCTTATCCATCAAGGAACGAAATGGTGCAAGACGTGAGCCCCATCCGATGAAATCGGAGTGAGAGATAGATGCATCTTCGATCTTCGCAATTGCAGAGACGCTAATTCTCTTTGGTACTTCGCCATTGACTATGACAAAAGCTCCACTACCTTCGAGTGCATACCAACGTCGAAAGAGTGCAGGAGCACTGACAACGCCAACGATCACGCGCTCAGTCCCATCTTCGCCTTTTTCAATCAATCCAATCAAGGTGGCCCATGTAGGAACTCCACGCAAGAAATTCTTCGTGCCATCAATAGGATCGATAACCCAGTAACGATTCTTCTCACTTCCTTCAGTGCCAAATTCTTCGCCAACGATTCCATCATCGGGGCGGTGTGCATGAAGGAGTGAGCGAATTGCATCTTCTGCTGACTTATCTGCATCAGTCACAGGTGTGTTATCTGGTTTTGTTGTTACGGTGAGATCAATTGCTTGATAACGCGAAAGAGTTATTGCATCTGCCGCATCAGCTAATCGGTGGGCGAGAGCGAGGTCTTCACCACGTCGCGTGCTCATAGTGCGAGTCTACTGCTCCTCGCTAATGGGCTTGACTTCTAAAAGAGAGCGCAGACTTGTGACTCTAATCAACCGTTCACTCTGAAGCGTGGCATCGGAGTCAATCCAGGCATTGAGTGCGCAGGATGCTTCGTGGTGTGAGCAGTTCGGCATACATGTTTGTATCACTTGATAGATGTCAGGAAATGACTCAATGACGCGATCTTTATTAAGGTGCGACAGGCCAAAAGCTCGAATTCCTGGGGTATCGATAATCCAGCCCCCATTTATTAAGGGCAGTGCAATTGCGCTGGAAGATGTATGACGACCGCGACCAGTCACATCATTAACATCGCCCGTCATGCGTTGGGCCTCTGGCACCAAATCATTAATCAGTGTTGATTTTCCAACACCTGAGTGTCCAACTAAGACTGAAATCTTCTCATCTAAGATTGCAAGTATTGTTTCAACATCCTTGGCCCGTTCTTCACTCTTTGATGAAGTCGTGATGATGTCAACGCCAAGCGCTGCATACTCTTTGATGAAATCAGGAACGGGTGAAACATCTACTTTTGTGACAACAATGATTGGCTTAATTGATTCATGGAACGCACTCACCAGAAAGCGATCGATAAGACCTCGACGTGGTTCAGGGTTTGCTGATGCAACAACAATAAGAAGTTGATCGATATTGGCAACGATTGTTCGCTCAACGCGAGCGGCATCATCGACCGTGCGACTTAATGAATTAGTACGTTCATTCACGGTAACGATACGAGCAAGAGAGCCTTCAGTACCTGTCACATCTCCCACGATTTCAACGAGATCACCCACAACTACTGATTTAGGTCCAAGCTCTCGAGCTTTCATAGCAGTGATGATGACTCCATCATCAGTCACGCATGTTGTGCGACCGCGATCTACAGTCGTGACAAATGCAGTGATGGAATCAGAGTGAGATGGTCGATCTTTGGTGCGTCTACGCGTGGTGCGAGAAGGCCGGATTCGTGCATCCGACTCGTCGTATTCGCGTTGACTCATAGAACCAAACTATTCCAGAGCCCTGGGAAATCAGTCAGCGTCTTCCGTGTTGTGGCAACATTTTCGATCAGAACATCAGGAACGACAAGACCAATCACCGCACCTGCTGTTGCAAGGCGATGATCTTCATAAGTATGGAAAGTTCCACCGTGAAGAGGAGCCGGTGTTATGTGAAGCGCAGTCTCTTCCTCAACCACATTGCCACCAAGTGAGTTAATTTCACGGGTCAGAGCCGCAAGGCGATCTGTTTCATGCAGACGCAAGTGGCCAATTCCGCGTAGGTGCGATGGTGAATCTGCAAGAGCTGCAAGAGCTGCAATAGATGGCGTGAGCTCACCGACATCATGGAGATCGATATCAATTCCGTGAATTGCTTTACCGCCCGTCAGAGTTAAACCATCTGTAGTGAATGTAACCTGCGCCCCCATCTGTGTGAAGATGTCACGGAGTTGATCACCGGGTTGAGTCGTACTCTTTGGCCAATCAGCGATAGTGATACTTCCACCACAGACCATGGCGATAGATAAGAAAGGCGCGGCATTAGATAGGTCTGGTTCGATAACAAGATCCTGCCCGCGCAAAATTCCAGGTTCAACTCTCCAGCTTTGCGCTGCTTTATCTACATGCACCACTGCACCGAAATCTCGCAGCATCTGCACAGTCATATCGATATGAGGCATTGAAGGCAGTGAACCACCGCGATGCTGAGCAGTAATTCCATTTGTCATACTTGGCGCCACGAGGAGAAGTGCTGATAAGAATTGGCTTGAAGCGCTTGCATCAATAACGAGATCACCGCCAGGAATTGATCCCTTTGCTTTGATAACCATCGGCAGTGAGTAACGACCGTCATGTTCAATTTCAATGCCGAGTTCTTCCAGGGCTTTAATTACAGGCCCAAGTGGGCGTTCATAGGAACGGGGATCTCCATCGAAGGAAATATCACCTTGTGCAAGTGCTGCCAGTGGTGGAAGAAAACGCATCACAGTTCCTGCATTACCAACATCTATCTTCGCTGGCCCACGCAGTGAAGCAGGAGTAACTACCCACGCATCTTTTCCAGTAATAGTTATGCCCATTGCTTGAAGACCAGCTGACATCAATTCAGAGTCTCGTGAAATCAAAGGTTTGCGCAGCGTTGATGGTGAATCAGCTTGAGCGGCAAGAATGAGGGCCCGATTTGTTACTGACTTTGACCCAGGGATAGTGACACGAGAAGTTACTGGCTTGCGTCCGCAAAAAGGCGCGGGCCAGAGTTCATGTGCAGTCATATGCGAAGTCTAACGGTTCAAGCAGCACGTAGGATTGCCTATATGTGCGGTAGATATGCGCAATCACTTGGCGCCGAGGAGATTGTTGAATCCTTTGATTTAGCGGGTTCGACTCTTGATCAATCACTTCCTCTTAATTGGAATATCGCTCCTACCAACGATATCTACATCATCCGCAATGAATCTGAATCTCGCATTCTTGATTCTGCTTCATGGGGGATTATCGCTCCATGGCAGAAGTCCTTAAGTGAAGCGCGAGCATCACAATCACATGCCATCAATGCGCGAAGTGAATCTATTCATGAGAAGCCAACTTTTCGACATGCATTTAGAACATCGCGTTGCTTAATTCCCGCAACGGGATATTACGAATGGGCAACATCTCTTGGAAAATATGCACCTAAGCAACCGTTCTATATTTCCAATGAAGATGGTGACCAACTTTCCATCGCTGGCATTTGGAGTTCATGGCAGAGCGAAAAAGGTCAGGTAATACAAAGTGCAGCAATTATTACTCGCGAAGCAGTGGGAGAACTTGCAACCATTCACAGCCGTATGCCGGTTTTCATGCCGAGTGAGCGATGGGATTCTTGGCTTGATCCGGAATCTCGCGATATCAATCGCCTGATTAATATGATGAATGTGGCCAATCCCGATGCAGGGTTGATTGCCACACCAGTTTCTTCCAGAGTGAACGTAGTTGCTAACAACGGCCCTGAGCTAATTATTCCCATTGAGCTTGGAGCGCCAGAGACTCTATTTTGAGATAACCTAATCGTGATGACATCGAAGGATTTAGTTCTCGAAAGCGCTGCCGATCGCACCACTCGGTTCGAGCGCGATGCTCTCGTGTTCACAAATCAGTTATATGCAGCAGCACTTCGCTATACAAAGAACCCAGAGGATGCGCGCGATTTAGTTCAAGATACTTATCTCAAAGCATTCTCCTCCTTCCATCAATTTGAAGAAGGAACAAACTTGCGTGCTTGGCTTTATCGAGTGCTGACAACAACATTTATCAACTCTTATCGAAAAGGTCAGCGCCAGCCACAGATTGCCAATAATGAACTCGAGGATTGGCAAGTGGCGCAGGCCCAATCACACACCAGTGATCAAGGAAAGTCAGCAGAGCAAGAGGCTCTTGAGAACCTTCCTGATAGCGATATCAAACGTGCACTACAAGAAATTCCTGAAGATTTTCGCATCATTGTTTATCTTGCCGATGTTGAGGGTTTTTCATATAAAGAGATTGCAGAAATTGTTGGCGCACCAGCAGGAACAGTGATGTCACGTCTTCACCGAGGACGCAAGCAACTGCGTGAAAAGCTTTCTGATTATGCACGCGAGCTTGGATATTCAACTGATGCACCTGCTACAAAGACGAAGAAGAAGGGGAGCACAGCATGAGTTTCATCGAGATTCAATGCGGAGATGTCTTGGCATCTGTCGTATTCATCGTTGAAGGTGAGCTTCAAGAGATTCCACAGGCTGATGCTATCCAATCTCACATCATTACCTGTGCTGCATGTTCTGCTGAAATCGAGCACGAACGATTGATGCATCAGATGCTGCAAGATGTGCTCAAGCGTTCATGCGATGAACAAGCCCCTGAAGAACTTCACCAGAGCATTCACAACCAACTACGCGCACAGATGGCTGGCGCTGGGGCAACCGAGGTTGTCACACAGTTCAGCATGACCGAAATTTCTATCGAGATAGATGAGTTTGGAAATGTTGAGCATAGGGAAATTCAAATAGAACAGACCCATATCCAGCACTTTATCGACGACGAGGACTAACCTCTTAAGTATGAAACCAGCTGATGAGGTACTCGGAGCAGTTGGATTCTCCGTCCTCTCAGTTCGTCCGGGAGACACGTGCGTGACAATGGGAGTCTCCGATCTTCCAGTTGTTGCGCCTTCTATTTATCTCTCTTTAATGGAGAGTGCATGTGTTGCAGCGCTCATGGAGTATTTGGAATCTGGTGAAACAACTTTTCTTACACATTCATCACTTGAAATAGTGGGATCAGCTGCTGCCGGCGTTGAAATTTGTGCAAATGCGCGAGTGATTAATATTGAGGGGCGCGAACTCACCTTTGAGTGCGATGTCTATGACGGTGAACGCCATCTTGCACAAGCAGAAATAAGAAGAGCGACTGTCGAGCGATTAACTTTCCTCGCTCGCACAGCCGCTCAATCTTTAAATAACTAATTAGGCTTTCTTGGTCTCCCAAAAGATTGCTGCAATTTCATCGATTTTTGCGATCAAATTATCTGCAACTGCAACATCTTGAGATCCCTTTGTGCCCGCAGCACCTGCAAGCTTTGTCGCCTCATTAAAGAGTGAGTGCAACTGTGGGTACTTCTCAAAGTGTGGAGCCTTGAAGTAATCAGTCCAGAGAACCCAGAGGTGCTCTTTGACTTGATGTGAACGCTCTTCTTTAATTGCAACAGAGCGTGAACGGAAATCTGCATCTGGGTTAGCTGCATACTTTTCCATGCATGCCTTAACAGAGAGCGCTTCAATCTTCGCTTGTGCTGGATCGTAGACACCGCAAGGAAGATCGCAGTGTGCGTGGACAGTTATTTTCGGTGTAAGAATGTTTCTCATAAGCGCGAGAGTACTCGAAGCTCTAGAATCTCGCCATGGCAAAGCATGCATCGATGATCGTCGAAGGTGATTCGATGGAGCCCACATATAGTGCTGGCGATTGGTTGATGGGGCGATGGGCCACATACAAACTCTCAGGGTTAAATCGCATCAAGGCTGGAGATGTTGTTGTGATTGAGCGCGATGAACAGCCTGGCATCTTCTATGTAAAGCGCATCAGCGAGACCCGTGCATCAGATGGCCATATGCCCACCATCTTTGTCTTAAGCGATAACGAGGCCGGCACAGATTCAAGGCACTGGGGCTGGCTACCAGTTACGAGCGTTAGAGCGAAGATTCAATTCAGAATGAAGAAAGGTTAGAGAGCGGCGAGCTTGTCTTTCACTGCAATCACAGATGGATTGGTTAGCGCTGCGCCATCTGAGAAGAGAAGTGTGGGAACGACGCGGTTTCCACCATTTACCTTCTCAACGAATGATGCATAATTCATCTCTTGCTCAACATTGATTTCACGAAATGTAATTCCATTTTCATTGAGCTGAGTCTTAAGGCGCTTGCAATATCCACACCAATCCGTGCTGAACATGACAAACTCTTGCCCAGTTAATCCGAGCTCTTGTACTTCAGCACTCATCGAGTAAATGCCTCATCCATTAGCGCCTTTGCCTCATCCTCGTGCAAATGATGGTTTCCGGTTGCAGGTGATGCGGACGCGCGTCGAGAGATGCGACGGAGAACTCGGGAATCGACAGCAGTACCACCAATTACTTCAGTGGTGCTGAGTGCAACGTGTGGCCATGCACCTTGATTTGCAGGCTCATCTTGAACCCAGAGCAGGTTAGCGTTTGGATGCTTCTTCGCTTCAACTTCCATCTGTGCAACTGGAAGCGGGTAGAGGCGCTCAACACGAACAATCGCAGTGCTGCTGTCATTAAGGCGTGTGCGCTCTGCAACGAGATCGTGGTAAATCTTTCCTGAACAGAAGATTAAACGTGATGCGTTGTTCACTGTTGCATCACCGATGACTGGAAGGAATGTTCCTGATGTGAAGTCACTGATAGATGATGCAGCAGCTTTCAGGCGCAACATCGATTTTGGTGTGAAGACAACCATTGGACGACGTTTTGGGTTTGCTGCGTGGAAGCGAAGTAAGTGGAAGTAAGAAGCAGGAGTTGAAGGCTGGGCAACAGTCATGTTCTTTTCAGCACAGAGCGCTAAGAAGCGCTCAATACGAGCAGATGAGTGATCTGGCCCTTGGCCTTCATAACCGTGAGGCAATAAGAGCACTACAGATGAACGCTCGCCCCACTTTTGCAGTGCAGAAGAAATGAATTCATCGATGATGGTCTGTGCTCCGTTTGCGAAGTCACCGAACTGACCTTCCCATAAGACGAGAGCTTCATCGCGGACTACTGAGTATCCGTACTCAAAGCCCATCGCTGCATATTCGCTGAGCAATGAATCAACAACAAAGAATTGATTTGCATCAGAGATAAGCGAGCGAAGTGGCGTCCATTCGCTTCCATTTTCTTTATCGATGATGACTGCGTGGCGATTCGAGAATGTTCCACGACGTGAATCTTGTCCGGCCAAGCGAATTGGTCGACCTTCCTTAAGAAGGGAGCCGAATGCAAGCATTTCGCCAGCTGACCAGTCGATGGTTCCATCGTTGATTGACTCTGCACGCCGTTGAAGCTGCGGCAACAGCTTTGGGTGAACATGGAATCCGTCTGGAACCGCAATTTGTGTAGCTGCAATCTCGCGGATGAGCTGCTCAGAGATGAATGTAGGAACATCCTCTGCATTAGGCACAATAGGTGGAACAAAGTTTGGATCGTGCTCTTCTTGGTAATTGGCAACAGATGCAAAGACTTCTTCTAGTTGAACCTGGTAATCGCGGGCAATCTCTTCAGCCTCAACTGGTGTGATATCTCCACGCCCAACAAGTGCTTCGGTATAGAGAGTACGAGTTGTGCGTTTTTCATCAATGAGCTTATACATGAGCGGTTGAGTAAAGCTTGGTTCGTCGCCTTCATTATGGCCACGACGTCGGTAGCAGACCATATCGATTACTACATCTTTGTTAAATGCCTGACGATATTCAAATGCAAGATGTGCAACGCGAACGCAAGCCTCAGGGTCATCTCCATTGACATGGAAGATAGGAGCTTCAATCAACTTTGCAACATCTGTGCAGTAGCGAGCGGTACGTGAAGCAACTGGCGAAGTAGTAAATCCAACTTGGTTATTGACGACAATATGGATAGTTCCGCCAGTGCGATATCCCGGAAGTCCAGCAAGCTGCATGGTTTCAGCGTTGACACCTTGTCCTGCAAATGAAGCATCTCCGTGCAGAAGAATTGGAAGAACAGAGTAAGCACCCTTTGTATTGAGGCGATCTTGTTTAGCGCGCACAATTCCTTCAAGCACAGGGTTAACTGCTTCAAGGTGTGAAGGATTTGCTGCTAGATAAATCTTTGTCTTAGCTCCTGATTCGGAAGTGAAGACACCTTCAGTACCTAAGTGGTACTTCACATCTCCTGAACCATGAACTTGATTCTCTGCATAATGCCCTTGGAATTCCTGGAAGATTTGTCCGACAGATTTGCCCGCAATATTTGCAAGCATATTTAGGCGACCGCGGTGTGGCATTCCGATACACACTTCATCGAGCCCACGTTCTGCAGCTGCAGAGACAATTGCATCGGTAAGTGGAATAACCGATTCGCCACCTTCGAGTGAGAATCGCTTTTGCCCCACAAACTTGGTCTGCAAGAAAGATTCAAATGCTTCAGCGCTATTGAGCGTGCGCAAAATACGAAGCTGCTCTTCACGTTCAATGGAAGGTAATCCCACTTCAATATGTTCTTGCATCCATTTACGTTCTTCAGGTTCTGAGATATGCATGTACTCAACGCCGATAGAGCGGCAGTAAGAGTCGCGAAGAATTCCAAGAATTTTACGAAGTGGAAGGAACTTCTTTCCACCAAATCCACCTGTTGCAAATTCGCGGTCGAGATCCCACAGCGTAAGTCCATGAGTCACAACGTCGAGATCTGGATGTGTGCGTTGTGCATAGACGAGAGGATCGATATCTGCCATGAGGTGGCCCCAGATGCGATATGCCTGAATAAGTTGCTGCACACGCGCTGTCTTATCAATTTCTTCATCTTTTGTTACAGCGAAGTCAACAGCCCAACGAATTGGCTCATAAGGAATACGAAGTGCAGTAAAGATTTCATCATAGAAGTGATCGGCGCCGAGTAAGAATTCGTGAATACGACGTAAGAAATCACCTGATTGAGCACCTTGGATAACACGATGATCGTAAGTACTTGTGAGGGTTACGACCTTACTAATTGCCATGCGAGCAAGTGTTTCTTCATTTGCACCGTGGAATTCTGCTGGGTAATCGAGAGCTCCAACTCCCATGATCAAGCCCTGGCCTTGTACTAGACGTGGAACTGAGTGAACAGTTCCGATAGTTCCTGGGTTTGTGAGTGAAACAGTGGTTCCTGCGTAATCTTCAACAGTCAGCGTTCCAGCACGCGCCTTCTTCACAATCGCTTCATAAGCAACCCAGAAATGACCGAAATCAAGTTCTTCGCAACCCTTGATTGACGGCACTAGTAATTGACGAGTTCCATCTGGCTTTGCCAAATCAATGGCAATACCTAAATTGATATGTTCTGGCTTTCCAAGTGCTGGCTTTCCTTCGAGTTCACCGTAGAAGGCATTCATCTCTGGCATCGCACGAAGCGCCTTGATCATCGCATAGGCAATGAGATGAGTGAATGAAACTTTTCCACCGCGTGTGCGCTTAAGGTGGTTGTTAATAACAATACGGTTATCAATCATCAACTTGGCAGGAATTGCTCGCACTGATGTCGCTGTTGGAACTGTGAGCGAAGCTTCCATGCTCTGCACAACACGAGCTGCTACTCCACGAATTGGTTCTAGCGTTGACGCGCTCTGTGTTGCAAGAGTTGGAATTGGTTTAGTTGCTGGCTGAGCCGGTGTTGCTGGCGCAGCGGTGACGTTACGAACAACTGGTTGTGTTTGCACTGGTGTATTCACAACTGGAGGTACGACTGATGCTGCAGGTGTTGGTGCAACAGGTGCACTGCCAGGCATTGAAATATTTGGTGGAGTTACTGTCTTTGGTGTTGGTGGAGTTCCACCTTTAGGTGCGCCAGCAACGGGTGCGGTAGCTGATCCTGCTTGAGGATTATTTTGGAAGTGAACAACCCACTCAGTTGGAACAGAGGTTGGATCGGCTTGATATCGCTCGAACATTTCTTCAACGAGCCAATCATTGGCGCCGAAGTCCTGACCTGATTGCGACACTGAGCGCTCCTTTGCAAATTCCAGTATTTTCAGGCTAAGACTATCGGCTGTGAGCGTACGAGTTAAATGGCGTAATGGACGAGATAGCGCGAGATTGCGCACATTTTTGGCTTCAGAAGGCGAGGTATCCCAAATTTTGAGAGAGTTCGTTCATGTCATCTCAAAGCACCCGTCCGCTTGCCATCGTTACGGGCGGAAGTCGTGGACTTGGTTTTGAGGTCGCAAAGGCGCTCACCCTTCAAGGCTTTGATATTGCGCTGATTGCAAAAGATGAGCAACGGCTTGAAAGCGCAGCTAATCTGATTCGCGAATCAGATCGATATCACAACGGAGTTTCCACTTCACATATCTCAACATTTGTATGCGATCTTGAAAAACCAGATCTAGTTCGAGAGCTGATTGATTCACTCAACCAATCACTCGCTACCCCAACTGTCTTAGTTTTGGCCCATGGCGTGATGAGCGAGAAGATGTCTAAGACTTTGAAAACTAATGATGACGAGTGGCGACGAGTTATGGCCATTAATCTTGATTCCGTCTTCCAACTCGTCAATGGTATCGCACCTGCAATGGCCGATGCACGAAATGGCCGAATTATTATTTTTTCTGCATGTCTTGGAAGAATGTCAGGACCGGGAAATGCGGGAGGACTTGCTCCATACAGAATCAGTAAAGCAGGAGTCAATGCACTCGTTCGAAACCTTGCACATGAAACTGGTCTTGGTGCTCGAGGATTCCTAGTGGATGCAACATGCCCTAATCATTCACGTACAGATATGGGCGGACCTGATGCACCACGTTCTGCAGAAGAAGGCGCAGCGACTGCAATATGGCTTGCAACACGAGAGTTCAATGCCGGAGATATAACTGGTGTTCTTTGGGAGGACAAGCAGATAGTTGAGTGGTGATGCGTATCCGCATCACCCTTCGTTCTTAGCGATGCTGAAAGCTAAGTACAACGTAGGTAGTGCAAGAATCAGAATAATTACTGCACCAATATAGAAGTGGCCCTGTAGCTGGTAATAGGCAACACCTACCGCGATGAGGTTCGACAAAATTGCAGGGGATCTCCCGTAATTCTTTCCATTCTTGTAGCCACGCCCTGCGGCAAACAAGCCGACGGCTCCTAAAAGTGCAAAAACTAATACTCCAAGAAGCGGCGCCAACTCATTTTTATCGTGAGTCAATCCAAGGACGCTTAACCAAATACCTAGGGCAAGCACGATGCCAGCTTCGATGTAGAGCAGGGTTGCCACCGTTGAACGATGTGGTGATCTGCTGGAAGCATCACGTTTCATGGAGTCTCCAGAGGCAGAAGTTTTCGGCATAGAGCAGACATTATCAGCCGCCAGCGATTCATTTCTGCTCGCATGACATTTTCGCATGACGGTTTGCGAGATTCGTTGACTCACTTAGCGGCCCCACCATATTTCTACGAAAATTTGCGTCGAGACCTCGCAACTGCGGAAAGAAATAAAAGCCGGGTAACTCTCATCCGATTTCAAATATTTCCAGCTGAGAATGAGTTAGACAATAGAGAGGATGTCGAGAATCCAGTCAATCGCTCATATTATGAAGTGGCAATTCTTTCTTTCGCCGAAATATTAAAAAGAAATACAAGGGTTGAAGACCTATGTGCACGACTTGGCAGATTTGAGTTCACTCTAATTTTGAGGGCGGGACACGAAGTGGCTCAATTACTTGCTCAGCGCGTGCTTCAGGAATGGAAGAACGAGCCATTCATTTGTAAGTATTCCCATATATGCGCGACATTAGGTGAGAGCTCGCTAGAGCTTCTCAATCGCCTTGATAACCAAGAGTTACAAGGACTCACTAACGGTCATTGAACCCCTAATCAATCCACATGTACTCGAGAATCAACGGTAGAACTGTCGGAGTGGTCCTACCTTCTCCGCCATGGAAACAATGGATCCCGATGTTGTCTTTGGACCAATCGCTAATCTCATCGCCGATCCCACCGTGGAAGAGATTTGGATAAATTCTCCTCAAAGAATTTTTGTAGCCCGAGCGGGCAAGAGCCAACTCATCAACCTCGTACTCACATCAGAGGCAGTCAAAGAATTAGTAGATAGAACGCTGATTTGGAGTGGAAGACGACTTGATCTTTCGCAACCATTTGTTGATGCTCGACTTCCCGATGGGAGCCGACTACACGTGGCGATTCCTGAAATTACTGCCGAACACTGGGCAGTAAACATACGTAAACACATCATGCGCCAGAAATCTCTCAGTGAATTAGCGGCGATGGGAGTTATGACAAAAAGGATTGCCGAAGAACTTTCTAGCGCTGTGAAGTGCGGTAGCAACATCCTTGTAAGTGGTGGAACTCAGGCAGGCAAAACAACACTTCTTAACGCACTCATATCTGAAACTCCACTATCGCAACGGGTGATCACAATTGAAGAAGTTTTTGAGCTCCAACCAAGAGTTCCCGACTTGATTCAGATGCAAACTCGCGGGCCTAATTTGCAAGGTGAAGGAGAAATTACTCTTCGCCAGTTAATTAAAGAGGCACTACGCATGCGTCCTTCGCGGATTATTGTTGGAGAAGTTCGTCAAGCAGAGGCTCTTGATTTACTTCTCGCACTCAACTCAGGTCTACCTGGAATGGGAACCCTTCATGCGAATTCTGCCCGGGATGCAATTACAAAATTACAGACACTTCCACTTCTTGCTGGGGAAAATATCTCTCACAAATTTATTGCACCAACTGTTGCATCGGCAATTGACCTTGTAGTACAGGTTTCTCTTGGAATTGATGGAACTAGAAGAGTAATCGAAGTGGCCAGAGTTACTGGGCGCTATGAAAATGATCGAGCAGAAGTAGACAGTATCTGGACCTGGAATGGAATGAATTATGAACGTGGGTTAGGCACATTGCCATGACAATCAGAATTGAAGCCCAGAAGCGAGCCACACCTTCACTCTTGATTGTGATTGCAGCATTTCTTGTAGGTATTTTCTTCTCGCATTCACTATTGATAGCAATCGCCTTTGCTCTCTTCATTGCTTTATTCATCTTCATTGCACAGCAGAAGAGCGAGTCAAAGCGACATTCTGCAATTCACGGAGCCTGCCCAGAAATGATTGACATTCTTATTTCAGGAGTGCAGTCAGGGTTATCACTCAACGAATCTCTTACTGGCTTATCGCAGCGAGGACCTGAGATCTTCAAAGTCGAATTTCAAAGATTTGCTGAAAACCTTTATTCCCAAGGGAATTTCAGTAAGGCTTTAATTGAAGTAAAGGAGTCGATAGCGCACCCTAGCTTCGATCAAGTTATTGAAGCCCTCTTGATTGCAAGAGAGCTAGGGGGAGCAGAGCTACTCACAATCCTGCGCTTACTGGGAAAGTTTATTCGCGAAGATCTTTCACTTCGGCGCGAGATTGAAGTTAAGCAAAATTGGATCAAGAATTCAGCACATCTGTCTGCCGCAGCGCCATGGATTCTCCTTCTATTACTATCAACTCAACCATCGACAACAGAAGCGTTCTCAACAGCAAGCGGCGTTCTTATTCTTGGCGCAGGACTAGCAATCACAGCAATAGCGTATTTATGGATGGATTCACTTAGCCGGATTCCAGTCCCCAATCGAATATTCATTGAACTCCCACATGTGAGCACATGATGGAAAATTCACTATTAACGACTGCTCTCGTTCTTATCCCTGCGTTTATCTTGATTACTGATGATTTTTCCTGGGAGAAGGTAAGCCTGAACTACATCCAAAAAATTGGGGATCGAACAAAAGCTCGGGATAAGTTAGCTGAACTCGGATATACAGATGAAAGAAGTTATGAGAATCATCGCTATCGACAGCTAATTCTGATCTTTCTTCTGCTATCACTCGAACTCATGGCTTTACTATTTCTAAGTTCTTCAATGGCTTCACTCATAGTGATTCCAACAATCTCCACGATTGTAATCATCTACTTCACAGAACTGAGCTTGAGTAGAGAGTTAAAGAACTATCGACAATCTATCGAATCAGACTTTCCTACAATTGTTGAAGCGCTCACTCTCTCTCTTTCGGCAGGAGAGTCACCATTGGCTTCTATGCAGCGCATTTCCTCGCGGGGACAAGGAGCGCTGACAAAAGAATTCTCTAAAGTCATTGATTCCGTTAGTGGTGGCGAACCTTTTGCTTCAGCACTCGATTCGATGGGTCGACGAATCAAATCAATCGCAGTCCGCCGCTTCGTAGACTCAATTGTTATCGCCGTTACTCGAGGCGCACCTTTGATTGATGTATTACATAGCCATGCTCGCGAAGCTCGAGATTTTCAACGCAATCGTGTTCTTGCTGCGGCAGCAAAGGCAGAACTCTCCATGATGATTCCAGTCGTATTTCTTATTCTCCCAATCTCCATTGTCTTCGCACTCTGGCCATCACTCTCAAATCTAAATCTTTTCGCCCAAGGCTAAAAATTGAATTTCAACCACAACTAGGAAGAGAAAGAGGAAAGCAATGAATGAAGCAATAGCAGTTAAGTTGGTAGCGGTTACGACCTATTTATCAATCAGAGTCTCAGAATTAAAGAGATCTCGCTTCTTTAAAGCGCTCAGTGATGATCGAGGTGACGTACCAGGCTGGGTACTCGTGGTACTTATGACAACTGGCTTAGTCACAGCGCTGTGGACAATTGCGGCACCTCGCCTCACAGCGATTCTTAAAAACTCTCTTGATGCAATGAATGGTATCCATTAGTTGAGGCGCAGATGTGCAAGCAAATTTCTTAATGATGAGAGGGGAAGTGTTGAAAGTTCACTCGTATTGGTACCTCTACTTTCACTCTTTCTCATTGCTGCCCAGCTCACCGTTGCACTCCATTCTAGGAATATGGAAAAAATATCCGCACAGGATGAAGCATCAAACAGGGCAATTAGCGGTGAGTTCAAGGATTCTGATACCTACCTACATATCTACTCACCTGATCCCAATCAAAATCTTGACCTGATAGTTAGCCACCGAAAGAGAACCCTGCTTCAGATTTTTCCAGGACTTTCAAATATCACAGGATCAGATCTCCATACTGATGTGAGCGGGATTGCCATTATCGAGAATCAGAGGTGATTTCACATTATGAATTCAATTCAACGCTTCTCTAGAGAAGATCGCGGAAGTGCATCTGTCGAATTCGTTGCGCTAGCTATTCCTTTGTTTATTCCGCTCTTCATTTACATCAATAGTTTCGCTTCTATGTCTGACGGGCAAGATTCACTGCGCACATTGGCACGTGAAGCCACACGAGGATTTGTTACCAGCTCTAATGATAAAAACGCATTTGGAGTGGCACACGAGATTGTGACAAAAGGAGCCATTCTGTTGGGATACCAAACCGCCATACAACGCGGAGAAATAGAAATGAATATTGATTGCAGTAGCCGTCCTTGCATTAGTCCAAATGCAAGAATTCGAATAACGCTTACACAAATCGAACAAAACCACCCCAAAATCAAAGTTTCAGCGATTGAATATGTATCTCCATGGGCTTAATGCTAAGAAGAATGAAATTATTCAAATTTGGGATATTTCTGAAAGATGAGAAAGGATCACTCTCAGTTCTCATACTCAGTCTCTTTATGACAATACTTATTACCCTCATAATTCTGACTGACTTCTTTTCAGTCTATTTCGCAAAGCGCTCACTCACTCAAGCTACTGAGGCTGCGGCACAACGTGGGGTGCGAAATCTTGATGTGAGCGCTTACTATCGAGGGGAATACAACGTCACAAAATTTCTTCTTAACTTAACAGGAGAAGCGGAGATTGATCCAGGCATTCCAATTGATTGTGAGAAAGGCAGATTAGATTCCCTTGATGCAATCAACGAATTCAGTAGAGATCGAGTCAATTTGTTTGGCTCCCAGATTGGGGCAATACGAGTAGACCAAGTCTCATGTGACGGATACCAACTCTCGCTTCGAACTTCATCCACGGTGCAACTTCCATTTCTTATTCCTTTCATAAATATCGATTCAGTTGGAATCTCCTCGCACATAGGTACCTTTAATGAACGAAAAATATCGACCAATTACTACGGGATCAATGTGGGCAGCCTTAATCAGGGCTAACTTCGAAGTCGCAAACTTCTCGCTATCCTTCACCTATGGCTCGCGAATACATCCTCGAAATCAATGAGATTGGTGCGACCCTTACCTCTATTGAAAAGGTTTTAGATCTTCCCAAGCTTGAGGCAGAAGCAGTTGAACTCGAGGCAGCTGCCGGAGTTCCGAATTTGTGGGATGACCCGGAGAAGGCTCAAGCTGTAACAAGTAAATTGTCGCGAGTTCAATCAACGATTGCTCGTCTCAAGGGTTTGCGACGCCGCGTTGATGATTTACCAGTTCTCTTTGAGTTGGCAGCAGGAGAACCTGATGGTTCAGGACTTCGAGATGCCGAGGGAGAACTCGATTCGACAATCAAAGCAATTAGTGAACTTGAAGTAACAACACTTCTTAACGGTGAATACGACGATCGTGATGCTCTCATCACAATTCGATCTGAGGCAGGCGGCGTAGAGGCAGCTGACTGGGCTGAAATGTTGATGCGTATGTATTTACGTTACTGCGAACGCCATGAATATAAAGTGGACGTCATTGAAACCTCTTATGCAGAAGAAGCTGGAATAAAATCTACAACTTTCCGTGTAACCGCACCGTATGCATATGGAACTTTATCTGTCGAGCAAGGAACTCATCGCTTGGTGCGTATATCTCCATTTGATTCACAATCTCGTCGCCACACGTCTTTCGCAGGAGTTGAAGTAGTCCCAGTGGTTGAACAAAGCGACCACATTGAATTAGATGAGAAAGAAATTCGTGTCGATGTATATCGCTCTTCCGGCCCCGGGGGACAAGGCGTTAATACGACAGACTCTGCTGTGCGCTTGACTCACGTTCCAACAGGGATTGTTGTCTCCTGCCAGAACGAACGTTCGCAGATTCAAAATAAGGCAACAGCAATGGCTGTATTACAATCGAAATTGTTAGAACGCCGCCGCCAAGAAGAGCAGGCAAAGATCAATGCACTTAAGGGTGATAACTCTGGATCATGGGGAAATCAGATGCGTTCCTACGTATTAGCCCCGTATCAAATGGTGAAGGACCTTCGAAATAATCATGAGACAGGCAATACATCCGCTGTATTAAACGGTGAAATTGATGATTTCATTGAAGCTGGAATTCGCTGGCGCCGTAGCGCATCACATTAATTCTCACCTTACTTAGCACCGGATTTACGCCTATTGTGATTCTTCTTTCTTCTGTGAATTCTCATAAAAAGCTCGAATTAACCCAGAAATCGCAGCTTCGCTCCATAAACTAGGGGCAGGTCTCAAAGGAGCAGCGTGTGATTAAGTTTGAAAATGTAACAAAGGTTTACTCAGGTCAGGATCGCCCTGCCCTCGAGAGCGTGAACATTGAAATCCTCAAGGGTGAGTTTGTCTTCCTTGTAGGTATGTCAGGTTCAGGCAAATCAACATTCTTGCGATTAATTTTGCGCGAAGAGCGTCCGACAACCGGCATTATCCATGTTGCTGGAAAAGATCTTGGAACTCTTGCAAACCATAAAGTTCCAGAACTTCGACGACAAGTAGGAACAGTCTTCCAAGATTTCCGCTTACTCCCAAATAAAACCATTTCAGAAAATATTGCATTTTCATTGCACGTGCTTGGATATTCGCAGAAGGAAATTAACCGCGAAGTTCCCGAGATGCTTGAGCTCGTTGGACTTGAAGATAAAGGTGATCGTTTGCCGTCAGAAATTTCAGGTGGTGAACAACAGCGCGTAGCAATCGCTCGTGCATATGTGACTCGTCCATCAATCATCATCGCCGATGAACCAACAGGAAACTTGGACCCCGCACTTTCCGTGGGCATTATGAAATTGCTCGATCGCATTAATCGCGAGGGCACAACAGTTCTCATGGCAACACACGACTCAGGCATCGTAGATCAAATGCGTAAGCGCGTTATCGAACTCGATGGCGGCCACGTAATTCGCGACCAAGTTCGCGGCGTCTACGGATACACGGGATAAGGGGCAGATAGATGCGCGCAGGATTCTTAATGAGCGAAGTCCGTATTGGACTTCGCCGAAACCTCACCATGACATTTGCAGTCATCGTCACCGTTGCAATCTCTCTCTCGCTCCTGGGAATTGGATTGCTCTCCAATTCACAGGTCAGCGCGATGAAAGATTATTGGTATGACAAGATCGAAGTTTCAGTATTTCTCTGTGGATCGCTTTCTGAATCCCCATCATGTGGTGGTGGAGTAGTTTCGCCAGATCAGCGCTCGTCAATTAAGGCAGATCTTGAAGCGTTGCCTGTAGTCCAGAGTGTCTTCTATGAATCTCAATCCGAAGCATTTAAGCGTTTCCAGGAACGATTTAAGAATTCTGCGATTGCACAGAATGTGACTGCAGATCAGCTTCCAGAATCTTTTCGCGTAAAGCTAAAGGACCCAACACAATTTGATGTTGTTGTCAGTGCATTTAGTGGTCGTCCAGGTGTGGATATCGTTCAAGATCAACGAACTATTCTTGAGAAGTTCTTCAAACTACTTGCAGTACTCCGCAATGGTGCGCTGATTGTTGGTCTTCTTTCAGTGCTCACAGCTTCGTTGCTGATAAGCAACACTCTTCGTATAGCGGCATTTAATCGACGTCGCGAGACCGGCGTAATGAGACTCGTAGGTGCATCTTCTTGGTCAATTCAGCTTCCTTTCCTTCTTGAAGGAATCTTCTCCGCATTCGTTGGATGGATCTTGGCGACTGGCCTTCTCTCTGCTCTGAAATATGTCGTTCAGGCAAAAGTGGCGCCACTTCTTACCTTTACAAAGTTCTTTGGCTGGGGCGAAGTGGTCGCTGCATCTGCCTGGTTACTCCTTACAGGTCTTGTTGTCTCGACCATTGCATCGCTCATTACACTTCGGCGTTACTTAAAGGTTTAATTAGCCCTTCAAATTGATTACTTGCTGGGAGGTGAGCTCATGGTTAAAGAAGTAGGCAAGAAGCTCATCGCTCAGAATAAGAAAGCTCGTCATGATTTTGCAATCGATGATGTCTATGAATGTGGCATTGTCCTGATGGGAACCGAAGTTAAATCTCTTCGTGCAGGCCGCGCATCTCTGATCGATGGCTTTGCCATGATTGAAAACGGTGAACTCTGGCTGCATGGTGTTCATATCCCGGAATACACCGAAGGCACATGGACTAATCACACACCTCGTCGTAAGCGAAAGTTATTGGTTCATAAACTCGAACTTCGAAAGATTGCTGCGCGCGTAAAAGATTCTGGAATCACACTTGTTCCTTTGCAGCTTTACTTTAAAGATGGAAAAGCAAAGATTGAAGTAGCTGTTGCCAAGGGAAAGAAGGCGCACGATAAGCGCTCTACGTTGATGGAGCAGCAAGCAACCCGCGACATAAACCGCGAGCTTTCTCGCCGCCAATCAGGAAAAGATAGTTTTTAACGAGCGTGATTCTGAGGGGATTTCTCACTTGCCGTGGGTGTTCTCTATACTTAACTCATCGCTTAGATAGATCGAGTTGGTAGACAAGAATGCCGCTCCATACCTTCTAAGAAACAAATCCACTCCAATTTTCATTGGGTGAGTTGTCTAAAAATGTAAGTAAAACTAAATAGTGTGAATTACGTTTTCCACGTAATTCCCCAATTTAACTTGGGGGTGAACGGTCTCGACTTTAGTTGTTGGGGCAGGGGAAGCGGGCCGAGGAAGCCGGGATGATCTCGTTAACCATGAAACCTGTGCAAAAATAACTGCAGACAACAGTCGCAGTGATTTCGCTCTAGCTGCATAAGCTAGTACCGAATCCGTCAGTCCGGGCGCGCTCTCGTCCCGGATCCTGGCGTCGCTAGAGAGCTCTTCATCGAGATAGCGTTGCGAATATCTTGAGAGAACAGTTTCGCAAATGAGTTCGTTGAATACTTGTGTGTAAGAGATTCAGGACTGAGAAAACGATAAACGCACTACGCCCGTAGAAGCCCTGTTTTAATTCTGAAGGACCCGGGTTCGATTCCCGGCACCTCCACCAATATCAATGAGGAATTGTTATTCCTTGCTTTAACCATCATTTGAACCTGACTTTAACCCTTCAAATATTTCTTTACAGATAGGGCATACAGGATATTTCTGAGGGTCGCGAGAAGGTACCCATTTCTTTCCGCAGAGTGCTCGGACAGATTTTCCAGTTACAGCAGATTCAACAATCTTTTCTTTCTTTATGTAATGAGCAAATCGATCATGTCCGCCATCATCTTCTTGTTCTACGGGACGAGTGAGTGTGTCTGCATCTGATTGACCAACAGGTGAATCAAGCGTTGGAAGACCGCGATCAAAGATGCCCATGGCGCCATTATCTATCCTGAAATAGCGTCCCGTCACCTCTTTAACGCACTGTAGAATCTCCCAATGAAAGACTTACTGCGCACAGAGAACCTTTCCCGTGCTGATGTCGAATTACTTCTCGATACAGCAGCTGACTTTGCATCGAGCCCACTCCGTTCCAACACAGCGTTGAGCAATAAGACTGTCGCAATTTATATGACTAAGCCTTCAACACGCACTCGGTTAGCATCTGAAACAGCAGTAGCGCACTTAGGTGGAACGCCCATTTTTATCCGCGGTGATGACCTACAACTCGGTCGTGGTGAAACAATCGCAGATACAGCAAAGATCATTAGTGGTTTCTGTGATGCACTCATAATTCGTACATTCAAGCAATCTGATGTTGATGAACTTGGTGCGCATTCTTCAATTCCTGTAATTAATGGCCTCACCGATGATGACCATCCCACACAACTTCTTGCAGATTGGGTCACGATCCGCGAGAACTTTGGAGATGACATCAAGGGTCGCAAATTTGTCTATCTCGGCGATGGAAACAATATGACCCATGCGTGGTTAATCATGGGAGCAATCATGGGCGCACATGTTGTTGCTGCAACGCCTTCTGGTAAATGGGCCCCTGATCCAGCCATTGTTGCGAAGGCAAAAGAGATTGCAGCAAAAAGTGGTGCAACGATTGAAGTGACAACAGATGCAGAAGCTGCAGCAAAAGGTGCATCCGTTCTTTATACCGATGTGTGGATGTCTATGGGCGATCCTGAAGCAGAGCGTGCTGAAAAGATGAAAGCACTTGCACCATATGCGGTGACCGAAAATCTCATGAAACTTACTGAGAAAGATTCCATCTTTATGCACTGTCTTCCTGCACATCGCGGTGAAGAAGTTGAAGCATCTGTCATCGATGGTCCGAAGTCGGTCATCTGGCGTGAGGCCTATCACCGCCGCACAACCATTCAAGCTCTGCTCTATCACTTAACTCGCGGTGAACTTAAGGGAAATTAACTCGATACTAAGTAAATGAGTCGTACTCCTTGGCAGAAACAGTCGTAATTCGCATAGCCTTCATGGCATTGACCCACTACCTTTAGCCGCATGAGAGTTGCCGTTCCTAGAGAGATTAGAGATGGTGAGAAGCGCGTAGCGCTCGTGCCAGAAGTCATCAATAAATTGACCCGGCTTGGTTACGAAGTCGTCATTGAATCCGGGGCAGGCAATCACGCCCAAGCAACCGATGATCTCTATACCGCAGCAGGTGCAACAGTAAAAAGTGGCAATGTCATCAGCGATGCTGATGTTGTTCTCTCTGTTACCTCACTGACTCCAACGCAGATGGGCAGCCTAAAGAAAGGCGCCGTCACAATCTCGTTCCTTTCACCAGTTACTGGAACTGATTCAATTGATGCTGCAGCAAGTGCTGGCGTAACTGCATTCTCACTCGAATTGGTTCCACGCATTTCACGCGCACAGTCAATGGATGCGCTTACTTCACAAGCCCTCTGTGCTGGATATCGCGCAGCACTTGTCGGAGCTGAACTTTCACCACGCTTCTTCCCAATGTTAATGACAGCTGCAGGTACGGTCACTCCAGCACAAGTTTTAGTACTCGGTGCAGGAGTTGCCGGCCTACAGGCGATTGCAACAGCTCGCAGACTTGGCGGGGTTGTTAGTGCATATGACGTTCGTCCTTCATCTGCTGATGAAGTTAAATCAATGGGTGCAACATTTATCAACCTTGAACTTGAAGCACTTGAAGGTGCTGGCGGCTATGCACGTGAGATGACTGAAGAACGCGCTGCTAAGCAACGTGAATTATTGACTCCCTATATTGCTAAATCTCATGTTGTCATTACTACTGCTGCTGTTCCTGGTCGAACAGCGCCACGTTTAATGACTGCGCAGATGGTTGATGCGATGGAGGCAGGAACAATCATTGTTGATCTCGCTGCCGAAACAGGTGGAAACGTTGAGGGTTCTAAGCCTGGCGAAATTGTTGTTACCGCAAAGGGAGTTCAGATCTGGGGCGGTAAAGATGTTCCGAGCCAACTCCCATTCCACGCATCAAGTTTGTATTCACGTAACGTGGTCAATCTGCTGACTTTGATGACTACTTCAACGAGAGATGGAGCGCCAGTTTCACTCAATATTGATTTCACTGATGAAATCATCGATAAGTCAGCTACAACTCACGGCGGTGCAAAGCACACACCAGGTGCGAGCGAGAAAGGCGGTGCTAACTAATGGATGCAATCGCAATCATTTCCATCTTCGTTCTTGCAGTATTTGTGGGATTTGAGGTTGTCTCGAAGGTTTCTTCAACTCTACATACACCTCTTATGTCAGGTGCCAACGCAATTCACGGCGTCATCCTTGTAGGTGCCATCATCGTTGCAGATCACAGCGAGACCAATCTAGAACTCGGGCTCTCACTTGCTGCAATTGTTCTTGCCACCATCAATATGGTCGGTGGCTTTGTAGTCACCGATCGCATGCTTGAGATGTTTAAGCCGAAGAAGTCTGTAGACAAGGCAGGCGAATAATGAATAGCACCCTCTATAGCCTCATCGGTCTCGGCGCAGGTGTTGCATTTATCTTGGCTCTCAAAGGTCTTTCACATCCAAAGACTGCTCGTCGCGGAAATCTCATTGGTGCATTCGGAGCAACCGTTGCAACACTTTCAGTATTTCTCTATGTCACACCTACTCATGGTCAAGATGTAGGGCACTCACTTCCGCTTCATAACTTCTGGTGGATTATTGGCGCAATTCTTGTTGGACTTGTAATTGGCGTCCCAGCAGCACGCAAAGTTGAAATGACTCAGATGCCTCAGCTAGTGGCACTCTTCAACGGTGTTGGTGGTGGCGCAGCTGCGCTCGTTGCAATCGTTGAGTATCTCAACCTTGGTACTGAAGCCACTACGGCAGAAGTCATCTTTACTGTTTTCACAGTTGTTGTCGGATGTGTTTCGTTCAGCGGCTCAATTATCACCTTTATGAAGCTTCAAGAGCTGATGACCACTCGTCCTGTTGTATTCCCTGGCGGTCGTTTTGTTATTGCAGGAACACTTGCTGCAGTTCTCGGCGTATCCGTCTGGGTTGTTTCTGCAATGGGAACAACACCACTACTTACTCTTGCAGCGCTATCACTTCTCTTCGGTGTTCTCTTTGTGCTTCCGGTTGGTGGTGCAGATGTGCCGATTGTCATCTCACTTCTTAACGCTTTTACTGGCCTCACTGTTGCAGCAAGCGGATATGTACTCTCATCAACTCTTCTGATCATTGCAGGAACACTGGTCGGTGCATCGGGAACAATCCTTACTCGTTTGATGGCAGAGGCCATGGGTCGTTCACTCTTTGGAACTCTTTTTGGTGCATTTACTGCAAAGCCACAAGCTGTATCAGATTCAGCAGAGGAACGACCAGTGCGTTCAGGTTCTGCTGATGACGTTGCGATTCTTCTTAACTATGCGCGTCGCGTAGTTATCGTTCCCGGCTTTGGTCTCGCCGTTGCACAAGCACAACACACAGTGCGTGAACTCGCTGATTTGATGATCACTAAAGGCATCGATGTTGCATATGGAATTCACCCAGTTGCAGGACGCATGCCAGGACATATGAACGTTCTTCTTGCAGAAGCAAATGTTCCATACGATCAACTAGCTGAAATGGATGAAGTCAACCCAACATTCGGTCAGACTGATGTTGCAATCGTTATCGGTGCTAATGACGTTGTGAACCCTGCAGCGCAGACAACACCAGGATGTCCTATCTATGGAATGCCAATTCTGGAAGTTAATAACGCAGCCAACATCATCTTCTTAAAGCGCTCAATGCGCCCAGGTTTTGCTGGTATCGAGAATGAACTTCTCTATGATCCAAAGACAATGTTGCTCTTCGGTGATGCAAAGGCATCACTAACAAAGGTTGTTTCAGCGCTTAAAGCTCTTTAACTATCCCTCTTGAAGGTCGGTTGGAGCGTTGTGCACATCAAGGATGTCGCCAGATAACTTATCTGTGCGATGCAGTGGTTTCTTCGCATCCTCTTTATAGATTGCTGGAATTGAGCCAAGTAGACCTTTTTGGAAATCTTCAAATGCTTGCATTACTTCAGCTTTGGTATTCATAACGAATGGTCCCATCCATGCGACAGGTTCCTTGATTGGTGCTCCGCCGAGAATAAAGAGTTCAAGGTTTGGGGAACGTGACTCTTGTTGATTTGCAGCACGAACAACTATTGCATCACCATCTCCGAAGACAGTGAGCTGTCCCATTGAAACTGGGCGCTGTTCATCTCCCACAAAGCCATGACCAGACATTGTGTAGACAAGAGCGTTGTAATCCTTACGCCATGGAAGGCGAAGCTCTGCACCAGGTGCAACTGTTGCGTGAATCAATGTGATTGGTGTCTGTGTTGTTCCAGGTCCGACATGTCCATCGAGTTCGCCAGCAATAATGCGAATGAGTGAACCACCATCAGTAGAGGAGAGAAGTGCAACATCATTCGCACGCACATCCTGATAGGCAGGAGGTGACCACTTCTTTGCAGCAGGAAGATTTACCCATAATTGGAAACCGTGGAATAACCCGCCTGACATGACGAGATGTTCTGGGGGAGTTTCAATATGAAGAATTCCACCACCGGCTGTCATCCACTGAGTGTCACCATCGGTGATTGTTCCACCACCACCATTGGAATCTTTATGATCAAAGATGCCGTCGATTATGTATGTAACTGTTTCAAAACCGCGATGTGGGTGCCAAGGAGTTCCCTTTGGTTCACCTGGTGCGTATTCGACTTCACCCATTTGATCCAAGTGAATAAATGGATCAAGCTCTGTTAAATCAACGCCTGCAAATGCACGGCGAACTGGGAAGCCTTCACCTTCAAATCCTTGCGGCGCAGTTGTGATGCTCTTAACGCGTCGTGCACGCAGCGCTGTTGTATCGCTGATGCGCGGAAGGATGGTGATGTCACTGACTGTTACTGCTGGCACTAATGGCTCCTTTTTCGCTTAGCCGAAATCTAGTTGAACTTTCAACTAGTCGCAACTTGTACGCCCTCGCGTACTCAGGAAGCTGGATTACCTGACGAAATCTGCGAAGAGTAAAGGCTGAGTAGAATGATGGCGTGAACAAGCACGCGCCCAAGTTAAATAAGGTGATTTTGTATTACATCTTCACCCCAATCGCCGATCCTGACGCTGTTCTGCTCTGGCAACAAAATCTCTGCCAATCTCTGAATCTCAAGGGCCGAATTCTGATTTCTAAGCAAGGGATTAATGGAACAGTCGGTGGAGAGATGGCCGATGTGAAGAAGTATGTGACCGAGACTCGCCGCTATGAGGATTTCAAGAAGATGGTCTTCAAATGGTCAGATGGCACAGGTAATGAATTCCCTCGGCTTCGAGTTGTCATCAAAGATGAACTTGTAGCTTTTGGTAGCCCAGGTGAAATAGAAGTCGATGAAAATGGGGTTATCGGCGGCGGCGTGCATCTGCGACCGGAACAGGTTGAAGAGCTCGTAAAAGAGCGTGGTGATGAGGTTGTCTTCTTCGATGGCCGTAATGCATTTGAAGCAAAAATTGGTAAATTCAAGAATGCAATTATTCCAGATGTTGATTCATCTCGTGATTTCATCCGCGAAATTGAGAGTGGTAAATACGACCATATTAAGCATAAGCCAGTCATTACATATTGCACTGGTGGAATCCGTTGTGAAATTCTCTCTGCAGTCATGAAAAAGCGCGGCTTCAATGAGGTCTATCAAATTGATGGCGGCATTGTGAAATATGGAGAACGCTTTGGCGATGATGCAAGTTGGGAAGGTTCGCTCTATATCTTTGATGACCGCATTTCAATGGATTTCTCTGACAAGGCAAAGGTCATTGGTGAGTGCGATAAGTGCAGTGCTCCGACCAAGGAGTTCCGTAACTGCAAAACCGAGACCTGCTTCCAACTTACTCTTCTCTGCGACCCTTGCGCATCGCTACCATCAAATCTGAGCTGCACTCATGATCAATCTCGCACACACGATTCCGAACTCGTTGGCTAACCAATCATGATTTGGTGGCCGACCGAGATTCCTACTTTGCAATATGGGCTTGTGACTCTTCGCCCAAGTGAAGAAAAAGACATCGACTCAATTTTTAACGCCTGTCAAGATCCGCTTATCCCTGCGTTCACCACGGTTCCTGCTGCTTACACAATTGATCATGCTATTGATTTTGTGCGTTCTGACCCATTTAGCTTCGCCGAACGTCGAGAATTTCGATTTGTGATTGATTACGGCAATGGCGATGACATGAAATTTGCTGGAGTCATCTCACTACACACCATCAATATTAAGAACCACACTGCAGAAATTGGGTACTGGCTAGAGAAGTCAATGCGTGGCAAAGGCATCGGCACCATCGCAGCAAAAATGATTACCGATTACGGTTTCAGAACTCTTGGATTACGCCGTATTGACGGGCTTGCAGATGTCGACAACACGGCTTCACAGAAACTTCTCATAAGTGCGGGCTATCAAAAGGAAGGAATATTGCGCAACAAGGTCACACGTGATGATGGTCGGCAGATTGATATGGCACTCTTTGCAACGACCGATATCACCTGGAAACCGCTAGATAACTAGTGGTGGCCATCTAGCAATATTTGAGAGGAGCGCGATGGAGTCGCTTGCCTTCGTTGTCTCTCTCATGATTGGCAACATTCTCTTCTCAGGTCCATTTGCTCTCTTATTAACTCTTCCAAGAATCCGTGCCATCAGCCACAGTCTTCTCTTTCTCATTTTCCGACGCTTGGCAATGGGAACGGCAGCCTTTACTGGAATCTTCTTAAGTGTCATCTTTGTATTTAATGATCTTCCACTAACCATTAAGGCCTTATCACTGCTCTGTATCGCGACACATTTATGGGCTGCAGATCGCGAATATGGGAAGTTCATTTCATCAAGGCTTCGTCGCAATGGTTAAAGTCCGCAGAAGCTTTATTGGTGTGACTGCAGTTGCAGCGCTTTTCTTACCCCTGATATCTGCTCCAATTAGCACAGCCGATAACCCACCGCGCAAAATCATGACGGGTTGGGTTCCGTATTACTCAATGAAGACTGCGCTACCCGATGTTCTTAACAACATCGACTTAATCAAAGAGGTAATGCCATTTTGGTACACGCTTAAATTTGATGGTAAGGCAAAAGTAGCTGTCGTTACGGATCTCTACGCACCAGCCAATCCCAGTGTTCCAATATCTGAACCTCTCAATGCAATGCGCAATGCAGGGTTATCCATCATTCCTACAATCACTGATGGAACTGACAAATTAGTTCTCGCAGGTTTGTTGAAGAATCCAGTATCTCGGACTCAAATAGTTTCAGCCATCATGAATTTAGTGCGCACTAACAACTACGATGGAATTGACCTTGACTTTGAAGGCTTTGCATTTGTTGACGGTAATGCAACATGGGCAAGTACTGCTCCTTCGTGGGTGGCCTTTGTAAAGGAACTCAGTGTCGCTCTACGTGCAGAAAAGAAGATTCTTTCGGTCTCAACTCCTTATGTGCTTAATCCAAATGATTCTCAGATGGGCTATTTTGTCTATGCATGGGCTGCCATAGCGTCATCTATCGACAAATTGCGGATCATGACTTATGACTACTCGGTTTCAAAGGTTGGCCCACTTGGACCAATTACCTGGGCTGAGAGAACAGTTCAGTACGCAGTTTCGATCATGCCTGCATCAAAAGTATTTGTTGGGGTGCCAGGTTATGGACGAGATTGGGTAACAGCGGTGACGGGAGTTTGTCCTGCAAACGTTGTGAATTCTGTGAAGGCTGGGGCCAAAGCAGCCACATTTATTATGCGCGATGCCGCCGCGTTGGCAGCAACGTATGGAGCGGTACCAAGATATGACGAGAAATTCGGAGAGATGACATTCTCTTATCAAAAGGTCTATAACGGAACCACCGCTACCGGCTTGGCCACTTCTTGCACTGCATCACGAACTGCCTGGTATCAAGATGCTCGTGGGTGGGCATTGCGAGCAGCTCTTGTTACTAAATACCGCATAGGTGGAATTACTGCTTGGACTTTTGGTATGGAAGAGCCCCTTGCAATGGAATCAATTCGCCAAGTAGCGAAAGAGATTGCACCAGATCAAGTGACAGTTTCGGCAGCAATAGACAATTCAACAATTGATTACGGAAATCCAATTACAGTCACTGCTACATTCTCAATTAAGGATAAATCACCAGTTGCAGGGGTACCCGTCCGCATCGAAGGAAAATCTGCTGGAGATACCAATTGGCGCACCTTAGCTACCGTCGTAACAGGACTTGACGGAAAGATTGAAAAAGCTGTACTCGTTGGAAAATCAACAGCAGTGCGCGTTTATTCAGATTCATCGTGGGAGCGAACAGAGGGTTCAAGCTCTGAGTTCCCGATTGTGGTAAATCGCCTGCTTGTTATCAGCGCACCAGGAACTGTGAAGGCTTCCCTAACCTCTGTTATCACAGGCAATATTCGCCCACGAGCTGCAGGTGCCTCAGTTCAACTTGAGAAGCTGGTTGGGAAAGAGTGGAAACCAGTTGATCAAGGCGTCGTGACAGATTCGCAAGGAAACTTCTCACTCAACCTATCTGCTCAATCACGAGGCGTAAGTTCATACCGCATTTCAGTTGCAGCAGATTCATTCTGGAGTGTTATCTCAAGCCCAACCTTTAATATCATTGTCCGATGATGGTAAAGACTGCAGATAAAATCGAGGAAGAGATTCGTGCAATCTTTTCTAGCGATACTCCCTGGGTCACAATCGTCTGGGATGACCCGGTAAATCTGCAGACATATGTGGTCTATGTCTTTATGGAACTTTTTGGGTATTCCAAAGCACGCGCAACGGAGTTGATGCTACAAGTTCATAACGAAGGCAAAGCAATCGTCTCAACAGGAAGTCGAGAAGAGATGGAGCACGATGTTGCTCGTCTTCATGAGTACGGGCTGTGGGCGACAATTCAACGCGGCGATCAGCTATGACAGCCACGGAAGGTTTTAAGCGCCACGGCGATCACTCTTACGTTGCAACTTTTGCTAACAGTGAGAAAGAAGTACTTCTGAATCTTTGTGAGCAGATAATTGAACTTCTAGCTGAGCGCCAAGATCATGGACATGATGACCCACTTGCTGCGATGGTTGGAATTACTTCTCATGATTCTCCACCTGAAGATGAAGTTCTGCACAGACTATTACCGAATGCATATGCAGATCAGGTTGATGCTTCTGAATTTCGGAGATACACAGAAGCAACCTTGCGCCAGAAGAAGCAGGCGCATGCAATTTCTATGCGTATTCATCTCAAATCTTCTGATGATGGAACTGTTGATCTAGACCATGACAATGCGAATGCATGGCTAGGAGCCATCAACGATATTCGTCTAGCTCTCGGTGTGAGATTGAAAGTTGAGAACAATTCGCATGAAGAACTTGAACTTTTATCTCCCGATGATCCATTACGTGGTGTTTATGCTGTTTATACATGGCTTGGCTGGCTTCAAGAGACACTGCTCTCTGCACTTATTGATGATGCAGACGAAGATGAAGCTTCCCAGCTCGGTAGTTCGTAAGTAGATTTTGTGTAAGATTCCAACATGTCACTCGAGATATCAAGAGCATTCGTGGACGCAATCCTCGAGCAGTCACGTGCTGAGTATCCCGATGAATGTTGTGGAGTGATTCTGGGTCCTGCTGGTTCAAATAAAGCACTTCGCCACAAGCCAATGATCAATGCAGCTCATTCACCAACTTTTTATGAGTTTGACCCAAAAGATTTGCTATCTCTTTATCGTGAGGCCGACGATAACGACGAAGAGATCGTTGTTATTTATCACTCACATACAGAGACTGAGGCATACCCTTCTCGCACCGATATCGCTTATGCGGGCGAACCAGGCGCGCATTACGTCTTAGTCTCTACACGCAAAGAGATTGCACCTGCAACAGAGTTCCGTTCATATCGAATCATCGATGGGGTTGTGACTGAAGAACCCGTCACAATTACTGGTTAAAGACTTCGATTAGAGTTCACAGCGTTTTTTCGACATAATTAAGCCATGTCAATCGAAATCCGTATCCCAACAATTCTGCGCCCTTATACAAAGGACCAGAAATCAGTTGAAGCAGAAGGTGCAACACTCTCTGCGGTCATTATAGATCTCGATGCCAACTATGCCGGTCTAGGTGAACGACTCCTTGAAAATGGCGCACTACGCCGCTTCATCAATGTTTATGTCAACGATGAAGATGTTCGATTCCTTGGTGGACTCGATGCGCAAATCAAAGATGGCGACTCAATAACAATTTTGCCTGCTGTCGCTGGCGGCTAATTTTGGCACGTTACGACTCACTTGAATCATCGGTAGGTAACACACCACTTATCGGTCTACCTCGTCTCTCTCCAGCTCCCAATGTTCGTTTATGGGCAAAGATGGAAGATCGTAATCCAACAGGTTCAATTAAAGATCGCACAGCTCTTTCAATGATTGAAGCAGCAGAACGTGATGGTCTTTTGAAACCTGGTTCAACAATTCTTGAACCTACAAGTGGGAACACCGGAATTTCACTGGCGATGGCATCAAAGGTCCGCGGTTACAAACTCATCTGTGTGATGCCGGAGAACACAAGCCCTGAGCGCCGCCAACTTCTTGAGATGTGGGGAGCACAAATAATTTCATCTCCTGCGGCAGGTGGTTCTAATGAAGCGGTGCGGGTAGCGAAAGAGATCGCTGCAAAGAATCCAGATTATGTTTTTCTTTATCAATACGGCAATCCTGCAAATACAGAGGCTCATTACAAGCACACGGGTCCTGAAATCTTTAAAGATCTTCCGACAATCACGCACTTTGTTGCAGGTCTTGGAACAACTGGAACATTGATGGGTGCAGGTCGTTATCTGTGGGAGCAAAATTCCGATATTCAGATTATTGCTGCAGAGCCTCGCTATGGAGAGCTTGTGTATGGATTACGAAATATCGATGAGGGTTTTGTTCCAGAACTCTATGATGCAACGGTTTTAACACGTCGTTTTTCTGTTGGTGCCGAAGACTCAGTAAAGCGAGTTCGCGAATTACTTGAAGTAGAAGGAATATTTGCTGGAATATCTACAGGTGCAATTCTTCATGCTGCTATTGCAATGGGTAATGAAGCGCTCCGCGATGGCCGTGATGCAGATATTGCATTTATCGTCTGTGATGCGGGCTGGAAATACTTATCTACGGGCGTTTATGGCTCGCATATTGCTGAAGCGACCGAAGGGCTCGACGGCACTCTTTGGGCTTAAAGCCTTCTCACCGTTAGACTTGCGACATGAGTAACGCGCCAATCGGTATCTTCGATTCTGGCGTTGGTGGATTAACCGTTGCTCGCGCAATACTCGATCAACTTCCTAATGAATCAACTCTCTATATCGGCGACACAGCACGTGGCCCATACGGTCCTCGCTCGCTCGCAGAAGTGCGCGACTTCTCACTAGAATCTCTCGATTTCCTCGTTGATCAAGGCGTGAAAGCACTTGTGATTGCATGCAACACAGCAAGTGCTGCGATGTTGCGAGATGCACGTGAGCGTTATTCGATTCCAGTCATTGAAGTTATTCAACCTGCTGTGAGACGAGCAGTTGCTGCAACTCGCACAGGCAAAGTTGGTGTAATCGGTACACGCGCAACAATTGATTCCAAGGCATATTTGGATGCATTTGCAGCAGCTCCACAGCTAAAGATTTCCTCGATTGCTTGCCCGCTCTTTGTCGAATATGTCGAGCGCGGTGAAACTTCGGGGGATGCAATCACAAAAGTCGCTAGAGAGTATTTGCAGCCGATGATTGATGCTGAAGTGGATACGTTGGTTCTTGGATGTACTCACTACCCACTTCTTACTGGCGTTATCTCTTATGTAATGGGCAATGGAGTCTCACTCGTCTCTAGCGCTGAAGAGACGGCAAAAGACCTTTACAGAGTGCTCGTAGAGAATTCTTTGCTGCGCGAGGCTTCTAGTGCACTCGCATCACATAAATTCCTTGCAACAGGTGATTCCAAAGCATTTGAAGTTCTAGCACGACGATTCTTGGGGCCTGAAGTAGGTTCTGTGCAACACCAAGTTCTCTAATCAAAATACGTTAAGAAAATGGGGCAAGAGATGGCACGCAACGATGGACGCACAGTAGATCAACTTCGCGATATCAAAATTACTCGCGGCTGGCTTGATCATGCCGAAGGTTCCGTGCTTGTCGAATTTGGTAAGACTCGCGTTCTTTGTGTTGCATCTTTTACTCCAGGAGTCCCACGTTGGTTAAAGGACTCAGGTAATGGGTGGGTTACATCTGAATATGCGATGTTGCCACGAGCAACACATACTCGCTCTGATCGTGAAAGCGTGAAGGGAAAGCTTGGTGGACGAACTCAAGAGATCTCACGTCTAGTTGGACGCTCTCTACGTGGCATTGTTGATATGAAAGAACTCGGGGAAAACACAATCGTTATCGACTGTGATGTTCTCCAAGCAGACGGTGGAACTCGCACAGCTGCAATCACAGGTGCATATGTGGCACTCGCGGATGCAATTTCATGGGCACAGAAGCAGGGACATATCAAAGCTAATGCGAAGCCACTTGCAGATTCAGTTGCCGCAATCAGTGTTGGCATCATTGATGGAGTTCCAATGCTTGATCTTTGCTATGAAGAAGATGTTCGCGCCGAAACTGATATGAATGTGGTTTGCTCAGGAGATGGTCGCTTCATTGAAGTTCAAGGAACTGCAGAGGGTGCACCATTTGATCGGGCACTTCTAGATTCATTGCTAGATCTGGCCGTTGCTGGTTGTGCGACACTGACTAATCTGCAGAAGCAAGCTCTCTCAAAGTAAATGTCTCATAAGCTCTTACTTGCAACGCGCAATAAAGGAAAGATTGAAGAGTTTCGTCGCATCCTTGATGCTGTGGCACCTGGGGAGATTGATTTAGTTGGCTTAGATCAATTCCCAGATCTGCATGATGTTGTTGAAGATGGCTCAACCTTTGAGGAAAATGCGCTCAAGAAAGCACGCGAAATGTCACTTGCTGCAGGAATTCCTGCAATTGCAGATGACAGTGGGCTATGCGTTGATGCACTTGGTGGTGACCCTGGAATTTTTTCTGCACGTTGGGCAGGTAGCCATGGCGATGATGCTGCAAATACGGCAAAGGTTCTCCATCAGCTTGCAGATGTTCCTGCTGAGAAGAGAAGTGCTCACTTCACCTGTGTTGCTGCGCTCTATCTCCCGGACGGTAGAAGTCATTGCGAAGAGGCCCACTTTGATGGATGGATTCTTCGCGCTCCAATCGGAGAGCATGGTTTTGGCTATGACCCAATCTTCCGCCCTGATGGATTGGAGCTCTCTAGCGCGCAAATGAGCGCGGAGGAGAAGGATGCGATTAGCCATCGAGGAAAATCACTCCGTGCAATAGCGCCTCATGTGATCACTTTGCTCAAAACCCTAGGTTAAACTTTCACCTATATTTCACCGTTCGACCCGCAAAGGCATTTCAGGCGTCAATTAACTCAAGGAGATATACCGTGGCAGTAAAGAAGAAGACAGCAGCTAAGAAAGCTGCACCTAAGAAGGTCGCTAAGAAGTCAACTGCGAAGAAGTCTCCTGCGAAGAAGACGAGCGCTAAGAAGTCTGTAGCGAAGAAGAAGACAACTAAGAAAGTTGTGAAGAAGACAGCGGCGAAGAAGTCGACTGCGAAGAAGGCTGTAGCAAAGAAGAAGACTACAAAGAAGGCGGCACCTAAGAAGGCCGTTAAGAAGTCCTCTGCTAAGAAGTCTGCTTCTTCTAAGTTTGTTGTGCCACCAGTTCCAGCAACTGGTTCTGCGCGCGTAAATGTCTCAACAACACCTGCGGCTTCAAAGCCAGCATCGAAGTCAGCGCCATCTGCTGCACCACGTCAGGGATCATCAAGCAAGACTCTTCTTGCAGTTCTTGTTGGTGTAGTTCTTCTTGGCGCAATTGTTATCTCTAACTCAAGCAAAAATAGCGATGATGCAACACCTGCCGCAGAGCCAACAATGTCAGAATCAGCAGAACCAACTGCAACTGAAGAAGCAGCACCTGAAACCCCAGCTGTAACTGATGCTGCAACAACTGGAGAAGCTCCATCACGCTTTATTGGAAATTGGAAGGACAGTTCAAAGGCTGTCATGGTCATTACATGGAAGGCACCAGCCGGAGATGTTAAGGGTTACAAAGTAGAGACTCGTTCTAATCAAGGTGCATGGAACGTTGTATCTGAAATTTCAGCAACAACATATGCAGCCGAGTTTGCAAAGAAGTCTGAAGATGGTTCAACATCATTCCGTGTTACTGCAGTTTATGCAGATGGATCACTTGGTGTTGCTAAGGCCTTCGGATTCGCTGGCCAATTCGAATAAAGAGTTAAGTAAAAACCCCGTCCACACAATGGGCGGGGTTTTTCTTTTTAATCTAAATGTTTAAGAATTTCTGCGACATATACACTAACCCCGGTAGGAACAAGATGGACCCCATCAGGAGCAAAGTATTCGGGATGTCCTTCTGAGATTGCATTCCAGTCGATGACTGTCACATTTGAGTATTGAGATGCTACTTCAGCGATGAGGGAGTTATTTCCTTCGCGCCAGGGACGTGGAACTGCAGTATTTACAACGATTATTCGAGGCTGATCTTTTACCGTTTCAAAGATTGCAACAGTCTGTTCGCGAGTAAGGGCATTGTTATTTCCTAAGTCAAAGATCACTGTTGCATTAGCGGCTTGATTCTTATCCTGCAACATCACCGTGAGCAGCTCAGGAGCTTGTCTTCCTATGCGGGCATTCATGATTGAAATCGGATGAGTTTGGCCAAGCTTTGAACGAATCCCAAGAATGACTGAGTCTCCAGTTACCCATAGGCCATCTGTCACAACCTCATTAATTGCAGCCGGTGTTGAGGTGAGGGATTCTTCAAGCCTCTGTCTTTGATCGTTAGCAATGCCAATGGCTCGAACACTCACAACAGTTGCAAGAAGAAGGACGATGACGGTAACAAGGGAGAAGGTGCGAGTCTGTTGTGTGCGCTCTCTCTTGGTTCGATACTTCAAGCCTTTGAGCCAGTATTGAATTACCCCTCGTCGGATAGGTAGCTCTACAAAACGCAAGGAAATATCACTCAGAGCCAAGACAATGAGAATGCGAAGTGCGTAGAGCGCCCACTCTTTGCCTGCAAGATCCACGCTAGGACGTGTAACTTGAAAGATCACCCAATGCCATAAGTAGATTGCATATGATCGTTCACCGATCCAGAGAAATAATGGATTCTGCAAAACTGGCGCAAATCGAGATGCAGGGTGCACAACCGACATGATGATTGCTGCGCCACACACACCTGCAAGTGGGAATGCAATTTTATAGAGAGTTGGTTGAGTTTCATCGATAAAGAGGAATACTGCAAGAATTCCAATAAAGCCAATGAAACCAACACCATCAATAAAGTCTTGGGCCTTTTTTGACACCTTTGTCGTAAAGTTTTGCGGAATCCAGCTCACAGCAAGTGCTGCACCTAAGAAAAGGCCGATGCTATGTGTATCTGTGCCGAAATAGACGTGGCTGACTTTTGAGGCATTTGATGCATCGAGTGAGAAAGAGACCAGAAGCAAGGTAATTCCCGAAGCTGCGGCAATGGCAAGAGATGCCAGTGGAATATGTTTCTTACCGAATTGCTTGAGAATAAAATAGAGAATCAATGGCCATATGAGATAGAACTGAGCTTCCACCGCCAGTGACCAAGTGTGTTGCAGTAGTGGCGGCCGCCCGATACTTTCAAAGTAATCCTGGTGGTGAGCTACGAGCCACCAATTCATTGTGCCGCTCATAGAAAAAGGAGTATCGATCAGCAATCTTTTTATAGTGTCTGGAGCCCAGATTCCGATGGCGATCGTTGTTGATACCAACATAAAGATGAGCGCAGGTAAGAGGCGCCGAGCGCGAGCGATATAGAAACCACGAAGGTCAAGACCACCGCTTTGTGCAATGGAATCAAGAAGAAGGCGAGTAATGACGTAGCCTGAAATCACGAAGAAGAGATCAACGCCGAGGAATCCACCTGGAATCCATGTAAACCCAAGGTGATAGAACATCACAGCGATTACTGCGACTGCCCGCAGCCCATCTATTGCAGGGATGTATTGGATACCGCGATTGGCAGCCATAAGAGTTACTTACGCTTTGCTGTTTTTTTCTTAGGAGCTATTTTCTTAGCAGTACGCTTAGCTGGAGACTTCGATGTCTGCTTAGGTGCAGCGATTGCAGCACGAGTGCGTTTGCTTTCGACACGAATTGGCGCAGACTTCTTTACTGTTCCATCTTCATTCAGCGAATTATCAACTACCGCTTGCATCTTTGTAAGACGCGCAAATGCTGAATCTAGTTTTTCGCGGGAAGCTGCAATTGCTGATTCAGCAGCTGAGAGCGCAGTGGCCTGTGAACGATAGAGGCGCTCGGATTCAGCGATGATATCTGCCAGCCAGGCGCGGTATTCGACCACGTTATCAGCAGCTTCTGAGATGACGCGCTCTGCTTCGCGGCGGGCAGCTGTTGTCAGAGCTGCAGCATCACGACGCTTTGCATCTACTACAGAATCTGCTTCAGCAATCTTTGCATTTGCGACAGCGGTTGCTTCTCGCCCGGCATCACGAACAATCTCTGATGCTTCGGCTTCAGCTGTTGAAATATATTTACGTCCACGAGATTCAGCGCCAGCCAAAATGCTACGCGCCTTATTTTCAGCACCATCAAGTGTGTCTTTTGCATTTCGGCTTGTCTCATTAATGAGGCGCTCTGAGGTTGCTGTTGCCTTTGCCTCACGTGCTTGTGCCGACTTAATCATCGCCATTGCAGTTTCAGTGGCGAGAATTTCAAATTCTTCTCGGCTTAAGCCGGTGATATCACGACGTGATTTGAGATCAGCTAACTGAGATTCGAGTTCGCGGATGCGATCGACAGGATTGGCAACAGGTGCGCGATCTGCTTCCTCGCGAAAACCTACCCAGTTGCGGAAGTTCTTCTCTGCCATCGTCAATCTCTCAATCAATTACTCGGGGGATGCACTATGAAAGCCCAAGATTAGGGCATGAAGCTACTTTCGGTAAATGGCGAATGAGACCGCTAAATACTGAGAAATCCAGGCCGCAAGCACGAAGATGTGAAAGAGCTCATGGAAGCCGAAGTACTTTGCATTGCGTCCAGGCCGCTTGAGCGCATAGAAGATAGCTCCGATTGAGTAGAGCAAACCGCCGATGATGATTGGCAATATCACCCATAGACCACCCTCTTTATAGAGCTGAGGTGTGTAGATGATTGCAACCCAACCAAGAAGAAGATAGTTGGCAACATAGAGATAACGCGGAGCGTTCACCCAGAAGATACGTAGGGCAACACCAAGAAGCGCTCCCGTCCAGACAATTGCAAGCAAGACATTGCGATCATGATCTTCAAGAAGTGCGACAGCAAAGGGCGTGTATGAACCTGCGATAAGTAAATTGATATTTGCGTGATCCCAACGTCGCCAGATTTTCTTCTTGCGAGGAATCCATGGAACGCGGTGATAAATAGCAGAAACACTAAAGAGCATGATTGCGGTGATGGAGTAGAGAGCCACCGCCCATTTGAAAGATTCACCGCTCAAGATAAAGAGAACAAGGGAGGCAATAATGACAACGGGAGTTGCAGCTAAATGGAACCAACCTCGCAATTTGGGAGGGCTCTGAATTGGTTCTGCGCTCATTGTGTGAGCCTAATCGTTTCTGAGATTTCGAACAGATGGCACGAGCAGAGATGCAACCGATGCGATGAGAGTCATTGTGCCGGTCACAAAGAGAATCGTATTGACTCCAAAATGCATGGCCAATGGGCCAGCAATGACAATTCCAAGAGGTGCGATGCCAAATGAACCTAAGGTGTCATAGGAACTCACCCGTGAATATGACTCCTCAGGCACATGGCTCTGAAGTGATGTATTCCAGGTGACCATAAAGACTTCAAGGCTAATTCCTGAAAAGACTGATGCAAGAATTGTAAAAAACATAGGCACATCAAAGGCCAGCGCAAAATCCCAAACTGCAGAGAGTGCTATCAAAATCATCGCAAGAAATAGAGGCCTACCGATCTTGACTTTGAGCACCCAAATTCCACCGATTAGCATGCCGACAGAGAGACCTGCCAAGTTATATGACCACTGCTTAGGTCCAGTAAGAGGATCACTAAAGTTTAAAGGGCCAAGTACTGAGAGCATTGATTCAAATGCCATATTGATAAGAGCAAAGGAAACGACCATCGCGATGACCCATGACCGAGAAATAAATTCTTTCCATCCAACAACTAGGTCATGAATAATCCCAGGACTTTTATCTTTAATTTTTCCGATGATTGGCAAGTACCAGACGATCATTCCTGCGATGAAGAAGCTGATGGCATCTACTAACAGGCCCCATCCCGCACCGACTGTTGAAACAAGAATTCCGCCTCCGAGAGTTCCAACGATGTAACCAAAGTTGGTGAGGAGTCCAATGACCGCATTTCCCTCTTGCAACTTCTCCTTTGGCAAAATCTCTGGAAGAACTCCTGACATAGCTGGCCACCAAATGGCATTGAGAATTCCAAAGAGTGCGCCCATCAGAGCTAGTAACCATGTGCTTGAAAAACCTGCAATAAGAGAGATTGCACTTACTGCAGCAAGAAAACTTCCGAGCATGTCACTTCCACCGACAAGTCGATTGCGTTGGAATAGATCTGCGATAACTCCTCCAAAGAGCATGAAGGCAAGAAGTGGCACAAAGCGCGCAGCCATCACTATCGAGAGATCTCTACCTGTCGACCCAGGAAGGCTTAAGACACCGTAGGCAAGGGCTATGGGGGAGACTCCGTTGCCCACATTGGAGATAAAGCGCGAGATCGCAAGGCTTGAGAAGCCGTGATGGCCCCTGAGGTCCTTGAGTTGGGTGAGCATCTGGCAAGGCTACATCTCCGGGTGAAAAGTCCGATTTTGCCCCCGACCCACGCTCAAATCAGGAAAAAAAGTCACAGATTTTTTACACTTTTAACTGCAATTTGCTTGCAGATAGTTCACACTTTCACTTGTCGGCTCTCACTGAGGCTCCTCGAGGTCCTCATGGATTGCAGACCTTACGAACCGACCGGTTCGCACTGATATAGCACTCACGGAGGCTTACTACATGTCAGTAACACTCGACAGCAACCAATGGAACCTAGTTTATAACATTTTCTCATTTGGTTTGATCTCAATGCTCGCCTGCACTGTCTATACCCTCGTATCACAGTCACGCGTGCTTCCTAAGTACCGCAATGCTCTAGTGATGTCATCAATGGTTACATTCATTGCTGGTTACCACTATTTCCGAATTTTTAACTCATTTACTGAGGCTTCAAAGGATCAGGCAGTAATGCTTGGAGGAGACCAAGGCGCATTCAACGAGGCATACCGTTATGTTGACTGGCTTCTCACTGTTCCACTTCTACTCGTAGAAGTTATTGCAGTACTTGCACTTGCTAAGGAAGTTTCACGTTCACTTATCACACGCCTTGTTCCAGCATCAGCTGCAATGATTGCGCTTGGTTACCCAGGTGAAATTTCATCAGATAAGAACACAGCAATCCTTTACGGTGTTCTTTCAACAATCCCATTCCTTTACATTCTTTACGTTCTATTCGTAGAACTTGGAAAGTCATTGGAACGTCAGCCAGCTGGCGTCGGCGAGACAGTTGGACGCTTGCGTCTTCTTCTCATCGCAACATGGGGCGTATACCCAGTTTCATACATCCTTGGAATGAACGGCGATCCAACAGCGTCATCATTCGTAGGTGTACAGGTCGGTTACACAATCGCAGATATTCTTGCGAAGTGCGTATTCGGTCTAACAATCTTGAAGATCGCTCGTATGAAGTCACATGCTGAAGGCATGCCAGCAGATCACTAATTAACTACATTAATTAGGGAAGGGCGTCGGGAAACCGGCGCCCTTCTGCTTTACTATCTATTTATGAATATGCAGCGAATTAATAACTTTCGTATGGGTGGGTATCTATTACTCGCAGTCGGTCTCATCAATCTTCGTTATCAAACAGGCAAGAACTCTGTACTTTCTCACAGCCTTATTCTCATCATTCCAGGAGCAATCTTGCTCGCGAGTACATTCACAGATGCTGGTAAAAAATGGCTACAAACAAAAGCCGCCACAGCAACGGTGATTGCATGTGGCGGCCTTCTGTTGATCTACAGCTTTATTAATTAACCTCGCGCGGCAGTAAAGCCATCTTCAAGGTCAGCCTTGATGTCAATGATATTTTCAAGGCCAAGGCTTAGACGTACTAGCCCTGGTGTTACTCCAGCCGCTAACTGTTCTTCTGGTGAGAGCTGAGAGTGTGTTGTTGTTGCTGGGTGAATAACCAGTGATCGAACATCACCGATATTTGCAACGTGGCTAAAGAGTTTGAGTGATTCAACAAACTTCTTTCCTGCCTCAACGCCACCCTTGAGTTCGAATGAGAGAACTGCGCCTGGTCCCTTAGGTGCGTACTTGGTTGCAAGTGCGTTCCATGGGGATGACTTCAGAGCTGCGTAATTGACCTTTTCAACGTCGGGATGTGCCTCTAACCATGTTGCAACTGCCTTGGCATTTTCAATATGGCGATCCATGCGAAGTGAGAGAGTCTCAAGACCTTGTGCAAGTAACCATGCGTTAAATGGTGAAACCGCGGCTCCGATATCACGGAGAAGTTGCAGACGAATCTTGAAGATGTAAGAAAGGTTTGCACCGAAGGCAGAACCAACGCCGAGAGCCTGTGAGAAGACAAGACCGTGATAGCTAGGGTCTGGCTTATTAAATCCTGGGAAGCGATCTTGGTGCTGGGCATAGTCAAACTTTCCTGCATCGATGATCGCACCGACAACAGCATTGCCATGGCCAGAGAGGAACTTAGTTGCTGAGTGAACAACAACGTCTGCACCGAAATCAATTGGCTTGATTAGGTATGGAGTTGCAACGGTGTTATCAACAATAAGTGGAACACCGACTGAGTGAGCAACATCTGCAATTGCCTTAATATCCAGGATTTCATTCTTAGGATTTGCAATAGTCTCACCAAAGAAAGCCTTGGTATTTGGCTTTACAGCTTTCTTCCATGACTCTGGATCATTTGGATCATCAACGAAAGTTACTTCGATGCCAAACTTAGGTAGCGTGTAGTGGAACAAGTTATATGTGCCGCCATAGAGGCTTGGGCTTGAAACAATGTGGTCGCCAGCTTCGGCAACGTTAAGAACGGCAAATGTTGTTGCAGCAGATCCTGATGCTAGAAGGAGTGCGGCAACGCCACCTTCAAGGGCTGCAAGACGTTGCTCTACAGCATCCTGAGTTGGGTTCATGATGCGTGTATAGATATTGCCTAGTTCGGCAAGACCAAAGAGATTTGCCGCGTGAGTGGTATCGCGGAATTGATAAGCAGTTGTTTGATACAACGGAAGTGCGCGTGCACCTGTTGTTGGATCTGCAGTTTGTCCTGCATGAATCTGCAGAGTCTCAAAAGACCAATTGTTAGACATGTATATCTCCATCGCAGTAGATGTCAGTCATTAGCTAGAGCGATAACTTCATCATTGAAACTCGCGCTTGCCAGTGAACTGACCTGTTCGTCACCCGGAGCACCCCACCGCGGTGGAGGGTTGCCGTCTACTGAGCCGGGGCTAATACGTAGAACTCATGAACGTGGGAAATATTAACTGGAAGAAATTAAAATGAAAAATCGCCTATCAATCTTCTTTGCAAGTTACTTGCAAGATCACTTTCTAAAGGAGAGGTCAGCCTTCTTCATAGCCGTTGTGAGTATGCGAATGGCATTAGGCCCCATGCCGTGTAGCTCCTTGATGGCATCGAGTGAGGTCTTACGTAGGTCACTGAGCTTGTAATAACCCTCATCAATGAGCGCTCTACGCACAGGTGCTGCAAGGCCTAGTTCGCGCCATGGACCATCAACGCCGGCATAGGCATCGAGATCTACATCGTTGTGAGTTGAGGCAGAGACTGCTCGTGCAGCTTTACGCGCAGCTGCAGCGCGCATAGCTTCGCCGCGAAGTTTCTTTATCTTTGCTGGAGATTGCTTTGCCATGGGGCAATTAAATCAATAATTGATGGTGCGGGAGGCGGGACTTGAACCCGCACGCCGGAGCACAAGTTCCTAAGACTTGCGTGTCTGCCATTTCACCACTCCCGCTGGAGTTGCATGCGAAAGGTTACGCGCCTTTGGCTGATGCAACAAATCCGTGCCTATTGCTTAGTTTGTTAGCGCTCCACGACGAGAAATCGCGTCAACACCAGCTGAAACCAAGAGGACCGCACCGGTTACAAGATATTGAATTCCTGCGCCATAACCGAGAAGACCCATACCGTTATCTATAACTGCCACAACAAGTCCTCCGAGGATTGCATCGCGCATGCGACCTTTTCCACCGAAGAGTGAAACTCCACCGATGACAGCAGCACCCACTGCATAGAGAAGCGTTGATGATCCACCAGTTGAAGGTGAGATTGAGTTCATGCGAGATGCAAAGAGCATTCCTGCAACTGCAGCAAGTGCTGAACAGAGTACGAATGCAATAGTGCGAACGCGCTTTATATTGATACCAGCACGACGTGCAGCTTCAGCATTTCCACCCACTGCATAGATGTGACGACCAAATGCTGTCCTTGAAAGCAAGAAAGTACCTGCAATCAGAATGGCAAGAATCAGTGGCGCAACAATTGGAACGCCCTTTGTGCTATTGGTTGCAGACAGTCCGCGCTCTTGATTAAGTTGAAAGACTGCTCCACCCGTGATGATTAACAGTGCAACTGTCTTCATCGCCCACAGCTGCGTTAACTCAACAACAAGTCCTGCTTTGCGACGAGAGTTGATGCGATTGAGACCACCCAAGACATAAGCAGCAGATGAGACTGCCCAGAGAATCCACCCTTGCATCGGTGTGAGGTTGCTATTTTCAACAGCCAAAATAGTCTTATCTGCAATTGGAATAGTTCCACCTTCTCCTGCAAGCAAGAGAAGCACGCCTTGGAATGCTAAGAAGGCAGCGAGAGTGACAACGAATGAAGGAATTCCAAGTCGAGAGACAAGTGTTCCGATAAGAACTCCGAGGAGAGCACCGACTGCAATGCTTGCTCCAAGTGCTGTGTACCAGCTCCAACCCTGATTGGTCACAAGTAGTACGAGAACAGCGCCACACACACCTGATGCGTATCCGGCCGAAAGATCGATTTCTCCAAGAAGAAGGACAAATACAAGGCCCATAGCGATGACAATTACAGGAGCTGCTTGAGTGAGAAGGTTTGCAAAGTTGCGGTTTGTAAGGAAGAACTCAGACATTGCACCAAATACTGCAACGAGTGAGACTAGACCGAGCACAGCAGGAAGAGAACCAATATCTCCTGCCTTCACTCGTGAAAGGTAGTTAGAGGCTGCTCCCTTGAGAGTCTCTTTCTCTAAAGTGGTTTGAGTACTCATTACTTTGCCACCCCTTCAGATTTACCTGTCGTAATCAGTTCGATCACTTGGTTTGTGGTGACATCAGATTTCTTAACCTGTGCTGCCATATTTCCTAGATAAAGAGCTGCGATGTTATCTGCGACCTGAAAGATATCAATCAAGTTGTGGCTAATCAGAACTACTGCAAGGCCCTTATCTGCAAGGCGGCGAACAAGATTGAGTACTTGTTCAGTTTGAGCAACACCGAGTGCTGCAGTTGGTTCATCCAGTACGACAACCTTTGAATTCCATAGAACTGCGCGGGCAATCGCAACAGTCTGGCGTTGACCACCAGAGAGAGATGAAACTGTCTGACGTATTGACTTCACAGTTCTCACATTGAGGCCGTCGAGAGTCTTGCGAGCAAGTGACTCCATGGAAGTTTCGTTAAGGGTGATGCCCTTCTTCTCCTCGCGACCGAGGAACATATTGTGAACTATGTCGAGGTTGTCGCAGAGAGCGAGATCTTGATACACAATTTCGATACCGAGCGCAGTAGCAGCTCGAGGTCCATCGATAGTGACGTTCTTTTCCTCAAAGAGGAACTCGCCACTTTCTGGTGTGTAGATACCAGCAATACATTTAATGAGAGTTGATTTACCAGCACCGTTGTCGCCAACAAGAGCGGTCACCTGTCCGGGGTAGACATCGAAATTAACATCTTTCAAAACGTGGACTGGACCAAAGGATTTATTAATTCCCTTGAGCGATAGCAACGGTGTGCTCATGAGCGCCTCTCGGTATGCGGTTGAAAATACTTTCTTATCTTACTAATGCGAATCCGGCCCGAGGAAATCCTCGGACCGGATTCTTAAGCATTAGCTATTGCTAGCTTAGATATCTAATGAATTAGATACCGTTCTTCTTACATACAGCTTCTGTTGCAATCTTACAAACAGCAGCACGTGTCTGGAAGCCATCAGCGATGACAACCTTGACGTTAGCCTTTGTGATTCCAACTGGAACAAGAAGAACTGATGGAACATCACGCTTTCCATCGTTTGTCTTTCCTGTTGCATTAGCAACCTTTGTGCCCTTGATCAATGCAATTGCAAGATCAGCAGCTCCGTTTGCTTCCTGCTTTACAGCCTTGTAAACGGTGTTTGAAAGGTCACCAGTAAGGATTGCTGCAAGTCCGTCTGCTGTTGCATCCTGACCTGATACGCAAACCTTGCCATTGAGCATGTTCTTCTTGAGAACTGCAACTGCTGCAAGTCCAAGGCCTTCGTTAGCTGATACGACTGCATCAAGCTTTCCGCCTGCCTTTGTGAGCTGCTGTTCGAAGATAACTCCACCCTTAGCGTTGTCCCAATCTGGAACAGCCTGATCGTCAACGAGCTTGTAAGCACCTGACTTGATCATTGGGCGAAGAACTGAGTCGTAACCCTGCTTGAAGAGTGTTGCGTTGTTATCTGTTGGTGAACCGTTCAAGTAAACGATTGAAGCTGTCTTCTTTCCAGCTGCATCGAGACATGCCTTGATGCCTTGTCCTTGAAGCTTGCCAACTGCAACGTTATCGAATGAAACGTAGTATGAAGCTGATCCTGCAAGTGTTAGACGATCGTAATCGATTGTCTTAACGCCAGCCTTTGCAGCCTTTGCCTGGATAGCAGCTGTTGATGGTGAATCAAGTCCAGCCATGATCAAGACCTTGACGCCCTTAGCAAGCATCTGATCTGCGATTGTTGCGAACTTTGCCTTGTCGCCATTTGCATTCTGAATGTCAGCTGTTACGCCAGCCTTCTTAAATGCAGCAGCAAGGAATGGACGGTCAGCAGTTTCCCAGCGAGCTGATGAAGCAGCATCAGGAAGGATTACGCCAACCTGTGCGCCAGCAGCTGAAGCTGATGATGCTGAAACGAAGCCTGTGAGTGCAAGTGCAACTGATGCAATGACCGCTGCTACTGCGTTACGACGCTTTGTCATGTATGTAGTGACCTTTCGAAAAGTCGAACACCCAGAAAGAAGATTTTTCATTCCTGTTTATGGTCTACGACGGGTGAGGTAAAGGTATTAGCACCCTCACTGAGAAAGCCAGCCAATTTGCTAACGTTTGGGTAACTCTTGGCGGCTATATGGGCGACCCCGCATATGCGTGAACAGGTAACCTTGCCTCATGCCCAGCCTTGCAGATCAACTCTCAGCCGATATTCAGGCTGTCATTGCGGCTGCATTTTCACAGGGGCTCATAGAGGGCAGCGCCCCCGTGAGCATCACCCTTGAGCGTCCGAAGAATCGCGACCATGGCGACTATGCCACTTCCATTGCACTGCAACTAGCGAAGGCTGCTGGCAAGAATCCACGCGAGATTGCGACCATCCTTCAAGGTGCGATTGCATCCATTGCAGGGGTTACCAAGGTTGATATCGCTGGCCCCGGATTTATCAACATCACTTTAGATCGTGCAAGCCAAGCTGAACTCGTGCGCACCATTCTTACTAATAGAAATGAATACGGTCGAGGAGCAGCGCTCGCTGGCGTAAAGATTAACCTCGAATTTATTAGCGCCAACCCAACAGGGCCACTGCACTTAGGTCACACGCGGTGGGCAGCTGTCGGTGATTCACTCGGTCGCGTCTTAAGCGCTGCAGGTGCACAGGTAACACGGGAGTTTTATATCAATGACCGTGGTCGCCAGATGGATTTGTTCGGCCAATCTGTTCAGGCATCAGCTCAAGGTATGCCGATTCCTGAAGATGGTTACCAAGGAAATTACATTGCAGATCTTGCAAAGGAAGTAGTGGCTGCAAACCCAGCAATTTCAACGAGTGAAGAGTTCCGTGAAGCGGCATACAAAGTTCAGCTCGCACAACAGCAAAAAGTCCTTGAAACTTTCCATACCAAATTCGATATCTGGTTCTCAGAGCGCTCGCTCCATGAGTCTGGAGCTGTTGAACATGCCGTTGAGAAACTTCGCAAGCAGGGACACGTCTTTGAATTAGCTGGCGCAGTCTGGCTTCGCACAACAGATTTTGGTGATGATAAAGATCGTGTGATTCTTAAAGAAGATGGCGACCTCACATACTTTGCTTCAGATACTGCTTATTACATCAATAAGCGCGAACGTGGATTTGATATCTGCATCTATATGCTCGGCGCAGATCACCATGGTTATATCCATCGCCTGAAAGCAACTGCTGCATGCGCAGGTGATGATGCCAATTACAACGTTGAAATTATGATTGGCCAGCTTGTGAAGATTATGGAAGGTGGCGAAGAACTTAAGCTTTCAAAGCGCGCCGGCACCATCATCACTCTGGAAGAGCTTGTTGAAAAGGTTGGCGTTGATGCTGCTCGTTACACCCTTATTCGTTATCCGGTGGACACACCAATGGTGATGGATATCGATGTGTTGCGCCGCAATACAAATGAGAATCTAGTCTATTACGTGCAGTATGCACATGCCCGCATTGCTGGAGTCTTGCGCAATACAGCCGAACTTGGAATCAAATCTGATCTTGCAGCATTTGATCCATCACAACTTTCCCATGATCGTGAAAATGAATTACTTGGCGCCCTTGCTGAATACCCACGAGTTGTTGCAAGTGCTGCTGAATTTCGCGAACCACACCGCGTTGCTCGCTATCTTGAAGAACTAGCAGGCGTCTATCACGGGTTCTATGCAGATTGCCGAGTTCTTCCCTTAGGTGATGAAACAATTGCACCTATTCACTCAGCACGCGCAGCTCTATCTGCAGCAACGATGCAAGTAATTGCAAATGGTCTTGATCTACTAGGTGTCTCTGCCCCAGAGAGGATGTAAGGATGACAATGAATATGTGGTCAAAGAACGCATCCCTTAATGGCGGAACCTTGAGCCTTGCAGGAATCCCGGCAGCTCAATTAGCTAAAGATTTTGGCACTCCAAGTTTCTTCATCGATGAAGATGCATATCGCGTGCGCGCACTTGCTTGGCATAACGGACTGCAATCTGAATTTGGTCCGCATGCAGGCACTATCTACTACGCCGCAAAGTCCTTTATCTGTACTGCTGTTGCACAGTGGATTGCTGATATCGGAATCGGTATCGATGTCTGCACAGGGGGAGAACTTGCTGTCGCACTTGCCGGGGGAATTGATCCAAAGAAGATTGAAGTACATGGCAACAATAAATCTGTGGCAGAAATCGATCGCGCAGTCTCTGTTGGAGTCAAGACCATCGTGATGGACTCACTCTTTGAGATAGAGCGAGTAGCGGCAGCTTCAAAAAAGCATGGAGTGCGCCAAGCGGTAATGCTTCGCCTAACCCCAGGCATTGAAGCCCACACTCACGAAAAGATATCCACTGCACATGAAGATGTAAAGTTCGGTTTCTCAATTGCCTCTGGTGCCGCATGGGCTGCAGTTGAATCTGTTGCAACACATCCTGAACTTGAACTTCTTGGAGTGCATTGTCACATTGGTTCACAGATCTTCGGTTCTGAAGCGCATGAGATTGCAACCGATCGCCTTATTGGATTTATGGCCGAGTATCGCGATGCCTACGGAGAAGAATTACCGGAGCTAGATCTTGGTGGCGGATTCGGTATTGCTTATATCGATGGTGATGTCACTGTTGAACCCAGTGATGTTCTGCCACAGATACATGCCGCAGTGAAGAAGGCATGTGCTCAACACAACCTTGCAATCCCATTGGTATCACTAGAACCAGGTCGCAATATCGTGGGACCTACGATGTTTACCTTGTATGAAGTGGGAACCGTCAAAGATGTTGTTATCGAGAGTGGAAAAATTCGTAAGTATGTCTCTGTCGATGGAGGTATGAGCGATAACGCACGTACTGCTCTCTATGACGCGCAATACACAGCAGTAATTGCACAGCGCAATTCAGCTGCGCCTTTGGCACTGACTCGTCTGGTTGGAAAGCATTGCGAGACAGGCGACATCATTATTAATGAAATTCAACTTCCATCAGATATTGCCCCTGGAGATCTGGTTGCAACTCCAGCTACAGGTGCATATGGCCGCAGCATGGCAAGTAATTACAATCATGTGCCGAGACCACCTGTTGTTGCAGTAAAAGATGGAAAAGCCCGCGTAATTGTGCGCCGAGAAAATGAGGCAGACCTGCTCTCACTTGATGTGAAAGAATAGGTTTATGAGCCCCGCAGATAAACCAGTTCGCGTTGGCATGCTCGGCTGCGGCGTTGTCGGAAGCCAAGTAGCCCGCCTGCTCCTTTCAGATACAGCTGAACTCTCTACTCGCGCTGGCGTGAAGATTGAACTCACTCGCATTGCGGTGCGCACAATTAAAGATTACCCAGGTCTTAACCCGGCACTCTTCACAACAGATCCATTCTCGATTGTTAATGATCCAGATATCGATTTGATCGTTGAAGTTATGGGCGGAATCGAACCTGCTCGCGAACTTGCTATGACTGCAATTAATAACCGTAAATCCATTGTCACAGCTAATAAGGCGCTGCTTGCAAGCCACGGAGCAGATCTATTCACAGCAGCATATGCAAAGGGTGAAGATATTTACTACGAGGCCTCCGTTGCAGGTGCTATTCCGATTATTCGCCCACTGCGAGATTCTTTGGCCGGCGACTTTGTTACTCGCTTGATGGGTATCGTCAATGGAACAACAAATTACATCCTCACAAAGATGCATGAAGATAACCGTGAATTTGAAGATGTACTGAAAGAAGCACAAGCTCTTGGTTATGCAGAAGCAGATCCAACTGCAGATATTGAAGGCTTTGATGCTGCGGCCAAGGCTGCAATTCTCTCTGGCCTTGCCTTCCACACTCGCGTGACTGTCGATGACGTCTATCGCGAAGGAATTTCTAAGATCACTTTAGAAGATGTTGCCATTGCTAAATCAATGGACCATGTCATTAAGTTACTTGCCATCGCAGAGCTCACACCAGCAGATGAAATCTCTGTCCGTGTGCACCCAGTCATGATTGATAAGAGTCACCCTCTTGCATCTGTGCGCGATGCATTCAATGCAGTCTTTGTCGAGGCAGAATCTGCTGGGCCCTTGATGTTCTATGGTCGCGGAGCTGGTGGACAACCAACTGCCTCTGCAATTCTTGGAGATATTGTTGCTGTCTCTCGCCATATTGCTTTGAATTCAATTGGTCAGCGTGAGACAGATTATGCAGATCGCGATATCGCACCTATTGAAACAACAAAGACTAAGTTTCTTATCCGCCTTGAAGTAGAAGATAAATCAGGTGTTTTGGCTGCAATTGCCAAGGTATTTGCAGACCAAGGTGTCTCAATTCAGACTGTCGATCAAAATGGACGCCATCAAGATGCTGAGCTCATCATTGTTACTCACCGCGCAACAGAAGGTGAACTCAAGGCAACTGTTGAAGCGTTGAAGAAGATGCCAATGGTCACAAAGATCTCAAGTGTGATTCGTGTTGAAGGAGCAATCTCCTAATGGCACTTTTTTCAAAGAAGTCAGGTGCACATCAGTGGCGCGGAGTCATTGAGGAATATCGCCACCGTTTGCCTGTCTCTGCCAAAACTCCTGTCGTGACTCTGCGCGAAGGTGGAACACCTCTTATCTATGCATGCGTTCTCTCTGAAATGCTTGGCAACAATGTGTGGGTGAAGTTCGAAGGAATTAACCCAACAGGTTCCTTTAAAGATCGCGGAATGACTATGGCGATTACAAAGGCTGCAGAAGATGGGGCTAAGGCAGTTATCTGTGCTTCAACGGGAAACACTTCAGCATCTGCGGCTGCCTATGCAGTTAAAGCTGGAATGGTTCCTGCAGTTCTTATCCCTGAAGGCAAAATTGCAATGGGTAAGCTCGCACAAGCTGTTGTGCATGGAGCAAAGCTTCTGCAAGTTGATGGAAACTTTGATGATTGTCTCGTTCTTGCTCGCGATCTATCTGAGCACTATCCAGTCTCACTTGTGAACTCAGTCAATCCACACCGCATTGAAGGTCAGAAGACTGCAGCCTTTGAAGTTGTAGACATGCTTGGTGATGCGCCAGATATTCATACTTTGCCAGTTGGTAATGCAGGAAATATCACTGCATATTGGAAGGGCTATAACGAATACCGCAGCGACAAGATGTCTACGAAGTTGCCACAGATGTGGGGATTCCAAGCTGCAGGTGCCGCACCTCTCGTCACAGGAAAGCCGGTTGCAAAGCCAGAGACAATTGCAACTGCAATTCGTATTGGTAATCCAGCTTCATGGGATCAAGCAATTGCTGCCCGCGATGAATCAGGCGGACTTATTGATTCTGTGACTGATGAAGAAATTCTCTCTGCCTATCACCTTCTTGCATCGAAGGAAGGAATCTTCTGTGAGCCATCATCTGCTGCAGGCCTTGCTGGGCTTATCAAATATAAGAATGCAGGAAAGCTTCCCAAAGATAAGACAATCGTTATTACCTGCACAGGCAATGGCCTAAAAGATATTCCGTGGGCGCTGGAAGGTGCAGCAGATCCTGTTGTCGTCCCCGTCAACGCAGATGCTGCCGCTCAAGCACTTGGCTTAGTGAAGAACTAGAGAAACAATTGAGCCATGTCTAAGCCAACATTTAAAGCCAATCCGATTCAGGTGCAGGTTCCTGCAACCTCTGCCAACTTGGGTCCTGGCTTTGATTCCTTTGGCTTAGCTTTTGGAATGTATGACCGATATGTTGCACAAATTCTTGATGAAGGTGGCCTTGATATCGATGTCACTGGTGAAGGTTCTGATGAAGTTCCTCGCACAGATAAGAACTTGCTCGTGAAGGCAATCAATAAAGGTTTTGATTACCTAGGTGGGCGACCAAAGGGACTTGCAGTGCGCGCACTCAATGTCATTCCACATGGTCGCGGACTTGGTTCTTCAGCATCAGCGATAGTGGGTGGACTCGTTCTTGCACGCTCCCTCGTACTTACTGGCACAGACAAGATGAGCGATGAAGTTCTTCTGAATCTTGCTACTGAAATGGAAGGCCATCCTGATAATGTTGCTGCAGCGCTTTTTGGTGGAGTAACAATTGCATGGCAAGATCTTGTAAAAGGTAAATCTGTCGCTCACGCAGTTCACCTGCCAGTAGATCCACGCATTAAGGTGATGGCATTTATTCCAGCAAGTGCACTTGCAACATCGAAGGCGCGAAAGTTGTTGCCTGAATCCATTCCATTTGCAGATGCGCAGCGCAATACAAGCAATGCTGCGATCATGACTCAGGCTCTGACTATTCGCCCTGACTTACTCTTCACAGCAACAGAAGATTTCTTGCATCAGTCATATCGCCAAGAGGCGATGCCTTCATCATTTGCATTGATGACAAAGCTGCGCGCTGCAGGTATTGCTGCATTTATCTCAGGTGCTGGCCCAACAGTGCTTGCCCTTCACACAGAAGGCGATGATGAAACTACTCAGCTCGCACGGGCTGGTGGAGCGAAATTTGAGGGTAAATCTCTCGAAATTGCTAGCCGTGGAGCCACCCTGCTATAGTTGTGCCTTCAGTTCAGCCCCGTAAGTTAAGGGTCAACTTTAAGAATTGATAAATCCAAGTAGTAAAAATCAAGAAATAAATCCCACACAATAAAAGCCAGGGCTCGACTCATATGGTTAGCCCCAAAGTGAAAAGAAATACATGACAACAACAGAACCAGTTCGTTCTAGCAGTCCAGAGCTCTCAAGCATGACCCTTCCTAAGTTAAAGGAAGTTGCGTCTCAGCTCGGTATCGACGGTGCAGCAAAGCTTAAGAAGGATGATCTCGTCACAGCAATTGCAGATCTCCAGTCAGCAAACCGCGAAGCAGCGAAGGCTGAACGCGAAGCACGCCGCGAAGCACGCAATGCGAAGAAGAACAATCGCGACAATAAGAATTCAGATAACTCATCCGATGAAGGCGATGAAGAAGATTCATCAGATAACTCACCATCGAATAATGAGCGCAGCAATGACCGTGATGACCGTGGTGGTCGCAACCGTGGCCGTGATCGCAACCGTGGCCGTGATCGTAACCGTGACCGTGGCAACCGCGAAGAGCGCGAACCAGTAATTGGTGAAGATGACGTGTTAGTGCCAGTTGGTGGCCTTGTCGACATCATGGACAACTACTCATTTATTCGCACGGGTGGATACCTCCCAGGACCTGATGATGTCTATGTCTCACAAGGACAGGTACGTAAGTACGGTCTTCGCAAGGGAGATGTTGTAACAGGTCAGGTTCGCCAATTACGCGAAGGCGAAACTCGTCAGAAGTACAACCCACTTATTACTCTGGAAACAATCAATGGATTGCCATATGAAGAAGCACGTGGCCGCGTTGAATTCGGAAAGCTTGTTCCTCTCTATCCACAAGAGCGTCTTCGCCTTGAGACAGAGCCAAACATCCTCACCACTCGTGTTATCGATTTAATTGCACCAATTGGCAAGGGCCAGCGCGGACTTATCGTCTCGCCTCCTAAGGCTGGTAAGACAATGGTCTTGCAATCTATTGCAAATGCGATCACCACAAATAATCCTGAGTGTCACTTGATGGTTGTTCTTGTTGATGAGCGTCCAGAAGAAGTTACAGATATGCAGCGCAGCGTGAAGGGTGAAGTTATTGCTTCCACCTTCGATCGCCCAGCTGATGACCACACAACAATTGCAGAGCTTGCAATCGAGCGCGCAAAGCGCTTGGTTGAAATGGGCCACGATGTTGTTGTTCTTCTCGACTCGATCACACGCTTGGGACGTGCTTACAACATCGCAGCGCCAGCATCAGGCCGCATCCTTTCTGGTGGCGTTGATTCAGCAGCTCTCTATCCACCAAAGAAGTTCTTCGGTGCAGCTCGTAATATTGAAGATGGTGGTTCACTTACCATTCTTGCAACCGCTCTCGTTGATACCGGATCTCGTATGGATGAAGTCATCTTCGAAGAGTTCAAGGGCACAGGAAATATGGAGCTCATCCTCGATCGCAGAATGGCTGATAAGCGCATTTTCCCTGCAGTCAACGTTGTTGCATCAGGAACTCGTAAGGAAGAAATCCTTATGGGAGCTGAAGAACTCAACATTGTGTGGAAGCTTCGTCGCGTGCTTCATGCACTTGAACCACAAGCAGCTCTCGAGCTCTTGCTTGAGAAGATGAAGGGCACTAAGTCCAACGTCGAATTCTTGATGCAGATCCAGAAGACAACGTCAGGACCTGACGACAGCAAGTAAGGCTGTAAATCACGCACGGATTTGAAGAAATTCAAGTCCTGCGAGAGGATTATCCTCTGTTGCCACACCTTATGGCGATGACCTGGTTCACCAGCTGCGGCTGGACCCAGACTCAAGAAAAGGAAATGAAGAAAATGAGAAAAGATATCCACCCAGAGTACAAAGATACTCAAGTGACTTGTGGTTGCGGTGAAAAGTTCGTTACCCGCTCAACAGTTGCAAGCGGTTCAATCTACGTTGAAGTGTGCTCAGTCTGCCACCCGTTCTACACAGGTAAGCAGCGCATCCTTGATACTGGTGGACGCGTCGCTAAGTTCGAAGAGCGCTTCGGTAAAAAAGCAGCTAACTAGCTTTCTAAAGAGACCGCATCGCAGCCGAAAGGTTGCGGCGCGGTCTTTTTATTTCTCCAAAGAACGATTAATCAACGAAAGAGAAGGGATGAAGTCATATGGCTAACGATCGTTTTGCGTCCGCTCATGAAATGGTGCGTGAATATCAAGAGCTTGAGTTAAAGATGGCCGATCCTTCTATCCACGAAGATCAAGGCAATGCCCGCAAGCTCGGCCGCCGTTATGCCCAACTTGGACCTGTCGTTGCAGGATTTAATGCTTGGAAGAGCGCTGCCGATGATTTAGAAGCTGCAAAAGAGATGGCTTTAGAGGATGCATCCTTTGCTTCTGAAATTCCAGCGATGGAGATCATTGTTGAAGCTGCAGCGGAAAAGTTAGAAGAACTCTTGCTTCCACGCGACCCCAATGATGATCGCGATGTGATTATTGAAGTTAAAGCTGGTGCTGGTGGAGATGAATCCGCACTCTTTGCAGGTGATTTAGTGCGTATGTACCAGCGCTATGCAGAAAAGCGTGGTTGGAAGATTGAAATCATCGATATGACTGAATCAGAACTCGGTGGCTATAAAGATATTTCCATGGCGGTTAAATCAAAGGGAACACCAGAGCCTGGGACTACTCCCTATGCACGACTTAAATTTGAAGGCGGAGTACACCGCGTGCAGCGTGTTCCTGAAACTGAGAGCCAAGGCCGCATTCACACATCCGCAGCTGGTGTTCTCGTTCTTCCTGAAGCAGAGGAAGTTGATGTTGAGCTCAATATGAATGATGTGCGCGTAGATGTTTATCGTTCATCAGGTCCTGGTGGACAGTCTGTTAATACAACTGACTCAGCCGTTCGATTGACCCACGTTCCAACCGGCATTGTTGTTTCCTGTCAGAACGAAAAATCTCAGCTACAAAATAAGGAATCAGCACTTCGTATCTTGCGTGCCCGTCTTCTTGCTGATGCACAGGAAAAAGCAGAAGCAGTTGCGATGGCAGAGCGTAAGAGCCAGGTGCGCACAGTCGATCGCTCAGAGCGCATCCGCACATATAACTATCCTGAAAATCGCCTCAGCGATCACCGCGTGAATTACAAGGCAAATAACTTAGATGCAGTACTCAATGGCGAGCTCGATGAAGTCGTGCAGGCGCTCCTTGATGCCGATAGAGCCGCAAAGCTTTCATCAACGAATTAAGTAGCCCTTATGGAACTGACCTTTAAAGAATTCTTGCGAGGTGGAAAAGAGCAATTAGCCACAGCAGGTTTTGCTGAAGTCGAGGCAGAGATATTGCTCGCACACACCCTTGGCATCTCACGGATGGATCTGCATAATCCTTTAACAGTTGAGAATGCACTTTCAGCAATCGGCGATATGACAATTGTTGAAGAGACTTTCTGGAAGTTACTTGATCGCCGTTGCGCGCATGAGCCGCTGCAATACCTGACAGGCGTCGCCTATTTCCGTCATCTTGAACTCAAAGTCGGACCTGGCGTTCTTGTTCCACGTCCTGAAAGTGAGCTACTTGTTGAAGCAGCACTTACTCATATTGAAAAGTTAAATGGCGCAGTCAGCGTTGTCGATCTTGGATCAGGCTCTGGTGCACTGGCCCTTGCGATTGCAACGGAGGCTCCACAGACACATGTGATTGCTGTGGAGAAGAGCCCTGAAGCAATACATTGGCTGAAAGAGAATGTCTCCTTCATTGATGAGAAAGTGCGCATTCTTGAAAGCGATGTCGCAACTGCCCTCGATGGCGTCAAGTGCGATGTGGTGATTGCCAATCCACCATATGTGCCAGATGCGCAGGTTCTTCCTCGGGATGTTGCAGAGCATGAACCAGCGATTGCCTTATTTGGGGGAGTAGATGGGATGAAAGCTCCTCGCCTATTTATCTCAACCGCTACTCGTTTGCTGAAAGAGGGTGGCTTTCTTGCCATTGAGCATCATGAGGAGCAGGGTGCTGCAATTGCAGATGTACTCAGCGATGATTTCACAGATATTCTTCTGCATCAGGATTTGTCAGGCCGCCCACGATTTACGACAGCAGTGAGGAGATAGCGATGCCACGTATCGACCTCAAAGTGGGCGAGCAGAAGAAGCATGTTGCTCGCGCCCTCAAAGAGATTCAAGCTGGCTTTGTCATCGTTGCACCGCTTGAACATGGCTATGTCTATCTCGCTGATGCATTCTCACCATTTGCTGTGCGCGCAATGCACGTATTGCGTGGAGATAAGACTGGCGTAGTCGCACAAGTTCTTGCTCCTAGTTTGGATACAGTGAAAGGTATTTCTCGCGATGTATCTGGTGAGACTCAAGAACTCTGCAATAAGTTTTGGCCAGGACTTTTATCAGTGACGCTAAGACCCAGCTCTGTTCTCAACTGGGATCTGGGTGATGATAAAGAGTTGGATTGGTTTAACGTGCGCGTGCCGAAATCTAAATTTGTCCGCGCTCTTCTCAAGGCATCTGGTCCTCTTGCTGTTGCAAGTGCTTCTAACGCTGGAGAAGAACCGATGCTCAAGATTGATCGCACGAAGGTAAAGGATTGGAACGTCGCCGTGGTCTTTGACAACGGCGCCCTTAAATCTGGCCCTCGCTCCACCATTGTTGAAGCTGATGCTGGAGGCGTGCGCGTAGTGCGCGAAGGCGCTATTTCGCTAGTTGAGATGGAAAAGGTCACGCCGCGCATTTCAATGGCCTAACTATTAGGCTATCGCCATGTCCGAAACCTTCTATGGCCCTGATTTCACCCTTCTCTCCAAGCAAGATCCAGATATTGCAGCGGTGCTGCTCTCTGAGCTCAAGCGCCAGCAGACAAACCTGCAGCTGATTGCATCTGAGAACTTCACATCACGCGCAGTACTTGCATCACTTGGTTCATCTCTTTCCAACAAGTATGCAGAAGGTTATCCAGGTAAGCGTTACTACGGTGGATGCGAAGAAGTTGATAAGGCAGAAGTAATCGCTATTGATCGCGCAAAGGCTCTCTTTGGTGCAGAACATGCAAACGTTCAGCCCCACTCAGGTGCCAGTGCAAATGTTGCTGTCTATCAAGCGTTTACTAAGCCAGGAGATACCGTTCTTGCAATGTCACTTCCACACGGTGGCCACCTCACACATGGTTCCAAGGTCAACTTCTCAGGTAAATGGTTCAACATTGTTTCCTATGGTGTTCGCCAAGATAACGAGCTGATTGATTACGACGAACTTCGCGATCTTGCAATTGCCAATAAGCCAAAGATGATTTGTTCAGGTGCAACTGCCTACCCATCACTGATTGATTTCGAGAAGGTGCGCGCAATCTGCGATGAAGTTGGCGCCATCATGTGGGTTGATGCAGCTCACTTCATCGGACTTGTTGCAGGAAAGGCAATCCCTTCACCTGTGCCTTATGCAGATGTTGTCTCATTTACTACTCATAAAGTTTTGCGCGGACCACGCGGTGGAATGATCTTGTCTAAGGCAGAGCATGCAGCTGCCATCGATAAGGCAGTCTTTCCTGGAATGCAGGGCGGTCCCATCATGTCTGCAGTTGCAGGAAAAGCCATTGCTCTGGCTGAATGTGCAACACCTGCCTACCAACAATATGCAAAAGATGTCATCGTCAATGCCAAGGCTCTTGCTGCAGCTCTTGAAGGTGAAGGAATGCGCGCAGTATCTGGTGGCACTCAAACTCACCTAGCACTGATCGATATTCGCTCAACAGGCGTTAATGGCAAGGTTGCAGATGAGCGTTGTGGAGCTGCAGGAATTGTTCTTAATAAGAACTCGATTCCATACGATCCAGAGGCACCATCAGTTACTTCAGGTATTCGTGTGGGAACACCTGCAACTACAACACAGGGAATGGGCACTGCAGAGATGGCAACAATTGCATCTCTTATTGCTCGTGCTATTAAGACCGATGATGCAGCAGCACATGCTGCGATTAAATCTGAAGTCCATGCACTCACTGCACGTTTTCCTATCTATCAGGCGTGAAGAAGACATCTAACAGATGCGCGAGTACCTCGTCACACTTCTGCTGGCGGCAGCGCTCTGTTACCTCGTCACACCTTTCGTTCGTTCATGGGCGATTAAATTTGGCGCCGTTGCAGAAATTCGCACGCGAGATATTCACACCACCCCAACACCACGCTGGGGCGGCCTTGCTATGTGGATCGCAATGGCGCTCACCTTTGCGATGGTCAATCACCTCTCCCTTGTTGGAAGATCATTTGGTCGTGAATCTCTCGGTATCTTCTTAGCAGCAACTCTTCTTGTTCTCATCGGATTAGTCGATGATCGCTTTGAATTAGATGCGCTCACCAAACTTGCAGGACAGGCACTTGCTGCAGGAATCTTGCTTATCTTTGGTATTCAAGTTCTATGGCTTCCGGTCAATGGAGTCATCACACTTCCACCCAGCATCGGCCAACTTGTGACAGTCATGATTGTTCTTGTCACCATCAATGCTGTGAACTTTATCGATGGCCTTGATGGCTTAGCTGCTGGAATCGTTGCCATTTCAGGGGCAGCATTCTTTGCCTTCGCCTATCTATTAGCTGTTATCTATGGCTTTAGTCGCGCAGGTGCTCCATCACTTATTACAGCTGTGATTATCGGTGTCTGTGTTGGCTTTCTTCCCCATAACGCCCACCCAGCAAAGATATTTATGGGCGACTCAGGATCGATGTTCTTAGGGCTTTTACTTGCTGCCTCTGCAATTACGTTGACAGGCCAGATAGACCCCAACGCGATCTCTGCAGAGAAGTTGGGACCCACCTTGCTTCCCCTCATGCTTCCCTTTGCAGTTCTTGCTATTCCACTGATTGATTTATTCTCAGCAATTGTTCGCCGCCTTCGTGCCGGGCAATCACCATTTAGCTCAGATAAAGAGCATTTGCACCACAGAATTCTTCGCGCAGGAAATACACATCTGCGCACAACACTGATTATGTATTTATGGACTGCAACAATCGCATTTCCAGTTGTGGTCTCAGCATTTGCCCAACTATGGGTTGCAGCGATTGTTGCAGGTGCAATGCTTGCATTCACTCTGTATTACTCAAAGAGTGGGGTAGCCGTCAGTGCAAAAGCAACCAAGTAACGAAGAACAACTCTTAAAGGGAGCACTCGTTCCCACATTTATCGTCGGCATCATCGCCATTGGAATATTTGGTTTTGCCAAAGGTCTTCCAGGCTTAAGTGGAGCACTCCTTGCGCAAGCTGTTGTGTTGATTTACTTCCTTGTACATATCTTTATCTCCAAGCTCTCACGAAACCTTGATCCCATGAGCACCATGGCACTTGCGTTGTTTTCTTACTTTGCAAAGTTCTTACTCCTTGGAGCTTTTCTGTGGGCGCTGACCAAATACACATCGCGCTCCACCATCGACCGAACTAGCTTTGGCATCACAGCAATCGCGCTCACCTTTGCCTGGCTAGGCGGAGAAATCGCTAGTTATCTACAGCTCAAAACTCATCTACCATTGCCACATGAGCCACGAACCAACTAACCGTCGGGAAGAGAACGCCCTCTGGTCGATCTTCGGATATCTAGTCTCTGGCCTTCTTTTCTGGGGCGGCATCGGCTGGGCGGCAGACCACTTTCTCGGCACCACCTACTTCACCTTGGTAGGCCTCTTGGTCGGCATGGGCGGGGCCCTCTATCTGGTCTGGTTACGGTTCGGCCGAGAGTAAAACTGGAAGTGACTAGCCCCACCTAGAACCCGCAGGGTTCGATTTCACAGGCGGGTGCTTTTGCCCATAAGGTTGCCCTGAATTACCGCTTCCCCAGCAAATGGTTTACAAGCCCTTTTAGGTATCAAGGAGTGTGTGTGCGCGCGTTTATTAACTTACACGCAGAAGGTGATGGCTTCGTCCCACCTAGTACAAACGACTTCAATCTCCCTCCCATTACTGAATCGATTGCATGGCTCACAAAGCCTGTTCTTCTCGTATTTCTCTCAGTAATCCTCGTCTCAGTCTTCTTCATCCTCTCCTCTCGCAAGGCAGCGGTTGTGCCTTCAAAGCTTCAATTCGCTGGAGAGAGCATCTACGCATTTGTGCGTAATGATCTTGCTCGCGATGTCATCGGCCACGATTTCATGCGCTTTGTGCCATACCTCTTCACACTCTTTACCTTTGTTCTGACCAATAACATCTTTGGAATCGTTCCGTTCTTGCAGTTCCCTGCAATGTCTCACGTTGGATTCCCCTATGTATTGGCAATCTTCTCTTTCCTCGTCTTTCACTATGTTGGAATTCGTAAGCAAGGTTTAGTTAAGTACATCAAAGAGATCGCATTTATGCCGGGAGTTCCACTACCTGTCTATATCTTGCTGACTCCTATTGAGCTTGCAACCTTCTTCATCGTGCGTCCATTGACGCTCTCACTACGTCTCTTTGCAAATATGTTCGCGGGCCACTTGCTGTTGCTCGTCTTCATTATGGGCGGTGATTACATGATGCATGATTCACATCTGATCATGAAGTTATTTAGCCCATTCTCATTTGCATTTGGTATTGCCCTTACATTCTTTGAATTTATGGTGCAATGCCTTCAGGCATATATCTTCACCCTGCTCACTGCTCTATACATCGCCGGCGCCCTTGCCGACGAGCACTAAGTAAGAAACTAACGAAAGGTAAGAAAAAATGACAGGCACACTCAACCTGGTCGGTTTTGGCCTATCAGCAATTGGTCCAGCAATTGCAACAGGAATGATCTTCGCTGCTTATATCAACGGCGTAGCTCGTCAGCCAGAAGCTCGTAGCGTTCTCCAGCCAATCGCGTTCCTTGGGTTCGCGCTCGCTGAAGCACTCGCACTCTTCGGTCTCGTACTCGCATTCGTACTCTAATTAATAGAAAATAATTAGAGATCACAATGCGCTCAATTAATTTCGCTGCTGAGGCAGAGAAGGTCAACCCACTTATTCCGCATACTGCTGAATTAGTGGTGGGTGCTATCGCATTCACCCTTCTATTCCTCGTGCTTCGTAAGGCAGTTGTGCCAATGTTTGAAAAGGCATTCACAGCTCGCACCGAAGCAATCGAAGGCGGCATCGAACGTGCTGAGAAGGCGCAGCTAGAAGCACAGCGCGCACTCGTTCAGTACAACGAACAACTTTCATCAGCTCAAGGTGAAGCGTCAAAGCTTCGTGAAGAAGCTCGCATCCAAGGTGCGACTATTCTCGAAGAGCTTCGCACAAAGGCTCACGATGAAGCAGCTCGCATCACTGCGGCAGCACATGCATCTATTGAGGCAGAGCGTCAGCAAGCAATCACATCACTTCGTAATGAAGTTGGTGCACTTGCAGTTGAACTCGCATCAAAGATTGTCGGGGAAGCACTCGATGACCAGGCCCGTCAATCACGGATCGTGGAACGCTTCATCGAAGATCTCGAAAAGTCCAAGTAGTTAAGTAGAGAAAGAAGAGAATGAGAATCCATCTCGGAGGAAGCAGCCGTCAATCACTTGTGATTGCACGCGGCAAGCTCGATGCTGCCGTCAAGGGCGCAACAGCGGCTAACGCATCTGAGCTCTCATCTCAACTCTTCTTTGCAGCTGATGTTCTCTCAAAGAACACCTCAATCCGCCGCGCCTTTGCAGACCCTGCGCGCGATGCAGCCTCTAAGGGCGCTCTCGTGAAGGATCTCTTTGCAAAGTCACTCGCTTCCACAGCCCTAGAAATACTCACAGCGGTATCAACACTTCGTTGGTCAGCTGCAGGAGACCTAGTGCATGTGCTCGAGCAGTTAGCGATTGAGGCTGAAGCATCTGCTGCCAATATCAATAATGAGCTCGATCGTGTAGAAGATGAACTCTTTGAAACATCACAGCTCGTTGTCGATAACTTCGAATTGCGCAAGGCTCTCGTAGGTACTGGAACACCTGAAGCCAAGGCCGCACTTATTACTGAAGTACTTTCCAAGAAGGCATCAGCTTCAACTGTGCGACTTGCAGTTGCTCTTGTAACAAGCCTTCGTGGGCGTAGCATTGAAGCAGCATTTGCTGACTATCTCTTTGGTCTTGCAAATCGCCGTAATCGCCTTATCGCGGTTGTCCGCGTTGCATCTGTCATTACAGATGCTCAGAAATCACGTCTTGCAGCAGCGATCGAAAAGCAGGTTGGCCAACCAATCCGCGTCAACATCGAGGTCGAGCCATCGATTCTTGGTGGAGTATCGGTCAACTTTGCAGATGAGTTAGTAGATGGAAGCGTTTCAAATCGACTTGCTAGCGCCGGACGCGCACTAGCTGGAAACAAATAAAGGGGAAACTCATGGCAGAGCTCAAGATCCAACCGAATGAAATTCGGGATGCCTTAGCGAACTTCGTTAAGTCATACGATCCAGGCACCGCGGCTCGTGACGAAGTCGGAACAGTTAGCCAGGCAGGCGATGGAATCGCTCGCGTTGAAGGTCTTCCTTCAACAATGGCTAATGAACTACTTCAGTTCGAGAACGGAACACTAGGACTCGCACTGAACCTCGATGTGCGCGAAATCGGTGTTGTTATCTTGGGCGATTACGCAGGCATTGAAGAAGGAACATCTGTGCGTCGCACAGGTGAAGTTCTCTCTGTTCCTGTTGGTGATGGCTTCCTCGGTCGCGTTGTTGACCCACTTGGTCGTCCTATCGATGGCAAGGGCGAAATTAAGCCTGATGCACGTCGTGCTCTAGAACTTCAGGCACCATCAGTAGTACAGCGCCAACCTGTGAAGGAGCCAATGGCCACAGGTATTAAGGCAATCGATGCAATGACAGCAATCGGTCGTGGACAGCGCCAGTTGATTATTGGTGACCGTCAGACAGGTAAGACTGCAGTTGCAATCGACACCATTATTAACCAGCGCGAAAACTGGCTCACAGGCGATAAGAAGAAGCAGGTTAAGTGCATCTATGTTGCTATTGGTCAGAAGGGTTCAACGATTGCATCTGTAAGAGGATCTCTCGAAGAAGCAGGCGCAATGGAGTACACAACAATCGTTGCGTCCCCTGCATCAGACCCAGCAGGCTTTAAGTACCTCGCTCCATATACCGGTTCTGCAATTGGTCAGCACTGGATGTATAACGGCGAGCACGTTCTTATTGTTTTCGATGATCTATCTAAGCAAGCTGAGGCATATCGTTCAGTCTCACTTCTTCTTCGTCGTCCACCAGGCCGCGAAGCCTACCCAGGAGATGTTTTCTACTTACACTCACGTCTTCTCGAGCGTTGCGCAAAGCTCTCTGATGAATTGGGCGGCGGTTCAATGACTGGCTTGCCAATCATTGAGACAAAGGGAAATGACGTTTCTGCATTTATCCCTACCAACGTAATTTCTATTACTGACGGACAGTGCTTCCTTGAAACAGATCTCTTTAACGCAGGCGTTCGCCCAGCGATTAACGTAGGTATCTCTGTCTCTCGCGTAGGTGGTTCAGCTCAGACTAAGGCGATGAAGAAGATTGCAGGTCGCCTGCGTCTTGACCTTGCACAGTTCCGTGAGCTTGAAGCATTTGCTGCCTTCGGTTCAGATCTCGATGCTGCATCAAAGGCTCAGCTTGAGCGCGGTGCACGCATGGTTGAACTTCTTAAGCAGGGTCAGTACTCACCATATTCACTCGAGCGTCAGATTGTTTCAATCTGGGCCGGCACAACAGGCAATCTCGATGATGTTGCAGTCGCTGATATCCGTCGCTTTGAATCAGAGCTTCTGGACTTCATCGGTCGCGAACGCAAAGAAATCTTCACAGTGATCTCAGAGACCAAGGTCCTTGAAGATGACACTGTTGCAAAGATGGAATCAGCAGTTGCTGACTTTAAGAAGCAGTTCAAGTCATCTGTGGCTCCTGCTCTCAATGAAGCAGCAGCCGATGCCCTTGATTCTGAAGCAGCAGAAGCAATTACTAAGCACGTGCCACCGGCGGTGAAGAAGTAACTCATGGGTGCTCAACTTCGCATATATCGCAGGCGGATGCGTTCCGTTAAAGCGACTAAAAAGATTACGAAAGCTATGGAGTTAATCTCTGCTTCTCGTATCGTTAAGGCGCAGCAACGTGTAACAGCGTCGACTCCTTATGCAAATGAGTTGACTCGTGCGGTATCTGCAGTTGCTTCATACTCTTCGACAAATCATCCATTGACCACAGCTAGTGAGAATCCACGTCGCGCAGCGATTTTGATCATCTCAGCAGACCGCGGTATGGCTGGTGCGTACTCAACGAATGCGATTAAGGAAGGCGAGAAGCTCGCAGCCCTTTTACGTGAACGTGGTTTGCAAGTCTCTAACTTCCTCGTGGGTCGCAAGGCTGTGAATTACTACAGGTTTCGCAATCGCGAGATGGCTGGAACATGGACAGGTTTCTCAGATAACCCAACGTATGAGAATGCAAAGGAAGTTGCAGACGCACTTCTTTCAGCATTCCTTGCAGATTCAACAGATTCAACGACTGGTGTTGATGAAATTCATATCATCTTCACTCAGTTCAGATCTATGTTGACCCAGGAAGCCACAGCCAAGCGCATGATTCCACTCGAAGTTGTTGAGTCATCAGCGCCAGTTCCAACAGGGTTGCTTCCTATGTATGAATTCGAGCCAAATGCGGCAGAAGTACTCAATGCACTTCTTCCTCGTTATATCGAAGCACGTATCTTTAACGCGATGTTGCAATCGGCTGCCTCTGAACATGCAGCTCGTCGTCGCGCTATGAAATCAGCAACTGACAATGCTGAGGATCTCATCAAGTCGCTCACACGACTTGCGAACGCTGCCCGTCAGGCAGAAATTACCCAGGAAATCAGTGAAATTGTTGGCGGCGCAGATGCGTTGGCCTCAGCTAGTGCAGGGAGTGAATAATGTCAGCAACAGGTAAAGGCCGCGTAGCCCGAGTTATTGGACCGGTGGTGGATATTGAATTCCCCGCAGATTCAATGCCTTCGATCTTTAACGCGCTTCACGTAGAGACCACCATGAGTGGCACTACTCGTACCTTGACCCTTGAAGTAGCGCAGCACATTGGAGATAACCTCGTGCGCGCAATCTCGATGCAACCAACGGATGGAATGGTGCGCGGTGCTGAAGTAACAGATACTGGCTCAGCAATCTCTGTCCCAGTTGGCGATGTCACAAAGGGCCACGTCTTCAACACTCTCGGAGAATCCCTCGACGTTCCAACATCATCTCTTGATATCAAGGAGCGTTGGTCAATTCACCGTAACGCACCAGCATTTGATCAGCTTGAGTCAAAGACTGAGATGTTTGAAACAGGTATCAAAGTTATCGACCTTCTCACACCGTATGTAAAGGGTGGAAAGATCGGTCTCTTCGGTGGTGCAGGTGTTGGTAAGACTGTTCTTATCCAGGAAATGATTTATCGCGTAGCTGAAAACTTCGGTGGTGTATCTGTATTCGCCGGTGTTGGTGAGCGTACTCGTGAAGGTAACGACTTGTTCCTTGAAATGACTGAGACGGGCGTTATCAATAAGACAGCCTTGGTCTTCGGTCAGATGGATGAGCCACCTGGCACGCGTCTTCGTGTTGCTTTGTCAGCACTCACAATGGCTGAGTACTTCCGCGATGTTCAGAAGCAGGACGTACTCCTGTTCATCGATAACATCTTCCGCTTTACTCAGGCAGGTTCTGAAGTATCAACACTTCTCGGCCGTATGCCTTCTGCAGTGGGCTACCAGCCAACACTCGCAGATGAAATGGGTCAGCTTCAGGAGCGTATTACTTCAACTCGTGGTCACTCGATTACATCTATGCAGGCAATTTATGTTCCTGCAGATGACATCACCGACCCAGCTCCACACACAACATTCGCCCACTTGGATGCAACAACAGTGTTGTCTCGTCCGATTTCAGAGCTTGGTATCTACCCAGCTGTGGATCCACTCGATTCATCATCTCGAATCCTTGATCCTCGCTACATCGGCGAGCACCACTTCCGTGTTGCTAACCGCATTAAGCAGATCTTGCAGCGCTACAAGGATCTTCAGGACATCATCGCTATCTTGGGTATCGATGAATTGTCTGAAGATGACCGCGTTCTCGTAGGTCGTGCACGTCGTATCCAGCGCTTCTTGTCACAGAACACATTCGTGGCGAAGGTCTTCACTGGTCTCGATGGTTCATTTGTTCCACTCACAGAGACAATTTCTGCATTCGAAGCACTTGCTGATGGAAAGTACGACCACGTTCCAGAACAAGCATTCTTCATGTGCGGTGGCCTCGACGATGTCGAGCGCAAAGCTGCAGAACTAGCGAAGAACTAAGGAATAAAAAATGGCTCTCAACGTCGCACTAGTATCGCCAACACAACAGGTGTGGTCAGGCGAGGCATCATTTGTCTCAGCTCGCACCACAGAAGGAGATCTTGGAGTACTTCCAGGTCACGCACCTTTGTTTGGCGTACTAGTCGACGGAAGCGTCAGCATTAAAGGCGTAGATGGATCGACACAGGAATTCACTGTAACTGGAGGCTTCTTATCAGTCTCTAACGATCGCGTTTCAATTCTTACTGAATCTGTCGGGTAATTCAGCCTATTTAGGACTTTCTCCCACTATCACTGGGCGAGTCGAGCGCGCCTTTCTATATTTCAAGTTATTTTTCTCTCAAATTTAGGTGGATTCGGAGAGCTAGATGGAACAGAAAATCAAACACATCAGTCATAAATTGATTGACTCGTTGAGTGATGGAGTTTTTTCTATTGCACTCACGCTGTTAGGTTTGGATGTAGTTGCTCTGGTTCCTAAAATAAGTGAGAGCGAAGATTTCAATGCAGAACTGTTTAACCACTGGCCTACCTTTTTAGCCTACGTTCTTGGCTTTGTCGTTCTATTCTCTTGGTGGTACCAATATCACGTCACTGGGCAGTATGTAGTTGGAACTACTGCGATGACAGTGTGGAATCACGGGCTCACTATGGCGTGGGTTGCTCTCATGCCTTTCGGTGTTGCTCTCCTTGCTGAAAATCTCAATACACCTAATATGGAGTGGGGAGTCTTCTACTTCGGAGTCTGCCTATTTGGGTCAGCATGGACGCTTATTATCCAACGGATAGTGGTTCATATTTTCAAGGGCGATACCTCGGTTACATTTACAGATGATTTTGTCTTGGCTTCCTTTCCTGCGAAAGAGCAACAGAAATTTCTTATCATCTTTCAATTAATCCCAGCTGTTGGAGGGATAGTTCTCGTTTCACTTAGCTTCATCAATCCATGGCTTGCCTTGGCTGGATACATGCTCCATATTCTTAGCTTAGGAAATCCAGTAAATTCCTTAAGTAGAACGGCGCCCATGATGCTGAGGTTTGTGAAATCTTAGAATCCTGATTAGAAGTATTTGATTACTCTCTTGTGACCTTTGCACCGAGTTCTACAAGTTTCTCGGCGAAGTTTGGATATCCGCGATCAATATGAAATGCGCCATCGACAGTAGTTTCTCCGTCGGAAACAAGCGCTGCTAAGACAAGACCCGCTCCGGCGCGAATATCAGTTGCCTCGACAGGTGCCCCAGATAGCTGTGGAATACCGTCGATAGAGGCATGGTGGCCATCTACAGTTATTTGAGCACCTAATCTCATGAGTTCGTTGACAAACATAAAGCGTGATTCAAAGACATTTTCAGTGACAATTGAGTGACCTTCTGCGATTGCATTCATGCCGATGATAAATGGAAGTAGATCGGTGGCGAATCCTGGATAAGGAAGTGTTGCCACGTCGATAGCGCGTGGACGCTGATTCATCTGCACGCGGATTCCATCTTGCGTTGAAGTAATGATTGCACCGGCAGAGGTGAGTTTTTCGAGCATCACTTCCATATGGTCAGCACGTCCTCCATGAATGGTGATATCACCTTGTGTCATAGCTGCTGCAAACGCCCATGTGCCAGCGATGATGCGATCAGTGATGGTGGTGTGATCAGTTGGCTTGAGTTCTTTAACTCCTGTGATGGTGATGAGAGGAGATCCCAGGCCTTCAATCTGTGCACCCATGCCAATAAGGAATTCTCCGAGATCAACAAGATCTGGTTCGCGAGCTGCGTTATCGATGGTGGTGACGCCTTGTGCAAGAACTGCCGCTGTCATCAAGTTCTCTGTTGCGCCGACTGATGGGAAATCTAATTCAATTGTCGTTCCGGTTAAGCCATTAGGTGCTTCGGCGATGACGTAACCATGTTCGACGTGTGCTGTAGCACCGAGTGATTCAAGACCCTTAATGTGGAAATCGAGTCCGCGAGAACCGATTGCATCTCCACCAGGAAGTGCGACTTCAGCTTTTCCCACGCGCGCAACAAGTGGACCGAGAACATTGATAGATGCGCGCATCTTGCGCACCAGATCGTAATCAGCGCGATGCAGGGGAGTAGCGGGAACATCGATGGTGACGACAGATCCTTCGTGCTTCACGGTGCAACCAAGGCGCGTAAGAAGATCAGCCATGATGTCGACATCGGCAATATCTGGAACGTTGCGAATTGTTGTGGTTCCGACAGCCAAAAGGGATGCGGCCATCAATTTCAGGACTGAATTCTTGGCCCCAGTTACTGTTACTTCGCCCTCAAGACGGCAGCCCCCTGAAATACGGAAGCGGTCGAGCGACGAAGATGCCATATCCGAAGTCTACTTATAGGCTACGGACATGGTTAATTTAACGCGTATTTACACAAAGACAGGCGATGACGGAACTACATCTCTTGGAGATATGAGCCGCACATCAAAAAATGACCCTCGCCTTGAAGCATATGCAACAGTTGATGAAGCAAACTCCACCATTGGCGTTGTGCTTGCAACTGATGAATTAGCCGATGAAGTTCGTGCGCTCTTAGTCCGCATTCAAAATGACATGTTCGATGTGGGAGCAGATCTCTGCACACCTGTCGTAGATTCACCTGCATTTGAGCCACTTCGCGTCCTTGAATCACAGGTTGTTTATTTGGAAGAACAGATCGATCACTACAACAACGATCTTGAAGCACTTCGCTCATTCGTTCTTCCATCAGGCACACCAGCAGCTGCTCACCTTCACGTTGCTCGCACAGTTGTGCGCCGCGCAGAGCGCCGCACATGGGCTGCTATCCACGCATTCGGTGGTGGTGTTAACCCATTGACAGCTAAATACCTCAACCGTTGTTCAGATTTGCTCTTCGTTCTTGCACGTGTTGCCAATAAGAAGATTGGCGATCAGCTCTGGGTTCCTGGAGCTAATCGCTAAGCAAAGCTCTTGAGGTGAGCGCGAGCTGCGCTCTCTTCCTCCGGAAATACAAAGATTCGTGGTCCTTCTTGAGTCTGTGTCAGCGTTGCCCTAATTCCAACTGCAATAAGTTTCTGACGTAGTACTTCACCCTCAATATGGTTGGTGGGCTTTGCAACCACAACGAGAGTTCCATACTCGCTATCTAGCCCTGCACGTGGTTTTCTCTCAACAACAGATTTGCCTCGAGCAGAGGTCCACTTCAAGATAAAGATAAGAAATAGGACTACTGGAAACCCAGCAAGGCTCATGAGAAAGAGCTTGTTATCAACTCCGCCGAGCATTAGCCGTTGACCTTCGTAAATGTCACTGCTTGAGTTCCCTCAGGCTTGGCTTCTTGGTGGCAAACAACTTCAATGCTGGAGACATATTCAAGGGATTCTAGTGGTTCTGGTGAGATGAGCAAGATAGTCCTTACTTCGCGGGCAAGGCTGGCACCTGTAATGGTTTTCAGATTGCCGATGAGATCCTTATTCTGCGCATAAACCTTTGAATTTACTTCCCACCACACACAACCAGGTTCTGAAGCTACTTGGACTGCGCCACAAATGAACTTACTGCAGGCTGCAACTTGCGATGCAAGATTGCCCTTAGCGGAGATGACACCAACAAGCTCTTTGCTCGTTGGGATCTTTGCATAGATACCTGATGCATATTCAAAATCAACAGGAGGCCATTGTGGTTTAGGAGAAGGTGAAACCTTGATCTTCTTACGAGGCATTGGTTTCACAGTTGCTTTCGCCGTTGCTTTCGCCGTTGCAGTGGAAGTACTAGTTGACGTTGGCTTGGCAGTTGCTTTGGCTGTAGTTGATGGCTGTGCCGTTGTCGTCGCAGTTGGCTTGGCGGTGGCTTTTGCCGTCGGTGTTGCTGTTGCCTTAACCGTTGTCTTAGCGGTTGCCTTCACAGTCGGAGTTGGAGTTAGTTTCTTTGTGGCAGCAGTTGCTGAACTTGCTGATAATGCCATAGCGATTGCAAGCAAGATAGAGAGTTTTCTCAATCGCGCTCCCACTTGAAGCTGCGCACTGCCCAGATCAATCCCACGACGAGCCATGCAGCAATAATGGCAAAGGTGCGCCCAGTTTCCCAATTGCCAGCAACTTCACGCGTAGCGAAGGAGTCGGGAAGGAAGACAGAACGGGCACCTTGTGTCATCCACTTGAGTGGAAATATCGCAGCAACTTGCTGCATCCAATGTGGAAGATCTGTGAAGATAAAAAAGACTCCACTAAAGAATTGAAGAACAATGACAACGGGGGAGACAACAGCTGATGCACCTCGTCCACTCTTTGGAACATTAGAGAATGCGATTCCAAGAATCGTTGAGCAGGCGCTACCCAGCACTAGAAGTGCTGCAAGTAATAACCACTTATCCGCACTCGTTGGAAGATTAACTCCGAAGAATGCAACACCTGCTGCAAGAAGAAGAAAGACTTGAATGAGCATGCTTAAGGTGACCAAGATTGCCTTGCCAATGAAGTAACTACTTGCCGGCATCGGAGTGCCACGCAATCGTTTCAAGGTTCCAAAATCTCGCTCCACAGGAATCATGATGGCAAGTTGCTGAAAACCTGTATTTACAAGACCGGATGCAATCATTCCTGCCACGAAGTACTGGCTAAAGGTCACACCTTCTGCAATGGAGTTTGAGAAGACTGAACCGAAGATGGCAAGCAGAATGAGCGGAAAGAGCATGGTGAAGACAACAGATTCGCGCTGGCGCATAAATTGTTTGATTTCAAGGCCACCGCGGGCAATACCGATGGAGAGCGCTGTTGGCTTACTCATGTGTGCCCCCAATCATCTCAAGATAGATATCTTCAAGTGAGGCACGTTTAACATTTAATTCAGGAACTTCGCCACCAAATTGAGTAGAGAGTTGGTTGACGAGCTGCGTAGGGTTGGCAGATTTTTCACTGCGAAGTTCTGTGCCATCACGCCATGAGACAGTTGCAAGTGAAGTGGCACGACCGCCAAGGAGTGCAGGCGTTGAAACTTCAATAATCTTTCCACTGTTAATCACGGCAACACGATTGGCAAGTGCTTCAGCTTCATCGAGGTAGTGAGTAGTCAGAAGAATCGTTGCGCCCTCATCGCGAAGCTTTCGAATCAGCTGCCAGAATGCGCGACGCGCTTCGGGGTCAAAACCAGTTGTTGGTTCATCAAGGAAGATAAGTTCAGGATTTCCAATGATGCCGAGTGCAACATCGAGGCGTCGTCTTTGACCACCAGATAATGTGCGCCCCAGTGCATCTGACTTTTCTGTAAGCCCTACAAGTTCAATAACTTCACGCGGATCCTTTGAATTTTCGTAATACTTGGCAAAATGTGAAACAGATTCATAGACGGTGAGATCTCCTGCATCAGCAGTTGATTGCAGAACGATGCCAATGCGATCGCGCCAAGCTTGCCCAGCCCTTCCTTTGGTGGCGGGGTCAAAGCCAAGGACTTTTACAACTCCTGCATCGCGGTCACGAAAGCCCTCAAGGATTTCAACAGTGGTTGTCTTTCCTGCGCCATTGGGGCCAAGGAGTGCGAATATCTCACCTTGCTCGATGGCCAGGTCCACGCCATCGACAGCGTGGTTTGAGCCATAGCTCTTTCGTAGTCCCGAAACGCTAATGACTGTGCTCACATGGCTATCTTGTCACCGACGGCGCAAAAGTGCGAGAAAATAGGAATATGAGCCCGCGTAAGAATTACCCCAAAAATCGTAGGCCTAAAAGCGGCGACGATGAACCCATTACCATTGCATCCAATCAAAGTTTTGAAGAAGATGAGAATGGTTTATGGATTGTTAGAAAGTTAACTGGGTCTGCTGCCAACAAACCATATCGCTGTCCTGGATGTGATCAAGTAATTCCAATGGCAACACCACACACAGTGGCATGGCTCGATGGGGATGAAGATAACCGCAGACATTGGCATAACGCTTGTTGGACCAAGCGCAATAACCGTGGACCTCGGACAGAGCGCACACGTAATGCACCTCGTTACTAATAGTTAGCTAAGGCGTCCCTTAAGTAGCTTCGTTACTCTCACAATTAATCTGTCATTACTTGCTGTGCGAGAGAAGCTTGTAAATGCAATCGGAAGTTGGAATCTCGCACGAACAACTGTGCGAGGATAAGTGAATTCGAGAATTCCTTCTGGTCCATGGATGCGCCCATAGCCACTATCTTTCACGCCACCAAATGGAACTGAATCAACTGCTGCAAATGAGATGACAGAGTTAATAGCGACCATTCCGGTGTGAAGCTGCGAGGCGATATATTTTCCACGACGCTTTGACCAAACTGCAGCACCTAACCCATAACGCGAAGCGTTTGTCAGTGCAATTGCCTCTGCCATATTCTTCACTCGGTTAATCGCAATCGTTGGCCCAAAGGTTTCCTCTGTCATTGCGATTGAATCTTCAGGAACATCGCAGAAAATGACTGGCTCAACAAAGGGAGCTTTGACAGAACCTGACCCACCCATCAATACCTTGGCACCGCGTGCTATAGCATCATCGATATGGGATTGAATAATAGGAATCTGCTTGGGCATTGTTGTGGGGCCATATTTGCCAGAGCCAGGAGCACCCGGATGAATATCTTTGGCAATCTCTAAAACCTTCTCAATAAATTTATCGGCAACGCGTTCATCCACATAGACGCGCTCTGCCCCAATACAGGTCTGACCTGCATTAGAAAATGCTGACCAGACTGTGGCATCGGCAGCTCTCTTGAGATCTGCATCGTGGGCAACGATTACAGGATCTTTTCCGCCACATTCAAGAACAACAGGCGTCATGTGTGAGGCGCATGTTGCTGCAACGATCTTTGCCGTGCGAGTTGAGCCGGTAAATGCCAACTTATCTACGCCGCTTTCGCAGAGGAACTTTCCAGTTTCACCAAGACCTGTAACACAGGTGAAGATATCGGCGAGCATGCACGAATCAATAAATGATTGAGCAAGATATTGGCCCACACCAGGTGTGTATTCACTGGGCTTAAAGACAACGGTATTTCCTGCAGCAAGTGCATATGCAATTGAACCAAGAGGAGTAAAGACTGGGTAATTCCATGGACCAATGACTCCGACAACACCAACAGGGGAGCGCTCAACAGTTGCTGACATATTTGCCATCAGTAGACCTGGGGATCGATGAGATGTGCGCATGACTGACTCTGCGTGACGAGCAGCCCATGCAATATGTCCTGCAGCCAATGCTGCCTCAAGTTTTGCATCACTAATCGGCTTACCGGTTTCAAGAGATACAAGTTCGCTGAGCGCATCAACATTGTCTAGAAGATCAGAACTCCACTTCAACAAGACTTTGCGACGTCCGCGAAAACCTAGATCACGCCATTCTTGTGAAGCAGCGCGCGCTCTATCGACTGCGGCTTTGACTGCCGCTTCGCTATAGATTTCATAGGAGGAGATAACGCCATCGGTGACAGGGTTATGGGAATCAAATGTCGCTGTTTGTGAGAGAACCATGTGCAAAGACTAGACTGCAACTATGACGGAACCAATCCGCCCCAGCACAATTCTTGCCGGTCTGCGCACCCCATTCACTGTGAGGACAGAAGATGGCCAAACCTTGATCGGTGAGGTCAGTGCGCCTTTGAGTAATCCAACCTCTGCAATTCTGTGTTGCCATCCCAATCCCACAGGGGGAGGGATGATGGATAGCCATATCTATAAGAAGGCTGCCAACCGCTTGCCTTCGATGGCAGGAATAACAGTGGTCCGTTTTAACACCCGTGGAACAAGTAGTGAAGCTGGAACAAGCACAGGAACCTATGACAACGGTCGTGCAGAGAAGTATGACGTTGAAGCGATGATTCGTTACTGCTTTGATACTTTGCAACTGACTGAACTCTGGGTGGTTGGTTGGTCATTTGGAACAAGCATTGCTATCAGCCATGCACGAGATCCTCGCGTGAAAGGATTGATCCTCTTAAGTCCAACGCTTCTCGACATAGTCGATGGAGATCTTGAATTTTGGGCTCAGGATGGAAGACCAATCACAGCACTGATTCCAGAATTTGATGACTACTTAAAGCCAGATCAAGCAAAGATTAGATTTGCCGTTGTTCCACAGATTGAGTTAATTCCTGTTGATGGTGCAAAGCACTTATGGGTGGGAGAACCTTCTGTGCATCGTGTCCTCAGTGAGATCACACGAATTGTTGCACCAGCTCGTTTACCTCTGCCTACTGAAGTTTAAGACTTCTGAGCGCGAGGAAATACGACTTCTTCAAGAATCAAGATAATTGATGCTGCAACTGGCACAGCAAGCAGACCACCGACTAATCCAAGAAGTGATGTTCCAATCATTGCTGAAATAATTGTGACTGCTCCCGGAACAGCAAGAGAGCGCTTCATAATCTTTGGTGTGAGAATGTAATTTTCCACCTGAACATAGACGACATAACCGATAAATGCTGCAATACCAATGGTCACTGATTGTGTGAGAGCGATGATGGTGTAGATACCAGCGCCAATGAAGTGGCCAATGAGTGGAACAAGACCGCAGATAAAGATGATGATGCCGATAGCAACAGGTGATGGCAGACCCAAGATAAGTGCCAGCACTGTCATAAAGACTGACGCGAAGAATGAGACAAGAATCTGACTACCCACAAATGCTCCAACGCGAGCGATGATGGCATCAGTGAGCGCTGCAACGCGTGGTCTGCGAGATGCTGGCACCAACTTCAGCCCTAGCTCTGTCGCTTGTGGCAGTGAGGTGATGAAGTAGAGAGTGAGAACAAGAATTGTGAGAGCAGTAAAGGTTCCAGAGAGAACGCTCTTTCCAACGCCAATGACTCCACCGAATGCGGAAATCAAGAGCGATCCATCTGATGTGACAGAGCTCAATTTCTTTTGCAGAGTATCAATGACTCCATAGTGATCGTTAAAGTTAGCAATAGTTGCGTTGTTCTTGAGGTTCTCAAGAAGGGAGGGAGCGATTTGGATGAGGTGAGTGCCCTGAGAAATCACTGGGGGCACAATAAGAGCTGCAAAGAGACCCACAAAGAGTAAGACTGCGACAAAAATAATTGCAACAGCCCCAGTTCGCGATAGTCCGCGCTTACGAATTGCTTCGACTGCAGGATTGAGTCCTGTTGCTAAGAAGAGTGCAACAAGGATTAAGACAAATACTTGAGAAGCACTTGCAAGTGCTCGCATCAGAACAAAGGCGCTGAGAGCTCCGATTGTTGCGACAAAACCAAAGTAGAAGGGATGACCGCGGTCGATAGGTGCACCCGCTGCTCCAAAGTCTGGGATAACCGGAGATTCTTTTGGTTTTCTCTTCATGCGCTCTGAAATGGTCATGCTTTATTGTAAAGGTACGAGAGAATAGGCCCATGGCACTTCGGATTACTGGGCTCGGCGAGGAGATCGCTGCCGTCACAGGCCTGCCTTGGAACATTCCTCTGGAGGAGTGGCCAGAAGATCCCATGCTCGCTGAAAAGCGCGGTATTTCTCGCCACATCGTTCGCCTGGTGCGTTCCACCGATGACCCAGATTCTGAAGTTTATGCAGTCAAAGAGACTGTCTCAGAGTTTGCTAATCGTGAGTACAAAATTCTTCGTGAGCTCACTCAACTTAATTCACCGAGTGTGCAATCAATTGCCGTTATTGAAGGTCGCACCGACCGCAATGGGGAAGAACTTCCTTGCGCACTGGTTACTCGCTTCTTACCGTATTCACTTCCTTATCGCGTCGTACTAAGCGATAAGAGCGTTACGGCAGAAGATGTCACGCTGATGGCAAGTGCCCTTGCACTGCTTCTGGTGCGCATGCATCTTCTTGGTTTCTGGTGGGGCGACTGTTCACTCTCCAACACACTCTTTAGACGTGATGCTGAAGGCTATGCCGCATATCTTGTCGATGCCGAAACAGGTGAATTTCAAAAGACTCTTACAGCAGGCCAACGCGAGCATGATCTCGAGATTGCGCACTTTAACGTTGCTGCAGAGTTAGAAGATCTTCAACTCTCTGGTGTTCTCTATCCAGGAATGGATCCGATTCGTGCGAGTACGGCCCTGATTAAGCGTTATCACCGTTTGTGGTCAGCCCTGAAAGATCGACAAGTTCTTGATCCCACAGATCGCCATGCAGTAGAGCGCGCAATGCGACAGCTGCATGATCTTGGTTTTGCTGTGGAAGAGGTATCTGTATCGATGGAGGAGGGCGAGAATGCAGGAAAGCTTGTCTTCCAACCAAAGCTTGTTGCAGCTGGTTATCACAAGAATCGTCTGCGTGAATTGATGGGTCTGGATACAGAAGAACTTCAAGCAAAGCGACTGCTTGCATCCTTTGATCGCTTTAGAGGGCGAGAGAAATCTCCTAAGCCTCCGATGTCAGATTCTGCGATGCGTTGGTTAAATGAAGTCTTTCACCCCACCGTCAATCTCATTCCACCAGAACTTGAGGGACGCATTGAACGTGCTCAATTTTTCCATGAAGCCCTTGAACACCGCTGGTATTTGAGCGAACGCGCAGGCCACGATGTTGGACTAGAGTTTGCCGCGAAGTCATTTGTAGCAGAGGTATTGCCATACCGACGCGACTCAGGAGTCGATGTACGTGTAGATGGCGTGATGCAATAGCGAGGAAGATGTCATGAGTTTGCCACCAAACTTTTCACAAGCAGTAGATCTGAGCTCACTAGGAAAGCCAGCTCCCGATATGACAACACCTCTTCCAGGTATTGAAGTCACACCCCTTAATTTGCAGGCAGAAGTTTTACCACTATCTAAAACAAAACCAGTCATTGTGCTCTGCTGGAGTCCACGTTCTGCTGAATCTGTAGAACTTCTGCGCACCCTCGCAAGAATTGAGAGCGATGATGCAGGCAAATGGATCCTTGCCCAAGTCAATATTGATGAGCAAGCACCTGTTGCACAAGCACTTCAAGTGCGCACCATTCCTTATGGGGTTGTCTTCATCGGCGGACAAGCAGTTCCTTTCCTTGAACAGCCATTGACTGAACCTCAGCTACGCGAAGTGATCAGCAAGATCCTTGCTCTGGCTGCCCAACAAGGAGTTGGCGAAGAGCCAGTTGAAGAAACTGAACCAGAAGAAGATGAGGCGTTAGCCGCACTTGATGAAGGTGATTATGCAACAGCAGAGGCTGCATATAAGCGTCTTATTGCACGCAAGCCTGCTGATGCCTATGCAAAGTTAGGTCTTGCTCAAGTGCAACTTCTCGCTCGCACACATGGCCTTGATGCTGCCAAGATCATGGAAGATGCCATAAAGAGCCCAGATGACATTGAACTTCAGATTCAATGCGCAGATGTTGAGGTGATGAGCGGATACCTTGAGCCAGCATTTGATCGCTTGCTGCGTCTTCTTGTGCTCTTTGATGGAGTTGAACAAAAGCGCATCAAAGATCATCTTCTTGATCTCTTCGCACTCGTCGATCCCGCAGATCCACGTGTGATGAAAGCCCGTACTCAGCTCGCGAATGCCCTCTTTTAATGGCTAAAGACCTTGATCACTCGCTAGAACAGAAACTTCTTCACACTCTCTTCTTCCTCTTCGGTTTCGGAATTATGGCGTGGGTTCCGCGCTTTCCTGAAGTTAAAGCTCATCTTGGATTGCAAAACGGTGCTTTTGGTTCTTTGATGAGTACTGGATCTATAGGCGCTTTCTTCGGATTGCTCACAGTGGGACATATCATCCATAGATTTGGTGCATTGAGAGTGACTGTCTTTTCCATTGTCTTGCTCTTTACCTCACTCGGATTACTTGTTCACGTGCAATCGAGTTTTATTTTCCTTATTCTCAGCATTCTCTTTGGTTTTGGAATAACAGCAGTCCATGTGTGTCTCAATAGCCAGGGTTTTCACTTCCTTGAGCGCAGCAAGATCAACTTGATTACCAGCACTGCCGGTTTTTGGAGCGCAGGCTCACTTGCTACAGCAATTGTCTCCGGCCTCCTGGTTGGTCGGGTTGGATTAATTACTCACATTGACGTCCTTTGCGCACTTCTTGCATTCTCAATGATTGCAATCGTGGTTCGCCTCAAGTCGGTACTTCTTGAATCTAATACAGATTTAGAGAGTGATTATTCAATCAAGCAGATATTTACTGGCTTTAGAATCGATTGGCCTGTGAGTTTAGGAATGGCCTGTGTTGTCTACCTAGAGTTTGCACTCGGTGACTGGGGAACAATCTTCACCAAAGATCGACTCGGAGTTTCAGGTGGTTTGAGTACTGCTCCATTTATTGTTTTCACAGCAATGATGATTGTGGGCCGCCTCTTGGTTCATCGACTACAGGAAGTAAACCCAATTCACGTATTGGTAAAGCGAGCTGCAATCGTGGCAGGTGTGGGATTTGGAATCTCTATCGTTGTAGCAACCGTGCTTCCCTCATCGCTGAAGTGGTGGTCCTACGCACTCTTTATCCTTGCTTTCGCTATTGCCGGTCTTGGATCTTCCTTCTCTGGCCCTGCCTTCTTTGCAGCAGCAAATAGGCGCTCATCACAGCCGAGCGCTGTGGTTGTGGGTCAATTTGGCGTGGTCAACAACGTGCTGCTCTTTGGCATTAAGTGGATTGTTGCATGGACAATTCAATTTACTGGATCTATCGCACTTGCGATGATGATTCCAACAGTGATGATGCTTGCAACAATCTTCTTCGTGGATTCCCTGAAAGAGGATTCCAAGTCAAAGGTATAAGAATCTAGATCAGCCAGAACCTTCGGTGTTGCCAGCATCTGCTGAGCACACATCAAAGATGCGGTACTTATCGATAGCTTCTTGAACTACAGATTCTTTTACTTCTCCTGCCTTAGCAAGTTCAGCCAAAGTTGCGACAACGATTGACTCTGCATCGACCTTGAAGTGGCGACGAAGAGCGCCGCGAGTATCAGATAAACCAAAGCCATCTGTTCCCAGCGAATGGAATGCATTAGGAACCCATGGTGATATCTGATCTTGGACGGCGCGCATGAAGTCAGAGACTGCGATGACTGGGCCATCAGTTCCCTTGAGTTTGTCATAGACATAGGCGGTCTTCTTATCCTTCGGATTGAGCATGTTATGGCGGTCTACTTCTAGACCATCGCGACGAAGTTCATTCCAAGAAGTAACAGACCAGACGGAGGCTGCAACGCCCCAATCTTCGGCAAGGAGCTTCTGTGCCTTAAGAGCCCAATTAACTCCAACACCAGATGCCAAGAGCTGAGCATTCTTCTTGCGCTGCTTTGCTGCACCCGCATAGAGATAAATACCCTTGAGCAGACCTTCGAGATCTAAGTTATCTGGTTCAGCAGGTTGCATATATGGCTCGTTATAAACAGTCATGTAGTAGTAAATATTCTCGCTATCTTCTCCATACATACGGCGCAGACCATCTTTAAAGATATGTCCGACTTCGTAGGCAAACGCTGGGTCATATGCAACGACTGCTGGGTTGGTTGCAGCAAGTAGGTGTGAATGGCCATCTTCATGCTGCAGACCTTCACCGTTAAGGGTTGTGCGACCTGCTGTCGCACCGAGAACGAATCCACGAACTAACTGGTCAGATGCTGCCCAGAAGGCATCTCCTGTGCGCTGGAATCCAAACATGGAGTAGAAGATGTAGATAGGAATCATCGGCTCGTTATGGGTTGAGTAAGAAGAGCCCACAGCGGTAAATGAAGCAACAGATCCCGCTTCATTAATACCTTCGTGAAGGATGACACCCGATGTTGATTCCTTATAAGACAACATCAATTCACGATCGACTGCCATGTATTGCTGACCATGTGGTGAGTAGATCTTCAGTGATGGGAATAGCGAATCAAGACCGAATGTGCGGGCTTCATCAGGGATGATCGGAACAAGGCGGCTGCCAAGTCCTGGATCCTTAATGAGGTCCTTCAACATACGGACAAATGCCATCGTTGTTGCCACTTCTTGTTGCCCTGAACCACGACGCACTGATTCATAAGCCTCATCAGCAGGCTGTTGAAGTGGGCGAGAAACCTTGCGACGGCTTGGAATAGAACCACCGAGTTCACGACGACGTTCTTCCAAGTACTTCATCTCAGGAGAATCTGCCGGAAGCTTGTAGTAAGAAGGTGTGTACTTGTCCAAAGCGCTATCTGGCAATGGAATTTCAAGGCGATCGCGGAATTCGATGATGTCTTCAAGAGTCATCTTCTTCATCTGGTGCGTTGAGTTACGTCCTTCGAAGTGGGAACCAAGTGTCCAGCCCTTGACTGTCTTAGCCAAGATCACTGTTGGGCGACCATTGTTCTCTGTTGCAGCTGTATATGCAGCAAAGAGCTTGCGATAGTCATGGCCACCGCGCTTTAAGTTCCAAATCTGATCATCTGAATATCCAGAGACCATTGCTGCAGTGCGTGGATCGCGATTGAAGAAGTGTTCGCGAACAAATGCGCCACTTTCAGCCTTAAATGTCTGGTAATCACCATCAAGAGTTGTATTCATTAAGTTTACGAGTGCGCCTTCGCGGTCTTGTGCAAGGAGTGGATCCCATCCACGGCCCCACACAACCTTGATGACATTCCATCCTGCGCCACCGAAGATTGATTCAAGCTCTTGAATAATCTTGCCGTTACCGCGCACGGGACCATCAAGGCGCTGCAAATTACAGTTCACAACGAATGTGAGGTTGTCGAGCTTCTCACGTGATGCAAGTCCAATAGCACCGAGTGTGTCGACTTCATCCATTTCACCATCGCCAAGGAATGCCCAGACGTTCTGATCGCTTGTGTCCTTGATGCCTCGGTTATGTAAGTAACGGTTAAAGCGCGCTTGATAAATTGCATTGATTGGCCCAATACCCATAGAGACAGTCGGGAATTGCCAGAAGTCTGGCATCAAACGTGGATGTGGGTATGAAGATAATCCACCAGCTGCATGTGAAAGTTCCTGACGGAAACCATCGAGCTGATCTTCAGTGAAACGTCCTTCAAGAAATGCTCGTGAATACATGCCAGGAGATGCGTGACCTTGGAAGAAGATTTGGTCTCCGCCACCTGGGTGATCTTGTCCGCGGAAGAAGTGGTTGAAACCAACTTCGTATAACGCAGCAGAGGATGCGTAAGTAGAGATGTGTCCGCCTACGCCAATTCCTGGACGCTGAGCACGGTGCACCAATATTGCCGCGTTCCAACGAACTGCTGCGCGAATACGACGCTCGATATCTTCATCTCCTGGAAATGCTGGTTCATTCTCTGGAGAAATAGTGTTGATGTAATCAGTTGTGCGAAGGTCAGGAAGGCCAATCTTCTTTTCATGCGCTCGCTTGAGGAGTTGGAGCATCAAATATCGAGCACGAACTGGGCCAGCAGCATTGAGAGCTGCATCGAAGGAGGCTTGCCATTCAGCCGTTTCAGCAGGATCCGTATCTACTAATTGGTCGATTATCTGATCTGGCGATCCGGCGAATTCGGTCATGGCCGTATTCTTCCCTCAAAGGGGGATGAGCGCAAAAAAATCGGCTGTGAGGCAGGTTAAACCCTTGTAAATATCGGTCTCATCCGTTGGACTAATCCCGTGGCAATGCGCATGGGTTTTGCTAAAGGAGAGCTAATCCTGGAAATCGGCTATGGAGCCGATTGTGATGATGCTCTGCGCGCTGATATCAAGAATATTGTCGCCACAGATTTTCTCGAGAATTCAACCAATGAAGTTGTTGATGCTGTATTGCTCTGGTTTCGCGAAGATGATGGTGATCTCGTTGATGAATTAATGGATGCGATGGCATACCTATCTGAGACCGGTCCTATCTGGGTTCTGACTCCCAAGGTTGGTCGCGATGGCCATGTTGAACCCAGTGATATCCAAGATGCTGCACCCACATGTGGATTGAGCCAGACATCAACATTGGCCGTTGCAAAAGATTGGACAGCAACTCGTCTAGTGGCACGTAAGGCGGGCAAGCGATAGATTCGCGCCATGACACTGACCATTGGCCAAGCCGCACCAGATTTCGAATTAAAGAATCAATATGGAGAACTGGTAAAGCTCTCATCCTTTAAGGGAGAGAAGAACGTAGTCGTTCTCTTTATCCCCTTTGCATTCACAGGCACATGCACTGGTGAACTCTGCGCAATTCGCGATGACCTTGCAGCATTTCAAAACGATAACGTTCAAGTTCTTGCAATCTCATGTGACTCTCCATTTACACAGAAGATTTTCGCTGAGCAAGAGGGATATAAGTTCCCAGTACTTGCAGATTTCTGGCCACATGGCGCAGCAGCGCAGGCATATGGAATCTTCAATGCAGATCTTGGATGCGCATTGCGTGGCACATTCATCATTGATAAAGAGGGCATCATCCGCTGGACCGTAGTTAATGGTCTTGGCGATGCTCGCAACAATGGTGATTACAAGAGCGCTATTGCAGCGCTCTAACCACGCATACTTCACGCACGATTTTCGTACTTTCGCTTAAATAAAGTAGTATTCGCGAGCAGTACATAGCCGGGTGGCTAGCTCAGTGGTAGAGCGCCTCGTTTACACCGAGGATGTCGGGGGTTCGAAACCCTCGCCGCCCACACAGTCTTCATAGGAAAATCGCTTCTTCAATTGCGTGCAACAATCAAGGCATGAAGATAAGAATCTCGCTGCTGCTAAGTGCCCTGTTCTTTCTTCCGATTCTCAATTCACCTGCGGCTCAAGCCCATGCAGCTCTTGAAAGCACCGTTCCTGCAAAAGGTGCAGTAGTTGCAAAGACAACCAATAAGGTCACTATGCACTTTGGTGAAGATATCTTGGTCATTAAGGGAAAGAATCCCAATTCGATTCTTGTCTCCGATAGCCATGGAAAGAAAGTCAGCTTTGGCACCACCACTATCTCGGGGACGAAAATCTCCAGTGCTCTCAAGGCTCCTCTGAGCCCAGGTAAGTACACGGTGGCGTACCGAGTTGTATCAGCAGATGGTCACGTAGTCGCAGGAAGCTACACATTCACTGTTAAGTAATGAAGTAAGGTAACGCTGTGAAGGCAAGTGCGAGTGACCAGAGATCGATTCTGGATATCCAGAAATTCGATCACCAGATGTCGACCTTGAAGAATAAGGCAGCAAACCTTCCTGAACTTGCTGAGATCGCATCAACGACTATTAAGTCAAACAATGTTCGAGACCTGCGTATTGCTGCAGAGACCGAGCTCAGTGATGTCAAGCGTGAGCTCGCACGTGCTGAAGGCGATGTGGAACAGATTGTTACCCGCATTGAACGCGATGAGAAGCGCTTGGCCTCAGGAACAGGAACTCCCAAAGAGCTGGAGCAGACTCAGCATGAGCTCGGCACACTCGGTGCGCGCCGCTCAGAGCTAGAAGAAGTTGAACTTGAAATCATGATGCGCGTTGATGGAATTAAAGATCGCATCGCAACACTTTCTCAAGAAGAGAATGAGCTGGGTATGGTTTTAGCAGATCTGAATATTCGTAAAGAGAATGCTCTTGCTGCTATCCACACAGAACTTGAAGTTATTGAGACTGACCGTAAGGCGACAACACAATCTGTGAACGCTGAGTTCCTTGCACTTTACGAGAAGGTTCGTGCAGGAAGTAATGGAATTGGCGCTGCCGCACTCGCTGGCAACCAATGCAAAGGCTGCAACCTCACACTCAACACCATTGAACTTCAACGTATTGCAGGTCTTGCCCAGGATGAAGTCGTTCGCTGCGAGGAATGTCGCTGCATATTGGTGCGTGATAAGTAGTGGCACGTCACTTCAAACTCACAGCCGATGGCGGATCACGCGGTAATCCTGGTCCTGCAGGCTATGGCGCCGTTGTTACAGAAGGCGGAAAGATTGTTGCTGAGCTCTTTGATGTTATAGGAGTTGCCACCAATAACGTGGCTGAATACAACGGCCTCCTTGCAGGCCTTTCACATATCAACTCTCTTGATGCGCAGGCAACTGTTGAAGTGGCGATGGATTCAAAGCTTGTAGTGGAGCAGATGTCAGGGCGCTGGCAGATTAAGCATGCCGATATGCGCAATTTGGCTAAGCAATGTCGCGATGCACACCCTGCAGCCCTTGTTACCTATTCATGGATTCCGCGCGATGAGAACTCACATGCAGATCGCCTTGCCAATAAGGCACTCGATGGCGGCAGTGCACATAAGCCCATTGCTGTAATCCAGCAGAACTTTCTGACAGATCGTCTGCGTAGTGCTGAGATTCCTACCTTTATCTACTTTGTTCGCCACGGTGAAACCATTCTTACTCCACAGCGAAAGTTTTCAGGCACAGGCTCCCTTGATCCAGAGCTGATGCAAGAAGGCCTTGATCAAGCAGATCTTGTTGCTGCAGAGTGCGCAAAGTTAGGTGCTGAAGTTCTTATTGCATCCCCACTTAATCGCACGCGACAAACAGCTGAAGCGATTGCGCGGACCACAGGTCTTGAAATCATCTTTGATGAAGTCTGGTTTGAACTCTCCTTTGGCTCATGGGATGGAAAAGCCATTGAAGAGGTGAGAGAGCAAGAGCCAGATGCCTATCAAGCGTGGCTTAACTCAACTTCCTATGCACCCCCTGGCGGAGAGTCATATGGCGAGGCCTCCATCCGCATCGAAGAAGCACTTGAGAAGGTTGTTGCGCAATACCCAGGAAAGAAAATCATCGTTGTCACCCACAACGGTGTGATCAAAACTGCCGCCAAAATCGCAGTAGATGGCCCTAGTGATGCGGTCTTTCACATGGATGCAGCTCCTTGTTCGCTATCTTCAATCTCCATCTGGCCATCTGATGGCCTTCGCGCCTTGAGATCATTTAACGAAAGTGGGCACCTGCGTTGATTACAACTACCGAATGGTTCTTCACCATTGGATTCCTAGCTGCAGTCATCATCTTTGACCTTGCTTTTGCAATCATTCGCCGCAATAAGACCACATCATTTATTGAAGCTGGCTTCTGGACAGCCCTCTATGTTGGATTTGCTATTGGCTTTGGAATCTTCTTGCCGCACTGGGCAAATGATGAACTTCAGAAGCAGTACTTCGCAGGCTGGCTCACCGAGTATGCGCTCTCTGTCGATAACATCTTTGTCTTCATCATTTTGCTGGCAAACCTGAAAGTGCAGAAAGAGAAGCAGCAGCTTGTTCTCTTGCTTGGAATTCTTTTGACCATTGGCATCCGAGGACTTCTTATTCCACTGGGAGCAACTGTTGTCTCTCACTTCAGCAGCGTCTTCTATGCATTTGGTGCATTCCTCATCTATACCGCATACAAGCTAATCAATGAGAAAGAAGAAGTTGAGTACGAAGAAGGGAAGGTTGTTGCCATTCTCAAGAAGCGGGGCTTAAGCACCTTCAGTATCGCTCTGATTGCTCTGGGGCTTGCAAACCTTGTCTTCTCACTAGATTCAATTCCAGCAATCTTTGGACTTACACATAGCGCATATATCGTGACCACAGCCAATATCTTCGCTCTGATGGGACTTCGACAGCTCTACTTCTTACTTGAAGGACTTCTCAATCGCCTGATCTATTTATCTCGTGGGCTCTCCTTCATCTTGGCATTTATTGGCGTGAAGATGATTCTGGAAGCCCTGCATGGCAATGGAGTTGATGTGCCCGAGGTTTCCCTGGAGATCAGCCTTGGAGTCATTGTCCTGACCCTCGTCGTGACCGCGATTACCAGCCTTGTTGCAACAAGAAATGTGGAGAAGAGCGCTCCCTAACTCTTGCGCTGGCAATGCCTTAAGAGCAGTATGAAGCCACCACAGTGCGATGGAGGTTAGTGATGAAGGTAAGTGCAATCATTTCAGGCAAGCGGGTTGAAACAATCTCTGCCAGTGCAAGTATTCATGACTTAGTTAATTCACTAAATTCACATCACGTTGGCGCACTGGTCGTATCTAGTGATGGCAAGAAGATTGATGGAATCGTCTCTGAGCGCGATGTTGTGCGGGCAATGCCTGGAAAACTCGATCAACTTATTGGCATGCATGTTCGAGATATCATGACCGTTGACGTTCACACCTGCACAGCAGATTCCACCATCGCCGAACTGATGAAGATGATGACTGAGCTACGCATTCGCCACGTCCCGGTAGTGGATGCTGCAGGATCGCTAATTTCAATTATCTCAATTGGTGATGTGGTCAAGAACTACATGAGCGAACTCGATTCTGAGCGTCAAGCCCTCAAGGATTACGTCACAAGCGCTAATTGATTTCCCGTACCATTAGGCAAAGAAGAGTCGCCCGGATCACCGCGTCATGCAAATGCCGAGGAAAGTCCGGACTTCACAGAGCAAGGTGGTGGGTAACGCCCACCTGGAGCAATCCACGGGAAAGTGCAACAGAAAGTAGACCGCCAATAGCTAGCTTGCTAGAGATTGGTAAGGGTGAAACGGCGGTGTAAGAGACCACCAGTACGAATAGCAATATTCGTAGCTATGTAAACCCCACCTGAAGCAAGACCAAGAAGATAGTGCGTTGCTCGCGCAAGCTATCGGGTAGGTTGCTTGAATCTGTGAGTAATTACAGATCTAGATGGATGGTGATCGGTTCGCAAGAACTACAGGATCCGGCTTATAGGGCGACTCTTCTTTATTTTTATAGTTCGTGAACTCAATTCACGCTTACTTTGCCCAAAAATGTTTGTACAAGTTGCTGCATAACCTGTCGCAGATTTAGATGTTTTTATGGGGAAGTCATGGGCAAATATGGGCAGTTTTATGGGCATCGACTGAGCGTAATTATGTATCTTCAATCACAATGTAGTCTCGACTCTTTCTCAGATATCTGGCTAAAAGGACTTAACTGGTAAAGTTTTTCCATGCGCATGGTGGCTAAAAGCAATAAGCGAATGGCCGTGCTTTTTGCCATTTTCTTGGCTGTATTTTCAAGTGGGATTGTGATTGCACATCAATGTCACTCGATAATCAGCAATCAAGTATCGATGCAGCACAATCAATCTGATCATAGTTCTGCCCCAACAACAGCAACAAAATCATTAAACAATAATGCAAATACTGATCGATTAATTGATACTGGGTGTGCGGCACTATTCATCGTCGTACTTTTATTTGGAAGAAAGTCTTTAGATTTACGAGCCCCAAGGTCTCGTTTAGGTAAAGTCATTGCTTTGAATCGAGATTTGGTAACAATCTGTAGCCCCCAAGTTTTCCAGCTTTCTCTCTCTCGCCCTCAATTGGGAGTTATTCGCATCTAATCCTTTTTCGATTTAGAGACCTGTTTTATTAAATCGAGCAAAGGATTCCAAATGTTTAAGAAAATCGTATTACTGCTTACCGTCATTTCCCTTCCATTCTTTATCCAACCAGCACAAGCAAGTACGCATGCGAAGAGCTTAAAAAACTTAGGTATGAATGAAATTATGTTCGCGCAGAGCATGGCTCCTCATCACCAACAGGCGATAGAAATGTCTAATCTGGCACTCAAAAATGCTTCTAGCCCAGAGGTTAAGAAGTTGGCAAAGGCAATCATCGCCGCACAAAGCAAAGAAAAGGCCCAATTAAAATATTGGCTGACCGCCACTAAGTCATCTATGACAATGGACCACGACATGGGGATGAGTGGCATGCTCCCTGAGAGCTCAATGGCTACTTTGAAAAAACTCAAAGGTAGCAAATTTGATACAGCCTTTCTTAAATCGATGATTGCTCATCATAAAGGCGCGTTAGAGATGGTTTCTATGCTCGACGGTACAAAGAATATCGAGGCCAAGAAGATTGCGATTGATATCCGGACCGGGCAATCAGCTGAAATCACACTCATGAAGAAATTATTGGCTAAGAGTAAATAAGGCCCTTCGTAAACATATGAAGAGAGTTCTCGCCTTACTGCTCGTTGCAGTTTTCATGACACAGTCAATGCACGCTCAGGCTGCGCCAACGGTGGCATCTGTACAGCGCGAGATTGACCGACTGCGGACTCTGGCTGCAGAAAAATATGAAGCAGCTAACGAAGCAACTTTAAAAATTAAGGCTCTTCAAAAAGAGACAGGGGTGTTGCAACAGCGCGAGGCGATAATTCAAAAAGAACTAAGCGTGACAAGTAAAATTCTAGCAAAAATTGCGATATCTGAATATCAAGGAAGTGGTTTTGGTAAATCCTTTGAATTACTTTTTTCCTCCGATCCAGCGAAATATCTTTCGGATGTATCGGTATTAGAAGGTGTAAGTAGAGGATATTCAAAGCAGTTACGAGAGTACGCAGCTACCAAACAAAGAGTTCAAGCCACACAATTGGTTTTGGGCGATCGGACCGCACTACTTCGTGTGGAACAGAAACGACTCAATCAACAGGTTGCCGAAGCCAAGAGCGCCTTAGTCAAGGCTGAAAAACTTCTTAATTCACTTGCGAAGGCGGATCGAGAACGACTTCTTCGAGAAGAAGCTGCCCGAGAAAATAGGATTCAAAATGATTCTAAAGGGTATGCAGCTTCATATAAAGGTGATAACACACGAGGTTCAATTGCGCTCAAGTTTGCTCTCCAGCAGATAGGTGACATTTATGTGTGGGCTGCTGCCGGCCCAACACGGTGGGATTGTTCTGGGCTCACAATGCGGGCATTTCAGGCGGTGGGAGTTTCGCTGCCACATTCATCACGCGCCCAAATTAAATATGGGAAGCCCATTTCTTACTCATCATTAAAGCCTGGGGATTTACTTTTCTTTGGCAAACCAATTAGCCATGTTTCGATCTATATGGGTGGCGGAAAAATGGTTCAAGCTCCACGGCCTGGCAAGAAAGTGGAAGTAGTTCCACTGACAAAGATGTTTGGAAGAAAACCATTTGTGGGGGCAACTAGGTTATGAAGATATTACGTTTGAAGAAGTTACCTTCAGTCCTTTTAGCGATAACCATCCTAACTTCAATCTCTCCTGGTGCATTTGGCACCAATCACAAACCAACCCTTGCACAAATAGAAGCAGCTAAAAAACTTGAACTGCAGAAAAAACAAAATGCTGCAAATGCAGGAAAAAAACTTGTGGCTGCACAAGGAAACCTTAGAAAACTTGCAGCACTTGCTGCGGAGGTAAACCGAAGGTACCTGTCTGCTAAGAATGAATTAGCAGTAGCTGTGAAAGAATTGAATTCAGCGACTAAAGCCGTTCAAGCTGCAGAGGCTGAGGTCTCAGCAACTCACCGAAATATTGGAAAGTTAGCTGTTGCTGCATATATGACGGGAGGAAATATGGGAAATATTGAAAATTTTCTTAGTGCCAACGGTCCACAAGATGTAATCGACACTATTTCCATTCTCGAAAATCTGGGCTCTAAGAACAAAGTTGCTCTTGAACAATTCAAGGCTGCAGAGATCATCGCGAGAGAGGCTAGAAAAGTTGCTGAAGTTGCCAAGGATCGCCAGCTGCGAGCAACTGAGAAAGTTGCGATAGCAAAGCAAGAAGCAGATTCTGTCCGTGATGCTCAACAAAAGGAAGTGGACAAGCTTCAGGCCGTTCAGGACAAACTACAAAAAGAGTTAGCCTCGGCTAGAAAAGTCAGGCTAACACTCGAACAAAAACGCCAACTCGCCATCCTTGAAGAAACAAGATCTAATGAGGCTACCAAGGCTCCAAACCAAGCTAAAGTTTGGAAGGGCGGTGGCCCAAACGGTGCGTCATCTTCGAGAACAACCGTTGAGCAACGCCTTAAGGCGGTTGAATTTGCCAAGAGACAAGTACTAGCAAAGAAGCCATATGTGTGGGGAAGTGAAGGACCGAATACTTTTGATTGTTCAGGCTTGGTCTACGCAGCGTATAAATATGCTGGTCTTGGTTGGCCCAATTGGGATCGTCTGAACTCAGGGCTCTATTACACGTATACAAAGCAAGTTCCAATTGCTGAAATGCAACCAGGAGACTTAATTTTTTACTCTTATAAGGGCACCCAGAGCACAATTCACCACATGAGTATTTATGCCGGAAATGGAATGATGTGGGAAGCAAGGTCTACTGCAATAGGCCTGAAGTATTCAAATATTTATAGCGTTCAAGGAATGATGCCTTTTGCGGGCCGAGTCTAAAAGCATTACCAACTATCGAAATTGAGGAACAGATGAAGATATTATCGAAAGTTGCTTCAAAGTTATTGCTTTTTGGTTTTGTAATTACTTCTTCAATGGCCTCCATAAGCCATGCAAAGGCTGAGACCTTAGATTCAGTCTCACACATACATCATGTGAAAGTTGTCGGGAGCAAAGTTCTTGTTTTAACACACGAGGGTCTTTATGAACTTGTTGGAAAGAATGATATGAAGCTAGTTGGCAAAGAGAAAATTGATGTTATGGGGTTTGTGTCCCTCGGAAATGTCTTGGTTGCAAGCGGGCACCCTGCCGTTGGCTCCAAGATGCCAAACCCAATCGGAGTAATCAAATCCCTTGATGGTGGATTAACCTGGAAATCTGTCTCTTTAAGCGGAAAAGTAGATTTCCATTTTTTGGAAGGCTTAGGGAGTGATCTTTATGGTGCGGATTCACAAACTGGAAAATTGATGCACTCAGCAGACTCTGGAGTGACTTGGAAAACTCTAGGAGCAAACACCTTCATAGATATCGCAGTGTCACCCAAGAAATCAGGCGTGGCGATTGCAATCAAGGATTCTGGATTGCTACTTACCCAAAATGCCTTTAAATCAACAACCAAAATTAAAGGTACTCTCACAATGACCCAGATTGAATGGCGCAAATCGGGTCTCTACGGGTTAAGTGGAAGCTCACTGTATAAGTCAACAAATTCTGGCAAAACGTGGACAAAGCAGAGCACATTTAAAGGCGCTCCAGGACTTCTGAGCGCGAGCGATGAGTTGATGCTGGTGACTGTGGGTTCAGATATCTACACATCAAAAAATGAGGGCAAGAGTTTTAGGAAAATTTCCTAATCTAGGAAATTTCTTTTGCCTAACACGTGTAGGAATGGTGAATAGTATTAGCACCATATTCTAGAAATTAAAGGAGTAAGAAATGGCAGAAAAGACAGTTGCAATAAAGGGAATGACCTGTGGGCACTGTGAAGGCCGTGTGAGTACCGAGATCATGGCAATTCCAGGTGTAGTAGCTGTGGTTGTGAGTGCTGAGAAAGCACAGGCAATAATTACATCCGATCTAGAAATTTCTGGTGATGCTATTGAAACTGCGGTGCGGGCCGCCGGATATTCCCTGGTGCATTAAAACCGTAGGATCCGACTCAAAAGACAACTCTTCTGCACTACTTTGTTTCAGTTTGTAGTTGTTTGAGGGCAAAAGTGAGGGCAAGTGCCTATTTTCAAGCGTAAATGGAATGTGTCCGGCTTATAGGGCGACTCTTCTCTATTTTTGTAAATCTTCACATTTAGTTCTCATGTTCTCCTCATGTTCGATGCTCCATTGTTAAGGCATGACAAAAGAGATTGCCATAGCGGCAAGAAACATCACAAAGAACTACGGCGAGAAATCAGCCTTGAGTGGCTTAAACCTTTCAGTAAATAAGGGCGAGATCTATGGCTTGCTCGGCCATAACGGCGCAGGAAAAACCACAACGGTAAGCATTTTTACGACCCTTATAAAACCCACTTCTGGCGAGGCAACTATCAACGGATATGACATTGCGAAAGAGGCAAGTCAAGTGAGAAATAGCATCGGTTATCTTCCCGAGAATGTTCAGTTATATGAGTACCTGTCAGTATTTGAAAATTTGGAGTATTTAGGCAAGTTATCTGGTCTAAAAAATCCACGGAATCGCATTCTCGAAGTTTTAGATCTTTTGGAGTTCAAGTCCCACTCACATGAGAAAGTTTCAACGTTTAGCAAGGGAATGAAGCAGAGAGTAGGTGTAGCACAGGCAATTCTGCACTCACCGGAAGTGCTTTTTCTTGATGAGCCAACATCAGGTCTTGATCCTGAAGGTGTGATTCAACTGAGAGAGATCATCTCTCTACTCAATTCAGAACTCGGGATGACGATTTTCATGAATACCCATCTTCTCTCAGAGGTAACCAAGCTCTGCACTCAAATCGGTATCTTGAAGAATGGCAAACTAATTTATGAGAATAGCCTGTCAGCAACTATCGATTCCTTTGACAAGACTGACTCCCTAGAAGATATTTACTTCAAGATCGATGGAGCTTCTAAGCCGTGATGATCTTTAAGGCAGCCTTCAAGCATGAGTTACTTTCTAGCTTTCGCTCAAAATCACCTCAATTAGTTGTCGGTGTATTCCTGGTTTTGACCTCAATCTCTTCGATAATTGGATGGCTGACGGTCAGAAACGTAACAAAAATCTATAACGATATTGTGATTCAAAATCTAACGACAGCTCCTAATCCATTCGCAAATGTTCCTTCTCTTTACTACATGAGAGATTCTGTGATTTATGTAGTTCTCATCGGCTCACTAATGGCGATAATTCTTGGAGCTCAAGCGAGTCTACGAGATCGAAAGTCCAATGCAAGTGAGCTCATAAAAACACGTAACGTTAATCTTGTTCATAGAATAGTAGGACAGTTAAGTGCCATTGCATCCATCATCGTATTGTTAGAGATTGTTGCCCTACTTACAAGTTTCATTTTGATTTGGGTTATACAGAAAACACCACTAAACATCGGTGCAATCTATTCGCTTCTGGGTTATGGCGCCGTTTCTGCAATCCTCATGATCGCTATTTCGGCGATTGGATTTGCTTTCGGGACTATTTCAAAAACAGAGGAATCTTCACTCCTCTATCCCATAGTTGGATGGGCCGTAATTACTTTCACAATTCCTCAAGTCATTACCTCAACTCACCCGGTTGCTCTGTTGAATCCAACTCCAGCAGTCGCAACTGGTACAGGACTGGCACAAAACGTTATTCAAGGGATTTCACCTTTGGCCGTGATGGAGAATTTTAAAGCCATAGCAAATGCAATATTGGGGATTGATAAATCGATTCAATTATCACTCGTTGATCTGCTCTCATTTTCACTTTTTGCAGTAATTGGAGTTATGGCTTCTGTGGTCATATCTAGTAAAACTTTTGGGAGAAAATTAGATGCGTAGATTGTTGATCATCACAAAAAAAGAAGTACAAGATGCCATTCGTAGTAAGCAAGCCCTTGCGCTCATTGCTTTTCTTTCACTCTCAATCTTAATTTCCGTATGGGTGGCATCTGCGTCATTTTCAATTAAGATGAATGAGTACAACGTTTATCTCGCCGCTTTGACTCCTGATATGCAGGCTCAAGCTCTGGCTCGCCCTCAGCTATTCCCCTTAACCCTTATTCGCAGCGGAATTGAATACATAGAGATTCTGGGTGCGCTATTTGCCTTCATTATTGGATTCACAAGCATATCCAGAGAGAGATCTCGTGGCACAAGTCTTCTCTTGCTCTCTCGTCCAATCAAAAAATCTGAAATTCTGCTGGGCAAGACCTTAGGTTTGTTTGTTATTTGGAGTGCCGTATTAACGACAATTTATCTCACTTCGATTGCTGCAATGATCGGTATTGGTCACGGGCGATTGCAAGTGATTGATTTTGTGCGGCTAGGAATAGTATTTTTATTTGCAGATATCTATCTATTATTTTGGAGCTTTTTTGCAGTGGCAGTAACTGCCCGGCTGAAGCAATTTTCATCTGCAATTCTTGTTGGGATTACTGCTTGGCTGATGGTCGTCCTTGTTATTCCGCAAATCGGCGACACCATGGATCCTGATAATCAAGTGCCGGGTGGGCTATTTGGATCTCTTGGGATTGTTAAAGCTACGGAAACCTCCATTTTGGCGCACTTTCATAGTTTCGATGTTATTCGAAATGGTTTAGAGGTCACATCCATAACTAAATTATTTGAGCGAATCGCTTTCGCATTTCTTGGCATTAAGGACAAGTACAACCAGCTTCCGATTTCTACGGTAGCAAAGGCATTGGAATCCAGTTTGATAGCTGTAATTCTCTTAACAGTTCTAATTGGAATCAGTACGGTGTTGATTTCACGAAACGAAGAAACTCTACGAAGGAGAAATTAATGAAAAACATGAGAATGAAGACTTTGGTATCTGGTCTAATTGTCACAGTGCTAGCTTCAGGTATATCGGCAGCCTCGGCAGCAAATAAACCTGTCGTACCGGTGGCAAAGAATCCGATTGTAAATACAAGCAATGTTGCGGGCATCTCGATTACTTCAGCGATGGTTCAAGATAACGTCGATCCTAAGACCAAGAAAGCGATCACGGACCGTCTTCTGATAGCTGTCGTAAATAAGGGAAGCAAACCTGCGACTGGGTTTGAGATTTTCTATTCAATGACAGATAGTGTCACCAAGGCAACAGAGAAGTACTACCTCCCGCTAACCGGCTTTACTCTTAAAGCGGGAGCAACCGGGTATCTGAACTTTGATGGAAAAACTGGAGTAGGACACTTTCCGGAGAACAAGTTCAGCCTGTATCGATCATCTACAAATGAGGTTAAATTTGATATCCAATTGAGCGCAAAGGGCTACAAAATAGCCTCAGCAACTGCTGTAAAGGACAAGGGAACGGGCGAAAAAGTAGATTAAGTATCACTCTCAGCCAATTTTCATGTTCGTATGTGAGGCTATAGGCATGAAGGATCATTCTCAGTGACAGAGCGTATTTTGGTCATTGAGGATGATCCCGCCTTAGCAAAGAACCTAATGTCTACTCTTGTGCGTTGTGGGTTTAAAGCCGAAGCAGTAAATGACGGAAAGTCAGCGATTGAAAAAATTGCCACAGGAAAATTTGACTTGGCACTCCTTGATTTGATGATCCCGCAATTAAATGGATACGAGGTTCTTAAACAAATTCAACGCCAAGGTTATTCAATCCCGGTGATTGTGGTGAGCGCTAAAGATGGCGAGTATGACCAAGCGGATGCTCTCGATCTCGGAGCTGATGATTTTATTGTTAAGCCATTTAATGCTGTCACCTTAGAGTCAAGAATTAGAGCAGTCCTTCGTCGCAGACCAATTGGATCGTATACGTACTTAACTTCTAGAAATCTTGAAATAGACAGCGCCAAAAGAATCTGTACATTGAGTGGAAAGGAAGTAGATTTAACAAAAATTGAGTTCGATTTACTTTGGTTACTCATGCTTGCTGGAGGTGCAACTGTAAAACGTGTAGACGTTGAAGATGCCATTTGGGGAGATATGCCCAGCAGCAATGTATTAGATGTTTACATGGGATATTTGCGAAAGAAAGTTGGAGGCGAATATTTTGAAGTGATTAGAGGCCATGGAATCAGATTCACTTCTGAAGTAAAAATGGGAAAGAGCCAATGAAAATTCGAAATCGTATCGCTATATCTACATCACTTATCGTTGCACTTACTTTGACTGGTGCGAGCGCCCTTATCTACTGGAATGTTTGGCGTGAAGATCAAGGTGGCAACTACGAAAGCACAACTAAGTCACTTCTCATAAGTTTGTCTTTACTTGTCACAGTAGGCACGATTTCTTCATTCTTTTTTGGTCGATATTTATCCAAACGTGCCCTCAATCCCGTCCAAGATTTGATTTATCAGGTTGAGCAAGCAACGGAGGAATCAAGAGTTCAAGTTTCAAACCCTTCAGACGACATTGGTAAAATCGCACAATCGCTCAATGGGTTACTAGATCGCCTACAAGCCTCATCTGAGAATCAAAAGCGCTTCACGGCAGATGCTGGGCATGAACTACGGGGACCACTCACGACAATGCAACTCAGCATTGATGCCCTAAGAGCTTCACAAGATTCGGCAGAGTTAAAAGATATATCTACTGAAATTGGACGCTTGGCAAAACTTTGTAACGACCTTTTGGATTTATCTAGGGTTGATGGACAAGAGGTACAGAAGTCTAAGCATCGCCTCATTGATGTTGTCGAAGAACAATTGAGGACTTTCGGAAACGCCAATAAGCAAATAGAGGTTCATCTCGATGAGTCATTAGATCAGTTCGCTTCATGTAATCGACAACTCTTTGGACTTGCGATAAGAAACCTCTTAGAAAATGCTTTCCAATTTGCAGAAAATAAGATTGAAGTATCTGCCCGACTTGAAAAAGATGGCTTACACCTCATCATTAAAGATAATGGCCCAGGAGTTTCTCTTTCTGAAAATGAAAATATCTTTGAGCGTTTTTATCGATCTGAAAAGATTAGAACAATTGGCAAGGGTGGAACCGGACTTGGCTTAAGCGTTGTATCTGCAGTCATGGATGCTCATGGAGGAAAAGCTTTCTCTATTCACGGCTCATCTGGAGGCGAATTTCACCTGCTACTCATGTAGCCACACATACCTTTATGTCAGGAGAGATTCTCCTACTCGTCTCGGCGGGTGTTAGGAAGGAAATAAAATGGAAATTAATAAGAAAATCGCACTAATCGCTGCAGGATCACTCCTCAGCGTTGGTGGGCTTTATGCAGTAAGCACTTCAGCAAATGCAGTAGAGACTCCAACAGCCCCTGCTATCACATCCCCTGTAGCTGGTGCAGAAGCACAAGATGCTGCGGATACAGACGACCTCCAAGAGGGAAATCAAAATGAGGCAGATGAAGCGGGCGAGACAGAATCTGCTTCAGATGGCCCAGACCAAGGTCCAGATATGGATGCTTCAGAAGCTGGCCACCAGGATGCTCCAGGAGCAGATGATGCAACCGAAGGTGCTGAAGTAGCAGGCAAGTAATCGAGAAATCCACGGGGGCCGGACATGGGTCCCCGTGGATCTTTATTCAATAAATCTTTGAGGAGAAAAATGGAAAAGTTAGCGCAACGCCCTAGCGGTATGTTGGTGAAGGTCCCAGAAATCACTATGTACTTCTGGATTATTAAAGTTTTGGCAACAACCGTCGGGGAAACTTTTGCTGATTTTCTCAACACAAATCTTGGTCTTGGGCTTAGCGGAACATCTGTTGCAACGTTTATAGCCCTAGCGATTGTGCTTTTCTTTCAATTTAAAGGCAAAGGTTATAAACCACCTGTCTATTGGCTGGCTATTGTCCTGATCAGCATCGCAGGAACCTTAGTCACAGATAATCTGACAGATGTTGTTGGCGTCTCGCTGATTACCTCATCAGTTTTCTTCTCAATTGCGCTCGCATTGGTTTTCACCACTTGGTATTTAAAGGAGAAGACTCTTGCGATTCACAGTATTTATACGCCGACTCGTGAAGCCTTCTACTGGCTCACAATTTTATTTACATTTGCACTTGGTACCGCCACCGGCGATCTACTAGCGGAAAGACTTGCCCTAGGTTATGGCTACTCACTCCTTGTATTTGCCACAGTCATTGCCTTGATTTCTATTCTGTGGCAGAGAAATGTCATTAATGCAGTATTTGGATTCTGGGCTGTTTATGTCCTCACCAGGCCGCTAGGTGCCTCGATTGGAGATTTACTATCTCAGGATAAGAAGGCAGGTGGATTTGGGTTGGGCACTACAGCCACCAGCTTCATCTTCTTGAGTTTGATTGTCCTCACTGTTGCCTACCTGGTGAAATCTAAAAAGGATCAAATAACAAGCTCTTCTAATTCTTAAAACTCTTAATCATTTTGGGGCAAAATTAAGGACAAATTCATTTTATAAGCGTGGACTTACGCATAAGCACCGTATCTCCGGCTTATAGGGCGACTCTTCTTCACATAACAGTTACTGCGAGTAACCAAAACTTTATGTCATAATTGAGTCTCAGATGCTTGGTAGTAATTGGGACTTGGTTAATCACCAGGTCCCTTTTGCTTTTCAAGATAGTTTTTATCCACAAGTTGCCAAATTAAAAATTTAACCAGTTTATAACTGCGTAACTTCGCTCCCGTGTTGGGGGCGTGTTGTAATTGGCAGCCTAGTTGTTTACCAAGCATCTGGAGCGGGTTCAAATCCCGTCGCCTCCACCACAGTCTTAACTGTTGCAGCTCGATCTATTGGTAATGGTCTAAGGAGCTACTTCAGATATGCATGGGAGGGCCTCGAGAGATCGAGGCTCTTTCCACTTTCATGACTCGTTGGATGAGATTTCGATAGTCTCAGTTCATGACTACAGACAAGGTTCGCTCCGAGATTCTTGTAACAGGAAATTCCAAGATTAAGTCTGCCCGCATTATCGTTCATGCGACTCCACCAATAATCTTTGCCATCCTTGCGAATCCAAAGCGCCATAAAGATATAGACGGCAGCGCGACGGTCACTGCAAATGTGAGCGGTCCAGATGTCCTAGTGCTCGGATCAAAATTTGGCATGAAGATGCGTTTGGGAATTACCTATTGGATTAGAAATACAGTTGTAGAGTTTAAAGAGGATGAATTAATTGCTTGGCGACATTTTGGCCGCTGGAGATGGCGATACGAACTTGTGGATTTAGGCAATGGCTCAACCCAAGTTACGGAAACATTCGATGGTTCATTTGCTCCTGAGCTAGCCCAGAGATGGCTTAACTTTCGTAAGGCCTACCCCTGGACTCAGTTAGCTGTTGCGAAGACTTTGGTGTGCTTGAAAGCTATCGCTGAATCTGAATCAAGGTAAAATATCTCAATGCGTTTTCTCATCTCAGTAATCGATGACCTCTCAAATTCAGGTACTCCAGAAGAGATGGTTGAAATCGATGCATTCAATGACAAATTGCGTGCCAATAACCAGTTCATCTTTGCATGGGGGCTTCAAGAACCTTCAACTGCCACAGTGATCGATAACCGAAAAGGTGCGAATGCTGAGACAGGGAAACCGCTATTTGATGCAAAAGAGCATTACAGCGGCCTCTGGATGATTGAAGCAACCGATGCAGAAACAGCTAAGAAGTTGGCTTTTGAGGCGTCAAAGGCATGCAATAGAAAAGTGGAGCTACGCCCGCTTCACTGAATTAATTAAAGAAGGCAATGATGGCACCGGCTACGGTGAGATTGATTGCATCGTTTGCAGTCTCAATGAGCCAAACCTTGAGGGTATCTCCACCAAAGAGTCGATGTGAAAGAGAATCCGAATGCATCGATTACGCCAACGATATTAAGTCCTGAAAATGTCATGCAGAAACTGGTACTGGTCTATGTGCTACTGAGCCATGATTGCATCATGCACATATTGGGCTAAGCCGTTAACGCGACCGTCGTAGTACTTCTTAAATCGCGGATCCCGCACGTACAGCAAGGCGAGATTCTTCTGCATTTCAACAGAACACTCGTAGAACCATTTAGAGATCGCTTCTCTGTGGGCAATCACTGCCCTTTGAGCTTCAGGTGCATGGATTGAAATGCTGTTTCCGAAAGTGTGAGCAAAGAGTTCAGTCGCTGCTTCTTGATCTACCTTTGCAGCAGCGAAGTCGGCATGGGTGTACTTGGACGTGCGGGATTTGGATTGGGCATAAGCCTCGGTATCTCCCCAGCGCTCTTGTACCTCGTTGTCGTACTGATCCATGAATACAATATTACTTTCTATTGACGTTAGATAGCGCCCACAAAACGCAGAGAACAATTCCGATGGCCGAAAGAACCATTGTCAGAGTAACGGTCTCCCCAAGTATGAGTGCAGACCAACCCAAAGTCATAATTGCCTGGAGCTGCTGCACCTGTGATCCATGAGCAACACCGAAATCACGAAGCCCGCGATACCAAGCGAAGAATCCCAGATACATAGATGAGAATCCAATGGCGAGTAAACCGAAGAGCGCATCACCATGGAAGTCATATGAAGAGTTTGTCTGCGCATACACAATTACTGATGCTGGAATGGCTATCGGTAGACTGACAACAACTACCCAAGAGATAACCTGCCAGCCAGGCATATGTGAAGTGAGTGCGGCACCTTCTACATAACAGTATGAAGATGCGATTACTGCACCGAGAATGATGAGATCCGTAAAAAGGTCCGAGTTAGAACTTCCTCCGCGGGTAATTGAGAAGGCAATCAGTAGCGCTGTTCCAAGGCTTGATGCAATCCAAAACGAAACTCCGGGGTGCTTCTTATGTTTAATCACAGCGATGATTGCGGTAACAAGTGGCATTACGGCCGCAATCACCGAGACATGGGCAGATGTAGTTCTTTGAAGTGCAAGCGCAATCAGAATTGGCCATCCAAAAACAGCACCAAAGGCTGTAAATGCAGTTGGCCGCCAGAGTTCACGGGAGAGTTTGGGAACTTTTGCGATGAGCATCAGTGGAATAGCTAAGAACGCGGCGATCACTGGACGGGCGAAGGCGGTGAAGAATGGATCAAAGCTTTTGAGTGCCAACTTGGTAAAGGGGAGCGAGAGCGAGAAAGCAAAGATTCCAAGAAAGGCGAAGAAGAGGCCGCTCCGCTGAGTTTTGGTGAGAGAAGCGGCCATCAACTTAGCTGAGATTAACTTTGACTGATTTACCAGTGTGAGCAGATTCGTGAGCAGCGTCAGCGAGAATCAGTGCAGCGCGGCCGTCGTCATATGTTGAACCAAGGACTTTGCCTGTCTTGATTCCCTCAACAAAAAGCTTGAGTTCATTGCGATATGAATCGGCATATCGCTCGAGGAAGAAGTCCATAAATGGTTCTCCTGCAGTTGTTGAATCCTTGGTAAATGACTTCACAGTTGAGTCAGAGAGATTGCTGATTTGAAGCATTCCCTTATCGCCGAAGATTTCAGCACGTTGGTCGTAGCCGAACGCTGCGTGACGCGAGTTAACGATGGTGACAAGCTCGTTATTTGCGCCCTTCATGGCAACGCTCACGTTATCGAAGTCGCCCTCTTCCTTGATGTAGTCACAGAAGCTATTGGCTCCAAAGGCAGTTACTTCAACGATATTGGGAACGAAGTTACGGGCCATATCGAAGTCATGGATTGTCATATCGCGGAAGATTCCACCAGAGACTGCAATGTAAGCCTGGGGTGCAGGTCCTGGATCGCGACTAGTCAGGATTACCTGCTCAATGGTGCCGATAGTTCCATCGACAACCTTGGCCTTAAGCGCAAGGTACTGAGGATCTTGGCGGCGATTAAATCCAAGAGTGATGTTGATCTTGGCTGCATTTGCCTGGGCACGGAAATCTTCGACATTTTTGATATCAAGGTCTAGTGGCTTCTCGCAGAGTGCATGGACGCCTGCCGCAATACATTCACGGATGAGTGGAATATGAGTTGCAGTAGGTGAACCGATAATGACGGCATCGACTTCGCCTGAAGCAATAACAGCTGAAGGATCGTTTGAAACTTTTCCACCAAAGGCCGCAGTTACCTTCTTCGCATTCTCTTCAAAAGGATCAACTACATATACGAGTTCGAGCTCTGGGGTGTCCTTGACGCTGCCAGCATGGACATAGCCGATACGACCGGCACCGATAATTGCGATTCTGAGTTTCTGAGTCATTGCGTGAGCCTATTCCTTAATGCGTAGTTGGGTAAATTACTTGTAGCGAGTCCCGATGAGATTGCCGATCTCAAGGACAGTTTTGATATTGGAAAGTGAATCGTGATGGGTATAGAGAGGCCCTTCTAGAAGTCCTTGTTCTACATATTGAGCAAAGGCATGTACTTGATAGATAAGGCCAAGATGCTCGGGAATTCCAAGGTCATCTACCCACGTGGTCTGTGCTCCATTAAATGTGGATTCGTGGAAGGTAATTGATGACGGCGTAAACCACGGTGTTCCAAAAGTGATCGCTCCCTTTGAGCCAGAGACTCCAGCCCAATGTGGAAGCGTGGTGCGTGCCGATAGAACGAAGTTTGATCGAGATCCATTAGCAAAGCGCATAAATGTGTGGGTCTCTTCATCGATATCGTTGGGGTGCAACTTTCCGAAGGCGCGGATCTCTTTTGGATTACCTAAAAATTGTTGAGAAAGCGCTGCAGGATAAATACCCATATCGATAATGGGGTTACCGCCACCGAGAGTGAAGAGGCGAGTGACGCCGAGATTGTTCTGACAGAAGTTAGAGACAACAAGTTCGACATCTCCTAGAGCACCATTCGCAACAAGTTGGCGCGCAATATCCATCTGCGGCAAGAAGCGGGTCCACATTGCTTCCATAGCCAGAACTTTCTTCGCCTGTGCAGCTGCATAAATCTGTTCCGCCTCTGCGTAATCCATCGTGATGGGCTTCTCGATAAGCACATGTTTGCCTGCGTTAATTGCAACGAGAGCGACCTCTAAGCGATCAGATGGCAGCGTGCCGATATAGATGGCATCGATATCGTCGCGGGCAGCTAACTCTTCGTATGAATTGTGGAATGAGTCGAGGTTCCACTTCTGAGCAAATGCCTCGGCCTTACCTGGTGTGCGAGATGCAACGGCAACGAACTGTTGAGTTGAATTGAGCTGCGCGGTCTTGACCATCGCATCAGAAATCCACCCTGCACCGAAGATTCCCCAACGAAGCGGCTTAGAGTCAGATGCCGAAAATACTTGTGGCTTTGGAAGAGTGGTCATCGATTCACCTTACTTATCTGGGCTAGGGACGGTAACGTCGCGAACAAATGATTCGAGATCATTGACTGATTGTAAGAAGCCGCGAAGAGTGCGAAGAGTTCCACCGAAGTTGGTGAATTCTTCAACTTTAAGGCCATCAACGTCATACATCTTGTGGAACTCAGGGAAGTTTTCAAGAAGCGGTTCAAGGATGCGCGCTTCAATAGGCTCATTAACGCTATTGAGATTAGGGGTAATACCCATCTCATTGATCTTTACCTGCCATGCATATGGGGGAGAGATAACGGAATCTCCACCAAGTATTTCTGACCAGTGCATGTGATTGCGGAATGCGGCAGAGAGTAAACGTGTGCGGTATCCGCGCTCGGTGAAGATCTTGTGAGCATGTCTAAATACTGCAACCCCAGCCCATTCGAGGATTTCAGGATCAACTTTGGCGCCTATCTTTTCTGCGCCAACCTTTACCCAATCATCAACGCGACCGACCATGATGGTGCAGACAGGTCCCATCTGAGAGATATCGAGATCTTCTGCTTCACGACGCTTGAGGCCACGTTCGATTGCTTCAGCAACTGCGATTGTTTGCGCAACAGAGAATGAAACGGTCGCATTGAGGCTGACACCTTGGTAGGTGGCCTCTTCAAATGCAGAGATTGCCTCACTTGTGACAGGAATCTTGACGATGATGTTCTTAGCTAGCTTTGAGAATTCAACTGCTTGTTCTGCAAGTGCCTTAGCGTTTCGGAAGTTACGTGGATCGGTTTGAATTGAAAGACGGCCATTGCGCCCGTTGTACTTCTCGAATTCGCCTTCGAGGAGTTTCGCTGCGTTAATGGAAAGCTCCTTGACCATTGCCCAACCGATTTCATCCTCGGTTGCAACCGGATTGGCTTTTGCATATGCCTTAATACGTTCAACCCAATGAGGTGCGTCCGCTTTGATGGCAGTAAGTGCAATAACTGGATTACAAGTAGCTCCGACAATTCCCCAATTAAGCGCATCGGTGAGCTCTTTAGGATCAGCTGAGTCATTCCAGAGAACAGTTTTGGAGTTCTCCTTCATGTAGAGAAAAGGTGATTGGCTCATCTCTATTACTTCACTCGTGCAGCACGAGTTGCAGCAAGGATGTGTTCGCGTGTGCGCTGTGCAATAGGGAATGGCATATCGACAGGGCATCCATACATATCTTGCTCAATGATTGCGAAGATTTCTGGGTTGATTTCAAGTGCACGTTCGATGATTGGTGCAAACTTTGGAACACCTTCGAAACCTGGCTCAGTCATAACGCCCTTCGCTACTGCATCTCCGAAGGGGACGTCATTCTTGAGCGTTTCAGCCAAGATGTCAGGGTGTACCTGCTTAAGGTGCAAGTAACCAATACGCTCTGGATGAGCGTTCATCATCTTGAGGTTATCGCCTAAGTAATAAGCGAAGTGACCTGTATCAAGGCAGAGATTTGAGTAAAGCGGATTTGTCTCTTGCAAGTAGCGCTCTACCTCTTGATAAGTGCCGATATGGCTATCAGCATGGGAGTGGAACTGCTGATGAATTCCGAACTCTTCAAGAAGTGCCTTGCCAAGCTTGTTATGTCCTGCAGCAAGTCGCTTCCACTGTTCGTTAGAAAGTGTGCGTGATTCACGAGCTTGACCTGTCTTGTCATCGCGCCATAGATCAGGGATAACAACGAGGTGTTCGACACCTAACTTTGAGACAAGGTTTGCAACAGCAAGTGCTTGATCCCAAGCTCGCTGCCACTGGCTCTCATCTTCTTTATGGAAACCTGTAAAGACTGTACCTGCAGTCATCTTGAGATTGCGCTTACCAAGTTCATCTTCAAGTTGCTTTGGGTCAGTTGGAAGATATCCATATGGTCCAAGTTCAATCCAGTGGTAACCGGCTTCTACAACTTCATCGAGGAAGCGATCCCACGGAACTTGATGTGGTTCGCTGGGAAACCAAACGCCCCATGAATCAGGTGCGGTGCCTACGCGGATTTGCTGTGTCATGGATGGGCTCCTATTTCCTATCTTCTATGCCGTTGCCAAGCAACGGACGTTGCTTCTTAATTTCCTCTTGATACTGAACGTACGCATCTTGGGTGCTCTTGAGGTTTGAAACGGGAGCGATGGGAACATCCCACCAACCTTCGCCGCCAGGTGAGTAGAGCAGTGGATCGCTATTGATATGAATAAGAGTTGAAGTCGAAGACTGCTTAGCCTTCTTCACAGCGGCGTTAAGGTCGGCAATAGCAGAAGATGTCTGCTTGATATCAATGACGGTAATTCCGAGGCTTGCTGCATTAGCTGCAAGATCAACAGGAAGTTTTTCGCCGCTCTCAAAGTTATTGCCAGCCTGATCTTTGAAGCGGTACTGAGTTCCAAAGCGTTGTGAACCGATATCTTCAGAGAGGTGGCCGATTGATGCATAGCCGTGGTTTTGAATGAGAACGATTATTACTTTGAGTCCTTCAGCTACTGCCGAAACGATTTCAGTATGCATCATGAGGTAGGAACCATCGCCGACCATGACGATAGGTGTTACACCAGCACGGGCTGCGCCAAGACCCGCGGCAATTTCATAACCCATGCATGAGAATGCATATTCGACGTGATAACCAAGAGGTGAACGTACGCGCCAGAGTTTGTGAAGGTCACCAGGCAATGAACCTGCTGCACAGATAACTGTGTCAGTGGCATCGGACGCAGATTGCACTGCGTGAATAATTTCGGTCTGACTTGGGAGTGCAAGCTTTCGATCTACAAAAGCGGCATCAACTATTGCATCCCACTCAGCTTTATCGCTTGAGTACTTCTTCTGAAAATCAGAAGAGGTGGAGAATCCGTTGAGAAGAGTGGTGAGTTCTGTAAGAGTTTCGCGTGCATCGGCCACCACAGGAAGTGCGCTTCCATGCTTGAAGGCATCGAATGAGGCGATGTTGATATTGATAAAACGAACACCTGGATTTTGGAATGCAGTGCGGCTTGAGGTGGTGAAATCGCTGTAGCGAGTTCCGATACCAATGACTACATCTGCGTCGTGGGCTGCTCTATTGGCGGCAGTTGTTCCGGTAGCTCCAACTGAACCGAGAAGTTGTGGGTGATCCCAATGGAGTGAACCAACGCCGGCTTGAGAAGTGCCCACAGGAATCTTGGTCTGCTCTACAAATTTCTGAAGCACATCGTGAGCATCGGAGTAAATAACTCCGCCACCAGCAACGATGAAGGGGCTCTTTGCCTTTGCAATGACACGAGCGACTTCTGCAAGGAGAGCTACTTCTGCTCGCGGACGGCGGATATGCCAATCGCGGTCTGCTAGGAATTCTTCAGGGACATCAATTACTTCAGCTTGTACATCTTCAGGTAGACAAATTGTTACCGCCCCTGTTTCAACGGGATCTGTGAGAACTCGCATTGCGTTTAAGAGAGCTGAAAAAACCTGCTCTGGTCGTTGAACTCGATCGAAGAAACGAGAAAGTGGTTTAAAGGCGTCGTTAACTGAAAGAGTTGCATCATGTGGCATCTCTAGTTGTTGCAATACTGGATCTGCTGCACGATTGGCAAATGTGTCAGAGGGAAGAAGTAGAACAGGTAAATGATTTGTTGTTGCAACTGCTGCGCCTGTGAGCATGTTGGTAGCCCCTGGACCCACGGATGCTGTGCAGGCAAATGTTGCACGGCGTCGCTTCATGCGAGCAAAGGCAGATGATTCATGAACCATCGCTTGTTCATTGCGCGCTTGGTAATACGGCATAAGTGATGGGTTTTCAACAGAGAGCTGCTTGAGCGCTTGACCAATACCAGCAACATTTCCATGTCCGAAAATTCCAAAGACCCCTTGAATTGTGCGTTCGCGGTGATTGCCATCGACTGTGTATTGGTGTGAAAGGAATTCAACAATTGCTTGGCTTACTGTCATTCTGCGCGTGGCCATATCAATTCCTTCCTATTCTCCGTAGGGCAATCTTGGGTCTGTTTGCTGTGATTGCCAAGTGTCGCGAATCCACGCTTGGTCGGGATGATCAGTGGCATTCCATGCACGTTCTGGATCAGGTCCTGCCATGACATTGAAAAAGTACAGGTCGTATCCGGGTCCTGCTGCAGCTGGACCGTGCCAACCGTAAGGAACCAGCGCTACATCACCTGAATGAATTTCTTCGTTGACATCGTATGGACGTGAATCTGCAGAAGTTCCGCGGAAATAACCAAACGGAGAAGACGTGGTCGGTACTGGCGCCCCGCGAGTAACCGCACTTTCAAAGTAGTAAATCTCTTCAAGGTTTGATTCTTTACCAGCGATATATGCATCGTGCTTATGTGAGGGCGAGCCAGACCAATTGCCAGCAGGAACAATGACTTCGCAGACGATCATGCGATCAGCATCAAGCGTCTCAGGCATTCCTAAGTTATGTACTTGGCGCGTTTCTCGGCCTGCACCACGTAAAGAGATGGAGACATCACTCTTTGCCACATACTTCACGGCCTTCACCTTCGTTGCTGGAGTTTGCCCCACGGCAATTCGACCCACTCCTGAAATCGTTGCCGATGTATTGATGGGTAAGTAGATGAAATCTGCAGGACCATGAAAGACGGATGTGCGCCCGTGAAGTATCTGACTCGATGTATCTCCATCGTGTGTGTACTCAACGAGAAATTCTTGGCCCTCAAGTGGAAAGATAATTCTTTCATTCGTGTCTGCAGGCAGTGTAAGAGAATTACCTTGAGTCAGAGTTCCTATGCGAACTCCTGTGTACTTCCAACCGGCAACAGGTGGGCTCTGCGGATCAAGTAATACATCCCAGCCATCGCGAGATAACTCGCCCTGTCTGAAGTACCACTTGTTGGCAGAGGTCATCTGGGCAATTAGTTCTGTGGGAAACCGAGGTTGATGCCACCATGGCTTGGATCTAGCCAACGTGAAGTAATTGCCTTTCCACGAGTGAAGAAGTGAACTCCTTCTACGCCATGTGCTTTGGTATCACCAAAAAGTGATTGCTTCCACCCACCAAAGGAGTAGTAAGCAACAGGTACAGGGATTGGAACGTTGATACCGACCATACCGACCTGAATCTCATTCTGGAATCGGCGAGCAGCTCCACCGTCGTTCGTGAAGATTGCTGTTCCATTACCGAATGCACCGCTGTTGATCAGGGCCACACCTTCGTCATAGCTCTTCACACGCACGATAGAAAGGACTGGTCCAAAAATCTCCTCGGTATAAACCTTAGAAGTAGTTGGAACCTTGTCGACCAATGTTGGTGCAAGCCAGAAGCCATTGGCATCGCCATCTACTTGTGGGTTACGGCCATCAACAACAACTGTTGCGCCATCCTTTTCAGCAATATCAATATATGAAGCGACTTTATCGCGGTGCTCACGCGTAACAAGTGGACCCATATCGCAGCCACGACGGCCATCGCCCGTGCGCAGCTTGCCCATACGCTCAACAATCTTTGGAATCAACTTATCTGCAACGGGTTCAACGGCAACGACAACTGAGATAGCCATGCAGCGTTCTCCAGCGCTTCCGAATCCTGCATTGATTGCAGAGTCTGCAACCAGTTCAAGATCTGCATCAGGCAAGACCAACATATGGTTCTTTGCACCCCCCAGCGCTTGAACGCGCTTGCCTGTTCGAGATGCGCTCTCATAGATGTATTTAGCAATCGGAGTAGAGCCAACGAATGAAATGGATTCAACGTCAGGGCTATTAAGAAGTCCATCCACTGATTCCTTATCACCATTGAGAACATTGAATACGCCATCGGGTAATCCCGCATCTTTCCAGAGCTTTGCAATCCACATCGATGCAGATGGGTCCTTTTCAGATGGCTTAATGACAACTGTATTTCCAGCAGCGATTGCGATCGGGAAGAACCACATGGGAACCATTGCAGGGAAGTTAAATGGACTGATAATTCCTACGACGCCAAGTGGCTGACGAGTTGAGTAGACATCAACGCCGGTTGAAACGTTCTCTGAGTAAAAGCCTTTGAGAAGGTGAGGAATACCTGTAGCGAATTCGACTACTTCTTGGCCGCGAGTGATTTCTCCAAGAGCGTCTGAGAGAACTTTTCCGTGCTCACTTGTAATAATTTCTGCAAGCTCGCCCTTGTGAGAATTAAGGAGTTCGCGGAAGGTAAAGATGATTTGTTGGCGCTTAGCGAGTGATTCATCGCGCCATGCAGGGAACGCATCTTTAGCTGCCTTGATTGCGGCATCAATCTCAATTTGGTTTGCAAGGGCTACGCGCTTTGTCTCTGTACCAAGAGCTGGGTCATAAACAGGTGCAGTGCGACCTGACTTGCTGACGTACTCAGTTCCATTGATCCAGTGATTAACAACAGCGTTCATACTTTCCCCCTCGTGGACAGACTCGCATGATAGGGGAGGAGTTGCAGTACTAATAAGTCACATCTAGACTCTCACTTAATTAAGGGGAGTACCTAGATACAGCTACCTCGTCATTACGGTGTAAAAAACCCGGGGCGCTGGCCGATACGTCGGTTAGGAAGACCTTGACCACGTCACTACACACGCGAGTCAAGGAGAGAAAATTATGAATGTATCCATCACTGTCTGGTCCGTAACTGTTGGGCTGATCACACTTCTTCTATTAATTGATTTATTCACCGTGAGCTCCAAACCCCATGACGTGAAATTTAAGGAAGCTGCCAGCTGGTCAATCTTCTATGTTGGTATTGCAATCGCATTCGGAATCTGGATTTTCCAACGGTATGGATCTGTGTCAGGAACAGAATTCTTTGCAGCTTACCTAGTTGAGAAATCACTCTCCGTAGATAACCTCTTTGTTTTTGTCATCATCCTTGCGCAATTCGCTGTGCCAAGCATTTATCACCAGCGTGTATTGCTCATTGGAGTGATGCTCGCTCTGGTTCTCCGAGGAATCTTTATCTCAGTGGGTGCTGCAGCACTCGCTGCTTTCTCATTCACATTCGTCATCTTTGGCGCAATCTTGATTTGGACTGGTATTGGTCTCTTCACGCATTGGGATGAAGATCCAGAACCTGGTGATAACGTCTTCGTAAAGCGCATTCGTAAGCGCTTGACCATGGTGGATGAATTCCATGGTTCAAAGATGTTTATTCGCCAGGATGGCAAGCGCTATGCAACTCCGATGTTCTTAGTGATGATTGCTATTGGCTCCACAGATCTGCTATTTGCTCTCGACTCTATTCCTGCAACATTTGGGGTCACTTCTGAAACCTTCCTCGTATTTGCAGCTAATGCATTTGCACTCTTGGGTCTACGTGCTCTCTATTTCCTTGTGAAAGGCCTGCTTGATCGCCTGATTTATCTATCTCTGGGCTTATCCATCATTTTGATGTTTATTGGCGTCAAGTTGATCCTTACCTACCTTCACGAAGAATTCACTTCAATCCCTAAGATTTCAACACCACTGGGGTTGGCAGTTATCGGTATCATTCTCGTTGTCTCAACTATTGCAAGCTTGGTGAAGACCAAGTCAGATCCAACTGCTAAGGCGCATGCTGGACGTGTCACAGGAAGCAAGGATGATGAAGGAAAAAATCACTAAGAGTTGGAAATCTCTTCCATCGGCGTTGAGAAAAACTATTGCGCTGGTTATTGGTTCCACTCTCATCATCACAGGGTTACTTCTGATTGTGCTTCCCGGCCCATTCACAATGCCACTTCTGATTCTTGGTCTTGTAGTCCTCGCCCTTGAATTCGCATGGGCTGAAGCGATGCTTATTAAGGTAAGAGCGCAAGGCGCAAAGTTAAATCCAAAGAAGCTATTCGGCAAGAAAGAGCTCTAGCCTTTCATCTATTATGTGAAGTATGAATCCGGCAGTCTCTGTTGAAGAGTTGGTTGAAGATCAATGGACTCGCTATCGCGACATTCGCCTTGCGGCCCTTGAAAGTGACGGACATGCATTTGGCGGAAATCTAGACTCTGAGAGGCTTTTTACTGAAAGCCAGTGGCGCGAAAAGGCACGTCAATACGTCGCAGTAGTTGCCATCGTTGATGAAGAAGATATTGGCATGATGACTATTGAAAACCTCAGTGGTGATTTTGGTGCAACATGCTGGGTTGGCAGTTGCTGGGTAGATCCTGAATTTAGACAACACGGAGCACTGCGTTCACTGTTTCAATACATGGATGAGCATGCAGAACAGAGAGATTGGTCTATTCAAGGCTTAGGCGTCTGGGTTGATAATGACATTGCAATTACAGCCTATGAAAAGTTGGGCTTTACACAGATGGGTGAGAAGCAGGAAAGTACACGTAAGCCAGGTTTGTATTACCAGCGAATGATTAGGAACGCAGCGAAGAGATAGCAGCGTTGACGAGTTCAGTCGCCTCTGCATTTTTATAAATGTATGAAGCAGAAACTTGAACCCAATTTCTCTTCACCAAGATATTGGCGCTCCAACTATGAATCTCCCGCGCATTCATTGCATCAGCAGTAATTACAAATATGCGGTCTGCAGTAACTCCAGGCAGTGAGGTTTCTTCAAAACCTTGCCCTTTCCATGCGGCAATCCGAGAATCAAAAAGCCCACTCTTATCTTCTGCCCATAAGACTGTGGCACCAATTTCAGCTTGCTGCACGCCATAGGTGCATGCGATACCTCCACCATCAAGAATTACTTTGAGATCTGTTCCATCTGCTGGTTGCCATTGCGTAGGGATATACATGGCGTTGGTGAGTTCAGAGGGAAGGGCTGCAAGAACATTGGTCTCATTGCAATCTAGTGGTGGCTTATATGAGATTGTAGAGACTTGGGTTGGTGTGGAACCACAACCAGTAAGCAGTGTTAGGGCTAATACGGAGAGTGAGAGCTTCTTAAACATTTATGGAAGTTGAACTCGGTACTGACGTTTTCCAGATTCAAGAACGTAGGTGTCATAGAGCTTTCGAGCTGTCTCATTATCTGCATCAGTGTTCCAATAAAGACGCGAGCATTGATTCTCTATAGCAAATGCCTTTACGTAATCAATGAGTGCACGACCTGCACCATTGCCACGCACTGCAGGATCTACGAAGAGATCTTCAAGGTAGCAGTGTCCGTGAGGTGACCATGTTGAGTTTTGAAGGTTATAAGTTGTAAAACCAACAAGAAGCCCATCGCGCTCTGCAACAGCACATTTCATATTGAAATCTGGATCCATAATGCGATTCCATGTGCGCTCAGTCTGCTCCGCAGCAACTGTTGTCTTGTAGAAGTCGAGGTATCCCTGCCAGAGAACGAACCAGCGCTGCTTATCTCCAGCTTGGATTGGGCGAATCGATGTAGACATTAGAGCCCAAATGAAGGGTACTTATCGGAGACCAAAATGAATGCATAACCATTAACACGGTTCCAGAAGCGGATTGTCTTGAGAACGAACTTTCCAGCCCACTTTGGATAGTTGCCAGTTGCTGAAGTCATGATCCAGGCGATGAAAGTCATGCCCAGTGAAATTACAGAATAAATAAGTCCAACAAGAATGAGAGGAATTGAGAGGAACCACTTCACAAGCGGAAGCCAACGATTGAGTGACTTGCCACCCTTAATCTCTGGAAATTCGACGTCAATATTCTTATTGCGCTCAATCGATGGGTATTCATCAGTAAGAAGAAGTGCATATGCAATCACGCGAGTCTGAAGTTCAAGAAATGCCTGGTTGAAGCTCAACACATAGCTTGGATAGACCTCACGAAATACCAGAGTCAGAAGCGGTGGCAAGATGATCAGGCCTGCTGCAAATCCTGCATTTGATTGGACGGCAAAGGAGCAGATCAATACTGATACCGGGAATGCCAGGATTCCGCGCCAGAAGACGGTGGTCTTATTGCGCTTCTTATAGGTGATTTCTATGTCAGTCTTGATTTGTTTGCTCATATCTGGATTCTATCTTGCGCATGTACTCTTTCCTAATGAGCACACGTGAATATGCAGTAATTACTGGAGCAAGTAGTGGAATTGGTGCTGCAACAGCACGAGCCCTGGCAGATAATGGATTTCACGTTATTGCTGCTGCACGGCGAATAGATAAGTTACAAGAACTCGCCGCAAGCTCTGAGAATATTGAGGCATTTGAACTCGATGTTACCGACCAAGTGAGTGTTGATTCTTTGGCTGCTCATCTTGGAAATGCAAAAGTTTCCGTGTTAGTTCATAGCGCAGGCGGCGCATTTGATGCCGATTCAGTGATGGATTCTGATCCTGCTCTCTGGCAGAAGACTTTTGATATCAATGTGGTTGGCGCTGTGCGCATGGTTAAAGCGCTCACCCCCATATTCCGTGAACATCGCAAGGGTCATATCGTTCTAATCACTTCAACTGCAGCCCACCGCACCTATGAGAACGGTGGCAGTTATGCAGCTGCAAAGTTTGGTGAGGCATCCCTTGTCGATACTTTGCGTCTTGAACTCAATGGTGAACCGATTCGTATCTCAGAGATTGCACCAGGAATAGTGAAGACAGAGGAATTTGCCAAGATTCGATACAAGGGGAATACCGATGCTGCTGCAAAGATCTATGAGGGTATTGAGAAGCCGCTAATTGCAGAAGATGTTGCTGAAGCTATTCGCTGGGTTGTCATGCTTCCGGATCACTTCAATGTGGATTCAATGATGATTAAGCCACTCGCTCAGGCTGTCTCACATAAGGTTTATCGCAAACCTATTCGTTAGTAATTTCTCTTTAAGAGTTTTTAACGACTCGATAAGTAGCAAGTGATGAATCTGTTGCATAGGCGATGCGCACACCAGCATCTCGTGATGCGCTCAATCCTTCAACAATCTGTTTTGTGAGTAGCTCTCCTGGGGCAATAACTGCAACACCGGGTGGATAGGGTGCTATGAGATCTGCAGAAATTCTCCCCACAGCATTTGCAGCAGAAACTATCTCAGTCTCGGCAAAGTAAGCATCACGCATGGAAGCTGCTCGCTGTGGAATAACTGACCAACTCAGCGCTGTTGCACTCTCTCGCCGTTGTTCTTGGCGCTTCTTCAAAATAGGAATAAGAACATCGGCTAAGTGATCGAAATCTGCCTGGGTATCAGCAATAGTGCCAAGAAAGACGATGGTGTCGCGATCTGCCATCTCAACGCGGATACCTTTAGCCTGCAGATCTTCTTCAATATCTACTCCTGATGCACCCAACTGCTGCACGCGAAGAACAATCTTGGATGGATCAAAGCGTCCTGATGGGAAATCTGATGGATAGAGAAAAATCGGTAGTGCAAATTCTGCTTGCACCATCTCTTTAAAGCGATGGATATTGCTCAAAAGCTTGCCAATCAGTTCTTCACCCCGAGTTTCAAGAAGTGCGCGAACACCATCGATGGATGCAAGAGGAGCACCAGCAGGAGAAGTTGTGTGTGTTGTTTCAAAGCTCTGCTCAAGACGTTCGGCACTGAGCAGTGTTGTGCGAGCAAGGAGAAGTGCCGATGCGCTATATCCAGGAAGTGCTTTATGAGTACTAGTAATCAATGCATCTGCACCCACTTGGAATGCATGACGAGGTAGTTCTGGATGGAAACCAAAGTGAGCACCCCAAGCAGCATCGAGAATGACAGGAACATCCACTGCATGTGCTGCATCTATAAGTGCTGGAAGGTCTGAAATTGTTCCGAGGTATCCGGGCTCTGTCAGAAGCACCGCGATGGGTTTCTCACTTAGTGCACGGATGAGTTCACTGACTTCAATTCCAATCGGAACTCCTGTGGCACCATCAATTTCGGGAGACATCCAGATGGGTTCAAGCCCTGCAAGCACTAGTGCACTTAAAACGGAACGGTGGGCTGTGCGAGAGACTGCGACTTTGTCGCCGGGTTTTCCAAGAGCGAAGATGATTGCTTGGTTTGCGTGAGTTGATCCACCTGTGGAAAAGCGAGCATAGTCAGCGCCCCACAATTTTGCAGCAAGGCTTTCCGCTTTCTTAAGCGTTTGGTTCGTTAACTTGATTTCATCAAGACCACCATAGAGAGGAGTATCTGCATCAACGACTGCGCCTAACCCAACATCGAGGGCGCTTGTCTTCTGCTTATGGCCTGGGATGGTGAAGGGAGTTCGAGCGCTCTCGAAGTATGAGAGATAAGCATCGAGTAGTGGTGCGCTCTCTCTGAGGTTGCTCATGTGGCAAGCCTAACTTGTACCAAGGACTACTTGGGCACTCACAGCAAAGGAGAGGGCCTTAGACTTTGACCATGACATCACAGGATCGCCTCCCACAATCACGCCACTTGGCCACTGATATTCCAGGGCCGTTATCAACTGCTGCAATGCAGCGACGTAAAGAGGCTGTATCTGGGGGACTAGGAACTGCAATGCCGGTGATTGTTAGCCGTGCGCATGATGCAATTATTGAAGATATCGATGGCAACCGGATCATCGACATGGGTTCAGGTATTGGTGTTGTCAGCGTTGGAAACTCAGCGCCCCGCGTTGTGAAAGCAGTTCAAGAAGCTGTTGCCAACTTTACTCACACCAACTTCACCACTGTTCCATACATGGGATACATCGAAGTCTGTGAAGCACTTAACCGTCTGACTCCTGGAAAGTTTAAGAAGAAGTCAATCCTTCAAAACTCTGGAGCAGAAGCTGTAGAGAATGCAATCAAGATTGCTCGTCACTACACAAAGCGTCCAGCAGTTGTTGTCTTTGAGCACGCCTATCACGGTCGCACCAACTTAACGATGGCGCTGACCGCGAAGAATCTTCCATATAAAGATGGCTTTGGTCCATTTGCCAGCGAGATCTATCGCATGCCGATGCCGTACTCATATCGCTACGATGGCAATCTTGCAACCATTGCAGAAGATTCACTTGCGCATGTGATTTCAAAGATCGAAAAAGAGATCGGTGCACATAACGTTGCAGCGATTTTGATTGAACCTGTTGTTGGTGAAGGTGGATTTATCGTCCCACCGGCTGGATTTATGCCAGGCCTTCAGAAGTTTGCAACAGAGAATAAAATTGTATTCATCGCTGATGAAGTCCAATCAGGTTTTGCCCGCACAGGAAAGATGTTTGCTGTCGAGCATGAAAATATGGAGCCCGACATGATCATCTCTGCAAAGGGAATCGCAGGTGGAATGCCCCTTGCTGCGGTGACAGCTCGCGCCGAAATCATGGATTCATCACACGTCGGTGGACTCGGTGGAACATATGGTGGAAATCCTGTTGTCTGTGCCGCAGCCCTCGCCGTTATTGAAACGATTGAGCAAGAAAAGCTTGTCGATCGCGCAGCTCATATCGGCACTATTCTTTTTGAATCACTGAACGCCCTCAAGGCTAAGTACCCAATCATTGGTGAAGTGCGCGGACGCGGTGCCATGATTGCAATCGAGCTCGTTCACGCCGGCACAAAGGATCCAAACCCTGAAGCGATGGCAAAGGTCATCAAGTACTGCCAGAGCAAGGGCGTTCTCATCTTGACGGCAGGTACTTACGGAAACGTGATCCGCTTCTTGCCACCGCTCGTGATTACTGATGATCTCCTGAAGGATGCCCTCGGCGTTCTCGCTGAAGGCTTTGCCACCCTCTAATTCAGGCGTAAGAATCACCGCGTTTTCTCACCCCTAAAGGGGTGATTTTGCCTTCCATAAATGGAATTGGTCCATCACTCTAATCCCATGAGGGCGAAGATGGGTGAGTTACCTCCAGAGTTTGATGTGACTTCTGGAATCACCCTTTCGCGCACTCTCATCCCCACCCTGCCTCCTAATTTCCTCTCAAGAAAACACCTCTTCTCACTTCTTGAAAATCCTTCGCCGAGTACCACCGTTGTCTTAGCGCCAGCAGGTTATGGAAAGACAACACTTGTGGCTGAATGGGCACAATCTCGACGCGATCGAGTCATCTGGGTAACTCTTACAGAGAGTGACACTCTTCAAGAGATGAGTGCAATCTTTATTCAAGCAACTCGAAATATTTTGCCAGGTTTTGCTACTTGGTTTGATACAGAACCTGGAATTCGCCCCGTTGAAAATGTGCGCCGACGGGGAAATGAATTGTTGGCAACAGGAAAAGATTTCATTCTCGTGATCGATAACTTGCGTCAACATACTGCGCGCGATGTTGATATCGCCGTGAAACTGATTGACCAATTCCCATCAAACTTACAATTTGTCACAATTCATAGAGATTCAATTGAAACAGTTTACGCCACATTTGCAGGGCGAGGCCCACTTTCAGTTATTGGCGTGAGTCAACTTTCATTCTCAAAATTAGAGGTAGAAGCGCTCGCATCAATGTCAAAAATCAATCTAGAGAATAGCGCTATTCGTGAGAGTCTCGAAGCAGCACATGGTTGGCCAACCGCTGTATCAATGCTTGTGCATCAGATTGCAAAGGATGAGAAACCCATTGATTTTGAAAGAATTGTGTCCTCTCAGGCCGATCCACTGAGGGTCTTAGCTACATCGTTAATTGAGACTCTAGATCCGCAAACTCTGAAGATGCTCACCGCACTCTCGGTTGTTCCACAATTTAACCACGAGCAAGCAGAGGTAATTCTGGGTTCAGGTTATTCTTATGATCTCATCAACCAGATTGCCCTTGAAGGCAATTTCTTTTCACAGGTAGGCGGCTCTACACCTAATTTCTATTTCTCCAAGCTTATTCGTGAGGTACTTCTTGTTGAGCTACGCAAAGCCAAATTTGAGAAGGTGCGTATTCACAAAGCGCTTCTTGAATATCACGAGAACCGTAACGAGCCGAATCTAGCTCTGGAGCATGCATATCTTGCGGGAGACCTTGAAAAAGTTGCTGAACTCTTCCCGGATGCAGCACGAATCATGCACTCAAGAGGAAATGGCCGCGAACTCATTCGGTGGTCAGTATTTGCCGGCGATACCTCACAACTCGGGTTGCTAAAGCGCGCAACTGTCGAAATCACTGGCCGTCTCGCCTCCCTTGAATATCACTCTGTCATGAGCATGGTCGAACAGATGAACTTTAATGCCCAAGAAACTGAACTGGCGGGCTTTATCAAACAAATTACACATGGCGCAAAGGCATACGTAGATTTTGCACTCTGCCGATTTGATGATTTCGACCGTAGTTTCGAGATTGCCATGAATCCAACTACAGGTCCCATTATGTTCGGAATTGAAGAACAGTTGGCTCTATACAGGCTCGCAGCAATGCGATATTTCCTCTTTGATGAGACTGAGAAAGTAGAAGCAATTTTCACTCAAGCTAAAACGATTGCGGCTCAATCAAAAATTTCGCAAAACCACCTGATGATCTCAGCAATTAATGCAATGGTTCTCTTTCTTACTGGTGATTACCGCAGAGCATTTGAAGCCGCATCAATTTCAAACTCACAATTTGTGCGCAACGGTTTTATTGGAATTTTTGGTCCAATTGAATCTACCTACATCATGGCAAGGTGCCAATTGGAATTTTCAAACCCTCGCGAAGCTTTAGAACTTTTCGGACAAGCTCGCACACTTGGAGAACAGTGGCAACAGTGGCCTTGGTATTTCTTTGCAGACGGCTACTTTGCGAGGGAGTTAGTTTTCACGGGAATGGTCACTGAATCCCTCGAAAAGATCAAACGGGCACGAGAAAAAGCGAATGCATTCGAGAATTCAAGTGATATTCAATCCATCATCGATCTCAGCGAGATATTTGTCAGACTTACAGTAAACGATTTTGATCGGCTCGGAGTGCTTCTCGAGCGAGCTCCGAAGATTACCTATGTACAGCAGGTACGAATGACTTACGACGATCACATGGGCAAGAAATCAGCATTGATTGAAGCTAAGAATCTTCCCGCCCGAACATCACGAGAGAAAATCTGGAAGCACCTTGTACAGACTAGTGAAGTCATTGATAAAGAGCAGGTGGCTCTTAAGGAGATGAAGAAGGCGCTTGATATTGGCGCTGCTGTGGGCGCTAAGGAAACTTTCTTACGACAATCGAGAGAAATGGGAACACTGATTATGAAAATTGCAGGGGAAAATCCAACTGTCTATCTCGAAGATCTTGCATCGAGCGTGGCACAGCGTATTAAGAGTGATTTCAACAAAACATCCGAGTTTTCATCTTCGCTGACAAAGCGTGAGCTTGAAGTATTGCGACATCTTTCAACCGAGCGTCCAATTAGCGCAATTGCGGCATCCCTGCATATCTCACTCAACACGATGAAGACTCACTTAAAGAATCTCTATCGCAAGATGGAAGTTGATGGACGCGTTTCTGCTGTTGAAAAGGCGAAGGCTCACTTCCTTCTCTAAAGACATGCGATAATTCGCTTGTGATTGAGTCTGTGATTGTTACTCCCCGACTAGAGCTCCATCATTTATCTCCAGAAGCAATTATTGAGCTATTCGAAGAGAAGCGAGATTCGGTAGCACTAGGTCAAGGAAAATTCACAAACCCATATCGTGTGTTGATTGATAACAGTGGACCACTCGGATGGCGCGTTCCGCAGGTGAAGCAAGACCCTTCGGTCAATAAGTGGTTTGTGCGCTTTATTGTTCTCAAAGAGAGTAAAGAAGTGATTGGCAGTTCCAGCTTTCATGGCGTCCCTGATGCTGAAGGAATGATGGAAATTGGCCTCGGGATTGAAGAAGCTTTTCGCAATCAAGGTTATGCGCGAGAGGCGCTAGCGGGGATGTGGAAATGGGTCAGTTCATTCCCTGAAGTAAAAACCTTGAGATACACCGTGAGCCCCGATAACCTTCCATCGATTGCCGTGATTAACTACTTCGGATTTGAATATAAGGGCCAACAAATTGATGAGGAAGATGGCCCAGAAAATATTTATGAGATGAGCACGAAAGATTTTATGGCCTCATGGGGGAGCAGCGATGAGCGATGATTTTGATGCGATTGTTGGAGATATCGATGATGAACTCGATCTGACTCTCTATGCAGATGCAGCAGAACTCTCAGATGAGGTTACTGTTCAAATTCTTGCGGCCATTGAAAAGGGTTTGAAACTCAAGAGTCAGTTCCATCTCGTTCTCACCGGTGGAACACTGGGTGTGCAGATCTCTGAAGCACTTGTCAATGAATTCAATGCCGACCCAGATGGTTTTGCCGGTCTTCACATCTGGTGGAGCGATGAAAGATTCGTTCAAGGCGATAGCGTCGAGCGCAACGCATTTCCCTTCCATGGAACAGTTAACAATACAGCGGTAGTTATTCACGAAGTGTTGGCGTCTGATGTTGCCAAAAGCGTTGAAGAAGCAGTCAGTGATTACGAGTTAGCGCTAGAAAACGTTGATATCGATCTCAACATTTTGGGACTCGGCCCTGATGGTCATGTGGCATCTCTTTTTCCTGGCTTAGCTGATGTCGATGATCATCGCCGAATCTTTGCAATTACTGATTCACCAAAGCCACCACCTGTGCGAGTTTCATTCACAATGTCCTTGATTAATAGTGCGCACGAGGTGTGGATTGTTGCTGCGGGCGAAAGTAAAGCTGATGCAGTGACAAAAATAATCGAAGGAGATCTTTCAATACCAGCGAGTTATGTTCGAGGTCATTCGCATACTCGTCTAATAGTTGATACAGAAGCCTTCTTTTCAGAGTAATTTCACCTAAAATTCGCCTGAATTCGGATGGATGACCAATCACGCGTTAGACTACGAACCTCAACGTTGAGCGTTTTCTACAACGAATAGGCATATTCATGGCAACTACGAATTTCGGAATGGTCGGCCTAGGCCGCATGGGCGCAAATATTGTCCGTCGCCTTGCACTCCACAACATCACATCTGCCGTCTATGACGTTAGCCCTGATGCCGTAAAGACTCTCGCTGCCGAAGGTGCAATCGGTGCAACCGATATGGCACACCTTGCCTCACAACTTTCAACACCGCGCACAATCTGGATCATGGTGCCTGCAGCCGTTACTGATTCAACAATCGCATCACTGGCTGAACATCTCTCACCAGGGGATACCGTCATCGATGGTGGAAATAGTTACTACAAGAACGATTTAAAGAATGCTGAGTTTTTGAAGGCCAAGGGAATCAACTTCGTTGATGTGGGAACTTCAGGTGGCGTCTATGGACTTGAGCGTGGTTACTCACTAATGATCGGTGGAGATGACGCGGTTGTGAAATCACTGGATCCCATCTTTAAGGCACTCTGTCCTGGAGTTGAATCAGCGGAGCGCACACCAGGTCGCACAGGTGAGCCATCACAAGCAGAGTATGGGTATTTGCACTGTGGGCCAGTTGGTTCAGGTCACTTCGTGAAGATGATTCATAACGGGATTGAATACGGAATGATGGCAGCTTTTGCTGAAGGTCTTGCAATCTTTGAAGCTGCAGATGAGATGACTCCTGCATATGATCTTGATATTCCAGCAATTACTGAAGTATGGCGCCGCGGAAGTGTTGTTGCTTCATGGTTACTTGACCTCACAGCGCAGGCACTTGTTGAATCTAAGGAACTGAAAGAATATTCAACTGAAGTCAGTGATAGCGGTGAAGGTCGCTGGACTGTGCAGGCGGCAATTGAGGCGGGAATTCCAGCACACGTCTTAAGCGCATCGCTCTATGCGCGCTTTGCTTCCCGCAACAATGACGAGTTTGCCAACCGAGTGTTGAGTGCGATGCGTTATAAATTCGGTGGCCATAACGAGAAGCCTTCGGCTAAATAATGAAGGCTGATGCTTTAGTTCTCTTTGGCGCGACCGGAGATCTTGCAAAGAAGAAGCTATTTCCAGCTCTCTATGACCTTGAAGATTTAGGTGAACTGGATGTAAAAATCTTTGGTGTTGCATCCTCCAAGTGGACTCAGGATGTCTTTAAAGAGAATGTGGAAAGTGCAGTCCGTGCTCGTAAGCCCCATGTAGATGAGAAGGCCCTTGCCAAGTTACTAGGTGAAATGCAGCTCATTGTCGGTGACTATGAAGATCCCCAAACCTTTATTGAACTTGCTGAAGCAATCAAAGATTTCAAACTACCCGTAATCTACTTAGCAATTGCACCTGAGTACTTTGCTCGTATCACAGAAGCACTTGCCACCGTGGGGATTACACGTCGTGCTCGCGTTGTTGTGGAAAAGCCATTTGGTCGCGACCTTGAAAGTGCACGCGCCTTGGACTTAGAGCTGAAGAAATTACTTCCAGAAGATCAGATCTATCGCATCGATCACTACCTTGGAAAAGAAGCGGTAGAAGATCTCTTGGTATTTCGCTTCGCCAACACCCTCTTTGAGCCTGTGTGGAATCGAAACTATGTATCCAACATTCAGATCACGATGGCTGAGAACTTCGGCATCGATGGTCGAGGAAGTTTCTATGACGGAGTCGGTGCAACACGCGATGTGCTGCAAAACCATATCCTTCAAGTTCTAACGATGCTCACCATGGAACCACCTATCGATATGGGTTCTGAGTCGATGCAGAATGAGAAGATCAAGGTTCTCTCTGCTATCCGCGATATCAATAGGAACGATGTCGTCCGCGGACAATTTGAAGGATTCCTCGATGAAGATGGTGTAGCTGAGAATTCAGATACGGAAACTTTTGTTGCAATGAAGCTATTTATTGATAACTGGCGCTGGGCAGGAGTTCCTATCTACCTGCGCACCGGTAAAAAAATGCCTGAGACTGTCCTTGAAGTTATTGTTGAATTTAAGCAACCACCACGTGCTCTCTTTGGAAAGAGCGAATCTAATCAAGTGCGATTCCGCCTTGGCGCTAAAGATGGCGTGGATATCTCACTTCAGGCGAAGAAACCTGGAACTAAATTAATAACAGAGACTGTTGATCTCTCTGTGGAGTTCGTTGCTGAGTTTGGTGATCGCCAAGGTCCATATGAGCGACTACTACGCGCTGCAATGCTCGGTGATCACTTCCGCTTTACTCGTATCGATGCTGTTCTGCATTCATGGCAGATTTTGGAAGATCTCTTAAAGAATCCAAATCCAGTAATCCAATATGAGGGTGGTTCATGGGGACCAGCCGAGGCTCAAGATCTCATTGCCGGTGGATGGTCTCCTGTGGGTAGTGAAGCTGAAAATCTTAAAGATCTACACCACTAATTAATCTCTAGCCTGACCTGATTTATGGGCGTAACGGCCCATGAATTCCCTTTTCATCTCTTGGAATGTGCCATCAATAATTGCCTGTCGCATCTGATCAACCAAGCGCACAATAAATCGCTCATTATGAATAGTCGCAAGAGTTCCAGCGAGCATCTCTTTACCGCGGAATAGATGACATAGGTACGCGCGGGTGTAGTTCTTACAGGTGTAGCAATCACATTCACTATCGATCGGGTTGAAATCGCGCACATATGGAGCGTTAGAGACGTTATAGCGACCTGTCATTGTGTAAACGGCGCTTGTGCGAGCGATGCGAGAGGCAAGCACGCAGTCGAATGTATCAACGCCGTTTTCAACCCCCACAAAGAGATCTTCAGGTGCACCGATACCAAGTAGGTGCTTGGGTTTGTTTTCAGGAAGTGTGGAGTTGACCCATCCAACGATGGTGCCGAGTGAATCTTTATCCAGCGCTCCACCAATACCGAATCCATCAAACTCAATTCCTGAGGAGCTCATTCCACCAAGATTGGTTGCTGCTTTTTTGCGTAAATCTTCATATTGAGCACCTTGAATTACTCCAAAGAGTGCTTGATAGGGCTTTGAAGCACGCTCATCCGTCAGGCGCTTATGTTCATCAAGACAGCGAATAGCCCAGTTATATGTGCGCTCCATTGCAAGCTCTTGGTAAGGGCGAGTGTTGTGAAGAGTTGTACACTCATCGAAGGCAAAGATGATGTCGGCGCCCAATTGATGTTGAATCTGCATAGAAACTTCTGAGGTAAAGCGGTGCATCGAACCATCAAGATGGCTCTTAAATGTCACTCCTTCATCATCGACATGGGCTAGGCGCTCTTTATTCTTAGCGATGACTTGATCAGATCGAAAAGTCTGCGCATCCATGGCGAGCACTTTCTTGAATCCCACACCGAGTGAGAGAACTTGAAATCCTCCACTATCGGTGAAGGTCGGCTTATCCCAATTCATAAATGCACCGAGACCGCCTGCCTCATCGAGAACGCTTGGTCCTGGCTGCAAATACAGGTGATAGGCATTGGCAAGAAGTGCTTGCGCACCAAGTTCTTCCATCGCTTCAGGAAGAACTGTCTTCACATTGGCCTTAGTTCCAACTGGAATGAAAGCGGGAGTCTGAATCTGTCCGTGGGGAGTTGTAATAACCCCTGCTCGCGCTAATCCGGTTTCGGGAGCATGGGTAATCTCGTAGGAGAATCCCTTATCTGCGTTAGCCGAAACCATGTTGCATATTGTGTCAGAGTAATAGACTGGCTAAATGCCTCAATTTAAACTCAAAGATGGTCGCGAATTAGAGATTGCCGATAATGGAATCAACTCTGAGAGTGCGATTGTTTTCCACCATGGAACGCCAGGCCATGCAAGCTCATGGACTGATTGGCTTGAGTCAGCAGCAACTGCAGGTATTCGCGCTATTGCATATAGCCGTGCGGGATATGGAACTAGTGATCGCAATCCAGGTCGCAGCGTGATTAATGTGAATTCAGATATCGCTCAAGTATTAGATGCAAAGAACATCACTAAGTTTGTCTCCATCGGTTGGTCTGGTGGAGGCCCACATTGCCTTGCCAACACATTTGAACCGCGCAACGTTGGAGCAATCTCTCTCGCTGGTGTAGGTGCATTTGGTGTGGATGATCTTGATTTCCTTGAAGGTATGGGACCTGAGAACCATGATGAATTTGGTGCAGCCCTCAAAGGTGAAGCGGTCATTGATCAGTGGATGAATGACAATGCTGGGCCGATGAAATCTGTAACAGGAAGTGACATCATCGAAGCATTTGGTGGACTCATTGGAGATGCCGACAAGGCTGTTCTCGAAGGTGGAGAAGCTGATGCAATGGCAGCATCTATGCGCAGCGCTCTTGCGGTGAGCTTTGATGGCTGGATTGATGATGACTTAGTCTTTGTGAAGCAGTGGGGATTTGAATTGGAGTCAATCACCAAACCTGTCTTCTTATGGCAAGGAGATGATGATTTCATGGTTCCTCATGCTCACTCTTACTGGCTTGAAAAACACATTCCCACTGCAAATCTCACCTTCAAACCAGGCGAAGGTCATATCTCAATAGGAGTAAAGCACCGCGAAGAAATCTTGGCGCAGGCACAAGGCCTTTTGAAGTAAATGCTCTTTAAGGAATTCACCGTCCTGCTCAATTCGCAGTCACGGAAGATCATCTTTGGCATCAGCCTCAATGCAGTAGGTGGCGGTATGACTTTGTCATTGCTGCTCGTCTATTTACACGATATGCGCGGCTTCACCAATACCTTCGGTGGCCTCTTACTTGCATACGGTTCCTTAGTCAGCATCATTGCCAGCACGCCGATGGGTGCTTTAGTCGATCGCATTGGGCCTAAAAAGGTAATGATTGGTGGGCTTTTATTAAACTCTGCCGCTGCTTTCTCGCTATCGCAGGTGCAGACTCATTTTCAAGCAGTCATTGTTATTACTGGACTCAACATTGCAGGGCAAGCAATCTGGCCAAGTCAGAGTGTGATCTTGACTCGAGTCACACCAGAGCGAGATCGTCCAAAAATATTTGGCTTTAACTTTATGTTGCTCAATTTAGGTTTGGGACTTGGTGGCTTACTCTCATCACTGATTATCCAGCGCGGTGACTTACTCTCATTCCAAATCATGTATTGGGTTGATGCCAGCACATTCCTGCTCTATTTATTGATTGTGCTGACTCTGCGTGGCGAGCACGTCAATAAATACATCCCCAAAGAGCATGAACCCAAGACGGGTTCTTATAAAGATCTCTTTGAAATAAAGCCTTTGATGCTTTTGGGCATTGCAGGAATTATTCTCTTCACCTTCGGCTATGGAACGATTCAAGCCGGCATCCCAGTCTTTGCAACGCAGTTCCTCGGGCTCTCACCTAAGTGGCTCGGCATTATTTTTGGTGTGAACACCTTGTCGATTGTTATTTTTCAGCCACTTGTGATGCGTGTGATTGAAAAGTATTCCAAGTATGCAGCGTTGATTGCTGTGGGATTGGTGTGGGCGCTCTCGTGGGTCTTTGTTGGTATCACTCCCTATCTGCCACTTTTTGCATCTGGAATTGCACTCTCTTTAAGCCAATTTATTTTTGCGATCGGAGAAATGATTCAAGCTCCCACAATTCCAACTCTTGCCAATGAACTTGCACCAGAACATATTCGTGGTCGTGCCAATGCATGGATGAGTTTGCAATGGTCTGTCTCAGGAGTCCTAGGCCCTGCGATCACCGGGCTGATGCTCGGGGCAGACCTTGCCACTGCCTGGGTGATTTCGATGTTTATCGGCTGTTTCCTCTCCATCCCGCTATTTCTTGCTATGAAGAGGGCTGCAGCTATCGCCCTATAACGAGTCGGTAACGACCCCTTCAAAATGTGGTGATTTAGGACATTTGGGGTTTCTTTTTGGCCAGCTTGCTACTACCTTGCAGTACTCACGGGTAAACCGTGGCATCAATATCGGGAATTTATCCGTTCAAAGGGGTTAAGTAATTGGCTGCCGTTGTACTCGAAGAAGAGTCACAAGAGATAGTTCAGCGCACCCCGAAGCAGATTGCGTGGGGACGCTTTAAGCGCAACAAGGTTGGTATCTATGCCGGCTGCGCAACGATTTTCTTCCTAAGCGTTTCAGTACTCGCTCCAGTCATCACACGCTTATTTGGCGTGGATAACCATTCTATTTATGACGGCACTCTCAATGAGTTTGCGATGCCAATCGGAGCTATGGGTGGAATCACTTGGGCACACCCGCTCGGAGTTGAACCTGGCGTTGGTCGCGATGTCTTCGCACTTCTTCTCTATGGCTCACAACTTTCATTTCTCGTTGCAATCATCTCAACCGTTGCATCTATCGCAATAGGTATGCTGATCGGAATTGCAACCGGTTACTTCAAGGGCAGAGTTGATGCCACCATCGGCCGTTTTGCAGATTTCCTTCTCTCATTCCCCGGTACTTTTATGATTATCGCTCTCTCACTTCCGCTTGTGCAGCGTGTGGAAGCAGCAGGAATTGCGCATGAAAATGCTGCTCGCATCTTGGTACTTGTGATTTTCCTTGTCTTCTTTGGATGGACTGGTTTCTATCGTCTTATCCGTTCTCAAACGATGTCACTTCGCGAACGCGACTTTGTCATGGCAGCTCAAGCGATGGGCGCATCCAGTTGGCGCATTATTGTCAAAGAGCTACTGCCGAACTTATGGCCAACAGCAATCGTCTTTATCTCACTCTCATTGCCTGGATATATCGCAGCAGAGGCAACCTTCTCATTCTTGGGCGTTGGCGTGCAGGCACCTGCATCCACCTTTGGTCTGGTGCTCTCTGATGCGATCGCCTATTGGCGCGATGACCCTGCATACCTTCTTATTCCATGCACCATTTTGATTGCAATAGTCCTTGCTCTCAACTTGCTCGGTGATGCTGTGCGCGATGCGCTCGATCCGAAGGCAGGCAGATAGATAGACCCTAGATTTCCATAGCAATATGGGATTTTCCGTAGCAATACGGGAAGAAGCTTCAGTGAAGAGATATCTCGCGAGTTTCTCTTAATGAAGTTTCAGCTCTGATTCACGTCCCGTGAGTTAGATCCGCTTCGACAAGGAGGACAAATGTCCGGTTTGAAAACTAGCCGTCGCATCCTTGCTTCAACAGCTGCAATTGCACTTGCTGTTGGCGTAACAGTTGCGTCAGGCACAAGTGCAAACGCTGCAGAGAAGCCAGTTACTGGCGGAACTCTCTACTTCGTTACAAATGCAGAACAGTTCGATCACATTGACCCAGCCCGTGTTTACACAGGTCGCGACATTGCGTTCTTGAACTCATACCTCTACCGCAACTTGGTTTCATATAAGCCAGTAGCAGGTTCAGCAGGTTCATCACTCGTTGCAGACCTTGCAACTAACACAGGTGTTCCATCAAATGCAGCTAAGACATGGAAGTTCACACTTCGTGCTGGCGTCACATGGGAAGACGGCTCAGCTGTTACCTGTGCTGATGTGAAGTATGGCGTATCACGTCCATTCGCATCTGATGTCATCACAGACGGTCCTCAGTACCTCGTACAGGCACTTGATATTCCAACTGATAAAGATGGAGCATCTGTCTACAAGGGTCCATACAAGAAGACCGGACAGGCAGCATTCGATAAGGCAGTTACATGTTCAGGTAACACAATTACCTTTAACTTGAACCGCTCATTCGCAGACTTCAACTATGCACTTACTTACCCAGCAGGTGCACCAGTGAAAGCTTCTAAGGACACAGGCGATAAGTACGACCTTCGTCCATTCTCAAACGGTCCATACAAGATTTCTTCATACAAGATTGGCGATCAGCTCGAGCTCGAGCGCAACGCTGCTTGGAAGAAGTCATCAGATACAGTCCGTACTCCATACCCAGATAACATCGTTGTACGTTTTGGTCTAGCTGAAGATGTTCGCGATCAGATCATGCTTGAAGATCAGATCCCTAACACTGCATCACTTGATGCTCTACAGCCAGCTAACTTGCGCGCATTCTTCGCAGATCCAACTAAGAAGGCTCAGCGCTTTAATGTCTACGATCCATACGTTCGCTATGCAGCAATGAACGTAAAGAAGGGTCACATGGACTGCCTCGATGTTCGTAAGGCTGTCTTCTTTGCAATCAATACCCAGGCTCTCATCGACCTTTCAGGTGGACGTGAGTTCTACGGCGACCCAGGAGATAACCCTGTAAAGCCAGTTCTTGGTCTTGACTATGTGAAGACAACTGGAAACATCCACGATGCAAACTGGAAGATCACTGGAAACCCAACATATGCAGCGTCACTACTTGAGAAGGCGAAGACTTCATGTCCAGATGCTTACTCACGTGCAACTGCTGCAGATAAGGGAATCATTTGGGATATCTCTAATACTGCAACTAGCCAGAAGGCAGCAGTCTTGATCGGCGATGCTGTTAAGGCAGCTGGAATCAACTTGAAGTTCAACTTCATTCCTTCCGGTCAGTACTACTCAACAGTTCAAAACCGCGACAAGCAGAATGACATTTCAACTGCTGGTTGGGGTGCTGACTGGGCAAATGCATCAACAGTTATTCCTGAACTCTTTACCAAAGAGGGCGGATTTAACTTGTCACAGAACTGGGATGATCCTGCATATGCAGCATTCAAGAAGAAGTCTGATGCAACTAAGGTTGAAACAAACCGCGCTAAGCAGGCAAAGGGATGGCAAGAACTCAGTCAGTACGTTATGGACCAGTACTGGATCATCCGTCCTGTCTTCTCTAAGGGCCAGGAAGTCTGGGGCTCTAAGGTTGGCGGCGTGTACTACTGGGAGCCACAGGGTAACTTCGGCTTCGGTGGTATGTACGTAAAGAACTAATTAACGCAAGTTAGTTAGCAATTCGTTACAGTTGCGGGCGGTTTCTTAAGATGAAGCCGCCCGCAACTCCACGAAATCACACAATTTTATTTCAAGTCTATTTTAGGAGATTTTCGATGTTGAAGTACTTAGCTCGTCGATTGAGTGCGACTTTCTTAGTCATCACTCTCGTGAGCATGTCTGTCTTTGGCATCTTTGCAGTCCTTCCTATGGACCCTGCAGCGCTCACATGCGGAAAAGCATGTTCTGCGCCAGTGATTGAAGCTAACCGCCACCGCCTTGGACTTGATGTCCCTGTGCAGGTTCAGTACGGACGCTTTGTTAAAGGACTCTTTGTTGGACGCGATTTTGGTGAAGGTGCAGCAGCTTTCCACTGCCCAGCGCCAGCATTTGGATATTCATATAACCGCCACGAATGCGTGACAACTCTTGTCGCAGAAGCATTCCCTGTCACTCTCTCGCTAGCCGTCGGAGCATTTGTTCTATGGCTCTCAGTCGGAGTGAGCCTTGGAATTCTGGCAGCGCGCAGAAAGAATGAATGGCAAGATCGAGCGGCAACTGCCTTCGTTCTCATTGGAACATCTCTTCCCACATTTATCTCAGGTATTTTGATTCTGCTCTTTGTCGCCCTTAAATTTAATCTAATTAACCCTATTGAGATGGGGCGCTGGGTCTCACCGCTTGAAGATCCTGTCGCGTGGTTTAGAACCTTTATCTTCCCGTGGATAGTTCTGGCTCTTCTCTATGCAGCCACCTACACACGTTTTACTCGATCTAATGTGATTGAGACTTCAACGGAAGATTACATTCGCACAGCACGTGCAAAAGGTTTAAATGAGCGAGACATCCTTCGCAAGCACACGCTTCGCGCAGCCCTTGCCCCGATCATCACTTTGGCAGGTCTTGATTTTGCAGGTCTTCTCGGTGGCGCCATCATCACCGAAGGAATCTTCAACTTGCCAGGACTGGGTCGACTCTCTATTCGCGCCGTATTGCGTGATTACGATCTCCCCACAATTCTTGCAACCACCATCTTGGCTGCAGTCTTTGTGATTGTTGCAAACTTACTGGTCGATATCTTGTATGCCTATATCGATCCACGAGTACGAGTTGCCTCATGAGCCTAAAGCCTTTTCTTGAGGTCAAAAACCTCAACGTCGCATTTCCTACTGATGATGGCTTAGTACAAGCATCTAATGACATCTCATTTACTGTAGCGCGCGGTGAAACCCTTGCTGTTGTGGGTGAATCAGGTTCTGGTAAATCTGTTACCTCACTCGCCGTCATGGGTCTTCATGATCGCAAGCGCACACAGATCACTGGCCAAGCATTTCTTAACCTTGAATCAGGACCTGTTGATGTGATTTCAGCAGATGCTGAAGTAGTGCGCAAGCTTCGCGGTAAGGCGATGTCGATGATCTTCCAAGATCCGATGTCAGCTCTGCACCCGTATTACTCCATTGGTAACCAGCTCATTGAGGCTTGGTCTCTCTATAACGAAGGCGATAAGGCAGCCGGCAAGAAGCGCGCTATCGAGATGCTCGATCTTGTGGGAATTCCAGATGCTGCAAAGCGTGTTGATGAGTTCCCTCATCAATTCTCAGGCGGCATGCGCCAGCGCGTGATGATTGCAATGGCTCTGATTAACAACCCTTCCCTTTTGATTGCAGATGAGCCAACAACGGCGCTGGATGTGACTGTGCAGTCTCAGATCTTGCAGCTCATCCGTGAGATGCAGAAAGAGTTCAATATGGCTCTTATCTTGATCACTCACGATCTAGGTGTTGTCGCTGAGGTCGCAGATCGCGTGAACGTGATGTATGCGGGAAAGATTGTGGAGAGTGGTGGGGCAGAAGACATCTACTACCGCCCTGATCATCCTTACTCCATTGGTCTTTTGAACTCGATTCCAAAGATCGGCGAACTCGATTCCAGACGCCTTGTTGCAATCCCAGGACAGCCACCATCTCTGATCCACCTGCCACAAGGATGTGCATTCCGTGCACGTTGTTCCTTCTCTGACCGCGTTGCAAATAATCTCTGTGCCACGACAGCTCCCACATTGGATACGAAAACGACAGAACATTTCTCACGATGCCACCTGCCTGAATCAGAACTTGTAAAGGCCCGTAAAGAAAGTGGTGGCATCTAATGACTGAGCCTCTTCTTAAAGTTGAAGGCTTGAAGAAGTACTTCCCCACAACAACAGGTGGAGCATTCTCAAAGGTTAAGGGCACCGTCAAGGCTGTCGATGGCATCGACCTTGAAATCTATCCCGGTCAGACCATTGGTCTTGTCGGTGAATCAGGATGCGGTAAGACCACTGCAGGTCGCACAATTTTAAAGCTCTATGAACCAACGGATGGAAAGATCACCTTTGAAGGTCAAGACATCACAGGCTTAAAGCCAAAGCAGATGAAGCCACTGCGTTCTCAGATGCAGATGATCTTCCAAGATCCTTTTGCATCCCTTAACCCTCGCCACACTGTAGGAACGTTGATTGGTGCAGCATTTGAAATTCAAGGGATAACTCCCGAGGGTGGCATTGAAGCAGAGGTACAACGCCTCATGGCTCGCGTGGGGCTTAACCCAGAGCACATCAACCGCTATCCACACGAGTTCTCTGGCGGACAGCGCCAACGTATTGGTGTTGCTCGAGCGATTGCATTGAAGCCAAAGCTCATCGTTGCCGACGAACCAGTATCCGCACTCGATGTTTCAATTCAAGCTCAAGTAGTTAACCTTCTAGAAGATCTGCAAGATGAATTTAATATGGCTTATATCTTTGTGGCCCACGATCTCTCTGTCGTTCAACACATCTCAGATCGTGTGATTGTGATGTATCTCGGCAAGGTGATGGAGGAGGCTGAGAAGGTTAATCTCTTTACCCATCCTCGCCATCCCTATACAAAGGCACTTCTCTCAGCCGTTCCTGTTGCAGATCCGATCAAGGGTCGCAAGCGTGAGCGCATTATCTTGCAGGGAGATCTACCAAGCCCAGTAAATCCACCAGCAGGCTGTGTATTTAACACTCGCTGCTGGAAGGCGCAAGATAAGTGCCGCACGCAAGTTCCAGAGCTGATGCAGATTGGCACAGATCCAAGCCATCGCATCGCTTGTCACTATCCAGAAGATTAGAAGCTGAAATAAGAAAGCCCCGACCAATTGGCCGGGGCTTTCTTATTTTCAATACTTTATTAATTGATTGAATTTATGCAAGCTTTCCATCAACTTGAACCTTTGATTCGCCGATGCGAACTGTCAATGTGAGTGGATCTCCTGCTGCTGCCTGGCAACCAACGCCGTACTTATAGCTGACTTCAGAGCCAGCCTTCAGTGGTTCTGTTGGTGCGCCATTGATATCGAGGTCACCTAAGACATCGAAGCAGACATTGGCACCAGATGCTGCCTGCAATGAGACAGTAGTGAAATCAAGTGGGGTCTTTCCACCATTTTTGATGATGACATCAAATGAGTTAGAAGTCTTTGGCTTCTGATCAATATTGGTCATAAATGTCGTTGGTGAAAAACGTGAGGGAGAAGAGACGGTCACAAAGACACCATTGCCGAGATCCAGTGGTGAGTCGAATCCGATGGTGGCCGTTGGAGCCTCTTCCTGAACGAGAGTTGTCTTATCTGCAGGAAGATCAGAGCCACCATTGGTCACTGATCGAAGGATTGCTCCACCAATAAGGACTATGACAGCGATGATGATCCACTGCTTACGAGAAAGTTTTTTCATGGTCGCGATTCTACCTTTACCAAATCCGTACGCGCTCTGTAGGCGCTAGCCAGAGCTCGTCTTTTTCGCTCACACCGAAGGCGTCATAGAACTCCTGGACGTTGCGCACAATCTGGTTGCAGCGGAACTCATCGGGGGAGTGTGGGTCGATTGCAATGCGACGGCGCACCTCTTCAGGACGGTTCTTATTGCGCCATGAGTGAGCGTATGAAAGGAAGAAGCGTTGATCGCCGGTAAATCCATCAATCACAGGGCTCTGTGCGCCCTTGAGGGCCAATTTATAGGCCTTATAGGCGATTGCGAGGCCGCCAAGGTCACCGATGTTCTCACCCAATGTGAAGGCGCCATTAACGTGAATATCAGGTGTGCTCTCAGGTGAGAGCGCATCAAATTGTTTTACAAGGACGCTGGTGAGCTCTTCAAACTTTGCGCGGTCCTCATCAAGCCACCAATCGACCATGTTGCCATCGCCATCGTATTTCGATCCTTGATCATCAAAGCCGTGGCCGATTTCATGGCCGATAGTGGCACCGATTCCGCCATAGTTGGCAGCCATCTCAGCATCCAGGTCAAAGAAAGGTGGCTGCAAGATGGCAGCAGGGAAGACGATCTCATTGGCCAGTGGGTTGTAATAGGCATTAACAGTCTGAGGAGTCATATGCCACTCATCGCGATCGACAGGGGCTCCAATCTTTGCAATCGCATAGGCATGATCGAACTCTGCAATGCGCCAGAGGTTGCCAATCAAATCATCGGCTGAGATTTCAAGGGTTGAGTAATCGCGCCACTTATCGGGATAGCCAATTTTTGGAGTGAACTTCTTCAACTTCTCAAGAGCCTTCTCTTTGGTGGCATCTGACATCCACGGTAGTTCTAGGATGCTTAAGCGATATGCCTCAAGGAGGTAATCGACCAAGACCTTCATCTCTTGCTTTGCACGAGCAGGGAAGTACTTTTCAACATAGACCTTGCCGATCGCCTCACCCAGTGCACCTTGCGTGACTGAGACTCCGCGCTTCCAGCGATCGCGAATTTGTGGCGTGCCCGAAAGTGTCTTGGCATAGAACTCAAAGTTCTGTTGGACGATATCGTCAGTAAGAAATGCGGCGCTCGCAGAGACGAGATTGAGTTTGAGCCAAGCCACCCATGAATCGCGGTGGGCATCGAAGTTGCCGAGCATCGCAGAGACAGATTCGAAGAATGATGGTTCGCAGACGACCAAAGATTCAAAGGCTTTGGCTGGCACCTTGGCGTTGGTGGCCCAGGTGTCGAATAAGAAGTGTGGGGCAAGGCTTTCAAGCTCTGCCCGTGAGTACTTGTTATATGTAAGGGTTGCATCGCGATCTTTAACTTGATCCCAGTGGTGGGTAGCGATCTCTGTCTCAAGAGTCAGAATCTTCTTGGCGACTTCTGCACCATCTGCAATACCAACGAGAGCACACATCTTTGCCACGTGGTCGAGGAACGCTGTGCGGATAGAGGCGAACTGTTCTTCGCGGTAGTAGGACTCATCGGGAAGTGAGAGACCACCCTGGCCGATGTAGAGAATATTGGTATTGGAATCCATCGCATCGGGATAGATAGCTGCCCCAAAGATTCCACCGATGCCGCGCATCTCAAGGCGGGCCATGACGGTGATAAATTCATTCAAATTAGTGATGCTATCGATGGCAGCGAGGTCATCGACGATAGGTGAAATTCCACGAGTCTTGATGGCATCGGTATCCATAAATGATTTATAGAGATCGCCAATCTTCTGTGCTTCACCTGTGCCAGATGAAGTCTCAATGATCTGGCGAACTTGCTCCTCAGCCTCATCATGGAGTTTGCGAAAGATTCCATCGCTGGAGCGATCGGCCGGCATCTCATACTCGCGGACCCACTTGCCGTTGTAGTGGCGAAAGAGGTCATCGTTTGGGCTAACGAGTGGGTCGAGGGAGGCGGTATCGATTCCTGAAGTGAGGCTCATATCATCCAATTCGCTAAGAAAAAGTAGTTGAAAGTTCAACGTATTCTACTTCTGCCGTACACTTCTATGCATGGCAGGGCAAAACGCTACAACACCACGCTGGTTAAACCCTGCCGAAATGAAGGCTTGGCGCCGCTACATCATCGCTAGCCGGCGCCTACTTGAGGCCCTGGATTACGACCTCGATCACCATGAGCTCTCGATGGCAGATTATGAAGTCTTGGCACAACTCAGCGATGCCCCAGAGCGACGAATGCGGATGAGTGAGTTGGCAGATATGGCGATGCTCTCAAGATCACGACTTTCACACAGAATCAAGGTGATGGAGAAGGCCGGCTGGGTAAAGCGCGAAGCCTGCCCCATCGATAAACGTGGCTACTTCGCCGTGATGACAGCCAAGGGATGGAAGGCGATTGTCGCTGCTGCCCCAGATCATGTCGATAGCGTGCGAGGCAGATTTCTTGATCACCTGAGTAAGGAAGATCAGAAGGTATTGGCAGAGATTTTCGAACGTGTGAGTGATTCCCTAAAAGAGAATCCGTTAGAGGATTAAGTAGAGCGAATTAGATTTTAAGCAATAAAAAACCCCGCCAGTTGCCTGGCGGGGTTTTTTATAAGTAATGAATTACTTAGCTGCTGCCTTCTTACGACGGCGGCGCTTTGGAGCAGCTGCTGGAGCTGCTGCCTTCTTACGACGGCGCTTTGGAGCAGCCTTCTTAGCAGCTGCCTTCTTACGACGCTTTGGAGCAGCCTTCTTAGCAGCTGCCTTCTTACGACGGCGCTTTGGAGCTGCCTTCTTAGCAGCTGCCTTCTTACGACGCTTTGGAGCTGCCTTCTTAGCAGCTGCCTTCTTACGACGCTTTGGAGCAGCCTTCTTAGCAGCTGCCTTCTTACGACGCTTTGGAGCAGCCTTCTTAGCAGCTGCCTTCTTACGACGCTTCTTAGGTGCTGCTGTTGCAGCTGCCTTCTTACGACGCTTCTTAGGTGCTGCTGGTGCAGCTGCCTTCTTGCGCTTCTTTGGAGCAGATTTCTTAGCTGCAGCCATGTGTTTATCTCCTAATCGGAAGGGTTCGGATCCGTCACCCAAACCTGTTTCGTGGATAAGTGTGACTGAATATGGAAAGAATTACCACTACATTGTGAGAAAAATTGCACTGCGTGTCGTTAATTATTTTTTTATTTTTTCTGTGCTCTTTCGCAATTTCGCTAACTATTTTTCAACCAGATGTACCGAAATTTGGGAAAAAAAGTTGAAAATTTGGCGCACGAGTTAAGAAATCTCCCGATTTTTACGAATTTCCCGCTCTCGAACGGCAAATTCGTTGGTTTGGACGTCGTATTTCCACATTTTCGGCAAGAAAATTGCCAAAAATGCGACCACAACGACACACATCAACCCCCCGGAAGTTACCGAGATCGACAAGGTAGTAGCTGCGGCCATAGAAGCTGCGCGAAGTTGGCCAGCTAACGGACCGACTGAATAGGAAAGTAATTCGATTCCGGCAAGACGTCCGCGGAAGTTATCGGGGATGGTCTGGTTCCAAATATTTCCTCGGAAGAGGGCGCTGACCATGTCGGATGCTCCTGCAATGGTGAGAAAGAGGAGGACGAGAATCAGTGAGTGGCTTAGGCCAGCTGCTGCAATGGCAAGCCCCCATCCCATCGCAGCCACGATGACGGCGCGACCGTGATAGCGATAGGTGCGAGTCCACCCAGAAGTCAAAGTGACGCAGACAGATCCGACAGTGATGGCTGCATAGAAAAATCCAAGAGCCCAGGGAGCATGCAATTCATCGGCCCAGAATGGATAGAGCGCCATCGGCATTGCAAGAGTCATTGCTGCAAGATCGATGATGTATGTTCCTAATAAATCTTGGCGCTTGAGCGCATATCTCACACCATCTAATAACGCTGACAGAGATGGCTTTTCAGCCTCCTTTGAAGGAGGGATAGAACGCACTCGCGCAAGAAAGAGAAGCGAGAGAACATACGTTGCAATATCAACGACGTATCCTGCACTGACTGACATCGTTGAGAAGATAATGCCGCCAATGGTCGGTCCGACGATGACTCCCAACTGCCACCGCAAACTTAAGAGCGCACTTGCCGCCGGTAAATCTTCATGGCTGACAAGTCGTGGCAACATCGCATCCATCGAAGGGCGTTGCAGACCATCGACTACTGCAAAGAGAGCTGCGACGAGATAGATAGCAAGGGTGGTGGGACTGCCGATAAGTGAATTGCCAAGGAGAACCAAGACCAAGATGAGGGCTCCGGCTTCAGTTGCCCAGACCATCTTCTTGCGATCGACTGAGTCTGCAAGGACGCCGCCATAGAGACCGAAGATGATCAGAGGCACGATCTCAACAACACCTAACGCACCTACTGCGAGGTAGGAACCGGTGAGTTCTTTGAGTTGGAAGGGCATCGCAACATAGGTAATCATCGATCCGAAGTAGGAAATTAGCCCTGCAGTCCAGAGATTACGAAAATCTGGGTACTTTTTTAGGGGAGTCAGATCAATTGCAAACTTAGCCACCTGCAAAGACTAGTGAAAGGTTTCCTTTTCCGATGGAAATGCACCAGAGCGAACCTCGAGAGCGAATTCCTGGGTTGCATCGAAGAGCTCTTTGCGCAGATTGCGATATGCCTTGGCAAGCTTGGGAGGATTGGCAGTTAGCCCTGCCATATCTGTCCAGACAAGTACTTGGGCATCACACACACTTCCTGCACCGATTCCGATGGTGGGAATAGAAAGGGCGGCAGTAATGCGGGCTGCTAGTTCTGCAGGAACAAGTTCAAGGACGATGGCGAAGGCCCCGGCTTTTTCTAGGGCGAGCGCCGCATCGAAAATTACATCTGCATCATCTCTGCCCTGCACGCGATAGCCACCTAATTGGTGAAGAGATTGCGGCGTAAGGCCCAGATGGCCCATGACGGGAATGCCAACGGAGGTGAGCTTTTCAACGGTAGCAAGGTGAGCACCTTCTAACTTCACTCCCATCGCACCTGCCTCTTTAAAAAATCGCGTGGAGGTGGCAAGTGCAAGTTCTGCAGATGCTTCATAGGAACCGAAGGGAAGGTCTGCAATGACAAGGGCGCGGTTGGATCCTCGAACAACGGCGCGGGTCAGTGGAATCAAATCATCGACTGTGACAGGGATGGTGTTCTCTTCCCCGAGAAAATTATTGCCAGCGCTATCGCCCACAAGAAGGACGGGGATTCCTGCCTCATCAAAGATTGATGCAGTCATCTGCTCATAGCTAGTGAGCATCGCCCATGTCTCACCGCGCTCTTTGGCAGAGCGCAGGTCAAGGATGGTCACGCGACGATGGGACGCACCGCCATAGAGGGTCGTTGATGTGCTCATAATTTCTTCTCCTGCCTCGAAGCCTCATGCGAGGTCCCCGGGTCGACACCAATGCTACTCCCGATACTCTTGAACTATGAAGTTGCGTTTGGCGCTAGCTCAAATTAACCCCACGGTCGGAGACCTTGCGGGCAATGCTGCGCTGATTACGCAATCAGTCGATCAGGCAGTGGCAGCCGGTGCACATATCGCAATCTTTCCTGAGATGGTGCTCACCGGTTATCCGGTGGAGGATTTAGCGCTGCGCCCTTCTTTTCAGGTGGCGAGTAAGAGCGCACTCACAGCACTTGCCACACAATTAGATAAGAGCATCGTCTCTATCGTGGGTTACTTAGACCAAGTCGATGGCAAGCCACAGAATATGGTCGCAGTCATTGCAGGCGGGCAGGTAAAGGCGCGATATGCAAAGTGCCACCTGCCTAACTACGGCGTCTTTGATGAGTTCCGTAATTTTGTTGCAGGAGATTCAACCCTTGTTGTGCGCATCCATGGCATCGATGTTGGCATCGCGATCTGTGAAGATCTCTGGATCGATGGGGGAATTACTGCACAGCTGGCGAAGCGCGCACCAGGACTAGTCATTGTTCCCAATGGATCTCCCTATGAGAGAGCCAAAGATGATGTGCGCCTTGCCCTGGTTACCAAGCGCGCTCGCGAAGCGAAGGCTCCACTTGCCTATGTGAATATGACCGGCGGCCAAGATGATCTGGTCTTTGATGGCGACAGCATTGTTGTCGATTGTGACGGCGCAGTCATTGCCCGCGCTCCTCAATTTGAAGATGGTGTGATGATCGTTGATGTTGATGTTGCACCTGGGACATCAAACCCTGATGTCATCATCTCTGAAGATTCTGTAGAGATTGTAAAGCCTTCCATTCCTGGAATTGCTCATCGCCTTGGTGATGAAGAAGAGATGTGGAACGCCATTGTTGTGGGCCTTCGCGATTATGTAACAAAGAATGGATTTACCTCAGTCCTTGTTGGTTTATCTGGCGGTATTGATTCAGCTCTCGTTGCAGCACTTGCCATTGATGCACTGGGCCCTGATCGCGTGCACGGTGTTGCTATGCCAAGTAAGTATTCATCTGAGCATTCGATTGAAGATGCCCAATTGATGGCTGCAAATACCGGCCTTATCTTTAGCGCTATTGAGATCCAGAAGATGGTCGATGCCTTCCTGAAAGAAGTAGAGCTCACCGGTCTTGCTGAGGAAAATGTTCAGGCACGTGTGCGAGGCACAACGCTGATGGGCCTTTCTAATCAACATGGCCATCTCGTTCTTGCCACAGGAAATAAATCAGAGCTTGCCTGCGGATACTCCACACTCTATGGCGATGCTGTCGGTGGCTATGCACCGATTAAAGATATTTATAAGACAGATGTGTGGGCACTTTCTCGATGGCGCAATCAGGTGGCCAAGGATGCAGGAGAAGTGCCACCCATTCCTGAGGGCTCTATTACGAAGGAGCCATCTGCTGAGCTGCGTCCTGATCAAAAGGATTCTGATTCACTTCCAGAATATGAAGTATTGGATAAAGTCTTAAAAGCCTATGTCGATGATGATTTGGGACGCGATGCCCTCATTGCTGCGGGCTTTGATAAAGCACTTGTCATGCGCGTGATCTCTTTGGTCGATAGGGCCGAATATAAGCGGCGCCAATATCCACCTGGCACCAAGGTCTCCAAGCGTGCCTTCGGTAAGGATCGACGCCTGCCTATGACAAGTAAGTGGCGCGAACTCTAATTTTGTAACACTGCCGTAACTTCACTTTGGCACGATGGGCCACATGTCCCAAAGTGAGAACATCAGCAAGCAGCAAGAGTTCGTCCTTCGCACTATTGAAGAGCGCGATATTCGTTTCATTCGCCTGTGGTTTACCGACATTCTTGGAACTCTCAAATCTGTCGCTATCGCACCTGCTGAACTTGAAAATGCCTTTGAAGAAGGAATCGGTTTTGATGGTTCTGCTATTCAAGGATTTGCTCGTGAATTTGAATCCGATATGTTGGCAAAGCCAGATCCTGCAACATTTACTATCTTGCCTTGGCGCGCTGAAGCACAAGGTGCTGCTCGTATGTTCTGTGACATTACTCTGCCAAGTGGGGAAGCATCTCCTGCAGATCCGCGCAATGTTCTGCGTCGCACCTTAGATAAGGCTGCCAAGATGGGATACACCTGTTACACCCATCCTGAAATTGAATTTTTCCTCTTTAAATCACAACCTGAAAAAGGTGTGGAACCTGTTCCTGTTGATCAAGGCGGCTACTTCGATCACACACCAGCTGTTGTGGGACATGACTTCCGTCGTCAGGCAATTACGCTGCTTGAGGCAATGGGAGTCTCAGTTGAATTTAGCCATCATGAGGGAGCACCTGGACAACAGGAGATCGATCTTCGTTATGCAGATGCCTTAAGCACTGCAGATAACATCATGACTTTCCGCCATGTGATTAAAGAAGTTGCTCTGAACCAAGGGTTCTTTGCATCCTTTATGCCCAAGCCATTTACTGATCACCCTGGCTCTGGAATGCACACTCACGTCTCACTCTTTGATGGTGAGAAGAATGCTTTCTATGATTCCAGTGCAGAGCTCAATCTTTCAACAGTGGGCCGCCAATTTATTGCAGGCATCTTGAAGCATGCTGCAGAAATTACAGCTGTGACAAACCAATGGGTCAACTCTTATAAGCGCCTGCAAGGTGGGGGAGAAGCACCATCGATTATCAACTGGGGCCATAATGACCGTGGCGCCCTTGTGAGAATTCCTATGTATAAGCCAAAGAAAGAGAATTCAACACGTATTGAATTCCGTTCACCAGATTCTGCATGTAATCCATACCTTGCCTATGCGGTGATGTTAGCTGCAGGCCTTAAGGGAATTGAGAAGAAGTATGTTCTTGAGCCATCAACTGATACCCAACTTCTTCCTTCAAACCTTGAAGAGGCAATCCTTGTAATGGAGAAGAGTGAACTCGTGCGCGAGACACTGGGTGAGCATGTCTTTGATTACTTCCTTCGCAATAAGCGCTCTGAGTGGCAGGACTATCGCCGCCAGGTCAGCGCCTATGAATTAGATCGCTATTTACCCGTCCTCTAACAAGGATTTTGGCAAGGACTTCTGTAACCTTTTGCTATGGCTAAAGAGATAAACGCAGCATCAATTCGTCGCTACAACCTCATTGCAGGTCTCTTCCACCTTGCACAAATGGTTGTTGTGCTCATCCTCGCAAATGATTTCTCGCTACCCATCGTGGCTCGCTATATGGCAGGACCTCCAGGCAGCGTCTTTGCAGAACCTGTCACACTTCTCAATACGCCAGTTGGTTTGGCAGTTGCAATCTTCTTAGGTCTATCTGCCTTCTTCCACTTCCTTGTTATTAGCCCAAAGTTCTTTGCGCGTTATAGCGCAGGACTTGCAGCCCATCGCAACTACTTCCGCTGGGTTGAATACTCGATTAGTTCGTCAGTGATGATTGTTCTCATTGCGCAGATCTGCGGAATCTCTGATGTTGCTGCCATCGTCTCAATCTTTGGAGTGAATGCTTCAATGATTCTCTTTGGGTGGTTGCAAGAGAAGTATGAAGAGCCAGGCAATGGCGGATGGCTCCCATTCATCTTCGGATGTATTGCAGGAATCGTTCCATGGCTTGCTCTTGTCTTCTATATCTTTGCAATTGGTGGGCCAGGAGATACAAAGGCTCCAGCTTTTGTCTATGGAATCGTTATCTCGCTCTTCGTACTCTTTAATACATTTGCTGTTGTGCAGTACCTTCAATATAAGAAGGTCGGTAAATGGTCTGAATACTTGCGAGGCGAGAAGACCTACATCACGCTCTCATTGGTTGCTAAATCTGCCCTTGCTTGGCAGATATTTGCCTCCACCTTGATTCAGTAATTAGTCCTGAGTATTGAATTGGTGAACTCCACCAGCCGTTAGGTAAGTTCCATCTTGGCGTTGACTTCTGTTTCTTACCTTGAAGCCTTCAACCCAGTATTGCTCTGGTTTTGCAGGATCTACTTTATATGGGCGAAGAAAAATTTTTCCTCGCCGGACGAGGATTTCCGAGAGAATATTTTTCAGTATCGGGAAATTCAGCGCAATTTTCATAACACCAATAGTTGGATTGAAAGTTGTCTCAATTCGAAAATTGCCAGGTGTCTTTCTCAATGTTCGACAGTACATGTTTCCTCCTAGCACTCCAGATCTTGAAAATTATAGGTATAGCCAATTCTTCCATCTGAAAGTCTATGCACTGAACTAACTTCGTACCTAATTTTTTTGGTCCCTTTTTTCCAAATACACGCCAGGGATACATTTACGGTGGTACGGCCTGATCCCTGATTACTCTTGGTGATGGATAACCTGGTTCCTTTGAAAACACGCGTTAGGCGGGTGGTAATTTCGACACCTTTTCCAGGACAAGTTGTTCGAGTTTGAACATTTACTGTGCCTGGTTTATGGCGTGAAATATGAGGAAGATCAGATTTGCCTTCACACTTCACACCGAAATTGAATAGATTCTTAAATGGACCAAGGTTCAAAATATCTTCAGGCAGGGGTGGTGGTTCTGCCATGGAAAATTGGGTACTACTGAAAATGAGAACTATCGAAATCGCGATTGTTTGGATTAGCTTTCGTCTCTGCTTTTGTCTCATGGTTGAATGCTGAATCAAGCTTTGGTGCAGGGAAATAGGGGAGACCTAGTGGGCGCTTGCTCTAAGTGATTCCTCAGCGTTATCCTTTAGCCACTATGAAGCTCCGCGGACTCCTCCTTATCCGCCGTAGCGAGGCCTAACAACCGGTCTCCTCGCTGCGGAGTTTGGTGTTGCCGGTAAACGCCTTCGGATTACCAAACAAATAAGGAGCTCGAGAAATGAATTTCCCAAAGCAAACGCCTTCAAAGATGCCGGTGCATCGCTACTCACCTTTTATCCCCGTTGAGCTTGAAGATCGCACATGGCCAAGTAAGAAGATGACGAAGGCGCCACAGTGGTGTTCTGTCGATCTTCGCGATGGCAACCAAGCGCTCATTGATCCCATGGATACTCCTCGCAAGCTTGCGATGTTTAAGTTACTCGTTGCGATGGGTTATAAAGAGATTGAGGTGGGTTTCCCATCAGCATCTCAGACAGATTTCGACTTTGTTCGAAAGATCATTGATGAGGACTTAATTCCTGATGATGTCATCATCCAAGTGCTGACTCAGGCTCGCGAACCGCTCATCCGTCGCACCTATGAATCCATTAAGGGTTCAAAGCAAGCCATCGTTCATCTTTATAACTCAACTTCTACATTGCAGCGCCGCGTTGTCTTTGGCCTTGATAAAGATGGCATCAAAAAGATTGCAACAGATGCTGCCCAGCTCTGCCTTGATTTAATGTTGACTGTTCCTGAGACCAAAGTTTCATTCGAATACTCACCAGAGTCATATACCGGCACAGAGCTCGAATTCGCTGTTGAGGTATGTAATGCGGTCAACGATATTTGGAAGCCAACGCCTGCGTGGAAGACGATTATGAATCTTCCTGCAACGGTTGAGATGGCAACACCAAATATCTATGCAGATTCGATTGAGTGGATGTGTCGCAACCTCACCAACCGTGAGAGCGTGATTGTTTCACTGCACCCACACAATGATCGTGGAACAGGAGTAGCTGCTGCAGAGCTTGGTTACTTAGCGGGCGCCGATCGCATTGAAGGAACTTTATTCGGTAATGGTGAGCGCACGGGAAATGTCTGTCTTGTAACACTGGGCATGAACTTGGTTTCTCACGGCATTGATCCACATATTGATTTCAGCGATATCGATGAGATTCGTCGCACTGTTGAATACGGCAACCAATTGCGTGTTCCTGAGCGCCATCCCTATGGCGGTGACCTTGTCTTCACAGCCTTCTCTGGTTCACACCAAGATGCAATTAAGAAGGGCTTTGAACATTTAGAGCGTGATGCCAAGGCTGCAGGAAATGCAGTCGATGATCACACATGGGCTGTTCCATATCTACCTATCGATCCCAAAGATATTGGCCGTTCATACGAAGCTGTTATTCGCGTGAACTCGCAATCAGGTAAGGGTGGGGTTGCCTACCTCATGAAGAATGAGCATTCACTCGATCTTCCACGTCGCCATCAAATCGAGCTATCAAGAATTGTGCAGGCGAAGACTGATAACGAAGGCGGCGAGATCACTGCAGATCAGTTGTGGCACATCTTTGAAGATGAATACCTGCCAACTGATTCTGCTCCGTGGGGACGCTTCCGTCTTAAGGGAATGTCACAAGTTTCTGTGATGGGTGAAGATGTTCAACTCACCGTCAAGATGACAGATCGCGGTGAAGCAATTGAGTTGGCTGGAACCGGTAATGGACCCATTGCTGCGTTCTGTCACATCTTGCAGAACTATGGCGTTGATGTTCGCGTTCTAGATTTCAGTGAGCATGCACTCTCATCAGGTGGAGATGCATCAGCTGCTGCCTATCTGGAGTGTGCAATTGCAGGAGATGTCTTCTGGGGAGTCGGAATCGACCCTAATACAACGACTGCTTCTCTTAAAGCGGTCGTGTCTGCAATCAATCGCGCTATTCGCTAACTATCGTACGCAGTATGTCTGCTCATCAATCCAAGCTCTATCGCGATGAGGCAATCATTTTGCGCACGCAAAAGCTTGGTGAAGCAGATCGCATCATCACTCTGCTGACTAAAGAGCACGGTCGTATTCGAGGCGTTGCAAAGGGCGTTCGTCGCACTATGTCTAAATTTGGTGCGCGACTTGAACCCGGTAGCCATGTCGATATTCAGATGCACTCTGGTAAGACTTTTGACACCATCACACAGGTTGAAGCGATTATGAATTACGGTGAAGCACTCACTGATGATTACCAGCGCTGGACTATTGCTCACGCCATCCTTGAAACAGCTGAGCGCTTTACTCAACAAGAGGAAGAACCAGCTCCTCAAGAATATCAATTAGTTGTTGGTGGAATGAAGGCACTTTCTGATAATCGCTATGACTCTTCTCTAATCCTTGATGCATTCTTACTGCGATCCCTTTCAATTGGGGGATATGAACCATCAATGACTTCATGCTCGCGATGTGAAAAGGCTGGACCACATCGTTACTTCTCTTTAGTCGGCGGTGGATCGGTCTGTATGGATTGCAGACCATCAGCATCGGCGACAGCATCTGTGGAGGCGCTCGAATTGATGCAGGCGCTACTTAAAGGTGATTGGGATGTAGCGGAGAAAAGCGAACATCGACATCGCCGAGAGGCTAGTGGTTTGGTAACTGCTTACCTACAATGGCACCTTGAACGCGGACTACGAAGTTTGCCGATGGTCGAGAGGGCTTAGTTAGAACACTGATGGCTAAGAAGATTGAGATTCCCCAACACATCGCAATCGTGATGGATGGAAATGGGCGCTGGGCTAAAGAGCGCGGACTACCTCGCACAGCAGGTCATCAAGCTGGTGAAAAAGTTCTCTTCGATATCGTTGAAGCTTGTATTGAATTTGGCGTGAAAGAAGTGAGTGCATATGCATTCTCCACAGAGAATTGGAAGCGTAGCCCTGAAGAGGTGAAGTTTTTGATGGGTTATAGCCGCGAGATGCTGCGCACCCGTCGTGATCGCCTCAATGAGATGGGCGTGAAAATCAATTGGTTGGGTCGCCCGCAACGCCTTTGGAAATCAGTGATCTCAGAGCTGGAAGAGGCGCAAGAGCTTACAAAGAAGAATAAGAAGCTCACACTGAATATGTGTGTCAACTACGGGGGCCGCGCTGAGATTGTTGATGCAGCAAGCGAACTAGCTCGCGATGTGAAGCGAGGCAAAGTTAAGGCAGATGCAATAACGGAAAAGACTCTAGAGAAGTATCTCTATTCACCCAAGATGCGCGATGTGGATATGTTCTTGCGATCATCTGGTGAACAGCGGACCAGCAACTTCTTGCCATGGCAATCTTCTTATGCTGAATTCGTCTTTATGGATGTTCTATGGCCAGATATGACGCCAAAATTATTGTGGAAGGCGATTGAGATTTATTCAGAGCGTGAAAGACGCTTTGGAAGCGCTTAATGCGCTAGTGAAGCTACAACGCCCCACATAATTACTACGCCGAACACAGTTGCAAAGAATGTCCAGCGTGATGAGTGACGTGAATGTGCTTCAGGCAAGATATGTGAAGTCGCGAGATAGATAACAAAACCAGAGAAGAGCGCTAAGTAGAGCGCGAGCATGGAATCGTTGAGCACAAGATATGTTCCAACGGCTGCTCCGCCAATGCGAGCAACAGCATCGACTCCGAGCAATCTATAACTTGATGTAGTCCAGTTCCCGCTCTTGACCATTAATGAGACTGTATTGAGCCCATCGCTAAATGCGTGGACAAGTACTGCGATAAAGACTGCATAACCCAGTGAGTTACTCACCTTGAATGCAACACCGAGGCCAACACCATCAAGGAATACGTGACCGCCCATGGCGAGTGCGCCAAGAGAACCTGCAATGTTGTGGTGTTCGTGATCATGACCGTAATCAGATTCTGCAGGTTCGTGGCTACCAAAGATTCCTTCAATAATATGAAGTGATAAGAAGCCGACCAATATGGCGAGAGAAACTGAGCGGATTCCACCGATGTCAGCAGTATTCATTTCAAAGATTTCAGGAAGGAGATCAAAGCCAACAAGACCGAGAAGAAGGCCTGCAGATAGTCCGAGGACGAGGTGGAATCGATCGGATGATTTGAGAGCGACATAGCCACCGATAGTCGTAGCAAGCACTGTAATTGCTGCGAAGGTTATGGCTAAGTTCATGAGGTAAGGATAACGGCATTAGAGTTATCTCATGATTGCTATCGCCCGCTTTGAAGTGCAATTGGCTGAAAGCGCCGCCTTTGAGAAAGATGTGAGTGCTGCCTATGAGGCACTTGCATCCTGTGCTGGATTTATCGATGGTGAATATGGTCAGAATCTCGATGATTCCAATCTCTGGGCACTTGTCACTCGTTGGGAAAATGTTGGCTCATATCGCCGCGCCTTGAGTGCGATGCGTACAAAGTTAGAAGCTATTCCATTACTCGCGCGCGCAATTGATGAACCTGGGGCATACGAGATAAACTAAGACCACGATTGCAACGACCGTTGTTATTCGCCGACAGCCAGCCGGATGGAGATTTGAAATGGCCGTAGACCGTCTAGAAAATATTGTTTCGCTCTCAAAGCGTCGTGGATTTGTATTCCCCTCATCTGAAATTTACGGAGGCCTTCGCGCTTCTTGGGATTACGGCCCGCTTGGAGTTGAACTCAAAAACAACGTTAAGCGCCAGTGGTGGAAATCCATGGTCATGGGTCGTGAAGATGTTGTCGGTATCGATTCATCAGTGATCTTAGCTCGCGAAGTCTGGGAAGCATCAGGACACGTTGCAACATTTAGTGATCCTCTTACCGAATGTACTTCCTGCCATAAGCGCTATCGCGCAGATCATTTAGAGGAAGCATATGAAGCAAAGCATGGAAAGGCGCCAGCATCTCTTGCAGATGTGAACTGCCCTGCATGCGGCAATAAAGGCCAATTCACAACACCAAAGCAGTTCTCAGGTCTGCTCAAGACATTCCTTGGACCTGTCGAAGATGAATCAGGCCTTGCCTACCTTCGCCCAGAGACTGCGCAAGGAATCTTTATCAACTTTGATCAAGTGATGACAACATCACGCAAGAAGCCACCCTTTGGTATTGGCCAGATTGGTAAGTCATTCCGTAATGAAATTACGCCAGGAAACTTCATCTTTCGTACTCGTGAATTCGAGCAGATGGAGATGGAGTTCTTTGTAGTCCCAGGAACTGATGAAGAGTGGCACCAATATTGGATTGATACCCGCCTTGCTTGGTATAAAGATCTAGGAATTAATCCAGATCGCCTTCGTATCTATGATCATCCAAAAGAGAAGCTATCGCACTACTCAAAGCGCACAGCAGATATTGAATATAAGTTTGAATTTAATGGAACTGAATGGGGCGAGCTCGAAGGTATTGCAAATCGCACTGACTTCGACTTGAAGGCTCACTCGGCTGCATCCGGTAAGGATTTGTCTTACTTTGATCAAGAGAAGAATGAACGCTGGACACCATTTGTGATTGAACCTGCAGCAGGAGTAGATCGCTGCACGCTCACATTCATGATGGATGCCTACACAGAAGATGAAGCACCCAATACAAAGGGTGAGATGGAAAAGCGCGCTGTGATGAAGTTTGATCACCGCCTAGCCCCAGTAAAGGCTGCAGTTCTTCCACTTTCTCGTAATGCTGACCTTTCACCAAAGGCGCGCGATCTTGCAGCTCAACTACGTAAGAACTGGAATATAGATTTCGATGATTCAGGTGCGATTGGCCGTCGCTATCGTCGCCAAGATGAAATCGGAACTCCGTATTGCATCACTATCGACTTCGAAACTTTGGAAGATCAAGCAGTGACCATTCGCGATCGCGACACAATGGCGCAAGAGCGTATTGGTATTGATCAGGTAGAAGCATGGCTAGCGCCACGTCTACTCGGCTGCTAGATCCGCTTCAACTCCCGCTCAAAGATGGAGTCCATCTAGTAGACCCACCTGTAGTTCTTGCGCCGATGGCAGGAATTACCAATGCAGCATTTCGCATGCTTTGCCGTGAACAAGGCGCTGGTCTCTTTGTCTCTGAGATGGTGACTGCTCGCGCACTGCTAGAGCGCATTCCAGAAACTTTGCGCATGATCGAACCAGGTGCTGGTGAGTGGCCACGATCTGTTCAGCTCTATAGCGTTGATCCTCACCACATGGGTGAAGCGGTGAAGATGATTGGTCGCGAGAATTTAGCCGACCATATCGATATGAACTTTGGTTGCCCTGTTCCTAAAGTAACTCGTAAAGGTGGGGGAGCAGCGCTACCTTTTAAGCGCAATCTCTTTCGGGAGATTGTCAAAGCTGCAGTAGAGAATGCAAAGCCTTATGGAATTCCTGTCACCGTCAAGATGCGTATCGGCATCGACACAGATCACCACACATATTTAGAGGCTGCAAAGTCGGCTGCAGATCTTGGTGTTGCATGGGTTGCACTGCATGCACGCACCGCACAACAGATGTATGAAGGAAAAGCAGATTGGTCTGCCATTAAAAATCTTGTGGAGCACCTGAAACCAACAGGAGTTCCCGTCCTTGGTAATGGTGATATTTGGTCGGGCGCCGATGGTGTTGAGATGGTGCGCCAAACTGGTTGTGCTGGCGTTGTTGTGGGCCGCGGGTGCCTGGGGCGTCCATGGTTATTTGCAGACTTAGTGGATGCATTTAACGGCGGAGATAAGCGCGTATTACCTACTTTGCATGAGGTGCGCGAAGTGATGTTCCGCCATGGCGAGCTCATCGTAGAGTACTTTGAATCCGAAGATCGGGGATGTCGCGACCTACGCAAACATATGGCTTGGTATCTCAAAGGTTTCCGCGTTCATTCAGAGCTTCGTCGCCAATTTGGCATGGTGGGATCGCTTACAGAACTTCGCTCACTTCTTGATCAACTCGATGATCAGCCATATCCGGTTGAAATCGGAGATAAGCCACGTGGTCGCACAAGTAGTGGTCGCCCTCCTACTTTGCCTGATGGCTGGCTTAATGATCCTGATGAACTGATTACTCTCGATGTTGAAGATATGTTCTCGGGTGGTTGATGTTTAAATTAATTCGTCGAGTTATCTCACTTATCCTTGCAGTCATCGTCATCATTCCAACATACGCACTCTTTGTGACATGGAATTCTGCGAAGAATCCATCTTTTCGCACATCAGCTGAAGTCATTGTGGTTCCAGGTGCTGCGCAACTAGATGGTGCACCGGGTGAAGTGTTGCTTGCGCGATTAATAGAGGCAAAGCGCATCAAAGATAAAGGATATGCACCACTGATTATTACTGTGGGCGCTGGCGCTCCAGGAGATCGCACAACTGAGGCTGCTGCAGGAAAATATTGGTTGGCGCATCACGGAATAGCCAAGAGCAAGGTGATTGCACTTCCTGTTGGTCGAGACACGTTGAGCCAAACACAGGCATACATTAAAGAGATGCGATCACGAAAGATTTATAACGTCATCATTGCAACTGATGCCTATCACTGCCAGCGAGCAATGACTATGGCAAATGATTTAGGAGCTGTTGCTACCTGCTCACCTACGCAGAGCGGGCCAAATACTCTGGAGGATTCGCGCTATCGATATCTCATCCGTGAAGCAGGTGCCTATCTGGCATACATCACCTTGGGACGCAGGGGCATTCACATCTCAGATCATCCGACCAATAGTGGACTTGTAAGGTATGTGCATGAGTTCATCTAGTAACTACAGCGCCACAGATCAAGAGCGCTTTCTGGATGAGCCAGCAAAGCGCGCAGGGCGCACAGAATTTATGCGCGATCGCGCACGCGTTATTCACTCAGCAGCACTTCGCCGCCTTGCTGCAAAGACTCAAGTAGCTGTTCCTTGGGAGAATGACTTTCAACGCACACGACTTTCACATTCACTGGAGTGCGCACAGATTGGTCGCGAACTCGGTGAATCACTGGGCGCAGACCCTGATCTTCTTGAAACAGCATGTTTATCACACGATATGGGCCATCCACCTTTTGGTCATAATGGTGAAGAAGCACTTGCAGAAGTTGCAGCACCGTGTGGTGGATTTGAAGGCAATGCGCAATCATTTAGATTGCTCACTCGCATTGAAGCAAAGACCGTAGATGGCAATGGCAAGAGCCTTGGACTTAATCTGACTCGAGCATCGCTCGATGCTGCAACAAAATATCCATGGGCTCGCGCCGAAAATCCTCGCAAGTTCGGCGTGTATGACGATGACACAGAAATCTTTCATTGGGTTCGCGAAGCAGCCCCTGCAGGTCGCAAATGTATTGAGGCACAGATTATGGATTGGTCTGATGATTGTGCTTATTCTGTGCACGATCTAGAGGATGCGATCTTTGCAGGGCAAGTAACGGTGAAGAACTTTGATAGAGATTTCGACATTCTCTATACAGAGATGGTCAGTGGTTATGGCAGTGATGCAAGCAAATCAGAAGTTGAAGCAGCCCTTACGCGACTGCAAAACCTTTCATGCTGGCCTGCAAGCTTTGATCGCACCCACCGAGCTCTTGCTCGTTTGAAAGATACGACTTCTCAACTCATAGGCCGCTTTGTATTGGCTGCAGAACTTGAAACTCGCAAAGTCCATGGAGATGGACCTCTTACTCGCTATAGCGCCAACCTTGAAATTCCACGTGAGCAGAAGATTGAAGTTGATTTCCTTAAAGCTATTGCAGGTCACTACCTCATTAATGCAGCCGCATCACAAGAGCGTTATGCAAAGCAGCAGATTGTTATTCATGATCTTGTGGAGATGCTCTTTGAGGCAGCCCCTAAAGAACTTGACCCCATCTTTGAAGATGATTGGAAAATTGCTACCAATGACTCAGAGCGCCTACGCGTAGTAGTAGACCAGATTGCCAGCCTGACCGACCCCGGTGCATATGCGCTCCATGCGCACCTTTCGGCGCGTCGGTAAGGTAGGAACATGAGCGGTCGCATTAGGGCAGATGACATTGTTTATGTGCGCGAACATGCACATATTGATGAGGTAGTCACTGCGGCAGGCGTTGCTCTCAAAAATGCTGGCGGGGGACAGAAGAAGGGACTGTGTCCTTTCCATGATGAGAAATCACCATCATTTCATGTGACACCATCAAAGAATTACTACCACTGCTTTGGTTGTGGTGTGGGCGGTGATGTCATCGACTTTATGATGAAGACAGATCACCTTTCCTTTACTGAGACCATTGAACGCCTTGCATCCCAAATTGGTTACACCCTTCGCTATGAAGAAGGTGGGCCAGCACAACCCACATCACAGCGCTCACGCCTCTATGCCGCACACGTTGCAGCTGCAAAGTTTTATCAAGAGCTACTGAACTCATCTCCTGATGCAGCCCATGCTCGCGATCTTCTGACCAAACGAGGATTTGATAAGGGCGCATGTGATTCATTTGGTGTGGGCTATGCACCGAATGGTTGGGATGGTCTTACAAAAAATTTACGAGCAGCAGGATTTACTATTGAAGAGTTAGAAGAGGCAGGGTTATCAAAGATGGGCGAGCGTGGTCCCATTGATAAGTTCCGCAATCGCATCATGTGGCCGATTAAAGATATTTCAGGAGACATCGTAGGTTTTGGTGCTCGCAAGTTAGCAAGCGATGAAGAAGATCAGGGACCGAAGTATCTCAATACCTCTGAGACTCCTATCTATAAGAAGTCACAGGTGCTTTATGGCCTTGATATGGCGAAGAAAGATATTGCGAAAAATCGCCAGGTAGTAGTAGTTGAGGGCTATACCGATGTGATGGCCTGTCATTTAGCTGGCATTACAACAGCTGTTGCCACATGTGGAACAGCATTTGGAGATGATCACATCCGCATTATTCGTCGCTTACTGATGGATGCCGATACTTTCCGTGGTGAAGTGATCTTCACATTCGATGGCGATGCGGCAGGACAGAAAGCTGCGATGAAGGCCTTTGGCGATGATCAGAAGTTTGTCACGCAAACATTTGTAGCAGTTGAACCAGATGGCCTTGATCCTTGCGATCTGCGTCAACATAAGGGAGATCTTGCTCTGCGTGATCTCATTGCGAAGCGAGTTCCACTCTTTGAATTTGCTATTCGCACAGAGCTTAAAAAACATGACCTGACAACTGCCGAAGGTCGCGTGAATGCGCTCAATACTGCAGCTCCCTTAGTTGCTGCCATTCGCGATAAATCACTACGTCCTGAATACATTAAATCTTTATCGGGCTGGCTTGGAACTGAGACTGAAGTGGTGAATGCAGCTGTCAATACTGCGCTGAAGAAGGTCACTACAAGTGCAGCACCGGTTGAAGTGCCGACTTCAGATACTGCATGGCGTCCTAATCCCAATGAACCCACCTTGATGCTTGAGCGCGAAGTATTAAAGGCAAAGCTGCAGATGCCAGGACTTGTCCTCGATTGGAAGACTATTGAGGAGGATGCATTCACTCATCCTGCTTATCGTGAACTTCGCCGCATCATTGATTCATTTGGAACAGAGCCAGTTCTTCTTGAAAATGTGAGCGATGAGAGAATGCGTCAGCTCTTTACAGAGCTCTCTGTTGAGCCCGTGCGCACAGATGGCGCAGTCTCAGATAAATACGTTGCAAGTATTGTTGCTCGTCTTCGCGAAGTACTTGTCAGTCGCAAGATTGCAGATCTGAAATCGAGTTTGCAGCGCTTAAATCCTGTTGAAAACCAAGAGCAATACAATGGTGCATTTGCTGATTTAGTAGCCCTTGAAACCCAGAAACGCGGGCTTCATGAACTCTCGATTGGTTCGCTCTAACTTCGCGTATTTCTCCCTCATTTTGGCAGGGGTTAGACCCTGCGGTAGAGTTGCGCCCGTTACATTCCCTGATAGCTCAACGGCAGAGCAGTCGACTGTTAATCGACAGGTTCTTGGTTCGAATCCAAGTCAGGGAGCCACAGTTATATCTTCATCTGGCTCACCGAGCGTCTTCATGAGATTCTCAGGTATGGGATTTAACCTCACCACATGAATTCACTTCAAAGCATCTCCCGCGGCGCCATTTCTTCATGGCGCTCACAATCTAATGCCCTTCGCATCATGCGCCTCTTCCTTGGCATTACGTGGATATACGCAGGCTGGGATAAGGCAAGTGATCCAGGATTTCTCACACAAGGTGCTCCTACTTATATAGGAACGCAACTGGCGGCATTTGCTCAAAGTTCACCCATTGGTTTCTTGCTGAACCACACCGTTGAACATGCTGCATTAGTTGGTGCCTTCGTCATGATTTCAGAGTTCGCAATTGGATTGGCGACACTACTATCTGTTGCACCTAACAGCGCCGCCTTCGGTGGCTTTGCCATGGCAACAGGGCTCTGGCTCTCCAGTTCTTTCCACACAACTCCATACTTCTTAGCAAGTGATAGCGCCTACGCAATATTGTGGCTGGCATATCTTCTACTACTGATTGGAAATCGTCGTATGCCATCTATCAATTTTGAACGCCGTGGTGCTATTCGCACCGGCCTTGTCGGAGTCTTTGCCGTTCTTGCATCCGCTGCAGGTCGCACATTTCCTAAGGCAAGTGCTGCCTCCTCTTCTGCAAAGTCAACGTCAAAAGCAACAGGGAATCAGATTATTAAATTAGCAGATCTCAAAGTGGGTGGAACCTATAACTTCACACACTCATCACAAGGTGTCCCTGCAGTTCTCTTTCGTACCAAAACCGGGGTCTTTGCATACTCTGCAATCTGCACACACCAAGGGTGCACAGTCTCTTATAACTCAACATCAAAGCGATTGAAGTGCCCATGCCATGGAGCAGAATTTGATCCAGCAAATGGAGCTAAGGCAGTTGCAGGTCCAACACAGACTCCGCTTGCAAAGGTGAAGGTCGCTGTGAGTGGGGCCTGGGTCGTAGAAGCCTAATTATTTCCACAATCTATAACAGGAAACTCTCAGCAAATAGGGGCAGTATTGCGACCATGAGTAACATTAAAATTAGCGTCAAGGTAGTTGCTGCATTTATTGCAGGAGCAGCCATTGCAGGCTCGATCGCAACTGCTGCAACAACTCAATCCTCTACTTCCATCAAGGCGTGTGCTGATAATCGGACCCAGGCGCTTTTTCTCTCCAAAACAGGAAATTGTGCATCAGGTCGCACCTTGGTTGAAATCGGTGGCGCTGGTATGAATACCAAAGCTATCGCCTCCCTTGTTACGCCATCTGTCGTTTCTATCTCTGTTACAACTGCAACAGGTGGTGGCACAGGTTCAGGTTCTGTCTATAAATCCAACTCAACTTCGAGTTTCATCATTACCAATAACCATGTGGTCAACACATCTGGTGCTGCCTCAACGATAAAGGTGGAGCTCTCAAACGGCGATCAATATCCTGCAAAGATTGTGGGACAAGATCCAGGTTATGACATCGCGGTTCTTCAGATTCAATTTGGCAATCTTCCAGTTGTCGAGCTGGGAGATTCAAGCAAGGTCAGTGTGGGAGATCCTGTTCTAGCAATTGGTTCACCACTAGGTCTTGCCAGTACCGTGACAAGTGGAATTATCTCAGCACTCAATCGCCCAGTATCGACAGGAACTGCTGATGCTCAGTCCTATGTCAATGCAATTCAGACAGATGCGGCAATTAATCCAGGAAACTCCGGAGGTGCTCTCATTGATGCGCAAGGACGCATTATTGGAGTGAACTCGGCAATTGCAACACTCTCGAGCGGCTCTGCAAGTGGATCTATCGGATTAGGTTTTTCTATTCCTATCAATGAGGCAAAGCGTGTGATTGATGAAATTATCGCTACAGGTAAATCAACAAGACCAGTTCTCGGCGTCTTCTTTGATCCGACCTACACAGGAGGCGGTGCAAAGATTGCAAAGCTCAGCGCAGGTGAAGGAGCTGAAAAGGCTGGTATTCCTGTCGGAGCAATTATTCGCAGCATCGATGGAATTAAAATCCCTGATACTGATACTGCGATCGTGCGAATCCGTTCCTATGTTCCTGGTGCCACAGTCACAGTCGTCGTAGACCTGCCAACAGGTGGAAGTAAGACATTTAGAGTCACCTTAGGCTCTGCTCCATCGATCTAAATCTTCCTTAAGAAATATGCCCGTTACCTGAAGTTCATAGGTAGCGGGTATCTTTCTTCCATGGCTCTCTTCACCTTGCAGGTGTCTCTTCCTGATCGCCCTGGCTCACTTGGCATGCTTGCATCTGCAATAGGAAGTGCCGGTGCTGATATTCGCGGCCTTGTTGTATTAAAGAGTGAAGGTGGAACAGGTTATGACGAGATCACCGTTGCTGTTCCTGGAACTGATCCATCTGATTTGGTTGAAATTCTTAACTCTATCGGTGGAGTTGAAGTTCTCTCTATTGAGCCAGCTGCCAACTAAAGCTAGTTCATAAGAGTTGCGCTAGCTCCAGCGCTCGGAAGTGATGTAAAAAAGCGCGGCTTCTTAAATCCTCGTTTATCAAAGGCTGCAAGCACAGCATCTTTAGTCTTCTGTGTATCACTTGCCTTAATCAGTGCAATCGCACTTCCACCAAAGCCACCACCGACCAGACGTGAGCCCAGCGCACCTGCTGCAAGGGATGCATCAACTGCAACATCGAGTTCAGGACATGAGACTGCATAGTCATCACGCAGTGATGCGTGAGATGCGTTAATTAGTTTTCCAAGCGTTTCAAAATCAGAGGCACGTAGTGCTGTTACAGCTGCAAGGACGCGGGCAATTTCAGTGACTGCATGGTGCGCACGGATGAATTCAGTAGGAGTTAACTTCTCGCGGTTGGTCTCTAGAACATCTAGGGTGAGATGACGCATCGATGGAATTCCTAATTTACTTGCTACAGATTCACATGCTGCGCGTCGCTCAGCGTATCCTCCATCAACCAATGCATGGTGGGCTTGCGTATCAATGATGAGAAGTTCTAAGCCGGCGGATGCGACATCAAAAGGAATACTTTCTGTCGTGAGGTCGCGACAATCAAGTAAGAGCGCAGCCCCTGCCTGGCCCATGAGTGAGACAGATTGATCCATGATGCCGCAGGGCATTCCCACGTAATCATTTTCTGCCTTCTGTGTTGCCCGTGCTAAATCTTGCTTACTCATCTCAAGTGAGAAGAGCGTATTGAGTCCCACTGCCACAGAACATTCCAGCGCTGCAGATGAAGAGAGTCCAGCACCTGATGGAACGCTTCCATCGACCAAGATATCCACACCTGTTGTAATTCCTAGACTCCAGAGAACTCCGAGAACATATTTCTCCCAGTCACCTTTGCTGCCTGGCTTCACATCACTGATATCGATAGAGAAAATCTTCTCTTTACGTTGATACGATGCAATACGTACTAAACCATCGGAGCGAGCCGCAATAGCTGCATAAGCGCGATCTGCAATGGCGAAGGGGAGTACGAAGCCTTCGCTGTAATCAATATGTTCACCGATGAGATTGACGCGACCTGGAGCTTCTGCGATTACTTCTGGTTTACGACCATAGAGCTCTTCAAAGCTACGTGCAATGGATGCCATTGCTTAGAGCTTTACATCTTTTAACTGCTGCGCAGATTGCTCAGGCTTCATATCCATGATGAATGCGCCCATTGCAGACTCTGAACCAGCGAGATATTTAAGTTTTCCTGGAGCGCGGCGCACGCTGGTGATCTGCCAATGCAGGCGAAGAAGCTCACGTCCTTCGCGCACAGGTGCTTGATGCCAAGCAGCGATATAAGCCATCTCAATACCAAACACCCCATCAAGACGTTGCATGACCTCAATGGCAATCGATGGGAATGAATCACAAGCAGCAGGTGCTAGTTCGGTGAGATCTGCAACTGGTTGGAGTGGTACCACGTGAATTTCGAATGGATAGCGGGATGCATAAGGTGTGTAGGCAACCCAATGTTCGTTGCGAGCAATGATGCGCACGCCATCGCGGAGTTCGCGGGCTAGGACATCATCGAATAAGACGCGACCTGTCTTTGTGTGATGATCGCGAGCGACATCGAGCATCTTTGTCACACGGGGTGGCAGGTATGAGTAGGCGTAAATCTGGCCGTGTGGGTGAGCAAGCGTCACACCGATTTCTTCGCCACGATTTTCAAAGGGTGCGATGTGAGAAATGAAAGGAAGTTTTGATAGCTCTGCTGTGCGATCGCGCCATGCTTCAAGAAGTGTGCGCACACGTTGTGGGGAAAGTGATTTAAATGCACCACCGTGATCTGCAGTAAAGCAGATGACTTCGCACTTACCAGCAGCTGCGCCTTCATCAGTATCTGAGCCGAGCAAATCCGGTAGAGCGAAATCTCCATCAGGTGGGCGAAGTGAAGGGGAGCGGTTATCAAAGACAACTACTTCAAAATCATTTTCAGGAATTTCAGTGAGCAAATCTCCCGTTGTCGGGCAGAGCGGGCAGAGCTCTTTCGGCGGCAAGAAGATTCGTCCTTGGCGATGGGCTGCCATAGCTACCCATTCATTGACCAGTGGATCAAGGCGAAGTTCACCGATACCTGGTTGTTCTTCTTGCGGACGTTGATCTGCGACGGTGCGAGTCTGTCCTGCAGTGTCGTAATAGCGAATTGTTCGGCCATCGTTCATGGTGCGGCTTGTGCGCACAACGCCAGCGGAAAGTTCGACTATCTCATCCATGATGAACGTACTCTACCGTGCGGCTCGCTATATATCGCTAGGCCCAGTTGAGTGTGCGTTCAATCGCTTTCTTCCATCCAGCATAACCCGATGCGCGATCTTCAACGCTAGTCGTTGCGCTCCAGCGACGAGATTGTTTCCACTGCTTCTTGAGTTCATCTGTGTTCTTCCAGAATCCAACTGCTAACCCCGCTGCATATGCAGCACCGAGTGCGGTGGTCTCAGTTATCAAAGGTCGAGTGATATCGATTCCCATGATGTCTGCCTGCATCTGCATGCAGAGAGAGTTAGCAGTGATGCCACCATCAACGCGCATCTCAGTCATAGGAACACCGCTATCGGCAACCATCGCATCCATCACATCGCGTGTTTGATAGCAGATAGCTTCAAGGGCAGCGCGTGCAAGATGTGCTTTGGTTGCAGCGCGAGTGAGACCGACGATTACTCCTCGTGCATCAGAACGCCAATACGGAGCAAAGAGTCCGGAGAATGCTGGAACAAAGTAGACGCCTGCTGTGTCAGTAACTGATGAAGCAAGAGCTTCAGTCTCGGCAGCGTTTGAAATAATTCCCAGTTGATCGCGCAGCCATTGAACAGCTGAGCCGGTAACAGCAACCGAACCTTCTAGTGCATACATCGCAGGTTGGTCACCAAATTTGTAACAGACAGTGGAGAGAAGACCATTCTTCGAGCGAACAATCTCTGTTCCAGTATTGAGAAGTGCGAAGTTACCTGTTCCATATGTGGTCTTGGATTCACCGCGTTCAAAGCAGACCTGGCCAACCATTGCTGCATGTTGATCGCCAAGGATTCCCGCAATAGGAACTGCTGAACCCAGAGGTCCATGGGGATTAGTCATCGCATATATTTCTGATGAAGATTTAATTTCAGGTAGAACTGTGCGAGGAATACCAAAGTAGCCAAGTAGTTCATCATCCCATTGCAGAGTTTCAAGGTTCATCAGCAATGTGCGACTTGCATTGGTGACATCGGTGAAGTGGACACCACCTTGCACCCCGCCAGATAAGTTCCAGAGAAGCCATGAATCCACAGTTCCAAAACGTGCTGTGCCAGATGCAATTGCGCTCTTGGCCTCTGCAGAATTTTCAATAAACCAATGCATTTTGCTACCGGCAAAGTAAGGTGCAATAGGTAGCCCTGATTTATGGGTGATTGCTTTCGAGATTTCGGGGGAGAAGGTTGATAAATATTCAGCAGTACGGGTGTCTTGCCAGACGATGGCGTTATGCAGTGGGCGACCTGTGGTGACATCCCATGCAACGGTGGTTTCACGCTGATTGGTGATTCCAATGGCTGCTAAATCTGAACCCAAAATATCTGCTTGTTTGAGAGCCCCCGCAATAACTTCTTTGGTTCGATCCCAAATTTCAGCGGCATCATGTTCGACCCATCCTGCGTGAGGAAGAATTTGTCGGTGTTCTAATTGATGCTGGCCGACTACTTTTCCATCACCATCGAAAATCATGAAACGGGTGCTACTAGTTCCTTGGTCCAAACTTCCGATGTATGCCATATAGTTAAGACTACTAAAGACCGCTAAAACTACTCAAGCACATAGGAATTGGTAGCTCTCCACAAGATGTTTACTTCACAGCTCAACCCACAGCAACGCCAGAAGGCTCTTGCCTCTTTGGCCAGTGAAGAGTTTGACATCCTCATTATTGGAGGCGGAGTCAATGGAGTAGGCGCAGCCCTTGATGCTGTTTCGCGTGGATTGAAAGTAGCGCTAGTTGAGGCCCATGATTATGCAGCTGGAACTTCTAGTCGATCCAGCAAACTTATTCATGGTGGTCTTCGCTATCTTGAACAATATGACTTCAAATTAGTACGCGAGGCTCTGCATGAACGTGAACTCATGGTTTCAACACAATGCCCACACCTAGTTAAGCCAGTAAGTTTTCTCTATCCATTGACGGAAAAAGTTAAAGAGCGCACATATGTGGGTGCAGGACTTGCTCTCTATGACGCACTACGTGGATTTAAGCGCGCACTTCCATCTCACAAACATTTAACGGGCAAGACAATTGCAACAATCTCTCCATCACTAAGACAAGACATTATTACGGGTGCTATTCGTTACTTCGATGCGCAGGTAGACGATGCTCGTCACACGATGATGATCGCTCGCACAGCAGCTCGCCATGGCGCAGTCATGGCAACAGGTGTGCGCGTTGAGGACCTAACTCGCTCTGGCAAGAAAGTAACGGGCGTTGTTGCTATTGATACTGCAACAAATAAGAAGTTTACGATTTCAGCAAAGGCAACGATTATGTGTGCCGGAGTATGGAGTGATGAGCTCCATGAGAAGTTTGGCCTTACAGCTGGTTATTCAGTAGCAATGTCTAAGGGTGTTCATATCGTTGTTCCAGGAGATGCCATCCACTCCAAAGATGGAATTATTCTGAAGACTCCAGTATCTGTCCTCTTCCTTATTCCATGGGCTGATAAGTGGATTGTGGGCACAACAGATACTCCTTATGAAGGAGATCGCTCTAAGCCACTTGCCACACAAGAAGATGTGCAATACATACTTGATCAAGCTAACCGTGTGCTTGAACCACAGCTCAAAGCTGAAGACATTATTGGAGTATTTGCGGGCCTTCGCCCATTAGTGGCAAATAAGACCGGCTCTGCAACAACCAAGCTTTCACGTGAACACACAGTTGACCGCCCAGCACCTGGTTTTGTCAGTATCGCTGGTGGTAAATACACCACCTATCGCGTGATGGCTAAAGATGCAGTGGATCTTGCTGTGCTTGATCTTCGTCGATTAGTCAATGATTCAGTGACGGAAAAACTTCCCCTTATTGGTGCAGATGGCTACTTCGCACTTAAGCAACAGGTTTCCAAGATTGCAGAAGAGAATGCAATATCTGAGGCAACAGTGACGCACTTACTCGATCGCTATGGTTCACTGATTGAAGAGATTCTTGAACTCATCGCCGAAGATGCATCTCTTTCTGAACGAATCATCCCAGAGCTTCCATATCTGAAGGCAGAAATTCTCCATGCTGTCACTCATGAAGGAGCGCTCTCTGTTGAAGATGTCCTTCTTCGACGCACACGCATCTCATTTGAAGCCTTTGATGGTGGCGCAGATGCAGCTAAGGAAGTGGCGAAGATTATTGGTGAAGCACTTGGATGGGGTGCGAAAGAACGCAGCGCTTCCGTCAGTGCATTCCTTGCTGTGATGGAGAAGGAAGAAGAAGCTCTCGTAGAGCTAGTTAATTCTTAATTTGATTCCTGCAACTATCGGTTGCAGGTTTTGTCGATGGTTTCTTAGTCGGTGCTGGTGGGGGAGTTGGTCCCTGTTCAATAGTGAGAACCAGCGGTTGTTTGATCTCGGCATGGGTGCCTGATGCATCTTTGAATCCAACGTTGCCAACCCATGTTCCAGCTGGCAATCCTGCAATAGAAAGCTTCCATGAACCGCTTGTCTCTCGAGCGATAGTTTGTGTGACCTTTGGAACCACTTGATTAGTTGAGTTGAAGTAGTACTTCACAGCTCCAGTTACAACGGGTGAGTTATCTGGGCGCTTTACCTCAACTGAAATCACCGCATTCTTATTTGTGGTCGAGGCAAATACAGATGTAATAGTCATCGTCGTGGTCTCACCTTGGGGCATGAAATCTGCTGGATCAGGAAGCCATGTGCCGGTGAGCAAACTTTGGAATTTCTCTGGTGTGCCGCTAAAAACATTGAGATCTAAACGATTTCCTGGCACGCCATATTTCGGTGCAATTCCACATGATGTGTACTGCCAAACAGTCCAATTTGCAGCACATTGCGCCGTTGTCCATGAGTGAACGAAGCAGCCCGCAGCTTTCACATTGGGCTTAGAACCTTCTTTAGCAGGGTCAATTGCGTATTGAGCAATCCACAATGGGTAGCTGCTCAACTCTTTATCGCGCACGAGTGAGTTTTCAAGAAAATGTGGAGAGGAATAAATCAAAGGGGTGCGACCTGTCTTATCTTTCACGGTCTTAAGAAAGGTTTTTGCCCACAACGTTGCGGCGCTGCGCGTTGCATATTTCTTACATACCTTTGTTGAACTTACTTGCACGCAGTTGTTTTCAAGATCGAGTGCTATAGGCAAATCTTTCTCGTTATATCCACCCAGGGATGCGATTCTCCAGACAACTTTCTGCGCCTGAACTCGAGCATCCCGAGCGATTGCCGAAGGAGATGTGACATTGGGAAGGATTGCATAGTGATAAAAGCCCGTGTAGATACCGGCACCTTGTGCACCTGTGCGATCCATCTTCAGATACTTCACCGAAAGTAGATCTGCATCATCACGAGTATCTGATGCCTTAATCATGACGAATGAGATACCTGCATCGTGCATCTTCTGAAAATCAATTGCCTTGTCATTGGGATGTTGCCAGCGACTTATATCGGCGCCATGGAGTCGCCCACCAGGACCAATCGGGTTGAGATCAGTTGCTTGAGCGGGATTAATGAATTGAATAGAGAGTGAGAGAAAGGCGATGCAGGAGAGAAGCGAAAGAAACTTCTTCACTTTTCGACCACCACAACGCTTTGTCCAAAGACATCAAAGATTGCGCTCTGCAGAAGAGAGCGATGGCGCAGGCGTGCTTCTTGATAATCATGGCCCGTGGCGAGCTTGTTGCTATCTCTGAAATCGAGAGCCAATCGCCCATTTTCAAATGAATCAAGGCGTGCATCAAAGTATGCGATCCACACAACACGGTCGCGACTTTCAACAAGATCGAGAACTTCGTTCCAGCGCTGACGAATTTCAGCAAGGGTAAGTTCTGCGGGCATGCCGCGACTTTACCGCACAGGACTTAATGTCTTGGTGCACCGAGCCATTTGAAGTATTCGCCAGCCAAAATCACACGAAGATTGCGACTTCTATCTGGTGAGATTGCAAGGTGCTGTGCGATGCGAGCCACAATTTGTTCTACTGATTTCTCTGATACAAAACGCACTCGGGCGATTTCAGAATTACTGAGGCCTTGTGCAACAAGTCGTAGAGTCTCAATTTGAATATCGGTAAGGTCACTTAAAATACTGATAAATGAATTCTCATGAATATCTGCATGGATACTGATCCATTTCATACCGGACCCATCACTGGCAGATTCCATACTTTCGGTCAGCGCAAAGGTGATGATGGACAGATCAGAGACAGAGCGCTTAAGGATAATTTTGCTTCCGTGCGGAATGTTCTTTTCCAGTAGTCCAAAGAGTCGTAAATCTGGGCAAGAGGTGATGATGACGATTCCTAGCTCAGGATCCACTTTTCTAAATCGTTGCAGTAATCCAACTGCCTCTTCACCTGAGAACTGCAGATCAATCATGACTATCTCTGGTTGAAGCGAACGAAATAGATTCTCAGCAAGAAAGATATTGGAGGCTTCTCCGACAATATTGGTGCTGTGCAATCTAAGGGATGCAGACATTGTGGCGAGTTCGAATGCATCATCGTTAATGAGCAAGACTCGCGCTGGATTCGCCAGAGTTTTAACCATAGATAAGGGTAGTTCCCCTTCAATGATTTATACGAGAAGGGATATCCCTAGTGTGAAGCTATACCTCGAATTTATATCCGAGTCCACGGATAGTTTGGATGAGTACTGGATTGGCTGGATCTTCTTCAATCTTTGAGCGCAAACGCTTAATGTGAACATCGAGAGTCTTTGTGTCGCCGTAGTAATCACCGCCCCAGACGCGATCTATGAGTTGACCACGAGTGAGAACTCGTCCTTCATTGCGAAGTAAGAACTCAAGCAGTTCAAACTCCTTCAAGGGAAGGGGGATTAAATTGCCATTGACAGTGACTTGATGTCGATCAATATCCATGTGGATACCAGCTGCCGTGTGGATTCCGCTAGATTCCGATGAAGAGGTCTCATCGGGTGTTCCGCGGCGCAATACTGCCTTGATGCGCGCTACAAGTTCGCGAGCAGAGTATGGCTTTGTTACATAGTCATCTGCGCCAAGTTCTAATCCAACGACCTTATCTACCTCTGAATCCTTGGCAGTCAACATGATGATTGGAATTTGAGAATTTGTACGAATTGTTCTACAGACATCGATACCTGAAATTTCAGGAATCATGAGATCAAGCAGAACTAAGTCAAAAGCGCTCTTGTTAAATGCAGCTATGCCTGCCTTGCCAGTCTCGGCAACTTCAGTTTGGAAACCCTCCTTTTCTAAAAGGAAGCTCAACGCTTCAGAGAAAGAGACCTCATCTTCAATAATCAAAATTCTTGTCATTCTCAGTTTTCTCCATTGATGTTGTTATACACAGGAAGGCGAAGTGCAAATGTCGATCCAACATTTTGTGAGCTCCACACTTTGATTTCGCCACCGTGTTTAGCTGCGACGTGTTTAACGATTGAAAGACCTAGTCCAGTTCCACCTGTTTCGCGTGAGCGTGCCGGATCTACGCGATAGAAGCGTTCAAAGATTCGCTCGAGGTCAGTTTCAGGGATACCAATTCCTTGATCAGCTATTGAGACTGTCACGATGTCGTTTTCAAGACTGGTCGAGATAGAAACCTTGGTATTTTCTGGGGAGTAGTTGATGGCATTCTCAATAAGGTTGTGAATGGCCATAAGTAGTTGATCTCTGTCACCAAATACCGTCACTGGGACTTGCCCAGATACTGCCAACCCAATATTTCGAGCCTCAGATGTTGTCTGACACTGGTCAACTGCTTCGGCAATTAGATCACCGAGAGTGAGAGGTTCTGCAATTTGAAGCGGATCTGAATCTTGTAGACGTGAGAGATTAATGATTTCTTGAACAAGGTCAGTCAATCGCTTTGCTTCTTGCTGCATACGAGAGGCAAATTTCTCTACAGCATCAGGTTCGTGCTTGGCTGAGAGAACAGCTTCACTTAACAGTGACAGTGCACCGATTGGGGTTTTGAGCTCATGTGAAATATTTGCAACAAAATCGCGACGGACTTCATGCACGCGCTCTGCTTCGCTCTCATCGCTAAGTAAGACAAGAATTTGCAACTCTCTCTTGAGTGAAATTACCTTCACGGTTAATTCACGCTGGCCTTCACCGATGGGACCACGAGGAACTTCAATCTTTCCGCTTTGCGTGAAACCAGTTCTGCGGACTACGCGAATGATTGCCAGTAGCTCAGGGCTAAGCAATCGCCCATCTTTCATAACATTGAGATTGTCTAATCCAGATGTTGCAAAGATTGGAACATCACCTGGGGCTAGAAGAAGGGCGTCTTGATCTAATTGTTCGAGGACTTCAAAGAGAATTGCAGGGTCTTCGATGCGGGTCGTTTCCTCAGATCTCCGAAGCCACATGCCGTAAGAGTAATGGCTGAAAAGGCCTGTTTACCGTCCGTTCATTCCTATGACTTTCATTATTCACCGAACCCCCCTAGTTTTGCCCCATGGCACTTATTCGATCAGTCTTCCAAGATGAGTTAGATGGCGTCTCTCAGTCACTTGTTGACCTCTCCAAGATGGTCGCCGAATCCATGAAGAAGGCAACGGAGGCTCTACTCGCCGCCGAACTTCGTGTCGCAGAAGAAGTTATCTCTGCAGATGAAAAAATTGATAATTTCCAACATGAACTCGATAGTCGCATCATCGACATCATTGCGCGCCAGCAACCTGTTGCTTCCGATCTTCGCGCACTGATTACTGCTCTTCGCATGAGTGCTGACCTCGAGCGAATGGGCGATCTTTCGCACCACATCGCCAAGATTGCTCGCCTTCGCCATCCAGATCTAGCTGTTCCACAAGATCTACACGACATCGTTCGTCACATGGGAGATGCTGCAACTAAGATTGCTGAAAAAGTTGGAACTGTTATTGAAACCCGTAACACGACTATGGCTCTAGAACTTGAAAAAGATGATGATGTTATAGACACATTGCATCGTGAACTTATTGGAAAATTAACTTCTGGTGCATGGGATAAGGGCGTTGCCTCTGCAGTCGATATGACTTTGCTGGGTCGCTACTACGAGCGCTTTGCAGACCATGCGGTCTCTGTCTCTCGTCGTGTCTACTTCCTTGTTACTGGCGAATTCGCACCCGTTTAAACCTTTCAATCTTCACCGCGCTCAAGTAGAGTCGCGACCATGACATACACACCAACACCTGCAGATAAATTCACATTCGGTCTCTGGACTGTCGGCTGGCAAGCTCGTGATCCCTTCGGAGATCCAACTCGCGAAGCGCTAGACCCAGTGCGCACAGTCAACGAACTCGCTGCCCGTGGAGCATACGGTGTGACATTCCACGATGATGACTTGTTCCCATTTGGTTCTGATGATTCAACGCGTCAGGGACATATCGATCGCTTTAAGAAGGCGCTAGCTGAGACCGGAATGAAAGTTCCGATGGCAACGACAAACCTCTTCAGCCATCCTGTCTTTAAAGATGGAGCGCTGACCAGCAATGATCGCGATATCCGCCGTTTTGCCATTCGCAAGGCGATGCGCAATATCGATTTAGCTGTTGATTTAGGTGCAAAGATCTATGTCTGCTGGGGTGGACGTGAAGGCGCTGAATCTGAAAGCTCAAAGGATGCATACGTTGCACTTGAGCGTTACGCCGAAGGATTTAACATCCTTGGGTCATATGTGATTGATAAGGGTTATGACATTAAGTTTGCCATTGAACCAAAGCCAAATGAACCACGTGGAGATATCTTCCTACCAACAATTGGCCATGCTCTCGGTTTTATCGAGATGCTCGATCATCCAGAGATGGTCGGACTAAACCCAGAAGTTGGCCATGAGCAGATGGCTAACCTGAACTTTGTTCACGGAATTGCACAAGCGCTCTGGCAGAAGAAGTTATTCCATATTGATTTGAATGGTCAGCGCGGTCCCAAGTATGACCAGGACTTCGTCTTTGGCCATGGCGATGTAAAGAGCGCCTTCTTCCTTGTCGATCTCCTTGAGAGATACGGATATGCAGGGCCTAAGCACTTTGATTACAAGCCTGTGCGCACCGATGGTGATTCCGGAGTCTGGGCATCTGCCACATCAAATATGCGTATGTACTTAGTCCTTAAGGAGCGCGCAGCTGCCTTCCGTCAGGATCCACATGTCATCGCAGCGATGAAGGAATCAAATATTCCAGGACTTTCAGAGCCAACACTTGCAAAGGGTGAGACATGGAAGGATCTTGCAAAAGATTCATTTGATGCAGATGCTGCCGGCAAGCGTGGTTATGGATATGAAATCCTCGACCAACTCGCGATGGAGCATTTGATGGGCGTCACTGCTTAATCTCGTTACACTTCGAAAATGCGTTTAGGTGTGCTCGATGTTGGTTCCAACACCATTCATCTACAGGTTGTTGATGGCTACTTAGGTGGGCCACCAATCCCTAATTCATCTCATAAATCAATTATTCGCCTGACCGAATATCTTGACGAGGCAGGTTCGATCACAGAAATTGGTGTTGATCGAATCACAGATGCGATTGCAGCAAATATCAAGAGTGCTGAGCATTTAGAAATTGATGAATTGTTAGCTTTTGCTACTTCTGCTATTCGCGAAGCGAATAACTCAGATGAAGTGATTGCGCATGTGAATAAGACCTGCAATATCGATCTACAAGTCTTAAGCGGGGAAGAAGAAGCGCGCTTTACATTCCTTGCAGCACGTAGATGGCTTGGTTGGTCTTCTGGAGATCTCCTTGTGCTCGATATTGGTGGTGGATCCCTAGAAATAGCACGCGGTGCTGAGGAAGATCCTATTTTTAAGACATCGATGCAACTCGGTGCGGGACGACTTACTCGCACATTCTTAAAGGGTGATCCATTTACCTCAAAGTCTTTGAAGGCGCTAGATGAATACCTGGAAGAGAAAATTGAACCACTTGCTGCTTCACTTTCGACTTTTGAGAAAGATAATGCAGCTGGCACTAGTAAGACATTTCGCACGCTGGCCAAACTTTCACAGAGTTATTATCCGAAGTTTGGACCACACCTGACGTTAAACGCCCTTGACGAGTTGGTTCCAAAGTTGCAGGCGCTAGATGTTGATGGACGCATGGAACTTCAATCTGTTTCAGCAGAACGTGCCCCACAAATTGTTGCTGGTGCCATGGTTGCTAGACAACTCATGCAAACTCTTGAGTTGAAAGAGATTCGTATCTGCCCATGGGCACTTCGCGAAGGAATAGTTCTACACAGACTAGATTGGATCGAGCGCTAGTTTTTAATGCTTAAGTAATCCAAACCAACAATTTCGCCTTTGACGCGGTGAACAATCCACGCATCCCCTGGCTCAAGTTTGATGAGATCCTTATTCTTAAGCTTGGTATTGAGAATGCCTCGCAGCATTGTTGGAATCACCGGGTTATGACTGCATATCAAAATGTTCTTCTCATCTTGCTTGAGGGCATTAGCAAATGCAACAGCTCGTTGTGGGTCATTCTCAAATGTCTCTTCATTCAAACTTGGCACCTGAGTAATGGTCAGCCCTCGAGAGTGAGAGAGGGGAGTTACTGTTTGAACGCACCGTGTGTAGTTGGATGTGTAGACCTCATCAATGGCAAATGGTTCTAAGTGCTTGATTAGTAATTGTGCTTGATCAAAACCAACTTCATTAAGCGTTCGCTCTGAATCTGACTCATCCCAGTCTCCGCGCTCGAGAGCTTTTGTGTGGCGAAGAATAATTAAAGTATCGGTGCGTGCTTCCTCTGATTGAAAGTTCTCAATTATTTGGCGGTCAGATTCATGAGTCGCTTTTTTTAAAGCGTCTTCTGGTGCGAGCCAGTGGAGTTCATCTGCCTCTTGATTTGGTACAAATGCACTTGCATGCAGCGCGCTTTGAGCTGCCCAGAAAATCACACGTTTTTTCTGTCCGCTCTCTTCATATTCAACTGATCCCAGTTGACGTGTAAATCTCGCCTTGATGCCCGTCTCTTCAATTAATTCACGGTAAGCACATTGCAGCGCTGTCTCGCCCTCTTCTATTTTGCCCTTAGGCAAAGTCCAGTCGTCATACTTTGGACGGTGAATGAGTGCAATCTCGATATTTCGCGGATCAACCTCTCGCCAGAGTAAAGCACCCGCTGCTCTAATCATGCTCGGTTATGCTTATCGATGAAGTGATCTTGGAAATTGACCAAGTAATTTCCATCATTATCAGTCACATTTCTTACCCACTGGTTATTTTCAGTGAGCTTCCATGTTGAATATTGATCAGAAAGTGAATCATCCAAGATTCCCTTAAGGCGCCCCTTGTGTTTTTCAGAATCAATTCTGACAAGTGACTCAACGCGTCTATCCAAATTTCTTTGCATCATGTCAGCGCTTCCGATGAAGTAATCTTCGGCACCGTCATTGCGGAAGTAGTAGATGCGAGAGTGCTCCAAGAATCGCCCGAGAATGGAGCGAACCTTGATATTTTCGCGTCGTGCTTGGTTATTGAGCTGGAGTGAACAAATACCGCGGACGATAACTTCTACTTTGACGCCTGCATCAGCAGCCTCATAGATTGAAGCAACAATTTCTTCATCTAGAAGAGAGTTCAGTTTCAAGCGAATCCAAGATGGCTTGCCATCGAGGTGATTCTTTGTCTCACGCTTGATGCGCATTAGCAAACCTTTACGCAAGCTATGAGGTGCTACAAGCAAACGAGAATAATCATGTTTTGTTGAGTGACCTGAGAGTTCATTAAATAGACGCGAGAGATCTTCGCCAAGAACTGGGTCCGAACTCAGCAACCCAAGGTCGTCATAGAAACGTGCTGTCTTTGGGTTGTAATTTCCTGTTCCGACATGGCAGTAGCGGCGAAGGACATCGCCTTCTTCACGGACAACAAGAGATAACTTCGCGTGGGTCTTCAGGCCCATGAGTCCATAGACAACGTGTACACCGACTTCTTCAAGCTTTCTTGCCCAACGTACGTTTGCCATTTCATCAAAGCGTGCTCGGATTTCAATGACAGCAAGTACTTGCTTTCCTGCTTCTGCTGCCTCAATAAGCGCCTCGATTATGGGTGAATCACCTGATGTGCGATACAAAGTTTGTTTGATTGCAAGAACTTGAGGGTCGCGAGCGGCATTTTCAAGAAACTTAACAACTGAAGTTGTAAATGATTGGTAAGGGTGGTGAAGCAATATTTCACCCTTACGCAGTGCCGCAAAGTAAGAATCAGAGGAGTCGGGATCCACATCTCGAAGTTCTGGTGCTGTCTCACTTCGAAATGGCTTGTATTTCAAATCTGGGAAGTCAAGATCTGCAATTTGATTTAGGCTTCTAAGGTCTAATGGACTGTCATATTTGATGACATCGTGAGGCTCAATCTGAAGCTCATCCATTAATTCATTAAGAACTTCTGGATTAATGACCTTATCTACCTCAAGACGAACGGGAGGTCCAAATCTGCGGCGAGTAAGTTCCTTCTCCATTGTTTGAAGGATGTCATCGGTTTCATCTTCATCAAGGTCAAGATCTTGGTTTCGAGTTACGCGGAAGAAGAAGTGATCTTTGAGCGTTACGCCAGGAAAGAGTTCCGATAGGTGCTCTGCAATCAATTCATCAAGAAGTACAAATCTAAATTTTAAAGTATCCGATGTGCGAATGAAACGAGGAAGATTTGAAGGGACCTTTACGCGAGCAAAGCTGATATCAAAGTCATCTGTTGACTCGATATTAATTCCGATATTTAACGATAAGCCAGAGATATATGGAAAGGGGTGAGACGGATCAACGACAAGTGGTGTGAGAACCGGGAAGACGCGCTTATTGTAATAATCTTTGAGATGGTCGCGCTCATCTTGTGATAGCTCGCTAATCTTGAGAAATTCAATTCCATGTTGTGCCAATTCTGGAACCATGACATCTCTAAATCGTTCTGCCTGAATTCCGACTAACTCCTGAGTTCGCTGTAGAACAATCTTGAGCAGCTCTTTAGGTGTATATCCGGCACTATTCGGAGCAGTTACTCCACGTTCAATTTTTGCTTTTAGTGATGCCACGCGGACCATGAAGAATTCATCAAGATTCGATGAGAAGATGGCAAGGAATCGGACTCGTTCCAGCAAGGGGATTGTTGGGTCTTCTGTAAGCTCAAGGACTCGGGTATCGAAATCGAGCCAGGTGAGTTCACGATCCTGAAATGTTGCCGCTAAATCTTTCACTGGCTAAGAATGTCGCAAAAGGGTGAATAACAGGTAATCGGTCTATGAACAGAACGCTTTCGAAGTGAGGCGGGTCGGGCTCGAACCGACGACGACCGAATTATGAGTTCGGAAGCGATGACTGGGAGTAACACGGTTGAGCGTGGTTGACGCAGTCACAACTAACAACTTAAGTTCCGACGTCCTTCCAAAACGGCCTCTGTTGGGGGATCAAGTGCATCAATTGTGCACCGAGTGAGGCGGGTCGGGCTCGAACCGACGACGACCAAATTATGAGTACGGAAGCGGGGAGTAACACGGCTGAGCGTGCTGAGCACAGCCTAAAAACGAAGACAAAATTTAAAGCGAAAACATTATTGGTTCAAAATTTTCTTCCTATTTAAAAACCGACAGTGCAATATCCATAACATGTATTTGTGCGGGAGTGGTTTGAGAGTTAGTTCGTCGCGCTATATGAATGTGAGAATAGGCCCCAACCCCAGCAATCTTTATAAAGTTTAAATCAGGAAGTTGGATTAAAGAAGCACTTTGGGGTACGACCGCTATCCCGACGCCGCTAGAGACCAAGCCGAGGATTGTCGCAAATTGAAGGGCTTCTTGAATCACGGTCGGGGTAAATCCCGCCTCGGTGCAAAGAGAAGTGACTTTATTGTGCAGATAAGAGACCCGATTTTGGGGCAAACTCACAAAAAGCTCCTCTCGAAGTTCATCAATCTTGACGCTTCTACGATTGAAGAGTCTATGTTTTCGTGAAACTGCCAACAGCAAGGGCTCTCTCATAATGGGAGAGATGACTAGGCCCGGAGATTGATTAATGTCCCTTACGAGCCCTATGTCGATGCGCCCTTCCTTCAAATGTGTTAATTGTTTTGAGGAGTCGAGTTCATGTAACTCCAAGAAAATACTGGGAGAGTGGCTTCGAAGTCCAAATATAAATCTCGGGAGAACTTTTAGCGCTGCTGAGGGGACGAAACCTAAACGCACCGTGCCTTGTTGGCCTGACACGATTCCCGCGATTCTTTCCTCTGTGCGGTGGTGGGCCTGTATGAGTTCGACAGCATGCTGATACAGGCTGTGGCCCATCCCCGTAAGGGCCACGGTTCTTGTTGTTCTATCCAGCAATTTCACCCCTATTTCCTTCTCAAGGGCTTTGATCATCTGAGACAACCCAGATTGAGTCATTTTTAGATTTTCCGCTGCTCGTCCGAAGTGCGCTGTATCGGCCACCTCAACGAACGCTTGACAATACTTAAGATTCATTTATTAAGTATATCTACTACTTAATAACATAGGTATTTAACACTTGATTTTATGTAAATTTTTGCTAATCTCCTTTTTCATCCAAGGAGGTCTGGCATGGTTGGTCCTACAAATGAGATTAAAAATCTTATTGCAGGTCAGTTCTTGATTGGGCATGGCCAGGAGGACACGAGCATCAATCCCGCTCACCCCTCCGAGCGAGTCGCCAATTACAACCAGGCAAGTGGAAGCGACATTGAATCTGCTTTGGAAGCAGCTCAAGCCGCTCAAAATGAATGGGCATCCATCACTCTCATTCAGCGCGCATTAGTGCTGCGGCGCGCCGCGGATCTGTTAATCGGGCGTCGTCAAGAACTCTCGAAGCTGATGACAATCGAGCAGGGAAAAATACTCTCTGAATCCACCATTGAGGTTGACGCTTCAATAGAAACAATTCGGTATCACGCGGATTCGGCGCGCTTCATGTACGGAAAAACTTTTACCTCCTCCACTAGAGAGGAAAGAATTGAGACCCTTAAACAGCCCTTAGGCGTAGTCGCTGTAGTTACTCCTTGGAATTTCCCAATGCAGATTCCTTGTTGGAAGATAGCCCCAGCTCTGCTCTGGGGTAACGCGGTAATTTGGAAACCAGCTTCGAATGTCCCAGCTCTCAGCTTTGCGCTCGCAAAAATCTTTCACGAAGCCGGGGTTCCATCCGGAGTATTTAATATGGTCTTGGCTTCTGGGCACATAACCGATAGATATCTTATCGGTAGTTCCAAAATTTCTGGTGTCTCATTTACTGGATCAGGGAGAGTTGGAAATTCAATCGCTCAATCATGTCTGCCAAGAGGTATAAAAATTCAGCTTGAATTGGGTGGAAACAATGCAGCGATAATCATGCCAGATGTAGACCCAGAGCATGCTGCAAGTCAGATGTTGATTGGCGCGATGTCTGGTACTGGCCAAAAATGCACGGCTACTCGACGCATAATTACCGTTGGTAGTGGCCACGAAACATTTATTAATTCCTTAATAGCAAAGGTCAATAAATTAGTAGTTGGGGATGGCCTGAATTCAAATTCCCAAATTGGCCCTGTAATCTCCTCAGTTGCTCGCAACGAGATTCAAAACGCTGTGAAAGAAGCAGTATCTGATGGAGGAAAAATCATTGCCCAGGCCAAGTTGCCCGAAGGTGATGGTTTTTTTGTGGCGCCAACTCTTATTGAAGGAGATATGACAATAAAAACCTGTCGAGAGGAAGTCTTTGGCCCTGTTGTAACGATTATGAACGCTGCAACATTAGAAGAAGCAATCGATATTGCAAATGCAACAGAATTTGGGTTGACAGCGTCAATTTTCTCTTCATCCCACTCTGATATTGCGTTGGCAAGTTCAACGCTTCAGGCTGGAATTTTAAAGATTAATGCCCCAAATACTGGTTCTGAGATTCATGCTCCATTTGGGGGATTGAAGAGTTCAACATTCCCAGGTCCTAGGGAACAAAATGCAGACAGCATTTCTGACTTTTTCACTATCTCAAAAACTGTTTACCACCGTCTACCAATGGGTAGGGAATCATCATGATGCGATCAAGTACTCGATTAAATAATTTGCAGAGCGCGGCTCGAAACCCTTCAGTAGTCATGGCGCCTGAAGAATTAGGAAGTGCTCGGCAAACCCGTCATAGTTTTTCGAGAGCTTTAGTGCGACATGCGGTTCGTGACCAGTGGAAGGTTAGCACTCGAAAATGGGAGTTAGATGAGAAGGGTAAAGGGACGGCAATTTATTCTGTAAATTTTGGAAACGAAGTAGCAGAGCTAGTTATTTTCTCCCATGTGATTGACGAAGAGATGAGAAATGATCGAGTCATCGCTCAAGACTGGGATGTTACTGCCGCCTTAGTACTTGGACATGTCACAGATGAACACCTTCTCCAACTCTCAAAAAATGTCAGAAAGCAAGAAGATGGGCGCGCAGATAGCAAGACATTAATTTGGTCCAGGGCAAATAGAAGTGAACGTTTTTTTGCGTATATCGTCGAATGCCTTATGGCGGGGAAGCAACCTGAGTCTCAAAAAATGTCAGAGTCGGCCTATATTCTTCGCAGTACCGCTTTTTACGGAAACGGGAAATTTGGACTTAAGGATTTTGATGGCTTGGGAGATGATCACCCTTTAGCAACCCCCTACCGGATGCAGATGTTAGCTGCGTGGTTAATGCGGGAATTTGGAGCTGATCTCGTAAATCATTGCGCAAAGGCCAACTCGGATTCAGCGACCTTGCTTGATCCAAACTGGCGACGGTATTTAGGCTTAGGAAATGCAACCGGTTTAGGCATGGTTCCTTACCCAATCAGACATCCTCAGGTATTGGATGCATGGGTTGCCTTACGCGAGCTTCCTTTAACAAATGCCCTTCAACAAAGTTGGGCTCCCGACTCAGTCGAGTTACAACGGTTGATTCAGCTCCTAAGCCGGGCCAAAACTTACTTCGCGGAGAAGGTTAAATTGGAGACCGCTCCGTATCCATCAGGGCCTATTCTCTCCGGTAAATTGGAGAAGATTCTTAGTTCTGCCGTTGAATTTCAAAACCAGTCTACGATGTTGGGTGAGCCGGTAACTCTTCCTGGTAAGCGGTTACATGAGATTGCCCTCTCTGACTCAATTGAGCTTCGGCAGATTGTAGATTCAATCCTTATCGAGTTGGACGATTCCCTCGATGCTGAAATTGAGCAGCTTCTTGTATGTATTGATCGGACTTATCTAGAACCTGAAATGGACATTGACGTGTTGAAAGACATGGTGGAGTCTGAATACGGATGGGTAGATAATTTTAATTTTGAGAATAAAAAAGAAACCGCGAAGTTCTGGTTTTATTCTCAAAACAATCAGGAGCCAAGGCGAGGTATTCGTAAAAGTGGCAACGGCCCCGTTACTGAACATCCAGTTGGGGTTGCCAGTGATGTATGGAAACTTAAAAAGAATCTAGCTAGTTGCGTACCTGGAGAAAAGGTTGGCGCATTCATTGCTAGCCACCCAGAGCACTGGGGAATCATTGAGCGGATTCAGTCGGTTTCGAATCTTCCATACGCAGAAGCTCACATTAATCCTTTAGCAGAGAATTTTGTCCCCCTCGATCTACAACGCTTCCAACTTGCAATCTACGGAATGGAAAATTTCAATCCCCAGTCCACCGATTGGTTGCGTGTGACTCTTTTCCAAGGAGCTCCGATTGTAAATGATTTGCTCAACAAAGAATCCAATGATGATTGGCTATTTATGCCAAAACCGACTGGAGTTTTATGAGTAGCCGTATCATTGTTGACGGCCTACAAATCTCTAATTGGAATCGGAGCCTCTTAGAGGAAAATAAATCTGGTGGAGTGAATAGCTTGAATGCGACCTGCGCGGTGTGGGATAGCACTTTGGAAACAATTCAAAACATAAGCGATTGGCTGGCATTTACCAGAGACAATGCTGATTTAGTCAGCTTGGCAACGAGTGCTGGTGAGATACGGAAAATAGTTGGGGAGCAGCGCATTGCGGTTGTTTTGGGCTTCCAAAACACATCTCCTTTTGATCAGGATTACAAGCTAGTTGAAATTTTCTATCGTCTTGGTGTCCGAATCGCTCAGCTGACCTACAACATTCAAAACTATGTCGGTAGTTCTTGTTACGACCCTACTGATGGGGGTCTTACCAGATTTGGACAAGTCGTTGTCTCCGAAATGAATCGCGTTGGAATGCTTATTGATTTATCACATGTTGGCCATCGCACAGCTCGTGAAGCGATCGATAATTCTTCACTACCAGTAGCAATCACACACGCGAACCCCTCCTGGTTTGTTGATCGTCCAAGGAATAAGCCGGATGAAGTTATAAATCATTTGGTGAGTCGTGGAGGTGTAATTGGTGTGTGCTTGTATCCAAACTTGATTGGCGGCAAAGAGGCAAAAATTACAGATTTTATTGAAATGGTCCTTCGTTTAATCGATCAAGTAGGAATTAACCATGTAGCCATTGGAAGTGACATAACAAGAAACTGGGATGCCCACTACTTGAATCATCTTCGCGATGGTCGGTGGAGGCAAAAGCAGAACGACGAGTGGCCTGAGTGGCCGGACTGGTTCTCAACGCCGGAAGACTTCCCAAGATTAATCGATGCTCTTGCTTCCAAGGGGCTTTCAGAGTCAGATCTTGATGCTCTTCTTGGCAACAACTGGCTCAATCTATTTGAAGAGGTATTTGGGTAATGATAATCAAACCAGACACCGTTACGAATTCTCCGGAAAACTTGACCCATGATCGAGTGCATGTGGCGGTTCGAGAAATAAAGGAAGAGTCATACCGCGCAATGAGGTGCGCTGGATATAGCTGGGGACAATCTCAATCTGCTGGTCGGATAGCAAGTGTCTCTGAAATTTTCTGGGGAACTGGCATTTCTTCCGCTTTATCGGATGTCAGGCGGAGGTTCGTCACAAAACGCACCCCAAAAATTAGCCGAAATCCAAATGAGATATTAGTTAATACTCGTGGATTAAGCACTCTGATGGCAGCTTCATTTGCTATTGCCCTCTCTCAATCACAACCAGAGATGAAAGTGTTTATTAAGGGTAGTGATTTTGGCCCTGACGTTGCTGCGGCGATTTGGGATACAAAGCGAGTTCCTTACCGAACTATTACGTGGGGCACCGGACAGGATTCAGAAACAAACGATTTATCGGTTTTAGAGAATGGAGATTTGGTCTCTCATTCACGACATATAACTATGAAGTCTTCTCCAAAGAAGTATGCCTCATTGTGGTTTGTAATATGTCACTCCGAATCCATCTCAGGAAATATAGTTATAAGAAAAACGGAAAAGGAAGAGCGAGTGAATAATGCCCTTGTAAGTGGTCTAGATGTTTCAAAAAATAAATGGGAAAAGCTAAGTTCAGAATCTTTTAAGTATTTGGTCGCCGAATGAGCAAAGTAACGCATTTAAATCATGCCGACGGAGTCGTTCGTAGCTATTCAGCTGCAACAAATTGGGGTGGACTTGTATTTCCGTGCGGTCAAGTTCCTTATGAAGCAGACGGTTCTACACCAGCCGGCATTGAAGCCCAAACGAAATTATGTCTAGAAAATTTGGCCTCAGCGCTGCTTAATGCTGGCTCAAGTATCAAAAATTTACTGCAGGTAACAGTCTTTCTCTCAGATCAGAAAGATTTTGAAAAATACGACGCTGTGTGGCGTGAGTTTTTTTCAGGGAAGAATCTCCCTCCGAGAACGACTGTCTTTGTCTCTGGTTTCCGTGGAGAAAAGAGAATTGAGATTAGTTCAATTGCGGCAAATGATGAAACAAAGGACACGCAATGAGTAACTTGACTGAGAACTACCTAAAAACAGAAAAGATTACAAAAAGCTTCGGAAAATCAGTTGCTGTTGATGAAGTCTCTTTGGGAGTCCAAGCTGGTCAAGTCGTATCAATCATTGGCCCATCGGGAGCGGGGAAGTCGACCTTTTTAAGATGTCTCAATCTTCTTGAGACTCCAACAAGTGGAGAGATTTCTATCGGGGATTTTAAAATTTCTATTGGCCCAGGTCATAAATATCCAACCGCAAAGGAATTAGCGGTATTGAGACGAAATGTTGGCATGGTATTTCAGAGCTTCAATCTATTTCCTCATCTGACCGTCGTCGAGAATGTTGCACTCGCGCAACGGCGAGTCCTTGGCCGAGGAAAAGAAGAGGCTCGAGACCGGGCCCTCCAGCTATTAGATCGGGTCGGGCTCAAAAATAAGTCGGAAGAGTATCCCGGAAGGTGTTCCGGAGGCCAGCAACAGAGAGTTGCCATTGCCCGATCACTTGCTCTAGATCCAAAAGTAATGCTCTTTGATGAGCCAACCTCTGCTCTAGATCCAGAAGTTGGAGCCGAGATTCTATCTGTCATGCGTGAACTGGCGGACGATGGTATGACCATGATGGTGGTGACACATGAGATGTCATTCGCAAAAGACGTTAGTGATGTTGTCTGTGTGATGGTTGACGGACGCATTATTGAGTCTGGCGACCCTCGAAAAATTATGACAGTGCCAGCGCACGTACGAACCCGTAAGTTTCTGAGTGCGGTTCTAGGTCGATAATGTTTCTCACCATTGCGCAGGGTCTGGGGTGGACTATAGCTATCGCAGTGATTTCATTTTTAATAGGCTCTTTACTTGGAGTATTCATTGCTCTTGGAAGACTTTCGCGCAGCGCCTCTGTTAGGGCCTTAACTCGGGCATGGATTGAGTTAATTAGAAGTGTTCCACCCCTTGTTTGGCTTTTCATTGTCTACTTTGGTCTTGCAGAATTAGGGCCAAAGTTAAGTCCTTTTCAATCTGCTATCGCAACATTTTCCGTAATCTCTTCTGTATATCTTGGCGAGATTTTTCGTGGAGGCTATGCAGCACTTGCTGGCGGACAGATTGAGGCAGCGAAATCAATAGGACTTGGAAATCGTGACATCTTCTTCAATATTGTTTTTCGACAGGTGTTTCGGACGGTTTCACCTTCTATGGTCGCGTACGCCATCGGCTTAATGAAAGATTCGGCCCTTGCTTCGACTATTGGGGTTATTGAAATGACGTTTCGTGCTAACCAAGTGACACAAGCGACAGGAAAGGGCCTCACAGCATTTTTAATCGTTGGAATAATTTATCTGTCGATTAGTTTGCCATTTGGCGCTTGGGCAAGACACGCAGACCAGCAAGCCCACAAGAAGTATGTGGTCACCTGATGGAGTCACTCTCTATTTGGTTGGAGTACTTTAGAAAAGTTGCGGGGGGCCTTGGGAGTGCTGCCCAATTGGCGTCTATCTCCCTGGCCCTCGGCTATCCTCTCGCAGTTGGTTTGGCCATTCTTTTGGATCACAAAAAGAAGGCAATTCGATGGATTGCAATCTTATTAGTCGAGTTAGGGAGAGGAATTCCCCTTCTTGTCCTTTTATATATTTTTTATCAAGGCTTGCCCCAAGTAGATGTGATTCCATCATCCCTAACTTCAGCAGTTCTTGCCTTTACTTGGTCTACAGCGGGATACGCCACAGAAATTATCCGTGCGAGCATTCACGGGGTCTCGAAGGGTCAATCAGAAGCAGCCGACTCAATAGGACTCAATTCACGCGACCGTCTCAGGTTCATAGTAATCCCGCAGGCATTGCGAATCTCGATACCCCCTCTCTTAGGGCTCGCGATTATTATGTTTCAACTTACTTCCCTTGCTTATGTAATTACATTTAGCGAAATAATGCAGGCCGCTTATTTCCTTGGAACAAAAACATTCGATTACTTACTTGTTTTTAGTGCTGCAGCTGCAGTCTATGCAGTAGTCACAATTCCGTTTTCACTTTTGCTTTCTCATTTAGAAAAGCGTATTTCTAGGCATGTTGCATAACACCAAGGATTCTCGCGGATTTTCCGAGAGATTAACAATGGAGGGAAAAGATGAAAAGCAAAGGAAATAAAGCTGGACTTGCAATCTTGGTAGCGATTCTTATCGCACCAAATTGGTCGCCAGTACAGGCAGCTGAAGTATCGAAAAACTGTAAGCCAGCACATCCAGGTCTTAAAACAGTATCAAAAGGTAAGCTGACCGTGGCAGCTTACGAGTACGCTCCATTCTCGGGCGTGATGGATAAGAAACTGACCGGAGCAGAGGGTGAGATCCTAAATGCGATTGCAGCTCTTGAGTGCTTGGTTCCGGTAGCTCAAGCAGGTTCTGGCGCAGCCATGATTCCTGCCGTGAGCAGTGGACGTGCGGATACAACCTTTGGAAGTTGGTACCGTACTGCCGAGCGAGCCAAAATTGTGCGGTTAAGTAATCCGGTCATTATCGATCAGTTGACGTTGATTTCTGTCGAAGGAACTGACTCAATTGCTGGCCTAGAAGGCAAGAAAGTCGGTTCAACCCTTGGATTCTTATGGAATGAAGACTTGGGAAAAATCCTCGGTGCCAACCTGAAACTTTACGAAACAACTCAGGCGCTGTATGCAGATTTGGCCAGTGGCCGAATCAGTGTCGTTGTTGATACTTTTCCATCAGGAACAGTTGCACTCAAGAACACTCCAATAGCTGGTGCACAATTTAAGGTACCGGCAGCTGACGCCCGAGTTGCTGCTACTACACTTCCTGGACAAACTAACTTCCCTGTTAGTCTGAACAATCCAGGTTTGCAGAAAGCAATAAACGAAAACCTAGAGACTCTTCGGGCATCGGGTAAGTTAGCTCAAATTGTTAAAAAATATGGTTTCTCAGCTTCTTCTGTAGCAAAGACTAAGCCGAACCTCTTGTAGCGAATCTAAGCTTCGACGAATCATCTTCGAAGTAAAGGCGGGCCGGGAACTTAATGACAGAATGCATTAAGTTCCCGACTCTCGCATTTTCAAGGATATGATTTTTTAACTTTGCTTGTGCCGAGTTACAATGTTCGCTAAGAGAGACCAACCACTTTTCCGTGTACATAATCAATTCGTTCTGCAGCAGGATGCTTGGGTAGACCAGGCATCGTTAAAATATCGCCGCAAATGATAACGATGAACTCAGCACCTGCGAAGAGTTTTACATTTTGAATGTTGATGGTGTGATCACTGGGTGCCCCTCGACGGCTGGCATCGGTCGTAAATGAATATTGGGTCTTTGCGATACAGACTGGAAAATGACCATATCCCGAATCCTCAAACTCTTTTAATTGATTGATTATTTTGGCGTCAGCGGTGACCTGTTTTGCTCCGTAGATTCTCGTCGCTACAGAGGTGACCTTCTCCCACAGGCTCTGCTCCGCCTCGTAAACGAACCTCATTTGGCCTGGTTGCTCACAAAGTGCCACGACCGCATGAGCGAGATCTTCTGCACCGGCGCCACCATTGGCCCAATGAGTTGCGAGAACAATTTTGACACCCAAAGCCTCAACACGGGTTCGTAGAAAATTTATTTCAGCTTCGGTGTCACTCGTGAAATGATTAATTGCAACGACCAAAGGAAGATTGTAGACACTCGTAATATTCTTGACATGGCGCTCCAAATTGACGATGCCAGCAGTGAGTGCCTCTAGGTTTTCGGTCGTGATGTTTTTCAGATCTACACCACCGTGATATTTGAGTGCGCGCACTGTTGCAACAAGCACACAGGCAGACGGGCGAAGCCCCGACTTACGACATTTAATGTCGATGAATTTTTCAGCACCTAGGTCGGCTCCAAAACCAGCCTCAGTCACAACATAATCCGATAACTTCATAGCCGACGTTGTTGCAATAACTGAGTTGCAGCCATGAGCAATATTCGCGAAGGGTCCTCCATGAATAAAGGCCGGCGTATTTTCCAGGCTTTGAACAAGGTTTGGTTGGAAAGCATCCTTTAGAATTACTGTCATTGCACCTTGAGCATTGAGATCACTGGCCAGAATTGGCGTCTTGTCACTCTGATATCCAACAACAATCCTCCCTACTCTCTCCTTTAAGTCCTCAATTGATGTTGAAAGACAAAAAATAGCCATAATCTCTGACGCCACAACTATGTCAAAGCCATCACTTCGAGGATAGCCGTTACTCACGCCACCAAGAGATTGAATGATTTCACGAAGAGCACGATCATTCATATCGATAACACGTTTCCATGTCACTCGCCGAGTATCGAAACCGAGTTCATTACCGTGGTAAATATGGTTATCAAGTAGCGCTGCAAGTAGGTTGTTCGCAAGGGCTATTGCATTAAAATCTCCAGTGAAGTGAAGATTGATATCTTCCATTGGGATAACCTGGGAACGGCCACCACCCGTCGCCCCACCCTTCATCCCAAAGACAGGACCTAGAGATGGCTCGCGCAGCGCAATCATGGCGCTCTTACCAATGTGTCTTAACGCATCACCCAACCCGATGGTGGTCGTTGTCTTTCCCTCGCCTGCAGGTGTCGGACTGATAGCGGTCACGAGAATTAATTTTGAACCTGAGCGTACCGGAAGTGCATCAAGGAACTTTAAATTAACCTTGGCCTTGTATTTTCCATAGGATTCAAGATTTTCGCTATCGATTCCAAGTTCTGCGGCAACATCAATGATTGGTTTCATTTCTTGAAAATCCTCCAAACGCTTAAAAAGTGGTGAGGCGGGTCGGGCTCGAACCGACGACGACCAAATTATGAGTTTGGGGCTCTAACCAACTGAGCTACCGCCTCGTCCTGAGCAATCTTACGGGGTGGCTCATTAGGATAACGCCATGATTCATCTGAGCCAGGCGCGTTCCTCAATTATCTTCGAGCACGATGGGGATTCACTTGCTGTTCTTTATTGGGGCAAGAAGCTAGGCGCAATCAATGAGACATCATCGGATGCGATTCGTTCTGCTCTGACTAAACCTGCATTTCATGGCGGCCTTGATGTCTCTTCCAGCAACCTGATTCTTCGCGAACATTCTCGTGGATGGATTGGTCATCCAGCACTTCGTGGACATCGTGGGGGAGTAAGTGCTTCAAATTCCTTTACGGTAAAGAGTGCGGTGCAGAAAGATCAATCGATGGTCGCACTCTTTGTAGATGCGATTGCAGGACTTGAAATCGAGATCACATACACCCTCACTCCATCAGATATTTTGTTGATGGATGCAAAAGTGACCAACACTGCCGAAGGTGATTACTTCCTTGATCATTTCTTGTATTGGCTTCCACTGCCTGAACAAGCTAATGAAGTTCTTGATTTCTATGGCCACTGGACGAAAGAGCGTCAACCACAGCGCAGGTCTATCGATTATGGACTTTTAACTCGCGAAGGTTTTGAAGGACGTTCTGGCCACGATTACACAATCACTCAAGTTGCACTCAACCATGCAACAGGGTTCCGCCACGGTGAAGCGTGGTCACTTGCGATGGCATGGTCTGGAAATAACATCCATCACGTTGAACGTTTGATTGATGGACATAAATCAATTGGAGCAGGTGAATACTTATTGCCTGGGGAAGTAATTTTGAAGAAGGGCGAGAGCTATGTAGCCCCTCGCGCGATTGCTACCTTTAGCGATCGCGGCCTTGATGGCGTTACCAACAATCACTATTCATGGATTCGCTCTCGCAGTAATCACATTACAAAGCTTCGCCCTCGTCCTCTCACACTGAATATGTGGGAGGCGGTCTACTTCGATCACAACGAAGAGGTAATTCGTAAGATGGTTGATAAGGCTGCCGACATCGGAGTCGAGCGAGTAGTTCTCGATGATGGTTGGTTTGGTTCTCGCCGCAATGATCGCGCCGGCCTTGGTGATTGGGTTGTCTCAAAGGATGCATGGCCCAATGGACTTGGCCCACTCATTAAATACATCAACGATAAGGGCATTGAATTCGGTCTCTGGTTTGAAGGAGAGATGGTCAATCGCGATTCAGATCTCTATCGAGCACACCTGGATTGGATTTTGCAGGAGCCAGGAAGACTTCCTATCGAAGGACGTTGGCAGCAAGTTCTAGATCTGACTAAGGAAGGCGCATATAACCATGTGCTGAATCAAGTAGATGCCGTTCTTTCCGAATTCAACATTGCCTATATCAAGTGGGATCACAATCGTCACTTAACAGATCCAATCTCTGATGGTCGCCCAGTCGTGCGCAAGCAGACCGAAGCGATTTACAGAATGTTTGATGAGTTGAAGAAGCGCCATCCAGGGCTTGAGATCGAATCCTGTTCATCCGGTGGTGGCCGAATAGATCTTGGAATGATTGAGCATGCAGATCGTTTCTGGACATCAGATCAAAATGATCCACTAGAGCGCCAGCAAATTCAGCGTTGGACAGGGCTTGTTATTCCGCCTGAGTTCCTCGGTACTCACGTTGGACCAACGGTGGGCCATCAGATGCATCGCACACATTCGGTTTCTTTCCGCGCACTGAATGCACTCTTTGGCCATGCGGGTATTGAGTGGGATATCAATGAGGCGGATGCGAAAGAAACCGAGGTACTTAAGGCATATATCGCTTTCTATAAGAAGCATCGTGACTTACTGCATTCAGGAACAGTTGTTCGAAGCGATGAGATTGTGGGTAACGCACAGCTCTACGGCACAGTTTCACTTGATAAGAAAGAAGCAATCTTTACCTATATGCAGCTCACTTCTCTCGATAACTTTGGACCGCTACTAACTACATTTGATGGACTCGAAAAGGAAACTACCTATCAAGTAAATGTTGTTGAGAATTTGAGCGCAGATGATTTCATTCAAAAGCGAGCCCCAGGTTGGTGGCCAGCACTCAATCTCACCGGCGATCAACTTGCCCACGTTGGATTGCAACTTCCAGTCTTAAAGCCTGAGAGTGGTTTGTTGTTTCATATTCAAGCTCTTTAGTAGTAGCATCATTTAAGTCCATTCAAGTCAGCGTCGACTAAATAGGAGTTAATTGTGCTTGTCGGTATCCCAAAAGAAGTTAAAAACAATGAATTTAGAGTTTCAACCACACCGGCAGGAGTTCACTCTCTCGTCATCGCCGGCCACACTGTTTTTGTTGAAAAGAGCGCAGGATTAGGCTCATCCATTACAGATGGCGAATATGTAAAAGCTGGAGCAACAATTCTCGACTCGGCCGATGAAGTATGGGCGAAGTCCGAGATGATCATTAAGGTCAAAGAGCCTGTTGCCGAGGAATACCACCGCATGCGTAAAGGCCAGATTCTCTTTACCTACCTCCACCTTGCAGCATCTCGCGAATGTACAGATGCTCTCGTTAACTCAGGTGTCACAGCAATCGCCTATGAAACTGTTGAAGTAAATCGCTTCCTTCCACTTCTTGCTCCGATGTCAGAAGTTGCAGGTCGTATGTCGATACAAGTCGGAGCGGCTGCTCTGCAACGTCCCAATGGAGGACGTGGAATATTGCTCGGGGGAGTTCCAGGAGTTGCACCTGGCAAGGTAGTTATTTTGGGCGGCGGAAGCGTTGGCGTTTCAGCTGCTGCAATGGCTATTGGACTACGTGCTGATGTCACACTTCTTGATATCAACCTCAAACGTCTTGTTGAAATAGATGAGATGTTTCACGGTCAGGTAAAGACAGTTGCATCCTCAGCCTTTGCAATTGAGGAGTACTGCACACAAGCTGATCTCGTTATTGGTGGAGTTCTCATTCCAGGCGCTGCAGCACCAAAGCTTGTCACCGATGCGATGGTTGCAAATATGAAGCCAGGTTCCGTTCTTGTCGATGTTGCAATCGATCAAGGTGGATGCTTTGAAGGCTCTCATGCAACCACACATGCAGATCCCACATTTAAGGTTCACAACTCGCTCTATTATTGCGTGGCAAATATGCCGGGCGCAGTTCCTGCAACTTCGACTGCAGCACTTTCCAATGCAACGCTGAAGTATTCACTCGCTCTTGCAAACAAGGGTTGGGAACAGGCGATGAATGATGATGCAGGACTTGCTGCGGGGTTGAATGTGCACGATGGAAAGATCATCTACGCAGCAGTTGCTGCAGCGCACGGCTAATCCTTTAGTGGCGTTGCAATCCTTTGCGGCCCCAGAACTCCCACATACCCATCACACTTAACACGAGTGCGAAACCAAAGAGGAGATCTTCAACGGGTGCAGAGCAGATGCGCACACCAATAATGGCATCTGGGTTATACATCACGATATTGCGCGATGTGAGCCACCAATTTGTGAGCAATTGAAATGGCAAGATGATTGCATATGATGTCCAGAAGGCAGCACGTGTGAGCATTGAGTTCTTAAATATGAACAAATCAACCATCACGGCAATGCCAAAAGCAGCAATAGCGATATCGGAGTAGATCATTCGCCAAACTCTCCTTTGCGCCAATGTGGTTTCACAGTGGTGACGCCTTCAATAGTCAAAATAGCCGCCAGTGGAACGATGATAAAGAAGAGATATTCCTCTAGTGGAATATTGAGTGGACCGATGATCCCTAGCATCTGCTCGCGGTCGAAGAACCAATGACCCTTTGAAATGGCATAGGCATCCCACAATAAGAAGAGAGTGCTAATTGGGAGAATGCTCAGCGCAGCTCTCTTGATGCGGCGCAAGACTCCAGTCTTTAACACTACTTCGAGCCAACCTGATCCACAGAGGGTGAAGATAAGCATCCCCATGTATGACCAATGTTTCATGAGTGCATTTTTGCATAGTTCGCGATGAATCTTGCTACTGTGACCGTTATGGAGATGGCCAAGTTAAAGACTTTCTCAACGGTGCGCACCTTCTCTAGCGCCATCGTGGCCATCGCAATTGCCGCCTCCATCACTTTCTCCTCCTGGCTCGGTGCTGATTCACTGAACTGGCAAGTAGTGATGGCTGTTATCGCTCTAGCTATTGGAATTCCACATGGAGCAGTTGACCATCTTGTGGCTCTTCCCAAATCTGCGCCATGGAAGATGGCGCTATTTGTTGTGCTCTATGTGGCTATTGCACTTGCTGCAATTTGGGCAATCTTGCAATGGAATGTGTGGGGATTTATTGCAGTGGTGATTATGAGTGCGACTCACTTTGGTATTGGAGATAGCGCATTTATCTCTGAACTCAATCATCTCAAGGGCAATGCATCTTCGAAATTGCCTGTGTGGGCATATGCACCAGCTGCAGGACTTCTGCCTGTGGTGATTCCACTAGTTAATAGCCGAAGCACGCAGGCGCTGACCAAAGTCAATGCAGAATTAATCAATTGGCATCACGGCTATACCTCTGAGATTCAGATTGCAGTTGCTGCGATTGCAACGCTTTCAGCAATGGCGCTCATTTCTCGAAAGCGATATCGCGATCTTCTCGATCTCGCACTTCTTGCAGCCCTTGCCTCCGTTGCCCCACCACTTGTCGCATTTGCCGTTTACTTTGGATGTTGGCATGCCATGCGCCACACAGCACGACTCACATCTTTACTTCCTCGCTCCCTTGATGCATATGAGCGAAATAACTCTCGTCGAGGTTTTGTCCTTGCAGTTATTCCAGGGCTCCCAGCTCTTGCTGGAACTTTGATATTTGTCGCTCTTCTTGCTGGTTTTTCACATACCAATGTCAGCGACACATTCTTATGGCTGACGTTGGTCACTATCTGGGCTCTAACAGTTCCTCACATGATTGTCACAGCCAAGTTAGACCGCGCCGCACTCAAGAATTAATCGCAGTTTCGTTAGGCTAAGGCACATGTTGAGAAAACTCATTGTCCTCACTCTTTTTTTCACCGCGATACCAAGTGCGCAAGCAGCTCCCATCTATACATTTCCCGTAGCAAATTGCGAAGTGAACTATGCAAGAGCGCATCATGATTACGCCGCCACAGATATTTTGGCTAAAGCTGGTTGCCGATTCGTAGCCCCTATTGATGGTGTAGTTGATGAGGTCAATCGCACCGATCTCTGGAGCGGAAAGACAAACCTTGGAATTGATCGTGGTGGGCTCTATGTCTCCATCATCGGTGTTGATGGAGTTCGTTACTACGGCTCTCACCTGCGCACCATCCCTGCCAGCATTCAACCTGGAGTAGAAGTTAAGGGTGGTCAGTTATTGGGTGCAGTTGGATCAACGGGAAGCGCACGTGGAACATCACCGCATCTTCACTTTGGAATTTCATGGCCCACACCGGCTGACACATGGTGGGTCAGGCGCGGTGAAGTTCTGCCGTGGAAATATCTGGATGCGTGGAAGAACGGGAAAGATTTATCTCCAGCGAAAGCTGTTGCTGCTCTGAAAGCTAAAGTGGGAGAGATTCCACCACTTCCTAAGAAGTAGTTCTAAAAAATAGATAAAAAAATAAGGCCCGCCGATTTCTCGGACGGGCCTTACTTATAAGTGAAATTAGTTAGCGTTCACTGCGTCTGCCTGAGGACCCTTAGGACCCTGGACAACCTCGAATGAAACTGCCTGACCCTCTTCAAGGCTCTTGTAACCGTTTCCCTGAATTGCTGAGTAGTGAACGAATACATCTTGTCCGCCACCATCAACTGCAATGAAACCGAATCCCTTTTCAGAGTTGAACCACTTAACTGTACCTGTTGCCATATTTTTTACTATTCCTTCGATATGTGTAGGAGTCCGAGAATTCCTCGAGCTTCCAGTCTTCGTCTTGCGTTCAGCCATACCGAGTAAAGAAGTAAATCTAACAACGGGTACTGATAAAGCGTCCGACTAGGGAAAATCGTACCTGCTACCTACCCGTATGCCTATTCCCAATTCCAGCCATCCACGCTCAAATGACCTCTCAAAGAGGGCAGATATTCACAAAGTCAGTAGAAAGTTGTATAAATAGAGCACTCACTAGTAATTGGTAGTCGTTGTGGATCGGGGAAGGTCGCACAAAGCGAGCCTTGCTAGGAGTACTCAGATGCATGAAAGAAACCTCGCTGGTTTGGTTGTTATCCATTCCGCGCCCACTGCCCTGCGCCAACATATTGAGTGGGGGCTGAATTCACTCCTTGGTGCGCCACAGAATATTTTCTGGCGCGATCAACCACTAGCAGCAGGGACTGTGCGCACAACTCTTGAATTTCGCGCGCCCATTGGGACAGCATCAAAGATTGCAACAGCTCTTAAGAACTGGCATTACCTTCGTTTTGAGGTCAGTGAATTGGCAAGCCATGGCGGTGAGATCTTCCGCTGCACACCAGAACTTGGAATTCACCGTGCAGCACTGGATGAGGTGGGCACAATCCTTGTGAGTGAAGATGTGATCCGCAAAGCTCTTTCTCACTTCGATGATGAAGAAATTCGTAAGAATTTGGGGACAGCACTCGGAAGTGCGTGGGATGAAGCGCTTGAACCGTATCGAGGTGTAGACCTACAGGAAGTTCAAAGACTTCGCGCGATATGATGCATGCATGACATCACAAGCACCCATGACTTCAACAGAACGACGCCAATCCATTCTCTATATTGGAATCGCTCTTATTCTTGCCGTCGCACTCGGTGGCGGACTTGTGAAAGTCGGTGCGGGATTTGCCGCTCGTAATGCAAATGGAATTACAGTCACAGGATCTGCAAAGACTTCTGCAACAGCAGATAACGTTGTCTGGACACTTAATGTCTCACTTACTCGCCCCACAGTTGCAGAAGCTGTGACAAAGGTCGGTAATGATGTGGCATCTGTAAGCAAATATCTGACCGATGGTGGAATTCCAGCTGATGCGCTGACATTAGGTTCAGTTTCCACCTATGCCAATGAGCAGTGGGTAAATGGAAATAACACAGGCAAGATTCTTAACTACCGCGCATCTCGCGATGTTGTTGTTCGTTCCAAAGATGTAAAGCTTGTCTCTAAGCTTTCTCAAGGAATTGGAACCATCTTGCAGCAAGGTGTGACTGTAAATAATTACGGTCCTCAGTACTACCTCTCCACTCTTCCTAAGCTTCGTCCGCAGTTGCTGGAGGAGGCGATGAAGGATGCCAAGATCCGCGCAGAAGCAATCACTAAGGCAGTGGGCGGCAAGGTTGGTTCCGTGCAATCAGTTAAGTCAGGTGTATTCCAGGTGACAACACCGGATTCAACGATGACGCAAGATACTGGCGCATATGACACGTCCAGTATTGAAAAGACTGTGACATCAACAGTCTCAGTTACTTTCTCCGTTAAGTAACTCTGACTACAGCGGAATATTGCCGTGTGATCCACGGCGGTATTCAGTTGCAGCAAGAACCTTCGCAATAGCGCTACGAGTCTTATCGGGCTCAATCATTTCATCGACTGCGCCAATTTCAATGGCGCGAGCAACACCGCCTGAAACCTTCTCATGCTCTGCTGCAAGCTCAAGTTCCATATCTTCACGTTGATCTGCGGGTAGGTCTGCAAGAAGTCTGCGGTGCAGAACGCGCACAGCAGCAACTGCGCCCATGACTGAAACTTCTGCTTGAGGCCATGCAAATACACGGGTTGCACCGAGAGACTTTGAATTCATTGCAACAAAAGCTCCACCATATGCCTTGCGGGTAATGACGGTAACGCGAGGAACAACGGCTTCAGCAAATGCATGAAGTAACTTCGCACCGCGGCGCACAGCACCTTCCCACTCTTGGCCGATGCCAGGCAAGAAACCAGTCACATCGGCAATAACGACAAGCGGAATTCCAAATGCATCACAGGTGCGAACAAAGCGCGCTGCTTTCTCACCCGCAGCTGAGTCAAGGACTCCACCGATAACTTGTGGGTTATTTGCGATAACTCCCACTGTGCGGCCGCCAAGGCGACCAATAACGGTAGTCATATTCTCGGCCCACATATCAAGGAGCTCTAACTTTTCGCCATCTTTATCGAGAATCGCATCAACCAGTGGATGTACTTCATAAATACGCTTTGCAGAATCTGGAACTAAATGGGCAAGCTTCACATCTTCAACGTGCGGCGACATTAAGCCTTGATTAGCAAAGAGGGATACAAGATCTTGAATCTCGCTATAGGCAATATCTTCAGAAGGTGCGATGACGTGAGCAACACCTGAATTCTTACTATGCGCCTCTGGTCCACCGAGCAGTGCCATATCGACGATATCTCCGGTTACAGATTTCACGACATCAGGGCCTGTAACAAAGATCCGTCCTTCAGGTGCAAGGACGACGATGTCGGTGAGTGCCGGTCCATAAGCACCGCCTCCAGCTGTGGGACCAAGTACTAATGAGAGTTGAGGAATGCGACCACTTGCTGTGACCATCGCTTGGAAGACTTCACCGAATGCGTTGAGGGATGCAACTCCATCACTTAAACGCGCACCGCCTGAATGCCAAATTCCAATGACAGGAACTTGTGCTCCCATCGCTGCTCGATATGCCTGCACAATAATTTGCGAACCTTCAATGCCGAGTGCGCCACCTTTAATTGTGGGATCAGATGCGAAAACAACGACTTTATTTCCTTTAACAAGACCAGTTGCTGCAACCATTCCAGAATCAGTACGAGGAAGGAGTAGCTCAAAATTGCCTGCATCAAGTAATTTGGCGATACGGGCTTCGGGATCGAGCACCTTCTCTGGTGTTGCCATGGCTCTAGGTTAGAGCGATTTAAATGCAAGTACTACGTTGTGGCCACCAAATCCGAAAGAATCATTGAGCGCTGCGATATCTCCCGCAGGAAGTTGGCGTGGTGTGTCGCGAACGACATCGACAGTCACAGCTGGGTCTAAGTTTTCAATATTGATTGTTGGGGGAGCAAGGCGATCTTGAAGGGCTTTGACAATAAAGACAGATTCGATTGCACCAGCACCACCGAGTAGGTGTCCTGTCATCGACTTTGTTGCAGATACTGCAACGTGATCAGCATCTGCGCCCAGTGCTTTGCGCAGTGCATTTGCTTCAGCAACATCTCCTGCAGGAGTTGATGTTGCATGTGCATTCAGGTGCACGATGTCCTTCGTTGAAAGACAAGAATTTTCTAGAGCAAATTTAATTGCGCGCTGCACGCCACTGCCATCAGGATCAGGGGCAGCGATGTGGTAACCATCTGATGAAAGTCCTTGTCCGCCTATTTCGCAGTAGATCTTTGCACCGCGTGCTTTAGCATGTTCATACTCTTCAATAACAAGGATTCCGCCGCCTTCACCGAGGACGAATCCATCGCGATCAACGTCATAAGGTCGTGATGCGCGAGAGGGTGCATCGTTGCGCGTTGAAAGTGCTTTCATCGCAGCAAAGCCAGCCATCGGTAATTGGTGAATCGCAGCTTCAACGCCACCGGTGACGATGATGTCTGCGCGATTGTTCTTAATCATTTCAAAGGCATAACCGATTGCTTCAGCACCTGATGCACATGCGCTCACCGGGGTGTGAACACCAGCTTTTGCTTGAAGTTCAAGTCCCACATTGGCAGCTGGTCCGTTAGGCATCAACATTGGAACAGTGTGTGGGCTGACTCCGCGTGCGCCTTTCTCGTTGAGATTGACGAACTGGTCGAGGAGTGTAATGACTCCACCGATACCTGATGCGATAACTACACCAAGGCGTTCCTTATCAACCTCATCGGGAGAACCTGCATCTTTCCAGGCTTCACGGGATGCAACGAGTGCGAATTGCTCTGAGCGATCAAGGCGGCGCATTTCAACGCGCTCCATCTGATCTGCAGGTTCTGTCGCAACGTGCGCAGCGAAGTGCACAGGGAGGAGCTCACGCCAATCTTCAGTAAGAAGTCTGACTCCAGATTGGCCGGCAAGTAGCGCCTTCCACGTTGAATCGACATCTCCACCGAGAGGCGTTGTGGCACCAAGGCCTGTAACGACTACGCGACGTTGTGACATACCGCTAGAAAATTTCTACTTATGCAGCAGCGTTAACGATGAAGTTGACTGCATCGCCGACTGTAGCGAGCTCAGTTACCTTCTCATCAGGAATCTTCACGCCAAAGCGCTCCTCGCATGCAACTACAACTTCAACCATGCTGAGTGAGTCAACTTCGAGATCTTCTGTGAAGTTCTTACCAAGTTCGATGGATGCAGCTGGAATACCCGCTACTTCTTCAACGATCTCTTTGATTCCTGCAAGTACATCTGCTGGTGATAACGCCATTATTTTTTCCTTTGCTATATCTGTATTCGTGGGGACAGGTGTGTAATTGTGTATGAAAGAAGGGCTTACTTCCCAGTAAATGGGAGGGTAAACCCAAGAAAATTATGGTTTAGGCGGTAATTTCACAACCTGACCCGCATAAACGAGACCTGCGCCATAGCCAATGAGCAGAGCCAATTTCCCATGGAGCTCAGGGTGTTTCTGCAAGAGCGCATCCATAGCAAGTGGAATGGATGCAGCAGATGTATTTCCATTCTTGCGGATGTCATCAGCGATGATCACTGAATCAGGCATTTTCATCTCTTTCGCCATTGTTTCAATGATGCGCACATTTGCTTGGTGTGGAATAAATGCATCAAGGTCATTGACGCTAAGGCCTGCAGCATCGAGTGCTTTGAGAGCTGCCTTACTCATCGAAAACACAGCCCAGCGGAAAACTTTTTGACCTTCTTGAGAAATATTTGGCCACTTACTGCCAGCCTTCGTTAATTGTGTCTCCACATCACGAACTTCAATCCATGATGGATTCATCTGAATGGCATCGCGCTCATCAGCATCTGAGCCCCACTCAACAGGACCGATTCCAGCTTCTTGCGATGCACCAATAACAACTGCACCTGCGCCATCTGCGAAGATAAATGCTGTTGCGCGATCATTAGGATCTGTGAAATCTGAGATCTTCTCTGCGCCAATGACTAAGACGGTCTTTGAAGTTCCGGACTTAATGAAGTCATGAGCCATAGCCACACCATAGGAAAATCCAGCACATGCTGCGTTGATATCAAAGGCTGCAGCTTTTGGATGACCTAAGCGCTGCAAGATCGCAGTTGCAGCAGAGGGTGCTTGGAAAGGAAAGGTAATAGTTGCCACGATGATGGTGTCGATATCTGTGATGGATAACTTTGCTTTCTTGAGAGCATCTTGCGCAGCCCATGTGGCCATATCGAGAAGAGTCTCTGTTTCATCTGCAAAGCGACGAGTTTCAATACCTGTGCGTTGCTGAATCCACTCATCACTGGAGTCAATACGCACTGCAACTTCATCATTAGTGACGATGCGCTTAGGACGGTATGAACCAACAGAAAGTATCTGGCTCTCGCTACCTGTCTTTGATGCAATTGTTGCCATTACTTGCCTCCATGAGTTGCAACGAATGCACGCACTGCATCGAGATCTGCAGGGCTCTTCAAAGCGAACTGTTCAATACTAGGAGCAGCGCGCTTGATAAGTCCAACAAGGGTTCCAGCAGGGGCAACTTCAATAACTCCAGTAACGCCTAAGGAGAGAAGAGTTTCCATACATAAATCCCAGCGAACAGGGTTAGCAATCTGATTGACGATGCGAGCTAGTACTTCTGCACCATCTGTCACCACAACACCATCTTTATTGGAGAGAACTCCGACTACAGGAGTCGATGTCGACATCGTTGCAGCAAGTGCGCGCAGTGGCTCAACAGCCGGTTGCATATAAGAGGTGTGAAATGCGCCTGCAACTGCCAAGGGGCGAACGCGAGCGCCTTCTGGTGCAAGTTGCGCAAGAGCATCAAGATCTCCTGCAGCAACTATCTGCCCACCACCGTTGTCATTGGCTGCAACGAGACCTAAATCAGAAATTGCGCGAAGGACTACTTGGCGATCTCCACCTAATACAGCTGTCATTCCTGATGGCGTAACTCCTGCAGCCTTTGCCATTTCAGAACCGCGAGTGGTCACAAGCTTCATCGCATCTATGGGGGAGAGAGCTCCTGCGATAGCAGCAGCAGTTATTTCACCCACTGAGTGGCCTGCAACAAAAGAGAATGAACCAGTTGCACCTAAGGCATGAGCACTCATCAGCCCTGCAGCAACAATGAGTGGTTGTGCGTTGGCAGTGTCTTTAATTTCATCAGCAGTAGCAGTAGTGCCAAGGTGAATCACATCAATGCCGATGGCCTCAGAGAATTCCTTGGCCAATGAGTGCAAGTGTGGATCTTCAAGCCATGCGCTGAGCATTCCGGGAGTCTGTGAACCTTGTCCCGGAGCAATGAGTGCGAGCATGAAGCAAATATATGGGATTACGAACGAGTAACAAGCCATATCTGAGCACTAGCGCTCAGAATTAAGAAGAGTTGTGAAATCTATTACTTGCTATGGATGCGAAGAGTTAACCATGCTGAATCTGCGATCAGTGTTGATGGTGTGGAGAACTCCGGAGTTGGGCGAATCTCCTGGTCAATCATCTCTTCGATCTGACGGATGTTCATTAAGAAACCTTCTCATTCTGTAGTCGATTGATATGAATATCTGCATGTGCTGCAAAATCTGGATAGTAGATATTTGATTCAGCTTTTTCATTTCTATGACGTGCCATATAGATCAACTCATAAATTGAGAGGATGAGGATTGCGGGGAGAAGATCCACGCTTCTCTTAAGAAACCATGGTGTGCCATTTTTGAGCATCCAGATAATGGAATCTCTGCGACTTCTATTGTTCTTAAAGGTAAAGATGACAGGATCGACTTCAAATCCACGCATACGAAGAAGGTGGGCAAAGTTATCGGCAATAAATTGATGTCCATGGCGGCTTGGATGCATGCGATCCACATGCCACTTATTGCGATCATAGATACTTTCGAGTGATCTTGTTTCAAGAAGAATCGCGCTATAACGCGTGGCCATCTTTCTCGTGATGCGATTTACCGCATCAACCCTGCGGCGGCAGACTCGAGCAACGAGGTATGGCATAGGAACAATCTCTGTGGGATCGTGAAGTTCAAGCAACATTGCTGTTGCACCCATCTCTTCAATCTGACGAAGAGTTTCATTGAGATTGACTTCGAATATTTCAGGTGAGAAACCATTACGCAAGAGATCATTTCCACCCACAATCACTGCCACAAGCTCAGGCTCGTGAATGAGGATCTTCGGAAGTTGTTCATAGAGAACTTCTTTAGATTGAGCACCTGGACGAGATGCATTGATATAAATAAGGGGTTCAGTAAATGCTTGCGCTAGGTGATAGCCCCATCCGAAGTGGTTGCCATGTAAATCTGAATCACCAACGCCTGATGCTGCGCTATCGCCAATGATTGCTAGGGTCAGAGGCTTCGGCATATTAGGCCACTTTCTCTGGGTGCAGAGTGTCGAGTCTGTGAATAGTTGCCGACCATGGGAAGCGTTCTGCTTGCAATCTGCATCGCGCAGATAGCGTTGGATCTTCTTTGATCTCATCGAGAATGATTTCAACTGCATCAGCAAAGGCGGCGCCGTTATTCGCTGCCGTAAGCCCCACAAAGTCACCGTTATCTTCATAGAGGAACTCACCGACTGCACTGGACTCTGATGCAACAACTGGGGTTCCGCTTGCGAGAGATTCAAGGGCTGCAAGGCAGAATGTCTCGATTGGTCCTGGTGCAAGTGAAACATCGGCCGATGCAATCATTTGAGCAAGGAGGTTCTTATTTGCTACATATCCCCAGAAAGTAACGGGGATATCGCGAGATGAGTCATAGAGCTTCTTGTGCAGTGGACCGCTACCAATATAGACAAGGCGAGCATTGATTCCACGATCGAGAAGTTCTCTCAGAGTCTGCAATGAGCGTTCAGGCTTCTTCTCGGGAGAGAGTCGCCCACAATGAACGAGGAGCACATCTCCACCCTTGATCATCTTTGCGCGCAGTTCTTCATTGCGATGATCAGGTGAGAAGGTACTGAGGTCGACGCCAAGTGGAACTCGGACAACATTTGTTGTGCCGATGTCGTTGAATTCAGCAGCGGCGAAGTTAGTTGTCGTAACAACGAAATCGAACTTGCCAGCAAGTCGTGAATTGTGCCAACCAACAAAGGGCTTAAGTGAGACTCCGAAGAAGTTTTTCACAAGTCCACGTAGCGTCTCGTGGCTAAAGACAATCGCAGGAATATCGCGGCGCTTTGCCCAGTTGCCTAAGCATGAAAGAGTGAAGCGATCAGAGACTTCAAGTCGATCTGGTTTAAGAGATTGCAAAATTGTCTTGACTTGTCGCGTTGAGCGGATTACTCGATAGCCGCCACTGAAAGGAATTGTCCATGAAGGCAAGGTGATACAGCCACCATGTTCTGTCTTCTCACGCGAGAACTTCTTGCCAGGGACTACATAGATAAATTCGTGGCCGATTTTCTGATATTCAGTTCCAAGATTATGAAGTGTTGTCTTGATGCCACCAGATTTTGGGCCATAGAAGTTGGCGATATGAATGATCTTCATGCAACAAGCTCGCGATGCTTGCTTGTTCCGAAAATTGCATCTGAGTAATGCAACATCAGCTGGCTATTGATGTAATCCCATGTGCGGTGCTCGACTGCCTTGCGGGCTGCCAGCTGCATCAAATCAAAGGATGAGTGGGAGCGAAGAGTTTCAACCGCTTCAAGGAGGACATGTGAATCTGAAGTATCAATCAGTAGCCCTGTCACACCATGGTCAATAAGGTCTACAGGACCACCTGAATCAGGACCAATGACTGGAACACCTGATGCGAGTGCCTCTTGGATAGCTTGGCAGAAAGTTTCGTGTTTTCCTGTATGAACAAAGATGTCAAAGGATGCAACATAGCGAGCTAGCTCTGTTCCCGATTGATATCCAACAAATCGCGCATTGGGAAGTTCTTTCTTAAAGCGAGCTGCAGCAGGGCCTTCACCAACAATCACAAGTTGAATATGTGGTTGCTTATCCAAGACTGCAAGATCTTCAATGCGTTTCTCATTGGCAAGTCGACCGACATACCCCACGATTAATTTCTCTTTGCCACCCGTGATGTTCTTGCGGAGTGATTCATCACGTCGTGACGGATCGAAATTAACGAGATCTACTCCGCGCTTCCAAATACGAACATTGCGAACACCGTTGCTCTCAAGATCTCGACTTGCCCACTTAGATGGAGCAAGTGTTATGTCGGATGCTTGGTGAATTCTTGATACCCACTTCTTTAAAGTGGTGTGTGCAATAGTCAAGCCGTAATGGCGAGCAAAGCCTGCTATGTCAGTTTGATAGACAGAGACGGTTGGAATTCCCATCTTCTTAGCAATGCGCGCAACGTAATGGCCAAGAAAGATGGGAGATGCTAAGTGGATGACATCGGGAGCAAATCCTTCAAGGAGTGGTTCAAGAAATTTGCGCGGAACTCCCATAGGAATGAGCTTCTTCATAGCAATGCTAGGAACGTGTTTGATCTTGTAATCCAGATAACGAGAAGGAGCGCCTTCGCTCTCGGGAGCGATGATGAGAACTTCATGGCCTTGCGACTTGCAATATTCGAGTAGTCGAAGCACTGAGTTGGTCACGCCATTGACTTGCGGCAGAAATGCCTCGGTGACGACTGCGATACGAAGCTTGGCAGGTGTCTCTGACTCAATCATGGTTGCAGAGTGAGCGATGAAGCCATCTGAGAGTGCGCTGAGAGGTTACGTGTTCCTGAATAGAAGGTGAAGTATTAGTTGAGGGTTCTACGCTTCACAAACCACCTACCCGTCAGTAACATATGCGCCATGAAGATTGCTGTCTGCGTCAAGCAGGTCCCCGATTCATGGGCTGAGAAGAAGATGGTCAATGGACTCCTCGATCGCGAGAACGTTGATGCAGTTCTTAATGACCTCGATGAATATGCAGTGGAGGAAGCCCTTCGCATCGCAGAAGCACATGGCGGCAATGAAGAAGGTGGAGCACACACGGTCACTGTTATTTCAATGGGACCAGATCGCGCAATTGAGGCAGTGCGCAAAGCCCTCTCCATGGGTGCAAACGATGCAATCTTGGTAAGCGATAGCGCACTGGCTGGCTCTGATGCTCTTGCAACATCTGCAGTCCTTGCCAAGGTAATTGCTGATGGGGGATATGACCTTGTTATTTGTGGCACTGAATCTACTGATGCTCGCATGAGCGTTGTGCCGGCGATGCTGAGCGCTCGCCTTGGCTGGGCGCAACTGACCTTTGCATCTAAAGTCACTGTAGATCCTGCAGGAAAAGTTTCTATTACTCGTGTCACCGAAGCTGGCGTTGATGAAATCTCTGCAGCATTTCCTGCAGTCATCAGCGTTGTTGAAAAAATTAATGAGCCTCGCTACCCATCCTTTAAAGGAATCATGGCTGCTAAGAAGAAAGTTATTGATCAAAAAGATTTAGCTGCAGTGGGCGCATCAGCACAGAGTGCGTGGTCGCAGGTTAAAGACGCAATGCCACGTCCTGCACGAGCAGCCGGTGTCAAAGTCACCGATGAAGGCAATGGCGGCCAAGACCTTGTGAACTTCCTAGCAGAGAAGAAGTTGATATGAGCAACGTATTAATCCTGGTTGATTTCTCAAGCGATAAGGCCACCAAGACCACAGCAGAGCTTGCAACAGCAGGTGCTCGTATTGGCGCTGTCACTGCAGTAGTTCTAGCAGGTAGTGGAAAAGGTGCAGCACTTGCTGCAACTGTGAACCAAGGTCCGATTGCAAGCGTTCTTGTTATCGAATCTGATGACTTTGCATCCCACGGTGTTGCAGCATCTGCTGATGCACTTGCAAGCCTTGTGAAAGAGAAATCCCCTGCTGCCGTTCTGATTGCATCTCATGCATTTGGTAAGGAAGTTGCAGCTCGCGTTGCAGTACTGACTGAATCTGGAATTATCACTGACGCCGTTGATGTTGCAGCAGATTGCACAGCAACTCAGCTTGTCTTTGGTGGATCTACGACTGTGCACTCTAAGGTCTCACATGGCGTTGCAATCATTACTGTGCGCCCCAATAGCGTTGAGGCAGATTTATCTGCATCATCTCCTGCAATTGAAAATGGCACAGCGACAATTGGAAGTGATGCAAAGAAAGCAACAATTTCTTCATCACAGCCACCTGTAAAGGGCGGACGACCAGAACTGACTGAGGCAAATATTGTTGTTTCAGGTGGACGCGGAACTGATGGAAACTTTGCACCCGTTGAAGCATTTGCCGATTCACTGGGCGCAGCAGTTGGTGCATCGCGCGCAGCAACTGATGCTGGTTGGTATCCACATTCACACCAAGTTGGTCAGACAGGAAAGACTGTGAGTCCACAGCTCTATGTCGCATGCGGAATCTCTGGCGCAATCCAACACCGCGCAGGAATGCAGACTTCAAAGACAATCGTTGTGGTCAATAAAGATCCTGAAGCGCCACTCTTTGATATTGCAGATTTCGGCGTCATCGGAGACCTCTTTAACGTGCTGCCCAAGGCCACAGAAGGCATCACAGCCCGCACGAACTAGACTGCTCCCATGAGCGTCTATCTCGACCATGCGGCTACTACGCCGATGTTCGATATCGCCATTGATGCGATGAATACTTCACTTCGCAAACTCGGTAACCCATCTTCTCTGCACACAGAAGGTCGCTCGACTCGTAAAGATGTTGAAGATGCGAGAGAGAAGATTGCAAAGGCTGTGGGTTGTCTATCAAGTGAAGTCATCTTTACTGGTTCAGGCACTGAGGCAAATAACGCGGCTATCAAGGGTCTGTTCTGGCATAGCGATAAGAAAGTCATACTCATCTCCAGCATTGAGCATCATGCTGTTCTCGACCCAGCACATTGGCTTGTACAACATGAGGGCGCTGAGCTCATTGAGATTCCAGTCGATTCTGATGGAGTCATTGATCTTGCGTTCCTCAAGAAGACCGTTGCAGAGCGCGTTTCAGAGATTGCACTCATTTCTGTGATGCATAGCAATAATGAGACTGGTGTGATTCAACCGATTGCAGAAGTTGTGAAGATTGCAGGGGATATCCCTGTTCATTGTGATGCGGTGCAGAGCTTTACTAAGGTGCCATTGTCCTTTAAAGATCTAGGCCTCTTTGCAATGACAATCAGTGGACACAAAGTTGGCGGTCCACTTGGCATCGGTGCGCTGATCTTGCGTCGCGCAGTAGAAATTCCAGCTCTCTTACATGGTGGGGGACAAGAGCGCGATATTCGAAGTGGCACACTCAATGCTCCATCGATTGTGGCATTGGCCGCAGCTGTTGGAGCAAAGCTCTATGACGCAAGCAAAGTTGAAGCACTCCGTGATTCATTTGAAGCAGGTGTTCTTGCATCTCGTCCTGATGCTGTCATTAACGGCAAAAGTGCACCGCGCCTTCCAGGAATTTCCAACATCACATTTCCAGGAACACAGAGTGATTCACTGTTGCTTCTTATGGACTCACAGAAAGTTTCCTGTTCCACAGGTGCTGCCTGCACAGCAGGAGTACATCGCCCCAGCCATGTATTGATGGCGATGGGCCTTACTGATGTAGTTTCACAATCATCACTGCGCTTCTCATTTGGAGCGACCAACACCGCTAGCGATGTTGCCTATGCACTCTCTGTTTTGCCTGATGTGATTGAACGCGGTCTGGCTGCTAACGCGGTGGGTAGAAAATGAAGATCATCGCAGCCATGAGCGGTGGTGTTGACTCAGCAGTTGCTGCAGCGCGCGCTGTGGAGGCAGGCCATGAAGTCATTGGCGTGCACTTAGCGCTTTCATCTAATCCCCAGAAGTACCGCAGTGGTGCCCGCGGATGTTGCACCATAGAAGATTCACATGATGCACGCCGTGCTGCAGATGTCATTGGTATTCCTTTCTATATCTGGGATATGGCAGATGAATTTCATGAAGGAGTTGTTGAAAACTTTATGAGTGAATACAAGGCAGGGCGCACACCTAATCCATGCCTTAGATGTAATGAGAAGATTAAATTTGCTGCAGTTCTAGATCGTGCAAAGGCGATGGGCTTTGATGGCGTTGTTACTGGCCACTATGCGCGCACGCAAGAATCATCTGTTGGCCGCACTCTCCATCGCGCAGTAGATCCACTTAAAGATCAGTCCTATGTTCTTGCAGTTCTCAATCGCGAACAGATCAGCGGCGCAATATTTCCTTTAGGGGATACTGAAAAAGTAGATATTCGTATTGAGGCCGAAGCTCGAGGACTTGCAGTTGCACAAAAGCCCGATAGCCATGACATCTGCTTTGTCCCATCAGGAGATAACGCTGGATGGCTACGCGATCGTATGGGAAGTGAAGTAGGTCCGATTGTGGATCAAGATGGCAATAAGTTAGGTGAACATAAGGGCGCCTATACCTACACAATCGGCCAGCGCAAAGGTTTAGGCCTAACCATTCCCAGTGAAGATGGCTCACCACGCTTTGTCTTAAAGATTGAACCTGTCACCAACACAGTTGTCGTAGGTGCACGAGAAGATTTAGCTGTGACTTCTATGCGCGGTGAACGCCCTATCTTCTGTGGTCCAGAAGTGGGTGCTGCGCCTCTTCGCGGCTTTGTTCAGGTGCGAGCACATGGCGCAGCACTTGATTGCACCTATTACATGGACGGCCAAGAGTTAGTGGCAGAACTTGATGCACCGCTGCTTGGTCTTGCAACAGGGCAGGCAATGGTTATCTATGACGGCGATCGTGTTGTTGGTTCGGCAACAATCTGCGAGACAGCATGAGTAACGAAGCTCGCCATCGCATCACAGAACTCACTCAAGAGATTCGCGATCATCAATTTAAATATTATGTTTTAGATGCACCATCTATTACTGATGCTGCATTCGACAAATTACTGAAAGAGTTAGAGGCGCTTGAGGCAAAGCACCCTGAACTCTTAGAGCCTGATTCACCATCCCTTGGTGTTGGAGGGGGATTTGCAACGACCTTTGATCAGCATGATCACATCGAGAAGATGATGAGCCTTGATAACGTCTTTGATAACGATGAATTGGCCACCTGGTTTGATCGCGTCGAAAAAGAATCTCCCACACCTGAATACCTATGTGAACTCAAAGTCGATGGCCTTGCCATCAATCTGCTCTATGAGAATGGACAACTCACTCGCGCGCTTACCCGCGGTAATGGCGTGACGGGTGAAGATGTGACACTGAATGTGAAGACCATCAAGGGATTGCCCCACACACTCAGTGGGAAGAAGATTCCTTCCCTGATTGAAGTACGCGGTGAAGTTTTCTTACCGGTTGCAGCATTTAATCAACTCAATGAAGAGTTAGAGGAAGCTGGCAAGCCTCTCTTTGCCAATCCTCGTAACTGCGCTGCAGGCTCACTTCGACAGAAAGATCCTCGCATCACAGCATCTCGTGCACTCGATGTTGTTGTTCACGGTGTTGGTGCGAGTGAAGGTATTTCCTTCTCTTCACAATCTGATGCCTACGCCCAACTCAAAGCGCTAGGGCTACCGACCTCTAATCGGTTTAAAGTCTGCACGAGCCGCAAAGAAGTCCTTGATTTCATTGAGAATTACAACATTCATCGCCACGATGTTGAACATGAAATCGATGGAGTGGTAATTAAGTTGGATGCGATTGCTGAGCAGAAGAAGCTGGGCTTTACATCGCGTGCACCAAAGTGGGCTATCGCCTATAAGTATCCACCTGAAGAAGTCACCACCAAACTACTTGATATCAAAGTCAGCGTGGGTCGTACAGGGCGCGTGACCCCCTTCGCATTTATGGAACCTGTCAAAGTTGCAGGTTCAACGGTTACCAATGCAACGCTTCATAATCAAGAAGAGATTGAACGAAAAGGTGTCCTCATCGGTGACACTGTCATCATCCGCAAGGCCGGTGATGTGATTCCTGAGGTATTAGGACCAGTTCTTGATAAGCGCACAGGAAAAGAGAAGGCATTTGTGATGCCAACGCAGTGTCCTGAATGTGCTTCCGATCTTCGCGCAATTACTGAAGGCGATGTTGATATTCGTTGTCCCAATACACGAAGCTGTCCTGCACAGCTGCGGGAACGTATTTACTACATCGGCTCTCGGGTAGCCCTGGATATTGATGTGCTGGGATATGAAGCAGCAGTTGCACTGTTGCAAGATGCGATCATTGTTGATGAAGCAGATATCTTCTCACTCACCGAAAGTGAGTTGATGAAATCCTCTTTCTTTACTAAGAAAGATGGTGGCAAAGGTAAAAACCTTGAGAAGTTGCTGGAAGCTTTGGAAGAGGCAAAGAAGCGACCTCTGTGGCGCACCATCGTTGCTCTCTCTATTCGCCATGTGGGGCCAACTGCGGCGCAAGCACTTGCTACCAATTTTGGAAGTCTGGATGCAATTTCTAAGGCATCAGTTGCAGAGCTTGCAGATATTGATGGCTTAGGTGATGTGATTGCACAGTCCGTCGTTGAATGGTTTGAGATTGATTGGCATCGCAACATCATCAAGAAGTGGTCTGATGCAGGCGTTGCAATGGTCAATGCAACAGGGCAGGTGATGCCCCAAACTCTTGCAGGGCTCACCTTTGTTGTGACAGGTGGCCTTGAAGGATTCACGCGAGATTCCATCGCTGAAACGATTACCGCATATGGCGGCAAACCTTCATCATCTGTTTCTAAGAAGACTGATTATGTATTGGTAGGTAGTGACCCGGGATCAAAACTGGCTAAAGCTCAAGAGTTAGGCGTCACAATCATCGATGAAGCGCGCTTTTTAGAACTTCTCGCAGGTAAGTAGTAATCTTCACTCATGATGAATCTCGCTGAAGAAGCAACCCGCGAACTTCCAGTACCACCATATGCATTCGGTCTCATTGCCTTCGGAGTCTTTGCATTCCTTCTGTATATCGTTCTTCGCTTCGATAAGTAGAACACCTTGCGCGTAGGGCTTTACGGCGGCACATTTGACCCCATTCATAATGGGCATATTCATGTTATTCAAGAGCTCATCTCTCGAAAAATTGTCGATCACCTTTTAGTCCTTCCAGCTGGCCAACCTCGTCTGCGCGATAACGAACCACATGCAACAGGTGCCCAGCGCCGTGCAATGTGTCAGCTAGCGGTGAATGAACTCCCTGCTGAGATAAGTACGTGCGTTGAAGTAAATCCCATTGAAGTATTACGAGAAGGGCCTAGCTACACGATCGATACGGTGGAAGCTGTGGCGCAGAACTACGAAGGTGACACCATTGTTCTCATTGTTGGCACTGATGCATACGAAAAGATTGATCAATGGCATCGCGCCGATGAGCTCAAAGAGATGGTTGAGTTTGTTGTCATTGATCGCCCTGAATTTCCTGGACAACACAACACAAGCGTGGATGCGATTGCAGTCTCTGCAACTGATATCCGAGCACATAAATCTGACGCAGTACCGGCGGCAGTCGCCGCCTATATAAAGGAGCACAACCTCTATGCCAGCAAGTAAAGCCTGCGTCGAACGCACACAGATTGCAGCACGCGCTGCAGTTGATAAGTTCGGAACCGAACTCGTTGCACTCGACCTATCGGATCAAACTGTGCTCAGTGAGGTATTCCTTATTGTTACCGCATCCAACTCCAAGATTATCGACACGATTGCAGATGAAGTAGAAGAGCAACTTCGCCTTGTGGGGGATAAGCCATTGCGCCGTGAAGGCACCGATGAGTGGGTTCTTCTTGATTACTCAGATCTTGTTGTTCATATTCAATCAACAGAACTACGTCGTTACTACATGCTTGATCGTTTGTGGAATGACTGCCCAAAGATTGAACTCGATATCGTTAAAGAGGAAGCAGCTCGTGGGTAATCAGATCATTTTGTGGCGCCACGGACAGACCGAATGGAATGTTGCCAATAAGTTTCAGGGCCACACAGATATTCCACTCAATGATGTGGGAAAGTTTCAAGCTGCCCACGCTGCGCCAATGATCGCTGCAATGGATCCCACAATGATTATTGCAAGTGATTTAGGTCGAGCACAGAGCACAGCGCATGAACTAGTCAAGCTCACAGGACTTGAAGTACTTACCGACCCACGCCTTCGCGAGACTAATTGCGGAAACTGGGAAGGCTTAACTGGTGATGAGATTCGAAAAGTTGATCTAGCTAATTTGCGTGAATGGTCGATGGGTGGAGATAACCCAGCAGGTGGAATTGGTGAGCGACGTAGTGAAGTTGGAGCACGTGGAGTTGCAGCGATTACTGAAGCTCTGAGTGGTAAAGATAATCAAAGACTTGTCGTTGCAACACATGGTGGAACTTCTCGAACAATTATTGGTTCTTTTCTAGATTTACCGATTCCGTACTGGTCTCGCGTTGGTGGGTTATCAAATGCACAATGGTCGATTCTCGAAGAGTCGCCTAAAGGTTGGTTATTGGTCGAACATAACGCCGGATCTATTCCAGAGCCTGTCTATGGAGAAGAATCTGGCGCAGTGATACCTGATTCAGTAAGGTAAAGTTCGCTTTTTAATAGCGGGGATATGGCGCAATTGGTAGCGCGCTTCCATGGCATGGAAGAGGTTAGGGGTTCGATTCCCCTTATCTCCACGTGAGTACTGAACGCGAACACGCGGCATACGATTTTGCATACGTGCAAGAGAAGTGGCTGCCGATTTGGGATGCGCTCGAGCCATTTAAATCTGGCCGAGCCGATGATGTGCGCCCTAAGAAATATGTACTCGATATGTTCCCTTATCCATCAGGTGATCTTCATATGGGCCATGCCGAGGCATATGCACTCGGCGATGTGATTGCTCGTTACTGGATTCAAAAAGGTTTCAACGTCATGCACCCCATCGGTTGGGATGCATTTGGCCTGCCTGCAGAAAATGCTGCAATAAAGCGCAATGAAGATCCACGTATTTGGACCTATGAAAACATTGCAACGCAGAAAGCTTCGATGCGACGCTATGCATGTTCATTCGATTGGGATCGCGTCTTTAACACTTGCGATCCTGAGTACTACAAGTGGAATCAATGGCTCTTTACCAAACTTCATGACCGTGGCTTGGCATATCGCAAGGACTCTGCCGTTAACTGGTGTCCAGGGTGTCAGACAGTATTGGCTAATGAGCAGGTAGTAGCTGGACTTTGCGAGCGATGTGACACAGCAGTCACGAAGAAGAAGCTCAACCAGTGGTATTTCAAGATTACTGATTACGCAGATCGCCTACTCGATGACATGTCAGAGCTTGAAGGAAAGTGGCCTGAAAAAGTATTGCTCATGCAGCGCAACTGGATTGGTCGCTCACAAGGTGCCAACGTGAACTTCGTTATCGAAGGACGCACAAAACCTGTCACGATTTACACAACTCGCCCCGACACTTTATACGGTGCAACATTTATGGTTGTTGCAGCTGACTCAGCTCTCGCTGCAGAACTTGCAGCTGGAACACCCGTTGAAGCTGAATTCAAATCTTATTTAGAGAAGATTAAGGCTGCCTCTGATATCGATCGCCTTGCAACAGATCGCCCTAAATCTGGCGTTGATTTAAAGCGCTTTGCAATCAATCCAGTAAACGGGGAAAAACTTCCCATCTGGGCATCTGACTATGTTCTCGCAGATTATGGAACGGGCGCCATCATGGCTGTTCCGGCCCACGATCAGCGCGACCTTGATTTTGCAAAGGCGATGGGTCTCTCTGTTCGCGTCGTTGTTGAAACAGGCGAAGAAGATCCTATTGAGACAGGTATTGCCACAACAGGTGATGGAAAGCTTGTTAACTCTGAATCTCTTAACGGTTTAACAAAGAGCGATGCAATTGCGGCAATTAATAAGCAGCTTGAGGCAGATGGACTTGGAAAGTCTGCACGCAACTATCGCTTGCGTGACTGGCTTGTCTCTCGCCAGCGTTATTGGGGCACACCAATTCCTATCGTTCACTGCGAAAAGTGTGGCGAAGTAGCAGTTCCTGACTCTGAACTTCCATTGCTCTTGCCTGATGCAAAGGGCTTAGATCTCAAGCCAAAGGGACAGTCACCACTTGCTGCAGCAACTGAGTGGGTTAATACCAAGTGCCCTAAGTGTGCAGGTCCTGCGATGCGCGATACCGACACAATGGATACCTTCGTTGACTCATCTTGGTACTACTTGCGTTACCCATCATCGACGAATGCGACTGAGCCATTTAATCGCGCAGAGATTGATACATGGCTTCCCGTTGATCAATATGTTGGCGGCGTTACCCACGCAATCTTGCACTTGCTCTATTCACGCTTCTTCACCAAAGTCTTATATGACATGAAGATGCTTTCATTTACTGAACCTTTCACGCGACTTCTTAACCAAGGAATGGTTGTCATGGATGGCTCTGCGATGTCTAAATCTCGCGGCAACCTTGTGCGCCTATCTGATGAACTTGAAAACCATGGCGTGGATGCAATTCGCTTATCTATGGTCTTCTCAGGTCCGCCTGAAGATGATGTGGATTGGTCTGATGTCTCTCCATCGGGTTCCGTTAAATTCTTAAGCCGCGCATGGCGACTATCGGGAGATGTCACATCAGCACCTGGCGTTGACTTCAGTAAGGGCGATATTTCACTTCGCAAAGCAACCCATAAAGCACTTCACGATGCAGGATTTGCAGTGGAATCATTCCGCTTCAATGTTGCAGTAGCTCGTGTGATGGAGCTTGTGAATGCAACACGAAAGGCAATTGACTCAGGTTGTGGCGCTGCAGATCCTGCAGTGCGCGAAGCAACTGAGGCCACCGCAATTATGTTGTCCCTCGTTGCACCGTTTACAGCGGAGGAAATGTGGGAGCGCCTTGGCCATAAGCCCGCTATCGCAACTGCTGGCTGGCCTGCAGTAGATCCAGCTCTCCTTGTGGATGATGAAGTAGAAGCTGTTATTCAGATCAACGGCAAGATTGTTGGACGCATCAATGTTTCACCAACGATTTCAGATGCTGATTTCGAAGCAGCAGCGCTGGCGCATCCTGCGACTCTCGCAGAGCTCAAGGGTGCAACGCCTAAGAAAGTTATTGCTCGCGCACCAAAGCTTGTCAACATCGTTCTGTAATTTATCCACAGCAGAGCACTATTCTTTATTTCAGCAACTGCCTAACCTCTTTAATCCGCGCAATGAAGCGGAGAGATCTATTGAGGAAAATTAGAAGAAAAGCTCGTGAGTTAGGGATATCGATTACCGAGAGTGAAGGTGGAAGCCATACCAAGTTAACTGTGGGTAAGTCTTTCTTCATTATTGGTAGACATCGAGAACTTAAGCCTTGGGAAACGCGAGAGATTCTGCAAATATTGGTGAACGAATTCGGTGAAAGATGGTGGAAAAGTGAGTAAACAAGTATTTTCAGTCACAGCAAAGCCCGATGATGGCTACCTCTTTCTTCAATTCCCTGGCCATCCAAATATTTTTACACAGGCTCGATACTTCGATGAAATAGAGATCATGGCCAAGGACGCAATCTTTCTAATCCTCGATATTCCAAAGAGCGAGATTGAGTTGAAGATCGAATCACCCATCCCACAAGATTTTCCACAAACGTATCTCGAGTTTTGTCGGCGCGAATTTATCAACAAGGTGCGGTCATTAGCGCACTTAAGTACCTTTCATCCTGCACCATCCGCGGATGGAAAATGAATATCTCTCACATATAAGAAATTGGTGGGGCGATCTCCACTACTCGTCCCTTCAAAAACGAGGCCTTGCAATCATCGCGGGGCTTGTCATCCTCATTACCGCACTCTTTGTTTTTCGTGGTTCTTCACAAGAAGTTGTTGCAGCACCAGCACCACTTGAGATTGAGAGTATTTCTACGCAAACATTGATGGTTGATGTTGAAGGCGCGGTTGTTAATCCTGGCGTGTATTCCCTTCCCCTGAATGCACGAGTCTTTGAAGCAATTACAGCTGCAGGTGGGCTGAAGAAGGGTGCTGATACATCCGATATCAATCAGGCTCGATTACTCAAAGATGGTGAACAGATATATGTCTATCCAGCATCACCTAGTGCTGGAGGAGTTGCAAGGCCTGCAATGCGAAAGAACGGTCCCATCATGATCAATCGAGCTACTGTTAAAGATTTCGAATCACTCGATGGCATAGGCCCTGTGCTTGCCAATCGCATTGTGAGCTATCGAAAAATCAATGGACCCTTTGCAGCTGTTGAAGATCTCTTGAAAGTTCCTGGTATCGGGCAGAGCAAATTCGCACAGTTCAAAGAGAAGCTGCGCGTGTAATCGACAGTCGCGCCCTCGCATTAGGGGGTGCGATCTGGATTGGCGCGCTCATACAAAGTTGGAGCGCACCGTGGGCTATCTCTGCGGTAGCGCTCCTTCTGGTTCTTATCTCTCTTCGCAAGAAGCGATTTGTCGTACTGATCGTGGCACTTCTTCTTGGTGCATCCATCATGTCGATTCGCATGGCTGCCCTGCAATCCAGTTCCATTCATCAATATCGGGATAGAAGTACCGAAGTCATTGTGCAGGTCACTACCGATCCAACACGTGTTGCTCCCAAAATTGTGGGAACAGCATTTGCACCAACAACTTTTAGCTTTATCGGCCAAGCACTTGAAGTAGATGGCAGGTACAAACTTCGTATACCTGTTCGAGTCTTTGCCTCAACTCGTAGCGTTGAGGGGTTGCTTCCAGGTCAGAAGATAAGCGTGCAGTCGAAGATCATAAAAAGTAAAGAACGACGCGTTGCAGCGCTGCTGATAGTCAAAGAGAGAGTGAAGGTAATAACGCCACCATCTCGATGGGCTAGCTCACTTGCAGCTATTCGTCTGGGATTACGACAGGCAACCGGCACAGGAGATGCCGGTGCGCTGATTCCTGGAATGGTTATAGGAGATGTGAGTAAACAGAGCGCAGATTTCAAAAATGATATGCGCAGATCAGGCCTCACTCACCTTGTCGCAGTCAGTGGTGCCAACTTCGCCATTGTTTCAACCTTTGTTCTGTGGGGGATGCAATTCTTCTTTCGAAAGCTCAATCATCGCCTTATTGCAACTGCGATATGTCTGACTGCATTTATCGCACTGGTCCGTCCATCACCATCGGTATTACGGGCAGCTGCAATGGCTGCAGTCCTTCTCTTTGCATATGGAAGACGACAAGGTAGCGATTCACTACCGGCGCTCGGCTTTGCCATAGGAGCTGTGGTCATTGCCGACCCCTTTCAAGCACGTGATCCAGGTTTTGCACTCTCTGTTCTTGCAACGGCAGGGCTCTTACTCCTTGCACCAAAGATAAAACCAAAGTTCTTAGCACCACCGATTGCTGCCATGGTTTTCTGCGCACCCATCATCGTCTCTCTATCTGGATATATCAGCCCCATGAGCGTTATCGCCAACTTACTTGCCGCCCCTGCCGTCACACCCATCACGATTGTTGGATTTATTGCCGCTCTCATCTCACCCATCGCACCTCCGATTTCATGGGGACTGATATTTCTAGTGAAGCCACTTGCTGCATGGATTACATATGTTGCGCGCTGGAGCGCACAATTTCCCGTCTTCACACTCAAAACTGGACTCTGTGGATTTCTTGCAGCAGCACTGTTAGTTGCTGCTATCTACTTTGGTCGCGCAAAGTTTGCTATTGGTTTATTAATTCTCATCATCGCCCTCTCCTGGATACAGCGCTTTCCTGCAGGAGATTGGCAGGTTGCCAATTGCGATATCGGCCAAGGTGATGCGATGGTGATTAACCTGCACCATCACCGGGGGATAGTCATCGATGTTGGCCCAGATCCGCAATTAATGGATCGATGTTTACATCAACTAGGAATTAAAGAGATCCCACTTCTCATTCTGACTCACGTGCATGCAGATCATGTCGGTGGGCTGCAAGGAGCAAAGAAGAATCGCAAAGTTGGCACAACGTGGTTTGGCAATATCAGCGCAGGAGCAAAGGCGCGTATCGATGGAATTGATATTGAAGTAATTTGGCCAGGCCACAGTGATTTCGATGGCAATCCCAATAATGCAAGCATTGCTGCAATCTTTCGTTCTAAAGATTTCACCCTTTTTGCAGCAGGTGATATCGAACCTCCCGCGCAGAGCCAGCTCAGATCGCGTATCGGCAAAGTCGATATCTATAAAGTTGCACATCACGGTTCTAGATATCAAGACCCCGATTTAATGCGAGAGCTTGCACCAGCACTGGCCATCATCAGCGTCGGCACAGGAAATAGCTATGGACATCCTGCAGCGAGCACTATCTCGGCCTTGACCGACTTACACGCTAAGGTATTGCGTACCGATATTGATGGGGCAGTTGCCATCCGAGCAGAGCGCCATCGCTTATCAATCCAGCGCAGCAAGCGTTGGTTAAGGTTTTTCTTCTGGAGTTAGGAGCTGCGATGAACGCCTTCTATCTCCTGCTTGGCTCAGAAGGCGCCCTTGCAGATCGCGCCCTAGCAAAGCTGCAGGCAGAGTTCAAGCAAGAGAGCGCTGAAATCACCACCATCGATGCATCTGATGCACTGGTGGGAGATATCGCAGATGCTTTAGCACCCTCACTTTTTTCTGAGCGCCGCGCTCTGATTATTAAAGATTTGCAGGATCTGCCTGAAGATTCCAAAGCTGAAGTCACTCGCTATTTAGATCAACCAGATCCCACGATGACAGTTGTCTTTGTCCATAAAGGTGGCGTTAAAGGAAAAGCTCTCCTTGATGCAATCAAGAAGGTAAAGCCTGAAATCGTGCCATGTGATGCAATCAAAAAAGAATCCGAGAAAGAAGATTTTGTTAAAGGTTTATTTCAAGATACAGGTCGTAAGGCAACACCCGGTGCAATCAAGGCAATGGTTGGCGCCCTGGGTAATGATTTGCGCGAGCTGCAATCGGCTGTCTCGCAGATTGCACTGGATGCTCCTGCAGGTGCTATCGATGAAGCGATGGTGGATAAATTCCATCAAGGACGCATTGAAACAACTGGCTTTGATGTTGCTGATGCAACGATTGATGGCAACTTACCTGTCGCACTGATTACCTTGCGCAGCGCACTGGAGACGGGCACAGATCCCGTCATGGTGACATCTGCGATTGCATCATCACTGCGCTCTCTTGCAAAAGTTTCGGGCACAAATCGTGGAACAAAATCATTCGAATTAGCTGGACAACTCGGAATGGCTCCATGGCAGATTGATAAAGCTCGTCGCCAGCTGCAATCGTGGACTCCTCGTGGAATCGCATCTGCGGTCGAAGCGATCGCTAAGGCCGATGCCGATGTGAAGGGGGCCTCATCTGACCCCATCTTCGCGCTTGAAAAAGCCCTGCAGACCATCGCCGCAGCCCGCGCCCAACGTTGATTCCAGCGATAAATCTCGATTTTGGGCTCGCCCCCTTGCGCTGATAACCTACGCCTCTGCACAAATCACAAGGTTTGGCTAAAAAGAGATAAATCGGAGCAATACACGTGGCAAATATCAAGTCGCAGATCAAGCGTATTAAGACAAACGAGAAGGCATACCTTCGCAACAAGTCTGTCTCATCATCTATCAAGACTGCTGTTCGCAAGTTTCGCGAGGCTGTCGCTAAGGGTGACGCTGCAACAACTACGACTGAACTCCGCGCAGCTTCAAAGGCTCTCGATATTGCAGTTGCAAAAGGCGTTATCCATAAGAACGCTGCAGCTAATAAGAAGTCTTCAATGGCTAAGGCTGCTGCTAAAGCCGGCGTTCGTTAATTTCCGCCGAACCAGCAGAATAAAGGTCTCTTAAGTGCCTGCAATCTCCATTGCTAAGGCGCCACAACCCGCATCGACAAATCCGGCGCAGATTCGCAATTTCTGCATCATCGCGCATATCGATCACGGCAAATCAACTCTTGCCGATCGCATGCTTCAAATTACTGAGGTAGTTGAAGCACGCAATATGCGCGCGCAGTATCTAGACCGCATGGATATTGAACGTGAACGCGGAATCACTATTAAGTCTCAGGCAGTTCGTCTTCCTTGGCGCAGCGGTCTTGATGGCCAGGAATACATCCTGAATATGATCGACACACCAGGTCACGTTGACTTCACCTATGAAGTATCACGATCTCTTGCTGCATGTGAAGGCGCAGTTCTCCTTGTTGATTGTGCTCAAGGTATTGAAGCCCAAACTCTTGCCAACCTTTATCTTGCGATGGAGAACAACCTCACCATCATTCCTGTTCTCAATAAGATTGATCTACCAAATGCACAACCTGAGAAATTTGCTGCAGAACTTGCAGGCCTTATTGGCTGCAAAGTTGAAGATGTCTTGCGCGTTTCAGGTAAGACGGGCGATGGCGTTGCTGACCTTCTTGATCAAATCATTGCGCAGATTCCAGCACCTACGGGAGATGCCGATGCACCAGCACGCGCTCTCATCTTTGACTCTGTCTATGATTCTTATCGCGGCGTTGTTACTTACGTGCGCGTGATTGATGGTCATATCAATCCACGTGAGCAGATTCAGATGTATTCAACAGGTGTAAAACATGAAGCACTTGAAGTGGGCGTTATTAGCCCTGAACCACTGCCATCAAAGGGTCTTGGTGTTGGCGAAGTGGGTTACCTCATTACGGGTGTGAAAGATGTGCGCCAATCACGAGTGGGTGACACCATCACTAACTTTGCACGCCCAACAAAAGAGCCGTTGGGTGGATATAAAGATCCCAAGCCGATGGTCTTCTCAGGTTTATTCCCACTCGATGGCGCAGATTTTCCTGTCTTGCGTGATGCACTTGAGAAGTTGCAACTTAACGATGCAGCCCTGGTCTATGAACCAGAGAGCTCTGCAGCACTCGGCTTTGGTTTCCGCTGCGGCTTCCTTGGACTTCTTCACATGGAGATCGTGCGTGAGCGCCTTGAACGCGAAGCAAAGCTGAACTTGATTTCAACTGCCCCTAACGTGGTCTATCGCGTGATGATGGAAGATGGCAAAGAATTTATCGTGACTAACCCATCAGAATTTCCAGATGGCAAGATCAATAATGTGAAGGAGCCAATCGTGAAGTCAACGATTCTTGCTCCATCAGAATTTATTGGAGTCATCATGGAGCTCTGCCAAGATCGCCGCGGCATCATGCTCGGTATGGATTACATCTCTGAAGATCGCGTTGAAATCCGTTACACCTTGCCTCTTGCTGAAATCGTCTTTGACTTCTTTGATCAACTTAAAAGTCGCACACGAGGCTATGCATCCCTTGATTATGAAGAGATCGGCGATGAAGAAGGTAACTTGGTCAAGGTCGATATTCTTCTGCAAGGTGAAGCAGTCGATGCATTTAGCGCAGTTGTTCACCGCGATAAGGCATATTCCTATGGTGTGATGATGACCGGCAAGTTGCGCGAGCTCATTCCTCGCCAACAGTTCGAAGTCCCTATTCAGGCAGCTATTGGCTCTCGCATTATTGCTCGTGAATCTATTCGCGCTATCCGTAAGGATGTTCTTGCTAAGTGTTATGGCGGAGATATCTCTCGTAAGCGCAAACTTCTCGAGAAGCAGAAGGAAGGTAAGAAGCGCATGAAGATGGTGGGACGTGTTGAAGTTCCACAGGAAGCCTTCGTTGCAGCCCTTGCTACTGATGCCGATATCGAAAAGATTAAAGCAGCCCGCAAGCTCGAAGGCTAAATAGCCATGCTCTCGTTCTACGTCCATATTCCATACTGCGTTCGCCGCTGTGGCTACTGCGACTTCAATACCTACACGCCTTCTGAACTCCAAGATGGTGCAACACTTGAAATTGTCTCTGGCGATTACATTGATGCAGTTCTTAAGGAGTTAGAAGCAGCTCCTAAAGATGTAGTTCCCACAATCTTCTTCGGAGGAGGAACGCCATCACTTCTGCCACCTAAAGATCTTGGTCGCGTGATTGCTGCGATTAAAGCACGCAATGGAGTGACAGATGATTGCGAAGTTACCTTAGAGGCAAACCCAGATTCTGTAACACAAGAAAAGCTCAATGAATTATTCGCTGTTGGCTTTAATCGCATTTCTTTTGGCATGCAATCATCAAATGCTGATGTGTTGAAAGTTCTGGATCGCACACATAATCCTGAGAACGTTCGCAAAGCTGTTGATATGGCGCGAGCTGCTGGATTTGAATCCGTCAGCGTTGACCTTATTTATGGAGCGCCAGGAGAATCTTTAAGTGACTGGGCAGCGACTGTGAAAGAGGCGCTATCTCTGAATATCGATCACATCAGCGCCTATGCACTCATCATCGAAGAAGGCACAAAGCTTGCAGCTCAAATTAAGCGTGGTGAATACACCATGCCGGATGATGATCTGATGGCAGATATGTATTTACTGATTGATCAACAGTGCTTACAAAAAGGTTTGAAGTGGTATGAACTCTCTAACTGGTCAAAGCCAGGACATCAATGTCGCCACAATATTGCTTACTGGAAATCAAATAACTGGTGGGGTTTAGGTCCTGGTGCTCATTCACATATCAATCAGAAGCGATTCTGGAATGTGAAGCATCCCAATGCCTATAAAGAGAAGGTCTTTGCAGGGATTTCACCGATTAAAGATTCTGAAAATTTAAGTGATGATGAGAAGAAATCTGAATACATCATGCTTGCTATTCGCATGCCAGAAGGTGTGAAGAAGGCAGCGCTGAGCGTTGCCCAATATGAACGCTCTATGGAATACATCAAGAGTGGACATGTCATTGAGAAAGAGAGCGCTCTGGCTCTGACTCCAAAGGGTCGCCTGATTGCAGACCGCATTACGCATGAAATGCTTCGTTAGCACTCGCACGATAAGATTGCCAAACTATGACCACTGATCGCCGCCTAGAAATCCTTCGGGCAATCGTCGATGAATATGTCGAAACCCAAGAGCCTGTTGGCTCAAAGGCGATTGCCGATAAGCGCGCACTGGGAATTAGCCCTGCAACGATTCGAAATGAGATGGCAGTTCTTGAAGAGGAAGGCTTTATTACTCAGCCTCACACAAGTGCAGGACGCATCCCAACAGATCGTGGATATCGACTCTTCGTCGACAAACTTTCCACAGTCAAACCACTTTCTGCAGCTGAGCGTCGTGCCATTGAAACATTCCTCGAAGGAGCACACGATCTCGATGAAGTCGTGAAGCGCTCTGCAAAGCTCTTGGCAGATATCACCAAACAGGTAGCTGTTGTGAAGTATCCAAAAATTGGAGATTCCAGCGGGCGAGAGATGATGGCAATTTCTGGAACAGCAAATCTTGCACGTGCTGGAGAAGATTTGGGGCCAACGCTCTCACCAATCTTGGAAGCGCTGGAAGAACAAGTTGTGCTGCTGCGTCTTTTAAGTGATGCCCATCCCACAGTGCACGTGACTATCGGTAGCGAGCAGCAGGATATGAATTTGCAGACGACTTCCTTAGTCACAGTTGGTTATGGCTCTGATGCATCTCTTGGAATTCTTGGACCTACACGTATGGATTACGCAGGTTCTATGGCAGCTGTCTCAGCTGTTGCTCGATATGTCGGTCGATTTATTACAGAGAGCGCCCAGTAATGGCTGATTACTACGGTCTGCTTGGCCTAGATCGCGGTGCATCGCAAGATGACATTAAGAAGGCATATCGCAAGATTGCACGTGAACTGCATCCGGATGTAAACCCAGATCCTGAAGTGCAGAATAAATTTAAAGAAGTTACTGCTGCCTATGACACGTTATCTGATCCACAAAAGCGTCAGCAATATGACATGGGTGGCCAAGGTGGTTTTGGTGGGGGATTCGGCGGCGGTGGATTTAGCGACATCATGGATGCATTCTTTGGTGGCGGTGGAAATCGTGGACCGCGTCCACGTATGCGCCAAGGTCAAGATGCACTCATTCGCATTGAGGTAGATCTCAATGAAGCATGTTTTGGAACAGAGCGCGATATCACTTTGGAATCTGCCGTTATCTGCCAGAAGTGTGAAGGACAAGGAACTGCAAATAACTCTGCACCTTCTATGTGTCCTGTCTGTAAGGGGCGCGGTGAAACTCAATTTGTTCAAAAATCATTCTTAGGTCAAGTGATGACATCTCGTCCGTGTAATAACTGCTCTGGTTATGGAAGCGTTATTACAGATCCATGTCGTGAATGCGGTGGCGATGGTCGTGTGCGTGCTCGCCAAACTATTAATATCAAAGTTCCAGCAGGTGTTGAGACTGGAAACCGTATTCAGATGGCAGGTCGGGGTGAAGTAGGACAAGGCGGGGGACCTGCAGGAGATCTCTACGTTGAAATCGTAGAAGAAGAACATGAATTTCTACTGCGCGATGGCGATAATTTACATATTGCAATCGAAGTCTCATTTGCTGCTGCATCCCTTGGCACAACTGTGGCCGTTGAAACACTTGATGGTCCAGTCAAGGTCGAGATCAAGGCGGGAACTCAGAGCGGTGCAACCATCCCCATCAAGGGCAAGGGCATGACACGTCTTCGTACCACACATCGCGGTGATCTCATCGTGCACGTTGATGTTGCCACACCTCACAAGCTCAGCCGCGATCAAGAGAAGTTACTTAAGGAATTTGCCTCATCTCGAGGTGAAAAAGAGGGCGATGTCAAGATTAAAGGCCATAGAGAAGGACTCTTCTCTAAATTCCGCGATGCATTTGGTCGATAATGCTGACTCTCTTCTTCGTTGACGATCTTCCCACCACAGTGGGAAGCACATATGAATTCAACAATGAAGATGCACTCCATGCTATTCGTGTGCTTCGTATTCAGAGTGGGGAATTCTTCAATCTCTCCGATGGCAAGGGAAATTGGTCTCATGTTGAGGCAAAGGAAGTGCATAAGAAGCATATGACTGTTGAAGTTCTTGAGACAGGTCATCAAGATGCTTTGAGTACACACTTCACGATCATTCAAGCAATTCCCAAGGGTGATCGCATTAAGGAAGCTATTGAGCTGTGTACTGAAGGTGGAGCAGATCGCATTGTGATGTGGAAAGCTGCGCGTAGTATTGGAAAATCTGATGACAAGATTGAAAAGCTCCACACCACAGCACGTGAGGCAAGTAAGCAATCACGTCGTTTTCGCATCCCTGAGGTAATCGGTGTTGCCACAACTAATGCTGTTGTGGATCAGATAGCGCAAGCAGATTTAGCAATCGTCTTTCACGAGTCGGCAACGATGAAGGTCTCAGAAGTTGTGGCACCAGGTTGCACAAAGGTTGCAATCATCATCGGACCTGAAGGCGGGTTAACGGAAGATGAAATTGAGACCTTTGCAGCAGCTGGAGCGAAGGTTGCCTTGATGGGACGGCCTGTATTGCGCTCAGCACATGCAGGACTTGCTGCATTATCTGCCGTCAACACCGCCCTTTCCGTGTGGTGAATTCACCTTTATACCGATAGATTTTCAGTCATATGGAACGCCTCTTAATCATCGTCCCACCTGCCATTCCGATGGTTTCACTCGTCGGAGTCAATGATGCAAATATGTTGGCAATCGAATCAGCATTTCCTTCAGTCAATGTCACTGTGCGCGGCAATGAAATCACTCTGCGCGGACCACATATCGACTGCCTTGCGATGGAGAAGTTAATTACTGAGATGATGATTGTGATCCGTTCAGGTCAAAACCTCAACGTTGATGCAATCACACGCAGCATTGCGATGCTAGAGGCAGAACCAGCACAGAATCCTGGAGAAGTTCTCTCACTCAATATTGTCTCTAACCGTGGCAAGACAATTCGCCCAAAGACTGCGAATCAAAAACTCTATGTTGATGCCATTGAAGAGAACACCATCACCTTTGGAATTGGTCCTGCTGGAACTGGAAAGACATATCTTGCAATGGCAAAGGCAGTTGCTGCGCTTCAAGCAAAGAAAGTCAATCGCATTATCTTGTCTCGTCCGGCAGTTGAAGCAGGAGAGAAGCTCGGCTTCTTACCTGGAACACTGAACGAGAAGATTGATCCATATCTTCGACCACTCTTTGATGCACTCCACGACATGATCGATGTTGAAGCAATTCCACGTCTAATGCAGACCGGCGTGATTGAAGTAGCACCGCTTGCCTTTATGCGCGGTCGCACACTCAATGATGCATTCATCATCTTAGATGAAGCGCAGAACACCACACCTGAGCAGATGAAGATGTTCTTAACTCGCCTTGGTTTTGGTTCCAAAATGGTCATTACCGGTGATGTGACTCAAAATGATCTACCGAATGGTCAACGTTCAGGTCTTGGCATTATTCGCGACATCCTTGATGGCGTTGATGACATCGCTTTCATGGAGCTCACCGCCGAAGATGTTGTGCGCCACCGATTGATCGGTGACATCGTGAAGGCTTATGACAAATACGATGCTGCAAAGACTATGCCGCATTCCATTCGCAAATCATGACCGTTGAGTTAGTTAATCGCTCTGGCGCTTTGGTGCCTGAAACCCAGATGCACACCCTGATTAATTTCGGCATTGAATATATGGAGCTCAACCCTGAGTGTGAGATCTCTCTGACCTTTGTTGATGTGACAGAGATGGAAGAGCTTCACATTAAGTGGATGGATGAGACCGGACCCACGGATGTTCTCTCATTTCCTATGGATATGCCTGAAAGCAAGGGCGAAGTGGTAACACTGGGAGATATTGTGATTGCTCCTGCAGTTGCGGCGCATCAAGCGCAGAACGCAGGTCATAGCGTTGAAGCGGAAATCTATATCCTTGCTATACATGGCTTGCTCCACATCTTGGGCTATGACCACGCAGATCCTGATGAAGAGAAAGTCATGTTCGCTTTGCAAGAGAAAATAGTGAAGGGGTGGTCACTGACAGTGACTGAGTAACTGTGAAAGTAAAAATAGTAAAGAAGATTAGCTTGGCATTCAAAGGTTTTGCATGGGGACTACTCTCACATGAAGATGAGCTTCGCCAACTCATGGATCATGCCCATAACCGAGGTCTTGTTGAATCTGATGAACACGAGATGATTCACAATGTATTTGAACTAGGGGATACCTTGGTGCGCGAGCTCATGGTCCCGCGCACAGATATGGTCTGGATTGAGAAAGATAAGACTCTGCGCCAAGCGCTCTCACTTGCGCTTCGCTCCGGTTATTCACGCGTTCCTGTAGTCGGTGATGGCATCGATAACATCATTGGAATTGCCTATGTGAAAGATTTAGCAAAGCGAGCACTCGATCACCATGAGGCTGAGACGACTGAGAAGGTCGAGCAACATACTCGCCCTGCAGTCTTTGTGCCTGAAAATAAGGAAGCTGCAGAGTTATTGAAGGAGATGCAGCGTGATCAGATCCACTTGGCAATCGTTGTTGATGAATACGGTGGAACTGCAGGGATCATCACTATTGAAGACATTATTGAAGAGATCGTCGGTGAAATTGCCGATGAATACGATGATGGTATTGAAGCTTTCACCTGGATTACTGAGACCAAGGCTCGCGCAAAAGCCACCATGCACGTTGAAGATCTAGCAGATGAACTCAAGGTAGATATCAACCGCGATGAATTTGAAGATGTCGACACCATCGGCGGATATATGGCCGAGAAGTTAGGCCGGGTTCCGATTGCAGGATCAACCATAGATTTGCAAGGATGGTCGATTACATCTGAGCGCCCCGTCGGACGCAGACGTCGAATTAGCTCAGTTATTATTGAGCGACTAGATACGGAGATTGATGAGCATGAATAATCCAGAAGATGTAAAGCTGGTAACTCTTGCCACCTCCACTCTTGCTCGAAGTGGTGCACAGCAAGCAGCAGCGCTTCGCGATAACACAGGACGCACCTATGTTGCGATTAATGTGACATCACCATCTCTTAACCTTGACGCATTTGAAGCAGTACTTACTGTGGCTCTTGCATCTGGAATTACAGGAATTGAGAGCGTTGTTGCTACAGGTTCACTTCCTGCAAATACCAAGGCGATTAAGGATTTTGCACCTACTGCAACGATTTTCTATATTGATTCAGACGGCAAGGAAAGCGTGCTTTAGCCTTATTTACGCCTTGAAGATAAGATTGCCCAATGCGCGTAGTTCGATTTACACCTCAACCTGATGCAGGTTTAGGTACCGACCCGCTCTTTGGAATCCTTGAAGAAGATAATCAAATCTCGATCATTTCAGGAGATCCGATTTATCACGGAATTCAAAAGACAGCGGCAAAGGTCGATCTGACCAAGGTGCGCCTATTAGCACCGGTTATTCCGCGCTCCAAGATTGTTGCAGTGGGAAAGAATTATGCAGATCACGCAGCTGAAATGGGTGGCGTCGTGCCCGATGAACCCATCATCTTCTTAAAGCCCAACACTGCAGTCATTGGCCCTGGCGACACCATCGTCTGGCCTGCGATGGCACCCACTATTGATTATGAAGCAGAGCTTGCCATTGTGATTGGCCGCGTGTGTAAGGAAGTTCCGAGAGAGCGTGTTAAGGATGTGATCTTCGGATATACCTTGGCAAATGATGTGACATCTCGCGAAATACAAAAGCGTGATGGTCAGTGGATGCGCGCAAAGTCATTTGATACTTTCTGCCCGCTTGGTCCATGGATTGAAACAGAGTTTGTTCCTGGCACTCAGCGCATCACCACAACGCTCAACGGTGAAATCAAGCAAGATGCCAAGTTATCTGACATGATCTTTAAGGTCGAAGATATTATTCACTTCGTGACTCAAGTAATGACTCTCTTGCCTGGCGATGTGATCATCACCGGCACACCAGCTGGAATCGGACCAATGCCTGAGAAATCAACTATTGCTATATCCATCGAAGGCCTTGGCCAATTAACCAATAAGGTGAGCGCGCGTCCATGAGTAAAAAAGTAAAGGTACGTTTTGCGCCATCTCCCACAGGAGATCTCCACGTTGGAAATATCCGCACAGCACTCTTTGATTGGGCATATGCCCGTCACACAGGTGGCATATTCCTCTTTCGTATTGAAGATACTGACACAACGCGTGTTACCGATGAATACATCAATGCAGCAATCGACACTCTCAAGTGGCTTGGTCTGCAATGGGATGAGGGTCCAGAAGTCGGTGGCCCTAATGGTCCTTACCTTCAATCACAAAGACTTGGTATTTATGCTGAGTGGGCGCAGAAGTTTCTCGATCAAAAAGATGCTTACTACTGTTACTGCTCACCGGAAGAACTCGAAGCAGTACGTGAAGCACAGCGAGCTGCAAATGTTGCACCGGGTTATAACGGACACTGCCGTGACCTAACAGCAGATCAAATCGCTGTCTTTAAAGCACAAGGTCGTGAAGGCGTTGTGCGCATGCGTATGCCTGATGGCACAACGACTTTCAGAGATGAAATCCGCGGCGATGTGACTTTTGATCACAAGTTTGTTCCTGACTTTGTCCTTGTGCGCGCAGATGGTTCACCTCTCTACACGCTCGCAGTTGCAGTCGATGATGTGTTGATGGGTGTAACTCACGTATTACGCGGTGAAGACTTACTTTCTTCCACTCCACGTCAGATTCGTGTGTATCAGGCGATGGGTGTGAAGTTAGAGGATTACCCAGTCTTTGCTCACCTTCCCTTTGTCATGGGTGCAGATAATGCAAAGCTTTCTAAGCGCAACGGTGAAGTCTCTATCGCTTGGTATCGCGAGCAGGGATATCTACCTGAGGCAATTTGTAATTACCTAGCTCTACTTGGTTGGTCACCTGGTGATGATCGCGAGAATATTTCCATGAAGGAGCTCACTGAACTCTTTACTGTGGAGAAGGTGCACTCATCTCCCGCCCGCTTTGATATGAAAAAGCTTGAGGCAATCAACGGCGATAAAATCCGTGCCTTAAGCCTTGAAGAGTTCGCCACATGGACCATGCCATTTCTTATCAAGGCTGGAATCATCACAGGCACCGATGCTGAAGTTGAGCTAGTCAAGCAGGCCTTGCCCATTATTCAAGAGCGCATCGTCAAGCTCGATGAAGCACCTCAGCTATTGAAATTCCTCTTTGTGAAGGAATTTGCTGTCGATGCTGAAGCGGTTTCAAAGATAAGTGATGCTGCAGCGAAAGATATTTTGAAGCGCTCACTTGCAGATCTTGAGGGTGTTGCAACGTGGAACCACGAAGCAATTGAAGCTGTGCTTCGTGCATCCCTCATTGAAGAGCTAGGGCTCAAGCCACGTATTGCATTTACCGCACTTCGTATTGCAACAACTGGAAGCACTATCTCTCCGCCACTCTTTGAATCAATGCAGTTGCTAGGGAAAGAGGCCTGCTTAGCCCGTATTTCCAAGGCCCTAGCGCTCTAATTTGCCGCTGTAATTTCTACCCTTTTGTTAAGGTAAACTTTCCACCTTGCCACACAGTGAAAAGTATTGGGGTATGGGGTAATTGGCAGCCCTGCTGATTCTGGTTCAGTAAGTCTAGGTTCGAGTCCTGGTACCCCAGCGATATAGAGCAGTTACATACAACTTAATATGTTTGTCCTAGTAATTTTTTGGCACGGCCCCGTCGTCTAGCGGCCTAGGACTCTGGCTTCTCAAGTCAGCTACGAGGGTTCGAATCCCTTCGGGGCTACAGTTCGTTACAACTTCGATAAGAATCGAGATAGTGATGGCTATTACCAAACGCGTGGATCTCACTGATGCGCAGGTAAAGGCTCTCTCATCTTTAGTCAGCGGTCGCATCTCTCAAAATGAGTCAGTACTAGATAGCCATGGGCGCGATGAATCTGCATTTCCTCCGGTTCGACCATCTGCAGTAGTCACTGTTCACTCAACGGATGAAGTCTCCAAAGTCCTTGCTTACTGCAACGGTGAAGGTATTCCCGTCGTTGCCTTCGGCGTTGGTTCATCCCTTGAAGGCCATGTGTTGCCACTCTTTGGTGGAATCTCACTTGATTTAAGTCAGATGGATTCCATTATCAAAATCTCTCCTGATGATTTAACAGTGACTGTGCAAGCTGGTGTTAAGCGCATGGCACTGAATAAGAAGCTATCAAATGATGGCTTGTTCTTCTCAGTAGATCCTGGCGCAGATGCAACGATCGGTGGAATGACCTCAACGGGAGCTGCTGGAACAACAACTGTGCGCTATGGATCTATGCGTGAGAATGTACTCAAACTCACCGCAGTATTGGCAGATGGCACAGTTATCCATGCAGGTCGCGAGACTCGTAAACTCTCTGCAGGCTATGACTTAACACGACTTATTGTTGGCTCTGAAGGCACACTTGCAATCGTTACAGAAATAACTCTTCGCGTCTTTGGAATTCCAGAGAAGATGGCTGCTGCAGTATCGCGCTTTCCATCCCTTGCCGATGGTGTGCAGGCAGCTATTGCCATCGTGCGATCTGGTGTTGCTATTGCTCGTTGTGAATTCCTAGATGCACAATCGATTAAGAACGTTAATGCCCATGATGGACTGACTTTGCAAGAAGCGCCCACACTTCTCTTCGAATTCCACGGTTCTCCGCGCGGCGTGGAAGAAGATGCCAAGGTAGTTCAAGAGATTACATCAGAATTTGGTGGCACTGACTTTGAATGGACAACGGAGGAAGGCCAGCGCCGTAAGTTATGGCAAGCCCGTCACAATGCATATTGGGCAGGTATCGCAGCATTTCCTGGAAAGCGCGCCATCAGTACAGATGCTGCAGTTCCACTTTCTAAACTTGCTGATGCAGTTGCAATCGCAGAGAAGATTTTGAAGGAATCACCATTCCCACATTCCATCTTGGGACATGTGGCTGACGGTAATTTCCACACCTTTATCGTGACCGATCCAACAAAACCTGAAGAGCTCGATGCCATTCGAGAACTCACACATAAGACCACCTCAGCAATTATTGCGATGGGTGGCACCTGCACGGGCGAGCATGGAATCGGCGCTGGAAAGATCGATTCACTGCTGGAAGAGGCAGGGGAGTCATCAGTTGCGGTTATGAAATCCATCAAGGCAGCGCTAGATCCCAATGGAATCTTGAACCCAGGGAAAATCTTTCACTAATTAGAGTGAAGCGGCAATTGCTGCGCCAATCTTTGTCACAAGCGGTTCCGGGTTTGCGATGCACTTTTTGATATCAGGCTCGATAGAGGCCAAGGTATAGATGCCTTGAAATCCAGTTTCTTGATGCGCATCCGCATCACCACAGATTAAGAATGTGGGGATAGAAGATTTCATAGCACGCTGCAAGATTCCCCACGGTGCTTTGCCTTGGGAACTCTGCGAATCAAAGCGACCTTCACCGGTGATGATGTAATCGGCGCCAACTATCTGCCTATCGAATTGCACAAGGTCAAGAATGAGATCAATACCGCTCTCTGCTGTGGCAGACAGGAATGCGTAAGCCATAAATCCAAAACCACCTGCAGCACCGGCACCAGGTGCGGATGCGTGTCGACAACCCACAAGGGATGCAAAGTGGGCAAGTGATGTCTCAAGGATCTCCACTTCTTCAAGGGATGCACCTTTCTGTGGTGAAAATACTCGTGCAGCACCCTCACTACCTAAAAGTAGATTCTTCACATCACTTGCCAATACAAAGGTGGTTTGTGCAAGACGTGGATCGAGACCAGCGATATCTATCTTTACGCACTCGATGAGTGCACCGCCACCTCGTGCAATCTCATTTCCTGCAGTATCAAGCAGCCTTGCACCGAGTGCTTGTAGTGCACCTGCCCCCGCATCTGTTGTCGCACTGCCACCGACTGCCAGGATGATTCTCTTCGCACCATTATCAAGGGCTGCAAGAATGAGTTCTCCCGCACCGAATGAAGATGATTTAAGTGCTGACTTCACACCTCCTGCTAGCTGCGAAAGCCCAGAAGCTTGCGCCATCTCGATAAAAGCTGTGTCATCTTTGAGTGCAATATGCGCCTTCACTAAATTTCCGAGAGGTCCTTCAACTTCACATTCAATAGCTTTAAAGCCTGCGCTAAGAATTGCATCGAGGGATCCTTCGCCACCATCGCCGATAGGAATCTTTACGATTTCACATGTTGGGATAACAGAGTGAATTCCTGCTGCAATCCAGGTTGCAATCTCACTAGAAGTTGCACTGCCCTTAAATGAGTCTGGGGCTATGACAATCTTCATGTATGCATCTTATGAGCGCTGCGCTAATCTTACGACTATGAAAATCGCGCGATTTGGTCAGGTTGGTTCAGAACGTCCTGCAGTGATGGTGAGCCAGACTCAAGCAGTCTATGTCGATCACTTGATTAAGGATTGGAACCGCCCCGAGCTTGAAGCAGGTGCGCTCGATAAGGTCAAGACAGCAGATCTTTCATCACAAACTCCCTTTGATATTGCAGGACTACGTATTGCAAGCCCTGTCGCACGACCAACAAAGCTCATCTGCATCGGCCTTAACTACGCCCGTCACGCAGCTGAATCTGGAATGACACCACCACCAGAGCCTGTTGTATTTATGAAGGCCCCTGATTGTCTGACAGGACCTAATGATGCAATCGCAATTCCACCAAATTCAACAGCCACAGATTATGAAGTGGAACTTGCAATCGTTATTGGAAGGCGCGCTCTCTACTTAAAGTCTGAGTCAGAAGCTCGCAGCCACATCCTTGGATACTCCATCAGCCAAGATGTTTCAGAGCGCCACTGGCAGATTGAACGAGCAGGCCAATGGGTTAAGGGAAAGTCATTTCCCACATTTAACCCCATGGGTCCTGCCATTGTTACTGAAGATGAATTTAAGCCAGATGATGTTCGCCTGTATTGCACAGTAGATGGAGAAAAGCGCCAAGATTCACGCACCAGCGATCTCATCTACGGGATCGATCACATCGTCTGGTACTTAAGCCAATTTATGGAGCTATTTCCAGGAGATGTCATCAATACTGGAACACCAGAAGGTGTTGGCATGGGCTTTAAACCAACGAAGTATTTAACTGCAGGTCAAGAAGTAATTACTGGCATCGAAGGCCTCGGTGAGATGCGTTCGAAAACAATCGCTTCTTAACGTTCAGACCAAAGTTATCTTTCAGACTTGTGGCGATCTGCCATCATCTCCATCAGTGCAAAGAGAACGCCTGAAATCACAAAGGTCATATGAATTCCAATACGCCATCCTTCACGGTTGGCATCAAAGGTTCCTTCTTGCATAAAGTCCTTGAGAAGTTCGATCACTGAGATTGCAACGAGTGAGCCAATGAGCTTGATCTTCATGCCACTTGAATCAACATGTCCCATCCAGTGTGGTCGATCTTCAGCGCCATCTGCAACAGCAATCTTAGAGACGAAGTTTTCATACCCTGCAAAGAGAACCAAGATAATGAGATTGCCAAGTAAGACTGTGTCGAGAAGTTCGAGAACTTGAAGAGTTATCTCACTCATTGATGAGGTGGTGATATGGCTCATGATGTGCCAGAAAGAGTGGAAGAAGCGATAGAGGATAGGAATGAGTGCAAGAAGTAGGCCTATATAGAGAGGCGCCAATAGCCAGCGTCCGGCGAAGATTACCTTCTCTAATAAGTGCTCAAGTTTTACCATGTTGCCGATTATGGCATTTGAGTGTGACAAATCTGGTGCGACATACGATGATGAACTCATGAAGTTGCGCCTACTCTCCGTTTTTGCGCTAACTCTCACCTTCCTCACACCCGCTACGGCCAGTAGTAACTACATCGTTGGCGGTGATCGCCCCGTCACAGTCAATCTGCCAGATAACCTTGCAAGCCCAGCACCACTTCTTATCTTGTTGCACTCAGCTTCCACATCAGGTGCTCACCAAGAGAAGTACATGCAGCTTGGACCTATCGCTAAGAAGAGCGGGCTTATCTATATCGCACCTGATGGCACCACCAACATTGAGGGCAAACGATTCTGGAACGCATCGAAATCTTGTTGCAATAAATATAGCCAAGAAGTCGATGATGTTGCCTATATCAATTCACTCATAGATGAGATTGATAAGAAGACCCCCGTTGATAGAAAGCGCATCTATCTAGTAGGCCATAGCAATGGTGCCTTTATGTCATTTACGTATGCATGTAAGAGCAATCAAGTGGCAGCAATTGTTGCGATTGCAGGCGCGATGGATCAGAGCCCAGAGTGTTCGCAGGTAACACCAGTCTCACTCCTTAACATCCATGGCACTGCAGATAAGGTAATTAAGCTCAATGGGGGAGTGATGAATAACCACCCCTACACAAGCGCTGCCACCACCATAAAGACCATCGCTGCCATCAATCAATGCAGCAATTTCACAATAGCAAAGAAAGATTTCGAACCCACCATCAAGGGCGCAGAGACCACCGTCATCAACTATGCCTGTGATACTCACACGCATCTTCAATTCTGGAAGATCAAAGATGGCTCACATAGCCCCAAGCTACCGAGGGATTTTGCACAGCAAATGATTTCTTTTCTATTGAAGCAAAGTAAGTAGAGATAGGGCAGAATCACACCGTGCATGAATTCACTACAGAGGTAGAAGAGCTCGCAAAAGCTGTCATGGAATACAGCCTTGCTCGTTTGAAATCAGATCCACCTCTGGATGGTCCACGCTCTGAAGCAGATCTGTATTCAGAACTCGGTAACACCATTACTGCAGGTGGTTTAGGAGGCAAGAAGACACTCGATATCTTCACCGAAACTCTTGCTCTCGCCTGCATCTCAACAGATCACCCACGTAACCTTGCATTTATTCCATCTGCTCCCAGTGAATACTCCAACCTCTTTGATCTTGTAGTCGGTGCATCCTCGCTCTATGGCGGCTCATGGCAAGAAGGAGCAGGAGCTGTCTTTGCTGAGAACCAAGCAATCACATGGCTCATTGATATTGCAGGACTTCCAAGTTCAGCAGGTGGTGTCTTCGTTCAAGGTGGCACGATGGGAAATCTTTCTGCTCTAGTAGTCGCTCGTGATCAAGCACGCAAAACTCACCCTGACACACAGCGCTGGGTTATTGCATGTAGCGCAGAGTCACATTCATCTATTACATCTGCTGCCCACGTGATGGATGTTGATGTTCTCAAGATTGAAACCAATGAAGAACTTCGCCTTGATGGCGCACACGTTGCCACAGCAATCGATGAGCTACATGCCACCACCAACAATCGCGTCTTTGCCATTGTGGGAACAGCAGGCAGTACCAACCTTGGAATCGTTGATGATTTAGCATCCCTTGCAATAACTGCGAAAGAACGCAATATCTGGTTCCACGTTGATGGCGCCTATGGTCTTGCAGGGCTCTGCGCACCATCTGTGCGCCATCTCTATCAGGGCGTTGAAGACGCAGATTCCTTTATCGTCGATCCACATAAATGGCTCTTTGCACCCTTTGATGCATGCGCTCTCGTCTATCGCAATCCACACTTAGCGAAAGAGACTCACACACAACATGCCAGTTATCTTGAGACTCTCCACGATGACTCATGGTCACCTTCTGATTACGCCATCCATCTCACTCGTCGCGTGAGGGGCTTGCCGTTCTGGTTCTCACTTGCAGCTCATGGCACAGATGCATATTCACAAGCAGTGGAGGAAGGCATCCGCCTTGCAAAGGAATCTGCAAAGCGCATTGCAGCTCACTCAAACCTTGAGTTAGTGCGAGAACCTGAACTTTCTATCGTTGCATTCACTCGTAAAGGTTGGACGCCTTCCCAATATCAAGAGTGGTCTGATGCACTCCTTGAGAAGCAGATTGGCTTTATTCCACCATCAAAGCATGCAGGTGAATCAATACTGCGCTTTGCCTTTGTAAACCCATGGACATCCATGGATGATGTTCAAATGATTCTAGATACGCTCTAACGATCTAATAAGTTCTGTGTTGGGTTATATGCACTGCCGCTACGGCGCTTAGCAATTGCACTCAAAGCTTCCAACACAACACGGTTAGCAAGAATGGCAGTGATATCTGCACTATCAAATGCTGGAGCAACCTCGACCACATCAATACCGACAACAGGCAGTTCAAGACAGATTCTGCGCACGGCCTCTAACAACTCACGAGAAGTCATTCCACCAGGCTCTGGCGTTCCAGTTCCTGGCGCCATCCCAGGGTCCACCACATCGATATCAACGGATAAGAAGACTCCATCACAGCCATCAGTCAGCGTTGCAAATGATTCATCGAGCACTGCCTTCAAACCACGATGATGAATCTCAGTCATCTCGTATGAGCGCATACCTTGATCGCGCATCCACTCAAGAGTTGCGTTATCTGGCCAATATCCACGAAGACCTAACTGCAGGAAGCGATCTCCGCGCACATAGCCATCATTTATCAAATTACGCATCGGTGTTCCATGCCCCACAAGAGCGCCCCACTGATCTTCGCCAGTATCGGCATGTGCATCAAAGTGGACCATCGAAACTTTTCCGCGACCTAAGTGGTTAGCAATACCTGCAACATCTGCCGATGCAATCGAGTGATCGCCACCTAAGACAACTGCAATAGCGCCAGCACGAGAGATCTTTTCAGTTGCTTCGCGCAAGACAGCAAGGGATGCAACTAAATCTCCTCCGGGCATCAATAAATCTCCAGCATCAAAGACTTTGAGATCTTTCAAACCATCTGTACGAAGAGCTAAATGTGGGCGCTGCCCATCATGTGGCAGGTAATCGCCACCACGAATTGCCTGCGGACCAAACTTTGCTCCAGAGCGATGCGATGTTCCACTATCAATCGGTGCACCCACGATGATGACATCGGCGCCCTTATAGGTTGCAGGATTATCGAGATCACATGCAGGTATTCCTAGAAAGGTAAAGGCAGGTCCATACATATTGCCGTGGTTGGTCATGGGTTGAGGATAGATGCTAGCCCCCACATCCACACAGGTTGCAAAAAGTTACCTTTTGACACCTTTTCTGATATCCTCTTCCCACACCAAGGAGGACGCATGGCACAGACAGTAAAACTCTCAGATGAACTAATAGAGGATGCAAAGCGCATTGCCGCAGTTGAGCATCGCTCTGTTCCGCGCCAAATCGAATTCTACTTTCGTATGGCGCTCATCGCCGAAGAGAACCCGGATCTCTCCTTCAACCTGATTCGCGAAATCATGAAGGCAGATGCTGAAGAAGCCACCGAGGAATACACCTTCGGTTAATGAAGTTAACTCAAGCTCCATCCTTCATTCGCACGGTTAAGAAACTTCATCCCAACCAGAAGAAAGCCCTTGATAAGGCTGTCCGCGCACTTGCTGATAGACCTTCACTGGGTGAGGCAAAAGTTGGAGACCTTGCTGGGATATATATTTACAAATTTAAAAATGAAAATCTTGAGTGGCTTCTGGCCTATCGCATTCAGTCAAAGAGCCATCTCACACTTCTTGTAGTGGGTCCTCACGAGAACTTCTACCGAGACTTAAAACGCGCAAAGTGAAATTTGAGGGTAGGCTTTAGTTAGTTAAGGAACCCACTATGCAGATCAATATCGATAAGAAGACCGGCGTATTTCTTGCCATCATCACCCTCTTGCTTGCGGCAGTAATTTCACTGAGCATCAATCACAGCGATAACGATGGTTTTATGGGCATGGGCCACAACAGTAATAACGATATGGGTATGCATCACAACTCCAAGGGTGAATACACAGGCGCCGACATCATGTTCTTACAGATGATGATTCCGCACCACCAACAAGCTATCGATATCTCAAACCTGGCTTTGAAGACTTCAAAGGATTCAGAACTGCTTGCCCTTGCAAAGATAATTATCGCCGCGCAATCTTCTGAAATTGCACAGATGAAGTCTTGGCTCACCGATGCAGGAGCAGGAACTGATATGGGCCACTCCATGGATGGCATGGGCGGAATGCTTGATGAGAACGAACTCTCAGCACTGGCTGCAGCAACAGGAAAGAACTTCAACATCTTGTGGCTTAAGGCAATGATTGGCCATCATGATGGTGCAATACATATGACCACCATGATTCGCGATGCCAGCAATAAAGAAATCAAAGCATTTGGCCAGAACGTCCTTAAGGATCAATCTGCACAGATCACTCAAATGGAAGGGATGCTCAAGCGCATCACACCATGACCAAGAGACAAGAGTTCACAGTCGTACGCACTTACAGCAACTTCGAGATGCGCGAATATCAGCCATGCGTCATCGCAGAGGTAAAGGTCTCTGGGCAATATTCGACAGCAGGTAGCCAAGCCTTTCGCCATCTCTTTCAATACATCTCACAGGGCAATAAGAGATCACAAAAGATTGCTATGACAGCGCCAGTAATTGCAGCCCAGCACACAGATCACAGCAGTTCTGATGATTGGTATATCTCCTTCGTGATGCCAGCAGGCAGCACCTACGAGCAGATGCCCCGCCCCAATGATCCAGAAGTAAACTTGCGCGCACTCGATACCCAGATGTGCGTTGCACTCTCATTTCGCGGGCGAGCAACGCAAGAGAAATCAAATCAACTCATAAGAGAGCTGCGAGAAGCTGCAGCGAAGGAAAATATCGCACTCTCTAGTGAGACAAGAATCTGCCGCTTTGATCCGCCCTTTAAGCCAGGCATCTTGCAATACAACGAGATTGTGATTCCGGTTAGTTAAGGAAGCCTCACCACCAACTCCACAATTGAATCAGCATCAGCTGTTGCACCTAGTTCAACGCTGACATTGGTACTAAAACCACGCAGCGTTGCCTCAGATAAGACAACCATCTGCGCTGCAATATCTGTCATCCAATAGAAGGCACCTGGCCCCACCTGCTCAATAATGGCTGCAGCATCAGCTAGTGCCTCATCACTGAACTTCTCAACGCCATCACGATTATCTGCAAGTACTCGCAGTAAGAAATCTCTTATGAGAGATGCATCAGAGCGAACGCGCTCGTGCTCATCCAATATCTGGGTTAATTCGCGATCTATCGCTCTATGCCTAAACCAAGTGAACATGCCTTAAGGCTAGAACCCGGCACTGACATCTATCCACAGGCATCCGAAAAAGCGCAATGTGAGTGAATTCAACCGCCTACCTTTCCACCGCTTGCGAATCACACCAACCACCGAATTGACACGAAGGGGATCGATTTCTCGAGGAGTTCCCCGACTCGAGAAAAGTGGAAGGAGGTGAAGCCATGGACCAGAGTGTTAACTGGACTAAAATCGCGGTTACTTTTATCAGATCTCTCTTCGGATTCTTATCCGCCCAGAAATTGAGAAAGAGCCGCCGCGTTAACGGCGACTCTTCTAGCGATAGCTAGGAGGGTCTCAAAGCAAAAGAACCCCTCGGAGTTTTATCTCCGAGGGGTTCTTTCTATCAGAGAGAAAATAGTAATTTCAATGAAATGACACTCCCATGGGAAAGATTTTTGGATCTGGTAACTCGGAGTAATTTCATCGCCTACGCCAAGCTCTACGCGCAGGCCGATTCCGCTGACAAGGAACTCACAGAAATTTCAACGAGCGTGCCACAAGCGCCCGTAATAATCTCTTCCATATGCACCGCATACTGACCTGTTTCGTGGCCATCGCACTAGCTATCTCATTGGCACCTGCTGCCTCAGCACATCAGCCAGTTGTCTTACTTGATACCGACACCACACCGAGTGCAGGCCCACTTCTTGTCGATGGCACTATCTCTTTTGCTATTCGCGCATCCTTTACCAAGTCAGGTCAGAAGAAGGCATTTCGTGCTTCCCTGAAAGAGGGCGATCTGTTAGCTGTGCAGTATCTAATTGTGGATAAGAAGCCAGAGAGTGCTTTGAAGAATTCACTACTTCCACAACTAGTAATCACATCTCCCACAGGTAAGAAGATGACTGTGGCTTTCAAGGAGCGCACATCATTCTTTGAGCCCTTTAGTCGTACCAACTATTTCTATCTCTCAAGAGTGAGCCAACCTGCAGAGGCAGGTATCTACTCCTTCGTGATCACATCACGAGCAGGAGCTGCAATTACTGTGGCAGTCGGAGATCGTGAGACACAAGGTGAAGTAGTACGAGGTGCGGCACCAACGCCAACACCATCTGCCAAGCCCACACCTGCTGCAACAATGGAATCTGCCAAGCCTTCAGCCTCACCAACACCAGAATCAGCACAAGAATCTGCCAAGCCTTCTCCCACACCTGAAGTCACCACGCAATCTGCATACACAATGGCGAAGGTGAAAGAGAATAACTCCGCAGCTAGTTGCTGGTCAGTGGTCAATGGCAACGTCTATAACCTCACACAATGGATTAATTCTCATCCAGGAGGCCCATCAGCTATTCGCGGCCTCTGCGGCGTCGATGGAAGCTCATCCTTTAACGGCAGACATGGCCGTCAAAGTAATCCCAATGAAACACTGGCAAGTTATCTTCTAGGCCCACTTGCAAAGTAATGCCAGATAAAAAGGCCACCGTCATCTTCGATGGCGAATGCAGATTCTGCCTCGCATCACTGAACTGGTTGCGTAGCAACCTTGATATTGATGCACACCCCTTTCAGAGCGCAGATCTTGCACACTTTCACCTCACGCGAGCACAGTGTGAAAAAGAGGTCATCGCACTCATCGATGGCACGGTCTATGGCGGGGCGCAAGCGGTAGCGCAACTACTCGCACTACGTGGCAATAGAAACCTGTCTCGATATGTAAAAGCATCAGGAAAGCTTGGCGACCTTGGCTATCGCTGGGTTGCAACGCATCGAAATTCACTGCCGGTGAAAGTACTCACCGTTGTCCTTGAGCGAGCAGCGCGTTAACGAGCGCTGCCACCTGCCCTGCCATAAGATTTGCACCTACCTACCGAGAAAAGAGATATCTCATGGGCGCTTGCCAATGCGGTTACACAACAGATCCTGAGAAGAATTGCAACGGAACACATAAGGTCGTTGCGGCAGTTAAAGCTGATATCGCTGAAAAGCTAGAGGCAAATGGCTTTCCTCACGCATCAGAGTTTGTAAAGAATAACTAAAGAGTTTTTCTCTCATTCATCATAGGAGTGAGCCGTGCCCCCACCACCATCGCAGCTCCTATAAGTACGAGGTTCTTCACGATGTATTGACCTTCGAGCGTGAGATCAAAGATATTGCCTTGAAAACATACCTCGGGAAGAAGTATGAGTGGCAAGAATGTTCCCGGCATCTGTAGGGCAAGTAGTGCAAGGCCCACGCGAATAAATGAGGGAACGAGAAGGCAGATTCCAATGAGCGCCTCCCAGATTCCCAAGATGGGTATGAAGATATCTGGGTTAAACCAGTAGACAGTCTTTGTGATGAGCTCATTTGCTGGACTATCGCCAGCGACCTTTAAGAAGCCAAACCAGATGAAGACAACTCCAAGTGAGATTTGAAGGGCAGGCATACTCACCTTATTAAGGAATCTAATCAGGGTGAGATCAAACTTCTTCACATCACGCAACTCACGAATATTCATCACCACGACCCCATTCTCATTTATCAGAACTTTACTAGCCATTATCTGTGGCCGTAATGTGAAAAAAAGAGTGCAGACTCAAGGGTGCGGGCAGATGTGGTGAGCATCCCACATGAGACTCATGGCCGCCCTCACACTGTAACTCCAGAGCAGCTGACGGTAATATTTGCGCCATGAAGGCAAAGATAAAAAATGGCTTTGCCCCCAAGATATGTCTGCGCTGTGGTCGTGAGTTTGAATGGCGCAAGAAGTGGGCCAGAGATTGGGAGAGCGTGAAGTACTGCTCGGAGAAATGTAAGGCAGACAAATGAAGGAGCTCACTGGCCTTCGCAAAGCATCTCACTTTGGTCCAACACTCATTGTCACAACCATCGGTTGGCTCTTTGCTAACCACTACTGGTGGGAAGGCCCTGCCTATGTGATCGCCTTTGGCATCTTCTGCGGACAGCTAGTAGTTGGCTGGAGCAATGATCTCTATGACTATGAAGATGATCGTGCTCATCACCGCACCAAGAAGCCACTCGTTGCAGAGCTGATCACACCTGAATACCTGCGTAAGTGGATTTACTTCATGACACCTTGTGCCTTCATCGCCAATCTCTGTGGACCACTGGGCATCAAAGGTGGCTTGGTCTATATGCTCGGTATTGCCTGTGGCATTGGCTATAACTTCTACTTCAAATTCAACGCAGCATCACCACTGCCCTATGCCATTGCATTCGCTGCTCTTCCTTCATCGATAGCTATTTCCAAAGACATCACACCACCTGTCTGGATGTGGCTTGGGGGATCACTCTTTGGCATGGCAGCTCACTTCATCAACGTGATCAAAGATATGGATGAAGATCAGGCAAGTGGCATCAATGGACTACCACAGCGCTTAGGCAAGAAGCGCTCCATACTTGCAGCGCTCACTCTGATTGCACTGGGCGTAGTGGTTCTTTTCCTCTTCTAACTACTCGAAATCCCCACCACGGCCAGTCTTGAGTTTTCTCTTCTTCTTAGATCCATCAAAGCGCGTTACCAGAGCTATGACCGCAATCGCATAGATGGCAATGATAATGAATCCAATTTCCATAGATTTAACCTAGTACAGCCCACACAACGAGTGCGAAGATTGCAATACCAAGACCCACGATGGCAATTGCTGAGAGTGAGAGAAGACCACGTGAGTCTGCAATCTTCTTAGTCAACGCTGATGGGTTGGTAACCTTCTTGAGATCAAGAATTAGCGCTTCACCTTCGCGCACAGCTGCATATTGGCTAATGATTGCCAAGATACCTGTAGCTGCTGCAACACCGAGCGCTAGATATTTAGCTCCATCAGATGCATCCATAAAGAGTCCAAGTGCTGAAAGAACGGTGATGGCAATGAGCACAAGTGCTGGTGCAACCTGAGCCTGGATAATCTGCCCGCGCATCTTGTTCCATTGACCGATTAATGATTTCTCATCCATGTATATGTTTCCTCTCCTAGAAACGAATTACCCGTAGCCGGGTTTGACTCAAGATTAAGGTGTCAGAGCCCTGCCTGCACTATGAAAGTAGATGAATTCCTCATTACATCAGATCCGCACACGCCTGTGCAGCCTTCTCATTGGCATAGTCCAGATTTGAGCCTGTCTCATCGAGCCACTTAGCCGCCTCTGTCTCAAGGCAGGTGTTATAGGCAGCAGGATCAGCTTCCTTTTTTTGAGCCGAACTGCCACAGCCGGTGAGAATGAGTGCAGAAGAGAAAGCGAGGATAGAAAGGGTTCCTTTTTTCATGGGTTGATAATAAGACAGAACATCAGAAGTTGTGGAGCCCCTAGAACGCACCTTCCCAAGCCTCATGTCCCCTCAAGTTAAAGTTTATGCCCTACAGCGCCATGTTGTTTCAACTTCGTTATGGCACGCAGTGATGGGGGGCTCAGATAATCTGAATATGTAACTTTTGCGCCATCTCTTGAATGGATAATCGATTCGCAGGTTTAGTGGCGCTGCTACAGACAAAACAGCGAATCTGCCATTCCCACACGCCTGGCTCGATACTAGAAAAATCATACTTTGCAACAAATCTTTTTACAGGAAGTGTTTTGCAGAGCATGCAACGTTTTGGAGCAATCATGTGGTTGATCACTTGAGTCTCTGCACGATACCCGCGACGGTAGATAAAGCCAAGTCCGAAGAGGTCAACATCAAAGAGAAAAGCTGTGCGGTAGATAGAGCGTTCAAAAATTGCTTCCTTAAAATCTTTGAAGGCATGAAATCCGCATTGGCAACCTTTAACCGGGGGGACATGATCGGGGTTGACTCCGCACTGCGCACTCGCATCAGCTGTATATACATCTCCAGTCAAGCCCATGAAGGTGGGTTCACGTCCGACAATTCTTGCCAACTTGTAACCGTGCATCTTTTCATCGGGGAGGGCAAAAGCATCCTGAAAGTTAAAGTTCTCTTGATTTAGGATGTTACGGAAAAATTCGCGATCAGTAGCTTTACTAATAAAAAGGAAAGTGAGCATCGCCACGAGCGGAACAGCGCCAGCAAGAATTGAGAGAATTGTGTAAAAAGTGGCTTGAGGCAAGATGCCATTACTTTCTTGTGAAAATCCGCCCAAGAGATACCCCGTGAATAGGGTCAAGGCGATAAAGACCGGGTACAGTCGCAAGACCAGGATAAATTTTCTTTTCAACTGGCTCAGGCTCATGCGTTGAGATTACAATATGGAAAAGACTGGAGAGATATGGAGAGGAAACCATGGCCGAAATTGGAGAACCAGACCGCGTTGTGCGCCGTGAGCGTGAAACACAACCGATAACAGTTCCGCAGGTCCCAGCAGTTGCACCTGAAACGCCTGCGCTCGAACCCGCCTAAATTCACGAAACCCAAGTAATTCTCATTATTTCTCTGGGGTGCGCCAACAGGTTTGACATGCAACGATTAACCATGAGATTTAAGCTTGTAATCGTCTTCGCACCACTTCTTTTCACAACACCCCTTGCATCCGCAGATGCTTCAACGGCGATGCAATGGAACTCCCAGACCAAGATCTCAGGTGTTGTCACGATTCCAGAAAATACAGTAGTTACTGTTGCACCAGGCACAAAGATCACAGTAGGCACAGGAGCGAAAATTGTCGTCCAGGGCCAGCTACTGGCACCTAAAGGACTGACGTTGGTTGGAAGTAATTGGCAAGGTCTGGTCGTTAACGGTTCTGCGCAACTGACTGATTTTGTTGAAAAAGGTGCCAGCCAATCCTTCTTCGTTGCAAAAGGTGGAACACTACAAATCAACGGTGGAGATATCTCAGCTGTAAATGGCCAAAGCACCGTTGATGGAACTTTTCTTGCAAAGAATCTGCGCTATGACAAAGGTGAAGGCGAAGGCATCACCAGCTCAAAGCCTTCTGGCAGTATCAACGTTGATAACGGTACTTTCTTTGGCACAGCCCGAGGATCAGGTGACTTCTTCTCCCTTTCCGCAGGGCAGGCGCTCACCGTTACTAACTCATCTATTACAAAGGTCCACTGCGCATTTCATATTACTGGTTTAAAGAATATGCAACTAGATAATGTCAATCTTGAAAACAATGCCTATGGATTTATGATGTATGGCTCATCTAATGAGGGTGTGCGCACCATTAAAAACACGACAATTACAAATAATGATTATGGATTTGACGAAGGCTCGAATTACACAAAAAATGGAGTAATTACAATTTCAAATTCTTACATCAAGAACAATAAGACCGATCTAGGCTTGTTCACGAAGAAGGTCGTCATCTCATCCCCAGCAATCAAACCGTTTCAGGCAGGCTCCAAGAAGTAAAAGTTTTACGAAGAAGCGGCAAAGGCCTCTACGGGAAGATCTTTCTCGCCATCTTTAATTGCCGTGATGATTCGTGCTGCGACCGCATCTGGTTCTAGTCCGGTTGGAAGTTTTGGTGCAACTCCTGCAATGGGGCGGTTAGCTAAACCAGTTTCAGTATGCGGCGGGCGCACATCGATCACATCGATCTGCTGGCGGCGAAGTTCTCGGGTGGCAGCAATCATTGCGCCCCAAGCAGCAGCCTTTGAGGCGCTATAGGCAGCCATTCCTGCCATTGGTTGCTGGGCAACGACTGCAGTTAAGTTTGCAAAGAAGCCACCTTCGTTGATGTGCTTTGAACTCTCGCGCAACATAACAATTGGTGCGATTGAGTTGATAGCAAATAGCTGTGTAAGCGTTGCATCATCTAATTCTGCGATGTTTCCAAAAGCGACAACGCCGGCAGCGTTGATCAGACCATCAAATGGTGCCAAGGCGATAAGGGCTGCAGATAAAGATGCGGTGTCAGTTAGATCTGCAATGGCATGTTGCGTAATAGTTGTTGGGTCGAGCAAAGATGGATCGCGGACTACGGCCGCTACCTGTGCTCCGGCATCAGATAGTTGGGCAGCAAGGCAAGAGCCCAAGACTCCAGTTGCACCAACGATGACAATCTTTTTGCCTGTAAGTTCACGTGCCACGGATAACCGACTTTCTATAAAGACCCGAAGTGGGCCAAGGCGTAAAGTTCACCATGCTTAACCAGGTGCTGCAACTTATTCTTTTCCTTGGCGCCGAAACTATCTAAGAAAATGGATCAGATAAGAATGAGGGATATGGAGTCGTATCTTTACCTGCTGACCAATAAGCAAGTTGGGCAACACAAAATTGGAATAGGCACGGTTGGCAAGGATAAAAATAGATTGCAGCAATTGACTCAATCTGGGTGGGAGGTTCAAGGTCTTTGGCACGCAGATGACAAGCACAAAACATTTAACTGGGAAAAAGAGGTGTTTAGACAGTTAAAAGCGCGTTTTGATTTAGCTAGTCCAGATGTACCGGGTTTTGTTGGCCGCTCAGATGGTCATTGGTTTGAGGGTGTTAGTGCCCAAGCCATTTCAGTAACAGAGCTTGCGCAATTAATAACGAGCGTTGTTCCTGCCAAGGTGAAATAGATGGTTATGAGCGGCGAAGAACCAGTTGTAGAAAATCAAGCAATTTCCAGTCAAGAGTCTGTTGCTCGTTCAATTCTGGGCAGATTTCCGAACGCTTCACTGCAAATGCGTGAGAGCCAGAGTGACACAATTTATGAGATTTACTTTCAAGAAAAACTTCTGTTATGCCTAGATAAAAAAGGTGCACGATATTTTTTCCCATCTCGCCGCAAGCGAATTTTAAAGTGGGACAAAATTACGACCTTTGGTATTGCGCGGATAATTGATTACATTGTTCGGGACCTGGCTGAGGCAAATTACGAAGTACTGTCCTCAACAAATAAACAGGTACTAAAGCGGCCTATTCACATCAGTCGGTTGATGCGCTGCCCCCAGTGCAAACAAGGAGGAGGTATAAGAATTATTGTCCGCGGGGAAACATTGGCTGCGGAAAATTCTGAGATTTATACAACCATTTCAGCTTCGGCTGGTATCGACGGGGCTGAGATTAAATGCACCTTGTGTGGCTGGATAGGCGTCCCCGAAGAACTGCTGAGAAAGATTAGAAAGCCACGTAGTTCCTGAGTTCCAAAGCAAAAAGGCGGTTGATAGGTGATACTTACCGCTATGACTCTTAAAGGTATCGATATCTCAGCAAACGTCCTTGAGATTATCGAGACTAAGTTTCAAGGACTTTACTCGGGTGCTTTGGGTTTAAGTTCAATTGAAGGTGGCCAGAGTGCTGCTAATCGGGCTTTAGCGATTTTAGATATCACTAGATATGCCGAGCAGCGCTCGGAAGTCTTACCCCTAGAAAGACGCGGAGCTTCGGTACTTTCGCCCTACATTCGTCATAACCTGTTGACCTTGGAGCAGGTCTATCGGGCTGTTAAAGATGCGCCTTTTAAAGATCGTGAAAAGTTTCGAGATGAGTTGTTTTGGCAAGAGTATGCGCGCCATTTATATGCCCGAATCGGAACGCGGTTATTTGAAAACTTACGGTATGAGGCAAACCGTGATGCTGAAGGTAATAGCTGGAATCGCGAGATGAATTGCGTGGATCAAGTTGTCACTGAACTTGAAGCTGACGGTTGGTTAGTAAATCAAACTCGCATGTGGATGGCTTCGCAATGGACGGTGCGTGATCAGAAAGGTTGGATGCATGGACAAGAAAGGATGCATCGTGAACTAATCGATGGCTCGCGTGCTGCAAATTTACTTGGTTGGCAATGGACCGTTGGTGCTGGAACAGGTAAGCCGTATGGCTTTGCCCGCTGGCAGGTCGAAAAGCGATCACCGGGAACCTGTTTTAAATGCGCGCTGAAAAAGAATTGCCCGATCCAGGAATTTCCAGATGAGTATTCACCTCATCAATTGGAAAAGGATCCGTTGCTCGATAACGATCCAGATCTAGCCCGCACAAGTGGACCAGATGCACCGGTTATTAATGCGCAGGCGAAATATGTTCTATTAACAATTGATTCACTCGGCGACAATGATCCAGCCTTAGCTGCAAATCCTGAGCTTCCGGTGGTATTTGTCTTTAATGAAGCAGCACTTGCTAAATTGCAATTAAGTTCGCGGCGTATTGGTTTTTACTTACAAACTTTGCAGGATTTAAGCACCCGGCGTGATCTGACGGTTTATCTTGGCGACCCATACACATTTGCCGCGGAGAATCAGGTTGCGATCACCTTTGCGCCAGTGCCGTCATTTAATAAGTTTGAAAATCTTGCTGAACTTCATCCATACCAATGGCTAAAAAAGCCACACTCAGGATCGGTTAGAAGTTTCACATCGTGGCGTCAGAAGATCGATAAAGTAAAACCATGAAAATGCTGCGGAGAGTCCCACAGATGATTTTAGGTGTGGCACTTATCCTCGCGGGGAAGGGACACCTAACAACTAGCCGGCTTACTTTTCGGGCTCAGGTTCCAACGCTATTAAAGGATTATGCAGACTTTGTTGTGTTGGCATCTGGCGTGGTTGAGATTCTGCTGGGGCTTGGATTAGTGGTGCTGTGGAAGTATCGAGTACAGATGGGAGTACTTGCGGCAGCTTTCTTTAGTGCAATTTTTTGGGGAAACATTTCTCAATATCTCAACCACACTGATGCCTTTGGCTTAAATAGCGATAGAGCACGGTTTATTAGGTTGTTGTTTCAGCCGTTGTTGGTGATGTGGGCGTTAGGAAGCACTGGTGCGTGGAGTGCCTGGAGATCTCGGGTTAAGCCATGACAGAGAGACAAGAGTTCACAGTTATTCGAAGCTATGACGGCTTTGAGCTTCGTGAGTATTTACCGTGCTCAATGGCAGAGGTTAAAGTCTCAGCTGATTACTCATCTGCTGGAAGTGTGGCCTTTAGATCTTTATTTGGATATATCTCTCAAGGCAATAAGAGATCAGAGAAGATTGCAATGACCGCCCCTGTTATCAGTGCGCAGAAGGCAGATAAGTCTGCCGAAGATGATTGGTTTGTTTCATTTGTTATGCCTGCAGGTAGGACTAAGGCGGATATGCCTGATCCCAATGATCCACGGGTTGTGTTGCGCCAGCTACAGGCTGAGAGCTGTGTTGCAACTTCTTTTAGAGGTAGAGCAAATGAAGATGTAATGAAGAAAAAAGTAGGAGAGCTACGAGCATTAGCTGCTAAAGAAAATATTGCTTTATCTGCTGAGACAAGGATCTGCCGCTTTGATCCACCCTTTAAGCCAGGGTTTTTGCAGTACAACGAGATACTTATTCCAACTCGTTAAAGCGAGTTCGATTCTCGTCCAGAGCTGCACTTAAATTTATATGATGTTAAAAAGTAGCTGCTTTCATAATCGGAGTTAATCTGCCACCAACGGCCATTGCCGCACCGATGAGTACGAGGTTTTTCACGATGTATTGACCTTCAAGTGTTAGGTCAAAGGGAAATGATTGAAAACATATCTCTGGCAAAAGAATTAGCGGCAAGAAAGTACCTGGCATCTGCAGGGCAAGGAGAAAGAGACCAACGCGGATAAAGGCGGGCACAAGTAAACAGAGTCCAATCAACGCCTCCCAGATGCCTAATATCGGAATGAAAATATCGGGATTAAACCAATAGACAGTCTTTGAGATCAGATCATTAGCTGGGCTGTTACCAAAAACTTTCAATACGCCAAACCAGATGAAGACCACTCCTAATGAGATTCGAAGTGCGGGCATACTTACTCTGTTAAGGAACTTGATTAGGTTTAAGTCAAACTGTCTTATGTCGCGAAGTTGATTGAGTTGCATGGGCCCGACTCCTTAGGCCTTAGCCCCGGCTATAACGCCGAGGCACATTTCATCAGATGAGCCTTCGCCCCATGTCACATACCTATTTGGCAGGTTCTTTAACTGCATGATCTTTTGTCGGATGGTGGGATCAAATGTGCACTCAACCCTAATTGTGTCGCCAGCGTTTACAGCAATAGGGGTTTTTAAGATGGTCGATGATTGATCGTCAAAGTTGTAATTAGTGACGTTGAGGATTGTTTTCTCTGTCGCAGTTCCTGGGTTAAGAGTCATCTTTAATGAACGCCCCAGCAAGTGCATATGAGGAGCTGCGGCAATGGCGTTAAAACTCTTAGCTATGACCTTGTCACATCTAGAAGTTGTTGAGGCAATTGGCTTAAAGGGATTTTGTCCACATAGGGCATTAATGCCAGTTGCTTCAAATGCACTTGTCGTACTTGTTCTAGCGGCAAGATCAATCAAAGATGCTCTGCGATCACACAGGGGACCCGTGACACCTTCGGGGCAGGCTAACTCAACTGGTGCTGGGAAAAGTTCTACCTGTAACTGCTGAACAGTTGATCCCTTTGCCCGGATTGTTTCCATCACGATCTTGGATTGATCGGTTTCTATTTTTCCATTTACGGCTGCAAGCAAGTTGTAATGAACCTGCAAGACAAAGCGCTCTCCCTTTTTAAAAGGGATTCCGTATCCAGCTGGTGAAATATCTTTGCCGCGCCCTGGTGCCCACGAACTCAGCCAAGGAGAAGAGACAAATGATGAAAGCATTCCGCCAAGTCCTGTGCCACCAAAACATGGCCAGCCGGTTCCATTTTGATCTTGGGCAATTGCTTGCGGTAAATCAGCATCTGTTACACGAAAGATAATTGCGTGATGTACATAGTTTGTGCGCTGTGGAACAAATTGAATAGTGCGAATAATTGAATCTTCAGTGACCTTTGGATCTAGCAAAAAACAGCGATAATCATCGGTGCCATTATTTGGTGCCACTGGCAAATGCGCCTTTGTCATTGTGACTGAGTATTTCTTCAACTTTGGGGTAGATGCAGCATCGGCAATCTGAGGCACAAGAGATGTAAGTAACACCGCTATGGCTAGAATCAAAAAGCGTCGCATCGTCATGGTGGCAGAATAGCGAAATTATCAAGATGCAGCACTCTTAAAATCCAACTACCGTACGGTGGTGAAGATTCAGAGATTGCTAATGGCTGTTGGAGTTTGCCTAGTGTCATTGATGCCTTTCAGCGCACATGCTGAATCGATTATTACAAAATTAATTGCAACAGCACCTGGCATATCTATTGATACCTCTTTATATCTTCCCAGTAAAACCCCAGCGCCAGCTATTTTGATTGCACATGGCTTTGGTGGCAGTAAAGATTCTGTTGCCAGTGATGCTCAATATTTTGCATCCAAAGGTTATGTGGTTCTTACCTGGACCGCCCGCGGATTTGGAAAATCAACCGGGCAAATTGCGATGAATGCAATCAATGCCGAAGTAAGCGATACACAAGCACTTGTTTCATATTTGGCAAAAAGTAAATATGTCACACAGGATAAAACTGCAGATCCACGTGTTGGCATTATGGGTGGTTCCTATGGGGGTGCAAATGCGTTAATGACGGCCAGTGCTGATCCACGAATCGATGCAGTCATTGCAGATATCACCTGGAACAATTTGGAAAATGATCTTTTTCCTCAGTCGGTAGAAAATACAACTGAAGCGGGGCCATTTAAAAAGGTATGGGCCGGAACATTTTTCTCTGCCGTCTCTTTACAAAGTGCTTACTTGGGCGAATGCGGATCATTTACTCAGGCATGGTGTAATGCTTATCGAAACGCAGCAATCAATGGTTCGCCATCAGTTCAAGAGCGCGCATTGATGGCATCAGTATCGCCCAACAATTTTGCTTCAACTATTACCGCGCCAACGCTACTTAGCCAAGGCCAAGCCGACTCACTGTTTCCGCTGACTGAAAGTTATAAAACAGCCCAAGTAATTAAGAAGTCTCATCCACAAACACCGTTATCCATGATCTGGCATGCAGCAGGCCACGACGGTGGGCTGGATCAAAAGCAGTATTTGCGCGACCAGTACCTGAAATGGTTTAAGAAGTATTTATCTGGACAGGCAATTGCTTTCCCAGCCTTTCAATTCACAAAGACCAATGGCTCGATTTCATTGCAGGATTCAACTGTTATCGCAAAGGTATTTAGCAGCGATCAACTGCCGATTGAAGCAACCCAGCAGCAACTGCGTTTAGTAACGCCAACAGTTGCTGCTACCTACCCAATCGGTGGAATTCCTAGTGCTATTTCAGCACTTCCGGGTATCGGCAGCGCAGGAGCGCTGGCATCCAGGGTTGTTTCATCATTTGGGGGATTTAGCCCTGCATTCTTGCCCGGCCAAAGCGGATTACTGGAATCTGCTCCGCTAACTGAGCCAATTTCATTAGTTGGTCCATCATCTATCAAGGTACGTATTACTAGTACTACTGGTGATGCCACATTATTTTTCTCACTTGTCACCAAATCACCGAGTGGTTCAATCAACCAACCTAATGGTGTTGTGGCACCGGTTCGTTTAACAAATATTCCGGCAACTGGCATTGATGTAACTGTTGATCTTCCTTCTGTGATTGTTGATGCAGCCGTCGGTGATGTGATTGCAGTTGGAATTTCAACAACTGATCAAGGGTACGAGCTGCCTAAGCTCTCTCGTTTTTATTCAGTGTCTGCGCTTTCGCCATTGACTTATCAAAATGTTGTTGCGTCAGCATCGGTTTCTGCAGGTGCCAATATTGTGTGGCCAATCATTGCCCTGGTGACACTGATCGGTGCATTTGTTTATGTACGATTGCGTCGACCAAAGATTGCGGCTAGCCAAGAAGAAAGCAGTGCGCTGGTTGAAGTACAAAACTTGGGCAAGGTGTATAAAGATGGATATCGCGCAGTGGCAGATCTGTCCTTTACCGTTGAGCGTGGCCAAGTAGTTGGTTTGCTGGGACCTAACGGTGCGGGCAAAACAACAACGTTGCGCATGGTGATGGGTTTAATTTTCCCTACTGAAGGCTCGATCTTCATGGACGGTAAAGCTGTCTATCCAGGATCTCCCGCACTATCTAACTCAGGTAGCTTTGTAGAAGGTCCAGGATTCTTGCCGCATCTATCTGGCCGAGAAAACTTATCCTTGTACTGGAAATCAATTGGCCGAGATGGCGAGCAGTATCTAGATGATGTTGTTGCAATTACAAAGCTAGGCACAGCGCTAGATAAAAAGGTTCGTTCCTATAGCCAAGGTATGCGCCAGCGTTTAGCAATTGCACAAGCCATGCTTGGAATGCCTGACTTGTTAGTCCTTGATGAGCCAACCAATGGGCTAGACCCACAACAGATCGCTGAAATGCGAGATGTCCTAAAGGATTATGCCGGCACTGGTCGCACAGTCATTATCTCTTCTCACCTATTGGCTGAGGTTCAACAAACATGTAGCCATGTGGTGCTGATGCACCGCGGTCAAATAATTGCCTTTGGACCAATGAAAAAGATTCTGAACCGCAATCGTAAATCTCGCACCCTTGAAGAAATATTCTTAGAACTAATCGGTGATGACTTGGTAATTGGAAAGGCGCAGAAATGAGTTATACAGCCAGTAAGACTCTGCCTTACAAGGTCGAGCTGTACCGTCAACTAAAGCGCAAGCGCACAGCCTTTGCGTATGGCTTTGTTTTGTCTCTGCCAATTCTTGTTGCAATCGCCGTTAAATTTGGACCATCTGGAAACAGTGGGGGACCAACACGTTTGGGGTCGGGTACAACAGATCTGATTGGCCTAGCAACAATCGGGGCGGCAAATTTCACAACGACAATGTTGTACTTTGCAACGCCATTTTTACTTGTCACAGTAATCGCACTTTTTAATGGTGACACAGTTGCAAGTGAAGCTTCATGGTCCACGCTTCGTTATCTTTTGGCATCCCCGGTGCCTCGCACACGCCTGCTTATTCAAAAGATGAAGGTCAGTCTGACCTTGTCGGCAGTTGCTGTCTTGTTGGTTCCGCTCTCGGCATGGATTGTTGGCACCATTGCTTTTGGTACTAAACCATTACAAACACCGCTGGGTGCAACATTTGAAAACTCAGTTGCGCTATCTCGCATCGGAATCATGACCGGATACCTAGCGATTTCATTGCTCTTTGTGGCCGGCCTTGCTTTTTACTTAAGTGTGCGCACCGATGCACCACTTGGCGCGGTGGGTGTTGCAGTCGGTACCTCGATTTTGCTCAATATTTTGGATGCCATCACAGCGCTGGGCAAGATTCGCGATTGGCTGCCGGTGCATTATGCATTTTCGTGGTTCGATGCACTTTCAACAACTATTGATTGGTCGATCATGATTCGGGGTGCCAGCTATAGCGCTATTTCAGGAATCATTTTGTACGCACTTGCAATCAATCGCTTTGCGCACAAAGACATTACTTCTTAAATAGTTCCGGCTTCTAACCCTTCGAGAACTTCTTGGGCACGCTCTTTCAATTCTGGAAGATCTGAAAGACGGTTCAGGCCAAATACTTGTTGACTCATACGGTGGTTTTTAGCAAAGGCCTCTTTATGGCGATCAAGAAAATCCCAGTACAACGTTGTGAACGGACAAGCTGTTTCACCTGTGCGCAGCTTTGGGTTATATACACAGGGCTTGCAGTAGTTAGACATTCTTGAAATATATGCACCACCTGCTGCATAAGGCTTTGTCATCATCTGACCACCATCTGCGTGCACACCCATACCAATAACGTTGGGAACCATCACCCATTCGGATGCATCAATAAATACTTCGCGCATCCAATCCAGAAATTGTTGTGGGTTGGTGCCGGTGATGAGTGCAAGGTTTGAAAGCAGCATCAGGCGCGGGATGTGGTGGACCCAGGCGCGATCGTTAATGTCTGTGACAGTTTGTTTTATGCAGTTCATTTGGGTTTTGCTGGGATCAGTAAATAGTGGCAATAGTTTTCTGGTGGCGTTTAACTGGTTGTTCTCGCGGTAATCAGGGCCAAGAAACCAATACATGCCGTTTACATATTCGCGCCAACCGATTAACTGTCTAATGAAACCTTCTGCAGATTCAATGGGGACTGTGCCGGTTTTAAAGGCCTTTACCGCTGCGTGGATGATCTCTGTTGGGTGCAGCAGATTGTTATTGATGTATGGCGAAAGCAGACTGTGATGAAGCGCCCAGTTATCAGTTGTCATGGCATCTTCTAGCGGACCAAATTCTGCAAAGTGATTGTCAAAGAAATTGCGCATCTGTGCTAAAGCACCCTTGCGGGTTGTTGCCCAGGTAGTAGTTGGTGTGTGGTCAAGCTCTTTTGCAACTTCTAGATCAATCTCATCGCGCTTGTGTTCTAGATATGCCGGACCGACGTACTTTTTTGGCGGCGGCAATCTGTTCTCTTTATCAAAGTTCCAGGATCCTCCCACTGGATCCTTGCCTTCCATCAGGATGTTTAAGCGCGTGCGCTGCTTACGATAAAAGTTTTCCATCAGGTATGACTTTTGTTCTGATGCCCATTGCTGAAATAGCGAACGCGGGGTTAAGAAGAAATCATTAGCGACAAACTCAACGCCATACTTTTCTAGCGCTCCGTACTGTCTAAAAGAAGATGGCTCTGCGCACATAATCGGCACGGCTTTGTGCTTTTTTGCTATTACAGCTAGCCCATCAATTGTTGTGGCAGCCTTTACATATTCAACGGTAAAGCCTTCATCGGTAAGAGATTGCGCAAAGTGTCTGGCACTTGAGATCAAAAAGAACAATCTTTCTTTGTGCCAACTGCGCCCCGTGGTCATGCGGGCACTTTCAACAAAGGCAATCACATCGTGGCTAGGGTCAGCATCTTTAAGTGCGCCAAAGTTGCGGTGCAGGTGATCAAAGGGGATATAGAGGATGCGCTTCATTTGCTGTCTCGGCATCGATTGCTGCAGTACTTGACCTCAGACCAGTTCTTGGCCCACTTTTTGCGCCATTCAAATTGCAGGCCACAGCGCACGCAGGTTTTGGGGGTAAACCCATTTTTTACCTTGGCTATGCGGGGCATAGGGCAATCGTAAGGCAGTGTTTTTTGATTGGCCGTGAGAAGTTCAACAAACTGACTTACCCTTGTGTCGGGTATTTGAGGAAATAGCCCTAAATTGGGGAGAGCAACATGGACGAAAAGAGTTTGTTAGAACTGTGGAACACCAAGCGCTCGCAAATTAAGAGTTAACGGAAGTAAGGTCTTACGCACTACTATTCACGCACACTACCGCATGTAATAAGCCTAGTAAACGCTCAATTATCGAATTTTGTATCCAAATGACTATCCGTGTTACTACCCGGTCGCTACTTTTTGCTAAATTGGCGCCATGAACCAAGCAGCAATATTTTGTCCTTTCTGTGGAACGCACCTGGCTAGCAGTGTGGCATTTTGTCAATCATGTGGAAAGCAAATTTCCCAAACGGCTTCAACTTCAGCCGCCCCAGCAGCGATACGAGCGCCAAAACTGTCAGGCTATTGGGAATGGTTCAAAGCGCGGTCATTAAAGGGAAAAGTTTTCTACATCTGGTGGGCAATTGTTAATCTAACCGGTTTTGTTCAACTCTTAGCACTATTTGCCCCTGATGACACATTACAAACAGGGTGCGGTGCGAAATTTACCATGCGGACTTTTCTGGACGGAACGTATGAAGCGTGCGGCCCGACTCAATCTGAGCAGGTGTCTGGAAGCTTTGTATCGTTAATAATGCAGAATGTAATTATGCTTTCCCTGCTTATTGCCTACAAGAAGTATCGACCAATGCCGATCAAACCGATACTTTCAACTTCATGTGCCTTGGCTGTTGGATTAGCTGTTGCACTATTTAAAAACGCCTATGTTTCGGCTAAGTCTGAGTACACCCAGGATGTGGGTTTCAGCATTTTGTTTGGCGCAATAGTTCTCGCAATTGGATTAATCCCTTTGCTACTTGGCAGAATGAGGAAAAACTCCCTCTAGGGCTACTGCCTAACTCACGTGTAAATTTCTACGCCAAAGACCACGTTTCCAAGTATCTAGTAAGACTATTATCATGATAATAAGAACGAACAAGTTCCTTGCGATTACAGGAAATATTCACTCTTATCATGATAAGAAGCATCATGTTGATGGTAATTATTTATACTATATATTGCACATAAGCATATGACAGGGAGCAGTTGGGATAAGAAGATATTTCCCTAGGGAAATATTTTTTCAAAATTAGATTAGACAAATCAAATATAGAAATGCACAGCACTTCACATTTAGTTAATCTAGGGAAATATCTTCTTATTAATTCTATGCTGGTAGATAATTTCTATTACCGCGACTTCTATAACCGCTCTACGGGCCTTCTAGAGGCCAATAATTGGTATCTAGTAACCGCGCTTTGGCTACTGTCTTAAGACTTAACTAATACCTGAATGTAACACCTGGATGGTCACTTAATTGATGAACATTTAACCTCGGGGGTCCACTGCAGGGTGTCATTTGTCAGCTGGAGGAGGCAATATAGGTGCATGACAAGGAAGCTGGATTTTGAGGAGGCGGCTGCCATTATGCGCGCCGCAAACCTTGAGCCACTTGAGCCCTACCCGGGAAATAAAGGAAAGTGGAAATGTCGATGCAATTCTTGTGGGGAAATCGTCCAGCCTTCCCTGGGAGCCGTTAGAAATAATGGGGGCGGCTGTAGACCGTGTGGCCTTGCAAAGGGTGCTATCTCTCGGCGTGGCAACCATGCGGAAGCAGTGGCGACTATGGAAGAAGCTGGCGCGATACCACTCGAGCCATATCCTGGATCAAACAAACCCTGGAAGTGTAAGTGCCTCCTTTGTCACAGGGAAATAACACCTACTTTAGGAAATGTGAAGAATAACGGTACGAAGCCTTGTGCCTTCTGTTCCGGGAAGAAAGTAGATCCAGTTACTGCATTAAGGGTTTGGCACGAAAAAAATCTACAACCTTTGGTGGAATTTCCTGGCGCCAATAAGCCATGGAAAAGTGTTTGCGTGAAATGCAATAGCTCAGTTAATCCTCGGTATACAGATGTCAATCTTGGCCAGGGTGGTTGCAAGAAGTGCGGCTATGCTGAGAATCGAAAGAAGCAGTTGGGCGACGCTGATTCAGCGAGGGCATTCTTTATCAGTAGAGGTTTAGAACCTTTGGTTGAGTATCCAAGTTCTGGAAAACCCTGGAAATCTAGGTGTTTAAAATGTTCCAGCATTATTTCCCCCACATTTCAATCGGTACGTTCAGGAACTGGCTGTGGAGTTTGCGCAGGAAAAATAGTAAATCCAGAAGTTGCTTTTCAGATAATGGTCAGTGCTCAACTAATGCCTCTTGAACCATACAAAGGAAGTGCGGTTAAGTGGAAATGTAAGTGCTTAAAATGTGGAGAGAATGTGTCTCCAAAGTACTCAGATATAAAGCAAGGTGATGGGGGCTGTAAGTTTTGCTCCGGCTTATATGTAGACCCTGAAGAGGCCGCTCAATTAATGAGAGCAAACTTCTTGGAGCCTCAAGAGCCATACCAAAAGACAGATAAGCCCTGGAAATGCCGTTGTTTGCGTTGCAAGAGAATCGTAACCCCGCGCCATGCAACAATCCAAAGAGGCTCAGGAGGATGCAAGTACTGTGCGAAAGTTTATGTTGATGCAGAGGAAGCTATCTCGGTTATGCGTAAGGGAGGGTTAGAACCACTTGAACCATATCCAGGCGCAAAGAATCCTTGGAGATGCAAATGCAATTCATGCGGCCTGGAAACCGGTGCTTTTTATTCAACTGTAAAGCGGGGCGGGAGTGGATGCGTTTATTGTGCAGGCAAAAAAGTAGATCCTACTGAAGCTAGAAAAGTAATGTTGTTCGCTGGACTTGAGCCTTTGGAGCCATATGAAAAAGCAGATAAGCCATGGAAGTGTCAGTGTTTAACTTGCTTTAAAGTTGTGACCCCCGCATATTCAGCAATTGGGCAAAGTCAAAGTGGATGCGTTTACTGTGCTGGTAGGAAAGTTGATCCACAAGATGCCATCACTCTGTTCTTGGAAAATAACTTAAAACCTCTAGAACCTTTTGAACATACAGAGAAAAAGTGGAAATCAGAATGTTTGAAGTGCGGCCGCATAGTTTATCCAAGACATCACATGATTAAAACGAGAGGCGGCGGATGTAAATATTGCTCTACGAAAGGAATGGATTTCACATTGCCTGCTTATATTTACCTGATAACCCATGAGGAGTATTCAGCTCATAAAGTTGGTATCGGTGGCGAGCATGCAAAAGAAGACAGAATGATCGATCATATTAAGCAAGGTTGGAAGCTTTATAAGAAAAAGACATACTTGAGCGCAGATGATACCTGGGAAGTAGAGCAAGAGACATTACGTTGGCTTAAGGAAGAGCGAGGTTTAGCCCCTTATCTTTCAGCTGAGCAAATGCCACAGGCCGGTTGGACCGAAACGGTTGATGCGTCAGAGATAGATCTCCCTAGCATTTGGGCGAAAATAGAAGAGATTACAAAGTCAATCGAGTCACGCAAGAGGGTTTAGAGAAACCCGTGGTGGTCATATTTAGAGACTGGAAGTGATTTTGCTGTCATTTGTCATCGGGAGGTAGCAAGATAGGAACATGCTTTCGACTTCTATTTATGAGGTGGCCCGATCTTGGGAGTCTTACCGTTCCGGGAAAACGACGAACAGGGAACACCCAATGCACAAGTTGGTGGTCGACGAGATCCCTGAGGTACTTGAGTCATGGACTTTAAATAGTCCTAAGTACAAGTTTGTTGGTTCAGATGGACAGGGAAACATTCTCCGCACCCCCTGGTTTGCGACCCTAAATCTAGAGGTTACCGATAGTGCGACTAAGGGCTATTACCTGGTGTATCTAGTAAGTGCCGACTTAAAGAGACTTATTCTGGCTATTGGATTTGGTGCTTATCAATTTGAGAAACAGTATGGAAGAGGCAAAAAATTCTTTGATGCTCTGGCTACTGCAGTCGTGAATATGAAGATCAATAGTGAGCATCTGGTATCGAAATCACTAATTGAAACCAAAGACCGTACTAATATCGAACCCGTATTACTGGACGAGACAGGTGATTATCACCTTAGAGCCTACGAGAAATGCTCAATCTACAGTTTGAGCTATGACATCAGTAATCTTCCATCCGAGGAAGAGTTAAGACGGGACTATCTAGAGTATGTGAATCTCTATGACCGCATGAGCGAAAGCCTTTTATTAGCAGATGTGGATTCCTTTGTATATGAGTCGATTGATGAGCAGGAAATTAAGTCGGAAGTCCAGCTTGCCGTATTTGAACCCAGAGTATTTAAAAAGAGAAAATCCGACTCCAGTAGTAGCAGCAATACCGGATCCAGGCGCTACTCCAAGAAATCTGACAAGGTTGGCAAGCTTGGAGAAGAAATAGTTTTTGAATTTGAGAAGAACAAGTTAGTTAAAGAGAACAGGCAAGACCTAGCAGACAGAGTGAATTGGCACCGAGATGATGCGGGCAATAGAACTCCTGGCTGGGATATATCTTCATTCAAAAAGGATGGGCAAGAAATATATATCGAAGTTAAAGCCTCAGAAGGCCAAAAAATTAGTGATGTAGAATTGACAATCAACGAATGGATTCAGGCTGAGAAAAATATAGAGAGCAATCAGTACAAGGTTTATCTGGTATCTGATGTTTTCTCAAACCCAATCATCGAAGTTATAGAAAATCCGGCTCTAATGGTCAAAAAGGAGCAATTAACGTTGAATGTTGCCCGATATCAGCTTTTACTTGGAGTAAGAGTTGACTAAGTTGTCTGCAAATCCCCCTCACACAAGTCATAATTTGAGAGTGACTAGTGAGCTAATAGTGGAAATCCCAGCATGCTTGCATATTTAGCAACCAAGGAACAATTCCTTTTGGATGCTCACGTCATTGAGGACAAAGTACGTGATGCTGTAAAGGAAAATCTTCATATTGGTGTAAGTCCTAATGAACTTAACTCTTGGCGCAATTCCTTGGGAAATGCCATGGTTCACGTGATGAATAGCCCCAAAATTCCAAATGATGTTGGGGTGGCAATTGAGTATCAGATTAATAAACACAAGAATCGGGTCGATTTCATAGTTTCAGGAAAAAACAGCCAAGGTGTGGAATCGGTCGTGATAATTGAGTTAAAGCAGTGGACAGATATCGAATTCTCCTACTTACCCGAGCACGTCAAGACGTTTGTTGGGAAAAAAGATCGAGAGGTACTGCACCCCTCTTACCAGGCACGCAGCTATGCGAGCCTCTTGGAAATGTATAACCAATACGTATACGAGACGCCGGTCGAAATTAGCTCATGTGCCTACCTTCATAACGCCTTGGAAAACATTGTGATCAATGATTCCCGTTACGAAGAAGCACTTAGAAACACACCAGTGTTTATTCATGGAGAAAAAGATCAGGTAGTAGATCTCATAACAAGCAACATCAGTGAAGGCGACGGGCTTGATCTCCTGCGAAGAGTGGACGCATCTCCAACACGTCCTTCACTCCAGCTTGCTGATGCCATTTCAAAAATGTTGCAAGGAAAAGAAGCCTTCGTTCTTATTGATAACCAGAAGACCGTCCTAGAAACCATAGTTCACCGAGCCTTTAAGGGGCTCGAGGATAAGAAGCAAGTCGTTATCGTGAATGGCGGGCCAGGGACTGGAAAGTCTGTTGTTGCTATAAATGTTCTTTCTCGCTTGATGGGTCAAAGAATGAATGCCAGATATGTAACTCCGAATGCTGCCCCCCGTGCGGTATTTGAAGTAAAGCTCAAGGACTCCTTCAAAGGTGGCCAGATTAAGGAATTATTTAGTGGATCGGGAAGCTATACAGGTTTGGAATCTGGCGAGTTCGATATCTTGATAGTAGATGAAGCCCATCGATTGAAACTGAGAACGCAATATTCCAAAGGTGGAGATAACCAGATTAGGGAAATTATCCATGCTTCTCGAACTTCCGTCTTCTTCCTGGATGAGTCCCAAAAAGTTACCTGGAAAGACATAGGAGAAGTTACGGAAATAGAAAAATTTGCCGAATCCATGGATGCAGAAGTAACGCACCTTCTTCTAGAATCGCAGTTTCGCTGTAATGGCTCAGATGGTTACATAGAGTGGTTAGATCAAACTCTGGGCATAGCTTCAACAGACGTTAATTACTTCCCTAAAGAAGAATACGAGTTTAAGGTTTATGATAACCCTTCCGAGATGTACGAGAGAATCCGAGAAAAGAACGTCCCTGCAAATAAGTCAAGAATGTTGGCTGGATATTGCTGGAACTGGGTGAGCAAGAATGATCCTGCGAAGTTTGATATTTCATTCCCAGAGTTTGATTTTAAGGCAAAATGGAATCTGGAATCTCGTGGAAGCGCCTGGATTATTGATCCTGACTCAGTAGAAGATATTGGATGCATACACACATCACAGGGCTTAGAACTAGATTATGTTGGAGTAATCATCGGGCCAGACTTTGAAATTCATGAGGGAGCACTTGTATGCAATCCGGAGGGACGCGCTGCTACCGATGTCTCTCTCCATGGGTATAAGAAAGAGGCTAAGGAAAATCCTGAAGTTGCCAAAGAGAAAGCAGACCGGATAATTCGGAACACCTACAGAACTTTGATGACTCGGGGAATGAAAGGTTGCTACATTTACTGCACAGATAAGGATGTAGCAGAGTATTTTCGACTAAAACTAGAGCAGGGGATGGAATAGTGTCAGAGATTCAAGAGCTAATGGGCGAGATTTCAGCATTCGCGGATGCCCGCAATTGGGATCAATTCCACACTCCTAAAAACTTAGCAATGGCATTGGTGGGCGAAGCCGGAGAGTTGGTTGCCGAATTCCAATGGTTGAAGCCCGAGGAGTCATCTCTCGTGTCGTTGAGTAAAGAGAAATTGCGTGACATAGAGCTTGAGATAGCCGATGTAACTATCTATTTATTGCGACTAGCTGACAAATTGGATGTAGATATCGCAGGTGTTGTGAGAGATAAGATCAAGATAAATGAAAAACGGTTCCCTACGATTTAGTCCCCAGCTGTAGGACGAAGTTTGTCTAGATTATTGACAGCGATTGTCATCGATTCAGAAGTCGCAAATACATAATTACCTATCACTGTGGAAACTTGGGTGTGTCCAGAGAATTCCATCAAGGTTTTCAAGTCAGTCTGCCCAGCCATCGCGGTGAATGCTGTTTTGCGAAGTTGATATAACTGACAAGCAGGGACTCCTGCTGCAGTAAGGAGATTCTTAAAGGCCAATCGGTCACTCTTCTCGTCTCCTAGCTTTCCAACCGTATTAGGGAAGATCAGATCGTTATCTTCAACCCACTTTGCTCTATTCAATGCCTGATGGCGCTTATGCACTAAGAGAATACGAACCGTCTCTTGGCTTATCCGTAAAGTTCTTACTGTCTTTTGCTTTACTGCCTTAATTATGAGTCCCTTACCTTTAGCTCTCTGAACCTGACGTTCGATGAGCAGTGTGCATTTATCCGCATTTAGGTCGGACCACTTCAGTCCAAGAGCTTCTCCTGGGCGAAGGCCCCACATTCCAGCAATTTCGATGCGTGCATGCATTCGTGGATTTTTCATTGCCTCTAAGTAGACCTTTTCCCAATCATTACGGGGAAGTGGTTTCGTGACTTTTGCCGTGACATTAGGCATCTTTGTATTTCGGACTGGATTTCGTACTAAATCACCCAGACGAACCGCATCGTTATATGCCGCAGAGAGGCAAGCTCTGGTAATTCTTATGGTCCCTGCACCAAATCCCTTGGCATGCATGTCACGAAAAAGGCTTTCTACTGTTTTTGTACTTAACTCTGCGGCTTTTATCTTGCCAATTGCAGGTGCAATATGGTTCCTGATGACACTGAGGTAGGAACGCTGGGTGCTCTCTTGGTCTGGCCCATATTGGGTATTTGCCCAGCCGACCAAAAATTCCTCCACAGTCATCTTTGGATTGGTAGCGTAGGTATTTTCACCAAGGTCGCGAGCTCGTCTTTGGTCTGCAACCCAGTCTTCTGCCTCTGACTGTTTAGAAAAGGTCTTCGTTCTCAGCTTGCCGTTGATATCTTTTATGGCAGCTTTCCAAACTTTCCTGCCGTTTGATTTTGGTACCTGGTAGATACTTCCTCGGCCATTGGCTCTCTTAGGCTTATTAGATACTTTTTTGCCTGATGCGGGGGAGTTATTCACTTTCTCTTACCTTTCGCTAAGAGTATTGCGCTTCCCCCGAGATCGAACCATTCGACTTTTCACAACACTTGAGACGTAGAACTTAAACGGCGAGCGCTTTATTCCCATTCAAATGCGTTACTACCCCGTTACTACTTAATCTTTTTCAGTGATGTCTAATAGGACTATTGCATGCACTTTTACGTTCAAAAGTTGAACTTTTCAGCACATTGCAAAGAGTCCTTCAGCCACCTCTTGCGGATTAAGAGTTAACGGACACTTCCCCCTGTCACACCCACGCCCTACATTGAACCCATGAACTCCTACCTCCTCATCCTGCTACCTCTCGCTATCTTCTTGCTTTGGGTCATCCGCAGTTCTCCTAAATCGAAGTCTTTATCAACCAAGCGCCCCGACTTCATCCGCCAGGCAGCTGACTCACTTCATGGACCTGAGGTAGTTGTTGGTTCTTCATCCAGTGAATCAGCACCCGATGGAGTCGATTACAACTATGACGTTGTGGGGGAGAGCTTTCAGAGAGATCACTTGATGTCTTTGGTCAGATCTCATAATGCATTTAGCGTGGGTGAGATATATGGAATCGCAACTCTTGAGCCAGAGCCAACAAATGAGTTTGATCCAACTGCTGTGAAGGTTGTTGTGGAGGGCGTGCAGGTGGGATATATCCCTAAGTTTGATTCAGCTGCTGTGACGCAGATGATTGGAAAGAGTGGCAAGAAAGATATGCAGGTTCCAGTTCGAATCGGTTTTGATACCGATTCCCCTCAGCCTCTTATTGGAGTGAAGATTGCGCTGACGGTGGAGTGAGCTTTGGCTCTAGTACCAGCACTTCCTTCTCCATCTTCTTAAGTTCGGCAAGGACTTCTTCGTAGCCATGTTCATGAGCTGATGTTGCAGATCCTAGAAAGCGATTGAATTCTCGCCCAGTTGCAGGTGCAAAGCGCACACCTGATGTCTTCTGGCGGTTTGAGACGCTGATGAAGTAATCGGATTCATCCTCGTTTGTGGATAGTTGTAATAGTTTGTCGAAGTTCCACTCTTGAGTCTTGATAGGGCCCGTGAAGATAAGGCGCTCAGTAGTGAGCATGACTACTCCTTGATCTTTATCTACTTGCAGCTCGATGCCGGGAACTACTTGGCCTTTCATTGCGCCAACGCGAAAGCGAATACCTCCCCCTACGGGGATGCTGACACCAGATGAGCCTCCGACATAGGAGGAAGGTGTGCGACCTGTTTCGTGGAAGATGCCTGTGGCAGACCAGAGTGTGCGTTCATCCTTGCCTTGCATCAGTGTGTTGGGTACTGAATCTTCACCTTTGGATGCTGCTGTGAAGACGGTGATCAGTTTCTTGAGTGAATCAACATCTTCTTGCCAGATCTCATGCAGGCGGTTGTATTCATTGGTCGCAGCTTTATCTGCGCGCTTTGCTTTGAGGTTTGCTATCCATCCCATAGAGGTAAGGGTAGCCACTGGGAGTGACATTGTGGGGTTTGTGCGGGCACCACGTCTGGTGGCTAAGAGTGAAACTCTCTCAGCCACTTCAGATGATTCAGCTTCAAAGACCTTGCTAATTGAGTAACGCTGCCTCAATTCAAAGGCCGGTTGACTAAGGCCGGCAGCTTGGTCTGAATTATCGATTTCGGTCGACGGGATCCGAAACTGGTAGCAAAGTAATATCTCTTGAAATAGATAACCATTGAATTGGCTATCTATTGGCAGATATTTTCAGAGTAGTTACAGATAGTTGTGGGGCAGTGGGGATTAATCACTTTCTGTAGTAGAAGCGCATTATTCGACTGTTATATTTTCTATGTGCGTATTCGTTAGGTTGGCATACCTGAAATACAAGACGAATTGACACTGGAGGTGGGGACAAAAAGCGGACTCTTCGGAGTCCGCTTCTGCTTTGTAAGCGCATACCTCATGACATTTGCTCCCTGAGGTGGTGACATTGTCGGTCTGAGGTTTTAACCTCTAGGCATGAGAAAGCACCTGCGCTTAGTCGCTCTATTGATTCCTATGGTGCTTGTTGCCTCTACTTCCTATGCCGCAGCGAAGGCGGGTAGTGCTTGTAGCAAGGTGGGATCTAAGAGTGTCAGTGGTGGAAAGAGTTACACCTGCATTAAGAGTGGCAAGAAGTTGGTCTGGGATAAGGAAGTACTTGTTCCTGTTGCAAAGCTAGCACCCAGTGCAAGTGCATCTGCTACTCCTTCTGCAAGTCCAACACCTAAAGCATCTGTTGCACCTGCTGTTGTGTATCCAAAAGGTCCAACAAGTTTTGATGATTTGATTGAGAACTACCAAGGTATTTCATATGCTGCTTGGAGTAAGTCAAGTACTGCAATTAAGGCTTCTACTTCTCAGTCGCCAGCTTTTAGAGCTGTGACAGGACCCAATACAAAGCTGACGTATCCAACACCTGCTGTGGCATTTGATTTAGTGAAGAGAATGTATGGCAATTATCAAAGCTCTCCTGATTTCACAGTGCTCAGCTTTGGTTATGCAGATCGCATGTGGGCACAAGAGCAGATGAGGGCGATTCAACCTTCTTCAACATATCAATGGATTACCGATATGGCGTGCGCTACCAAGGAGACTTGTTGGGGCGGTGGAATGTTCACCGATGAGAAGGCAATGGGGTTGTTGGTCTTAACAACTGAAGTTGTAGACGATAACCACACCACGGGAACTCTGGAAGCTCATGAATACACACATGCTATCCAGCAGAATCAGATGCGTGGGCCTCAACCATGGCCCACTACAGGCAATTGGCCTCCAACTTGGTATTTAGAGGGACAAGCTGAGTTCTCACAAAATGCTGCGATCTACTATGAATCTTTTGCGCTCTATACGAAAAATCGCAGGGATGTTTCGCAAGATCTCTTCAGGGATTCGAAGATTACCTCCGAGTGGATTCAGGAGTTCTTCGTTACGAGCCAACCATCAAGCTGGTTTAGTAAATATGATCGTTGGCGCCAATATGACTTAGGTGGAATGCTCGTTGAAGTATTAACAGCGATAAAAGGCCCTGCCTCAACGATGGAAGTGTGGAAGCAGTGTGGTTCAGGGATGAAGTTCCCTGATGCCTTTGAAAAGGTCTATGGGATTTCATTTGAGAAGGCTCTGCCAATCATGTCGAAAGCGATTGCGCTTGAATTGGGACGTAGCTAGCGAACGCGGGCTTTCGACTTTCTTTTCACTGTATATCCAGAGTCATCAATGACGTGATGGGTAATTCGTGCGCCGATGGCGTGTGCATATCTGCGCACGGAACTTAAGGTGGGGTTTGAATCCATTGCTTCAAAGGCAGCAACACCGGGTTGACTGATACCCATGCGCTCTCCCACGATCTCTTGGGAAAGGCCTTTTTTCTTGCGGAGCGCAATCAGAGATTGCATAAGCTCAAAGTGGCTTTCCACGAGTTGCTCAGCACGAGCCTCTCGATGTTTGGGGTTTTCTCTCATAAGTTATAAGTCATACCCATCTAGCCTGAAAATCAAGGCGGAATCCCCCAATGAGTGATAACCTTTACTTATGAATCGTAAGGTAAAGGCTAAAGATGTGAAGGTCAATCGACGTGGAAGAACATCCACAAGTCGTATAAGCACTCAACATCAAGTGACAGTGCCTGTAGATATCTTGCGGGCTGTGGGACTAGAGGCAGGGGATACGGTGAAATTTGAAATCAAAGATGGAGAAATTGCTATTACGGCAGAGAAGAACGCGGATCATCCTTTGGCGCTGCTGATCGGAGCAGGAGAGGGTGTCTATGATGATTTTGATCTTGCAAAAGAACGTGAGGCTATGTGGCCGCGGTAGTTCTGGATACATCTGTGTTGATAGCTTTATATAAAAGCGATGACCCTCACCATGAGTCTGCTGTGAAGGCGACCTCGGTGAGAAATGAATACCTCATTTCAGCAATCACACTCAGCGAGGCTCTCATCGCAGCGTTCCGAGTTAATCAAGAGACAGGGCGCCGACACCATCAACTGATAAAGAAATCAATGGGTCGAGTTATTTCTACTGATGAAGAAATCGCAGTGCTTGCAGCTGGTCTTCGGGCGGAGAAGAATCTGAGTTTGCCAGATGCCCTCATTAGCGCCACCGCATATAAGTTGAAAGCACAACTCTGGAGCTGTGATCGCAGTTTTGTAAAATCACATATAGGCGCTATACAGATTTGATTAGGTCATGGCGCTTATCAGGCCAGGTAATTAGACTCCACCCATGACTACATTTAAATGGGGCTTTGTCGGAGCTGGAATGATTGCCAAGAAGGCGCTCTATCCAGCTATCTCTCGTTCTAATGTGGGCAAGATTTATGCTGTTGCATCGCGGGATGCAGATAGAGCAATGACGATCTCACCAACGGGCAAGATTTATACAGATTACGACCAGTTATTTGCAGACCCTTTGGTAGATGGTGTCTATATCTCACTACCTAATGCTTTTCACTTACCTGTTGCAATCAAGGCGATGAAGGCTGGCAAGCATGTCTTGTGCGAGAAGCCGTTGGGAATGAATGCGGCAGAAGTGCAAGAAGCGATCGCGGTCGCTGAGGCTGCGGGGGTTTTATTTGTCGAGGCATCATGGAATAGATGGCATCCACGCACACAACGTATTCACGAGGTTGTGCAATCAGGACAGTTAGGTGCGATTAAGAGAATTCGCTCGTGCTTTACATATGATGGTCTCGATGGCGGCAATATTCGCCTTGATCCAACTATTGGTGGGGGAATCTTGTATGACTTGGGGCCATATTCAACTGTGGCACCACTGTGGTTATTGGACTTTCCTGCTATTTCAGATTTAGCGGTGCAATCTGTGCGCCACCCAGGGGGTGTTGATGAGACCACGCGTGTGAATTACACCTTGGGTAATACCCTCTGTGAGACGGTCGCATCCTGCAATATCCCTGAGACAAGTTGGTTGATTGTCGATGGCGAAAAGGGAAGTGCCAAGATGCTGGGCGATAACGTCTTTAACTTACGCCATGCTGATAGCAAGCTTGAAGTGACTGTTGATGGCAAGGTGACCGTTGAAGAGTTTGGTCCGGTTGATCCATATCAAATCATGGCCGATAACTTTGCGCGCAGAGCGCAAGGCGGAAATGATTGGGTGATGCCGCTGAGTGAATCTCTGCGCTTTGCTCAGCTCTTTGATGCAGCCTTTGCTCAGATTAAATAGTTTCCCGGCGGCCTGAATCTAGTGGTACCATTTCTCGTACCAGTCTAGAGAGGGCTCTGAAATGGCAATTACCGCATCCGAAGCGCGTGCTCGGCTTTTTCCACTCATTGAAGAGGTCAATGCCAATGAGAAGCCAGTGACTATTACTTCTAAGAATGGCAACGCTGTGCTGATGTCAGAATCAGAGTATGAATCCATTCTCGAGACTGCCTACCTATTCTCTTCACCGGCTAATCGCGAGCACCTCTTAGAATCAATAGCTCAGGTAGATCGTGGTGAAACGATCAAGATTGAATTTCCCGCTGATGCAGAATCCTTGCCTCAGGCGCTTAGGGATGCGATGAAGAAAAAGAGTAAGGGCAAAAAGCACGTTTGAGTAAAAAGCGTCCTCCTACAGAAGTCGAATTGTCTCCCGAAGCTGCGAGAGATATTTTCTTTTGGGAAGAGAGCGGCAACAAGAGAGCTCTCAAGAAAATTTATGCCTTAATTGCTGATTGCCTTAAGACTCCATATTCCGGGATTGGCTCACCAGAACAGCTGCGGTATCAAGATTCTGACACCTATTCTCGTCGCATAGATCGAGTAAACCGTTTGGTGTATCGAATTGAGGGAGAGAAGTTGATAATTCTCTCGGCTCGATATCACTACGAGAAGTAAAGGAACTTCTTAAATCTCCATCGTCGAAATCGATTGATTGATGCGATCTACGATTAAGAGCGAATCATTTTTGAGAATGGTCCAGCCTTCTTGGTTCCACCCACTTGAGGCAACAAGTACTGCGCCATCTACCTCTGTGTAACGTAGCTCGTAGTAGTCGGTATCTTTCTTGAAGAGATCAGGAATTCGGTCTTGGTTATAGCGGCATGCGGTGACGAAGAAATCTTTATTCATGATCATCATATTGGCGCTGCTATGGTCGATATTGTTCTTGATAAAGGTAAGGGCGTTCTTTATCCCTGGTAGAAATCCATGCTTCTTGATTTCTGTGAGCAGGTAGAAGAAGTAGAGCTCAGAGTCGGTATCACCTTCTGCGCGTGCAAGGTATTCCTCTGAGATGTATGGCTTTAAAACATCAAAGGGTCTAAAAGACCCATTGTGGATAAATGAAATTCCTTCGTGGGTGAAGGGATGGGTATTTGATTCCTTTACATCGAGTCCCTTAGAGGCCCAGCGGAAGTGAAGGAGTGCGCCATCTGTGGGTGCGCTGATCTGTTCTGTCAGGTGGGCGGAATCTATTGCTGGGATTGGTTCCCGAAATTTCTCTGCGTGATGAGATGAGTGCTTAACGTGGGAATAGCCCCAACCATCGCAATGTATTTGAGACAGAGCTATGAAATTGTCAAGGTCTTGGCCCAAGAGTTTTGGCAGAGTTGATGAATTCTTTGAGCTAAACCCTAAGAGGCGACACATAGTCCAATCTAATCATGCAAATAGCCTTCCTTTCTGGTGAAGCTGAGAGTAGAAATGGTGGGTACATCAAGGCACGAGGCCATCCCCGCCCCGCTAACTGGAAGGGTTATTACTGTATGAGCATTCTCAATGACGACGAACGCCGCTTAGCCGATCTTGGATATAAACAAGAACTCACGCGAAGCTGGAGCTCATTCTCAAACTTTGCAATCTCATTCTCAATTATTTCTATCTTGGCTGGATGTTTTACCACATTTGCCCAAGCGTGGAATAACGGTGGACCAGTTGCTATCTCTATCGGCTGGCCCCTCATCTCAGCATTTATTCTGATCATTGGTTTTTGTATGTCAGAGCTTGCATCTGCATATCCAACATCGGGCGGTATTTACTGGTGGGCTGCCAAGCTCGGTGGAGCAAAGGCTGGATTCTTTACCGGCTGGCTCAACCTCATCGGCCTTGTCTCTGTGACCGCATCTGTGGGTTACGGTGTAACCGGCTTTATCAATAGCTTGATTGGTCTCTACTCACCAAGCTATGCAACCAGCTTTATGGGTGGTGACTTCATCAAGCAGCAGTTTGTGCTCTTCTTGATCGTTCTTCTCTTTGCCACTGTGATTAATATCTACAGCTCAAAGTTACTTGCAGCCTTTAATAATATTTCAGTGTGGTGGCACGTCTTTGGCGCTGCCTTGATTATCGGTATCTTGCTCTTTACTACCGATAAGCACCAGAGCTTGAACTGGATGTTTACTACTCAAAACAATAACTCTGGCTTTAGTGAGAACACCTATTGGTATCTCGTTCTTCCTCTGGGCTTCTTGTTGACTCAGTACACCATCACAGGATTTGACGCATCAGCTCACCTGTCTGAGGAGACTCACGATGCTCATATCTCCGCTGCTAAGGGAATTTGGAAGTCCATCTTCTACTCAGCAATTGGTGGATATATTCTTTTGATGTCATTCCTCTATGTGGCAACAAATACTGACTTCATCAATTCATTTGACCCAGAGGTCAACCCTTATGGTGGCGGATCGATTATTGCCCTTCTTGCTAGCGCTCTTGGCACTGGCATGAAGTTCAAGCTCATCATGCTGATTACAACTGTGGGACAGATCTTCTGCGTTACTGCCTGCCTTACTTCATGCTCACGCATGATGTATGCATTTAGCCGTGACGGTGCTGTGCCCGGAGGAAACTTGTGGAAGAAGGTCAATGCTCACGGAGTTCCATTGAACGCCGTGATTGCTTCAGCAGTAGCTGGAGCAGTTTTGACACTTCCTGCGCTGTGGAAATCACCAACAGGAGTACCAACTGCCTTCTATGCAGTGGTCTCTGTCTGTGTGATCTCTCTCTACCTTGCATTCTTGATTCCTATCTACCTTCGCTTAAAGGCGGGAGATTCATTTAAGCCAGGTGCATGGACTCTCGGTAGTAAGTACAAGTGGATGTGCACACTTGCTGTGGGGGAGATTGTCTTTGTGACTATCTACTTCATCCTGCCATTTACACCAACGGGTACTCCAGGTAATAAGGACTTCACCTGGACATCTGTGAACTACGCACCCATCGTTACTGGTGGCGCGCTGATTATCTTGTGGATCTGGTGGCAGCTCTCTGCTAAGAAGTGGTTCACAGGACCTAAGCGCACAATCTAAGTAATTTCCCGTACCTACCTATAAGAAAGTGATGTGATATCCGTGGCTGCAATGACGCTAGAGGAGCTCCGCAGTGAGATAGCAACAGGAGCGATAGATACGGTGGTCATTGCAATGACTGATATGCAAGGTCGTCTTGTGGGTAAGCGCGTGCATGGGACCTTCTTCCTAGAAGAAGTTCTCAAGCACGGCACAGAAGGGTGTAACTACCTTCTTGCTGCAGATATAGATATGAATACTGTCGCAGGGTATGAGATGTCATCATGGGAGCGCGGCTATGCCGACCTCGCCATGATCCCTGACCTCTCTACCCTGCGCAGGATTCCTTGGCAGCCAGGTGCTGTCATGTTATTAGCTGATGTGCAGTGGCTCGATGGCACCGATGTGGTGGCATCTCCTCGCCAGATCTTGCGCAAGCAGGTTACAGCTCTCGCCGATGCAGGCATGGTCGCCATGGTGGGAACGGAACTTGAATTTGTTGTCTTTCACGATACTTATGAAGAGGCCTGGAATAAGGCATACCGCGATCTGACTCCGGTTAATCTCTATAACGTTGATTACTCCATCATGGGCGGCTCACGTATTGAGCCGCTGCTGCGCACCATACGACTTGGTATGGCAGGTGCTGGAATGACAGTTGAGTCAGTCAAGGGTGAATGTAATTTTGGTCAGCATGAGATTGCCTTTAAATATAGCGATGCGCTCTCTAATTGCGATAACCATGTGATTTATAAGAACGGTGCGAAAGAGATTGCAGCGCAAGAGGGATATGCGCTCACCTTTATGGCTAAGCCAAATCAGAAGGAGGGAAACTCATCCCATATCCATTGTTCTTTCCGTGGCCTCGATGGCAGCATGGTGATGGCCGATGATAAAGATAAAGAGCATGGATTATCTGATGTAGGCAGATCATTTATTGCAGGACAGATTGCTCACCTGAAAGAGATATCACTGCTCTTTGCACCAAATATCAACTCTTATAAGAGATATGTGCCAGGATCCTTTGCACCTACTGCAATTGCATGGGGTCGCGATAATCGCACCTGCGCTCTGCGCCTTGTTGGTCACGGTGGGTCACTGCGACTTGAGAATCGTGTTCCAGGAGGAGATGTCAATCCATATTTGGCAGTTGCCGGAATCATTGCAGCAGGACTTGATGGCATCAATCGCAAATTGAAGTTAGAAGATGCCTTTGTGGGCAACGCATATGCCTCTGATTCAGAGCGAGTACCATCGACCATGCTTGAAGCACAGAAGTTGTGGTCTGAGAGTGCATGGGTGAAATCAGTATTTGGCGCAGAAGTGCAGGCCCATTACACCAACATGGCACAGGTCGAACTCGATGCATATGGCAAAGCAGTCACCGACTGGGAGCTCTTTAGAAACTTCGAAAGGTTTTAAACAATGTCTTCGGTATATGAGGTAATCAACCCTGCAACCGAAAAGGTTGTCACAGCTATTGAGCTCGCAGATGAGGCGGCAACAGATGCTGCCATTGAGCGCGCTCATAAGGCATTTGATACATGGCGCCATGTGGCACCAGGAGATCGCGCAAAGATGCTGCGCTCTTTTGCATCCGTTGTCAGTGCTCACCGTGAAGAACTTGCGGCCCTTGAGATCGAGAACTCAGGTCACACACGCGGTAATGCTTTGTGGGAGGCCGATAACGTTGCCAACGTTTTAAATTACTACTCAGCAGCTCCTGAGCGCTTATTCGGTAAGCAGATTCCAGTACCAAATGGAATCGATATTACTTTTAAGGAACCACTTGGAGTTATTGGCGTCATTGTTCCTTGGAACTTTCCTATGCCGATTGCTGGCTGGGGATTTGCACCAGCGCTAGCTGCAGGAAATACCGTTGTCTTAAAGCCTGCTGAATACACACCGATGACTGCCATTCGCTTAGGTGAGTTAGCACTGGAGGCAGGAATTCCCAAAGATGTCTTTACAGTTATCCCCGGCAAAGGCTCAGTAGTCGGTGCACGTTTTGTCACACATCCTAAAGTGCGCAAGATTGTCTTTACGGGATCTACGCAAGTCGGAAAATCGATCATGGCTGGGTGCGCTGATCAGGTTAAGCGCGTGACTCTAGAACTCGGTGGCAAGAGCGCAAATGTCATCTTTGCCGATAGCGATATTGAAAAGGCTGCAGCAAATGCACCAGGTGCTGTCTTTGATAATGCCGGACAAGATTGCTGCGCACGCTCTCGTATCTTGGTGGAAAAATCTGCTTTCGATACATTCATGTCAGCATTTGAAGTCGCGGTGAAGAAATTCCGCGTCGAAGATCCATCCCTTGCTACTGCCGATATGGGCCCCATGATTTCTGCAAAGCAGAAGGCGGCAGTTGAGAAATATCTCGATGAGCCTGTCGCCTTTACAGGAAGTGCGCCAAGTGGTCCTGGCTTCTGGTTACCACCCACAGTTCTCTTGCCAACATCGACCACATCAAAGTCGTGGAACGAAGAAATCTTCGGTCCGGTTGTATCTGTCATGACATTCGATGGTGAAGATGATGCGATTGCAAAGGCTAATGAGACTGAATTTGGTCTATCAGGATCGATTTGGACTCGTGATTCCGGTAAGGCGATCCGCGTCTCTCGCGCTATTGAGAGCGGCAATTTATCGGTTAACTCCAATTCATCTGTTCGATATTGGACTCCATTCGGGGGTTATAAGCAATCTGGTTTGGGACGAGAACTTGGCCCAGATGCACTTGATTCATTTACTGAGGTAAAAAACGTTTTTATCTCAACTGAGAAATAACTAGGGGACAACGATGAGCAAGCGTTTAGAAGGTCGCGTCGCAGTAATTACAGGTGCAGGAAGTGGAATCGGATATGCAACTGCGCTTCGCTTGGCATCAGAGGGCGCTAACGTTGTCGCTTGCGATACCAATGAAGAAACTGGCAACGCAATCGCCAAAGAGACCGGCGGAATCTTCGTCAAAGCTGATGTCACAAACTCTGAGCAAGTTGAGAATATGTATAAGGTCGCTTTCGATAAGTACGGTCGCATCGATATCGCCTTTAACAATGCCGGTATCTCACCTCCAGATGATGATTCCATCCTGACTACAGGCCTTGATGCATGGGAGCGCGTATTGCGCGTTAATACAACGAGCGTTTTCTTATGTTGCAAAGCTGTTATTCCTTATATGCAAAAGGCCGGTAAGGGCTCCATCATCAATACTGCATCCTTTGTTGCAACGATGGGAGCTGCAACATCGCAGATCGCATACACCGCATCAAAGGGTGGCGTGCTCTCTATGAGCCGTGAACTCGGGGTGCAATTTGGCCGTGAAGGTATCCGCGTCAATGCCTTATCTCCTGGACCAGTCAACACTCCACTTTTGCAGGAACTCTTTGCTAAAGATAAAGAGCGCGCAGCACGTCGCTTGGTTCATATTCCAATGGGTCGCTTTGCAGAGGCTACTGAAATCGCAGCAGCTGTGGCATTTCTTGCAAGTGATGATTCAAGCTTTATTACTGCAGCTAACTTCCTTGTTGATGGCGGTATCTCTGGAGCATATGTAACTCCGCTTGATAATTAGTCGACAGTAATAACCTCAGCCGTAGCAATACGGTCGAGGAAGGTATTCACTAAGTCAAAAGCGTTCTGATCGGTCTTTGATTGGAGCGCTTTTGTCTGTGCCCGTAACTCATCAGGATCGACTCCCTCTGACTCAACTTCTGCGCATCCTCCATCCATCGCAAGCCATTCTTCTAATACTTCAGGGTCAATCTCTGGGTGAAATTGGAGTGCGAGTGTGCGACCCAAGGTAAATGCTTGAACAGCCAATCCTGTGCGTGCAATTTCAGTTGCAAGGGCAGGTGAGATCCAGCGATCCCAGTGATATTCAAACCACGGACCAGGTGAGATTAGGGTCGGATCATCTGTGTGAATCTCATACCAACCAAGTTCTGCCTCCGGTGCGCGAGAGACAGAGCCACCTAAGGTGCGCGCCATCATCTGTCCGCCAAAACAAATTCCCATGATGGGTTGTCCTGCATTGTGTGCAGCTTTGAGTAAAGCAAGTTCTGGAGTGAGCCAATTACCAATGCGCTCATCTTCATAGGCGCCATAGGGAGCGCCCATCGGGACGATGATGTCGTACTCTGCAAAGTTAGGAAAAGTTACTGTGACATTGGGAGTTTTGTAACTACTTTCAGGGACGATGAGAAATCTTTCAATCGCATAGCCACGAGCTTCAAATGCGCGCCAGATAGGGCCACCGAGTGAGACGTGATCATGTTCGATAAAGAGGGCGCGTTTACTCATTTTGTTTCAGCAATCCTTGCCTTGACCATATCCAGGATTAACTTCTCTTCAACTTTCCAGTCGCTCGGAATGCCGATGGTCTTCTTCTTAAGGTCTAGGTGTTCTAAGCGCTCTCTAAATGTATCGAGAACATCGTTGCTCCATGGGGACATCAGGATGTGTTTTTTGGCGGCTGTTGCGCCAAAGATGTAATCATTACCCAGTTTGAGCATGGGTTGGTTCCAAGCGATGACTAGCTCCGTCTTTGGGTATTTGGTCTGAATAGTTTTAAAGATCTTGCGCATGGTGGTGGCCTGCTTGGGATCAATGGTTTTGTAATACTCGGCCGGGGTTTCAAAGCGCTTTGATGAGGTAGATCCGCGTGAATACATCACAAGGGCGTTGGCATGGGCTTGAGAGAAGCCGTAATTCTCACGAAGGTGAGCAATCTGCTTGGGGTATTTCTCGTGCCTGATCTCTTTCATGACCTTAAACCAGTAGGACATCTTCTCCCCATAGCGCTTTTCAATAGCGGGGAAGTGGGCCTCGCGAGATGGATCTTTAGGCATGGGGCAATGGTAATTGCATCGGTGAGTACTATTTCAACTCTATGAATGAAGCATCGCTGGCTATTGATGTCGGGGCTACCAAGGTGGCCATCGGGCTGATTGCTCGTTCTGGTGAAGTTCTGGCTCGCGTTGATGTGAGTTCAAAGGTGGGCTCGATTGAAGAGCTCAATAGTTCATTAGCTGCGGCGATTACAAATGTGATGGCAACGCCGGGAATTTCGGTTGTGGGCGCAGGTATTGGCTCTGCAGGTCCTATTGATAATGCAAAGGGGACGATCAACCCCGTCAACATTGCTGCCTGGGTTGATTTCTCACTCGTTGATTTTGTCAAAGATGTGTCAGGACTTTCATCGGTGCGCATCATTGGTGATGCAAGTGCACTTGCCTATGCAGAGTTTGTCTTGGGTGCAGGGCGTGGGGCCACAAATCTTTTAGGCATCGTTGTATCAACAGGAATTGGTGGCGGAGTTGTTTTGAATGGCGCATTCCATGTGGGGCGCACGGGCAATGCTGGGTTGATTGGCCATAGCGTTGTTGTGAAGGACGGGCAGCTCTGTGCTTGTGGTCAAAGCGGATGTGTTGAGGCATATGCAAGTGGAACCAATATGGCGAGAGATTTCGGTGTCGATAAATTTGAAGATGTTGCAGAGGCTGCGCGTTCGGGAGATGCAAAGGCAGTTGCTGCAATAGAGAAGGGCGCAGCTGTTCTTGCGCTTGGGCTTTTGAATGCTGTGGCGCTGATGGATCTCGACACCATTGTGGTGGGCGGGGGAGTGATGAGTGCTGATGATGTCTACTGGCCGATTTTGGTGAAGTACTTTGAGAAAGAGATGAAAGCGCTCAATTTCCCGGGCAATGTGGCGTTAAAGAAGGCAACACTCGGCAAAGATTCAGGACTTGTCGGCGCTGGTTTGGTTGGATTCATTCCACAAGAGAAAGGGGCATAAGGTGTTGGAATATTCCGAACGTCCATGGGGCAGTTATCAAGTCCTTCATACCAATGCCTTTTCTCAGGTCAAAGAAATCACCGTCAAAGCTGGAGCACGCCTCTCCTATCAAACACATGAGAAGCGTGCTGAGCACTGGTTTATTACACAAGGGCCAGCTCTTGTCACTATCGATGGGGTTACCAAGACTTTGCAAGCTGGTGAATCAGTAGATATCGCAATCGGTGTTGCACATCGCATGGCAGCTCCTGAATCAAACGGTGTGACATTTATTGAGGTGCAGACCGGCACATACTTTGGCGAAGATGACATCGTGCGCCTTGAGGATGATTTCGGCCGTAGCTAATGAAGGTTGTTAGGCGCAGCGTTACAGAAGGATTCTCACTCGCCATAGAAACACCGCAAGGCCACAAGGTTTTTCCGGCAACTGTTCCGGGTTCTATCCACACTGATCTGATCGCTTCTGGCGTCATTGGCGATATCCGCATTGATGGCACAGAGGCTGAACAAGAGTGGATTAGAAATGCAGATTCTGCGTATTCAACCCAGATTCCTGCGCAATCAGGTGGCGGCAACTATGAATTGAAATTCGATGGCCTTGATACCTTGGCAACAGTCTCTATCAATGGCACCGTGAAGCTGCAGACTGAAAATATGCATCGCGCCTTTGTTCTTGATATTTCAGATAGCGCCTCAGATGCGCTGGATCTGAAGGTGGAATTTAAGGCGCCACTTCCTGAAGCGCGGAAGCGAGAGAAAGAGATGGGTCCATATCCCAATCCCTATGACATGCCCTATAACTACTTTAGAAAGATGGCATGCAGTTTTGGATGGGATTGGGGTCCCATCACAGTTACTAGTGGAATCTGGAAACCCATTTGGTTAACGAAGTGGGATGAAGGAATTCTTGACGAAGTAGGAATCGTTGCCGATGTTATAGATGGCGTGCCACAACTACGTCTGCGCACGGTGGGGCGCGGAAGTGTAACCACTGTTGAAGTAGTCATTAGTGGCCATGGCAAAGAGAAGAGAGTTAAGACAATTCTCGGTAGCGATGAAGTCATTACCTGCGAGGGCTTTGAGCTCTGGCACCCGCGTGGTTTTGGGCGGGCAACTCTCTATTCGGTTGAGGTAACTCTTCTCAACGCTGCAGGTGATGTTGTTGATGAAGTAGTGAAGAAAGTGGGCTTTAGACACGTCTCACTCGATCAGAGCAACTTCGGTGATCGCCAGATGTTTGCTATCTGTGTCAATGGCCAGCGCGTGTGGGCAAAGGGGGTCAATTGGATTCCTGATGATCCATTCCCACATCGCGTTACTAAAGAGCAGTATGGGAAGAAGATTGCCGATCTCTACTCAGTAGAAGTCAATGCCATCCGCGTGTGGGGTGGCGGTATTTATGAATCAGATGATTTCTATGACGTGTGTGATGAATTAGGAATTATTGTCTGGCAAGACTTCCTCTTTGCCTGTGCTGCATATCCTGAAACTCCTGAGATGTTTGCAGAAGTAAAAGAGGAGGCTCATCAAGCTATTACTCGCTTAGGTTCACGTGCAAGCCTTGTGATGTGGTGTGGTGGAAATGAATGTATTGAAGGTTTTCAGCACTGGGGTTGGAAAGAACCCCTTGCAGGAAAGGCCTGGGGCTCAACTTTCTATATGGATACCCTGCCGACAGCTCTGGCGAAATTTGATGGATCGCGTCCCTATATTCCAGGCTCTCCTTTTTCTACCCTGAAAGAAGATGTGAAAGATTTTTCATCGGGAACGAATCACATCTGGGATGTCTGGAATGAGACTGGCTATCAACGCTATGAAGAGTATTCACCATCATTTTCAGCAGAGTTTGGTTATAACGGACCTGGTTCCTGGCGCACATTGACTAAGGCGATTGGTAAATCGAATTTAGATTCTCGCGATCCTGATGTTGCAACCCATCAGAAGGCATTCTTTGGAATGGATAAAGTGGCAAAGGGATTGGTCCGTGAATTTAGTAAGGAATTTACCCAAGGAGCTGCTTGGTATTTTGCGGCTCAACTTGTGCAGGCTCGTGCGGTTGAGGTTGGCTTGAAGCACTTTAGAAGTCAGTATGAAACCTGTTCAGGATCTGTGCTCTGGCAATACAACGATATGTGGCCGGCCATTAGTTGGGCTGTTCTTGATTCCGCCTCCTCTCGCAAACTCTCTTGGTATGCGATGCGTGAGGCATATAGACCGCAGGTGCTGCATTTTTCAGGAGTTGATCGAAAGCTCATTCTGATCAATGACAGAAGTGATGCTTGGAGTGATGTGTTAAAGGTTCACCTTGTGGGCAAGAGCGGTGAAGTACTGGAGAGCTCATCTCGAGAAGTTTCTCTTAAGCCACGCTTGCAATCGAGCTTTGCATTAAGTGAGCTCTTTAAGAGCGCTGATATCTCTGCAATTGATGGCTATCTCATTGCAGAGCTCGGTGCTATTCGCACAGCGCGACGCGTCCTGGATGCTCCCGTAGTGGAGGTCTGTGCGCATAACGTTGATATCCAAGAGCGTGTGGTGGGTGAACAAGTGCAGGTGCATATCGAAGCCAACTGCTTTATCTATGAGCTCTCTCTACTGCCTGAGCTAGTAGCCCTTGATCGAGTGGAAGTATCGGCTGAGCGCATCACTTTGCTGCCAGGTGAATCAATCGATATCACCATCGATTGCTCTAACGCCGCAGATGCGAAGAAGGTGGCATCACAGATTGAAGAGATTACCTGGAGCCTTAATCGCTTGATGAATGAGAGAGTATCTTTGAACTATGAATCGCATCAATGAATTTAACCGCCACCTGGCGCAGAAGATCACATCCTTTGTTTCAACGATGTGGTGTGCGTATATTTTTGCAGCCCTTGCCCTGATCTCATTGCCTGCAGCTATTAAGTCAGGTGATGTTGTCATCATCGTGGCCTGGGTTGCACAGACTTTTCTGCAGTTGGTACTGCTCTCCATCATCATGGTGGGCCAGCAGGTCTCATCAGCATCAGTGGAGAAGATGATTCAAGAGACCCATGAGGCATCTATTGGTGAGTTTGAGCTAGCGAAAGAGGCTCGTGCGATTGCAGATCAAGAGCTAAAAGAGCTCAAGAAGATTGCATCAGAGATGCATAAAGTGCTGCGAGATATTGAGGGTAAGAAGTAAGTTAGAGCGAGCGCAGTACCGCTGTCACAATTCCTAGCACTTCACATTGGTCACCATCGATAGGTGCAAAGTCATCGTTGGCAGGAAGCAACCAGATATGGCCACCCTTGCGTGAGAATGTCTTGACAGTTGCTTCGCCATCGATCATCGCAGCAACAATGTCACCATTGTTAGCATCTTTCTGCTGACGGATGACAACGTAATCGCCATCGCAGATTGCTGCATCAATCATTGATTCACCCTTTACTTTGAGCATAAAGAGATCGCCCTTACCAACGAGTGATTCAGGAAGAGGCAGTGTTTCCTCCACTTGTTGATCTGCAGTAATGGGAACACCTGCTGCAATGGAGCCAACCAGTGGAATAAAGCGAGTCTTATCTGTGTGGGCACCGGAGCCAGTCATGTGATCGGGAAGGACGACCTCCATGGCGCGGCCTCGGTCGGCATCGCGGCGGATAAAGCCCTTCTTCTGAAGGATGTCGAGTTGATAGGAGACAGATGCGGGGGAGTTCAGCCCTGCCGCCTCACCGATCTCACGCATGGAGGGGGCATAGCCCTGGGATTCAGTGGATGTCTTGATGAAGTCGAGGATGGTGATCTGGCGAGCGGTGAGCTCAGCCTTACCTGCTGACGGGGTCTCTTTTTTGGCCATACACAGATTCTTCCACAGGTTGGGGATAAATTCAAACAAATGTTCGAATATTTCTTGCAGATGTCGGTGGGGGGCTGTATGGTTTTCCTATCGAACAAGTGTTCGAAAACCTTCCCCAAGGTTTAAGGCATAGCAGGAGCTGAGAACTATGAGCACAATGACACTATCTACATATGGCTCTAAAGTGAGTGTAAATCAAGGCTTTTTGGCCAATCCGTCTACGATTACCCTTAATCGTCGTGGCCGCCTAGCTCGCACCTTTGTCGTTCTCTCTCTCGCTATCGTCCTTGGCTCAGTAGTCAGCGCTAAAGCTGGGGCGGGCGCAGATACCTCCCCTGCAGCTGGCGGATCCTTCATCACCGTGACTGTGGCCCCTGGAGATACCGTCTGGTCCCTGGCCAACCGCCTTGCAGGCTCAAGGGATGTGCGCTCGCTCGTCTCTGAGATCATCTCGGTCAACTCACTGGCAAGCGTCGATGTTGCCACAGGGCAGAAGCTACGTATTCCGCTGAAGTAAGGCCTGAGCGCGACACGAGAAAAAAGTTTTCTACTCAAGAGGCAGAGTCTCAAGAAATGCTTTATAGTTCCCACTATATGTAGGGGTCGACAACGCAAAAACTTCCATAAGTAGTGTTTTTACGGTAGTTTAGCCAATTCGCCAATACACCCGAATTTGGGAAAAGTTGAGCATTCGAAGGGAGACACGCCGAGATGATTTGCCCGTTCTGCAGACACGATGATTCCAGAGTCGTTGACTCTCGTCCGGTCCAAGAAGGCACAGAAATCCGCCGCCGCCGCGAATGCCCAAAGTGTGGACAGCGCTTTTCAACCCAAGAGGTGGCACTGCTGAACATCATTAAGCGATCAGGGGCTACGGAGCCATTTAGCCGCGAGAAGGTTCTTGTCGGCGTTCGTAAAGCGTGCCAAGGTCGGCCAGTAGATGAAGATGATTTGGTTTTACTTGCCCAGCGAGTGGAGGAGACCCTTCGCGGAACTGGACAAGCAGAAATCGAAGCTCAAGAGGTGGGGCTAGCAATTCTTGCGCCACTTCGCGAACTCGATGAGGTGGCATACCTGCGATATGCATCTGTATACCGTAACTTTGCCTCCCTTGAAGATTTCGAAGGTGAGATAGCACTTCTCCGCGCCCTTCCTTCGAGTGCAACACAATCAAAAAGTAGTACAAGGGTAACAACACCAGATACACCATCAACAGCTCAACAGAAGACGGGGAAATAACACATGTCAGATACGGTCATCAATCGACCAATAAAGATCAAAGCTCACAACACTGTAAAGGGTAAGGGCTTAACGATCGAACGCATTTATACAACTGAGGGAGTTCATCCATACGATGAGGTCAAGTGGGAGCGACGCGATGTTGTTCAGTCAAACTGGAAAACCGGTGAGACTGTATTTGAACAACACGGTGCTGAGTACCCTGACTTCTGGTCAGTTAATGCTTCAACAATCGTTACAACCAAGTACTTCCGTGGCGCAGTGGGTGCCGAAAATCGCGAATGGTCCCTTAAGCAGGTTATCGATCGCGTAGTCCTTACCTACACAAAGGCCGGAAAAGAATTTGGTTACTTTGCAACAGATAACGATGCAACAATTTTTGAGCACGAACTTACACATATGCTCTTGCACCAAATCTTCTCTTTCAACTCCCCTGTCTGGTTTAACGTTGGAACTGCTGCCCCACAGCAAGTTTCAGCATGCTTTATCTTGTCTGTTGATGACACGATGGATTCAATTCTTAACTGGTATCGCGAAGAAGGAATGATCTTTAAGGGCGGATCTGGTGCCGGTCTTAACCTCTCCCGTATTCGTTCATCCAAGGAACTTCTTAAGTCAGGTGGAACAGCTTCAGGGCCAGTTTCATTTATGCGTGGTGCTGATGCCTCCGCTGGAACAATCAAATCTGGTGGTGCGACCCGTCGCGCTGCAAAGATGGTTGTTCTAGACGTTGATCACCCAGATATCGAAGAATTTATCGAGACTAAGGTCAAAGAAGAGGACAAGATTCGCGCCCTTCGTGATGCTGGCTTTGATATGGACCTTGGTGGAAAAGACATCATCTCTGTTCAGTACCAGAATGCAAATAACTCAGTGCGCCTTTCCGATAAGTTCATGAAGGCTGTTGAGAACGGTGAACAATTTGGTCTCACAGCTCGTTCAACAGGTGAAGTTATTGACACAGTTGATGCACGCGAACTCTTCACAAAGATTGCACAGGCTGCATGGGCTTGCGCAGACCCTGGTGTTCAATTTGATGACACCATCAATGATTGGCACACAACTCCTGAGACAGGTCGCATCAATGCGTCAAACCCTTGCTCTGAGTACATGTCACTTGATAACTCATCATGTAACTTGGCTTCACTTAACTTGATGAAGTTCCTCAAAGCAGATGGTTCATTCGATGCAAAGACATTTGCTAAGGCATCTGATTTGATCATCACCGCGATGGATATCTCCATCTGTTTCGCAGATTTCCCAACTGAGGCAATTGGTGACACAACTCGTGCCTATCGTCAGCTCGGAATCGGATATGCAAACCTTGGAGCGCTTCTTATGGCATCAGGGCTTGCATATGACTCAGAAGGTGGACGCGCTCTAGCAGGCTCCATTACCTCACTGCTCTCTGGAACAACATATAAGCGCTCAGCAGAGCTTGCAGGAATCGTTGGACCATATGCAGGCTTTGCACAAAATGCTAAGCCTCACGCACGCGTGATGCGCAAGCATGCTGCTGCATCATCTGCGGCAAAGCAAGAGACAACTCTTGATATCGATGTGTGGGCAGAGGCAAATAAGGCATGGGATGCATGCCTGGCAATTGGTGAGAAGAACGGATGGCGCAACGCGCAGATCTCAGTTCTTGCACCAACAGGAACCATTGGTTTGATGATGGATTGCGATACCACTGGTATCGAACCTGACTTCTCACTCGTGAAGTTTAAGAAGCTTGTTGGCGGCGGCTCAATGCAGATCGTGAACCAGACAGTGCCACAAGCTCTTCGTAAGCTTGGATATACAGATGAGACTATTGAGGCGATCGTTGAATTTATCGCCACCAATGGACATGTCATCGATGCGCCAGGACTTAAGCCTGAGCACTATGAAGTATTTGACTGCGCACTCGGTGCGCGTTCAATTGCTCCTATGGGCCACGTGCGCATGATGGCTGCCTGCCAGCCATTCCTATCAGGTGCTATCTCAAAGACAGTAAATCTTCCAGAGGATGCAACTGTTGAAGAGGTTGAAGAAGTACACCTTGAAGCATGGCGTATGGGCATCAAGGCACTTGCTGTCTATCGCGATAACTGCAAGGTCGGACAACCTCTCTCAGATGGAAAGGCTAAGAAGAAGGATGCACCTGTAGAAGCTGCAGCAACTCCTGTGCGCAAGCGCCTTCCTAAGTCACGTCCTGCAACAACAACTTCATTCTCAGTCGGAGGCGCTGAAGGGTATATGACCGCTGGTGCATACGCTGATGGTGCTCTCGGTGAAGTATTCCTCAAGCTCGGTAAGCAGGGTTCAACTCTTGCCGGCGTGATGGATGCATTCTCCATCGCAGTATCGATCGGTCTTCAATATGGAGTGCCTCTTGAGACATTCGTAGAGAAGTTCACCAACTTGCGCTTTGAACCAGCAGGTATGACAGATGATGCAGATATTCGCATCGCACAGTCAATGATGGATTACATCTTCCGTCGCTTGGCACTTGATTACCTTCCATTCGAACAGCGATCAGCTATGGGTCTCTACACATCAGCAGAGCGTCAAGCCGCTCTCGATAACGGTGGCGAATATGCACCTGTTGCGAGTGCTGATACCCCAAAAGCGGTTGCGCCTGCGGTGGTAGCTGCGCCTGTAAAGGTTGAGGCACCAAAGCCGGTTGCTGTAAAGATTGAAGCTGCGCCACTTGCTTCAACAATCGGTTCATCATCTGATCTCCTTGAATCAATGGGAATCAAATCTGATGCACCCATGTGTATGACATGTGGCGTGAAGATGCGCATGTCAGGTGCTTGCTTTGTATGCGAAGGTTGTGGAAACACATCTGGTTGCAGCTAATAAGTAACCCTTAGTAAAGAAATCCCTCGACTTGGTTACAGGTCGGGGGATTTCTCTTTCTCCTAGGGCGCAAGGGCTGCAGAGCTAGCTTTAAAAAGTGGGAGTGAGTGCTATCTTTTACATGGAAACACCGCCTTGAGTAAACCCAAGACGGCGTTCCAACTTCGGTTAGGAAGTATCCGAGTGCCCGTCGTTTCTGCGGCGGGCATTCTTCATCTCTACAAATAGAAATATGAATCTGCACGTGCACAAAACAATCTCGAGCGCTTCAGATGCCTTCATAACTCCTCCCTTCTCTCATCCACCACGGATGTGGCGGAATATTGGGGGGAAGTCAGTGACGGAGCCCAATGAGATCTGGAAGCGAAGTGCGCGAAAAGTAGGTGCTTGAGAGCGCTGACTTCGAAGAATTTTCGGCATATGTGGATAAGTAGTAGACTCACCTTGTTGTTATCGGGGTCGATGTAATTTCGAACCGGCGGTTATAGTCCGCGACCCGCACATATCCAATGGGCGGTTGACTCAGTGAAACTCTGAGACCGACGGTTAAAGTCCGGATGAGAGATAACAGCGGAATCGGTGCACCATGTTTATCGATGACGCCTACGCGCATCTATACACACTGAGCCTTCAGGGCCTCGGTGTGAGTACCCCCAACCCAAATGTTTCTGCCGCAATCTATGGCGCAGATGGCTCTTTGATTTCAGATGGTTTCCATAATCGCAAAACTTCAATTGATCACGCAGAAGTTGTTGCGCTGAAAAAAGCTGGCAGCGCAGCGCGCGGGGCGACGATGGTTGTCTCACTTGAACCATGTGCGCATACCGGAACAACGCCACCATGCGTGCAGGCGATTATTGATGCAGGTATTGCAAAGGTCATTTATGCAGTGGGCGATCCCAACCCGATTGCGGCTGGCGGTGCCAAGAAGCTTATCGACGCAGGTGTTGCAGTTGAGCATCGCGAATCTAAAGAGCTCAGTTATGTGCAGCGCGCATGGCTTCATAAAGAGCGCACAGGTCACCCCTTAATGATCTGGAAAGTCGCCACAACTCTCGATAGCAAAGTCGCGGCAAGTGATGGAACATCGCAGTGGATTACAGGACCTGAGTCTCGTGATGATGTTCAAAAACTTCGTGCCCAATCTGATGCAATCTTGATTGGCACCAATACGGCGCTGGTTGATAACCCACATCTCATTCCACGCGGACATGATGCGCGTCCTGTACGTATCGTCTGTGGCGAGCAAGAAGTCCCAACCACCAACAAAGTTTTTGATGATGAAGCCCGCACGATCACGGTGAAGAGCAAATCAATTCCTGAGTTAATGAAGGTCTTAAGCGATGAAGGCTTTAATCAGGTCCTCGTAGAGGCTGGTCCCACACTGGGTTCAGCGCTGATGGCATCAGGAAATATCGACGAACTCATTGTGTATCAGGCGCCAAAGATGCTGGGCGCTGGCAAAGAGTTTGTCAGCCATCTCGGAATTTCAACTCTCGATGATTACCTCGAGCTTCAACTTCTCTCTGTCCAACCATTTGGTAGCGATATTAAATCTCACTATCTAGTGAAGGGTCGCTAAATGTTTACAGGACTTATTACCGAACTCGGCACAGTGCAATCCATCGAACGTGGTGAAAGTTCAGCAATCTTTACTATCAAAGCCCCAGAGTCAGTACAGGGCTTATCTATTGGCGACTCCATTGCTGTCAATGGAACATGTTTGACTGCAACTTCTCTATCTGCTGATTCCTTTACTGCAGATGTCATGATCCAGACTTTGTCGCTGACATCCCTTGGCCAACTTGAAGTTGGGTCACCAGTAAACCTTGAACTGGCAGCGCAGATGGATATGCGCATGGGTGGGCATATCGTGCAGGGCCATGTGGATGGAACGGGCACAGTCATAAGCCTTACACCTGGGGATAAGTGGGCGGAGTTTGTTATTGCAGCACCTGAGCACTTAACGAAGTATGTCGTTGCTCAAGGCTCTATCGCACTCGATGGCGTTTCACTGACAGTGGGCGCAATCGATGATGCAAGCAACACCATCACAGCGTGGTTGATTCCTGAAACTCTTGCCAAGACAAACTTGTCAGATAAGAAGGTGGGCGATCTCATCAATATCGAAGTCGATATCTTGGCTAAATATGTCGAACGTTTGATTTCAAAGGGGGAATCTCGTGGAGAGTAATTTCTTGGATGCACTCGATCACTTTAGGCGAGGTGAGATGGTGATTGTGGTCGATGATCATGATCGCGAAAATGAGGGCGATCTCATTATGCTCGCTGAGCATGCAACTGCTGAAAAGACTGCCTTCATGGTTCGCTACACCACTGGAATTTTATGTGTAGCAATTACTGCAGAGCATGCACATCAACTACGTCTTCCCTATATGGTGGAGCAGAGCCAAGATGTGCGAAAGACAGCATTTACCGTCTCTATCGATTTGGCTGAAGGCATTACAACAGGTGTGAGCGCTGTGGAGCGCACAGCAACAGTGCGCGCACTGGGAAGTGCGACAACACGAGCTACAGATTTCATCCGTCCAGGACATATCTATCCACTGATTGCTCATAAAGATGGACTTGCAGCACGTGGGGGACACACTGAAGCTGGCATTGCTCTGGCAGAACTCACCGGCTCATACCCAGCAGCTCTTCTCTCTGAAATCGTTGCAGAAGATGGATCGATGGCACGTGGTGAAACACTTGCCCACTTTGCCCATGAACATCAGATTCCGATTATCTCTATCGATGAAATCAAGGAGTATCAGAGCAAACTGACCGCGCTTCCTCGCGTTGTGACATATCCACGTCATCAATTTGAGTGGGTGAAGGTGCAACTTCGTAACGCCGAATGGGATCTTGCTACCTATCCATCACTCAAGCACCGTGAGCAAGTCGTGATGCGATATTGCTTAGAGGATAAAACACCGATGGTGCGCATCCACTCCGAGTGCTTTACAGGAGATGTCATTCATTCCCAGCGCTGTGATTGTGGTCAGCAACTCGATGCCTCCATTGCAGCAATTGAAGAATACGGCTGTGGTTACATTATCTATATCCGTGACCATGAAGGACGCGGTATTGGACTGACAGAAAAGCTCAAGGCGTATACCTTGCAGAATGAAGGACTTGATACTGTCGATGCTAATTTGCAGTTGGGTCACGTGGTTGATTCGCGTGATTGGTCTGAAGCAATTGCAATCCTGAAAAACCTCAACCTTGGATCTATTAAGTTATTGACCAATAACCCTGAAAAGGTCAAGGCTGTCACCGATGGTGGGATTACATGTGAACAGATCTCACTCACTGTTGAACCTAATGAATTTAATAAGAAGTACCTAGCAACCAAGGCAGATCGCCTTGGACACACGGGAGGAAAATAATGGCCGGCCATGCACCAGAGATTGCAGTACCAAAGTTTCCTAAGGCAAAAATCGCCATCATCTCCTCTTCATGGCACCTCGATATCTGCAACGACCTTATCGCCGGTGCTAAGCGCGCACTTGAGGCAGCCGAAGTAAAGAAGATTAAGGTCATCTATGTTCCAGGTTCCTTTGAGATTCCACTTGCTGCGCAGAAGATGTTTGAAAAAGGTTATGACGCAGTTGTTGCAGTAGGACTTGTTCTTAAAGGTGAAACACCACACTTTGATTATGTCTGCCAGGGTGTCACACAAGGTGTGATGGATGTGCAGCTCAAATGGTCAAAGCCTGTTGGTTATGGCGTCTTGATGTGTGACAACCTTGAACAAGCGATTGCGCGTTCAGGTCGTGCTGGAAGTAAAGAAGATAAGGGCTATGACAGCGCAATTGCAGCCCTTTCCTTAATGGGTCTCTAGGATCTACTGATGAAGACGATTGCATGGAGTGAGGGCAGCTGGACTCGCGAGCCTATTTCTTTTGCACACGATGGTGATGCCATCAAGGTTGAGGCAGCACCTGAAAGCGATTGGTGGCGCACAACAGCCTATGGATTTATCCATGATGATGGACATGCTCTCGTTAAAGAGTTCCCGAATGAATCTGCCGTTGAAGTCTCATTCATTCTTAATTACACCCAGCAATTTGATCAAGCTGGAATCTTTATCACGAGTGATGCAAAGAATTGGATTAAGGCAGGCGTTGAATTCTGCGATGGTTTTCCTCAGGTGGGAGCCGTTGTCACGCAGATAAATTCAGATTGGTCTGTAGCCCCTGTTCCTGAATGGATGAATAAGGAAGTCACTATTCGAGTCAGTCGATCAGGGGATGCGGTGACTGTGCGGGCAGGAATTAACGGTGATCTGCGCTTTGTTCGTGTGGCACCACTAGACCCATCTCTGTCATGGAGTGCAGGTCCTATGTTCTGTGCACCAACGCGCGCAGGATTCGTTGTTTCCTTTACGAAGTGGTCGCAAGGCGATGCGGATTCAGAGCTTCATTAAGTGAGTACAGAGCTTCACAAGCTAAGGAAGATAGAGTGCGCCCCATGAGTGATCTATCGGCGCAGGTGCGAAGTGCACTCGATGCTGCTGTCACTGCAATCGGTGGTTCTGCTCGTGAAGGTCAGATTGAGATGGCTGAAGCAGTTGCCAATGCACTCACAGACCGCCATCACCTGATGGTTCAAGCAGGAACAGGAACTGGGAAATCCCTTGCCTACTTAGTTCCAGCACTGGTGCATGGACGCAAAGTATTGGTGGCAACCGCAACCCTTGCTCTGCAGCGCCAATTAATAGAGAGAGATTTACCAGCTGTTGTTCCAGCGCTAGAAAAAGCTCTGGGGCGCGAGATTACCTTTGCAATCTATAAGGGCGTTGGTAACTATGTCTGTCTGCAGAAGATGAATGCAGATGACACAGATCCTGATGGTGAGCTACTTCTTGAATCTTCCTATTTAGAAAAAGATGCAAAGAGGCTCATTGCTTGGGCGAAGACTCCTGGGGTTTCAGGTGATCGCGATGATGCACCGGAAGTTGACCGGCGCGTGTGGGCGGCAAACTCTTTATCGGGGCGTGAATGTGTGGGCGCAGATGCTTGTGCATGGGGTGCGCAATGTTTTGCAGCAAAAGCTAAGGCAAAGGCGCAAGATGCTGATGTTGTTGTCACTAACCACACCTTGCTTGCAATCGAAATTGTGGATTCTCATCCCATTTTGCCTGAGCGCGATGCGGTGATTTTGGATGAGGCACATGAATTTATGGATCGCACGACACAAGCGGTAACAGAAGAGCTGACATCAGGTCGCGTGCAGCGCGCTGCTGCCATGGCTCGCAAATATATGCCGGGCAAACCATCGGATGCTTTTACCAATGCAGCAGATAGTTTTCATGATGCGATGGAAGATTATGGGCAGAGCGTTAAAGGTGACTTTGCAGCACAAGGAAGGCTAGAGGATATTCCAAGTTCTCTTGAGGAACCGATTCGTAAGGTGAAAGAGGCAGCAACTGCCCTTGTGCAATTGATTAACGCCGATGATGAAATTATCGATCCTGATGAGAATGCAGAGAGAGCGCGCGTAAAGGGTGCGGTGCAAGAGATTGCAACGACTGCGGGCAAGTTGCTGAAGATGGGTAATGAACATGTGCTCTGGTATGAACCAACATTTTCAACACTGCATCTAGCACCTCTATCTGTCTCACATATCTTGCGTAGTAACCTGTTGACACAGAACCCTGTGATTGCAACGTCGGCAACGCTGACTGTAGGAAATAACTTTGATGCGATGGCTCGCAGTATTGGTTTTGTTGTGGGATCAGATGCTGATTCTGAAATAGCACCCGGTGATATCGATCCTGCCAATGTGCAGATGTTGGATGTGGGATCTCCCTTTGACTTCGCCAATCAAGGCGTTCTCTATATGCCAAAGCACCTACCTGAACCAGGTCGCGATGGTCCAAGCCAAGAAGTGCTCGATGAACTCGGTGAACTCATTGATGCAGCAGGTGGTCGCACATTGGCTCTCTTTAGTTCATGGCGTGGTGTTGAGGCAGCAGATGCTCATCTGCGCAAAGTTTTGGTGGATTTACCGATTGCGATCATCACGCAAAAGCGTGGAGATGCTGTTGGCCCATTGGTGGAGCGTTTTGCAAAGGATGAGACATCGATTCTCTTGGGAACGATGTCTCTCTGGCAGGGTGTGGATGTTCCAGGTAATTCTTGTATTTTGGTCGCTATCGATCGCATTCCCTTCCCACGTCCTGATGAACCGGTGATGTCAGCCCGTTCTTCTTTAGCCGATGCATCAGGTGGCAGTGGATTTATGCAGGTCTCCGTTCCACGAGCTGCGCTGCTCTTGGCGCAGGGGACAGGGCGTCTGATTCGCAGTATCGATGATCGCGGGGTTGTTGCCATTCTCGATTCGCGCATCGTCACTAAACGGTATGGAAGTGTCCTACTTAACTCGATGCCACCGCTATGGCGCACGAGCGATGGGGAGGTAGTGCGAGATTCACTGCGCAGACTTGCGGCGAGCGTGGAAGAATAAAGAAATGCCTCGCATTCAGACTGACACCCTTGCGCAACATCGTGATTGGCGTCGTAACCAACTGATTGAAGCCGCAGCTGCTATCGCCCTTGAATCTGGGGGCGAAGCAATTACTGTGGCTGCAGTTGCACAACGAGCAGGGCTTTCTCGTACATCTGTCTATGAATACTTCGCCAGTAGTTCAGATCTTGTGGCCGATTTAATTATAGATGAACTCAACCAGTTTGCAGCCGCTCTGGAAGAATCTCTTGTTGGAATTGATGATGCCTACATAGCTATCGAAGCGTGGATTGCGACTTCACTCGAATTTGTCGCAGATGGTCGACATCTTTTGGCAAAAGCGCTGAGCGCTGCTGATCTACCTCGCGAACGAGGAGCTGCTATTGGTGCAGCTCACCGCAATCTCTTATCACCGCTCACTCGCAATCTGCAAATGATTGGTGTTAGCGATATTGCACAAGCGCTCACTCTCTTACAAGCAGCAACTGATGTAGCAACTAAGCGCATTGAGAGCGGAAACAATGCAGAACACGAGATCGTCACGACCACCGCATTCTGCATCGCAGGAATTCGCGCCCTTACTTAATTGGGATAGAGAGAGTCTGCTCCAGCGGTGCCCACGTATCTGCCTTGCCGGCAGCAGTTGCCTTAAGTGAACAACTTCCTGATTTCATCGCCTTGACTGTATTTCTCTCAACAGAACAGTTTTTGCCAAGTGCCTTGTAAGTAATCTGATTGCCAAAGTTGGTCTCAAGCGGCAGAGACTTAATCTGACCCTTCTTGATGGTCTTTGTTATTCCTTCAATCTTCTGAATTCCAGGCGTAAGAATGAAGGGAAAGTTTCCGGATGCGGCAGCAGTAGTTGCATTCCCAGATGTTGTATAACCGAGAGCGCATTGGCCAACACCCTTAAGGGCGGTGAAAACTCCATAGCTGAATGTGCAATCTGCAGTGAGTGAAGTAAAGGTGACGGCAAGCCCTGACTTAGTCGTTGCCTCAATCTTTGCATCTGCTCGGTATGCCAAGTTACTCGGAACATTGCGCATCAACGGCTTGCCATTGAGAGTAACTGTTATCTCATCTGCTGCAAGTGCAGGTGCTGCGGCACCTTTAGCAAAGCTGATGGGGACGAATTTATCTTCAGAGAAATCTGCTGGTGCGGTGTGATCAAGACGGAAGAAGAGTCCGCACTGAGAGATCGTGCAATCTACAGTGACGCCTTTGCCTGTGATGGAGCTAGCAACCTTCAGTGCAATAGGACCTGTTGGGCTCGTAGTCCCTGGCCCACCAGCGGCGGTCACCCAGAGCTGAATAGTGTCGCTACAAGTTGCAGGACGCGCACTTCCTACGGGTGCAATGCATTGTTGGATATACATACCTGCAGTAGTTGGAAATTTAGTGAATCCACCGTTAATCGTTGATCCGATGGGATCAAGGTTTGTGAGGGGACTACTCGAGAATGCAAAGGTCTCGGCGTGAGATGGGTCGACACTGACGAGTGCGATTAATGTTCCCAGTAAAACTGCTGGGATACTTCTCTTGAGATTCATTGTGGTGCTCCTTAAGGTGATGATCAGTTATTGTTTTGAAAATGTAATGGGGATGAAGAGATCATGAGTGCGATCTCCTTCGTGAAGATGATCTGAACGAACAGTGATAGCACAGCGAACTTTTGTGCAATCAAATTTTCCAATCTTTTTTGATACCGCTACTTGCTCCATAAACCTTCCACCGGGTTTAAAAGCGATTGCGAGCCCTTCTCCATAGGTAGGTGGGTTGGATGAGATCCAAAAAGAAGCCTCTTTGACCCCTTGAATATCAGCTCCACCACCACACGGTGTTGGGGCTTGGCCCTTCTTCGGAAGTACGCAGTAGGCCAGATAAATTCCGATAGATTCATCAAAACCTTTTCCGATGACAGTTACTTTTGAATCACTTCTTACCTGCGAAGAAGTGATGCGAAGAGTTTCTCCTTGTGGGCCAGTGATGGAAGTTGCAGCGTAAGAAGTCATGGGAAAACTCATCAGTGATGAGATTAATCCGATTACAACACAACGCTTCATGGAGCTGAGCCTAAATCTGTGGGGAGAATCTTTTATCCGACAGCCTTGCCACACCTGTCGGTAAGAAATTTGAGAAGATACCGCCATGCGTAAAACCAAAGAATTTGTGGCTCTTACTGTTGCCACAATCACTGTGTTAGCGCTGACGGGGTGTGGCGCCTCGATATCCACTTTTGAGCAAATCGAGAGTGCACAAAGCCTTCAACTCAAAAGTGCCGAACAGCCCACGGTGCATCGCGTGATTGCGCTAGCTAACGGATCTGCTGAAATTATCTCTGCGCTCGGTTTGAAATCACTTATTATCGGGCGCGATATTGCAAGCTCTGATGCAGATCTAAAATCTATTCCAATCGTGACCTCAGGACATCAAGTGAGTGCAGAGAAAATTATTTCTTTAAATCCAGATTTAGTCATAATTGATAAATCAACTGGCCCAGCATCAGCTCTTGCTTTACTTAAAAGTGCAGGAATTGCAGTCACTCAAATTCCAGAGGCATGGAATTTAGCTGATATTCCTGCAAAGGTGCAGGCAGTGGCGCAGAGTATTGGAACCCCTCACAGTGGTGCGCTTCTCAACCAGAAGTTCGCCGAAGTTCTTCAGGTCGCCAAAAGCAAATCTCACACAAAAGTTCGGGTCGCCTTTCTCTATCTACGCGGAGCAAGCGCCATCTATCTCATTGGCGGGCAGGGATCTGGCGCCGATTCCCTGATGCAGGCAATTGGCGCGATCGATGTTGGAGCAGCCAATTTTGCACAGCCATTTACCGCGATGACAAGTGAACTCCTGATTTCACTCAATCCTGACCTTATTCTCGTCATGACCAAGGGATTGGCATCGGTGGGGGGAGTGGAAGGTCTAGTTCAACTCCCTGGCGTTGCGCAGACAGAAGCTGGAAGGAATAAACGTGTCATCGCCGTTGATGATTCGCTGCTTCTCTCTTTTGGACCACGCACTCCAGACCTCATCCAGCAGCTGTCTGCTGAAGTAGCGAAGGCGATGCGATGATCAAACGCATCCTTCCTCTTCTTCTCTTGATTGTGGTGTTCTCACTTTTTGCGCTCTCACTGGGTGCAGCTGAAATTTCTCATGTCTGGAGTTATGTCATCAATCCAGTTCATGATGTGAATTCGACTTCTCATCAAATCATTTGGGAGATTCGCGCACCACGTATTGGTGCTGCCATACTCATTGGAGCATGTCTTGGTATCGCAGGTGTCCTTGCACAAGGAGCTACCAATAACCCCCTTGCCGATCCCGCCATTCTCGGTACATCAGCAGGCGCTGCAGTCGGAGTCGTCACAGGAGTTCTTCTTAATGTAGTCACTATCGGAAGCATCGGGGCAGTTCTCATGGCTGCTGTTGGAGCACTTCTTGCAACACTACTCACCTTCTCCTTAGCGCGTTCTGCACTTCAACTCATCACCATTGGAATTGGAGTTTCGGCAATATTGACAGCCGTTGTTGGCTTGGCAATATCTATGATCTCGCGCCCTGATGCGCGCTCTGTCTCATTCTGGTCCTTCGGATCTCTAGCTCTTGTGACTCCGAAGACTCTGGCTGTACTGCTTCCAGTGATGTGTATCGGTGCTGCCTTCGCTTGGAAGATTTCACCAACCATCGATTTACTTTCACTCGGAGATGACTCAGTCAGACATATGGGCTTTGATCCACAGAAGATTCGTCTGCGTTCCTTCATACTTTTAGCAACTCTGATTGCAGCAACAGTCTCATCCGTGGGCTCCATCGCATTTTTAGCCCTGGCAGCGCCCCATATCGCTCGCTATGCAGTTGGACCACAGAATCGAAAATTGGTTTTCCTCTCTGCAGCTATTGGTGCACTCATTCTACTTATCGCAGATACTGCCTCACGTGCATTAGTGCCGCCTAATGAATTACCGATTGGCCTGCTTACCTCTTTACTGGGAGCGCCAATACTTATTATCACTCTGAAGAGAGGTGGCGATATATGGCGATGATTTCAATAAAGCAGGTATCTATCGTGCGCGACAAACGCATCGTAATCTCGAACTTCTCGGCGGAGATTGAAGCCGGGACAATCACTGCGATAGTTGGCCCCAATGGTTGCGGCAAGAGTTCTCTCATTGCAGCAATCGCAGGAGATATCCCAATCGCTCACGGCGAAATTTATCTCGCAGAGAAGAATCTTGCTCACCTTTCACCGCAGGAACAAGCAGAGCTTCGAAGCGTAGTGATGCAGAACCGCAACTACTGGCTCTCCTATAGCGCCTCAGAAGTACTTGCGATGGGGCAGAGCCAGAAATCACTCGCTAAAATCCCATCTGTTCTGGAGCAATTAGATATGGCTCATTACATCGATCAGAGCGTGACAACGCTTTCTGGGGGAGAGGCGCAGCGCGTAGAAATTGCCCGTGCACTTATTCGTGACTCAGCAATTTACTTACTCGATGAACCGTTGGCATCACAAGATTGGCGGAGCAAGCTGAGAATTATTGAGAGTTTAAAGAATTTGCGAGAACAAGGAAAGACAATATTGATCATCGCTCATATCGATAAGGCCAACTTAAGCTGGTGCGACCAAGTTATCGATACATTGGCGTAACTCCGGCCAGCTACGTTCAAAGCTGGGATGAAGTGGCAGGTGCGTGACATCATCGAATTTCACCCAGCGCACTTCATGTGATTCATCGTTGAGTTCGTGGCCTTCAAGGTTTTCATTTGCGAGAGCGATAACAGTTGAGTAACTCCAGCCATTGTGATCATCGGTGAAGGTGTGAAGGGGCTGGAGATCTGAAGGATTGATGCCTGTCTCTTCCACTGCTTCTCTGATTGCGCCTTCAATAATGGATTCGTGTGAATCTCTTGCTCCACCTGGAATGCCCCATGTATCGCCATTGTGAACCCAGGGTGCGCGATGTTGTAAGAAGATGGCGCCATCTCGAATAATCAGTAGCCCTGCTGCGCCATGTTTGCCCCAATGTTTGGAGCCGCATGCGCACTCAATCCATCCATCACCATCGCGCGCAGCCATACTCCTAGAGTATCCACAGTTAGCATTTTTCGAACTCTCAAGTGGTGCATACGCATCTACCCTGCCGCGCATGAAGACGCTCATTGCACTCTCACTGCTCATGACATCACTCTCATTGCCTGCCCACGCTAGCGATTGCATTGAGAGAGCATGTATTGATGTCTATACCCAAGATGGAAAGATCGTTATTGAGGGACGAAAAGGAAGTGGCCCGGTTGAAAAGAAAGCTGTTGCTCCAGCTCCTGCCAAGACACGTAAAGCGATTGTGCGAAAGCCTGTTGCACCAAAGCCCAAGGTGACAGGGACTGCAAAACCAAAGGTAGTGACATCAACAAGAAAGCCTGTCGTGCGCAAGAAGCCCACACCTGCATCGACAGCGAGTGCGACATCATTAAGCGATAAGTTGGTTGAGATGCTGCCCACTGCAGGCATCTCTTACTCACCATCTTTTCAACCATTAATCAAAGTTCCTGTCATCTTCTGGTGCGATATTCCAGCTGTTGTCACGAAGAAGTTTGAAATTGTTGGTGAGATTGTTGAAGTCTCACTCAAGCCCAGCTTCATCTGGCATTACGGCGATGGCGTCATCTTCGCTACGCGTAAAGCGGGAGCGCCCTTTCCTGATGGCGAGATCCGACATTCCTATTCAACGCCTGGCCACTATCTCGTGGAGCTGATTACGAGTTGGGATGGCGACTTCACCGTGCAGGGCGTCAAGTTACGTATTCCTGGAGAGATTAAAAGCGTCTCCATCGTTCCGATCACCGTTGTTGCAGCACCCTCTCGTTTTACACCACCTGTTCTCTATACCCGCTAACCCACTTCCCTGAAAGGCTTATATGACAACTCTTACCTCCCCACATGATCTCCTTGCAGCAATTCCATTTCTTATCGGTTATCACCCACAAGATTCCTTAGTCCTTGTTGCGCTTAAAGATGAGGCGGTGGGAATGGCGATGCGCATTGATATGCCTAGTGATTTGCAGGCAAGTGGGTATGACCTTCTTGCATCGCACTTTCTGCGCGATGAGGCAGATGGCGCATTTGTTGTGGCATATGTGGGGGCCAGCGCAGTAGATCCTGAAAATGTTTTGATCAATACATCTGCAGCGCTGGTGCGTGCTGGTATTGATATTAAAGAGTCTTTGATTGTGCGTGATAATCGTTTCCGCTCGATGCTCTGCTCGGATCCCACATGTTGCCCACCGGAAGGAAGCCTTGTTCCAGACCTAGATTCATCGCGTATTGCTGCAGAGCATGTCATCGCAGGACATCCCATGCCATTTGAAAGTGTTGATGGTTTGGTGCAATCCATTGCTGCAGTTCCATCCTCTTTTGAAAGTATGTGGCAAGATGAAGTGCATACCTTCTGGGTCACTAGCGATAGTGAAGAGATACAAGAGTTGCAACGTGATGGAGCAACTGCCGTCATTGATTTAGCAGGTGAATACTGCGAAGGACGTGGGGCAGAGGATAGAGAGCTTGCAGCTCGTGTTATTGGACGCTTAAGTGATATCCAGGTGCGCGATTTTGCATTGGGATCACACACAGATGAGAGCGCTGATTACTACTGGGTGATGTGGCGAGATTTGCTGCGTATTGCACCTCGTGGATTTGTCGCCCCTGTTGCATGCCTCTTTGCAGCGATGGCATATGAACGAGGCGAGGGAGCGCTGGCCCATAAGGGGTTAGACCGTGCGCTGGGCGATGATGATCAGTATTCATTGGCGCATCTCTTGCGCCGAGTCTTCACCGCAGGCTGGCCACCACAGTCATTTTCTGCGATGCGAGCGCAGCTTCACCCCAAAGTTGTGGCGGCAATCTTCGGGTAATATATGCAGTGGTCACGAGTTCTCATCGATAGCCCCGGCTGATGAGACGGCAACCCTCCACCGCGGTGGGGTGCTCCGGGTGACGACCAGGTAGCTACACATCATGTGTTGCTGCAAGTGCGTGAAGGATTTATCTATGAGTAGAACTCCCAACTTCGATGTCACCGGTGCGTGGCTTGAGGGCGATGAGCCAGGTGATCGTACATTTGTCAAGATTGGTTTTTTGCTTCTTGAAAATGGCGAGACACTTCCTGATATCACTATCGCTTATCAAACATGGGGAACGCTGAACGCGGATAAATCCAATGCGATTTTGATTAACCATGCGATGACAGGGTGGTCTGATGTCACCAGCTGGTGGCCACAGATGGTTGGTCCTGGCCTTGCATTTGATACTGATAAATACTTCATTGTGTGTCCCAATGTCATTGGTGGTTGTCAGGGATCAACAGGACCATCGAGCATCGCACCTGATGGAAAGCGTTATGGCTCGCGCTTTCCCATCATCACTATTCGCGACATGGTCAGCGCGGAAGTGGCCTTTAGTGATGCCCTCGGAATCAAGAAATATTTATTGGCGGTAGGGCCATCCCTTGGTGGAATGAGATCGCTGGAATGGGCTGTCCAACTTCCAGATCGCGTGGGAGCTATCTGCACCATTGGTTCCTCAGCAGTTGCCACAGGCGATCAAATTGGAACTGCATCTATTCAAATCAGGGCGATCAAAGCTGATCCGCACTTTAACGGTGGCGATTACTACGAACAGAGCCGCGGCCCTATCGATGGCATGGGTATTGCCCGTCGCATTGCTCATCTGACCTATCGCACTGAATCTGAGATGGATGTGCGCTTTGGTCGCCAGCTTCAAGGAGATGAGACTGGCCGATATGCCGTTGAGTCATACCTGGATCACCAGGCCACAAAGCTTGCCAAGCGCTTTGATGCCAATACCTATATTGCCCTGACAGATGCCATGAGCTCTCATGACATCGGACGCGACCGCGGAGGAGTGGCTGCAGCGCTTGAGGCCATCACAGTGCCGGTCGTTGTGGTCTCTATCGATACCGATCGCCTCTTCCCACCTCGACTTCAGGTTGAGATATCAGAGCTTGTTCCGACTGCAGGAGCCCCCATAGTCATCAGTTCTGACTTTGGACACGATGGATTCTTGGTTGAGGCTGAGGCGATGGGCGATGCGATTCGGCACGCCTTGGATGTTGCAGGTACAATATAGGTATTACTTCGAGCAGTTCGAAGAAAAACCAAAAGGACAATTGTGGCTGTATTTAGTGCGCTCAAAAACAAGGCAAAGGGCAAGAAAGCTGCGGCAAAGCCAGCAGCAAAGAAGGCAGTTGCAAAGAAGAAGCCTGTTGCCAAGAAAGTTGTGGCAAAGAAGGCTGCTGCTAAGAAGTCTCCTGCTAAAAAGGCCGCACCTGTTAAGAAGGTTGCCGCAAAACCTGTTAAGCCTGCCAAGGTTGAGCTCAAGAAAGATCTCTCTGCAAAGGAAGTACAGCAACTCGTTGATCTCAAGAACGCTGTTGCCCGTCAGAAAGAGATTGTTGAAACACTTGCAGCAAGTGGTATCGATAATTATCGCAAGGCGGTTAAGAAAGAATTTATGGCGCTCGCACTTGAGGCACGTCAGCTTGATGAAGTAATCCCAGATGCCACAGAGAAGGCCCGCAAGGCAGGACTTGGCGCACCAAGTCGCATCCTGTCTAAGGCTCAGCTTGCACTGATCGCACCTAAGGAAGAGCCAAAGCCAGTTGAAGCTAAGGGTGGCAAGGCTGCCATCGTTCTCGATGAAGATGGCAATGAAATTGTTGTTGAAGAAGTTGAACTTGAAGATGTTGAAACACTGATTGCTGAAGCATCTGAAATCATTGATGCTGAATCAGATGGTAAAGATCAGCCACGCGTTGTCACTCTCTCTGATGAGACAAAGAATGAAGCTGGCTCCTTTACGCTGCAGGAAACTGATGCAGAAGATGAAGAAGAAGATAAGAATGAGCGCGAGAAGCATAAGAAGGACCTCAAGAATGTGAACCTCGTTCTTGAAGCTATCAATGGCCGTATTCAAGGCGTTGACGTTGCTCCTAAGCACAATATTGATCAGGCAGATGCTAAGGCTCTGACTTTTAAGCAGATCCAACAGCAATTTGCGATGAGCACCTTCAATGAAAAGTCAGCGAAGTTGATTGCAGAAGCCGTTAATCAGGGATATTTGAAGAACCTTGAAGATTTGCAGTATTACTTCAATGAGCAAGCTCGATTTATTCAGATTGAAATCAAGCGCCTTCCGCCAGAGCAGACAGTTCTCACAGCAGGTGCAACAGCTGACCCTGTGAAGGATTACCTCAAGCAGATTGGCCGCGTTGCACTACTTAATGCAGAGCTTGAAGTGGAACTTGCAACACGTGTTGAGGCAGGTCTCTTTGCTGATGAAGCTCTGAAGAATACAAAGAAGATTGATAAGAAGCTCAAGCGCGAGCTCGAGTGGATTGTTGAAGATGGAAAGCGCGCAAAGAATCACTTGCTGGAGGCAAACCTTCGTCTCGTTGTTTCTCTTGCAAAGCGATACACAGGTCGCGGAATGCTCTTCCTTGACTTGATCCAGGAAGGAAACCTCGGCCTTATCCGCGCAGTTGAGAAGTTCGACTACACAAAGGGCTACAAGTTCTCTACCTATGCCACATGGTGGATTCGCCAGGCAATTACTCGTGCGATGGCAGATCAGGCTCGCACCATCCGTATTCCTGTTCACATGGTTGAAGTCATCAATAAGTTGGCACGTGTGCAGCGCCAGATGCTTCAAGATTTAGGTCGCGAACCAACACCTGAAGAACTCGCTAAAGAGCTCGATATGACACCTGAAAAGGTTGTTGAAGTGCAGAAGTATGGTCGCGAACCAATCTCACTTCACACACCACTGGGTGAAGAGGGCGACTCTGAATTCGGTGATTTGATTGAGGACTCTGAAGCTGTAAAGCCTGAGGAATCAGTGACATTTACTATCTTGCAGGAGCAGTTGATGCAGGTGCTTGGTGGTCTTACCAACCGTGAAGCAGATGTGATCAAGGCTCGTTATGGACTTACCGATGGTCAGCCAAAGACTTTGGATGAGATCGGCAAAGTCCACGGTGTGACACGTGAGCGTATTCGTCAGATTGAATCAAAGACGATGTCAAAGCTGCGCCACCCATCACGTTCGCAATCACTACGCGATTACCTCGATTAAAAAGTAGGTTCTTGACGTGGCTGATGCGAAGGTCTTTATCAACCCTAAGAGCGGATCTATCCGCATCACAGGAACCGTTGATTTAGTCGATGCCGAAGGCAATGTGATTGAAACGATGGAGAACCCAAAGTTTTGTGGCTGTGGTCAATCAAAAGAAAAACCCCTATGCGATGGTTCGCATAAGGGCATTCTTAAAGAAGAGTAATTACTTAACTTCAACCAGCTTTTCAGACTCGTCCTGAATCTTTGCTGCAACGGTCTTGAGCTTTTCTGCATATTCCTTGCCGTGATGGGCACAGAACATTAATTCGCCACCTGTTACCAGAGTTGCACGCACGTAAGCTTGTGCACCACATCGATCGCATCGATCGAGGGCATTTAGAGGTGTGGATTCGAGGATTACTTGCTCGGTCATCGCGCTCTCCATATCGCTTAGGTGGGAAGTTCTTGTATATCTATGGAACATCATGCCAGTTCTCTTTATTCCCCGCTCGCCAAACTGATTCCAATATTGTAAATATTTATCTCTCCGAGCGTATAAATATCGATAATTGGGGGATATCTCACCTTCGGCCAATCAATATATGAGACCCTCGGCGCGCTTACCTATATGCGAACCATTGGCTAGATAACCTTTGCCACCGTGGCAGATGAATTGAACTTCGATGCAGCGGTGGATTCTAAAGATAGCTACACCGCTAAAGACTTGGCTGTCCTTGAAGGTCTCGATGCCGTTCGTAAGCGCCCAGGAATGTATATCGGTTCTACCGATTCACGCGGCTTGCAGCATTGCTTGTGGGAAATTATCGATAACTCTGTGGATGAGGCGCTAGCCGGCCATTGCAAGAAGATCGAAATCAATCTTGAATCAGATGGTTCTGTTGAAGTACACGATGATGGTCGCGGAATTCCTGTTGATAAGGAACCAAAGACTGGTCTGACTGGTGTCGAAGTTGTGATGACAAAGCTGCATGCCGGTGGAAAATTCGGTGGCGGTTCATATGCGGCCTCTGGTGGCCTTCACGGTGTGGGCGCATCTGTTGTCAACGCTCTTGCAGAACGCCTTGATGTGGAAGTAGATCGCAATGGCAAGATTTACTGGATGTCATTTAAGCGCGGAGTTGCAGGCGTATTCGATGGTGATGGACCAAAGGCTGAATTCACACCGCAATCTGGACTTCGCACCATTGGAAAGATTTCTGCCAAAGTAACGGGCACGCGTACTAAGTGGTGGTCAGATCGTCAGATTTTCCTTAAAGATGCTGAGCTCGATCTTGAAGATATTTATGCACGAGCACGCCAAACATCATTTTTAGTTCCAGGGCTATCAATTACTGTCAACGATAACCGCAAGAAGGAGAAGAGCTCACAGGTCTTCTTCCATAAGGGCGGTATCTCTGAATACTGCGACTTCTTACAACCTGATGCACCTGTAGGTGAAGTCATTCGCATTTATGGATCAGGGCATTATCAAGAGACTGTTCCTGTCCTTGATGACAAGGGCCATATGGTCTCAACCGATGTTGAGCGCGATATGGAAGTTGATATTGCACTCAAGTGGGGCATGGGCTTTGACACCACGCTTCGCTCATTTGTGAACATCATTGCAACTCCTAAAGGTGGCTCTCACGTCCTTGGCTTTGAGCGGGCAATTACTAAGGCCTTTAATGAAGCGATGCGCAGTGCAGGTATTTTGAAGAAGAACGAGGCCGATGTCATTAAAGATGATGTTATGGAAGGTCTCACAGCTGTTGTGACAGTGCGTATGTCTGAGCCACAGTTTGAAGGACAGACAAAGGAAGTTCTCGGCACAGCAGCTGCCACCAAAATTGTCTCAACAGTGGTGGCCGATAAGTTGAAGGAGTTCTTCTCAACTACGCGCCGTATTGATAAGGCAAATGGTAAGTTGATTATGGAGAAGATTGCCGGAGCATCGCGCACACGTATTAGCGCACGTGCTCATAAGGATCTGCAGCGCCGTAAGAATGCTCTGGAATCATCATCACTTCCTACCAAACTTTCAGATTGCCGCTCTGAAGATGTCACTCGTACAGAACTCTTTATCGTTGAAGGTGACTCTGCACTTGGCACCACCAAGGCTGCTCGTAACTCAGAATTCCAAGCAATCCTTCCTATCCGCGGCAAGATTCTTAATGTGCAGAAGGCATCTCTATCTCAGATGCTCGATGATAAAGAGTGCGGCTCCATCATTCAGGTTATTGGTGCTGGCTCTGGTAAATCATTTGAACTCGATGAAGCGCGTTATGGCCGCATTATCTTGATGTCCGATGCAGATGTTGATGGCGCACATATTCGCTGCTTACTTCTTACTTTGATGTATCGCTATATGCGCCCGATGCTTGATGCTGGCCGGGTCTTTGCCGCAATTCCGCCACTACATCGCATTGAAACCATGGGTGTGGGCGGCAAAAAGGGTGAATACATCTACACCTATTCCGATGATGAGATGAAGCGAATTACGGCAGATTTAAAGAAGTCCGGCAAGCGTTGGAAAGAGCCGATTCAGCGCTATAAAGGTCTGGGTGAGATGGATGCAGATCAACTGCGCGAAACCACCATGGACCCTGATGCCCGCACGCTGCGCAGAATTACTGTGCCGGATGCGGAGGCCGCAGAGAAGATGTTTGAGCTTTTGATGGGATCGGATGTGGCCCCACGCAAAGAATTTATTGCAACAGCTGAGATTGATCGCGAGCAGATTGACGCTTAAGCTTTAATCGATTGAAACTAAGTCGAAGTACTCATCTTTCCAGATATCTTCATCGCCATCAGGTAGCAAGATCACACGCTCAGGCTTAAGTGCCTGCACAGCTCCCTCATCGTGAGAGACCATGATGACAGCGCCTTGATATTCACTGAGGGCTCCAAGGATTTCCTCGCGAGATGCTGGATCTAAGTTATTCGTTGGCTCATCAAGGAGCAGAACATTGGCAGCAGAGACAACCAATGTGGCGAGCGCTAAACGAGTTCTTTCTCCACCAGATAAGACCTTGACCGGCTTATGAACATCATCACCGACGAAGAGGAACGAACCGAGTACGTTGCGGGCTTCTGGTTCACGAAGATCATCTTTAGAAGACATCATATTTTCAAGGATGGTGCGCTCGAAGTCGAGCATTTCATGCTCCTGGGCGTAGTAACCAAGTTTGAGACCATGTCCATGTTCAACTTTTCCGGTATCAGATTCAAGTTGGTTGGCAAGGATCTTAAGAAGTGTTGTCTTTCCAGCACCATTAAGTCCCAAGATAACAACGCGAGAGCCCTTATCAATCACGCATGAGACATCGGTAAAGATTTCAAGGGAACCATAGTTCTTAGAAAGCTCTTCACCCGACAGGGGAGTCTTGCCACAAGGAGCAGGTGTTGGAAAACGAAGTTTTGCCACTTTGTCGCTGACTCGGACATCTTCAAGAGATGAACGAAGTTTTTCTGCACGACGTAACATGCCTTGAGCAGCTGTTGCCTTTGAAGCTTTTGCGCGCATTCGCTCGCCCTGCTTCTGTAAGATTTCAGCTTTCTTCTCAGCGTTGGCACGCTCTTTCTTGCGGCGATGTTCATCTTGTTCGCGCTGCAGGAGGTATTGCTTCCAGCCCATGTTATAGACATCGATGACGTTGCGGTTTCCGTCGATGTAGAAGACTTTATTTACAACGGTCTCAATCAAATTCACATCGTGGGAGATGATGACGAGGCCACCTGAGTAGTTGATGAGGTAGTTACGTAGCCAGATGATGGAGTCAGCATCAAGGTGGTTTGTAGGCTCATCGAGCAGAAGTGTTTCGGCGCCTGAAAAGAGAATGCGAGCGAGTTCAATACGACGGCGTTGACCACCTGAGAGTGTGTCGAGCTGGTTATGAAATACGGCTTCTGTGACGCCAAGGGAAGTAGCAATTGCCTCTGCCTCTGATGTTGCTGCATATCCACCGGCAGCTGAGAACTCTGCATCAACGCGCGTGTAACGCTCAAGTGCTTTTTCAAGTTCGGCGCCTTCAGTCGTTGCCATCTCTTGTTCCACTTGTGTCATGCGCGCTGCAATTTGATCGAGGTCGCGAGCAGACAGGATGCGATCGAGTGCGGTTCCTTGATCTTCACCTGTGCGCGGATCCTGGGGGAGATATCCAATCTTTCCTGTGCGTTGAACACCTCCACCTGCAGGAAGATTTTCACCTGCAAGGACCTTGGCAAGAGTTGATTTGCCAGCGCCATTGCGGCCAACGAATCCAATCCGGTCGCCATGATTGATGCGCACATTGACGCCTGATACTAAAAGGCGCGCTCCAGCACGGAGTTCAAGAGCGGTAGTGGCAATCATTTGGCGTATCTTCCCACAGTATTCCGATTACCTTGTAATCACTCTAGACTCCACGATATGTCTGTGTATCTCACTCTCGTTTCATCATTGATTCTCATCGGTGTTCTCTATCAGATTCGATTGCTCAGGCGGATGAATGGCAGTCTCATCAAATTAGCCTCACCAGAGAGAGATATACGTCGCATTGCAAAAGCTGAGCGTGATGCATCGAGAGAGAATTATCGACAGAGTGAGTATTACACCCAACTTATTAGATTATTGGATTTGAAAGCACCTATTCCAGCAACTCGTAGCTGGGCGGCATCTCCTGATGTGTTGCTCACCCTGCTAGAGCTTGCTCACAGCTCTACGCCTGCTCGCATCCTAGATTTGGGATCTGGGATGTCGACTTTGGTACTTGCGCACAGCGCTCCGCAATCAACTGTTATCAGTATTGATAACTCTGCTGAATATGCAGGAAAAACTTTAAGACTTCTTGCAACTCACGGTATCACCAACGTTGATATTCGCATTGCACCTCTTACACCGCATTCTTCAGGTGTGGAGTGGTATGACCTATCAAAATTGAGTGATATTTCATCTATTGATCTTCTCTTTATCGATGGGCCACCGGGATCTAAAAATCCGAAGGCTCGCCACCCAGCCATCGCTGAGTGTGTTGCAAAGCTAAGCCCACGCGCCATTGTTGTGATCGATGATGCAGGCCGTGATGGTGAGAAAGATATGGCGCATGAGTTTGCAAAGGCGCTACCGAACCACACACTGGAATTTCTCTCCCATGAAAAGGGAACGGCAGTATTACTGCCTCAGTAACTACTCTTTGCCGATACGAGTACGTCGAGGAACTGCAAATGATTTTGATACCACAGTGAGCTCATCAGAGACCTGCTTGCGGATTGCATCTTCATTCTTCAGCAGAGTTGCAAGGGCTGCAATGATTGCTTTGAGCTCTTTTGATTCTGTTTCAAGTTCAAGCTTGCTCATCTTTGTCAGACGGCGAAGTGGCATATCCAGGATGTAGGTGGCCTGTTCGTCGTTGAGTTTGAAATCCTTAATGAGCTTCTCTTTTGCAGCTGTTGCGTCATCGCTTCCGCGAATGATCTTGATGACTTTATCGATATCGATAATCGCTTTAAGTAGGCCATCAACGAGTGAGAGGCGATCTTCTGCCTTTGCCTTGCGAAATTCTGAGCGGCGTCGAACAACTTCGATGCGGTGATCGATGAAGACCTGCAAGAGTTCTTTAAGGCCTAGTGTTTGTGGCTTGCCCTTAACGAGTGCAACAGCGTTGATCGCAAAGGCATCTTCCATAGGTGTGAGTTTGAAGAGCTTTTCTAGAACATCTTCTGGTTCAAAACCATTTTTGAGCTCAATGACAACGTTGGTGCCGGTTTGGCCATCGGTGAGATCGATGATGTCTGAGATGCCTTGAATCTTCTTCGCCTTTGCAAGATCTGCAATACGCTCAACAATCTTCTCAGGTCCCACGTTAAAGGGAAGCTCACGGATGACAAGGCCCATCTTGCGAGATGTGACCTTAGAGATTTCAACGGATGCGCGAATTTTAAATGAACCCTTACCGGTTGCATATGCCTCACGCACACCTTCAAGCCCAACAATTTCGCCACCTGTTGGGAAATCTGGAGCAGGCATATGTTTCATCAATTGATTCAGCGTCGCCTTGGGGTTATCGATCAGAAACTTCGTTGCAGCAATTACTTCACCAAGGTTATGTGGCGCCATATTTGTTGCCATACCCACTGCAATTCCTGAACCACCGTTTACTAGAAGATTGGGAAATGCTGCTGGAAGCACAAGAGGCTCAGCAAGTTGTCCATCGTAGTTAGGGCCAAAGTCGACTGTGTTCTCATCTGCCTCTGCCACCATCGACATCGCAGCGGAAGCAAGGCGTGCTTCTGTGTAACGCATGGCGGCAGGGCCTGCATCGAGTGAACCGAAGTTTCCATGGCCATCGATCAGTGGAAGCTGCATTGAAAATGATTGCGCCATACGAACGAGTGCGTCATAAATTGCTGAGTCACCGTGTGGGTGCAACTTACCCATTACTTCACCAACAACACGTGCGCTCTTCACATGGCCGCGCTCTGGGCGAAGACCCATATCGCTCATCTGATGAAGGATGCGGCGATGAACTGGTTTTAATCCATCGCGAGCATCAGGAAGTGCTCGTGAGTAAATAACTGAGTATGCATACTCAAGAAATGATTCAGACATTTCAGAAGAGACATCGATATCAACGATCTTGCCAGGAAATTCTCCTGGCTTAGGTCCAACGACCTTCGCTGACTTCTTTGGAGCTGCTGCCTTCTTCGTTGCCATGGCGCGTATTCTGCCAAGCGAAGGTGCAAAATCTTGGTACCTACACGCCCTCGGAAGGCATCAATTGGTACCCGTGAGAAGATAGCGCCGTGCATTTATCGCAAATCATGCCCTCGATCTTCTCGAGTTTAGGATTAACAACAGCGCATGATTCGATTCAATGCGGGAATAGTCCAAGCAGGCGAGAGCTGGTTTTTCTTGTCGATGGCCTCGGCGCAGATGTTTTAAGTGCGTATGCATCCGTTGCTCCATCACTTTCTTCGATGGCCGTGCATGGAACTGTGACGACATCCTTTCCATCGACAACTGCAACAAGTCTTGCAACGCTGACAACCGGTGAGATGCCAGGTGCTCATGGCATGTTGGGTTACACAGTCCAGGTTCCCCGCAGCGGTGGCCGCATTCTCAACACTCTTAAGTGGGATGAACGTGTGGATCCGGTTATCTGGCAACCAGTTCCGACTCTCTTTGAACGCGCAACTGCTGCAGGAATTACCACAACACATGTTGCGGCAAAGAGATATGAAAATACAGGTTTCACGCGCGCAGTCTTTCGCGGAGCGAACTATAAAGGTGCCAATATCGCAGCTGACCTCATCTCTGAAACAGTTGCAGCGCTTGAAAAATCCCCATCGTTTGTCTATCTCTACGTCAATGATTTGGATTCGGCAGGTCACTCAGATGGTGTGGGATCAGATAAATGGCTGGCAGCGCTGACGAGCATTGATGATTTGGTAAAGAATTTGATCCAGAAGTTGCCACAGGGAACCAGAATATGGCTTACTGCAGATCACGGCATGATTAATTCGAGCGAAAAGATTGTGTTGGGCCGCGATAACGAACTACTAACAGATGTTGCAGTTATTGCTGGTGAGCCGCGTATGCGCCATCTCTATCTCTCTAGCGATAGTGCTAACGCTGAGAAGGAATTCATTGCACGGTGGGAGAGCGCTCTAGGTTCTAAGGTCACCATGCACACAAGAGCAAGCGCCATCACTGCAGGGCTCTTTGGTCCACATGTCTCACTCGATGCTGCAGAGCGGGCAGGGGATGTCATTGCTATTGCTCAAGGTGACCTTGTATTACTAGATCCTGAACGCGCCGATAAAGAGGGCGCAATGATTGGTCACCATGGTGGCGATAGCGTGATTGAAAGTTCTGTGCCGTTACTTGTGCACAGTATTAATTAATTATCTTCTGGAGTTTCCTCTGATTTACGGCCGAACATAATTTCATCCCATGAAGGAACCTTTGCTCGGGATGTAATGCCATCTTGTGCGTCAGCTGCTGTCGGAGTCTCGCGAATGACTGCAAGTCGTGGAGTCTCAGGTTTTTCTTCAGTTGTATTAAAGAGATCTGCAATACGAACAATCTCAGGCTCTACCTTGGGCTCTTCCAAACGTGATGGATGAGTTGGCTCTGAGTAGATCATGGCTGATGCTGGTGTGCGCGCTGGAGCTTCTTCATCAATGAGCCATGCTCCATTGTCATCGGATGCATCCAGTGCTCGACGAGCAAAATCAAAGTTCCAAGTTGCAACACCGTTGCCATCGCGATTGGGAAAGTGAAGTTCGATATGCCAGGTGCCATCGAGTTGGCGCCATGTATCCCATTTGACCTGATCTGTATCAACACCGCGTGGTGCAAGCTTTGCAAGTACTACTTCACCGAAGGTGAGGTCTATGCGATGTGCATCTTTGCGCATGACGAGATCACGAGCGTTGGAGAGTATGTATTCGCGCTCTTGCATGATGGGACCTGAGAAGCGCTCCACCTTTTCAACAGTTGTCTGACCATCGCGGGCAATTTGTTCAAAGCTTTCACCGGTGCGAAGTCTGCGCTGAATCTCTTTCACAGAGATTGATTCATGCGCATCCACTGCTGGAACAGAGGTTAAACGTGGTTGATTAACAGTTGCGCGCAAGGTGTCGCTAATGCGCACGGAATAATTATTCCCATCGCCGTCGACAAGTGAGAGATGGTTGCCATCTTCAGTCTTGCCATCTAAACGAAGCTCGGTCATGTGGGTGAGAATATCCGATAGGCAGGTAATTTCCCGAGAGATTGACCCTCTAGACTTCACTTATGCATGAGGAGTTACTTGAATTAGCGCGCACAGTTGGAGCTGAGGCGGCTGCCCTGCTCATGGACCGCCCTCCTGCCTTTGAAATCGAAGAGAAGACCACGGCAATCGATATCGTGACGCAGATGGATAAGAAGGCTGAAACCTTTATCGTCCAATCGATTCTTGCCAAGCGACCCGATGATGGAATGATCGGGGAAGAAGGAGCTGCTATTGAAAGCAGATCAGGAATTACCTGGGTTATCGATCCACTTGATGGAACAGTCAATTATTTCTATGGCCTTCCTGGTTGGAATGTCTCGATCGCTGCTAAAGATAGAGATGGCTCTGTTGTTGGCGTTGTAACCGCACCGACCATCAATTCAACGTGGTGGGCCACTCGTGGAGGCGGCGCATTCTTTAACGGCAGCAAGATCAAGGTCAATGAACCTGTGGAATTTGATCGTGCATTTATCGGAACTGGATTTCAATACGATGTTTCACACCGTCTGCGCCAGATTGAAAATGTGGGACGGATGCTTCCTTTGATTCGCGATATTCGTCGCAATGGAGCTGCAGCAGTTGATATCTGCTCTGTTGCAATGGGTTCACTCGATGCCTACTTTGAAGATGGATTGAAAGAGTGGGATTGGGCTGCCGCTAGTTTGGTTGCAACTGAGGCAGGTGCTCGCTTTGGTCTCTATGGGGCCGCGCCCTATATGACGACGCTGGCAGCAGGTCCGACCCTGTTCGCTGAGCTCAAGGCATTCCTGAACCTGCACGCGTAGATTTCGGTGGGGATTGGCCGATTTACGCTCAAGGCCCCTTCTATGGCAAGATACGCAGTCTGCACGGCGATATCCGTGCTCAATTAACATAGTTAATTAGTAATGAACAGGAATCACCATGAATATTCTCGACGTAGTAGATGCAGTCTCTCTTCGTAAGGACATCCCACAGTTCCGCGCAGGCGATGAGCTCAAGATCCATGTCCGCGTTATCGAAGGTAGCAAGTCACGTCTTCAGGTATTCCAAGGCATCGTTATCGGTCGCCAGGGTGATGGAGTTCGCGAAACTTTCACAATCCGTAAGGTTTCATACGGCGTTGGCGTAGAGCGCACATTCCCAGTTCACACACCAGTTATTGAAAAGATTGAACTCGTCAAGAAGGGCGATGTTCGTCGCGCAAAGCTTTACTACCTCCGTGATCTTCGCGGTAAGGCTGCAAAGATTCGCGAAAAGCGCGATGGCGTTGAAGGCTATGGCGATGGAATTCTTTCAACTCCTGTTGCTGAAGCACCTGTAGTTGAGGAAGTTGTTGAAGCTCCGGTAGTAGACGCAGTAGTTGAGGCACCTGTTGCTGAAGCAGTTGTTGAAGCGCCAGTTGCAGAGGCAGTAGCAGAAGAAGCTCCAGTTGCAGAAGCACCAGCAACTGAAGAAAAGCCTGCAGAGTAACTTCACCTCTTCATATGCCACGCAAGGGCTCAGTCCTTCGTGAGTTCCCGATTCTTGTAATCGTTGCGCTCGCTGTCTCACTTCTTATCAAGACTTTCCTTGTGCAGTTCTTCTATATCCCTTCAGGGTCTATGGAGAACACGCTGCAAATTCAAGATCGCGTAGCCGTCAATAAAGTCCCCTTTATCTCAGGTTCTATCAATCGTGGTGATGTCGTTGTATTTAGAGACCCTGCCAATTGGTTACCTGAGCCATTTGAAGGTGCTGAGAATAAAGTTGTAGCAAAGATTAAAGAAGGCCTAGTTGCAGTGGGAGTACTTCCCAATCCCGCAAAGCAATACTTGGTTAAGCGCGTTATTGGCGTTGCAGGCGATCAGATTATCTGTTGCAGCAATGGAAAACTCACCATTAATGGCAAAGAGACCAATGAGCCTTATATCTTCGCTGGTAATAAGCCAAGCGATATGGATTTCAATGTCACAGTTCCTGAAGGCAAAATCTGGGTTATGGGAGATCACCGCGGTTCATCTGCTGACTCTCGTTATCACCAAGATGATGTCAACCATGGTTTCGTACCACTTGAAAAGGTCACAGGTCGTGTCTTCTCAATTATCTGGCCACTTCAGCATGTGGGTCTTGTGCCTAACCAGAACCCCATCAAGTAAGTAAGAAAAAATGAAAGCGATCGAAGAACTTCTTCGTAACGCTGGTATTTCACCTATTGCAGGAGTTGATGAAGCAGGTCGCGGACCGTGTGCAGGTCCTCTTGTAGTTGCAGCTGTCATCTTGAAAGATCCCACAGCGCCAGAGCTATCAGAGGTGCGCGATTCTAAAGAAGTCTCTGAGAGTAAGCGCGAGGTTCTCTTTGATGTGCTTATGAATATCGCTGAGAGCGTGAGCATCATCATCGTTTCGCCATCTGAAATTGATGAACGTGGCGTGCATGCTGCAAACCTTGATGGAATGCGCAGAGCTGTTAAGGGCCTGAGTATTGAACCTGCCTATGTCCTTACAGATGGCTATGCCATTGAAGGATTAGCTATTCCCAATGTGGCAGTCTGGAAAGGCGATCAGGTGGTGACAGCAATTAGTGCTGCCTCGATTATCGCCAAGGTAACGCGAGACCGGATCATGATTGAACTCGATAGCAAATATCCGCAGTATGGCTTTGCCAAACATAAGGGCTATATCACAGCTGTGCACACTAAAGCGTTGGCAGAACATGGCCCGTGCATAGAGCACCGCACATCGTTTTCAAATATCGCATCACTTCTTCCATAGTTTCCACAGCACACTCACTTCCCTCCCTTTTCTTGCCCAGCGGCATTTACCCTGCCGCCCATGATGATTCGAGCCAACACTACGCTGCTGCAACGCTTAGCTCTCTTTGACGCAATTGAATGTGGGAATCCATATTGGAGTGCGCAGATATCTGAATTTGGTATTGCAACTGTCTATGAGCACCTTTTTCTAGGCGTATATAAGAAGGAGAAATACGCGCACATCATTGAGAAGGTGCGCAGCTTTAACGCTGAGAGAGCTTTTGCTGCACTAGATGATGCGGGTGCAATCTTCTTAACTCCCGAAGATTCACGATGGCCGATGAGGGTCAATCAATTACCGTGTCCACCAATTGGGTTGGTGGTGAAGGGAAACATCGAGATTCTCAGCAACAATTCTTTTTCTATTGTGGGCACGCGAAAGCCCACTGCCTATGGCATTGGCATCGCCACAGAATTTGCAACAGGTTTTGTTGATCGTGGGTGGGACATCGTCAGTGGGGGAGCATATGGAATCGATTCAGCAGCTCACCGTGGAGCCTTACTTGCTGAAGGACGAACCATTGCAGTGATTGCATCAGGAGTTGATCTGCACTATCCATCCGGTAATGCGCGACTCTTTGAAGAGATATGTGAGAACGGAGCGATTGTCTCTGAGGTGATGCCAGGTGTTGCTGCCCTTCCACATCGATTCCTGACTCGCAATCGACTTATTGCAGCACTGTCGGATGCAACGCTCGTTGTGGAAGCGGCGTTTCGCAGTGGATCCCTTCGTACTGCGCGAGATGCCGCGGAGTTAATGCGACCTGTGATGGCGATACCGGGTCCTATCAATTCACCATCATCTGATGGATGTCACCGGTTAATAGGTGAGAGGGCTGCAGAACTTGTGACATCAGTAGCTGATGCTGTGGAGTTGATTTCAGCGCTTTAGGTACATCAGGCATGTAATGAGAGAATATGCCTATGAGTGATTTCCGTTCGGGCTTCGTCGCTATTGTCGGCCGCCCAAACACTGGTAAATCAACTCTCATCAACGCACTCGTTGGAAGCAAGATTGCAATTACATCTCCTCATCCCAACACCACGCGCCATGCCATTCGCGGCATTGTGAATAACCCTGAGTACCAAGCAGTCTTGGTTGATACTCCTGGAGTTCATAAGCCAAAGACTCTGCTGGGTCACAGACTTAACGCTGTCGTCAATGAGAGCCTTGATTCTGTCGATATCGTCATGATGTGTTTGCCAGCTGATGAGACATCAGGTGCTGGAGATGAGTTCATCGCTGCAGAAATCGCGAAGTATTCACGTGCCAAGAAGTTTGCACTCGTCACAAAGACAGATTTGGTCTCTAAGAAAAACCTTGCAGGACGCCTGCTTGGAATTTCACAACTAGCTAAGGGATTCACCTGGGATGAGATCGTCCCTATCTCTGCAGCTATTCATGAGCAGATTGATCTACTAGAGAAGTTAATTGGTGATAATTTGCCGGCAGGTCCTGCTTTCTATCCCACCGATGTGAAGAGTGATCAGAATATTGAAACCCTAATCTGTGAGCTTATTCGTGAGGCTGCGCTGCGCGATGCTCGTGAAGAACTTCCACACTCCATCATGGTCACCATCGATGAGATGGGTGAGCGTGAAGAAAAGGGAAGTCGTCCCTTCTTTGATATCCACGCAACTATCCATGTTGAGCGCGATTCACAGACTGGCATCTTGCTAGGCCATCAGGGTGAGAGACTCAAAGATATTGGAATGAGAGCGCGTAAAGATATTGAACGCGAACTAGGAGCACGCATCTTCCTTGGACTTCACGTGAAGGTTTCCAAAGAGTGGCAGCGCGATCCTAAGCTGCTTGAACGACTAGGTTTTACTGAGCGCTAATTAATCCTGTTGCAAGTGCAATCAGGAGAGCTGATCCAAGTGCAACGCGGTAGATAACAAAAGGCGTGAAGCTTTTGGTGGAGATGTATTTCATCAGCCAAGCAATTACTGCATAGCCAATGATGAATGCGGTAATTGTTGCGATAAGAATCTCTGGCATGGAGTAGACCGAGACAGTTGAATCACCCATAGCTTTCTTGAGTTCATAGAGACCACTACCAAAGACTGCTGGTAGTGCCAATAGAAATGAGTATCGCAGTGCGGCCTCTCGCTTATATCCAAGCAATCGCCCCAGTGCGATCGTTGCACCTGAGCGAGATACGCCAGGGATAAGCGCCATCGATTGGGCAAGGCCGTAGAGGATTCCGTCTCGTGCATTCAGCGTTGATAAATCTTTCTCACTTCTTCCAACGCGATCGGCAAATCCAAGTATGAGTCCAAAGATGATGAGAGTCGATGCAATCAACCAGAGTGATCTGAAGTTATTGGTGATGTAATCCTGGCCTAAGTAACCGAGTGCAATTATGGGAAGTGTGCCGATGATGATGAGAGTCCCAAGGCGCGCTTCAGGAGAACCATCACGCTTAAACCATGCCCGTAATATCGCGAGAATATCTTTACGAAAGTAGATCAAGACGGCGAGCTCGGTGCCGATCTGGGTAATAGCGGTGAAGGCAGCACCAGGATCATTGGCATTTGGCATAAATGCACCGACGATACGAATATGGGCACTGGATGAAATCGGTAAGAACTCTGTGAGTCCTTGGACTATTCCGAGAAAGAGAGCTTCAAGCATTGTGGAAGTATCTCAATAATTAGGCGTTGGCAGGCTTGCGGCTCGCGAAGTATGAACCGATTAATACAAGGGGAAGTCCGAGAATAATTCCTGTTGTGAGTGGTTCATTGAGAATGATGACTCCTAGAAGAACAGCACAGGCAGTATTCAGGTAAGTCACAAGTGAAGCGCGAGCAACGCCGATGATATTTGCCAATGTGAAGAATGCTGCAAATGCAGCGCCTGTCGATAATACGCCCAGACCAATAATGGCGCGGATTGCTCCTTGAGAAATCTCATGGGCCGGCCATTGAGCGATAGCCCATGGCGCGTAGAAGAGCGCTGTCATCGCCATTGCTACAGCGTTAATTGCGATCCCTGAAACATTAGGCAGCGCACCTTGGACCATCATCACTGCATAGGAATATCCGATTGATGCAACAAGAACCATTGCGATGGATAAGGGATCAGAACTTCCCGTAATACTTTCAATTCCAACGACTGCAATAAGTCCGATAAATCCAACAACAATTCCAAAGAGACGTTTGCGTTGCCATACAGTTTTATCGCCACGAAGGGAGGCGAAGATGGTTGCCCAGATAGGAACGGATGCAACGAGAAGGCCTGCAAGACCAGATGAGATTTTCTGCTCTGCTGTGCCAATCAGGATCCAGGGACCAATCATTTCAAGGAGTGCATAGAAAAAAACATACTTTGCACCGCGCACAGCTGCCCCGAGTTGCCCTTGTTTGATTGCAAGTGGAATCAGAATTGCGGCACCGATTGCAGTGCGCAGGCAGACAACGATTGCAGGAGTAAATCCAGATTCAGGGTCTATGGCGATTTTGATAAAGAGATAAGGGATGCCCCATAAGAATCCAACAAGGATAAAGAGAAAGAGACCGCGACGTGACATGGGTGAATTCAAACTCCTTGTTAGGTAAGAGGCAACCTTACTGGTTTATCTTCCTCACTTCAGATGCCACGAAATCAATAGCTTCCTTTGCAGTTGGGGTCACTGCCATATTGCTAAAGAATCCGTGAATCATTCCCTCATAGCCTTTATAGATAACCGCAACGCCATCGCGCTCGAGGAGCTCGGCATATTTGTCGCCATCATCGAGCAGTGGGTCATATTGGGCTGTGATGATGATTGCCGGCGCTAATCCTTTAAAGGATGCAGCACGCATAGGAATTGCATAGGCATTCTGATCATGGCTAGCACCTTGCAGATATTGATCCCAGAACCATTGCATCGCCTGAGTAGATAGACCATAGCCTGTTGCATTCTCTTTATAGGAATCAGTTTCAAAATTGCGATCATTACATGGGTAGATCAATATTTGGAGCGCAAGGGCAATCTTGTTATCCCGAGCTTTGATTGCAACCCCGGATGCCAAATTCGCACCAGCGCTATCGCCTGCAATACCAATTCTCTTTGCATCTATTCCTAGATTCTCTGCATTTGCAATAGACCAGAGAAGGGCTTCATAGCAATCATCGAAAGGGATTGGAAATGGATGCTCTGGTGCCTTTTGGTAGTTCACACTGATGATGACAGCGCCGGTTTGGTTGGCAAGACGGGCAAGGGATGCATCATAGATATCGAGAAAGTTGAGGACCCATCCGCCGCCATGGAAGTAGATGATGGCAGGTGCGTTGGTATCAGTTGTTGGTCGATAGATGCGAATTGGAAGATCTGCAGTGGGACCTGGAATAAATCTATTTGAGATTTCGTGAATCGCTTCCACTGGCCCTGAAGTAACTACACGTCCTTGGGTGTTGCGCCTTATGACATCGACAGGTGCTTCCCAGACTTGAGGCAGATTGAGCGCTTCTAATCTTTTTAGGTAGGCCTGGATTTCAGGAGCAAGTGACATGGCGTAATTGAATCAGAGTTCCCCGTGAGAGAGAAGTTCTAAAACTTCCTTGGCGCGCTCTCGTAATTCTGGAAGATCACTTAATCTTTTAATTCCAGCTAGTTGCTGTCCCATTCGGTGGTTCTTGGCAAACCGTTCTTGATTGCGGTCAAGGAAATCCCAATAGAGAGTTGTGAATGGACATGCATCATCGCCAACTCGTTTCTTGGGATCGAATTTGCATCCCTTGCAGAAACTTCCCATCTTTGAGATGTAGGAACCACCTGATGCATAGGGCTTAGTTGCAAGTTTTCCGCCATCTGCATGCAAGCTCATTCCAATCACATTTGGAACCATTACCCAATCGGCAGCGTCAATAAATGCCCTGCGCATCCAATCGAGATACTCTTGAGGTGATGTTCCTGTGATGAGTGCCAAATTACTTAAGACCATCAGTCGCGGGATGTGATGGACCCACGCGCGCGCTTCAATATCTCGTACTTGTGTTGAAACACAGTTCATCTGCGTCTTACTTGAATCTGTGAAAAGGGGAAGCAGTGGGCGAGTGGCCTGTAGTGCATTCTCATTTCGATAGAGATCACCAAAGTGCCAATACAGACCGTTGATGTATTCGCGCCAACCGATGATTTGTCGGATAAATCCTTCAGCACTTGCTAGTGGAATATCGCCCTTCTTAAAGCGTTCCATTGCAGCATCGATTACCTCTTGGGCATGGAGCAAACCGATATTGAGATATGGACTTAAGAGTGAGTGATTGACCGCCCAAGTCTCAGCGACCATTGCATCTTCATAGGCGCCGAATTCAGCAAAGGCAGTGTCGAAGAAGTGGTGCATCTGTGCCAGTGCAGCAGTTCGCGTCGTGCCCCATGTGGTATCTGGATCATCCCCAAAGACGGGAATCTTTCTCTTCTTGATATCTGCAAGGACAGCTGCATCAATCTCATCGCGCGGATGTTCTAGATAGTCAGGCCAGGTATGAGCACCTTTGGGTGGTGGAAGACGATTATCGGCATCGTAATTCCATTTGCCACCGACTGGATCACTTCCCTCCATCAGGATATTAAGCCGCACGCGTTGGGCGCGATAGAAGTTCTCCATCACCAAGTTCTTCTGTGAGTTCGCCCATTGTGCAAAGAGTGGGCGGGAAGTTAAAAAGAAATCATTTGGGATAAGAGTTAGTCCAAGCTTGTGTAACTGTTCATATTGTTGGTGCGAAGAAGGCTCTGCGACCTCAATCTCAATGCCGGGATGTGTCTTTCGAAATCCTTCAATGCCAACTTCAGTATTGGCGCTTTGTATAAAGGTGACAGTAAATCCTTCATCGCGTAGTTCTTGTAGGAAGTGATCACGAGCTGACATGAGAAAGAAGAGGCGCTGGATGTGCCATGAACGAGTAGTAAGCATCCGCTGGCTCTCAATGAAGAGAATCTGATGGGTCTTTGGATCTGCTCCTTTGAGCGCACCATAGTTACGATTGAGATGGTCGTTAAGGAGCAGTACAGCTTTTACCAATTGGCGGTTCTATCTCGAAGAGTTCGGTATGCGCTAACAACTTCTGGTGTTGCAACAGAGTGAGTTGAGCTGACTTCACCAAGATTCCATTGAGGTGGAGTTGCTCCACCAAGCAGTGCCCATGCTGCTTGTCGTGCAGCACCATCTGCAACATATTCACCAGGTTGTGGAACGAGTACTTCGCGACCAAAGAGTGATGATGCAATGGATGAGATCGCAGGATTCTTTGCAGCGCCACCAATGAGTAAGACGCGGTTGATTGAGACGCCTAGCTTTTCAAGTGCATCTACTGCATCGACAAGGCCACAGAGCATTCCTTCAATCATGGCGCGTGCAATATCGGCGGAGTTTGAGTTATTCAGATTTATTCCAGCAAAGACACCTGTTGCATCAGGGCGGTTGGGTGTGCGCTCTCCTTCAAAGTAGGGAAGTAGTGATAAACCATTAGCTCCTGGCTTTGCAGTCAGCGCTAGTGCGCCAACCTCATCATGTGTTTTTCCTAGGATGCGAGTTGCTGCATCCAGGATACGAGCAGCATTGAGTGTGCAGACAAGTGGCAAGAATCTTCCGGTCGCATCAGCAAATCCTGCAACCGCACCACTTGGATCATGTGTTGGAGTATCAGAGACTGCAAATGCAGTTCCACTTGTTCCAAGTGAGATAACAACATCTCCAGGTTGTGCCTGCACACCGAGTGCAGCCCCTGCGTTATCTCCAGCACCTGCAGCGATGGGAATTCCTGAAAGTGTGGTGCCGCCGAATGCGCTAGGTGCTGTAATGCGTGGGGTAATGATGGTGCGATCTGTGCGAAGAGCAGACTTCAATAAATCTTCGCGATATGTGGATGTCACGGAATCAAAGTAACCAGTACCCGATGCATCTGAGCGATCAGTAAATAATTTCTCGAAATCTTTTCCACCTTGCAGGCGCCAAGATAGCCAATCATGGGGGAGTGCAACTGCTGCAACTTTGGCGGCATTAGCTTTCTCGTTATCGGCAAGCCACCTGAGTTTTGTTGCAGTAAATGATGCAACGAGAACGGAGCCAACTTTCTGTGCAGCGTGTGCATCTCCGCCCATTTCAGCGTTGAGATCGCGCGCAGATTGTGCAGAGCGAGTGTCATTCCAGAGAAGTGCGGGGCGAATAACTTCACCACTGCTATCGAGTGTGACCATTCCATGTTGCTGGCCACCAATTGAAATTGCAGAGACCTCATCAAGTCCGCCTGCATCGGCAATTGCTTTATCTAGGGCGCTCTCCCAATGGGCTGGATCTACTTCTGTTCCATCAGGGTGAGATGCGCGACCGTGGCGTACTAACTCGCCAGTTTCTGCGTTACGAATGACGACCTTCACCGACTGGGTTGAAGAATCCACGCCTGCGGTGAGTTGGGTCTTTGCCATGACGAAAGGCTAGACTGTGCCAGTCAGTGTTGACCACAGTGTGGCTTAATTAGTTAGCCAAATCTCACTTAATTTTGGAGCGTTGCAATGCGTATTGGAATTCTTACAGGTGGCGGAGACTGCCCAGGACTTAACGGTGTTATTCGTGGCGTAGTCACAAAGGGAATCAAAGAGTACGGATATGAATTCGTCGGATTCCGGGATGGTTGGAAAGGCCCTCTGGAGGCGCTGACCATGCCACTTGATCTTGCAACAGTGAAGCCAATCCTTGCAAAGGGCGGAACCATCCTTGGTTCATCTCGCACCAACCCATTTAAGATGGAGAACGGTGTTGAGCGCATCAAGCAGAATCTTGCCGACCAGGGCATCGATGTTCTCATCGCAATTGGCGGCGAAGATACTCTCGGAGTTGCAACAAAGCTCGATGCACTAGGCGTCAAGGTCATCGGAGTTCCAAAGACAATCGATAACGACCTTAACAACACAGACTTTACTTTTGGTTTTGATACATCAGTCAATATTGCAATGGAGGCAATTGATCGCCTTCACACAACAGCAGAATCCCACCACCGCCCTTTAATCGTTGAGGTTATGGGTCGGCACGCAGGATGGATTGCTCTTCACTCAGGAATTGCAGGAGATGCTGCATGCATCTTGATTCCAGAAGTTAAATTCTCCGTCGATAAGGTCTGTCAATATGTGAAGTCTCGCTTTGAGACAGGAACTGCTCCAATCATCGTTATTGCAGAAGGTGCTATTCCTCAAGATGGCGACATGATCACTAAAGATCAGCCACTTGATGCATTTGGCCACGTTCAGCTATCCGGTATTGGTGATTGGCTTGCTGCAGAGATTGAGACAAAGACTGGCTACCAAACACGTTGCACAGTCTTAGGTCACATCCAGCGCGGTGGAACACCATCAGCATTTGACCGCGTTCTGAGCTCACGCTTTGGACTTGAGGCAATCACAGCTGTTCACGAAGGTGACTTCGGCAAGATGATGGCTCTCCACGGAACAAAGATTGCTCGCGTGCCATTGGCATCAGCAACAGATGTTCTCAAGACCGTTCCATTCGAGCGATATGAGGAGATCACTTCGTTCTTTGGATAATCTCCCGGCGAGATTGCTACTGAACTCTCTACTCTTATGACTATGAACTCGACTTCCTCGCAGCTCGATAACCTCTTCGACTCATCATTGGATGCTGCCCAGCAACCTAATTGGCCTGGTGGCCACGATGGTGAGCAGATGAAGAAGGCTGTTGCTGATCTTCGTGCGCTTCCTCCACTTGTCTTTGCTGGTGAGTGCGATGATCTCAAAGCAAAGATTGCAGAAGCAGCAGCTGGTCGAGCATTCTGGTTACAAGGTGGAGATTGCGCTGAGACTTTCACATCAGCTACAGCAGACTCCATTCGCAATCGCATCAAGACAATCTTGCAGATGGCTGCAGTTTTGCAGTACTACTCAAGCTTGCCTGTGATCAAGGTTGGACGTATGGCTGGACAGTTTGCAAAGCCACGTTCAAATGATCTTGAAACTCGTGGAGATGTCACACTTCCTGCCTACCGCGGAGATGCAGTCAACGATATTGAATTTACTGAAGCAGCTCGCACACCAGATCCCAACCGTCTTGTTCGTGTCTACAACACATCTGCTGCAACTCTTAACTTAGTTCGCGCATTCACCCGTGGTGGTTTTGCAGATCTTCGTCAGGTGCATGAGTGGAATAAGGGATTTATCCGCGACTCCACATTCGGTGAGAAGTATGAGCAGATGGCAAATGAAGTTGGTCGCGCCCTTGCCTTCATGAAATCTGCAGGAGTTGACCCAGAACAATTCAAGGCTGTTGATTTCTATGCAAGCCATGAAGCTCTCATTATTGAATACGAGAAGGCACTGACACGTATTGATTCACGCACGCAGCTTCCATACGATGTTTCAGGACACTTCATCTGGATTGGAGAGCGCACGCGTCAACTCGATGGCGCACATGTTGATTTCGCCTCGAAGGTTCGTAATCCAATCGGTATCAAGCTCGGACCTAAGTCCACAGTTGACGATGCGCTAGCTCTGATTGCAAAGCTCAATCCAGACAATGAGCCAGGGCGCATTACATTTATTACTCGCATGGGTGCAGGCACTGTTCGCCAAGCACTTCCAGCACTCGTTGAAGGTGTGACAAAGAGTGGTGCGCAAGTTCTCTGGGTGTGCGATCCGATGCATGGCAATACCTTTGAATCAAAGAATGGTTACAAAACACGTAATTTTGAAGATGTACTTGATGAAGTCCGTGGATTCTTCGAAGTCCATAAGAAGCTTGGAACCCACCCAGGTGGCATCCATATCGAGCTCACTGGTGATGATGTCACTGAGTGCCTCGGTGGTGGCAATCAAGTATCTGAGAAGGATCTTGAATCACGCTATGAGACAGCGTGTGACCCACGCTTGAATCACTCACAGTCACTCGAGCTTTCATTTTTGGTTGCTGAAATGTTGCGCGACCGCTAACTTAGTTTGCGTGACGCTGCTTCTCGCCACTCTGGCAACACCTCTAGGCAACTTAAACCTGATTGCTGATGAACACATTCTCCTCGGCGCAAATTTCTCCACTCTCAAAGCGTTGAAAGAGAGTTTGAGCGCAGAGGATTCGACGCGAGAATTTAAGTCAGTTTCAAAGATTCCTGTCATCACAGATCTGATCAATGATTACTTCGATGGAGATATTTCAGCCATTAATGCGATTCAGGTCCGCCAACCAGGTGCTCACTTTTCACAAGCTGCATGGAAGGCGATGAAGAAGGTGAAGGCTGGCTCAGTGATTTCCTATGGTGAATTGGCAGAACGTGCTGGAAGTCCTGCAGCGGTCAGAGCTGCGGGAAGTGCGTGCGCTAAGAATGCAATTGTTCTTGTGGTTCCATGCCATCGCATAGTTAAAACTGGTGGATCGCTAGGAAATTATGCCTACGGTTTAAATAAGAAAGAGTGGCTACTTCACCACGAGGGCGCGCTTTAGTATTTCAATAGATTGATCGCATTGCGCATCATCGAAATCAAGATGGGTAACAAGGCGCGCATAGTGAGGTCCAAGTGCGCTAATCCACAATCCAGCATCTTTACAGCGCGCAGTTAACTCAGCGGCAGTGATTCCAATCTTGGATAGATCAAGTCCCACAATATTTGTGTGAACTTTAGAAGCATCAACAAGAGATGAATCGATCGCAGCAAGTGCTGCTGCAATCTTCTTAGCTCGTGCATGATCTTCGGCTAGGCGAGCAATATTGTTATCGAGTGCATGGTGAGCAGCAGCTGCGATGATGCCGACTTGGCGCATTCCTGCGCCGTAGCGCTTGCGCCAGATGCGCGCCTCAGCGACGCGTTCCTTTGTTGAGAGCATGACCGAACCAATTGGCGCACCGAGCCCCTTAGAGAGACAGACGCTAATGGTGTCGAAGTGTTTGCCGTATTCGGCAAAGGAGACACCGGATGCCACATGCGCATTCCAGATTCGCGCACCATCAAGGTGCATCGCTATTCCACGAGCATGGGCTGCCGATGAAAGTTTTGAAATCTCATCAATCGGTTGCACAGTTCCGCCACCAAAGTTGTGGGTGTTCTCAACTGCAATTGCCTTAGTTGAAACTAAGTAAGGACCTGCATTTTCGTGGGCAATAGCAAGTGCATCATCTGCCTTCAGTAGCCCATCATTTGAGGGCCATGTGCGAGTTGTGATGCCGCTAAAAGTTGCTGCAGCACCAAGTTCTGCGCGCACGATATGGCTACGAGTTTCAACAAGAAGTTCTTCACCAGGCTTGACCAGCGTGCGAATTGCTAATTGATTGGCAAGGGATCCGGTAGGTGCGAAGAGACCTGCTTCGTGGCCAAACATTGCAGCAACGCGTTCCTCAAGTGAGTTGACGGTGGGATCATCACCATAGACATCATCGCCAACTTCGGCAGTTGCCATAGCGGCGCGCATGGCTTCACTTGGTTTTGTGACTGTATCTGAGCGAAGATCGATTGCCACGGCTTACTCCTCCTTGAGAACAATCATAAACATGGCAGTTAACACCATCAGTCCACCAAGAGTAGCTTGCAGAGTTAAGCGTTCGCCACCAAAGATGATTGCAAAGAGCGCTGCAAAGACGACCTCCATCGTCAGAATGACCGCAACCTTCGTTGTGGTCATATGAGCCTGCGACCATGTCTGCACGACAAATGCGACAGCGGTGCAGATCACCGCTGTAAAGACCACAACTGCCAACACTCCATAATCCGGAGGAGCTGAATACCCTTCAGGAATTGAGGCAAGACCAGAAAGTAGAGCGCACATAGCAAGCTGCACAATCGTCATGGCATAAACATCTCGACCAGATGACCATTTACCCAGTGCAATGATGTGAGCTGCAAAGAAGAAAGCGCTAGCCAGCACAAGCATCTCACCGATTCCCACAGAAAACCCACGAATAGATAAGAGACCAAGCCCAATGGTTGCTAGGAACACGCATCCCCAGATTATTTTTGTCATTCTCTCTTTGAGAATGAAGTAGGCGAGCAGGGGAGTGAAGACCACATAAAGACCTGTGACAAATCCGGTGATTGCAGCACCTGTTCGTGCTAATCCGAGAGTTTGAAAGATATAACCAAGACCTAAGAAAATTCCTGCTGATCCTGCGCGGATGATGAGATCGTGATCTAATTTCTTAAGAACTTGTGGCTTAAGAGCCACCATCACTATGACTGCGAGAGTAAAGCGAGTAAAGAGAAAGTTATTAACGCTCTGTCGTTCGATTGCATCTTTCATGACAACGAATGCCATACCCCAGGCTGCAGAGACTGAGAGTAGGGCCCATGGAGCCAGACGAAATTTCAGTGCGTGTGAAGAACTCATCCACGCAACTTCTTTAAGAGAGCAATTTCCTCACCATGTTCAGGTTCCATGCCAGGTGTTTCAAGAATTAGAGGTGCATTGGCAACTGCTGGATGCTTGAGCAGTTCGGCAAAGGGGTCAACTCCAATAAAGCCCTTACCGATGTTTTGGTGGCGATCTTTGAGAGCACCACAGACATCCATGGAATCATTAGCATGAATAAGTTGAATACGTTCGATTCCTGCGACCTGCACAAGAAGATCAAGGGTCTCCTTCATGCCACCCTTCTTTGCGATGTCATGGCCTGCAGCGAAGACATGGCAGGTATCAAGACAGATGCCGACCTTGGGATGGTATTCCAGCGCTTTGAGATAGTTCTCTAAATCTTCTAGTCGCTTAACTAGTGATTGACCTTGACCTGCAGTTGGTTCAAGAAGAAGGTATGGCGCATCATCATCGAGTGATTCAAGAATGGGCATAACGCCCTTTTTGATCTGCTTCCATGCGTTATCAACGTTGTCTTCCTTAACTGCAGAGCCTGTGTGAACTACAACTCCGAGTGCGCCAATTTCTTGTCCGCGCTTTAGGGAATAGGCAGTTGAGGCCAATGAATTCTTATAGGTCTCATCCGTTGGAGAGCCTAAGTTAATAAGAAATGGCGCATGCACATAGGTTTCAATATCGAGAGCTTCTGCTTTTTCACGAAATATTGCATCCGCTTCATGATTGGTCTCAGGCATTGCCCAACCGCGTGGGTTGGATGTGAAGACTTGAATCGCTTCAGCTTGAGTTAGTTCTGCATAAGCAATGGAGCGCTTAGCCATTCCTCCGGATGTTGGAGTATGAGCACCGATTCGTGGTTTCTTGATGGCCTTAGACATTTGCCTACCCTACTGTGATGGTCACAGTACTGCCACGTTTAACCTTACTTCCGACCTTTGGTGAAACGTTTGTCACCTTCTTGACGGTCTTCTTTCCAATTTTCTTCACCACAACTTTGAGATCGAGATCCTTCAGGGCAGCAACTGCCTTGGCTTCATCGATAGAGAAGAGATTCGGGATAAATGCGAAGCCAGATCCCTTAGAAATGATTAAGTAAATCTTTGAACCCTTATCTGCAGTGGCAACACCTGCAGGTTTCTGAGAAATAACTTCACCAGCGAGTTGAGTCTCGCTAAACCCATAAGTTGAAATCACAGTAAAACCTGCATCCTGCAACTCATTGAGCGCTTGATCAGAGCTCTTACCAATATAAGAAGTCAGTGCAACTTGTTCGATGCCTTTAGAAACTCGAACGATAATAATTGCGCTGCGTTTAACCTTCTCACCTGAGGCTGGATTTGAGTCAATGACATAACCCTTAGGCACAGATGAGCTGAACTCTTCGACGAGAGGCTGAATCGTTAGAGGCAGCTTTGCAAGCAAAGTAGTAGCAGCCTCCGGCGTGAGCCCTGCAAGGGAAGGAATAGTAAATCGTTCTGGACCCTTGGAGACTATGAGTTTGACGGTGCCACCTTGATCAATGCGTCCGCCACCTTCAGGTATGGATTGAATGACGTGGCCTTCTGCAATCTCTTCACTAAATTGCTTCTGCACAACGATGGAGGTTAGTCCCAGTGGATTTAGTGCTGCGGTTACCTCAACCTGTGTGGCTCCAACAGTAGAAGGAACAACAACGCGAGATCCAGGACCGACTAAGACATACCAACCAACTATGCCCACAACTACGGCCATGAAGAGTGCAATCTTGCGATTGCGACGAACGCGCTTGCTTGCCTTCTTGCGCTTTTTAATCTCCTGCGTTGTCTCACGCGGGGCGGGGCTTGCAGGAATAGTTTGTGTCATCTCTTTGACCTTTGCGCGTAGTGATTTGCGCGAGGACTTTGGGCGCATAGGTTCGATCGGAATATCGAGCTCAAGACTGAGTTGATTCTCTTTTGGGTTGAGAGTGTGGCTGATGCGTGAGAGCTCTTCATAGAAGATGCTGGCATCTCGTGGACGCTCATCTGGGTTGGCACTGGTTGCGCGATAGATCAGATCATCGAGCTGCTCTGGAACACCTGAGAGAAGCGTGCTGATTTTCGGGACTCGGTTATTGACATGCATGTAGGCGATTTGAATTGGTTGATCGCCTTCAAATGGCTTCTTACCGGTAAAGATTTCAAAGGCGGTAATGCCCAGTGAGTAGTTATCACTTCGAGAATCTGCAACACCGCGCTGCACTTGCTCAGGGGAGAGGTAGGAAACGCTTCCAAGGATGACGCTGGATTCAGCAGTCATGGTGCCACCGAGAAGAGGACCTTTTGCTAGCCCAAAGTCTGCAATCTTTATGCGACCTTCTTTAGAGATCAAGATGTTCTCTGGCTTAATATCACGATGAACAATTCCGATTTTATGTGCTGCAGAGAGTGCGCTGAGGACAGGCAGTAAGAATTTGATTCCATCTGCAATAGAAAGTTTGCCTTGTTCATTGAGGTATTCACGAAGCGTATGGCCGTCAATCATCTCCATCACAAGGAAGATGGCAGGGCTTCCATTCTGGTTCCACCCTTGGTCCTGCACGGCAACAATATTGGGATGTGAAAGGGCCGCCGCTGCCTTTGCTTCGCGGATAAAGCGTTCAACAAATTGTTCATCTTGCGCCAAGTGGGAGTGCATGATCTTGACTGCAACTTTGCGATCGAGGCGTGTATCTACTGCTTCATAGATACTTGCCATTCCACCTGTGGCCATCTGGCGGACGAGTTGGTAGCGCCCATCAATGAGCTCGCCGGTCAGGTCAGACATATCCCGAATTCTAGGTAGTCAGTACGAAATCAGCAGCGTTCTGCGTGCCTTCAACTGCAAAGTGTTGCTCCTGTGTGGCAAGCCACTTTCTCATCTGACTCTCAATCTCTTTTCCATCGCGCGCTAGAACCCTTGCTAGTCCTTCACTTTCATCGATATCAATCCAGATGAGAGCCGAGAGAGAATCACGAATAGCCATCTGCCCGCTGCCTACACCTTCGAGGATGAGAAGTTCTGACTGTTCTATCTCAGCAACCGGTGAGAATGCACCTGCGCGCCAGTCATATGTGGAGAGTAAAATAGCAGCAGATTTCTTATGTGCTGCAACGAGATGAGTGAGCACATCAGTGAGTTGATCCGTGAGTGCGTTATCCCAGCCGTCATATAAGTCATCCATATGAATTTCAGTGATGAAATATCGCTGTGCAAGAGCGAGTTTGATGTCGTGGGCAAGCGTTGTCTTTCCAGCACCTGCTGGCCCATCGATTGCAATGATGGGTTGCGTAGCGTCTTTACAGAGATCTAAGAGCGCGCTTATGAGTTCCATACCAACTGCTCCATCCCAGTGCTGCCATTGCGGTAAATGCCACATAGAGCAGCGTTGTAAAGAGTAGACCCTGTGATGCATAGAGCGCTGTGTATCCGGCATCTACTACCAACCACATTGGCCAACTGTCGTACTTCTCATAGACCATCAGAATTTGAGCTGCGAGTGAACCAAAGAAGAGGATTGCATCGACATATGTTGATGCAGCTCCCAGTGATTTAAGTACAGGGCCGAGGACAAGGGTTGCAAGAATAATCGCTGCGATTGTGTAGAGGCGGTGCTTATTTTTAAATGGCCCTGGCTTTGCACCCGTTGGCTCCCATCCATACCAACCGGCGATTGCTGCTGCGATAAAAACGAGTTGAAGTGCAGCGCTTGCAAAGAGCTTGTATTGCAAGAAGAAGATTCCGTACAAGACGCTGCTCAGCGCCCACCAAGGCCATGTGATGCGCTTTGCTGTGATGCCGAGTGCGACACCTACGAAGGAAACTAGAGATGCCACGAATTCGAGATAGGAAACTTCATAACCCCATGCTGTAAAGAAAGTGGAAAACACTTGTGAACCCCATTTCTAGATCCGCATTACCGGACCAGTCAGACGGTCGACTTCGATGAAGTCCTCTCAGCCACTGTGGCTCCCGTTAGGTAGAACTTTAGCCGATACGCGCAGCAATTGCCTGTATGTAGGCAGCTCCTGCAACACGAGCGCGGCGAGCAGTAGAAGTCTTTGCTCGCTTAGTAAAGATGTCATATCCAATTGCTTCGACTTCATCGACGATTCCGCAATAAAGCTCACTGGCTGCGCGAATACAAGGTCGTGATTCTTTATCTAGGTAGCCAATACCGATATCGGATTCGCGTTGGAGCTCACGAACACGGGCAATTTGAAATTTCAGGGCGGCTACTATTTCTGAAGTTAAGACTCTACGTTCGAGCATCGCGCGATCGACACCGAATTGAGCGAGTTCTTGCAGTGGAAGATAGACGCGGCCTCGATCGAGGTCTTCGCCGACATCGCGGATGAAGTTAGCTAATTGGAATGCAATACCGAGTTTCTTGGCTGCTTCAAATGCGCGTTCATCGGAGTAGCCCAAGATAGGAACCATCTCTAGGCCAATTACCGCGGCAGAGCCATAGACATATTCAAGAAGATCTTCATACGTTTGATATTCAGTGACGGTCAGATCCATCTCCATGGAGTGCAAGAAATCTACAAAGTGTTGATGGGGGATTTCAAACTTTCGTGCGGTATCAACGAGTGCACGCCCAATGTGATCGGTACTTGTGCCTGCTTTGAGATCGGCAAGAACTCCGCTGCTCCATGTGCGCAGCGCTTCAGCCTTCTCGGTAGGTGAAAGAGTTGACGCTAAATCATCGACAATCTCATCGGCATAGCGAGCAAAGCCATAGAGCGCGTGAACATAAGGACGCTTATTCTTGGGCAGCAGAAGAGTTGCTAAGTAATAGGTCTTACCGTGCAAAGAGTTAAGTCGTTTGCACTCTTCATACGATGCTGCAAGTGCTGCATCCATCTACTTAACCGGACCCACAATGCGTTCTGCGGCTAAGCGACCTGAGATGAGAACCATTGGAACACCAACACCTGGTTGAGTTCCACTGCCTGCAAAGACAACGTTTTCAAATCCTGCAGCCATATTGCGTGGTCTAAAGGGACCTGTCTGGAAGAAGGTGTGTGCGCTTGCAAACGGTGCACCGCGCTCCATTCCTTGTGCTTGCCAATCAAGGGGAGTAGTCATCACTTCAGTTTCGATGGAATCACCAAAGCCTGTATATCCACGATCTTCCAGAGTCTTAATCATGTGATCGCGATATGGCTTAGCTTGCTTGGTCCAATCGATATCTGCATCCAAGTTCGGTGTGGGATACAAGATGTAATAGGACTGTTTTCCTGCAGGCGCAAGGGATGCATCATCGTGAGTAGGAACAGTGACCAGCACTGATGGATCTGTCATCAAAATCTTCTTCTTGATAAGTTCATCAAAGACGCCATCCCATGACTCACCGAAGTGGATATTGTGGTGTGCGATGTGGTCATACTTCTTGGAAGATCCCACAAGGAGAGTCACACATGATGGCGAGTAGTTAAGACGCTTGATATTTAGCGGTGTCTTACCCAGCAATTCGCGCCATACGACGGGCAGATCTGGATTCATGACAACGACATCACATTCAATGCGCTCACCAGTGTCAGTTGTTACAGCCTTGACTCGACCATTTTGCTTATCAAGTCCTGTAACAGTTGTGTTGTACTTAAACTCAACGCCATGCTTTTGTGCAGCTGCAGCTAGTGCGCGAGGAACGGCATGCATTCCACCCTTAGGGAAGAAGACTCCGTTAACCGAATCCATATAGGCAATGACTGCATAGATTGCTAGCGCTTGCTGTGGGCTCACACCTGCATACATCGCTTGGAAGGAATACACCTTCTGCAAACGAGGATCTTTCAGGTATTGATTGACCTTCGGCTGCAAATGTCTAAAGCCACCGAGTGCGATAAGGCGAGCCAAGTTAGGAGTTACAAGGTTCAGTGGTGAATCGATGTTCTTATCAATAAAGTCATTCATCTCATACTTATAGAGCTTGGTGACAAAATCAACATACTTGCGATAGCCCATCGCCTCTTCTGCAGAGACATGAGTGCGGATCTCTTCTTCCATCTGCGCAGTATTTGCATGGACATCAATTTGTGAACCATCTGCATAGAAGGCGCGATAGAGAGGTGAAAGAGGCATCAACTCAAGCCAATCCTTCATATCTTCACCCACGCATGAGAAGGCATCTTGAATCAGTGATGGCATCGTCAGAACTGATGGACCGGTATCGAATGAGTAGCCATCTTTCTTCAGAAGTCCATTACGACCGCCCGGAACTGATTCACGTTCAACCACAGTGACTTTTCGTCCAGCACCTGCAAGGCGAAGTGCTGCACTGAGGCCACCGAGTCCTGCGCCGACTACGACGACGTGATCTGTGGGTCCCTTAACTGTTCTTGTCATTAGTAGCTCCTACGGATTGCGGTCTCAGCAAGAGCCAAGAGAAATGGACGTGCGCTTTCATTGATCGCTGCAGAGTTTGCTGCATCTACTGATTCTTCGCCTAAGCGATCAATCAATTTTTCAACATCGGCGATAGCGCCGGTCTCAACGATGAGTGTGCGAAGAGATTCAATCTTTTCAGGGGAGAGATCAGGCTTTCCAAGATGGGCTGACAGTTCTGCGCGAGCAGATTCGGTTGCCTTCTCCATCGTCATCGCCATAAGGACTGTGCGCTTTCCTTCACGTAAATCATCACCAGCTGGCTTTCCTGTCTCCTTTGGATCTCCAAAGATTCCGAGCATGTCATCACGGAGTTGGAATGCTTCACCGAGTGGAAGTCCGTATGAAGATAAGACGCCGAGAAGCTCTGAATGTTCGGTCGCTGATGGGCGCGCAATGACAGCACCTAAATGCAGTGGGCGTTCAATTGTGTATTTACCTGACTTGTAACGAGCGATGCGAAGTGATCGCTCAACGCTATGTTCGCGCTCTCCAGCTTCGCGCACATCAAGGTATTGACCTGCCATCAGTTCGATGCGCATTTCATCGTGAATGCGAAGTGCTGCCATCAGTGATTCATGGGAGAGACCTGAGTTATGCAACATGTGATCTGACCAGACGAGTGCTAAGTCACCGAGCAAGACAGCTGCAGCTTCTCCGAATTTATCTGCAAGGCCTGCGAGAGATCCTTGGCGGTGAAGATTTTCAAAGTGGCGATGGATTGCTGGCTTTCCGCGACGTGTATCGGAGCCATCCATTAAGTCATCGTGAATGAGTGCGCATGCTTGTAAGAGTTCAAGGCTTGCCATAGCGCGAATATCGGTGCGAGAAGGAGTCGATCCTGCAGCCAGGAATCCTGCATAGGCAAAGAGTGGGCGAAGTCGCTTGCCACCTTCGAGAAGATAATCTTCAAGGGCATCACAGACAGGGATTAATTCAGATGCGATGCTGGTGAGATAGTCACGTTGTTCGGCGAGATATTGGGTGAGCTCACCTTTTACGGCATCGCGCACCTCAGATGCGCTCTTCATGACCTCTTTATCCACGGCGCAACGATATCCTGACGCCGTGGAGATGCGCAGTGTGAAGAATGGATTGACCTACTCATTCGAATTCTTCCCACCTAAAGATGTTGAAGGCGAAGAACGCCTCTGGGCTGCGATGTCACAGCTCGAATCCATCGCCCCGGATTTCATCTCTGTGACCTATGGCGCAGGTGGATCAACGCGAGATCGCACAATTCGAATCACATCTGAAATTACTGCTCGCACCCATATCCCCACAGTTGCTCACTTAACCTGCGTCGGTTCTACTCGTGAAGAGTTGATGGAGATTCTTGGTAAGTATCGCGATGCGGGAATCAAAAGTATTTTGGCGCTTCGCGGAGATCCAACGGGTGGCCCTCGTGCACCGTGGAGTGCAACAGAAGGTGGACTCAATCACGCAGATGAGTTGGTAACACTTGCTGCAGAATTTGGTGGATTTACAATCGGCGTTGCTGCATTTCCCGACGGACATCCAGCATCGGATGGAAACATTGATAGAGATATTGAAGTACTTCTTGAAAAAGAAAAGCGTGGTGCCACATTTGCTACAACACAATTCTTCTTTGATGCAAATAAGTGGAAGACACTCGTTGATAAGTTAGAAGCTCAAGGTTCAACTTTGCCGATTATTCCGGGCATCTTGCCTGTGACGAATGTAAAGCAACTCAACCGTATGGCAGAGCTCAGTGGCGTTCCCATCCCTTCGCATATCTCTGAACGCTTTGCGAAGGTGGAAGAAAGCCCTGATGATGTTCGCAAACTTGGCGTGGAGATTGCTACCAAATTATGTGAGGACTTACTTGAAGCTGGTGCACCGGGACTTCACTTCTACACAATGAATACTTCTTCTGCAACGCGAGAGATTTACTCTCAGATTAAAGATGAGCGATGAAAGAGCAGGAATTTAAAGACCGCTGGAGCAACCTCCATGGTGGTGCGGATACTGAAGGCGTTGTCGGCGGATGGCTCTCCTTTTCCTATCAAGCAGCGCGCGTCTGTGTGGCACTTCGAATCTCACCGAATGTTTTAACACTCCTTGGTCTCGGTACCGCCATTGCAATGGGACTTTCTACCTATGCAGCGATTGCACTGCTACTACTTGTCATCTCACTCTTCTTCGATGGCATTGATGGCAGCGTTGCAATCCTGCGTGGCACGGAAAGCAAGTGGGGCGAAGTCCTTGATTCACTTGCAGATCGCATCTCTGAAGCATTCTGGCTCTATATGGGTTGGCGTTTAGGTATTCCTGCCTGGGTTGTCATCACGATGTGGACCGTTGCTTCAACACAAGAATATGCACGAGCACGACTTGCATCCCTTGGCCACCGTGAAATCGGCGTTGTAACTCCGACTGAGCGTCCAGTGCGCGCAATCTTTATGGCATTTGCACTGCTCTTCTATATCTTTGATATTCCAGGAACGCTGATTCTTTCCTACGCATTCCTTGCACTTCTTACCTTTAGCTTCCTAAAGGTTATGAAGGTTGCTTCTCAAGTATTGCGTTAGCAACCATCTCAGCGCTTAATCCCACAAGTGGCAATCCACCCCCAGGATGAGCTGATCCACCTACTAAATACAGACCCTTAATCGGTGAGCGATTCTTTGCTCGAGCAAATGCAGAACGTGCGCCATTACTGGATGTTCCATAGATAGAGCCACCCGGTGCATTGACGCTGGTCTGTAAATCCAGGGGAGTGCGTATCTCCATGACTTCTAAGCGATCGCGAATAGGTATTCCTGATGCTTCAATTTGATCGATGATGGTATTTGCATAACGACGAGCAAAGACTTCATCACTCCAATCAAATCCATCTCCTATTTTGCTATGACGTGGAGCGTTAACGAGAATAAACCAGGCTTCATGGCCCGCATCTTTGACCATCAGTGGATCACGGGGTGCACAGATATAGATTGTTGGCTTTTCAACAGGAGTCTTGGTTGTGAAGATGGATTCAAATTCATGATCGTAGTTTTCAGGAAACAAGATGGTGTGGTGCTCAAGGGGCGCAGCATCTGATGGCTTAAGCCCTAAAAGAAGAGAGAAGCCGGCAAGGGAAGGCTCTTGCTTTGCCAATTGCTTGCGAATCTTGACCACTTTATTTGTGGGTGCAAGTAACTTCTCATAGACAAATTGCGCATCAGCATTGGCAACGACGCGATCAAAGCTCTCTCTATTTCCATTCACAACTACTCCTGTGACCTTGCCACCGCTCAAGGTAATCTCTTCAACGTATGAGTTCAGGTGGATTTTCACACCTAACTTCTCACAGCGCTCGGTGATCTTCTCAGACAAAGTTCCAACGCCGCCCTTGATATGCCATGCACCGAAGGCTTCTTCAACAAAGGCGATGGTGGAGAGAACTGCAGGTGCAACGCGAGGATCTGAACCACTATAGGTTGCATAGCGATCCATAATCTTTGCAAGGTAAGGGTTAGTAATTCCAAGGCCTCGTAAAGATTTCCATGGTGAGATTGTCTTGAGATCTTTAAGCAACTTTGGACGCTTAAGTAGTGATACAGGTGATTTCAACTCTGATTCAATAAAGGGTTCGCGCGAGACATCCCACATAGCCTCTGCCTGGAGCATGATGCGATTCCATTCAGTTGCAGCATCTAGGCCAAAAGATTCTTCGATGGATGCAAGAGTCTTCTTGCGAGATAAGTTGGCAAACTTCACAGACTTTCCATCATGGAATCGGTAATCAAAGGATGGGTTTACTTCCTCTATTTCTAGAACACGCCCCATGACATCGCCTGTGCGCTGAAAGAAGTCGCGATAGACGGCCGGAAGTGTCAGAAGAGAAGGACCGGTATCAAATGCATAGCGACCAATCCACTCAGTGCGGCACTTACCGCCTGTGCGGTTGGATGCTTCAAAGATGGTGACGTTGTGGCCTGCTTTAGCTAAACGCGCTGCAGTGCAGAGACCACCAATACCTGCACCGATGACTGCAATGTCTTCAGGGTTCTTCACTCGCCCCACATGGCCGGTCATACGGTGCGACCTTTCCATTGGATGCTGCCTCGTTTGCGCCAAGAGTAAATGATCAAATAGATCAGTAGCGCACTCGAGAGTGGATGTAAGAATGCATAGAGCGAATTACCGCGCGAGCGAATTGCGCTAATTTCACGGGAGAAGGTTATGTAGAGATAGATAAACCAACCGATGACATTTCCATTGAAAATAAGCAGAACAGGAAGGATACCTGTGAGGAAGATAAATGAGATTGCAATGATGGAGCCGAGCGGGCCACCGAATGCTTTCCAGAGAGATTTGCCGTAGCCCTGTCTGATTTCATCAAAGGATCCATACATACGAGTGCTTGCAATACTCGAACCCTCAGTAACAACTCCTTTGAAGCCAGCAGTAATAAGTGAACGTGCAAGTTCAATGTCATCAAGAATCTGATTACTCACCGTTGAAAAGCCACCGATGGCATCGAGTGCGCTCTTTCGCACCACAAAGAATTGACCATTGGCAACGGCTGTTGAGCGTCGCGGAAACTTCTCAGCAAGGCGCAGCACAATGGTGCTCATCCAGGACCAGTGCAGGAGAGGCTGGATTAACTTCTCTGGAAATGTTTGCGCAATTTGCCGTGGGTATGGAGAGATGAAATCTAATTTCAGCCTTTCAAGCTGAGTGATTGCGCGCATGATGGCATTGGGTTCAAGGCGCACATCGGCATCTAAAGTGATGATGTAGTCAGAGGTGCTCACTTCATAGCCAGATTGCAGTGCAGATACTTTGCCCAGCCAGCCATCGCGTTGTGTGGGGGAGTCGATTACTGTGAAGTCAGAGTCGCTGCCAATCACGTTTTCAAGTAACTCAGCTGTCTTATCTGTGGATCCATCGTTGACCACAATGAACTTCATGTTCTTAACGCCCATTTGCGCAGAAAGAGCTGAGATAAATTCAGGGACATTCTCTGCCTCATTGCGCATGGGGGCTATGACAGTGACAGTCTTTTTGACCTCTTCATCTCTTTTTGGGATTCGAATAGTGAGAAAGTTAAAGAGCGAGATCGCAAAGATGAGAATAGAAAGCGATAAGAGAATTTGAGCCATTGCTAATTAATCCAAAACTCAGGAATCTTTGTTGCCGAGCCAACTAGAGAAGAAGTAGGGCGTGAGAAGCACTCCCATGATTGCTGATGCAAAGAAGGCAAGCCCTGGGCGATCAAAGAAGAAGAGATTGCCAACGAACCCTGCAAAGAGAGTCCAGAGTAGAAGTGCATCGACTGCAGCAAGAGAGGCTGCATTCTTTCTGCGTTCGCGGGGAAGGACTTTATTGAGTAATCCAATGATGAGTAAACCTGCAAAGAGCCACCCGAAGGGATTAGACATGGGAATATCGGGAGTAAATGGAACATGAGCTCCTGTGACTTCCCACTTCCATCTACCTGCTGCAACCATTTGAGGATCTAAGAATAAATCCCATGCCGCAAGGAGAGCACCTCCATAGGCAAATACCCAATGACCTGCAACGCGACGAGCTGCCACGAGTGCGGGATGCACCATCATCACCCACGCAAAGGGAACAACGAGTGGAACGCCAAAGAGTTGTGCACCAAGGGAAGAGTCATATTGATAGGTGCCAAAGGGCCACCCTGTGTGAACGCCAAGAACTTCAATGCCCAGACCAAAGAGTGCCGTAATGGGTAGATAGCGAGTTGAATACTTTGCACCGTATGAGAGATGTCCATGAATCACCATGGCAAAAGCTCCTGCATATACAGTTGCAATGGTGACCCATCGAAGTGCTTGGCCGCCAATCAGTGGATATGAAATTTGTAAGGCAATAGTGAGACCAACAAGAAAAAAGAGAAAGTTTCGTGCTTTAGGGGAGATTCCACCACGGCGTCTGCGACGCGGGTTGTAGTGGCGAATCGACATGGGCTAAGTCTGCCTTACTTGTGGGGGTAGGTAGTAATTTCACCTCGAAGTTCAAGGACTTCAAAGCGCGCAAAGAGTTCTTCGCTATACCAACCGATGGATTGGGTCTGTGCAATAGCAACTTGGTGAGCTTTACCCTTATATGCAAAGTCGCGAAGAGCAGATGCTGATTTCCAAAGCGAGAAGGTGCCCTGCAATCCGATAGGTGCTTCACCGATTCCAATAGCTGCAATCAAACCTGGATTGCTGTGGAGGTCGATGACCACAGGAGGAACAGACTTCCAGAAAATGAAGTTCTTATTCCATTTAATGCGAGCACGAGTAATGGCAGCAATCTGCACATCCGCACTTGATGCAGGTTTGATGAAATCAAAAGGATTCGATCTTGCCCATAAACCATGAGATGACAGAGGAGATAGCACTGCGCGAAATTCAGATGTTGATCTCTTTCTCCAGTTGGAGATAATGGAGGATTGATCGAAGGAATCAAGTCGATTCTTATCGATAACAACGACCATGCCCCAGCGGGTAAGGACAGCGTCACTGGGCGTGAAAGTTTGGCCAGAGCCAGTTCCCAGAAGCTTTGAAAACGAAATCCCGGTGAACTTGCGACTGCGCAGGCGGTCAATTGCCATCGAGATGAAGGCGAATGGAATACTCTTGCGAGCAATAGTAAAGAAGTAAGCGACGGTGACCTTCTCGGCGCTTTCCATAGTAAAAGGATACCCATGCTGCGTAAGAAGTTCCTCGGTGAATTTATCGGTACAGCCCTCCTCGTTGCCACAGTTGTTGGCTCTGGGGCTATGGCGCAATTTCTTACCCAAGATATTGGAGTCCAACTCCTGATCAATACGGTGGCCACCATCTTCATGTTGGCTCTACTGATTTATGTCTTTGCAGGAATTAGCGGCTCACACTTTAATCCACTGGTCTCACTCGCTGAGTTCTTCTTCAAGAGATTAAGCGGCCAAGAATTACTTGCCTATGTGATTGCTCAATTTGCAGGTGGAGTTCTAGGAACAGTTATTGCCAACACAATGTTTGGCCGTCAGGCAATCGTTGCTTCTGAGTTTGTTCGTTCAGGTCGAGGAATCTGGCTTGGAGAGATCGTTGCAACAGCAGGTCTTCTCATGCTTATCCACCTCCTTAGATCACAGAAGAAAGGTGATGCAGCACCTCTTGTTGTTGCAGGATGGATTGGCGCTGCTTACTTCTTCACCGCATCGACATCATTTGCAAACCCTGCAGTGACCTTTGCTCGCGCTTGGACCGATACCTTCTCAGGAATTGCGCCCCAATCTGTTCCGCTCTTCATCGTCTTTCAAACAGCCGGGGCGATACTCGGTGTAGCGATTGCATCGGCATTTGTCACGAAAGAAGAAACTCAGGAGGCAACTGATGAGTAAGCTAAGCGTTCTCTTTGTCTGCGTTCACAATGCAGGTCGTTCACAGATGGCAGCAGGCTTTATGCGCGAGCTCGGTCAAGGTCGCGTTGAAGTCCTCTCAGCAGGTTCTGCTCCCAAAGATTCCATCAATCCGGTAGCAGTTGAAGCGATGGCTGAAGTGGGAATTGATATTGCAAACAACACCCCCAAGATTCTTACGCCAGAGGCAGTTCAAGCATCTGATGCGGTAGTGACTATGGGTTGCGGTGATGCCTGTCCGTTCTATCCAGGTAAGCGCTATGAAGATTGGGTGCTTGATGATCCTGCAGGACAGGGAATTGAATCTGTTCGCGTGATTCGCGATGACATCAAGGTGCGTGTGGAAAAACTTCTTGCTGAGCTGCTTGCTTAATCTCCAACAACCATCGGCCTCGCACCGGTGCAGGCAATAAGTTCTGCGTAACTTGTTGGATAGACAGCATGCGGATGGCCAGATGCTGCCCACACAACTTCGTAATCGTTGAGTGCTTCATCAATCAAAGTCATTTCAGGTGGTGTAATCCAACCGATGGGGGATACGCCACCGACCGAGTAACCAGATACTTCCTTGACGTAGTTGGCGTCTGCGCGGCCGAGTTCTGGAATATTCAAATTCTTTGCAACGAGTTCTGTATCAACTCTATGGCGACCGCTGGTGATAATCAGAAGTGGATTGCCGGATGGAAGTGTGAAGATTAGTGATGATGCAATCTGTCCAACTTCAATACCAAGACCATTGGCGGCATCGATTGCGGTGCGAGCTGTCTCCGCGAGGATATTGATGTCGCCTTTAATGCCGAGAGAATCGGCGGCCTCTTTGAAACGTTTAACTGCCGCCTTTTCGAGAATTCCATCCATATGCGAACTTTATGAGATAGCGTCGCGCTATGTCACAGACTTTGACGCCTTATCAGTATGGAATTAGAGCCCGTAATGCGCTCTGGGCAATCTTCTTCTTCATGGGCGTCGTCTCTATGGGATGGGTGCCCCGTATTCCTGAGATTAAAGAGGCGATAGGTCTTACTAACTCGCAGCTCGGATTAGTCTTTATTGGAAGCACGATTGGCGCAGTTCTAGGCGCGCAGCTGGCAGGACGTGCAATTCATACCTTTGGAACAAAGAGAGTTGCATCAGTTGCGGTACTCGTGATGCCTATTGGCCTAATCGGCATGGGCGCTGCACAAACATTTGTCGAGTTATTTACGGCGCTCTTTGTGATGGGCTTTGGCTATGCCAACTTGGATATCACTTCCAACACTGTGGCAGTTGAGGTTGAAAATCTTCTCGATCGTAAGTGGATGGTTTCATTTCACGGTTGCTGGAGCTTGGGCGCATTTGCGACAACAGTGTTAGGCGGATCTATCGCACATGTTGTTGAACCGCGCGAAAATCTGATTGGTGTTGGAATTGCATCGATAATCTTCTTTATTCCACTGACTAGATTTTTACTTCCCCTCGATCTCGATAATCACAAGGGTGACGATAAAGATTCAGCAGCAAAGATTCCGCTCTTCTCAAAAGAGACAACACCGCTCTGGCTCATGGGCGTTGGAATCCTAGGTGGCATGATTGCTGAAGGTTCTGCCAGTGATTGGGGCGCAATTCTTCTCAAAGATAGCTTGGGAATCGGTAAAGGGCTGAATGCAGCGGCATTTGCATCGTTTTCACTTGCAATGATTATCTCTCGCTTCTCGGGTGACTGGGCGCTCACTAAATTTGGTCCAGCAGCTGTAGTCCGAATGGGTGGTTATGGGGGTGCCATTATTTGGGGAAGTGCCATTGCGATCGCGGTTCCACTGTCGGATTCACATCCACTTCCAGCATTCATCATTATCAATCTTGGATTTGCTGCGGCAGGTTTAGGTATCGGACCCATGTTCCCGGCATTTATCTTGGCGGCAAGTAGGCTTCCGGGAATCGCACCTGGTGTTGCGATTGCACGAGTAGGAGTTACAGGAATCGCTGGTTACTTCATTGGACCAACTATTACCGGATTCCTTGCCGACGCATTCTCGCTACCGGTGGCGATGTTCTATCCAGTTGCCCTGCTTGCGATGGCAGGATTCTTCTCTCGAGTAATTAAGGTTTAGAGCCAAGTCTGTGCCACGGTAAAGGCTGCGATCGCAAAAAGCAGATAGGCAAAAGATTTACGTAATACCTTCGGATCTGTGCGGTGTGATTGCTGTGAAGATATTTGAGCAACAATTACAGCTGCAGCGCCCATAAAGATTGGCACGTGCCACTGCACATCACTCCAGAGCGCTTTATGTCCGATAAATGCAGTGAGTGAGTTGATTGAAATAATGAGTAGCGATGTTCCCGCTGCAATATTTTGCGGTGTTCCAAAGAAGAGAACGAGAACCGGGATCGCAAGGAAGCCTCCTCCAATTCCAAAGAGTCCTGTCATCGAGCCAATAATGAGTGACATCAGGATGAGCACTGGAAGGGGCATGCGCTTGTGGTCCTCATACTTGGGTGGGCGCAACATGGAAGCGCCTGCAAGTAGTAAGACACCTGCAAATCCTGTAGTGATAAATGCATCAGGGAGCTGGTCTGCAATCGATGAGAAACCAAGGTTGGTGATCAATCCAATTGCCCAGATAACGAGGGCATCGCGATAGAGAACTTGATTCTTTCTCGCCTTTGGAATCACGCCAGAAGCTGCTGCGAGAAAGACAACGGCCAAAGCTGCGGTAGTTGCAAGCTTTGGCTCAAAACCAAATCCATACATGAGAATCGGAACAGAGAGCATGGCACCGCCTGCTCCGACAAAGCCCAGGACTGCGCCGATAAAGGAACCAGCCAGGAGCGCACCGAGGATTTCCATATGGCTATCTTGTCAGCAGGAAAGCGAAAGCCCCCCGATTTCTCGAGGGGCTTTGCAGTGAACTTTGGATTACTTGTTGAAGAAGGAGATGCTTCCGACGTGTGGACCGAAGTCTGTGAGGTTTCCGCTTGCAACGAGTGCCAAGAGGATAAGTGAAGCTCCAGCAAGAGCGAGATCCTTATTAAATCCCATCATTGCTGTTTGACGTGCTGTTGCATCTGTCTCTGTCCAGAAATTCTGGAAGATGACTGCAGCGAGGATAAGAGTGATAGCCAAGAGAAGTGCGCCAAGGTCAACCCAGAGACCGATAGCGATATAGACGCCACCGAGAAGGAAGAACAGACCAGAGGCTAGAACGCCGAGCTTTGCAGCTGGGAGCTTCTTGTACTTTGCGTAACCTGTCATCGCTTCAAGCTTTGCGAAGTGAGCGATACCTGATGTGATGAAGATAAAGGCGAAGAGAATTCGGCCTACGAGTAGAACTGCGTTCAATTGTGTCTCCTAAGAGTTAGCGGGTGTGTACTGGCTAAGAGTAGTTGAAATTTCAACTATCTCTGGCCACGCCACGCCCTTTGCCGCCCCCGTGAGGGCTCGATCCACGCTCAATCTGGGTGCCACTTGCCCTTGTCAGACCTCTGGGTTACTTTTCGAACATCTGTTCGAATTATCAACAGGCACCAAGGGGAAGTAGTAAAGATGTCAGCACAACCAGCTCAGGTAATACCAGCACACGAGGTCGTCTCCGATGGCGGTCTTACGCCTATCGAATTCACCTTTAAGGGAAGACGCTTTCGTATCCATGCAGTCTTATCGCGATGGTGTGAGGCAGGTGGATGGTGGAATCGCATTAGCGATGGAAAGTTTCGTCCCGATGATCAAGCGCGTGCTTTATGGACTGTTGAGGCTGCACCTATCGGTGCACTCACCACATTCCAACTCGAACGCGATGAGACAACGGGTCAATGGATTATTAGGGCCATCTAGCAATGAGCTTTATCCATCTGCGCACCGCAAGTGCGTACTCACTGAAATATGGAACAACACAACCTCGTGATTTAGTTGCACGTGCATCGGAGTTTGAGATGCCGGCGCTCGCACTCACAGATCGCGATGGGTTGGCTGGTGCTATCCGTTTTACCAAAGCATGTGTATCTCATGGGATTGCACCGATTATCGGAATCAATCTTCCGATTGCAATCGGTGATCTCTCAGCCACACTTCCACGCGTTACAGTCCTTGCACATAGTGATGGGGGATGGCGCAGTTTGGTGCGCCTCTATACAGGTCTGCAGATGAATAGCCCAGATCGCACAGCGGTATTGACGCCAGAGTTACTTGAAAAATTTAGCCAGTACACATCCAATCTGCATCTGCTTCATGGCCCAGAGTCCCCAGTCTCGCAAGCCCTTGCCGCCCATCGCTTTGATAGAGCGCTAGAAATCTTTAATCAGACCCGTGACCTCTTTGCCGACCATGCTATTGAGTGTGTTTCACACTTAGTTGCAGGCAGTGGGCCGCGCTCAACAGCCCATGCCGCACGCTCTTTGATCTTTGCTCGCGATAACGATATTGATGCAGTGATTACCAATGCTGCGCGCATGCGCGATCGTGCCGATGGCCCTGTGGCCGATGTCCTTGATTGTGCTCGGCAATTAGTGCCGCTACATCCGCGCAACGTTGAACGCCGTAATGCTGAAGGTTATTTAAAGAGTAGTGATGAGATGATCGCACTTGCTGCAGAGATCGCACGAGCAGCAGGAGAGCGCACGCCACGTGCACTACTGAAGACAACCAGGCAGTGGGCAGAGCGCGCAGTGCTATCACCGCATCGCGATATTGGTTTAGGTGGCATTCACCTACCTGAACCCCATGTTGTGGGCGCCAAATCACCTGCTGCAATGCGCGCGCTACTGCGCACTCGCTCTGAAGCAGGAATCAATTGGCGCTATAACGATGGGGCAACTATTGCTAAGGCGCGTGCACGACTCGATGATGAACTGTCCATCGTTGCAACGCTGGGTTATGAGTCCTACTTCTTAACAGTTGCCGACATTACCGATATGGCGCGAGGTGCCGATATCAGAGTTGCAGCACGTGGCAGCGGTGCAGGTTCTCTTATCTGTCACTTACTTGGAATATCAGGAGTAGATCCCATGCAACATGGGTTATTGATGGAGCGTTTTTGTTCACCTCTACGTCGCGCACTTCCTGATATCGATATCGATGTGGAATCAGCTAGGCGCCTTGAAATCTATGAGATGGTCTTTAAGAGATATGGCCCCGCTACGTGGGATCAACCAGGACTTATTTCACGCTGTGCAACCGTTGCTATGGTCGATACCTACCGCGCACGTAATGCAATCCGTGATGCAGGAGCAGCACTCGGCATGCCTGCGATGGAGATTGATCTGCTTGCGAAATCAATGCCACACATTCGGGCAGGCAATATCGATGCTGCCCTTGCATCTCTTCCTGAACTCAAGAATTTCAATACATCGGCGCCTCTTACCCGCGCCACTATTGCTCTCGCTGCTCGCCTGGATGGTCTGCCACGACATTTAGCGATGCACCCATGCGCCATGGTCTTATCAGATGCATCTTTTCTTGATCGCGCACCGGTGCAATTTAATGCTGGTGGTTTTCCTATGGTCGAATTCGATAAAGATGATGTGGAAGATATTGGGCTGCTCAAGCTCGACATTCTTGGCGTGAGGATGCAATCTGCGATTGCCCATGCCGTGCATGAAATTAAACGCGTTGGAGATCAAGAGATTGATATCGATGCAGTGGCACTCGATGATGGTGATACCTATAAGTTGATTCAATCAACGCGCACCTTAGGTATCTTCCAAGTCGAAAGCCCTGGACAACGCGAACTTGTTGGAAAGTTAGAGCCGCGCACCTTCAATGATTTGGTTATTGATATCTCACTCTTTCGGCCAGGGCCGGTTAAGAGCGACATGATTCGACCATTTCTTGAAACGCGCCATGGCTTTCGCTCAGCGCAGATCATTCATCCTGATTTGCTGCCGATCCTCTCTGAAACTGAAGGCGTTGTTGTCTTTCACGAACAAGTGATCTCGATTATCTCTGTGATGACAGGGATTTCACTTGCTGCAGCTGATGAAAAGCGCAGAGCGTTGGGGGATAGGGCTGGCCAACAAGAGGTCTGCGATTGGTTCTTTCCTGCCGCCACCGAACGCGGATATGAACTCAAAGTCATCACTGAAATCTGGGATGTTCTGCGCGCCTTTGCATCCTTTGGTTTCTGTAAGGCACATGCTGCTGCCTTTGCCCTGCCTACATATCAATCGGCATGGCTTAAGACCCACCATCCTGCAGCCTTTATCGCAGGGATATTGACCCATGATCCTGGGATGTATCCCAAGCGGTTGCTGCTCGATGAAGCGCGCCAGATAGGTGTGGGTATTGCACCCCTTGATATCAATAAATCTTCTACCGACTATCGCATTGAGCGCACACTCGATGGCGATGCCATCCGCATCGCTTTCTCAAGCGTTGCTGGAATATCAGAGAAAGAAATTACCTCCATCATCGCCGGTCAGCCCTATATCGATCTTGCAGACTTCTATCGAAGGTCTGGTGCATCAACACCAGTGATTGAGAACTTGATTATGACGGGTGCCTTCGATTCGATTCATACCAATCAGCGCGATTTGTTATTGCACTTTAGCGACCTGCAGAAATCACCGGTTGCACATCTGCCTGGTTCTCAACTGACCTTTGGTTTTGCAGCCCCTGCTCTTGAAAGCAGCGGGTTGCAACCTTTGAATGTGGCTGAAAAAGTGCGCAGTGAAGTCGAACGATTGGGTATGGATGTCACGCAGCACATGCTTAGCTTCTATGCGCCATTTCTCAATGCCATCGGCGCCGTCAAATCTTCCGACTTACTTTCTCATCGCTCTAAGTCATCAGTCCTTGTCGCAGGAGTCAAGGTCGCACTGCAAACTCCGCCAGTGCGTTCTGGGCGCCGCGTTATCTTCTTAACTCTCGATGATGGTTATGGCTGCAGCGATTCAACATTCTTTCCTGATGCACAAGTCGATCATGCATCAACGCTCTATTCGACATCACTTCTCTTGGTGCGCGGTGAGACCCGTCGCACGGGTGCTCGCGGAATCTCTATCCGCGCAACAGCAGTGTGGGACTTGCGCTTGGCTTACGAAAAATGGCGTAGCCAAGCAGATAGTGTGGCGATATGAGTATCGATGAAATACAGGAGTCCACCATCCTGCATGTCGATATGGATGCCTTCTATGCATCAGTTGCCGAACTCGATAACCCGCAATATAAAGGTAAGGCACTTGTTGTGGGAGCTGGCGTGCGCGGCGTTGTCTTGTCTGCAAATTATGAAGCACGCAAATTTGGAATTAGAGCTGCAATGCCTGTGGGGCGTGCCAAGCGGATGGCACCGCATGCCATCTTTATCCCACCAGAACACCATCGATACTCTGAAATATCAGAGCGTGTGATGACAATCTTTAACTCCTACACACCGCTTGTTGAGCCCATCTCACTGGATGAAGCATTTCTTGATGTCACAGGCTCCCAGAAGTTATTTGGCACAGGACGCGAGATTGCAGCGAAGATTCGTGAGCAAGTGGAGAAAGTGGAAGGCATTACCTGCTCAGTCGGTATCGCACCTTCTAAGTTCATTGCAAAGCTGGCATCCCAACATTGCAAACCTAATGGGATGCTCGAGATTAAATCTGATCGTATCCTGGAATTTCTTCACCCACTTCCTGTGCGCGCTATCTGGGGAGTGGGGCCAAAGACAGCCGAGTCCTTAGATCGCTTGGGACTTCATACCGTTGCCGATATCGCCAATACTCCGCGCTCTACACTGATTCGCGCGCTCGGGGATGCAACCGGTGAATCTCTCTATGAACTTGCATGGGGACGTGATTACCGCGATGTGGTGGTTAATGAGCCGGAGAAAAGTATTGGTAATGAAGAGACATTCTCACGAGATATTGATTCACCGGAAGAAATTTTGCGCGAATTCTTGCGGATGAGCGAGAAGGCTACTGCTCGCCTGCGTGATGCCAAACTCTTTGCAAAGACAATCACCATCAAAATTAAATTCGCTGACTTCTCATCGATTACTAGATCTAAGACTCTTCCACTTGCCATCGATAGTACGCACCAGACATATGAAGTGGTAAAGAAGTTATACCTGGCACTCCGAAATGACGGTGCGCGCATTCGATTAGTCGGTGTCTCTTTGAGTAATTTGCAGGAGGATGTTCCGGTTCAACTTGAACTAGGTGCCCGCGAACGTGGGTGGCGTGAGGCAGATAGCGCTATAGATAAGGCAACTGCCCGATTTGGGCGGGCTAGCGTGCGCCCAGGACGCTTGATTAAGCCTGAAAAAGAGAGTGATGAAGCGTAAGTAGCGCGTATGTAGGAACTGTTCTATTCTGACGGTATGGCACTCTCTGATCGCGAACGTCGCTTACTGGCTGAGATGGAAGAAGCTCTAGCCACAGATGACCCACGCCTTGAATCTCGCCTAGCGGGCAGCACTATGACGCAATCTCGCCCTCGAATTCTCTTGGGGGTAAGCCTGACGTTAGCTGGAATCGCAGTGATCTTCGCAGGGCTGATCTCAAAGACCACACCTATCGGAGTAGTGGGCTTCCTCGTTGCTCTCACAGGCGTTCTCGCCCTCATACGCTCGATAGGGGCGCCTTCCATGCGCACAGCGCGCACAAAGGGAGCCCGTAAATCGCTCGGCGCTCGCCTAGAAGAACGCTGGGATCGTCGTAACTTCGAGTAAGTAAGCTCCTTCGCATTAGCCCTGGCCCTGCGGTCAGGGCTTTTTTTATCCCCACATGAGCCCAGAAATGGGTGGGGAGAGGTGGGGCGGGATAGGGAAAATAATGGGTGACAGTGGTGTAAAAAGGGGGAAAGTGGTGTAAAGTGGGGAATTGAGCGGGAAATTCACGCTCAGACCAACTTGGGGAAGGTGGTGATAACGATGTTTCTCGGCACACATGAACCACGCCTTGATGAGAAAGGTCGCCTGATCCTTCCCGCCAAATTCCGCGAGGATCTCTCAGCTGGATTGGTTATTACTAAGGGACAAGAGCGATGCCTCTATGTCTTCCCATCTTCAGAATTCGCAACGATTACAGAGACGTTGCGCCAAGCACCAGTGACTGCAAAGAGCGCTCGCGATTACCAGCGCGTGATGTTTGCAGGCGCCCACGATGAAATTCCTGACCGCCAAGGACGAGTCACCATCCCACAAGGACTTCGCACATACGCGGGCCTTGAAAGAGAGTGCGTCGTCATCGGTGCAAATACTCGCGTTGAAATCTGGGATAGCGCTGCGTGGAATGAATACCTCGCCGATCGCGAAAAGAGTTTTGCTGATGTCTCTGAAGAAGTTTTTCCGGGACTTTTTTAGAACATCAGCAAAAAACATTTAAAACTGAATAAGCAGTAAAGCAAGACCGCAGAACACAACTACATAGAGCGCTCATTTGTGGCCACCGCCGACCTTTCCAAGCATGTTAGGCCGGCAGCGGCGCCCCTTCCCCGGCGTCGCTACTGAAAAAAGATCCGTCGGCCGGCGGTGACCAGAGATGAGCGCTCGAAAGTATGTGCAGAAGTAGTTAGTCAAAGAATGGGGGAGAAGATGCAACATATATCTGTAATGCGCGATCGCTGCGTCGACCTTCTCGCTCCTGCAATTCTTGCAACACAGAACCCAGTGATTGTTGATGCAACCCTTGGCCTTGGTGGCCACACAGAAGCTCTCTTACAACGTTTTGAAAACCTCACAGTGATCGGCATCGATCGTGATGAGATTGCACTTGAGCGCGCAAGTAAGCGCCTTGCACCATTTGCAGATCGCTTTAAGACTTCACATTGCATCTTTGATCAGATTACAAGCGTTGTTGAAGGCTTTGGCTATAGCCACATTAATGGCGCACTCTTTGACCTTGGCGTCTCATCCATCCAACTCGATGAAACAGAACGTGGATTCTCTTATTCTCAAGATGCACCGCTTGATATGCGCATGGATCGCAGCCGTGGAATTACTGCCTCAGAGATCATTAATACCTATGAGCCAGGCAAGTTAGTACAGATTCTTCGCACCTATGGTGAAGAGAAGTTTGCAACGCGCATCGTTGAAAATATCGTCAAAGCTCGCGCAAAGGCGCCGCTGAACTCAACGACTGAGCTTGCAACTCTTGTGAAGGAGAGCATCCCTGCTGCTACACGTCGCACAGGTGGAAATCCTGCAAAGAGAACTTTCCAAGCACTTCGTATTGAAGCCAATGATGAACTCGGTGCTATTACTCGCGCACTTCCTGATGCGCTGGATCTATTGATGGTGGGCGGTCGCCTTGTGGTGATGTCCTTCCAATCGCTGGAAGATCGCATCGTTAAAGAAATATTTGCAGAAGCTTCCACATCAAAATCTCCACGTAATCTTCCCGTTGAACTTCCTGAATATGCAGCGAAGTTCTCGCTGGTCTTCCGCTCGAGTGAGACTCCAACTGCGCAAGAACTTGAATCCAATCCACGCTCGGCATCTGTTCGCCTTCGTGCAATCGAGAGGGTGGCTGCCTAATGTCGATAGCTAGCGCCCGCAAAATTTCAGCTGCTCGTCCTGCAACGAAGAAGGTTGCGCCAAAGGCGAAGAAGCAGGTTGCAGAACGCACCGCTGAAATCATTTCGGGGCTATTTCCAGAGATGTCATCAGGGGCGCGAGCTACACATAAATACTTTGCGACATTCTTAACAGTTGTGAGTGCACTCGGTTTTCTTACACTCCTTGGCATCAACACACTTCTTGCACAAGATGCCTTCACGCTCTCCAATCTCAAGATAGAAGCAAAAGCTGTTGCCGATCAGCGAGATACCATCAATCGCAGTATTGATTCACATGCGGCTCCTGAGCGATTGGCAGCAGCAGCTGCAGCCCTTGGCATGCGCCCATCAGAGACCCCAGTCTTTCTTGACCTGTCCACACCGGAAAGCGGTGTGACCAATGGGTAATTTGCTGCTTGCTAAATCACGTATCAATATTTTGGTGATTGGCGTATTCGTGCTCTTTACCCTTCTTGCCTGCCAGCTCTTTCGCGTTCAGGTAGTGCAGGCAAGTAACTATCAGCGAAAAGCAGCCAATGAGATGCAATCAACGCGTGTGATTCCGGCTCCTCGTGGTGACATCACCGATGTCAATGGAATCGCCTTTGCACGTAGCGTTTCAGCAATAACTGTCGTCGTTGATCAAACACAGATTACAGACCCAGCGCGTGTGGCTAATTTCGTAGCACCCATCTTGGGGCTCACTGTGGCAGAAGTGCAGAACAACATCACCGGCACACGTAAGTACTCCATCGTTCTTAAAAATGGTCGTCCTGCACTCTGGGATCAATTGACTGAGGCAATTTATGAATACAACAAGGGCCTTGATGATAAGCACTTTGATAAGCGCATCATTGGATTCTTTCCTGAGCGTTCCTATATCCGCGAATATCCTTCAGGTTCTCTGATTTCATCCCTCGTTGGCTTTGTTCGCGCAGATGGCATTGGTGCAACAGGTCTTGAATCGAGTTTAAATTCAGCCATTACTGGTACAGAAGGAAAGTATTCCTACGCTCGTGGATATGGCGCTGAGATTCCTGGTTCCCAGCGCGAAATAATCTCAGCAAGTGCGGGCACAAATATTCGATTGACAATCAATCGCGATGTGCAGTGGGTTGCAGCGAAGGCAATTTCTGAAGCTGTGAAGAGCTCAGGGGCATCCAGTGGCACAGTGATTGTGATGGATCCAAAGACTGGCGCCATCGTGGCTCATGCAACTGCTCCTACATTTGATCCCAACAATACAAAGAACGTTGCACTCTCATTGATGCGCAATCCATCCGTGCAAGATGTCTATGAACCAGGCTCTACAGGCAAGGTCATGACCATGGCTGCAGCTCTTGAAGAGAAGACCGTTACTCCCACAACAGTTTTCACAGTGCCCTACATGCTCAAGCGTGGTGGTTCGCCATTTCATGATCACGAGCACCATGCAACACAACATCTGACGACATCAGGAATTCTTGCAGTCTCAAGTAATACTGGAACTATTCAAGTGGGTGAGACGTTAAGCCATGACACTTTATATAACTACCTGACTAAGTTTGGTATCGGTAGCAAGACTGGTTCAGGGCTACCTGGTGAATCAGCAGGGTTACTTCGTGTTGTCTCTGACTGGTCTGGAACAACGGCTCCTACCGTTGCCTTCGGTCAGGGTTATTCAGTGACTGCGATGCAGGCAACGAGCGTCTTTGCAACGATTGCCAATAATGGTGTTCGTGTATCACCCACAGTGATTGCTGGAACGAGTGATGCATCAGGGCACTTCACCCCAACGGCTAACCGCAGCAGCGTTCGAGTTGTCAGTGAAGATACAGCGATAAAATTACGAATTATGATGGAGAGCGTTGTATCGGCCCAAGGAACTGCGCCAAGTGCTGCAATTCCGGGTTATCGCGTTGCGGGTAAGACAGGAACTGCGATGCGTTATGACCAGAGCACCAGACGCTACAGCGGATACACCGCATCCTTTATTGGTTTCGCACCAGCAGATGCTCCACGCTATGTCATCAGCGTGACGCTGCAAGATCCAAAGAATGGTCACTACGGTGGATCTCTCGGTGGTCCAGTCTTTAAGAAGGTTATGACCTTTGTTCTTCAATCAGAACATGTTGCTCCAACCGGTACACAGGTTCTACCTGTTGCACTTACTCAATCAGAACTCACTCGCGTACGCGCAACACAGGTAAGCGCTAAGAAGCAATGATTCGCCCACTCGCACCGTTTACTGCGACCCTTGAAGATATGGCGCAGCTAGTGGGTGCATCACTGCATGGCGCATCACTTTCATTTACAGGAATTACCCATATCGACTCCGAAGTTGAACCAGGTGATCTCTTTATCGCAGTCCCTGGGGCGCGCGTGCATGGGGCAACATTTATTGATTCAGCTGTGAAGCGTGGGGCAGTAGCGGTGCTTACTGATGAAGCAGGTCTTGCAGACTGCACCAAAGTTCCTGCACTTGTTGTTGCTGATGTGCGAACAGCAGGTGGCCTCGTTGCGGCATCTCTCTATCAATACCCAACACGTGATCTCACAAGCATTGGTATTACTGGCACTAACGGCAAGACAACCGTTTCAACTCTTCTCTACCAAATCTTTGAAGCGGTAGGTCGCGATACTGGGCTAGTCGGTACGGTGGAAACTCGTATTGGCGCAGAAGCGATAAAGAGTTCTCGCACCACCCCTGAAGCATCCGAATTACAGGCACTTGCAGCTGTGATGCGTGAGCGCCATATGCGCCATCTGGTGATGGAAGTTTCAAGCCATGCGCTCACACTGAAGCGCATGAAGGGATCGCACTTTGCGATAGCAGCTTTTACTAACTTAACTCAGGACCATCTAGATTTCCATAACGATATGGACTCCTACTTTGCTGCCAAGGCAGAGCTCTTCACATCAGAGTATGCAGATAGCGCCTTTATCAATATCGATTCCACCTACGGTCAGCGACTAGCTGATCAAGTGAAGATTCCCGTGACAACGATTTCTCGTTTAAATAAAGCAGCACAGTGGCATTACACCCAGACGCATAACGTTGCACGAGGTGTTGAATTTAGTGCTCGAGGTGTCGGTGGAATCCTGATTGATTCTCATACACAACTCTCTGGTGGATTTAATCTAGATAACCTTCTGTTGGCGCTAGCTATTGCAGTGGAATGCGGAATTGATCCGATTGAACTTGCGGCAATTACTCCATCGCTGACAGGTGCTCCTGGCCGACTTGAGACAGTCTCATTGGGCCAGCGATATAGAGCTTTCGTTGATTATGCGCATTCACCTGATGCAGTGAGCAATGTCCTTGCAGCTGCTCGAGAATTTACACCTGGCAAAATCATTGCGGTATTGGGTTGCGGGGGAGACCGCGATGCAAGCAAGCGACCTCTGATGGGTCGCGCACTTGTTGAGGGCTCTGATATCGCAATCTTTACCAGCGATAATCCGCGTTCTGAAAAACCCGATGAGATTCTTAAGCAGATGACTTCATCACTCAATTTCACTGCGCCATCTCAAATCATTGAAGATCGCACAGATGCAATCCGAGCTGCGATTGCTCTGGCCACAGATGAAGACACAGTATTAGTGCTGGGTAAGGGCCACGAGAGCGGGCAAGAGATTGCTGGAGTAGTTACCGGCTTTGATGATCGTCTAGTTCTAGCTCAAGCAATCGAGGCAAAACCATGATTGCAATGAAAGCATCTGAAATTGCATCTGTCGTTCAAGGAACGTTGCATGGTGATGATGTCACTGTGACAGAGGCAGCAGTTATTAATTCAAGTGAGGCAACATCAGGCTCACTCTTCTTGGCAATAAAGGGTGAGCACGCAGACGGTCACGACTTTGTCTCAGATGCTCGCTCTCATGGCGCAGTCCTTACTCTTGCTAGTAAGAGCGTTGAAGGACCACACATTGTTGTTGCAGATGTCGTAGTTGCTCTCGGCAAACTCGCTCAGCATGTGAGAAGTAATCTCCTGAATCTCACGGTGATTGGAATTACCGGATCACAGGGAAAGACGACTACCAAAGAGTTGTTACTAGCCATACTTTCAGCGGCAGCACCGACTGTTGCACCGCATGGCAATTTCAATAATGAGATTGGTGCTCCGCTATCGCTGCTTCACTGCACCGAGGACACAAAATATTGCGTCGTTGAAATGGGAGCGCGCCATAAGGGCGATATTGCTCATCTGTGCACAATCGCCCAACCCAATATCGGCCTTGTCTTGAAAGTGGGAACAGCTCACGTTGGTGAATTCGGCTCTGTTGAAGCAATCGCGCAAACTAAGTCTGAGCTCATTAGTTCACTTCGTGCAGATGGCACAGCAATTCTTGGTACATATGATGACTACACACCAAAGATGGCATTACTGCATAAGGGCAAGAACCTCACCTTTGGTGAAGGTCCAGAGTGCGATATTCGTGCCACGGATATTGAAGTGCGCGAAGGAAGAGCACATTTTGATCTTGTGACTCCAGAAGGTCGCAGCGCAGTAGGACTTCGCATTGTGGGACTCCATCAAGTAGCTAATGCATTAGCAGTTGCATCGGTTGCAACAGTTCTTGGTTTCTCACTCGATCAAATTGCTAGCGGGCTATCGACTGCAGAATCTCAGGCGAAGTGGCGCATGGAGATTAATGAACTTCCATCCCTTGTTCTGATCAATGATGCATATAACGCAAGCCCTGAAGCAATGGAGGCGGCGATGCAGACTTTGGTTCTCTTTGCGCAAGAGCGCGGGGGAGAGTCATGGGCATTCCTAGGAAAAATGCATGAACTCGGCGAGTCATCAGATGCCGATCATGCAGGTATTGGCACCCTTGCCTCAGAACTTGGAATCGATCACTTGGTCTGCGTTAGCGCCCCCCAGTATGGAGCGAAGATTGCAGCGTCAAGTGCCACCACAGTTCATCTCTGCGAAGATAAAGCCGCTGCACTTGCAGTTGCTGCTCATATCAACCCAGGTGATGTTGCTCTGGTGAAAGCTTCGCGATCTGAGAAGTTAGAAGAATTGGCAGATGCAATATCTGCACAGTGGATGGCACGAATTGAATCAAGTGAGGAGAATGCATGAAGCTGATTTTGATCGCTGGAGCACTTGCACTCTTCATCTCTCTCTTTGGAACTCCTGCCCTTATTAAGGTTTTAGCACGTCGTGGCTATGGTCAGATGATTCGCGATGATGGTCCTTTAACTCACCACACCAAACGTGGAACGCCGACAATGGGCGGAATCATTATTATCTTTGCATCTCTGATTGCCTATCTCGCAGCTCACCTTCTCACCCGGAGTTCCATCACAGTCTCAGCAGTTCTCATTCTGGGCCTTGTTATATGCCTTGGATTTGTTGGGTTTCTCGATGATTACATGAAGGTCTCTAGGCAGAATTCTCGAGGCATAAGTGGCAAGCAGAAGATCTTCGGACAAGTTCTCTTTGCATCAATCTTTGGTTACTTGGGAACGCGCTTTCCCGACGGTGATGGTCTTACACCAATCTCACAAAATCTCTCGACTCTGCGCGATACGAGTATCAATCTCGGTGTAGTTCTTGTAGTTATCTGGATTGCATTGATGGTGACGGCGACAAGTAATGGCGTCAATCTCACTGACGGACTTGATGGACTTGCAACAGGTGCATCAGTAATGACATTTCTTTCCTTTGTTCTCATCGGTGTCTGGGAATTTGGTCAGAGCTGTGCTATTTCTACTTCTAGTAATTGTTATAATGTGCGCGATCCACTTGACCTTGCAGTTCTTGCTGCTGCATTTGCAGGATCTTGTACTGGCTTCCTGTGGTGGAATGCATCTCCTGCCAAAATCTTTATGGGAGATACTGGCTCACTCGCACTCGGTGGTGCACTTGCTGGACTTGCAGCCTCTCTTCGCGTTGAACTTCTTCTCATTCCACTTGGCGGACTTTTCGTCATTATTACGCTCTCTGTGGCCCTTCAGGTGATCTACTTCAGACTTACTGGTGGGAAGCGACTCTTTAAGATGGCGCCTCTTCAACATCACTTTGAACTTTTGGGTTGGGGCGAAGTAACTATCGTGCTCCGTTTCTGGATTATTGCAGGGCTAAGTGTTGCCCTCGGTCTTGGTTTGTTCTATACACAATGGGTTGCAAGTTAAAAGATCATGGCTCATGCACTCTATACACATCTAGATGGCAAGCGGATTCTCGTTGCCGGTGCGGGTGTAACAGGAGCTGCTTGTGCACGTGCACTTGAAAAGCGCGGCTCTCATGTCACAATCGTCGATGAGAAGGTAACTGCCCTAGATGGCTTCACAGTCATCACGCCATCGCGAGTGGATTTCGCAAACTTTGATCTCCTTTTGGTCTCACCTGGTTGGCGAGAAGATCACCCTGTAGTGGTTGCAGCTCGCGCTGCGCGCATTGCGCTGATTAATGAAGTTGATCTTGCATGGAGCCTGAAAGCGCCAGGACAGAAGTGGCTTGCACTGACTGGAACTAATGGAAAGACCACAACAGTTGAGCTTGCAGCTGCGATGTTGCGCAGTGGTGGGTTAGCAGCTGTTGCATGTGGCAATGTCGGCACAACAGTGATTGAAGTAGTTGAGTCGGTAGAAAAGTATGACTATCTCGTTCTTGAACTCTCCTCCTTTCAACTACATTGGTTAGAAGATGCAGAATTCGTATCCTCTGCGGTGCTCAATATCGCTCAAGACCATCTTGATTGGCATGGAAGTTTTGATGCCTATGCCAGCGATAAGTTATCTATCCTTGATAAATCGATGACTGCAATCCTCAATAGCCAAGATGGTGAAATCGTTACCCGCACCACGCATTGGCAGGGGCGCAAAGTCTTCTTCTCACTCGATACTCCTTCCCCTGGTGAGATGGGGGTAGTAGAGGAACTCCTTGTTGATCGTGCATTTGTTGCAGACCCACAAGAGGCAGCGATGATTAGCGAACTCGTTGAGGTCACTCCAACTGTTCCTCACAATGTATCTAACGCACTTGCAGCAGCTGGTCTGGCTCGCACAGTGGGCGTTAGCCATGAAGCAATCCGCAGCGCTATTACAGAGTTTGCACCAGGTCGCCATCGCATTGAAACAGTTCTAGAACGCGATGGAATTACATGGATTAATGATTCCAAGGCAACAAATCCTCACGCAGCATCTGCTGCCATCATGTCCGCGCTTTCTGTCATCTGGATTGCAGGGGGCCTTGCAAAGGGCGCAACGATGGGCGAACTTGTTGAGAGGATTAAATCTCGAGTTCGCCTAGCCATTCTTATTGGCGAAGATCGTGAACTCATCGCAGGCGCTCTCACTGAGCATGCACCAGATATTGAAATTATTCGTATTGATACACCTTCGCAATACTCCAAGGGCGGGGATAACAACGCACTGATGGAGATGGTTGTTCGAGCTGCGAAAGAGCGTGCGAATTCGGGCGACACAGTCCTTCTCGCACCGGCATGCGCCTCCATGGATCAATTTGTTTCCTATAACGATCGCGGTGATCGCTTTAGAGCAGCAGTAGAAAAGGTTGTTCGTGATGGCAAGTAAGACTCAAGAGCGTTTCCTCGCAAAGCCTGTTAATCATCTCTATATGTTGCTGGTCAGTGCTGGCGCTCTCACCCTCCTTGGTCTGATCATGGTTTTCTCTGCCTCATCTATTCATGCCATTGACACGCAAGGAAGTGCTCTCTCTATCGTGCTTCGCCAGCTCCTCTTTGTTGCGATATCGATTCCACTTGCTGGGTATTTATCAAAGATCTCTATTGCAAAGTGGGAGTTGCTCGGACGCCTTGGATTCATCATCTCCATTGGCTTACTTGGCCTGCTCTTGATTCCTGGTTTAGGCAAGACTGTTAATGGAAATACAAACTGGATCAATTTGAAAATTATTGATGTGCAGCCCAGTGAATTTGCAAAGTTCCTCATGATTTTGTGGGCTAGCTATTTACTTGCACGCAAGGAGAAGGCAGGACGGAATAGCATCAACGTCTTTGGGCTGATTGGTCCTGGCTTTCTTCTGATCATGGCGATGATTATGTATGGCCATGATTTGGGAACAACATCGGTAGTTGCTGCAATCCTTGCTGGCCTTCTCTTTGTCTCTGGAATTCAACTACGCCTCTTTGGATGGATTACTGCAGCAGGTGCGCTAGCTCTTGCTGGGTTGATTGCAACCTCTGACTATCGCGCTCAGCGTTTTCTAGTATTCCTTAACCCCTTTGCTCCTGAAGATTACAAATATGCAGGATGGCAACCAGCCCACAGCCTGCTCGGTCTTGCGAGTGGTGGCCTCTTTGGTGTGGGCCTTGGTGGAAGTAGGCAGAAGTGGGGCAATCTTGCAGAAGCCCATACCGACTTTATCTTCTCTGTCATTGGTGAAGAGTTGGGCCTTGTTGGAACGCTCAGCGTTCTTATCTTGATGGCAACTTTGATCTACTCCATATTCCGTATTGCACTGCGTGCACAAGAGCCAATGGTTCGTTATGCATGTGCTGGAATTGGATGTTGGATTACCGTTCAGTCATTTTTGAATATCGGATCTGCAACAAGCGTGCTGCCTGTTGTGGGAGTGACTCTTCCCTTAGTTTCATATGGTGGTTCGGCACTAGTGGCAACGCTCTGCGCTCTTGGTTTTGTTGCAGGAGCGGCCCTTCGTGATCCTGCTGTGCGTAAAGAGATAGTAAAGAAGCAGAAGGCATGACGCGCGTACTTTTTGCAGGTGGTGGCACAGCGGGCCATGTGGAGCCAGCTCTGGCTGTTGCAAGTGCCTGGAAAGTCGCGCATCCAGATTCAAAGATTTCCTTTGTGGGCACACGCGAAGGACTTGAAGCGCGGTTAGTTCCTGAGGCTGGTTTTGATCTTCACTTTATTTCCAAGGTTCGTATTGCACGTCGACTATCTCCATCTCTCCTTGCTGCACCATTCTCACTTCTTCGCTCTGTTGCACAATCTCTTTCTCTCATGCGCGATGCTGATCTCGTTGTTGGCTTTGGGGGATATGTCTCAGCTCCTGCATATATTGCTGCCGCCCTCTCGCGCACACCAATCGTGATTCATGAAGCAAATGCTCGCCCTGGTCTTGCTAATCGACTTGGGGCGCTCTTCACCCCACAGACAGCCATCGCACACCCCATTGATTCTGGAAAACTTTCACACGCACTCCTTGCTGGTCTTCCACTGAGGGAAGATGTTGCTAGTGCATATCGCGTTGCATCGCAGGATTGGCAGAGCGCTCGGAAGAGTGCAAAGAGTGCACTTGGTTTTGACCCAACAAAGCCCCTGATCTTTATCTTCGGTGGATCACAAGGATCTGTGGCTCTCAATACAGTCATCGCAGATTCTCGTGCAGAACTTCTCGCTCAAGGCTCCCAGATTCTTCACGGAGTGGGAGCTCGCAATGCTGCTCCGGCTGCAATGGATGGCTATCAGGCACATGGATATATCGCTGATATGGCTACTGCTTATCTGGCTGCAGATTTAGTGATCTCGCGAAGTGGCGCTGTGACATGTGCTGAGGTCAATACGCTGGCACGATTTGCACTCTTTATTCCACTTCCCATTGGTAATGGAGAGCAAGAGCTCAATGCACGAGATTTGGTTTCGCAATCACGTGCTCAGATTCTTGCTCAGAACAAATTTACGCCTTCATGGTTGGTATCGAATATCCAGGGCTTGCTCTCACAGAGTGCAAGCGCGCCAATTGCTGGTTCTGATGTTGATATCAATGCAGCATCTAAGATGGTCTCACTCATGGAACACGCGCTGCACGGAGGTAAGTAAGTGGATTCGCTGAAAGGCAAGAAGATTCACTTCATCGGTATTGGCGGTTCCGGCATGAGCGGACTTGCTCGTATTGCTCTCTCTGATGGCATTGCAGTATCTGGCTCCGATGCGAAAGATTCTTCCGTTCTCTTAGCGCTGCGCGCCCTCGGTGCTGATGTGTATTCATCACATGAGGCAGCACATGTGCAGGGAGCAGATGTAGTTATTTATTCAACTGCAATCTCTTCCTCAAATCCTGAGATGGCATATGCAGTTGAACGATCTATTCCCATTCTCACCCGAGCGCAAGCACTTGCGCTACTGATGAAGGATTCAACGAGTATTGCGGTGGCCGGTACTCATGGAAAGACGACAACGTCTTCGATGATGACTGTGGCGCTGCAGGCATGTGGAGTCGATCCATCATTTGCCATCGGTGGAACTCTGACCGCATCTGGCTCCAATGCACACCGCGGAACAGGTAACTTCTTTGTTGCTGAAGCAGATGAGTCAGATGGCTCCTTCATTGAATACAAGCCACTGGCTGCAATCGTTACCAATATCGAACATGACCACGTGGATTTCTTCCATACGCCAGAAGCTGTCACTGCAGCCTTTGAATCCTTTGCCGCCACAATTTCACCCGATGGTTTCTTGGTCTATTGCGCAGATGATGCAGGGGCTAAGCGTCTTGGAACATCTGCTCTGAAGTGTGATGCCATTTCATACGGTGAAGCAGAAGGCGCTGACCTTCGCATTGATCAGATTGAGCTAAAAGCTGCATCATCATCTGCCCGCGTTATGTGGCGAGGACGAGCAGTGGGCCATCTTGAGATACAGATTCCTGGGTATCACAATCTACTGAATGCAGCAGCCTGCCTTGCGATGGGGCTGATGCTTGAAATGCCTATCCATCAACTCCTTGAAGGACTTCATAACTTCCGTGGTGCAGGTCGCCGCTTTGAATTGAAGGCAACAGAACACGGTATTCGCATCATCGATGATTATGGCCACCATCCCACTGAAATTACAGTGACTCTGAATACTGCGCGCAGATATGCAGGAGACGGTCGGGTTCTAGTCATCTTCCAGCCACATCGTTATTCACGCACACAAGCATTTATGAATGATTTCGCAACATCCCTGGATCTTGCAGATGATGTCACTCTGTTAGAAATCTATGCAGCAAGTGAGAAGCCAATACATGGAGTCTCCTCAGAACTTATTGCCGAGAAGATGAGCAAAGGGCACTTCATTCCGAATTTTGCGGCAGCTTCTGAACGTGTGATTGATATGGCTAAGCCTGGTGATGTGATTATCACTTTGGGTGCAGGAGATGTGAATTCACTTGCCGCCATCATCGCCGAAGGGCTGCAACGTCGCTTTGCGTAACTTCACCAAAGTTCCTCTTGTCGGCATCATCATCGCTGCGCTCTTTGCCGGACTTGTCTATCTCTTTGCATGGTCATCGATCTTCGCAGTCTCTGCAATTTCCATTACTGGTGCTCCTACACCTGAGACTGAAAAATCCATTACACAGATAGCCGATATCTCTGTTGGTCAAAAACTTGCTCGTGTTGAACCGCGAGCGATTGCCCATCGCATCACACATCTGAAGTGGATTGAATCCGTTGATATCTCTCGTAATTGGATCAACGGCAAGGTGGGAATTGTCATCACTCCTCGAACTCCCAGCGCCTATTTCAATGGTGCAACCATTGATGCTTCAGGAACAATCTTTACCTTGCCTGGCTTTGGTGGGGCAGACCTTCCACGGGTATCAGCCCCCACTCCAGAGCTAGGGCTCTCTGCGATCGCGCTCTTTCAGGGGCTACCTGAAGATTTCAAATCCAATGTGCTCTCATTATCGGCACATAATGACTCCAACTTTGCAATGCAGATCTCACTGGAGGGCAGAGAAATCCGAGTGATGTGGGGTGCCAATGAGAAGAGCGCCTTGAAAATCCAAGTAATCACAGCCCTTATTGCACTTGAAGAGAATAAAAGTATTCGACGTATTGATGTCAGTGCACCACATGCACCGATAGTGAAATAACAGTGATTATTAAGCAATTAATTTCTACAAAATTGCAGCGATAAAATCATCTCTATCTATCAAGTATGAGTTGAGAAAATAGTTCGTGGCGGTCTTTGATTAGTACTTGGTAAGCGCATACGTTCCCCCCATCAAAGAGAGTAGAAATGTAATTCTCAAGTAGAGGTTTACAGTTCTAAAGGGGGACTCACGTGGCTGCACCACAGAATTACTTAGCTGTCATCAAAGTTGTCGGTATCGGCGGCGGCGGAGTAAATGCAATCAATCGCATGATTGATGTCGGATTAAAAGGCGTTGAGTTCATCGCTATTAATACAGATGCACAACATCTATTAATGAGTGATGCAGATGTGAAATTAGATATTGGTCGTACATCTACAAAGGGTCTCGGTGCAGGTGCTGCTCCTGAAAAGGGAAGACAAGCTGCACTCGATCACACTGAAGAGATTGAAGAAATTCTTCGTGGCGCAGACATGGTCTTTGTTACAGCAGGAGAAGGTGGCGGAACCGGAACAGGTGGAGCCCCAATCGTTGCAAAGATTGCACGCGATCTCGGTGCGCTCACCATTGGTGTTGTCACTAAGCCATTCTCATTCGAAGGAAAGATTCGTACACGTCAAGCAGATGAAGGTATTGAACTTCTTCGCGAACAAGTAGACACACTTATTGTTATTCCTAACGATCGCTTGCTTGCAATCTCAGATCGTTCGATTACAGCAGTTGATGCATTTAAGAGCGCTGATCAAGTTCTCCTCTCTGGCGTTCAAGGAATTACAGAGATCATTACTCAACCAGGACTGATCAATCTTGACTTCGCAGATGTGAAGACTGTGATGACAGATGCAGGTTCTGCACTAATGGGAATTGGTTCAGCTCGCGGTGATAACCGCGCAACAAGAGCTGCAGAACTTGCCATCTCAAGTCCACTTCTTGAAGCATCCATTGATGGCGCAATGGGAGTGCTTCTCTCTGTTGCAGGTGGCTCTGATCTCGGTCTCTTTGAAATTAATGAGGCATGTGAACTTGTTCAGGCAGCTGCACACCCAGATGCTCGCATTATCTTTGGAACAACAATTGATGATGCTCTCGGTGATGAAGTGCGTATTACTGTGATTGCTGCAGGATTTGCAGGCGGAGAACCTAAGAAGGTTGATATGCCTGTCATCAATGCGACAACTCTGGGTGGGGTTGCTAACCCAATTCCATCTAATGATCCACTCTCTGTGGCTCTTGACCTTGATTCTGCTCCACGCAAGCGCATTACATTTGAAGAGCTCGTCTCTGAAGATGAAATTGATGTTCCAGATTTCATGAAGTAATTCACTTACACAACTTTCATGAAGTATCGCTTTACCAATCGCACCGGTGGCGCAAGCTCCGGTGCTTTTGCATCTCTCAACCTTGGTACTCACGTATCCGATGACTTGCTTACCGTTCTTTCCAATAGAGCAATTCTTGCTGAAGAAGTGGGCCCGATTCAATATATGTCACAAGTCCATGGCAATCGGGTAGTAGTGATTGAAGAAGTAACGGATGAAGATCCCACCGCAGATGCGTTGGTTACTGGGATACCGGGAGTAAGTCTTGCTGTGCAGGTGGCTGATTGCATTCCACTTCTCTTGCACTCTGCTGAATCTGTCGCGGCAGTACATGTGGGGCGCAAGGGTTTGGTTAATGGCGTTGCACTGGCTGCCATTGAAGCCATGCGCGATATGGGTTCGAGTGAGATAACTGCAATCATCGGACCATCTATTTGTGGCAACTGTTATGAAGTTTCTCAAGAGATTCATGATGAGGTAGTCACACTTCATCCAGTTGCCACATCACGGACGCCTCAAGGAACCCCAGCACTTGATTTGCCTGGTGCCCTTCGCGCCGTTTTGGAAAGCCAATTGATTTCCATTATTGATGACTCCCGCTGCACTCTAGAAAATGATGATCTCTATTCCTACCGCCGAGATGGCGTTACAGGTCGCCAGGCTGGAATCATTAGCTTATGAGTCGCCGCGATGAGTTAGCAGCCAATCTTGCGGCGGTGCAAGCTCGCATTACCAATCCTGATGTGACTCTCATCGTGGTGACCAAAACCTATCCCGTCAGTGATGTGCAGATCTTGAAAGATCTAGGAGTTACCCAATTTGGCGAGAACCGAAATGAAGAAGGATTAGAGAAATCTTCGGCAGTCGATGCAACATGGCACTATCAAGGAGAGATTCAGAGCCGAAAGTTGAGAGATATTGCGCAGTGGGCTGATGTGATTCACTCTCTGGATACAGCAAGCCATCTTGCAAAGCTAGATTCTGTCGCCACATCCACTATTGATATTTTTCTCCAACTCTCACTCGATGGTGACCCATCCCGCGGGGGAGTCATCGAAGCTGATCTGCCGGCCCTTGCCGATACAGTCATGGCCACAACTCATCTGAATCTAATGGGTCTGATGTGTGTGCCACCGGTTAATCTAGAACCCCGCACTGCATTTACTGAAATCGCTGCAATTCATCGACGATTTATCGCAAGGAATCCCGCTGCTACATCGCTATCTGCAGGGATGTCAGGGGACTATGAAATTGCCATGGATTGCGGTGCGACACATATCCGCGTTGGTAGCTCAATCCTCGGCTCTCGTACGACCCGCTAGTAACCTAGTTACATGTCAGCACTTAATAAAATGATGGGCTTCCTTGGCCTCGTCGATACAGATGAAGAGACCACAGTTTCAGAAGTTCCAGCTCGTGCCGCAGTTGCACGTCCAACTCGCGAACGTACCGGTGTAACAGTTCTTGGTTCGCATTCATCAGCAACACAACCTGCGATGATTGAAGAACCAGCTTCTTACAACATCATCACATTGCAACCACGTTCTTACTCAGAGGCTCGCAAAGTTGGCGAGTACTACCGTGAAGGTAATCCAGTCATCATCAACCTTGATGACATGGAAGAGTCTGAACGCAAGCGCCTTGTTGATTTTGCAAGTGGTCTCGTCTTTGGTCTTCATGGACGCATCGAGCGCATTAGCCTCAAAGTTTTCTTGCTCTCACCTGCAAATGTCTCTGTGAGCAATGAAGATAAGACAGCTGCTCAGGCAAGCTTCTTTAACCAGAGCTGATCTGCTGCATGCTCTCTTCCATACTGATTCAACTATTAGGGCTCTTTAAATTCGCACTCTTTGCGCGCATCATCATCGATTACATTCGCATGTTTGCTCGCAATTGGAAACCTAATGCAATCTTCTTAGGCCTATTCGAAATCATTTATTCAATTACTGATAGACCGATGAAATTTGTTCAACGCTTCATTCCACCACTTCGCCTTGGTGGCGTTGCGATAGATCTATCTTTCATTGTGCTCTTGATTGCAATTAATGCAGCTCAAGTGGCAATCAACGTAGTGCTCTAAGAGCTAAGCCTTTTTCAGTACTACTCCCACAGCTAGTTCATTCTCTTCCTGAGAAACGCTTGCGTCGTGCTCGAATGAGAGTGCAAGAACTTCATCTGAGATATGGGATGCGCTCTGAGTAATAGTGTCGATTAATTCAGCCGGTGCATTCCAGCGGACAGAGATGCGATCTGAGATATCAAAACCATCGCTCTTGCGACGCTCTTGAATCAGGCGAATTACTTCACGAACATGCCCTGAAGCAATAAGCGCAGGGGTGAGAGCTAGGTCCAGGGCAACGCTTTCGCCATCATGGCTTGCAACCATCCAGCCAGTCTTTGGAACTTCTGTGACCACGAGGTCTTCGAGATCAATCTCGAAATCACCGAGCTTTGCACTTCCTGTTGAACGCAATCCCTTCACAAGAGATGTGGCATCTGTGGCAGAGATGAGTTTTGCAACATCTTGAACAGCCTTGCCGTATTTGGCACCGAGTGATTTGAAGTTTGCTTTGACTGAGATGTCTACGAGATCTCCATCTGCATCAGCAATATCTTGAAGATCAAGAACATTGAGCTCATCAGAGATCTGCTCCTTCATATTTGCAGGTAGTGATGACCACCCTTGCGCTGAAATGAGGGCGCGTTGCAGAGGTTGGCGAATCTTGATGGCAGATTCTGCGCGTGCTGCGCGACCGAGTTCAACGACGCGACGTGTCATAGCTACTTGGCCATTGAGTTTGGTATTGACCAGAGATGAATTCGATACTGGGAAATCTGTGAGGTGAACAGAGGCTGCAGCACTCTTATCTGCAGGGCGCACTAATACCTGCCATGTGTGTTCTGCGATGAAAGGCACCATTGGCGCAAGAAGTTGCGTCAGTGTTGTGAGACATTCATGCAAGGTGGCAAGGGCTGCAACATCGCCATCCCAGAATCTGCGACGTGAGCGTCGCACATACCAGTTTGATAAATCATCGATAAAGCGAGCTAGAACTTTTCCAGCATTCTGTGAATCAAAGTCGTTATAGGACTTATCAACATCTGCAATGAGTACACTGAGCTCGCTAATAATCCATTGATCCATCATGGAGCGATCTTTGAGAGCTGGGCTCTGTGAAAGCTCGAAGTTGGATGCTTCTGCATAGAGTGCATGGAAGGAGATGGTGTTCCAATAGGTCAGCAGTGTTTTGCGCACTACGTCAGAGATTGCATCGTGGCCTACGCGGCGGGCAGACCATGGTGAGCCCGCTGCGAGCATGTACCAGCGGACAGCATCTGCGCCATGTTGATCCATAAGGGAAATTGGCTCTAGAACATTACCCAGGTGCTTACTCATCTTGCGACCATCTTTATCAAGGATGTGGCCAAGGCAGAGAACGCTCTTATAAGAACTTTCATCAAAGACGAGAGTTCCAATAGTCATTAAGGTATAGAACCAACCGCGAGTCTGATCGATTGCTTCACAGATGAAGTCAGCAGGGTAGGCAGCCTTGAACTTCTCAACAGAACCTGGCTTATGTGGATATCCCCACTGCGCAAAAGGCATTGCACCTGAGTCATACCAGCAGTCAATTACTTCAGGAACGCGAGTCATTGTTGCTGAACACTCAGCACATGCAAAGGAAATGTCATCGACAAAGGGACGGTGTGGATCAAGGTTACTTAACTCTTGGCCGGCAAGGGTTCCTAACTCTTTGAGTGAATCAACACAGACTTCATGCTTATTTTCACAGCGCCAGATGGGAAGGGGAGTGCCCCAATAACGATTACGGGAAAGAGCCCAATCGATGTTGTTATTAAGCCAATCACCATAGCGGCCAGTTTTGATTGTCTCTGGATGCCAATCAGTCTTCTGGTTTTCGCGAATCAATTCATCTTTGATTGAAGTTGTGCGGATATACCAAGAAGGTTGTGCGTAATAGATAAGTGCTGTGTGACAACGCCAGCAATGTGGATATTCGTGCTCATAAGGCTGATGCTTATAGAGAGCACCTGATGCTTTGAGCTCTTTTACGAGTGGCTTATCTGCCTCCTTAAAGAACATTCCACCTACGACGGGAGTTTCTGGAAGGAATGTTCCATCAGGTGCAATGGGATTTACAACAGGCAAGCCATATGACCGGCAGACGAGTAAGTCATCTGCACCGAATGCGGGGGATTGGTGAACAAGTCCTGTTCCATCTTCAGTGGTGACATATGTTGCAAGAACGATGAAGTGAGAATCTGGAATCTCAAAGTAATCGAATGGGCGCGTATAGGTGATTCGCTCTAAATCTTTACCCTTGATGGTCTTAAGGATCTCGTGCTCACCTGAAACCTTTGACAGCAGTGGCTGGGCAACAACAAGTACTTCACTGATTTCTTCAACAGTTGCCTTTACAACAACGTAATCCACATCAGGATGGACAGCGATTGCAGTGTTGGAGACAAGAGTCCATGGCGTTGTGGTCCACACGAGGAAGGAGGCTTTGAGTTCTGCAAGCTCTCCTGATGTTGCAGGAAAGCGAACAAAGACTGATGGATCTGTAACAGTTTCATATCCTTGAGAAAGTTCGTGGTCTGAAAGACCGGTGCCGCATCGTGGGCAATACGGTGCAACGCGATGGTCTTGAACAAGTAGACCCTTCTTCCAAATCTCTTTCAAACTCCACCAGACGCTCTCCACATATTCTGGAGCCATCGTCCAATAGGCTTCATCGAAATCAACCCAGAAGCCCATGCGCTCTGTCATGGTAGTAAATGCATCAACGTGGCGTGTTACAGATTCGCGGCACTTATCGTTAAAGGGTGCGATGCCATATTTTTCAATATCGCCTTTGCCTGCAAAACCAAGTTCTTTTTCTACTGCAATCTCAACAGGAAGTCCGTGGCAATCCCAACCTGCTTTACGGGTGACGTATTTGCCCTTCATTGTTTGATAGCGAGGAAATACATCTTTAAATACACGCGCTTCAATATGGTGAGTGCCGGGCATTCCATTTGCAGTGGGAGGACCTTCATAAAATGTCCAAGGGGTTCCACCAGCACGAGATTCAGTGCTCTTATGGAAGATGTCATTCTCGCGCCAGAAATCTAGAATCGAGTGTTCCATTGCAGGAAGATCTATCGCTGCAGGGATTGCGCGAAATGGTGATGACATAAAAAATCCTCCAAGAAGGTAAGACACTCTTGGAGGGACGAAGCTGATGAGCTTCGCGGTACCACCCGCCTTGTATCGAATAGCTGCTGCCTTCGATACCTCTTTATTACTTACATTCAGCTGGTTCTACCCCGCCTCAAAGAGGCGGATCTTCCAGCGTGCTCCGAAGGTGATGGCCTCATCAACGCACATTTCCTGCAAGGTCTTGCATGCGAAGTCTAAACCATGCGTGGCAAAGTTGGTTACGAGGGCAAAAACGCATAAGGTGCGCGGCGTGCGAGGAAAAAAGGTAGTGAAGAAGGCGGCTAAAAAAGCCCCTGCTAAGAAATCGCCTGCAAAAAAGGTCGCTAAGAAGGCCCCTGCGAAGAAAGTTGCTAAGAAAGCGGTAGCAAAGAAGGCGGCCAAGAAAGCACCTGCAAAGAAGGCTGCAAAGAAAGCTCCTGCTAAGAAATCAATTCCCGTAAAGAAGGCGCCCGCATCTAAATCTCATGGCCGTCCCTTCCCATCCAAGATTGGTAAGACGACTCTTACCGTTGATGAAAAGTCTCAGACAGTCTCTGTTGCAACTGTTGTTGCACCATCTGCAGCACCGGTTGTTGAAGAGCGTCGTTTAGTAATGCCACCACCACCACGGCCTGTGAAGAATGGAAAGAAAATTGCACCACTGAAGCCCATCAAAGCGGCTCCAACACCTGTGACTGCAGATGCCAATGAAGCGCCATGGACTGCTGCAGAACTTAAATCTATTCGTACAGATATCTCTGCAGATCTTGAACGTCTGCGTCATGAGCTTGCAGTTGTAGAGCGCGAGATGGATGAGCTCATCGCCGATTCTGGTGAGGGTGCTGGAGATGACCAGGCAGATTCAGGAACGAAGACTTTCGAACGCGAGCATGAGATGTCACTTGTTATCAATGCCCGCGACATGGTGCTGCAGACCGAGCGCGCTCTTGAGCGCATCGATGCCAAGACATATGGAAATTGTGAAGATTGCGGAGCAGCAATTGGTAAGGCACGTCTTCAGGTATTTCCTCGCGCAACCTTGTGCATGATCTGTAAGCAGAAGGAAGAGCGGCGCTAAAGTGCGCCGATTGTTCGCAACTGCGTGGACTATCTGGCTCTTTGATTTTGCAACAAAGACGTGGGCTCTAGCTTCACTCTCATCCGAACCTAGAAAAATCATTGGTTCATTTCTTCAAGTCACCCTTGTTCATAATTCTGGTGCAGCATTTAGCTTTGCCACAGGATTCACACTCGCCTTCTCACTTCTAGCACTTGCAGTTGTTGTTGCTGTCATTTACTTCGCACCCAAGATCACTTCAGGTGGATGGCAACTCACTATCGGCCTGCTTCTTGGGGGAGTTCTAGGAAACCTCACCGATCGCATCTTCCGTGAGCCATCATTTTTAAGCGGACATGTGATTGATTGGATTCAGATTCCCTCTTGGCCAGTCTTTAATATTGCAGATAGCGCTATCTGTGTTGCAGCGTTCATCGCATTTGTCTTATCGCTGAGAAATGTCCCACCCATTACACGGGTAGGGTAGCCACATATGACACGAGAACTCAGACAGTTAACTGTCCCCGAAGGCGTTGCAGGCGAACGCATCGACAGCGCTCTCACGCGCGTTCTTGGTCTCTCTCGCACAGCAATCGTCAAACTTCTCGAAGATGGCGATATCACTACAGATAATCGCGCGATGCAGAAGTCAGATCGCGTTGCAGTAGGCCAACTCATTGAAGTATTGATGCCAGCGCCTGTGAATCAAGATCCGATTCCACTGACTCCACTTGAGGGACTGACCGTTGTCTATAACGATGATGACATTGTGGTTATTGATAAGCCTGTCGGGTGCGCTGCGCACCCAAGTCCAGGATGGATGGGGCCGACAGTTGTTGGCGCTCTCATGGCCGCCGGTTACACAATCTCCACATCAGGACCCGCAGAACGTGCTGGGGTTGTTCATCGCCTTGATGCGGGAACTTCTGGACTGATGATTATTGCTAAGACAGAAGCTGCATATCTAAAACTTAAAGAGATGTTTCGCGAGCACGATGTTGAGAAGACTTATCACGCACTTGTGCAGGGACATATGGATCCATCAACAGGAACGATTGATGCACCTATTGATCGCCACCCAAAGGAAGATCATCGCTTTGCTGTTGTTGCAACAGGTAAAGAGAGCATTACGCATTATGAAGTCATTGAGTATTACCGCTCTGTTTCCCTTGTGAAGGTTGAGTTAGAGACTGGGCGCACACATCAGATTCGCGTGCACTTCTCAGCGCTGGGCCATCCGCTTGTGGGGGATACGACATATGGAGCAGATCCTGTCTTAGGAAAGAAGATGAAGATGTCTCGACCTTGGCTTCACGCTCTTGAACTTCGCTTTAACCATCCCATCAATGGGAACCCGCTTGTGCTCACTGCGCCATACCCAGCCGACCTCCAGGCATCTTTGGCGTTGCTATCAGATGCGGTTCTGCCTTAGGCGCTAATGTTGCGCCACCATGTCATCTGAAGATTTTTCAGCTTCACGGGCATCGACGCAAGACTCGTTTGTACATCTTCATGTGCATACCGAGTACTCGATGCTCGATGGTGCTGCGCGCGTTGGAGATCTCGTTGAAGAGGTAGCTCGCCAAGAAATGCCGGCGATTGCGATGACAGATCACGGAAATGTTTTCGGAGCATTTGATTTCTATAAGCAGGCAACTAAAGCAGGCGTTAAACCCATCATCGGAATCGAAGCATATGTAGCACCTGAATCACGTTTTGATAAGAAACGTGTGCAGTGGGCTGATGGCGGAGAAGATGATGTTTCAGGTGGTGGTGCATATACCCACATGACAATCTTGGCTGAGAATAATGTCGGCCTAGCCAACCTCTACAAGTTATCTTCACTTGCCTCCCTTGAAGGTTATTACTACAAGCCGCGTATGGATCGAGAGCTCATCTCGCGTCATGCTGATGGATTGATTGCAACAACAGGTTGTCCTGGCGGTGAGATTCAAACTCGCCTTCGCATGGGCAATTACAAAGAAGCGATGCGAGCAGCAAGTGATTACCGAGACATATTCGGGGCTAATAATTTCTACCTAGAGCTGATGGATCACCAGATTGATATCGAAAGCCGCGTTAAGGATGATCTGCTCAAATTAGCTAAAGAACTCAAGCTTCCGTTGCTTGCAACTAACGATCTTCACTACACGCGATATGAAGATGCTGCAGCCCACGCTGCGCTTCTCTGCGTGCAATCAGGTTCCACTCTGGCAGATCCCAAGCGCTTTAAATTCGATAATGATGAGTTCTATCTCAAGACCCCAGCGCAGATGAGAGAGCTCTTTAAAGATATCCCTGAATCATGCGATAACACGCTGCTGATTGCTGAGCGTTGTAATGTCACACTTCGCGAAAACGAGAACTTGCTTCCAGCATTTGGAGTTCCTGAAGGGGAGACCGAAGATTCTTGGCTACGTAAAGAATCTGTATGCGGCCTTCTTGAAAAGATGGGCGATAGAGCAACGGATGAATATCGCACGCGTTTGCAATATGAACTCGATGTTATGGTCAAGATGGGCTTTCCTGGTTACTTCCTTGTTGTTGCAGACCTTGTGGGACATGCGAAGAAGGTTGGAATTCGCGTTGGTCCAGGTCGTGGATCTGCAGCAGGTTCACTTGTTGCATATTCATTAGGTATTACTGGACTTGACCCGATTGAACACGGACTTTTGTTCGAGCGATTCCTTAATCCAGAACGTATCTCGATGCCTGATATCGACCTTGACTTTGATGAGCGTCGTCGCTCAGAAATGATTCGTTATGCGACTGAAAAATATGGTGAAGACCGCGTTGCACAGATCATCACCTACGGAACAATTAAGTCAAAGCAATCATTGAAAGATGCCACGCGAGTTCTTGGATATCCCTATGCAATTGGTGAGAAGTTAACGAAAGCTCTTCCACCATCTGTCATGGGCAAAGACATCACTCTCTCTGGAATCTTTGACTCTGGGGATTCGCGCCATGGTGAAGCAGGAGAATTCCGCCAACTCTATGAAACCGATCCTGATTCCAAGCGCGTTGTTGATTTAGCAAAGGGCCTTGAAGGTTTGAAGCGCCAATGGGGAGTGCATGCAGCCGGTGTGATTCTCTCTCGCGAACCACTTCTTGATGTTATTCCTATCCATCGCCGTGAAGCAGATGGCGCCATCATCACTCAATTCGATATGGGTGCATGTGAAGCAACAGGGTTGCTCAAGATGGACTTCCTTGGACTTCGCAACCTCTCTGTCCTAGATGATGCACTCCTTAACATCAAGGCAAATCAGAATATTGATGTGGTTCTTGAAGATCTACCACTCAGTGATCAAAAGACATTTGATCTTCTCTCTCGCGGTGACACACTCGGAGTCTTTCAACTCGACGGTGGACCGATGCGTGCACTACTACGCAGCATGTCTCCTGACTCCTTTGCAGATATCTCAGCTGTGATTGCTCTCTATCGCCCAGGACCTATGGGTGAGAATTCACATAATAACTATGCAGATCGTAAGAATGGTCGCAAACCTGTTGAGCCAATTCACCCTGAACTTTCAGAGCCACTGCAAGAGATTCTTGGCGGTACATACGGTCTGATTGTTTACCAAGAGCAGGTAATGGCAATTGCCCAGAAAGTTGCAGGCTTTACTCTCGGTCGCGCAGATTTACTTCGTAAGGCGATGGGTAAGAAGAATAAAGAGATTCTTGATAAGGAATACATTCCCTTTGAAGCTGGTATGAAAGAGAATGGTTTCTCTGTCAGTGCCATTAAGCGACTCTGGGAAGTGTTGATTCCCTTCTCAGATTACGCATTTAACCGCGCACATAGCGCCGGCTATGGCGTTGTCTCTTTCTGGACTGCATATCTGAAGGCAAATTACCCCACTGAATATATGGCTGCTTTATTGACGAGCGTGCGAGATGATAAAGATAAATCTGCGCTCTATCTCTCTGAGTGCCGCCGTATGGGAATCAAAGTCCTGCCACCTGATGTCAATGAATCAGATGCTGAATACACACCGCGTGGAAAAGATATTCGCTTTGGCCTAGCTGCAATTCGCAATGTGGGCGAGGGTGTTGTGGCATCGGTAAAAGCATCGCGCGAGAGCAAAGGCGCCTTCACATCATTTGGTGATTTCCTTGCCAAGGTCGATGCCAATGTTTGTAATAAGAAGACCATTGAATCTCTGATTAAGGCCGGTGCATTTGATTCACTTGAGCATCCACGTAAGGGGCTGATGGCTATTCACCTTGAAGCTATTGATTTAGTGATTGAGACTAAGCGCGCTGAAGCAATTGGTCAGTTTGATCTCTTCGGTGGAGATTCCATTTCGCAAGTGGCAGGTCTTGATATTGAAATCCCTGCAACAGAGTGGGATAAATCAACGCTTCTTACCTTCGAACGAGAGATGTTAGGTCTCTATGTATCAGATCATCCACTTCTTGGCGTTGAGCATGTTTTGCGATCACACACAGATATGACCATCAGCCAACTTCTTGAAGATGGTCCTCAAGATGGCATGGTCACCATTGGTGGCCTGATTACTGGAATTCAACGTAAAGTCTCACGGCAAGGTGCTTCATGGGCTGTAGTCAATGTTGAAGATCTTGAAGGTGCGATTGAAGTTCTCTTCTTCTCCAATACTTATAATCAATATGCACTCTCTCTTACTGAAGATCGCGTTGTTGTAGTTCGTGGACGCTTCTCACGCACAGATGAACAAGTGCGATTTACCGCACTTGAAATGAAGATGCCAGATATTTCAGCAGCTCCTATGGGACCACTTTTGATCTCACTTCCAGCTGCACAAGTAACTCCACCTATTGTCGATCGCATCAAAGAAATCTTGCGTTCACATCCCGGAAAGCGCGAAGTGCATCTTCAAGTCGTTGATCAGCAGAAGTCGACAACTATGAAAATTGATGCGCTCGTCACATCTTCGCCAAGTTTGAGCGCAGATCTCAAGGCGATACTTGGACCAGACTGTTTGGTTCGCATCTAACTCACCAGTATTGCTGGGAAAATCAGGTCTCATCGCATCTGCTCAACAAAGTAGAATTACCCTGTGATTCGAACCGTTGACCTTCGTGGGAAGTCTCTTGATAAGGCTGGTTATCAAGCTGAGCTTCCACGCGCCAAACTTGATGTGGAGCAGGCGATGACTCTTATCGAACCAATTCTTCGACGCGTTCAGCACGGTACCGAGGCAGATCTGATTGCACTTGCTCAAGAGTTTGATGGCGTTACACCGCCATCTATTCGAGTTCCACAGTCCGCCCTTGATGCAGCACTTGCCCAGCTCGATCCTGCTATTCGCAAAGCACTTGAAGTATCTGCCGAGAGAATTCGCAAAGTTCATACTGATCAGGTGCGCACCGAGACTCGTACAACTGTTGTTGATGGTGGAGTTGTTATTGAGAAATGGATTCCTGTGGATCGCGTGGGGCTCTATGTTCCAGGTGGTCGCGCCGTCTATCCAAGTAGCGTGTTGATGAATGTCATTCCGGCTCAGATCGCACAGGTGCAGAGCATTGCTGTTGCATCTCCGCCTCAGAAGGAATTTGGCGGACTTCCTCACCCAACAATTCTTGCAACATGTGCACTCCTTGGGATTACTGAGGTTTATGCTGTCGGCGGCGCTCAAGCCATTGCGCTCTTTGGTTATGGAATGAAGGGTGTTGCACAAAAGTGTGACCTTGTGACAGGTCCAGGCAATATCTATGTTGCTGCGGCAAAGCGCGCACTCCGTGGCGTTATTGGAATTGATTCGGAGGCAGGCCCGACTGAGATTGCCATCCTTGCTGATGAAAGTGCGCTAGCTGCCGATGTTGCAGCAGATCTAATAAGCCAAGCAGAACACGATGTGATTGCAGCAGCTGTATTGGTTACTACATCGACTCAATTGGCTAAGGATGTGGAAGCAGAACTTGAAAAGCGCGTTGCTGCAACCAAACACTCCGAGCGTATTCGTTCTGCTCTTACTGGAATTCAATCTGCTATCGCACTCGTTGATTCCATTGAACAAGGACTCGATGTTGTTAACGCATATGCGGCGGAGCATTTAGAGATTCAAACTCGCAACGCTTCGCGTGATGCCCAGCAGGTGCGCAATGCTGGAGCAGTATTTATCGGTCGCTTCTCACCAGTCTCACTTGGTGATTATTCTGCCGGCTCAAACCACGTGCTTCCTACAGGAGGATGCGCATGCCACAGCAGTGGTTTATCTGTTCAAACATTCTTACGCGGGCTTCACTTTATTGAGTATGACAAGAAGGCCTTCACCGACATACTCGAGACTGTCGTGACTCTTGCAAACTCCGAAGATCTCCCTGCGCACGGTGAAGCGATGACTGCGCGATTGGAAAATCTATGAACCAGTGGCCATCCTGGCTGCCATTGCGCCAGAATCTTCAAGAGCTCTCACCCTATGGAGCGCCTCAGCTTCCAGCAGATGCTGTCATGAATACCAATGAGAATCCTTATCCACCATCTGCTGCATTAGCTAAGGCAATTGCAGATCGCACCTCAAATGTTGCACTGACTCTCAATCGTTATCCAGATCGAGATGCGGTTGTGTTGCGCACCAAACTTGCTGACTTCATTAATGGACTATCAAAAACTAACATCACATCTGCCAATGTGTGGGCTGCTAATGGAAGCAATGAAATTATTCAATCGCTCTTTATGGCCTTTGGTGGGGGAGCAGCGCTGGGATTTACACCTTCTTATTCGATGCACCCATTGATCGCAAAGGTCACTCAGGTGCAATGGCTCAATGGCAATCGACGCGAGGATTTCACACTGGATATTGATTCAGCGATTGAACAGATTCAACGCGATAAGCCAACACTGACATTTATTACAACACCGAATAACCCAACGGGATCTGCTGTCACGATTGAAGAGATTGAGAAGATTGCGAAATCAACGTCAGGACTTCTGATTGTTGATGAGGCATATGCAGAGTTCTCTGATGAGAAATCTGCCGTGACTTTGATTGAGAAGTACCCACATATTGTTGTTATTCGCACGATGAGCAAGGCCTTTGCCTTTGCTGGAGTGCGCCTTGGATATCTGATTGCAGATCCGGCAGTTGTGGATGCAATGTTCTTAGTTCGCTTGCCGTATCACCTGAGTGCGCTGACTCAAGCAGCAGCTGAAGTTGCACTGGACTTTAAGGGCGAGCTTTTGGAGACAGTGGCTCAACTGCGTGCAGATCGTGATCGCGTTGCAGCCCAACTGAGCGAGATGGGTCTTACAGTCATTCCAAGTGCATCCAACTTCTTGCTCTTCACAGGCTTTGAAATGCCATCGGCCCAGCTCTGGCAGGCGATGCTCGATAGAGGTGTTCTCATCAGAGATGTGGGATTATTGGGCTACTTAAGAGTCACCATTGGCAATGAAGCCGAAAATACAAAGTTTATTTCAACACTATCGGTATGCCTGGGAGAAAAATGAGCAGAACATCACGAGTCGAACGCACTACTAAAGAATCAAGCGTTCTTGTTGAACTCAACCTCGATGGAACCGGTGAGATATCGGTTGAGACAGGAGTTCCATTCTTTGATCACATGCTCAGCCAATTAGGAAAGCACTCTGGTTTTAATCTGACAGTCAAGACAACAGGTGATGTTGATGTTGATTCACACCACACCGTGGAAGATACATCTCTCGCATTTGGCCAAGCACTTCGCGAAGCGTTAGGGGATAAAGCAGGCATTCGTCGTTTTGGTGATGCCATGGTTCCACTTGATGAGGTTCTTGTTCAGGCAGCTGTCGATCTTTCAGGCCGCCCATATCTTGTGCATCGCCAACCTGAGATCGTTGAACTCATCGGTACTTTTGATACAACTCTTGGAAAACATATTTGGGAGTCAATCGTTGCTGAGGCGCGCATCGCTCTTCATATTCGTGTTCTAGAAGGTCGCAATGCTCACCACGTATTCGAAGCTCAATTCAAAGCAGTTGCTCGCGCACTCCGCGATGCTGTGGCACTTGATTCTCGTGTTGCAGGGATTCCTTCAACAAAGGGCTCTCTCTAACGTTCGTGATTGCAATTCTCGATTACGGATCCGGCAACCTACGTTCAGCGCAGCGCGCATTTGAAACTTCTGGCAAAGAGGTAGTCCTCACATCTGACTATGACGTCGCACTCAACGCCGATGGATTAGTTGTTCCAGGAGTTGGAGCATTTGCAGCATGCATGCAAGGTCTTGCTGGAGTTCGTGGCGATCAACTTGTGTGGGAAAGAATTGCTTTAAAGCGCCCGACTCTGGGGATTTGTGTGGGAATGCAGATTCTCTTCTCACATGGTGTTGAGCATGGAAACCATGATGGAGTTGGAGTGTGGGATGCAACGGTAGAAAAACTTGATGCTCCAATTCTTCCTCATATGGGGTGGAATACAGTTTCTGTAGGAAGCGGGAGCACACTCTTTAAGGGCATTGAAAATGAGTCCTTCTACTTTGTCCACTCATACGCTGTGAAGAAGAAGGTGGGAGCAATCGCAACGATGGCTCACCACGGTGAAGATTTCCTTGCAGCAGTTGAAGATGGAGTCATTGCTGCAACGCAATTTCATCCAGAGAAATCAGGAGATGCAGGTCTGCATCTGATTAAGAATTGGGTGGATGGGTTATGAGTTATCTAGAGCTACTACCTGCAGTCGATGTCAAAGATGGACGCGCCGTCAGACTCGTGCAAGGTGAACTCGATGCTGAGACCGCCTATGGCAATCCGCTTGAAGTGGCGCTTGAATTTCAAGCAGCAGGGGCTGAGTGGTTACACCTTGTCGATCTTGATGCGGCATTTGGTCGAGGTGAAAATAGCGCACTCCTTGCAGAAGTAGTGGGCAAGCTGGATATCAAGGTAGAGCTATCAGGTGGTATTCGCGATGACGAATCATTGCGACGCGCACTTGCAACAGGCTGTAAAAGAGTCAATCTTGGAACAGCAGCGCTTGAAAATCCTGAATGGACTGCCAAAGTAATTGCTGAATTTGGTGATCGCATCGCGGTGGGCCTTGATGTCAGAGGCCATGTTCTGGCAGCTCGCGGTTGGACAAAAGAAGGTGGCGATCTCTTTGAAACTATTGAACGCCTTGAACGTGATGGATGTGCTCGTTATGTCGTTACCGATGTGACAAAAGATGGAACTCTCAAGGGCCCCAATGTTGAATTACTTAAAGAGGTATGTGCTGTTACTCGCAAACCTGTTGTGGCATCAGGTGGTATTTCATCGCTGGAAGATATTGAAGCACTTGTATCACTGAACAACAGTGGCGTTGAAGGTGCCATAGTCGGCAAAGCACTTTATGCAGGAGCCTTCACTTTGCAAGAAGCTCTGGAGCTCACACGACGATGAGCCTTTCTATCCGCATCATTCCCTGCCTTGACGTCACCGATGGTCGAGTAGTCAAAGGCGTTAACTTCACAGATTTGGTTGATGCAGGAGACCCTGTTGAGATGGCAGCTCTCTATGGCAGAGAAGGTGCTGATGAACTCACCTTTCTTGATATTTCAGCAAGTGTTGCAGGACGCGAGACAACGTTAGATGTTGTGCGCAAGACCGCAGAGCAAGTATTTATCCCTCTGACAGTTGGTGGTGGAATCCGCACAGTTGAGGATGTTGATCGTTTGCTACGAGCAGGTGCAGATAAAGTCTCGATTAACACCGCTGCCCTTGCCCGACCAGAATTGATTGCTGAGATTGCAGATCGATTTGGTTCACAAGTTCTCGTGCTCTCTGTTGATGCACGTCGCGCCCGTACTGATTCTGGTTTTGAAGTAACAACTCATGGTGGACGCGAATCCGCAGGCGTGGATGCACTTGCATGGGTTGAAAAGGCATGTGCTCTTGGCGTGGGTGAAATTCTGCTCAACTCCATGGATGCAGATGGAACTCGTGCAGGGTATGACATTGGGATGATTACAGCTGTCCGCGCAGTTTCTAAGGTTCCACTTATTGCAAGTGGTGGAGCAGGAACTCTGGAAGATTTTGCATCAGCGCTGGATGCAGGAGCTGATGCTCTGCTTGCTGCGAGCGTGTTTCACTTTGGAATCCACCGTATTGATGATGTGAAGAAGTACCTCACTGGCCACAATTATTCGGTGCGCAATGCGCATACGGTCTAAGGCAGAATAAGCACATGAGCGAAGCCCTAAGCCCAGAGATATCTGCGCTTCTCAAAGATCCGACTGCTCTAATTCCAGCAATCGCCCAGGATGTTCACTCAGGTGAAGTCTTGATGCTTGCGTATGTGAACTCGCAGTCAATGGCTGCAACTCTTTCGACAGGTCGAGCAACATATTGGTCGCGCTCTCGCAATGAACTTTGGGAGAAGGGTGCGACATCGGGCAACACTCAGTTCGTGCACTCAATCTCACTCGACTGTGATGGCGATGCGCTTTTGTTTAAAGTCGAACAGACTGGGGCTGCCTGTCACACAGGTGATCGCTCGTGTTTTCATAGAAATATCGAGATGACGCGATGAAGATTGAAGAATTTCGCGAATATGCCAAGAGCAACAATGTCATTCCTGTCTATCGCAAACTCTTAGGAGATGGTGAAACCCCACTTAATATCTATAAGAAGTTAGCAAAGAACCTACCTGGCACATTCCTTCTTGAATCCGCAGAGCATGGGGGAGTCTGGTCACGTTACTCATTTATTGGCGCGCACAGCCAGACAACGTTGACTGAGAAAGATGGCGCTGCTGTGTGGCTTGGTAAACCTCCTGCTGGTGTTCCGCAAGGAATGAATCCGCTTGAGGCGTTACGTAAGACTGTGGCGCACTTGAAGTCTCCCAAGATTGATGGCCTTCCCACACTCACGGGTGGACTCGTGGGCTATATGGGTTATGACTCCGTGCGGCGATTAGAAAAGATTTCAAACCTCGCCACAAAAGATATTGATCTACCGGAAATTGCATTCATGTTGACAAGTGATTTAGCGGTTATGGATCACAGCGAGGGAACTATCACTTTGATTGCAAATGCCATCAACTGGGATGGTTCTGATGAGCGCATTGATGAGTCTTATGCAGATGCAGTCTCTCGTCTTGATCGTATGCAGGCAGAACTTCTCGTTCCACTTGCTGGAGATGTATCGCAGATTCCAGCAAAGAAAGCCCCGCAATTTGATCGCAATATGACTGAGGAAGAATTCAAGTCAAAGGTTGAGATTGCCAAAGAGGAGATTCGTGCCGGAGAGGCATTCCAGATCGTGCTTTCTCAGCGATTCTCAATGCCGTGTTCTGCAGATGCTCTCGATGTTTATCGCATGCTTCGCTTAAATAATCCAAGTCCATATATGTATCTCTTTAGATTTGAAGATGGAATTGAAGTGGTGGGTTCGAGCCCTGAAGCGCTTGTGAAGGTAACGGGCACTGAAGTGATGGTGCATCCCATTGCGGGAACCCGTCGCCGTTCAGCATCTATCGAGGAAGATATTCGACTTGGTGAAGAACTTCTTGCAGATCCGAAAGAGCGTGCAGAACATTTGATGTTGGTAGATCTTGGGCGCAATGATTTAGGGCGTGTATGCGCACCTGGCAGCGTTGAAGTCATCGACTTTATGCATATTGAGCGTTACTCCCACGTGATGCATATTGTCTCAACCGTTATTGGAAAACTTGGTAAGAACTCAACTCCGATTGATGCACTCTTCTCAGTCTTTCCTGCGGGAACTCTCTCTGGTGCGCCAAAGCCTCGCGCAATGGAGATTATCGAAACTCTGGAACCAACAAGGCGTGGTCTCTATGGTGGTGCAATCGGCTACTTTGACTTCACGGGAAATATCGATGCGTGCATCGCAATTCGCACGGCACTTCTTCACAAGGGAGTTGCCTATGTTCAAGCAGGTGCTGGTCTTGTTGCAGACTCTGACCCAGCATCTGAAAATGAAGAGACTCTCAATAAGGCAGCTGCCGTGTTAGGTGCAATTACTGCCGCTAATGAGTTAAGTCGAGGAACGAAATGAAAGTCGCGATCTCACTCATCTTTGTTGCAGCGTTGGCAATTGCCATAAGTCGTCGGGTTCGACTCTCACCTCGCTATGAGAGAGCGCCACGAAAGTTAACTCAATGGGGTTCACTGGATAAGGGGATTGATCCAACTGAGGATCCATCATGAGCGTCCTTGATTCAATTATCGAGGGAGTTCGAGAAGATTTAGCAACACGACGACTTCCATTGGCGCAGATACATCAACGCATGGAGCAGACAGCTCCAGCGCTAGATGCTCACACATTCCTATCACGCGATGAAATGAATGTGATCGCAGAAGTGAAGCGCTCATCACCTAGCAAAGGGGCACTTGCCAGCATCACAGATCCAGCATCTTTAGCTGAGCAATATCAGGAGGCAGGAGCTGCTGCGGTGAGTGTTCTGACTGAACGTCGTCGCTTCGGTGGTTCACTCGAAGATCTTGATGCAGTGCGAAAGCGAATTTCGATTCCCGTTCTTCGAAAAGATTTTATGGTCGATGAATATCAATTCTTTGAAGCTCGTGCACATGGCGCAGATATCGTTCTGCTTATCGTTGCCGCACTTTCCAAGAGTCAATTGAAAGATTTTTATGATCTTGCAACCGAGCTTGGTATGGCATCCCTTATTGAAGTTCACACTGCGCAAGAACTTGAAAGTGCGATGGATATTGAGCCACGCATTATTGGGGTTAATTCTCGAAACTTGAAAACTCTCGATGTTGATAGCGCAGCCTTTGCAGACCTCATTCCTCAAATCCCATCGGATGTGATTCGCATCGCTGAATCCGGTATTGCAACACGTTCGGATGTTGAATTCGCACAGAAGGCAGGGGCTACGGCAATCTTGGTCGGAGAATCTCTTGTGAAATCTGGAGATCCAATTTCTGCCATGCAGGAACTCCTAGGTCACAGGTAGTCTTTACCCATGACTACTGTAGATGATCTCGCAGGGCACTTCGGTCCCTATGGAGGTCGCTTCGTTCCTGAAGCGCTCATCGGCGCGCTCGAAGAGCTCGATGCTGCACGAATTAAAGCCCAGACAGATCCCACATTCATTGCCGAGTTAGCAGAGCTCCATCGCACATATTCAGGGCGACCAAGCATCATTACTGAAGCAAAGAGATTTGCAGAGCATGCTGGGGGAGCGCGCATCATTTTAAAGCGCGAAGATCTCAACCACACAGGTAGTCACAAAATTAATAATGTTTTGGGTCAAGCTCTTCTGACCAAGCGCATGGGCAAAAAGCGCATCATCGCTGAAACTGGTGCAGGTCAGCATGGTGTTGCATCTGCAACTGCTGCAGCGCTCATGGGTCTTGAGTGCGTTGTCTATATGGGCGAAGAAGATACAAAGCGCCAATCACTCAATGTTGCTCGTATGAAGTTGTTAGGCGCAGAAGTTGTTCCAGTGATGTCAGGCTCTCGCACACTCAAAGATGCCATCAATGAAGCGATGCGTGACTGGGTCACCAATGTTGAAACAACGCATTACCTTTTGGGCACCGTTGCAGGACCTCATCCCTTCCCATCTATGGTCCGTGATTTCCATAAGATCATTGGAGAAGAATCACGTGAACAGGTTCTGGCGCTGACTGGCCGACTTCCTGATGCAGTGCTTGCTTGCGTAGGTGGCGGGTCTAATGCAATTGGAATTTTCCATCGATTTATCTCTGATAAAGATGTGCGACTTATTGGCTTAGAAGCAGCTGGTGATGGCGTTGAAACTGGTCGACATGCTGCAACTATTACTGGTGGTTCACCTGGAGTTCTCCACGGTAATCGCACCTATGTATTGCAAGATGAGAATGGTCAGACCATTGAGTCACATTCAATCTCTGCAGGTTTAGATTATCCAGGGGTTGGCCCTGAGCATGCCTATTTGCATGACATTGGCCGCGCTGAATATCGAGCAGTCACTGATGCCGAAGCAATGCACGCCTTTGCTCTTTTATGTAAGACCGAAGGCATTATTCCCGCAATCGAGACAGCGCATGCGCTTGCGGGTGCACTTCAGGTTGGAAATGAACTTGGCAAAGATGCAATTATCCTCATCAACCTTTCAGGTCGTGGAGATAAGGATGTGCAGACTGCAGCACAGTACTTCGGAATCCCTCTCTAAATGACAACTCCGCTCGATGATCTCTTTGTAAAGACTCGCGCTGAAAATCGCGCAGCGCTGATTGCTTATATCCCAGCAGGATTTCCCAGTATCGAAGGCTGTAAGAAAGTCATTCAAGCATTTGTCGATGGTGGTGTTGATGCTATCGAAATTGGTTTTCCATACAGCGATCCCGTAATGGATGGACCCACTATTCAAGCAGCTGCAGATCAATCATTGGCGCAAGGAACGGGTGCGAAGGAAGTTTTCCAAGCCCTCAAAGTTGCTACCGATGCTGGCGTTGCAGCCGTTGTGATGACATATTGGAATCCCATTGAAAAGTATGGAGTTGAAAAGTTTGCACAATCGATTGCAGATAATGGGGGATCAGGAGTCATTACTCCAGATCTGACCATTGAGGAATCAGCGTCGTGGAAAGAGGCGGTAGAGAAGATTGGGATTAACCCCATCTACGTTGTCGCTCCCAGCACAACAGATGCCAGACTTCCAAAGGTCACATCATGTTGTAGCGGATTTGTATATGCCGCAAGTTTGATGGGGGTTACAGGAACGCGCACCTCGGTCTCATCGGGTGCCCCTGATCTCGTCGCTCGCATTCGAACAACAACGGATCTTCCCATTGCCGTTGGTCTAGGAGTATCTACACGAGAGCAAGCAAAGGGTGTTGCAGGTTATGCCGATGGTGTCATTGTTGGTTCTGCATTTATCAACGCTCTACTTGATGCACGTGATGAAGCAACGGGACTTGCAGCTGTGAAGGCACTTGCATCTGAATTAGCGCTAGGAGTACGTGAAGGACGATGAAAAAATATCAACCATGGATTGGATTACTCTCACGCTTGATTTTAGGTGGGGTATTACTTGCTGCTGGATTACTGAAGTATCAGCATCTAGATAAATCTCAAATGGCTGTTCGAGCATATGAACTTCTTCCCGTCTCTCTTGCAAATATTCTTGGCATTGTGCTTCCCTTTGTTGAAATTGCTGTGGGAGTTCTCTTAGTTATTGGCGCTGCAATTCGAATCTCCGCCCTTGTTGGTGGAGTACTTATGGGCGCTTTTATGATTGGAATCGCACAGGCGTGGGCACGAGGCCTTTCCATCGATTGCGGATGTTTTGGAGGCGGTGGGCAGGTTGAGCCAGGAACGGCCAACTATCTTCCTGATCTCTTGCGTGATGGGGGATTGGCTCTCTTGGCGATTTACCTTTTCCGCTATCCGCAAAGTAAATTTGGACTTGACCGACAGAGATCAAATGGAGAAATGAACAATGGCTAATCAGAATCCAGGAAAAGATAACTTCACGCGCAACCTCGTGATTGCAGTAGTTGTCGGCGTCATTCTTCTGATGTTGGTTCCCACACTTCTTTCAAAGCGCACCAATACCTCTGCTGCAATTCCAGCGAGCGTCTCTGCCGACCGTGGTTATGGCATTGTCTTCAACGAAGGCCTTAAAGGCGTTCCACTGATCGACATTTATGAAGATTTCCAATGCCCAATCTGTGCACAATTTGAAAAGATGCAGGGCGATTACATCGAATCCTTGATTACAGCCAAGAAGGCAACAGTTGTCTATCACACGCTCTCATTCCTTGGACCTGAGTCAGTAAATGCTGCAAATGCTGCGGCATGTTCAGCTGATGAGAATAAGTTCCTTGGATATCACCGTGCGCTCTATGCAAATCAGCCAGCGGAAAATACTGGTGTGTGGTCTAACGATGTTCTAGGCATTTTGGGTCAAGCTGCAGGAATCACTTCTAAGAAGTTCACTTCATGCGTCAATGACATGGCCTACCAAGGTTGGGTCAATAACGTTGCCCAAGCTGGTGCGAAAGCAAACGTCAACTCAACTCCAACTGTCTTCATCAACGGTAAAGAGATTGATCGCAAAACTGAGTACTTCAGCGCGGATAAGTTTAAAGCTGCTGTAGAGCGCGGATAACGATGCGCCTTTCAATTCCAACTCCGACATCGTCGGCAGTTGAAATTGGACCGCTGACTATCCATTTCTATGCACTCTGCATCATTGCCGGAGTTGCACTCGCAATATTGCTGGGTAATCGTCGCTTTACTCGCACACGTGAGGGGCTCGAGGGAGTAGTTGCCGATGTTGCAATAGTTGCAGTTCCTGCAGGCGTTATCGGAGGACGGATCTATCATGTAGTGACTTCACCTGAACTCTATTTCGGTCGCGATGCACATCTGCTGGATGCATTAAAGATTTGGAATGGCGGATTGGGAATTTGGGGAGCTATCTCTTTAGGCACGCTCGGTGCGTATCTTTCCTATCAACGAATTGGGCGAGATAGAGATCTTCCACCGTTTTCAGTCTTTGCTGGTGCGCTGGCTCCAGGTGTTGCTCTTGCGCAAGCGATTGGACGATGGGGAAATTGGTTTAACGGTGAACTCTTTGGAAAACCGTTAGATGCTCCATGGGCACTCTCTATTCCGGTTGGTCTAAGACCCGTTGGTTTTACAGAGTTTGAAACTTTTCATCCCACATTCCTCTATGAGTCACTGTGGTGCATCGCTATTGCCGTGATCTTGATATATCTGACTCCTAGATTTTCTGGGGGAGCTATCTTCTCTCTCTATGTTGCAGGCTATAGCGCAGGACGCTTCTTCATCGAAGGTCTGCGCATAGATCAGGCACACTCGTTAGGTGCTCTGCGTCTCAATCAATATGTTTCCCTGCTGCTTACTCTTGCGGGAGTGCTCGCCTTCAGTCGATTTTCTCGCTCAAAGCGGTAGGCTATAAATATGGCTCTAGAAGATGTCTATCAACGCAATCTGCATCACCGCACCCATCGTGCTGGATGGTTGCGCGCTGCAGTCCTTGGTGCCAATGATGGTCTTGTCTCAACAGCAAGCTTGATGATTGGCGTTGCTACTGCAAAGACTGGTGGACATGCATTTTTGATTACAGCAGGTGCTGCAGGAATTGCAGCAGGTGCGATGTCGATGGCTGTTGGTGAATATGTCTCAGTTCGATCACAAAATGATATTGAAGAATCTGATCGACTCCTTGAGATTGAACACCTTGCTATCGATCCCGATGGTGAACTTGAAGAGTTGATTGAGATTTATGTTCATCGTGGTTTATCACGTGAATTGGCGACAGAAGTGGCAACAACAATGCATGCCAAAGATCCTCTTGAGGCACATCTGCGTGATGAACTCGGTCAGCATCCACATACAAAGGCGCGTCCGGTTCAAGCTGCAATTGCATCTGCATGTGCTTTCACATTAGGTGGCCTTATTCCTTTTGTTGGAGCATTCGCTCCGACTGCTGGAAAGGCTGCTTCGAGCATCATCGCCTTCACCGTGGTGGGCTTGGTCTTCACCGGAGTCATCAGCGCAAAGACTGCTGGCTCAAAGCTCTTGATCCCAACCTTGCGCGTCATCGCAGGCGGGTGCCTCGGTATGGCAATCACAGCGGGAATTGGCCAGCTCTTGCATGTAAGTGGCATCTGAAGCACCCCCTTGCTACCCTTTCTACACTGACTTATCGTTTCACTAGCTACACCGGGCCAAGGTTGTCCCCTTAATTGAAGAATCAAGAATTAAGAAAAAGGACAACGGGTTATGGCACTCTCATCGAACTACCCCGCAGCGCAGGGTCTCTACGATCCTGCAAACGAACATGATGCATGCGGCGTTGCGATGGTGGCTACCCTTAATAAAGTTGCAACACATGAAATCGTAGAAAAAGCTCTGACAGCTCTTCGTAATCTCGAACACCGCGGTGCATCAGGAGCTGAACCTGATTCAGGAGATGGTGCAGGAATTCTTATTCGAGTTCCCGATGCTTTCTATCGCGCAGAAACAACCTTTGATTTACCTGCAGAGGGCTCCTATGCAACTGGTATTGCATTTATTGCACAAGGCGTCAGCGTTGAATCAGAGATTGCACAGATTGCTACTGAGGAAGGTCTCGCAGTTCTTGGGTGGCGCGAGCTGCCCATTAATTCAACATCTCTTGGCAAGACTGCGCTCTCTGTCATGCCGCAGTTCAAGCAACTCTTCGTATCTGGGGTAAAGAAAGAATCTGGAATTGCTCTCGATCGTCTTGCCTTTGCACTGCGTAAGCGCGCTGAGCATTCACTCGATCTCTACTTCCCATCACTTTCTTCACAGACAATTGTCTATAAGGGAATGCTTACAACGGGTCAGTTAGAGGAATTCTTCCCAGATCTCAGCGATGAGCGCGTGGTCTCACCACTTGCACTCGTGCACTCACGTTTTTCAACAAATACTTTCCCATCATGGCCACTTGCTCACCCTTATCGCTTCATCGCACATAATGGTGAGATCAATACAGTTAAGGGAAACCGTAACTGGATGCGAGCTCGCGAATCACTTCTTGCAAGTGATGTCATTGGTGGAGACTTAAAGCGCCTCTTCCCAATCGTTGAAATGTCTGGCTCTGACTCGGCATCCTTTGATGAAGTTCTTGAACTTCTCTATCTTGGTGGCCGCTCATTGCCACACGCAGTCTTGATGATGATTCCTGAAGCATGGGAGAACCATGCAACGATGTCTCAGAAGCGTCGCGACTTCTATGCATTCCATGCATCTCTTATGGAGCCATGGGATGGCCCTGCATGTGTGACATTTACCGATGGACATCAGGTAGGTGCTGTTCTAGATCGCAATGGTCTTCGTCCTTCACGTTTTTGGGTGACAGATGATGGAATTGTTGTTCTGGCATCTGAAGTAGGAGTACTTGATTTTCCTGCAGACAAGATTGTCCGAAAGGGTCGTCTACAACCAGGCAAGATGTTCTTGGTCGATATCGAAGCAGGACGCATTATTGAAGATGATGAAATCAAGGATTCGCTTGCAGATGCTGCTCCTTATGGGACATGGGTTAAGGATGGAATGATCAAACTTTCAGATCTTCCATCCCGTGAACACATCGTCTATCCACACAAATCTGTTATCCGTCGCCAGAAAGCTTTTGGATACACAGAAGAAGAAATCAAGATCATTGTGACCCCCATGGCAAAAGGCGGGGGAGAGGCGCTCGGTTCTATGGGAACTGACACTCCTATTGCAGCGCTCTCTGGTAAACCACGCTTGCTCTTTGATTACTTCACCCAGATTTTTGCACAAGTGACAAACCCACCACTAGATGCCATTCGCGAAGAACTCGTCACAAGCCTCGGTGGATCCCTCGGACCAGAGCACAACTTGCTCGATCCAGGCCCTGAATCTTGTAAACAGATTTCACTTGCATTTCCTGTGATTGATAACGATGAACTTGCAAAGATTATTCACGTCAATGCCGATGATGATTATCCAGAACTTGAGGCATATGTCGTTCGCGGACTGTTCCCAGTTTCTGGTGATGGAAACACTCTGCGTGCTCGCCTTGAAGAGATTAAGCGTGAAGTCTCTGATGCAATCGCAAAGGGTGCGCACATCATTGTTCTCTCAGACCGCGATGGTGATGCAGAAGATTGCCCTATCCCATCACTGCTACTAACAGCAGCTGTTCACCACCACCTTATCCGTGAGAAGACTCGTACGAAGGTCGGTCTTGTTGTTGAAGCAGGCGATGTCCGCGAAGTTCACCATGTCGCTCTCCTTATTGGTTATGGGGCTGCTGCAGTAAATCCATACCTGGTGATGGAAACTGCAGAAGATTTAGTTAACCAAGGTGTTATTACAGGAATTGCTCCAGAGAAGGCAGTTAGAAACGTTATCAAGGCTCTCGGAAAGGGAGTTCTTAAGGTGATGTCGAAGATGGGTATCTCAACTATCGCCTCCTACACAGGAGCTCAAGTCTTTGAAGCAATTGGTATTGCTCAAGATGTAGTTGATGAATTCTTCGTTGGCACCACATCACGTCTTGGCGGCGTTGATCTAGATGTCATTGCAGAAGAAACTATTAAGCGTCATCACTTTGCATACCCTGTTGGGGGAGAGATTCCAGGCGCTAAGCGACTAGCTGTCGGTGGGGAATACCAATGGCGCCGTGATGGAGAACCACACCTTTTCAATCCTGAGACTGTCTTTGCACTTCAGCACTCAACTCGCAATAAGCGTTATGACATCTTTAAGCGCTACACCGACTTGGTCAACGATCAGAGCAAGAATCTGATGACTCTGCGCGGACTCTTCCAATTTAAGGAAGGCGAACGCGCTCCGATTTCTGTCGATGAAGTGGAGCCAATTTCAGAGATTGTGAAGCGCTTCTCAACAGGTGCGATGTCATATGGCTCTGTCTCTCAAGAAGTACATGAAACTCTGGCGATTGCGATGAACCGTCTTGGCGCAAAGTCCAATACAGGCGAAGGTGGAGAAGATGAGTCTCGCTTCACTCCACTTCCAAATGGAGATTCAAAGAAGAGCGCCATCAAGCAGGTTGCATCCGGTCGTTTTGGAGTAACAAGTAATTACCTTATTAATGCAACAGATATTCAGATCAAGGTGGCTCAAGGTGCTAAGCCTGGTGAAGGCGGTCAGCTTCCTGGCTTCAAGGTCTATCCATGGATTGCTAAGGCGCGCTACTCAACACCTGGCGTAGGTCTTATCTCACCACCACCTCACCACGATATTTACTCGATTGAAGATCTTGCACAGCTCATTCACGATTTGAAGAATGCTAATAAGGAAGCACGTGTTCACGTCAAACTTGTTGCAGAGGTCGGTGTTGGAACTGTTGCAGCTGGTGTCTCCAAGGCACATGCCGATGTTGTTCTCATCTCTGGCCATGATGGTGGAACAGGTGCATCACCTTTGACATCGCTCAAGCATGCTGGCGCCCCATGGGAGCTTGGCCTTGCAGAGACTCAACAAACACTTCTCTTAAATAACTTGCGTGATCGCATCGTTGTTCAAGCAGATGGTCAGCTCAAGACTGGTCGAGATGTAGTGATCGCGGCCCTTCTTGGCGCTGAAGAGTATGGATTCGCAACTGCGCCTCTAGTTGTCTCGGGCTGCATCATGATGCGTGTCTGTCACTTGGATACATGTCCTGTGGGCGTTGCAACCCAGAACCCAGAACTACGTAAGAAGTTCTCTGGAAAGCCTGAATTTGTTGAGACATTCTTTGAATATATTGCTGAAGAAGTCCGTGAAATCTTGGCTTCCCTTGGATTCCGCACACTTCTTGAAGCAATTGGCCATGTGGAGTATCTCGATACTCGCGATGCGATCAATCACTGGAAGGCAAGTGGATTAGATCTTTCACCACTTCTTGTGCGCCCGGATGTTGATTCATCATTGCACAACACCACACAACAAGACCACGGACTTGCTGCAGCGCTGGATAACACACTGATTGAACTTTCGAAGGCAGCGCTAGAAAAGCAAGAACCTGTTCGCATCGATCTTCCTATTCGTAACGTCAATCGCACAGTCGGAACAATGCTTGGCGCAGAAGTTACTCGTCGCTATGGGTCGCCAGGTCTTCCAGTCGGAACTATCGATGTCACTCTTCATGGCTCCGCAGGTCAATCACTGGGTGCATTTATTCCTCAAGGCGTATCTCTTCGACTCTATGGTGATGCAAATGATTATGTGGGCAAGGGAATCTCTGGTGGGCGAGTAGTTGTTCGTCCAGATGAGAGGGCAATATTTAAATCAGAGCTGAATGTGATTGCCGGTAACGTTATTGGTTATGGCGCAACATCAGGAGATATCTTTATTCGAGGACTTGCGGGTGAGCGCTTCTGTGTTCGTAACTCAGGTGCTATTGCAGTTGTTGAAGGCGTTGGTGATCACGCACTCGAATATATGACAGGTGGAACCGTTGTCATCCTCGGACCAACAGGTCGCAATATTGCAGCAGGTATGTCAGGTGGTCGTGCATTTGTGCTTGATCTCAATACTGCAGTTGTGAACACTGAGATGGTAGATATCCTCGCCGTTCCAGCAGATCAACGCGAGAATCTCAAGTCAATAGTCTCTTCATTCCATGTTGAGACTGGTTCAGAGATTGCCGCAGCACTTTTGGCAGATTGGGATAACGAGATCTCTCGATTCTCACTTATTATGCCGCGTGATTACGCAAAGGTCTTAGGCGCAATTGAGCGAGCAACCAGAGAAGGTTTGCCCGTGGATGAATACATTATGGAGGTAGCAGCAAATGGCTGATCCAAAAGGATTTATGACAACTCCTCGCGAGACTCCAAAGCGACGTCCCGTTGATGTGCGCATCCAAGATTGGCGCGAAGTCTATGAACCACAATCTTTTGAACACCTGCAAAAGCAAGCCGGTCGTTGCATGGATTGCGGAATTCCTTTCTGTCATAACGGTTGCCCACTCGGGAACTTGATCCCAGAGTGGAATGACCTCATCTTCCGTGGAGATAAAGAGGAAGCAATCGATCGCCTCCATGCGACCAATAACTTCCCTGAATTCACAGGTCGACTATGTCCTGCTCCATGTGAGACAGCGTGTGTTGTGGGAATTAATCGTGATGCAGTCACCATTAAGCAGATTGAGCTTCGCACCATTGAAGAGGCATTTGATGCTAATAATGTGAAGCCACTTGCTCCAGATCGTTTATCAGGTAAGACGGTTGCAGTGATTGGCTCAGGTCCAGCAGGACTTGCTGCCGCACAACAACTCACACGTGCTGGACACACAGTTGCTGTCTATGAGCGCGCTGAAAAGATTGGTGGACTTCTTCGCTACGGAATTCCTGAATTTAAGATGGAGAAGCACATCGTTGATCGACGTCTTGCTCAGATGGAGCAAGAGGGAACTCGTTTTCGTCCTGGTGTCAATGTTGGCGTTGAACTCACAGGCTCTGATCTTCGATCAAAATACGATGCTGTAGTTCTAGCAATGGGCGCAACGCAGTGGCGCGATCTACCAATTCCTGGGCGAGAGAACATCGGCGTCTATCAAGCGATGGAGTTCTTACCATGGGGCAATAAGCAAGCTCTCGGTGAGGTAGAAGTTGCAGGAATTAACGTTGCAGGAAAGCACGTCATCATCCTTGGTGGTGGAGATACTGGTGCAGATTGCCTTGGAACTTCTGTGCGCCAAGGCGCTGCAAGCGTTACTCAACTTGAGATCATGCCTCGTCCAACCGATGAACGTCCATCTTCACAACCATGGCCTACATACCCAATGATCTATCGCGTCTCCAGTGCACATGAAGAGCTCGATAACCGCATCTTCTCTGTCAGCACGCAGGAATTTGTGGGCGATGGAAAGGGAAATCTCAAAGCACTCAAGATTGCTGAAACCAAGTTTGAGAATGGAAAGTTCGAGCCAGTGCCAGGAACTGAGAAGGAACTTCCAGCTGATTTCGTATTCCTTGCAATGGGCTTCACAGGTCCTGAGAAGTCAGCACTGATCGACCAACTTGAAGTTGCACTCGATGATCGTGGCAATATCAAACGTGATGAAAACTTCCAGAGCAGTGAAGAAGGCATATTTGTTGCAGGAGATGCAGGCCGTGGTCAATCACTCATCGTCTGGGCGATTGCCGAAGGACGTTCTGCAGCTGCAGCCGTTGACCGGTATTTATCAGGGGAGACGCAATTACATTCGCCGATCGAGCCAACTTCTCGCTCGCTCATGGTGTGAGATACATCGGTTTCACGCTCGTTAGTACACATCAACCAGAGATAAGGTAGTTCTATGCGTCGCGCCAAAATTGTTTGCACTATGGGTCCAGCTGTTGAGTCTCCACAGAAAGTTAAGGAGCTCATTGCAGCCGGAATGAATATGGCGCGCCTGAATCTCTCACACGGGGGATATCAAGAACACCAAGCTCGCTTAGATTCTGTGAGATCTGCTGCAAAAGAAGCTGGCAAAGCTGTTGCAATTCTTGTTGATCTTCAAGGTCCAAAGATTCGCCTTGGTCGCTTTGAAAGCGGTCCTCACGATCTTGTGCGTGGAGATATTTTCACTATTACTACTGATGAGATTTCTGGAACGAAAGAGCGCGTTGGCACCACTTATAAAGGCCTACCAGGGGATTGCAAAGCTGGAGATCGCATTCTGATTGATGATGGAAAAGTGACCGTTGAAGTTATTGAAGTAAAGGGTAATGATGTCATTACCAAATGCATCCAGCCAGGAGCAGTAAGCAATAACAAGGGAATTAACCTTCCAGGTGTTGCTGTCTCAGTTCCTGCGATGTCTAAAAAAGATGAAGATGATCTTCGCTGGGGGCTGCGAGCAGGTGCTGATTTCATTGCACTCTCATTTGTGCGAAATGCAGCAGATGTCAAAGATGTTCACGCCATCATGGCTGAAGTGGGAATTCACGTTCCTGTCATTGCAAAGATTGAGAAGCCTCAAGCTGTTGAAAACCTTGTAGAGATCGTTGCAGCCTTTGATGGCATCATGGTTGCTCGTGGTGACCTCGGTGTTGAGCTACCTATTGAAGATGTTCCTATGGTGCAAAAGCGCTGTATTGAACTCTCTCGCGATGCAGCCAAGCCAGTCATCGTTGCTACACAGATGCTTGATTCGATGATTACTAATTCATCGCCTACGAGAGCTGAAGCAACAGATTGTGCCAACGCAGTTCTCGATGGTGCAGATGCGCTCATGCTCTCAGGTGAGACATCAGTTGGAGAGTTTGCAATTCAAGCAGTTGAAACTATGGCTCGCATTATTGAGCGTACCGAAGAACTTGGCCTTGATCGCATTCGTCCATTGATGACTAATCCACGTACTAAAGGTGGCGCAATCACAAAGGCAGCAGCTGAAGTGGGTCTTATCGTGGGTGCGAAGTTCCTTGTGACCTTTACACAATCTGGTGATTCAGCTCGACGTATTTCTCGTCTGCGATCACCAATTCCTATTCTTGCAATTACACCTGAAGAGGGCACCTATAACCGTTTAGCTCTCTCATGGGGAGTAGAACCGCTTATTACACCGATGGTCAAGCACACCGATGAGATGGTTCTTCAGGCTGACAAGATGCTGATTGAAGGCAAGCGCGCAGAGATCGGTGAACTCGTGATGATCGTTGCTGGCTCACCTCCTGGAATTCCAGGTTCTACCAATGCGATGCGCGTACACAAGGTTGGCGATGCCGTTAACGGCGTTGTCGCTGCATATCGCTAATCCACAAGCTCTCTCGTTTCGCCTAACTCCTCTCTTCTAATACGATAGGGGAGTACGCCTCGGTACTCCAACGGTAGAGAGGGCAGTCTCAAACACTGCATAGTGTCGGTTCGAATCCGACTCGAGGCACATGAGCAACGAATCTAAGCAGAACATACCTGTGCGCATTTTAGTTGCCGAGGATGAAGCGCTCATTCGCATGGATCTTGTTGAGATGTTGCAAGAAGCTGGATATGAAGTAGTTGCAGAAGCGACAAATGGCGAAGAAGCAATTGCACTCGCAAATGAACATAAACCAGATTTAGCAATCCTTGATGTGAAGATGCCTGTGCTTGATGGAATTTCTGCAGCTGAGAAAATCATCTCGATTGCTCCAGTTCTCATGTTGACGGCATTTAGTCAGAAAGAACTCATTGATCGTGCCCGTGATGCTGGCGTGATGGCATATGTTGTGAAGCCATTTACTATCGGAGATTTGGTTCCTGCCATTGAAATTGCAATGAGCCGACATACTCAGATGAAATCACTTGCTGAAGAGGTTGCCGATCTCCATGAACGACTTGAGACTCGAAAAATTATTGATCGAGCCAAAGGGATTTTAATGAAGGCGCTAAACCTTTCAGAGCCAGAAGCATTTTCTTGGATTCAAAGGGCTGCTATGGACCGCCGCCTGACCATGAAAGAGGTCGCCCAAGCCGTCATTTCCCCTGAGGCCGCCCTGGATAAGTAGCTCGTCCTCGCAAATCTAAGCCACAGGAAAATCACCTAATTTCGTGATGCAAAAGTAACCTCCCACGCCGTATTTCGGGCAATTACGCCTTGTCTCAAGTAGGGGTTGAGCATTACTCTTCTCACCTCCCTGTCCCGGGACACAAGCAAGAAAAAACAGGAAGGCAATACATGAATAAGAAGATCGTAAGCGGTCTAGCTATTGCTGCTGCAGCAACTCTCGCTCTTGGCGTAGTTGCTACATCACCAGCATCAGCTGCTGCTAAGAACACAGTAACACTCGCATTCCAAGGCCCACTTACAGGTGGAGATGCACAGCTCGGCCAGGATCAGATCCCAGGCGCGATCTATGCAATCGCTCTTTACAATGCAAAGAACCCAGCCGTAAAGGTTGAACTCATCAAGGCTGACTCACAGTGCGACGGAACAGTTGCTGCAAACATCGCTCCTGGTGTTGCTGCTAACAAGGCAGTTATCGGCGTTATCGGAACATCATGTTCTGGTGAAGCACGTAACTCATTCCCTGCATACAAGGCTGCTGGCCTCACAATGGTCGCTCCTTCAGCTTCAGCTGTATCACTCACAGATCCAAAGGCACCAGACCGTGGATTCCCAATCTTCCACCGCGTCGTTGCACACGATGGATTCCAGGCACCAGCTCTTGCACGTTACGCAGCTAAGGGCGTTACAGCTCCTAAGTTCTACGTAATCGATGACATGACAACATACGGCGGACCTCTTGCTAAGGGAACACTCCCAACAGCTAAGAAGCTCGGAACAGTTGTTGGAACAGACTCTGTTGCAAAGGGAACAGCTGATTACACTTCAGTTGCTTCAAAGGTTAAGGCTTCAGGCGCTAACGTTGTTATCTACGGTGGTTACACCACAGATGCAGCAAAGCTCTTCAAGGCACTTCGCGATGGTGGATACACAGGCATCTTGGCTTCAGGTGATGGAACAAACACATCTGATTTCCCAGGTCTTGCAGGTAAGGCGGCAGAAGGCGTTCGTCTAACAGCTGCTGACGTCCCATTCGATAAGATCCTTACAGCTGCGCAGCTTGCTGAGTTCACAAAGATCACAGGAATCAAGGTTCCTGGTCTTTACTCAACAACAGCATTCAACGCAACTAACGTCTTCCTTCAGTGCATCAGCGAAGGCAAGTTGACACGTCCAGCTATCCAGCTCTGTGTTAACTCAGGTACATTCAAGGGTGTTGGCGGAGACGTCATCAAGTTCAACCGTTATGGTGACATCATCGGTGGAGCCCCAGTTGGTGGATACCTAGTAAAGAACGGCGTAATCATCTACGACGCAGTTGCTTAAATAGCATCTGACTCTAGAAGTCACGCAGTAAAAATGTAGTAATGGTGTGGCCACTTCCCAGGTAAAACTGGGCAGTGGCCACACTTCATAATACTCATCGCTTGAAACAGATCGGTTGATATGAATTTTTCAGTAGTCACGAGCCAGTTCTGGAGCCTTGCGCTGCAAGGGCTCGCTCTGGGTCTCATTTATGCACTCGTCTCGCTCGGGTACACGATGGTGTACGGAGTTCTGAGACTCATTAACTTTGCAAACTCTGAAGTCTTTATGTTTGGAACATTTGCCACCCTTTACATTGAGGTGCACTTCCTTGGATATGACATCGGCGCTCCATCACTTCATGGATTTAAGCTCGTCTACACACTCGCCTTTGCACTCCTTGCATCAATGCTCGCATGTGCAATCTTGGCGATTATCGTCGAGCTTGTTGCCTATCGTCGCCTTCGCGCACGAGGAGCAAACCGACTCGCATCATTGATTTCAGCAATTGGAGTCTCCATCTTCCTTCTTGAAGGAATGCGCATAATCACAATTTCACGCCCGATGACTACACCTCGACTTCTTGATAAGTGGAGCTTCGGTGAATTCCACGGAGCTAATTTTAGAATTGACACTGTTTTAACGATTGTCGCTCCCATCATCATCTTCGTAGTGCTCGATCAGTTTGTTACCCGATCACGACTTGGTAAGTCGATTCGTGCAGTGTCTATGTCTGAAGAGAACTCAAAGTTGATGGGTATCAATATCAACCGAGTCATCACCCTCACCTTCTGTATCGGCGGTCTTACAACCGGCGCTGCAGCCTTCCTTTACACAACGGTCTATGAGAACACGATCTTTAACGTTGGATTCAATATGGGAATTGCAGCATTTACTGCAGCAGTTCTTGGAGGCATCGGAAATCTCCGAGGCGCATTCTTCGGTGGAATTGCACTGGGCATGCTTGAGCAATTTGCATCAGCGATGCTTGGTTCACAGTGGAAGGCAGTAACTGTCTTCGCCGTACTTGTGGTCGTACTTCTATTTAAGCCTAACGGTCTCTTTGGTGAAGCCGTTCAGCAGACGAGGACATGATGGCTAATTTATCTTCATTTAACCTTCGCGATAAGGGAGCCGAGATCTGGGCGGGCTGGTCACGTCCAGTACGCACAATCTTTGTACTCTCGATGATCTTTCTTGTTGGCCTTCTCCCATTTGCAGCTACATGGGGACCAACAAGTTTCCTCAACACACCAATTACCTCTTTCCAGAATGTATTGGTCTATCCAGTCGGCATGTTCATCATGATGGCTCTGGGTCTGAATATTGTTGTGGGTAAATCAGGTCTTCTCGACCTTGGTTACGTTGCATTCTTTGCAATCGGTGCTTACACACAAGGAATTCTCTCTACTCTTTACGGGTGGAATACCTGGGAGATCATGCCTTTCGGTATTGGTTTTGCAATGATCGCTGGCGTGATCTTAGGTCTGCCAGCTCTACGTCTTCGCGGTGATTATCTAGCAATTATCACTCTTGGATTCGGTGAAATCGTTCGTATCGTTGCAATCAACATTTCAGTAACTGGTGGGCCTAACGGAATTCCAGGAATTCCTAATCCTCCTACATTCTTTGGTCTTCACTTTGATCTGATGCACCCAGAGACATACTTCTGGTTGGTCTTTGCAATGATCCTTCTCGTTGTCTGGATGATTCGTCGCTTTACCGTGCGCCGTCCAGGTCGTGCGTGGGAAGCCATTCGCCAGGATGAAGATGTTGCAGCACTTATGGGGGTTAACACCCTCGTTTATAAGCTCTGGTCATTCGTGATCGGTGCCGCAGTCGGTGGAGCAGCAGGGGTTCTCTTTGCATCTAAGGTGGCAGTGATCTCACCGGATATGTTTAAGTTCGATGTCTCCATCTTGATTCTCGCCTGCGTGGTTTTCGGTGGAATTGGAAATATCTGGGGCGTCATCCTCGGAGCAGGAATTCTTGCCTATCTTCCAGAGCGCATCCGATTCATCTCTGAGGCTCGCCAATTAGTATTCGGCGCAGTTCTTATCCTCATGATGAACCTTCGTCCAGATGGTCTATTGCCTCGCAAGAAACGCGAAAAGATTACAGAGAAGAGGTCCATGTAATGTCTGAGAAACTTCTCGAACTCAAGAACGTCACGATTAAATTCGGTGGTGTGACAGCGCTTAATGAAGTTAACTTCCATGTTAATAAGGGTGAAATCTGTGCACTTATCGGACCAAACGGTGCTGGAAAGACAACAGTCTTTAACGTTGTTACCGGTGTTTACCCTCTTACTTCAGGTGAAATTACCTTCAAAGGACAGAACCTTTCAGGACTTAAGCGCCATCAAGTCACTAAGGCAGGACTTGCGCGTACTTTCCAGAACGTTCGTCTCTTTGGAGATATGACCGCTCTAGAAAATGTCATTACAGCTACCGATGTTCATAAGAAGACTGGACTCGTGCGCGCACTGTTCGGTACGCCGCTTAACCGTCGTGAAGAGAAAGAGAGTAAAGAGCGTGCACATCAGCTCTTGACTCTCATGGGTATCGATCATCGCGCAGATCAACTTGCAAAGAATCTTCCTTATGGAGATCAGCGCCGTCTTGAGATCGCTCGCGCACTGGGAACAGAGCCTGAGCTATTGCTTCTTGATGAACCAGCAGCAGGATTTAACCCTGCTGAGAAGGTTGAACTAGCAAATCTCATAAAGAAGATCCGCGATAGGGGATATACCGTCCTTCTTATTGAGCACGACATGTCGCTCATTATGGGAATTTCTGATCGCGTTGCAGTTCTCGACTTCGGTCAGAAGATTGCAGATGATCTTCCTTCAGTTGTTCAAAATGACCCTCGTGTTATCGAGGCTTACCTAGGAGTGCCAGCAGATGCGTCTTGAAATTAAAGATCTTCGTGTTCACTACGGCAAGATTGAAGCGATTAAAGGCGTTTCAGTCGTTGTTAACCAAGGTGAGATAGTCACACTTATCGGTGCAAATGGTGCGGGTAAGACAACAATTCTTAAGACCATCTCCGGACTACGCCCGGTATCAAGTGGTGACATCACATTTGATGGAGAGAGCATTAATAAGATTCCAGCTCACCATCGTGTCGATCTTGGTATCTCACAAGTTCCTGAAGGCCGAGGAATCTTTCCTGGAATGACTGTTCTTGAAAACCTTGAGATGGGTAAGTTCAATCGCAAGGATCGCAAGGCTGAGATGGATGAAGATCTCGATCGCGTCTATACCTTGTTCCCACGTTTGAAAGAGCGAACATCACAACCTGGTGGAACTCTCTCAGGTGGAGAGCAGCAGATGCTTGCAATGGGTCGCGCGCTAATGGCACGCCCAAAGGTCTTGCTCCTTGATGAACCATCCATGGGTCTTGCACCTCAGATGATTGCGAATATATTCCGCATCATTACTGAAATCAATAAGCAGGGCGTAACAATTCTCTTGGTTGAACAGAATGCACAGCAGGCCTTACAGCGTGCACATCGTGCTTATATTCTGGAAACAGGAAATGTTACAAAGGAAGCTGCGGCTTCTGACCTTCTTAATGATCCAGCAGTCCGCGAGGCATACCTCGGAACGGGTGCGCATTAATTAAGTAATTAATCCTTATTTAAAATGAGGCAGGTTATGCGAGCAGTACATGTTCGCTGACCTGCCTCGTTTGTTATGACGATCTCATAGACACAGAGTGTGCGACCGAGTGAGACTGGGGTGGCAACTGCTGTCACATACCCGCTCGTTGCTGATTTATGATGAGTGGCGTTGATATCGACGCCGACAACTTTGCGATCAGGGCCTGCATGTAATTGAGTGCCAATCGAACCGAGTGATTCAGCGAGAACCACATTAGCTCCACCATGCAGGAGGCCGATCGGTTGGGTATTTCCTTCGACAGGCATACGCGCCACCAAACGCTGTGGTGAGACTTCGAGCATTTCGATACCCATTTTGATATCGAGAGCGCCCTGTCCGCGTTCTTTGATGATTGCTAAGTAATCAGGTTCAGTCATAGTTGCAGAGTTTATATCTATGATGAGCGCCATGGCTACGAAGAGATTGCTCCTTATCGATGGCCATTCCATGGCATATCGAGCATTCTTCGCACTTCCTTCTGAGAATTTCACAACCGCCCAAGGCCAGCACACCAACGCCATCTATGGCTTTGCAACGATGCTTATCTCCTTACTCAAAGATGAGAAACCAACTCATGTGGCAGTGGCATTTGATGTCTCTCGCAAGACTTTCCGTACTGAAATCTTTCCCGAATACAAGGCCAATCGCGCCAAGACTCCTGATGAATTTCGCTCACAGATGTCCTATCTGCATGAATTGGTGAAAGGTTTTGGAATCAGCCAATTTGAAATAGAAGGCTTTGAAGCAGATGACATTATCGCAACGATTACAAAGCGAGCTGAGAAAGAAGGCGCAGAGGTTCTGATCTGTACTGGTGATCGAGATAGTTTCCAACTCGTTACCAAGCAGACAACAGTTCTCTATCCCAAGCGCGGTGTCTCTGAGATGGCGCGGATGACACCGGATGCTGTTCAAGAGAAATATGGAATGTCGCCTGAGCAATATCCAGATTTCGCAGCCCTTCGAGGAGATCCCAGTGATAACTTGCCTTCGATTCCAGGTGTTGGCGAAAAGACTGCAGCTAAATGGGTTGTCGAATATGGCTCACTAACTCAACTGTTAGCGCAGGCAGAGAAAGTTAGCGGCAAGGTTGGCGAATCACTTCGCGCCAATATCGGTAACGTTAAGCGCAATCGTGAACTTACTCAGCTCATTCATGATGCACCAATGGACTTTACGATCGATGCTCTTGCATGGAGCGGTGTTGCTGAAGCTGATCTGACCTCACTCTTTGAACAACTCGAATTTCGCACTCTCAAAGATCGATTGAAAGTAATCTCTGCAGCAAGTGCACAGACGCCTGCGAAGATGGATGCCAAATCTTCAGAACCAGAATTCTCACTCTTTGGTTCAGATATTGACTCCTGGGTTCTGACTTCCGATGAGGTGTCCAAGAAGATTGGCGCGCATCAAGGTGCAGCCTCCATTGCGTATGAACTAGTTGAAGATCGCCTACATCGATATGCGGTAGCACTTGATAGGAAGACTGCATTTCTGATCCACTCATCAGAGATGGGGGAGTGGGCGACAAATCCTGCGGTTGAAAAGATTGCTCACGATGCCAAGGCTGTTGCCCGGGAGAATGGGTTAACCGGAGTTGTATTCGATACATCTCTTGCCGCATACCTTCTAAATCCAGGAGTTCGCGCGCAGGATGTGAAAGATTTATTGGAACGTTGGGGCGATGGCAGTCAGATTGATGAGTCTTCCTCTGAGCAAATACTGCTTACAACAGCCTGTGCACTCTTTGGACTTCGAGATTCATTATCAAAGGAACTTAACGATCGTGGATTAACAAAGCTCTATTACGAGCTCGAACTTCCGATTGCTGATCTGTTAGCGCTGATGGAGAGCCGTGGAATCGCAGTAGATAAGAAGGGGCTAGAAACACTAGCCACATTCTTTGATGGCGAAGTAGCCCGTGAGACCAAGATCGCCCATGAAGCAGCAGGGCATGAATTTAATGTGGCCTCACCCAAGCAGCTGCAGGTTGTTCTCTTTGATGAACTGGCTCTTCCCAAGACGAAGAAGATAAAGACCGGTTACACCACTGATGCCGATGCCTTGAGCTGGCTCTTTGAGAAGACTTCACATCCACTTCTTGCAGCGCTCCTGCGAATCCGTGAGACGAAGAAACTTGCAACCACCATCGAAGGTCTTCTGGTTGAGATTCAGAGCGATAAGCGAATCCACACACACTTTGCTCAAACAGTTGCAGCAACTGGACGTTTGTCATCTGTCGGACCGAACTTGCAGAACATTCCTGTGCGCACGGAAGAGGGTCGCAAGATTCGTGGGTGCTTTATTGCCGGTAGTGGCTATGACGCACTTCTTACAGCCGATTACAGTCAGATTGAAATGCGCATCATGGCTCACCTTTCTAACGATGAGCATCTGCTGAAAGCTTTTGAATCAGGGGAGGACCTTCATGCAACTGTGGCTGCAGAAGTATTTGGTGTGAAGCAGGCAGATGTTGATCCTGAGATGCGCAGGCAGATTAAGGCGATGTCCTATGGGCTTGCTTACGGGTTAAGTTCTTATGGATTGGCAGCTCAGCTTGATCTGACACCACCTGCAGCGCAAGATTTGATGGATCGATACTTTGAACGCTTCGGTGGAATTCGTGACTATCTCAAAACTGTTGTCGATGATGCCCGCAAAGTTGGTTACACAGAAACAGTTATGGGGCGCCGGCGCTATCTTCCAGATCTGATGCATGACAATCGTCAACGCCGTGAAGTTGCAGAGCGCATGGCGCTGAATGCTCCCATCCAGGGATCTGCGGCCGACATCATTAAGCAAGCGATGCTCAACGTTCAGGGTGCGCTGGTTGCTGGAAAATTCACATCAAGGTTGTTATTGCAGGTTCACGATGAGCTAATTCTAGAAGTAAACACTAAAGAGATTGATGAAGTTTCAGAGTTAGTACGAGTTCAGATGGGTAAGGCATATCCACTTCGCGCACCGCTGGATGTTTCAGTCGGGGTTGGCAAGAGTTGGAACGAGGCTGCTCACTAACTTGTTGTTGGGGAGTTATCTTTCATCGCTTGTAAATCTTCTTCAGGTGTTGGAATGCGATCTGCGGCGATAAGGCGAGCTTTACCTACAGCGAGAATCAGATAGCCAATTCCAATACATGTTGTTGTTATCCAGAGTGCCAGAGTTGGTGATTGGTGTTCCGAGATGACGCCACCGAACATTGATCCAATAGACATCAACGTTCCCTCAACAGTCCAGAGCCAACCCATCATTGCAGTAGGAGATCCTTTGGGACGGATTGCCTCCATCACTTCCCAATAGAAGACCATGATTGCTCCACCGAGAAGTCCTAATAGCCCACTGGCAAGAATCATCGTCCAACCTGGATGAGATAGCGCCATCGGGATGGAGGCGAAGAACCAAATTCCATACGTGGTGCGCATGGCGCGCAAAGAAGATGTGCGCTTAGAGACAAGACCTGCAAGTAAACCACCCGCAATATTTGCAACTCCCATAGATGTGAAGATCCATGCAGTTAAGTGTGGAACTTTTTCAATCGTTGTAAATGCTGGGACAGCAACGTCAAAGACGCCCCAACCGAATCCAAGGAAACATCCTTCAATCATCAGAAGCTGTAGTGGTTTGTGCTTCCACAAGGGAACGTAATCCGCAGCCTTCTTTTCGGGAATCCAGCTGCGAGAAACTTTTGTCAGTGCAAGAGCGCCTCCACCGATAATCATGAGCACACCGCAGATATTGAGAGGAAGTGAAGGGTGTGAAGAGAGAGCAAGTGTTGTTGCGATGACAGGGCCAACAACGCCTGCAGCGCTCATGATTGCGGTGTCCATTGCATATGCTGTGCGCAGGAAATGTTCAGGGACAACAATTTTCCAGAGAGGGCGCACTGATAAATTAATGGGGGGAGCGCTCAGCCCCATAACAAATGCAAAGATCAACATCAAAGGTTTGGAGTGCATTGCATTGAGTGCAAAGGCCATTGCCGCATAACCTGGAACCATGATGCGCAGTGGCCATGTCTGACCATATTTATCCATAATCGATCCGCGGATTCCTGCAGTAAATGATCCAGCTGCAGCGTTTAGACCGATAGCGATTCCGGCAAATGAGATTGAGCCAGTTGCCTGCTCTACTTTGAAGAAGATGCCAAGGCCGACCATTCCATATGCGACTCGAGCTGGAAAGCAGGCAAGAAGAAGGACCCAGACATTGGGAATTCGAAATAGTTCGATATATCGCTTCATTGCACTGCAATCCTATGTGAACTCCTTGATTTCTATGCGGGGATTTGCCTGTAATTCACCCCCACCAATACTCTTAGCCTCCCGATTCACCTGAATTGGGAAAAATTTAATAGTCCTATCCCTACTACTTTCTATCCCTACGGAGCATCTTGACTACACAAATTGCAATAAATGACATTGGATCAGCGGAAGATTTTCTAGCCGCAATTGAAGGAACAATCAGAAATTTCAGTGACGGAGACCTCGTCATTGGCACAGTCGTTCAAATTGATCGCGAAGAAGTACTCCTAGATGTCGGTTACAAGACTGAAGGCGTAATTCCATCACGCGAACTCTCTATCCGCCACGATGCAGATCCAAATGACATCGTTAAGGTTGGAGATAAAGTTGAAGCGCTTGTTCTTCAGAAAGAAGATAAAGAAGGTCGCCTGATTCTCTCTAAGAAGCGTGCTCAGTACGAGCGTGCTTGGGGCGAAATCGAAGGCAAGAAAGAACGCGATGAAGTTGTCATCGGAACAGTTATTGAAGTTGTTAAGGGCGGACTTATCGTCGACATCGGATTACGCGGCTTCTTGCCAGCATCTCTTGTTGAAATGCGTCGCGTTCGTGACCTCACTCCTTACATTGGTAAGCAGGTTGAGGCTCGCATCATCGAGCTCGATAAGAATCGCAACAATGTTGTGCTTTCACGTCGCGCATTCCTTGAGCAGACACAGTCACAATCACGCACTGAATTCTTGAACCAGCTCCAAAAGGGCCAGGTTCGTTCAGGTGTTGTCTCATCAATCGTTAACTTCGGTGCATTCGTTGACCTTGGTGGCGTTGATGGTCTCGTTCACGTTTCAGAGCTTTCATGGAAGCACATCGATCACCCAGGTGAAGTTGTTGAAGTTGGCGATGAAGTAACTGTTGAGGTACTCGAAGTTGATTTCGAGCGCGAGCGTGTCTCACTCTCACTCAAGGCAACACAGGAAGATCCATGGCAGGCATTTGCTCGCACTCACACAATTAACACTGTTGTGCCAGGCGTTGTAACAAAGCTTGTTCCATTCGGTGCATTCATTCGTGTTCACGAAGGAATTGAAGGACTTGTTCACATCTCAGAGTTGGCAGAACGCCACGTTGAGATCCCAGAGCAGGTTGTTGCAGTGGATGACGAACTCTTCGTCAAGATTATCGATATCGATCTTGAGCGCCGCCGCATCTCACTCTCATTGAAGCAAGCAAATGAAGGACACGAAGTCGAGATCGAAGCATTCGATCCAACACAGTACGGAATGTCTGCTCGTTACGATGCTGAAGGAAACTTCATCTATCCAGAAGGTTTCGATCCTGATACTCAGGAATGGAAGCCAGGATATGACACACAGCGCGAAGAGTGGGAGCGTCAATACGCTGTTGCTCAGGAGCGCTTCATGGCTCACAAGAAGCAGAAGTCTGAAGCAAAGGTCGCTGAAGAGGCAGCTGTTGTTGCAGAAGAAGCTGTCGCAGCTGAATAAGTAATTACTAAAGAGGGACTCATTCGGGTCGCGAGCTGATACTTAACTCGCACACCCCGCATGGGTCCCTTTTTAATTACGTCAAAGGTAGAGTTGATACATGTTGGTAGTAGCGCTCACAGGTGGAATTGGCTCGGGTAAATCAACTGCTGCACAGAATTTTGCTGAACTTGGTGCACTTGTCATTGATGCAGATCAATTGGCTCGTATGGCTATCGAACGCGGCACAGATGGTTTTGCCGATGTATTACTTCGTTTCGGAGATGAAGTCATCCTTAATGGAGATATCGACCGAAAGAAGTTAGCTGAGATTGTCTTTAGCGATGAGAAAGCCCGGAAAGATCTTGAAGCGATAATTCATCCACGCGTGCAGGCACTCTTTGCCCAAGCGGTTGCAGATCTTGAACATGATGACATTTTGATTTATGAAATCCCACTCCTTGTCGAGACAGGGGCTGCAGAGAAATTTGATTACGTTGTCACGGTTGAATCCGAAATCGAACTACGTAAGGCGCGCCTTCTAAAGAAAGGGCTCTACATCTCACAGATTGAAAAGCGCATGGCTTCTCAGGCAAGTGAAGAGGCCCGCACCGCTATTGCCGATGCCGTTATCCGCAACGATGGCGATGAAGATTCCATGCTTCGTCAGGTGGAAAATCTCTGGGAGAGCGTTCTTCTACCGCAATCGCTAGGCTAACCAAGTGCGCCCAGTAACCGATCTTCAGCGAAAGGTCGCACCTTTTCAAGTCATCAGTGATTATGTTCCAGCAGGAGATCAGCCTGCTGCGATTGAAGAGATTACCCGTCGCATCAATGCGGGTGAGCAAGATGTAGTTCTTCTCGGTGCCACAGGAACTGGAAAGTCCGCAACAACTGCATGGTTGATTGAACGTCTGCAGAGACCTACCTTGGTACTAGCTCCCAATAAGACACTTGCGGCTCAGCTTGCCAACGAATTTCGAGAACTACTTCCCAATAACGCTGTTGAGTATTTCGTCTCTTACTACGACTACTACCAACCTGAAGCCTACGTTCCCCAGACAGATACATTCATTGAGAAGGATTCCAGTGTTAATGATGAAGTAGAGCGTCTGCGCCACTCAGCCACCAACTCACTTCTGACGCGGCGCGATGTGATTGTTGTGGCAACCGTTTCTTGTATTTATGGTCTTGGAACTCCGCAGGAGTACATCGATCGAATGATTCGCCTCAAGGTGGGCGATGAGATTGAACGCAATGTTCTGCTTCGTAAGTTTGTTGATGTTCAATACAAACGTAACGATATGGCCTTTGAGCGGGGCACATTCCGCGTTCGCGGAGATACCGTTGAAATCATCCCTATGTATGAAGAGTTGGCTGTGCGCATCGAGATGTTTGGTGATGAGATTGAGAAAATTATGACTCTCAATCCACTCACAGGTGAAATTGTCCGTGATGAGGAGGAGATTTATATCTTCCCAGCTACCCACTACGCAGCAGGTCCTGAGACGATGAAGCGTGCGATGGGTGAGATTGAAGATGAGTTGCAGGTTCAACTGAATCTCTTTAAGAAGCAGGGCAAGTTGCTGGAAGAACAGCGCCTGCGCATGCGCACAACCTTTGATTTGGAGATGATGCAGCAGCTTGGGTTCTGTTCAGGTATTGAGAACTATTCACGTCATCTTGATGGTCGCGAACCTGGATCTGCTCCAAACTGTTTATTGGATTACTTCCCAGAAGATTTCCTTGTTGTCATCGATGAGAGCCACGTTACTGTGCCTCAAATTGGTGCGATGTATGAAGGTGATGCATCCCGTAAGCGCACATTGGTGGAACATGGTTTCCGTCTACCGAGTGCACTCGATAACCGACCATTGCGTTGGCCAGAGTTCTTGGAGCGAACAGGTCAGACTATTTATCTCTCAGCAACGCCAGGTAAGTATGAGATGGCAAAGGTTGATGGAGATGTGGTGGAGCAGGTCATTCGCCCTACAGGCCTTGTCGATCCTCAGATAGTTGTGAAGCCCATTAAGGGTCAGATTGATGATCTCTTGCATGAGATTAATATTCGAGCAGAACGCAATGAGCGAGTTCTGGTCACAACACTGACGAAGAAGATGTCAGAGGATCTAACTGATTACCTGCAAGAGAAGGGTGTGCGTGTTCGGTATCTGCACTCAGAAGTTGACACCCTTCGCCGCGTTGAACTACTGCGCGAGCTTCGCAGCGGTGAATACGATGTTTTAATAGGTATCAATTTACTTCGTGAAGGTTTGGATCTTCCTGAAGTTTCCCTCGTTGCAATTCTGGATGCGGATAAAGAAGGCTTCCTTCGTTCTGCTACATCACTCATTCAGACCATTGGACGCGCTGCCCGCAATGTTTCTGGTGAAGTCCATATGTATGCAGACAATATGACTGCATCAATGACGAAGGCCATTGATGAGACCAATCGACGACGGGCTAAGCAGGTCGCCTATAACCTCGAACGTGGTGTGGACCCTCAGCCTCTTCGAAAGAAGATTTCAGATATTACAGATCTCATTGCACAAGAGAGCGATGACACTGATGACATCATGGCAACATTGAAGGGCAAGAAATCCAGCACCGCTCTGCCCTTTGCTTCCAAATCCACAGATTCTATGCCGCGCCAAGAACTGATTGCGTTGATAGGCTCCCTCACCGAACAGATGCGCAATGCAGCTGATGAACTCGCTTTCGAACTTGCAGGACGACTGCGAGATGAGTTGAAGGATTTAAAGCGCGAACTTCGCGGAATGGATGAGGCTGGTACATGAGCATCGATAAGTTAGTAGTTCGCGGAGCACGTGAACATAATCTTAAAGATGTCTCGATTGAACTTCCTCGCGATGCGCTGATTGTCTTTACCGGTCTCTCTGGTTCAGGTAAGTCAAGCCTTGCATTCGACACCATCTTTGCTGAAGGTCAACGTCGCTATGTGGAATCCCTTTCTGCCTATGCGCGTCAATTCTTGGGGCAGATGGATAAGCCTGATGTTGATTTTATTGAAGGACTCTCACCTGCAGTCTCTATTGATCAGAAATCCACCAACCGAAACCCACGTTCGACGGTGGGAACTATTACTGAGGTCTATGACTATTTCCGTCTGCTCTTTGCTCGCGCAGGTCGACCACACTGTCCTGAGTGCGGCAAAGCAGTCTCTCGCCAAAGTCCTCAGCAGATTGTCGATCAGATTCTTACAATGCCTGCCACAACAAAGTTTCAGATTCTGGCTCCCGTCATTCGCGAACGTAAGGGCGAGTTTGTTGATCTCTTTGCAGAGTTAGTTACGCAGGGTTATTCACGTGCTCGTGTGGATGGCGAGACAATTCAACTGACTGAACCGCCAAAGCTCAAAAAACAAGAGAAGCACACCATTGAAGTGGTTATTGATCGTCTGACTGCAAAGGCTGAGAGCAAGTCACGTCTGACAGATTCCATTGAGACTGCTCTGCGTTTAGGTAATGGTCTTGTTCTTCTGGACTTTGTTGATGCCAAAACTGGCGAGAAGGAACATACCTATAGCGAGCACCTTGCATGCCACGATTGCAACCTCTCCTTTGAAGAGCTCGAACCACGCTCTTTCTCCTTTAACTCACCCTTCGGTGCATGTGCTGAATGTTCAGGAATTGGAACAAAGTTAGAGGTTGATGAAGACCTGATAATCCCTGATGACTCCATCTCTATTAATGAAGGGGCTATCGCTCCGTGGTCTGGGGGACAATCCTCTGAATACTTCCTGCGTCTGCTTGAAGCACTCGCGACTGAACTTAAATTCTCAATGGATAATCCATGGAAGAAGCTTTCGGTCAAAGCTAAAGAAGCAATCATCAATGGCTTTGATTATGAAGTGCATGTGAAATACAAGAACCGTTACGGGCGCGTGCGTAATTACTCCACAGGCTTTGAAGGCGTAGTTCCCTTTATCCATCGTCGCCATAGTGAGACTGATAGCGACTACAGCCGCGATAAGTACGAGGCATATATGCGTGAGACTCCTTGTCCTGCTTGTCAGGGGGCAAGGCTCAAGCCTGAAGTATTGGCTGTAACTCTGGGCGGTAAGAGCATTGCTGAGGTGTGCGCACTCTCTATCGATGATTGCGCAACATTCTTGAAGCAAGTGACGCTAAATAAGCGTGAGGCGCAGATCGCAGAACGCGTGATGAAGGAAGTTCATGCACGCCTTGGGTTCCTGCTCGATGTCGGCCTTGATTACCTCTCACTTGATCGCCCTGCAGCAACGCTTTCAGGTGGTGAAGCACAACGAATTCGTCTTGCGACTCAGATTGGTTCAGGGTTAGTTGGTGTTCTCTATGTCCTGGATGAACCATCCATTGGTCTGCATCAACGTGATAACCGTCGCCTAATTGAGACTCTGACTCGTCTGCGCGATCTTGGAAATACTTTGATTGTTGTTGAGCATGATGAGGAGACGATTCGCACAGCTGATTGGGTAGTCGATATTGGACCAGGGGCCGGCGAACACGGTGGCAAAGTTGTGGTCTCAGGTTCCTATGAAGAACTCATTGCATCCAAGGAATCCATTACAGGTGCTTATCTCTCTGGCCGTAAATCAATTGAGATTCCAAAGACGCGCAGACCAATTGATCTCAAGCGCCAACTCGTTATTAAGGGTGCAAAAGAGAATAACCTCAAAGATATTGAAGTATCTATTCCACTTGGCCTCTTTGTTTCAGTCACAGGTGTTTCGGGCTCTGGTAAATCAACGCTAGTTAATGACATTCTCTACACAACGCTTGCCAACAAACTCAACGGTGCACGCTTGGTGCCTGGTCGCCACAGAACTGTGACGGGTATCGATCAGCTCGACAAAGTTGTGCACGTGGATCAATCACCGATTGGTCGTACGCCGCGCTCTAACCCTGCTACCTACACAGGAGTATTCGATAAGGTCCGCGCACTTTTTGCTGAAACAACCGAGGCAAAGGTCCGCGGCTATCAGCAGGGTCGTTTCTCCTTTAATGTTAAAGGCGGACGCTGTGAGAATTGTTCAGGCGATGGAACCATCACGATCGAGATGAACTTCTTACCGGATGTCTATGTTCCCTGCGAGGTCTGCCACGGTGCTCGTTACAACCGTGAGACGCTAGAGGTGCATTACAAGGGTAAGACGATTGCTCAAGTGCTCGATATGCCTATCGAAATGGCTCATACATTCTTTGAATCAGTTCCAACGATTGCTCGTTACTTGAAGACTCTCTGTGATGTGGGGCTTGGTTATGTGCGCTTGGGTCAGTCAGCACCGACTCTGTCAGGTGGAGAAGCACAGCGCGTGAAGCTTGCGACCGAACTTCAACGTCGATCAACAGGACGCACCATCTATGTTCTAGATGAACCAACGACTGGTCTGCACTTTGAAGATGTCAATAAACTCTTAGGTGTTCTCAAGCGCCTCGTGGAATCGGGAAATACTGTGATTGTGATTGAGCATAATCTCGATGTCATTAAGTCATCTGACTGGGTCATCGATATGGGTCCTGAAGGTGGATTCCGTGGGGGAATAGTTGTTGCAGAAGGAACTCCCGAAGAGGTAGCAAAGGTGAAGGCAAGTTATACAGGCCAATACTTAGCTGAAATTCTTGCAACTAATCGTGCAGCAACCGCAACAAAGACTGCCCCACGTAAAACTGCACAAAAGAAGTAGTTATGGCAGAACCATCCTCATATCGTCCTAAAGAGATACCGGAAGAGCCTGGCGTCTATCGCTTCTATAACGGCAGCGACAAAGTTATTTATGTGGGCAAGGCGAAGAACCTTAAGAATAGATTGACAACGTACTTTGGTTCCAACCTTGCACAGAAGACGTATCGCATGGTTCATGAGGCAGTTCGAGTTGACTGGACAATCGTTGGCACAGAGCTTGAAGCACTCGCTCTGGAATTCTCTTGGATCAAGCAGTATCACCCGACGTATAACGTGCAGTTCAAAGACGATAAATCTTATCCATACCTGGCCATCTCTATGGCAGATGAGTTCCCTCGAATCTTCATTACTCGAAAAGAGAAGAGACCTGGACTTAAGTATTTCGGTCCGTATACAAATGCGTGGGCGCTACGTAATACCTATGAAGTTCTCTTAAAGGTTTATCCCGTGCGCTCATGCAGCGCGGGTAATTTCCAGCGAGCTCAACGCACTAGGCGTCAATGCCTATTAGGAGATATTGGAAAGTGCGCAGCACCCTGTGTTGGTTGGGTAACCCCCGATGAGCATCGTGAGATTGCAGTAAAGCTCGATGCCTTTATGGAGAAAGGCATGGAAAATCTTCTTCCAACTTTGCGCGCTGAGATGGAGGGAGCATCCGAACGTGAAGAGTTTGAGCGAGCTGCAAGACTTCGCGATCAGATTGAATCATTTGAAAAAGCCCAACGCTCTACTCAAGGAAATCTCTCTGATGAACTAGATGGTGATTTCATCTCATTGCATGAAGAAGGTCTGCATGCAGCAGGCTCTATCTTCATCGTTCGGCGCGGATCTATTAAGGGATCTCGCTCATGGATTGTTGACCAAGAACGCGCACTTGAAGGCGATGATCAGATTGGTTCCCTCTTCTTCTCTATCTATAGCCAGAGTGCACCGGCAGATATTCCGTCAGAGGTTTTTGTTAATCACGAGCCGGTTGATCGCGTTGCACTGGAGGAGTGGCTTACCTCCCTACGTGGATCCAAAGTTTCTATCAAAGTTCCACAGCGAGGTGAGAAAGTTGAGCTCCTGCAGACCGTGGAACGCAATGCACATTATGCACTCGTCCAATATTTGAGTAAGCGAGCTACCGATGCTGCGGTCTCTGGAAAGGCGTTGTTGGAGCTTGAAGAGGAGCTACAACTTTCACGCACTCCACTTCGGATTGAATGTTATGACATCTCCAATATCTCAGGCACATCAGTTGTCGCTTCTATGGTCGTCTTTGAAGATGGCCTTGCGAAGAAGAGCGAATATCGCAGATTCATCATTGATACAGATACAGCGCAAGATGACACCCGTGCTATGCATCAAGTCATAACTCGTCGTATGAAACGACTCTTGGCTGATCGCACAGTGAACCAAAGTGAAGTGGCTGAAACTGGCGGCAAGCTCAGTAAGTTTGCATACCCTCCTCAACTTATTGTGGTCGATGGTGGTGCACCACAGGTTGCTGCAGCCCAACGCGCGTTGGGTGAACTTGGCATTACTGATGTTGCGCTCTGCGGATTAGCTAAGCGATTAGAAGAGGTCTGGATGCCGGGGGATAAGGATCCGTTGATCTTGCCTCGAACTTCAGAAGGTATGTATTTGCTGCAACGCATTCGCGATGAAGCACATCGATTTGCAATTACATTCCATAGGTCGCGGCGTTCTAAGGTGATGCTCGAATCTCTCCTGGATGAAATCCCACAGTTAGGTGAAACTCGACGCGCAGCGCTACTGGATCGCTTTGGCTCTGTGACTGCAATGCGTAAGGCCAGTGTTGAAGAACTTGCCTCGACTCCTGGCATCGGAGCAACAATTGCAGCAATTATCTTCGGCCATCTTCAGAACCTTTCACAATCAGGCGTTGATATGGCCACCGGCGAGATACTTGACAGCTAAGGCAGAATATTGACTATGCCAACGCAAGAGTTGCTGATTCTCACCGGAATGTCCGGTGCTGGGCGTTCTACCGTTGCCCACGCCCTTGAAGATTTGGGTTGGTATGTGGTCGACAATCTTCCTCCAGCCCTTCTGCCACAACTCGCAGAACAGAACCTAGATACTCATGCGGCGCTAGCTGTTGTTGTTGATGTTCGTGGAGGCAAGTTCTTTGATGAGCTCAACAACGCACTCTCTCAACTCAAAGGTGGCGCAACTCCATACCGCTTGCTCTTTCTCGATGCGACAGATCAATCTCTGGTGCAGCGTTTTGAATCCACTCGTCGCCCACATCCATTGCAAGGCAAAGATCGCATTGTTGATGGGATTGAGCGCGAGCGTGCAAAGCTTGAGGAGATTCGAGCCCAAGCAGATGTTGTGATTGATACTTCTAATTTGAATGTTCACCAACTTGAAAAGAGAACGTCAGAGATTTTTGCAGCAGGAATGCTGCCCTCACTTCGCGTGAACGTTCTCTCCTTCGGTTATAAATATGGCATCCCTGTGGATGCTGATTTGGTTCTTGATTGTCGCTTTATTCCTAACCCACATTGGATTCCAGAACTTCGACCACTGAACGGTCTCGATAAACCTGTCTCCGATAAAGTTTTGGGTAGTGAAGGTGTTGAAGATTTTGTGAAGAGTTTTGTCTCTGTTGTTCACAAAATGATTCCTGGATATTTCCGTGAAGGCAAGAAATATGTCACGATTGCAATTGGATGCACTGGTGGCAAACATAGATCAGTTGCGATTGCTGAGGAGATTGCTAGACAGTTGAGCACATCATCGCAGATTCTTGAGATCACAGCACATGCAACCCATCGTGATGTAGGACGGGAATGAGTTCTGGTAGAAAAGTTGTAGCACTGGGTGGTGGCCATGGATTGGCTGCAACCCTTACAGCTCTGCGAAGTTTGACTTCACACATCACGGCGATAGTTACTGTGGCTGATAATGGTGGATCGAGTGGAAGACTTCGACAAGAATTTCCAATCTTGCCTCCGGGTGATTTACGGATGGCACTAGCTGCCCTCTGCAGTGATGATGAGTGGGGCCGTAGTTGGGCTGAAATCATGCAATATCGCTTCACAAGCGATGGTGAACTCAATGGCCATGCAGTTGGGAACCTACTTCTTGCAGCGCTGTGGGATAGAGATGAAGACACCGTTGCTGGACTTGATCGTGTGGGTGCGCTCTTGAAAGTAATCGGTCGGGTATTACCTATGTCATCGCAGCCATTGGATATTGAAGCAACTTTTGAGAATTCCTTAGGCACAAAAATTGTTCGTGGACAGGCAGAAGTTGCAACTACAAAGGGGCGCTTGAAAGCGCTACGCATCATCCCTGAAAATCCACATGCATATCCTGAGGCACTTACTGCAATTTCAGATGCTGAATGGATCACGATGGGACCAGGCTCTTGGTTCTCCAGTGTGATTCCACACTTGCTGGTTCCGTCACAACGAGATGCAATCGTTGCATCAAAGGCAAAGAAGATTCTTTTACTCAATCTTGATACAGCAGATAAATCGGCGGGGGAGTATGCAGGGTATTCACCACTAGAACACCTTCAGATTCTGACTACATATGCTCCTGGAATCCATTTCGATTGCGTAGTCATCGATCACACAGCTGATGGGCAGAATCAATTACGCGAGCATCTTTCAACCATAGGTTCAGAGTTGGTTGTCGCAGATTTACGCAGTGCAGAGGCGCCTTTGCATCACGATGTGAAAAAATTGGGTCAGCTTTTCTCACACATAGACTCACAAATACTGGTTGGATAACCCCCATGGCAATGACAGCGGCAGTCAAAGACGAACTCAGTCGTCTCTCAGTTACTAAGCCGTGCTGCCGCAAGGCTGAAGTCTCATCCCTCCTGCGTTTTGCCGGTGGCCTTCATATAGCTGCAGGCAAGGTTCTTATTGAAGTTGAGCTCGATACTTCACAGAGCGCTCGTCGCTTGAAGAAAGATATTGCCGATATCTATGGCCACGATAGTGATCTCGCAGTGCTCTCATCCAGCGGACTGCGCAAAGGCTCTCGTTATGTTGTGCGCGTTGTTGAGGCAGGAGATGCTTTGGCTCGCCAGACAGGTCTGATCGATGCAAATGGTCGACCAGTTCGCGGACTTCCACCTCAAGTTGTCGCTGCCAATGTCTGCGATGCAGAGGCCGCATGGCGTGGTGCATTTATCGCACACGGTTCGTTGACTGAACCAGGTCGCTCATCATCACTAGAAATTACTTGTCCAGGTCCTGAAGCAGCGCTGGCTCTCGTTGGAGCTGCGCGCCGTCTAAATATTGTTGCTAAAGCTCGTGAAGTGCGCGGTGTTGATCGTGTTGTAATTCGAGATGGTGATGCCATCGGAGTTCTACTTACACGTCTTGGAGCACATGAAAGTGTTCTTGCGTGGGAGGAACGTCGTATGCGCCGAGAAGTGCGCGCAACCGCTAATCGCCTTGCAAACTTTGATGATGCAAACTTACGTCGTTCAGCACGTGCAGCCGTCGCTGCTGCGGCTCGCGTTCAACGAGCAATGGAAATTCTTGGTCCTGAGATTCCTGATCATTTGAAGGAAGCAGGAGAGCTTCGTATTTCACATGGTCAGGCAAGTCTTGAAGAACTTGGTTCTCTTGCAACTCCACCGATGACCAAGGATGCAATCGCAGGTCGCATCCGTCGCCTTCTTGCGATGGCCGATAAACGGGCACAAGAGCTTGGCATTCCAGATACGGAAGCAGGGCTATCACCTGATTTATTAGGTGAATAAACGGTGAAGAGTGAGCCTTCGCACGCATAGCGACTGACCAGTAGCCATCTACAGGCTGATAGACTTCACCGCAGGCCCCCCAATGTTGTGGTGTAACAAATAGCCACCTACATGCGGGGCAATTCACTTTCTAGAAGAGGTTTTCACAATGATTAATGTCGGAATTAATGGTTTTGGACGTATTGGCCGCAACTTCTTTCGCGCAGCGCTCACAAACCCAAATATCAATATCGTAGGTATCAACGACCTTACAGATAATGCAACTCTTGCTCATTTGCTCAAGTACGACTCAATCTTGGGACGCCTTGGTCTTGAAGTAACTCACACAGAAGACACCATTACTGTCGGCGGAAAGACCATCAAGGTATTTGCAGATCGCGATCCTGCAAACCTTCCTTGGGGCTCAGTCAAGGCAGATGTCGTCATTGAATCAACAGGTCACTTCACTAAGGCATCTGATGCGCAGAAGCACATCACAGCGGGAGCGAAAAAGGTCATCATTTCAGCACCTGCAACTGATGAGGACATCACTATCGTGATGGGCGTAAATCACGAGAAGTATGACCCAGCAAACCACCACGTTATTTCTAACGCATCATGCACAACTAACTGCCTTGCACCGATGGCAAAGGTTTTGGATGAGAAATTCGGCATTGTCCGCGGTCTCATGACAACAATCCACGCTTATACAAATGACCAGGTCATCCTTGACTTCCCACATAAGGACCTTCGTCGTGCTCGTGCAGCAGCTACAAATATCATTCCTAGCTCAACAGGTGCGGCAAAGGCGATCTCACTCGTTCTCCCACAGCTCAAGGGCAAGCTCGATGGTTTTGCAATGCGCGTTCCTGTTCCAACAGGTTCTGCAACAGACCTCACAGTTGAACTTGCGAAGGAAGCAACAGCTGCAGAGATCAATGCAGCGATGAAGGAAGCCGCTAACGGTTCACTTAAGGGATTCCTCACATACACAGAAGATCCAATCGTTTCTTCAGATATCGTGACAGATCCTTCATCTTGTATCTTCGATGCAGGCCTTACAAAAGCTATTGGAACAACAGTCAAGGTTGTCGGTTGGTATGACAACGAATGGGGCTATTCGAACCGCCTCGTTGACCTTGTTGGTTACGTAGGTAAATCTCTCTAATGTCTCTGGCTGACCTAGATGTAGCAGGTAAGCGCGTTTTCTTGCGGTGCGATCTCAATGTTCCTTTGAAAGAGGGAAAGATCACTGATGATGGCCGTATTCGCGCTTCCCTTCCAACGATCAACGCTCTGCTTGCACAAGGTGCGAGCATTGTCATTGCAGCTCATCTAGGTCGACCAAAGGGCGAAGCAAAGCCTGAGCTATCACTTGCACCAGTTGCTGTGCGACTTTCTGAACTTCTTGGAAAGCCTGTTCAATTTGCAGGAGCAATTACGGGCGCAGATGTCACAGCAAAAGCGCAAGCGCTAGGTGCTGGTGAAGTTCTTCTCCTTGAAAATATTCGCTTTAGCGCAGCTGAGACATCGAAGGATGAAGCAGAGCGTGGAGCACTTGCCGCAGAACTTGCAAAACTTGCAGATTTCTATGTGGGCGATGGCTTTGGCGCAGTACACCGAAAGCACGCGTCCGTCTTTGATTTAGCAAAGCTTCTTCCACATGCAGCTGGAACTCTTGTTGCAGCAGAAGTTGAAGTTCTTAAGAAACTAACCATCGACCCAGTTCGCCCCTATGGCGTCGTCCTTGGTGGATCGAAAGTTTCAGACAAGATCGGTGTTATCGCGAACCTTCTTGGCAAAGTAGATGTGATGGCTATTGGTGGCGGAATGCTCTTTACATTCCTTGCAGCGCAGGGAAAAGAGATTGGTTCATCCCTGGTTGAACGCGATCTTGTTGACTCAGTCAAGGCATTGATTAAGCAAGCAGAAGATTCAGGCGTGAAGCTCATACTTCCTACAGATATCGTTGTTGCGCCAACATTTTCTGCCGATGCAACACCCACTCTTGTGAGTGCAGATGCGATTCCTTCCGATCAGATGGGCCTTGATATTGGACCAGAGTCGGCAGCAGCATTTGCAGCAGCGATTAAGACTTGTAAGACAGTATTTTGGAACGGTCCAATGGGCGTCTTTGAGTTCCCCAACTTCGCTCACGGCACAAAGCTTGTTGCGCAAGCACTGACTGAAGTAGACGGAATCTCAGTTGTCGGTGGTGGTGATTCAGCAGCAGCTGTTCGCGCACTAGGCTTTGCTGATTCAGCATTTGGCTATATCTCAACAGGTGGGGGAGCATCCCTTGAATACCTTGAGGGTAAAGAACTTCCAGGACTGACAGCGCTCGATCTCTAAGATTTTTCAACAAGCACGATCAACAAAGGAGTAATACATGCGCAAGCCACTTATGGCTGGTAACTGGAAGATGAACCTCAATCACCTTGAGGCGATAGCAGTTGCACAGAAGCTTGTGTATTCACTCGATGACAAGGATTACGACGCAGTCGATGTTGCAATCCTTCCTCCATTTACTGATATTCGCTCTATCCAGACTATGGTGGATGGCGATCGCCTCCGTCTTCAATATGGAGCACAAGATCTCTCACCTGAAGCATCCGGTGCATTTACCGGTGATATCTCAGGTTCCATGCTTGCAAAGTTAGGTTGCACTTTCGTTGCCATTGGCCACTCTGAGCGCCGCGCAATTCATCACGAAGATGACGCTCTTGTTAATCGCAAGATTAAGGCAGCACTTGCCAATGAGCTCACACCAATTTTCTGTGTGGGAGAAGAGCTCGCAATTCGCGAATCAGGCACTCATGTCTCGCATGTGATCCGCCAAGTGCGAACAGGACTTGAAGGTTTCCATAAGCCAGAGCTAAAGAAGATTGTGATTGCCTATGAACCAGTATGGGCAATCGGAACAGGCAAGACTGCAACACCAGAAGATGCGCAAGAAGTCTGTGCTGCAATCCGTGAAGAGATTGAACAGATTGGATCTTCTGAGATTGCCGCCAATATGCGTATTCTCTATGGCGGTTCTGTGAAGTCAGCAAATATCGCTGAAATCATGAAGCAGCCAGATGTTGATGGAGCACTTATTGGGGGAGCAAGCCTTGACCCTGAAGAGTTGGCAAAGATTGTTAAGTTCCACGCTCAGGCGTAATTCAAGGCTTTCTTACTCATTCGGGTATCCTGTACCCCTACCTCTAGAGGAGTTTTACGAATGGCTTTAGCGCTTTCAATCTTTCTGATCATCACCAGCGTCTTGATGATTCTTCTTGTCCTTCTCCATAAGGGCAAAGGTTCTGGTCTCTCTGATTTATTTGGTGGCGGAATTTCATCAAACTATGGTGGTTCATCTGTTGTAGAACGTAACCTCGATCGCATCACAATCGTTGTTGGCGGTCTCTGGTTTGCAGGCGTTGTCGGTCTCTCTCTCGTTTTGAAGGGTTAATTCATGGCAAGTGCAATTCGCGGAAGTCGTGTCGGCGCTGGCCCAATGGGCGAGGCCGAACGTGGCGATCAGATTGAGCGCGCTTCGGTTTCATACTGGTGTGCCAATGAACATGAAGTGCGTCCATCATTTGCTGTTGAAGAGACTGTAGTTATCCCTGACCAATGGGATTGCCCAAAGTGTGGTCTTCCAGCAGGTCGCGATAAGAACAATCCACCTAGTGCTGTAGTAAATATCCCTTACAAGACTCACCTTGCCTATGTGAAGGAGCGTCGCACAGATAAAGAGGGCGAGAAGATTCTTGAAGATGCTCTTCGTAAACTTCGTGGAGATGACCTCGACTAAATAGTATTTATAGAGCTCTAGCTGCGGCTAAGATTTCATCAATACTCGCACTTCGATTCTGCAGATGCAGACGAAGGAGCGGGTATTTTCTTGTTGCGAGTGCTCGATTATCACCGATTGCTTGAGCAAAGAGCAGTGTGCGAAGGCTGAAGTCACGGCCAGGAATCGCGTAATCGATAGACGTCTCACCGGTAATTTGCAAAAAGGATCCATTCTTCTGGCCACCTTTATGAAATTGGCCAGTGGAGTGCAAGAAACGAGGCGCCCAACCGAATGATGTAGGGCGAGCAGATTTCTCCGACAAAATAGAGCGAAGCTCTGCAATCTTCACATCATCGCGTCGATCAAGGTAGGCCATGATCGCAATATATCCGCCATCTTTTACATCTTCGATAAATGTTGCCAACGCATCTTTCAGAGACTGACCATCACCAAAAATCTCCACTGATTTCTCTGTGCAGGCTGGCGTGAGAACAGGAACGACGTTATTCCATTCAGTAAGGGCTGCAGCAGTTTGTTCTTTAGCCTCAGTGACATTCGGTTGATTAAATGGATCAATCTTGAGTGCTGCACCAATCAGGGCAGTGACCCATTCCCAGAAAATAAAATGAGCACCGAGTGGGCCTTCGACTGTGAGGTCTGCTCCACTTCCTGCATAGGAAACGGTGAATGCACCGCCAACACGAGCACGTGTTACGTCCTCAGTTGCAATGGGGAGTCGACCGATTGAATCTTTGCCGGTTGATTCTGCAATGAGCTGCTCAATCCAATCGGAGAGTCCAGGAACGTGTGAACCTGCATCGGTGAATGCGATGTATTGCTCTGCTTGTGTGACAAGGAGATAGGCGACATCAAGAATTACTTGATCATCGATCAGGAATCCGCTCTTCTCTGCTCTTGCATCATCGAGTATCTCTTTGATGGGAGCACCAATGAGTGCAGAGGGAACTAATCCAAATGCGCTGAGAACGCTAAATCGCCCACCCACATTGGGATCGGCGTTGATGACTGAATAACCTCCTGCTCGCACTTCCTTATCAAGTGGTGAGCCAGGATCTGTCACAAAGAGCATATGGTCTATTGGGTTAAGACCTGCAGCTTGGAACTGACCTTGAAAGAGTGCTCGCTGTGACGAAGTCTCGATAGTGGAGCCTGACTTAGAGCTAACTACGACAAGTGTGTGAGTGAGATCTGTCCCGATTGCGTGGCGTGCATAGTTGGGATCAGTTGAATCAAAGATGAAGATATCTTTCTTATAGGTAAGAGCAATCACTTCAGGCCCCAGTGAAGAGCCACCCATTCCGCATAAGACGATGCGAGTGTGCGATGCAAATTTCTTAGCTATCTCAGTGATTTGGGGGAGAAGTGACAGCGACGCTTCTGGGAGGTCAACCCAATTCAGGCGAATAGCTGCTTCGGTCGATGCCTTTGTTCCCCACGTGGTTGCATCTTTCTTCGCAATGCGAGGATGAGCTTCACGCAACTTGCGATAAATCTCGCTTTCGCGATCAATGCTCGAAAGCGATGGACCAGAGATTTTCACTATGCAAGCGCCTTCTTTACATCTGCAACAACTCGCTCCGATGTTAGACCGAACTCAGTGAAGAGCTTTGCGGCAGATGCTGAAGCACCCCAATGATCGAGGGAGATGATGACACCTGTATCGCCCACATATTCGCGCCAACCCAGAGCAATTCCTGCCTCGATGCTGACTCGTAGTGATGAAGTTGGAAGCACTGATTCACGATAAGAGTTAGGTTGTTCGTTAAACCATTCAAGACAGGGAGCGCTCACAACGCGAGTTGAGACTCCTTCTGCTTCAAGTGCAATCTGTGCATCGAGTGCGATGCCAACTTCAGAACCTGTTGCAATGATTGTCACTGAAGGAGCAGAGGATGCCTCTTTCAGGATGTATGCACCCTTTTCTACTCCTGAGACTGCGCCATGTGTTGTGCGATCGACGGTGCGAAGGTTTTGGCGAGAGAGTAGGAAGCCTGCAGGCTTATTGCGCTTAATGACAGATTTCCACGCTTGAGTTACCTCATTGGCATCTGCTGGTCGCAAGACGGAAAAGTTTGGAATCGCACGAAGAGCTGCAAAGTGCTCGATAGGTTGATGCGTTGGTCCATCTTCTCCCACTCCGATGGAGTCATGTGTCCAGACGAAGATAGATGGAATATCCATGATTGCTGCAAGGCGGACAGAGGGACGCATATAATCACTAAAGACTGCGAAGGTTCCACCGAATGATCGTGAGAGACCATGCAAGGAAATTCCGTTGATAATGGAACCCATTGCATGTTCGCGGATACCAAAATGAATGATGCGACCGTAAGGATCAGCGTTCTTCATAGCACTTGTTGCAGGCAGGAAGGAGTTGCCACCTTCGATGGTGGTCATATTTGAGTCTGCTAGATCTGCAGATCCGCCCCAGAATTCAGGAAGTGACTTTGCGATTGCATTGATGACATGTCCCGATGCGGTGCGAGTTGCAACATCTTTTCCTGCATCAAAGCTAGGCAGAGTTGATTCCCATCCTGCAGGAAGTTCGCGAGCAACTAGGCGCTTCAGAAGTGCGGCGCGATCTGGATGAGCCTTCTGCCACTGTTCAAACTTTGAATCCCAAGCCTTACGAGTTGCAGCACCTCGAGCCTTAACTGCGCGCACATGAGCAAAGACATCATCAGGCATTGCAAACTTCTCATCAGGATTCAGGCCCAGCTCTTTCTTAGTGGCCGCAATCTCTTCATCACCCAGTGCTGAACCATGTGATTTTCCAGTTCCACGAAGCTTAGGCGCAGGCCAAGCAATGATGGAGTGCATACGAATTAGTGAAGGCTTAGTCATCTCAGCTTTGGCTGCAATCATCGCCTTATCAAGGGACTCGAGATCAACATTGCCATCAGCGAGTGCCGGCACATCTTGAACATGCCAACCATAGGCACGATAGCGAGCTGCAACATCTTCAGTAAATGAAACGTGAGTATCGCCTTCGATAGAGATTCTGTTGTCATCATAAATAATGTTGAGATTGCCAAGCTCTTGTGTCCCAGCAAGTGATGATGCCTCTCCTGAGACACCTTCCTGAAGATCGCCATCGGAACTAATAACCCAGATGGAGTGATCAAAAAGTGATGTGCCAGCAGGCGCATCAGGATCAAGAAGTCCGCGCTCATAACGTGCCGCCATTGCAAAGCCAACAGAGGTCGCAACGCCTGCACCGAGTGGACCGGTTGTCATTTCAACGCCTGCTGTGTGTCCGTATTCAGGGTGTCCTGGTGTCAGAGATCCCCATGTTCTAAAGGATTGAATATCTTCCATCTCAAGTCCATACCCACTAAAGAAGAGTTGAGTGTAAAGAGTCATCGAAGAGTGACCACATGACAAGATGAATCTGTCGCGCCCTAACCACTGTGGGTCTGATGGATCATGAACAAGATGGCGCTGAAATAGGTTATAGGCAACAGGAGCAAGAGCCATCGCAGTACCTGGGTGACCATTACCCACCTTTTGTACGGCATCCATAGCTAGGGCGCGTGCGTAGGCAACCGCGCGGTCGTCAAGTTCAGTCCAGCCAGCGATCTTCGTCATTTTCTTCTCCTTATGCGGGTTTGCGTACAACAGATAGACGGACGCGCCACGCTGCGATCCATACGAGTGAGGAACCTAAAAGGTGTGTGCCAACAAGGAGCTCAGGTACTCCTTGGATGTATTGGATGTAACCAATGGAACCTTGTGCAAGTGAGATAAAGAAGAAGATTCCAAGCCAGCGTCGCGTTTCATACCGATGATCACTTTGGAGATAGTAGAAAAGAGTGAGAAGCAAAAGTGCAAGGACGAGGCCGCCATGAATATATGCGATGTGCTGAATATTGAGATTTAGTCGTGGTGCATCAATATCGCCAGCATGCGGTCCACTACCTGTGACAAGAGTTCCAACGACTATGACAGCGAAGGTAAGAATCAGATGCGTGAGTGAATATTGGGAAATGCGAACATGAGAAGATGAAGTTCTCACAAATGGATGATGACGCCTTGAATGTAGTGATGTTGCCGCGGCTACGAGAAAGGTTGAGAGAATAAAGTGGGATGCAACAGAGAGTGGATTGAGGTTGGTGAGAACAGTAATTCCGCCGAGGACGCCCTGTGCAAGAATTCCAAGAATTTGAGTCAGCGCTAGAAATCTAAGATCACGACGATGCGAACGAAAGACTGCGATGATCGTTGCAATTGCTGCAAAGAAGAGAGCAAAGGTAAGAAGTCTGTTTCCAAATTCAATCCACGCGTGAAGCTGACCTTCTGCTTGATTTGCGATTGGGGTGTAGGAGCCAGGTGTGCACTCTGGCCAGGTGGGACAGCCAAGACCTGAGCCTGTCAGTCGCACAGCACCACCTGTAACAATCAGGGCGCTTTGCAGGAAGAGGAGTAATCCAGTCAGCGGAGCCAAGATGCGGCGGGCCATGGAGGCAGATTTACTCACGCTGCCTAGCCTAAGACCTTAAGGGGGCGCGCAGGGGACACCGCTGAAGTGGCGAGGCGGTGCGAATTACGACACAATAGTGTTGTGAAATTCGATGATCTCAGCACCCGTGACGCTGTCGCTCGCTCAGTCCTCGAAAACGGACCATCAACTGCCGTCGTTCTCGGAGAGCGCCTTGGTCTTACCCCGGCTGGTATTCGTCGCCACTTAGATCTCCTCGTTGCAGATTCCATTCTTGAAGCGAGAGAACCCCACCAAGCACTAAGTCGTGGTCGCGGCCGTCCCTCTAAAGTATTTGTGATGACCGATTCAGGTCGTGAAAAGTTTGAACATTCCTATGATGACTTAGCTGTTGCCGCGCTGAAATTTATGTCAGCCCAATCTGGTGAGCACCTTGTTAAAGCATTTGCTCAATCGCGTGCTGATGATATCGAACGTAAAGCAACAGTGGCACTCGCTAAGCGCCCCAATAGATCTGAAGCCTTAGCGACATTTCTTACCGAACAAGGATATGCGGCAAGTATTGAGAGCCGCCCACTAGGTGAGCAACTCTGTCAACACCACTGTCCTATCGCTCACGTTGCTGCAGAGTTTCCTCAACTCTGTGAGGCAGAGACTGAGGCTTTCTCTCGCGTTCTCGGCACACACGTTCAACGTTTAGCCACTATCGCTCATGGCGATGGAGTCTGCACTACTTACATCCCCAACACTGTTAAAACCAAACCATCAAAGAAATTAACTGCTGGAAAGGCACACTCATGACAACAGCACACCCAGAGCTCGAAGGCCTAGGAAATTACGAATATGGTTGGTCAGATAATAATGAAGCCAGCTCAAATGCGAAGCGTGGTCTTAGCGAGGAAGTCGTGCGCGATATTTCTGCAAAGAAGAGCGAACCTCAGTGGATGTTGGATCTGCGACTCAAGGGCCTAGACCTCTTTTATAAGAAGCCGATGCCATCGTGGGGCTCAGACTTATCTGGAATTTTCTTCGACACCATTAAGTACTTTGTCCGCTCTACGGAGAAGCAGGCGACGACGTGGGATGACCTTCCAGATGATATTAAGAACACCTATGACCGTCTTGGTATCCCTGAGGCAGAAAAGCAGCGCCTAGTATCAGGTGTTGCAGCCCAGTATGAATCAGAGGTTGTTTATCACTCAATCCGTGAAGATCTTGAGAAGCAGGGTGTGATCTTCCTTGATACAGATAGCGCTTTGAAGCAACATCCTGAGCTCTTCAAAGAGTATTTCGCAACAGTCATTCCTGTTGGCGATAATAAGTTCGCAGCACTGAATACATCTGTCTGGTCTGGTGGTTCATTTATCTATGTTCCTAAGGGCGTTCATGTTGATATCCCGCTTCAGGCTTACTTCCGCATCAATACAGAGAATATGGGTCAATTCGAACGCACTCTGATTATCGCGGATGAAGATTCATACATTCACTATGTAGAAGGCTGTACAGCACCTATCTACAAGTCAGATTCATTGCACTCAGCAGTCGTTGAGATCATCGTGAAGAAGGGTGCTCGTGTTCGTTACACAACCATTCAGAACTGGTCTAACAACGTCTATAACTTGGTAACAAAGCGTGCGACATGTGCTGAAGGTGCAACGATGGAGTGGGTCGATGGAAATATCGGCTCTAAGGTCACCATGAAGTACCCAGCTGTGATGTTGATGGGACCTCATGCAAAGGGTGAAACTCTTTCACTTGCCTTTGCAGGCCCAGGCCAGCATCAAGATTCTGGAGCGAAGATGGTCCACGCAGCTCCCTACACATCATCATCTGTCATCTCTAAATCTGTAGCACGCGGTGGAGGACGTACTTCATATCGTGGACTCGTTCAGGTTCAAGAGGGTGCACACCACTCAGCAAGCACGGTCAAGTGCGATGCACTCCTTGTCGACACAATCTCTCGTTCAGATACATATCCATATGTTGATATCCGCGAAGATGATGTTTCTATGGGACACGAAGCAACTGTTTCTAAGATTTCAGATGATCAGCTCTTCTACTTGATGTCTCGTGGTCTCAATGAAGATGAAGCTATGGCAATGATCGTTCGTGGATTTATCGAACCAATCGCACGCGAGCTTCCAATGGAATACGCACTCGAACTTAACCGCCTGATTGAACTCCAGATGGAAGGTGCAGTCGGCTAATGTCTTCATTGCAATCGAACGTTCTAGAAAACCACACCCCAACAGGGCGTGAGGAAGCATGGCGCTTTACTCCACTCAAACGCCTGGGCGGAATGCATGATGGTTCAGCCACTGCAGTAGAGCGCAATTCACTTGCAGTAAAGGGCTCACTTCCTACGGGTGTGACTTTCTCACAGCAAGAGATTGAGGCCGTTACTGAGACAGATGATGTGATTGTCAATCGCATTCGTCAGTTCACGAGCAAAGGCGCAGTTCTTTCGATTGCCGCGGATGCGGAAATCTCTGAGCCCATTATGCTAAATCGTTCTTCTTTCGGAACTGACTCTGCTGAATTCTCACGCGTTCTTATCAAGGCAGGCAATCACTCGAAGTCTGTCGTGGTCATTGAGAACTCAGGTGATACTCATCTTGCTGAAGATCTAGAGATCGTTGTTGAGACAGGTGCTAACCTCACACTTATCGCACTTCAAGAGTGGGATGCAAAGACCATTCATGCAGCGCGCCATCATGCAATCGTTGATCGTGATGCAACATTTAAGTCAATCGTTGTCACAGTCGGGGGAGATGTAGTTCGTCTACTTCCCACCGTTGACTTCATTGCACCAGGTGCGTCATGCGATCTCTCCGGTGTCTACTTTGCAACTGCTGGTCAGTTCTTTGAGCACCGTATGTTTGTCGATCACAAGGTTCCTAATGCGAAGTCCCGTGTGAATTACAAGGGTGCTCTAGCAGGGGATAAGGCACACACAGTCTGGATTGGTGATGTCTTTATCCGTGCAGCAGCAGAAGGCACAGATACCTATGAACTCAACCGTAACTTGTTGCTTTCAGATGGAGCTCGCGCAGATTCAGTTCCTAACCTTGAGATTGAAACTGGTGAGATTGTTGGTGCAGGACATGCTTCAACAACAGGCCGCTTCGATGATGAACAACTCTTCTACTTAATGTCACGCGGAATCAACATGGATGACGCTCGTCGTCTAGTTGTACGTGGATTCTTTAATGAGATCGTCTCTGAAATAGGAATTGATGCAATCCAAGAGCGCATCATGACTCGTATTGATGGCGAACTTGCAAAGGCAGGTAAGTAAATGTCTGACCTTGCGCTCTCATCACTTCTAGCAGGTAAACCTGTGCGTATTGAGAAAAACGGTGAATCGATCTGTGTTGCCCGCGTTGGTGATGAGGTATTCGCAGTGAACGATGTCTGCAGCCACTCTGACGCTTCTCTTTCAGAAGGTGACATCACAGATTTCAAGATCGAATGTTGGCTTCACGGAGCTGAGTTTGATCTTCGCACAGGAGAGGCGTTAACGCCTCCCGCTGTAGCACCCATTAAGACTTATTCAGTAACTGTCGACGGAGACTCCGTCACGGTAGAGATATAACGGAGATAGATATGAGCACTCTAGAAATTCGCGGATTGAAAGTATCTGTCGAGACCGAACAAGGATCGATTGAAATTCTTAAGGGCGTAGATCTGACCATCAAGTCAGGTGAGACACATGCAATCATGGGACCTAACGGTTCAGGTAAGTCAACGCTTGCATACTCAATCGCAGGTCACCCTAAATACACGATCACAGAAGGCACAGTCACGCTTGATGGTGCAGATGTTCTTGAGATGACAGTGGATGAGCGCGCAAAGGCGGGACTCTTCCTTGCAATGCAGTATCCGGTTGAAGTTCCAGGCGTTTCAGTCTCAAACTTCCTTCGTACGGCTGCAACTGCTCTTCGTGGAGAAGCTCCAAAGCTTCGCGAATGGGTTGGCGAAGTAAAGGCCGCAATGGAATCACTGAAGATGGATGCATCATTTGCTCAACGCAATGTGAATGAAGGATTCTCAGGTGGAGAGAAGAAGCGTCATGAAATCATGCAACTAGAACTCCTCAAGCCTAAGTTTGCAATCCTTGATGAGACAGATTCAGGCCTTGATGTTGATGCGCTTCGTATTGTCTCTGAAGGCGTTGTTCGTGCGAAGGCTGCAAATAACCACGGAATCCTTTTGATCACTCACTACACACGCATCTTGCGCTATATCAAGCCTGACTTTGTGCATGTATTTGCTAATGGTCGCATTGTTGAAGAAGGCGGACCAGAGCTTGCAGATAAGCTCGAAGCTAATGGTTATGCGGAGTACGTCACCGCTTAATCATGACTTTTGACGCTCACACTATCGCTAAGGATTTTCCGATTCTTAATCGGACAATCCGCGATGGCAAGCGTCTGGTTTATTTGGATTCTGGCGCAACGAGCCAAAAGCCCAATGTTGTAATAGAAGCTGAGAGTGATTTCTACCGTTTGCATAATGCTGCGGTGCATCGCGGTGCACACCAATTAGCTGAAGAGGCAACCGATGCCTATGAAGGTGCTCGCGAAATTGTCGCCACATTCTTGAATGCATCAGTTGATGAAATTATCTTCACGAAGAGCGCTACAGAGTCGCTTAACCTCATCTCATATGCGATGGGAAATGCCGCTCCTGGAAATCGCTTTCACCTCAAAGCAGGGGATTCGATTGTTGTTACTGAGATGGAGCACCATGCCAATCTCATCCCTTGGCAGCAGCTGGCAGCTCGCACAGGTGCAACCTTAAAGTGGTTCTCTGTCACAGATGAGGGACGCCTTGATCTCTCTCAGATCAACTCGGTTATTGTTGAGAAGACAAAAGTTGTTGCTCTCACTCATCAATCAAATGTTCTTGGAACTATCAATCCACTCGATGCGATTACTAAGCGCGCTCATGAAGTGGGGGCAGTTGTTGTCCTGGATGCATGTCAATCCGTTCCTCACATGAAAACTGATGTGAAGGCACTTGGTATTGATTTCTTAGCATTCTCAGGGCATAAAGCTGTGGGTCCTACAGGTGTTGGGATTTTCTGGGGACGTGCCGAACTACTGGCTGAACTTCCACCTTTTCTTACAGGTGGCTCCATGATTGAAAATGTCACGATGAAAACTGCAACGTGGGCTCCAGCTCCTCGGAAGTTTGAAGCCGGTGTTCCTAATATGGCGCAAGCAATTGGGTTAGGCGCAGCACTGACTTATCTCACCGGGATTGGTATGGAAAAGATTCACCAGCATGAGATTGCCCTTACAAAATATTTGCTCGAGGGACTCTCTGCAATTAGTGATCTGCGCATCATTGGACCGAAGACAACAGAGCTTCGCGGCGGCGTAGTCTCATTTACTCTTGGAGATATCCATCCACATGATTTAGGTCAATATCTCGATAGCCAAGGAATTGCAGTGCGCACAGGTCATCATTGCGCATGGCCGCTGACTCGAAGGCTTGGAGTTCCTGCAACTACACGTGCCTCTGTCTATCTCTATAACACCACAGATGACCTTGATGCACTCATCGTTGGCGTGCAGGGCGCTCAGAAATACTTCGGTCGCTAATGCAACTCGATAATCTTTATCAGGAAGTCATTCTGGATCACTATAAGAATCCGCAGAATAAGAAGTTGAGTGCAACTTTTGATGCGCAGGTTCACCACATCAATCCAAGCTGTGGCGATGAAATCACCCTCAACCTCACACTCGATGGAGATATCATCAAAAATGTCTCGTGGGATGGGGTCGGATGTTCCATTTCTCAGGCGAGTGTCTCGATACTTACCGACCTTCTCATCGGCAAAAACCTTGAGCGGGCGCAAGTAATTGCTGATTCATTTATGCACTTGATGCAGAGTAAGGGGACTGAGAAGGGTGATGAATCACTGCTTGAAGATGCCGTTGCCCTTGCGGGAGTTTCGCAGTATCCGGCGCGTATTAAGTGCGCGCTTCTTGGATGGATGGCGTTCAAGGATGCAAGCGTTCAAGCTTTGGCAAAGCAACTCTAAAAAGAAAGTAGGATAAGAACATGGTTGCAAAGATCGAAGATATCAACGAGGCGATGAAGGATGTCGTCGACCCAGAACTCGGTATCAACGTTGTTGACCTTGGTCTTATCTACGACATGATGGTCGATGACAACAATATTGCTGTCCTGAATATGACTCTGACATCCGCTGCATGCCCACTTCAGGATGTTATTGAAGATCAAACTCGTCAAGCCCTTGCACCATTTACTGATGATGTGAAGATCAACTGGGTGTGGATGCCACCTTGGGGTCCAGATAAAATTTCTGACGATGGACGCGAACAACTGCGTGCTCTCGGCTTTACAGTCTGATTTCTAGATCTGATATCTGATGTCTCAACATGCAGTCTGGATGACCTTTCGGTCAATGACTGCAGACCCATCTGTTAAATCTCAGAAGCTCAAGCCTGGAACAATCAAGAGAATCATCACCTACGGCAAGCCCTATAAATCTCACATCATCATTTTTCTCATCACCGTAGTAATCGAAGCGCTCCTCGTTGTTTCAACTCCACTGTTGTTGCGCGAACTCATTGATAAGGGCGTCTTGCCTAAAGATGCAGGTCTTGTTACAAAGCTTGCTTTCCTTGTGGGACTGCTTGCTGTGGTCGATGCTGCATTTAACATCTTCGGGCGTTGGTACTCAGCAAGAATCGGCGAAGGCTTGATCTATGACCTGCGCTCACAAGTATTTGCTCATATTCAACGTCAATCAATTGCATTCTTTACTCGCACGCAAACAGGTGCGCTTATCTCTCGCATTAACTCCGATGTGATGGGTGCTCAACAAGCCTTTACTGGGACCCTTTCTGGCGTTGTCAGCAATGTGGTTTCACTCGTGCTGGTTGTAACAACGATGCTCATTCTCTCGTGGCAGATCACAGTCGTTTCTCTTCTTCTTCTACCTGCCTTTCTTCTTCCAACGAAGTGGGTTGGAAAGCGCATTCAAGCCCTGACTCGGGACTCATTTAATCTTAACGCAACAATGTCGAGCACCATGACTGAGCGCTTCAATGTCTCAGGTGCTCTCCTAGTAAACCTGTATGGAAAGCCAGCAAAAGAGGAGGACTTCTTTCGCACGCGTGCACGTAAGGTCGCAGATATAGGCATTCAGACAGCGATGCTTAACAGAGTCTTCTTTGTTGGAATCACAAGTGTTGCAGCTGTTGCAACAGCTTTCGCTTATGGCATCGGGGGACACCTTGCAATCAACGGTTCCATTACGGTGGGAACTTTGCTTGCCATCACTGCTCTGCTCATTCGCCTCTATGGACCGCTGACTGCGCTCTCCAACGTGCGTATTGATGTGATGACTGCACTTGTCTCATTTGAACGTGTCTTTGAAGTACTAGACCTTCAGCCAATGATTGTTGAAAAGGCTGATGCAAAGATTTTGAAAAAGAAGGACTTGAAGATTGATTTCACCGATGTTGCCTTTACCTATCCGCGCGCTGATCAGATTTCATTAGCATCACTTGAATCAGCGGCCAAGCCTGAGACTGTTGAAAGTGGAGAAGTTTTGCGCGGAATCACCTTCAGCGCACCTGCAGGGTCTTTGACTGCCATTGTTGGCCCATCGGGTGCTGGTAAGACCACAATGAGCGCTCTACTTCCAAGGTTGTATGACGTTACTCGTGGTGCAATAACGATTGATGGCGAAGATATTCGTGAGTTCACGGTGCAGTCACTTCGTGACTCCATCGGTGTTGTTATGCAAGATGCCCATCTCTTCCACGAAACTATTGCCGAGAATCTTCGCTATGCGAAGGAAGATGCGACAGAGGAGGAGATGATTGAAGCGTGCAAGGCTGCGCAGATTTGGGAACTGATCTCAACGCTGCCTAATGGCTTTGACACGATGGTGGGAGAGCGCGGCCATCGCCTCTCTGGTGGAGAGAAGCAAAGGTTAGCAATTGCTCGACTACTTCTGAAGGCGCCTGCGATTGTGATTCTGGATGAAGCAACAGCTCATTTGGATTCTGAAAATGAATCTCTCGTGCACGAAGCACTCAAGAATGCTCTCAAGGGTCGAACATCGATTGTGATTGCTCATCGATTGAGCACAGTCATGGAAGCGGATCAGATTCTCGTTCTTGAAAAGGGGCTCATTGTTGAGCGCGGCAAGCATGAGGAACTCATTGCTAAGGGCGGTTTGTACTCAGAGCTCTTTGCTAGACAAGACATCACGACGAATTAAGAATCGTCCGTAGATAACAAGGCCTCCAAAGAAGAGCCACTGCAAGGCATATGCCATATGTGGTCCATCGGAGAGTTCGGGAAGTTGAGCAGGAACTTCTGGAGTCAACATTGCAGCCGTGCCACTTAATAGATCGATGTAGAAATTTTCAGTCGATGAACCAGATTGCGCATTAGCCTTTGATACCAATCCATCTGATTTCTTCGCCGGGATTGCAAAGAAAGAACCGCGAGGAAGTGAGCTATCAAGTCGCAGCCTTCCGGTGATAGAGACATCTCCAGTTGGAAGCTCTGGCAATTCTGGTTGCGTAGTCGCACTTTCGCCGGCTTTGACCCATCCGCAATCCACCCAGAAACTCTTTCCATCAGATGTAGTGAAACGAGTGAGAAGCTCAAAACCATAGACACCTTCGGAGTAGTGATTACGTAGAAGTATTTGCGATGAAGAATTGAAAGAACCATCAACTGTGACAGGTTGCCACTCATGCCCTGCAACTGAGTTGAGCGCACGCGCCAGAGGAATTGGCTTCATATTGGAGTTGATCTCAATCATTGTGTTGCGCGCGTGGCGCGCGACGCCGCGGTGATATTGCCACTGAGCCGCCCACAAACAACCTACGATAAGCAAGAGAGCGATCAACGTTTTAAGGAGTGAATAACTCTCTCTTTTGGTCGAACTATTCAATTCCTCGCGGCCTCTTCTTCAAGATGGCAGCACCTGGCAGAACTGTTTCACGTCCTGCATTCGCAACGACCACAGCGATATATGGCAAGGTCACCGCACCGACGAGAGCAAACCATCGATATGGACTGGGCAGTAACACAGTCAAGATAAAGCAAGCTGTGCGAATCATCATGGAAATGAAATAGCGACGTTGTCTCGCAGACTGGTCAGTAGATAACCCTTTTGGGGCGCTAGTGATGTCGTAAACGTCATCTTCTTTAGCCATAGAGCAACAGTAGGGTAGTTTTCTCTCATGAGCGAGCCGACTTCAATCGCACTTGTTACCGGTGGAAATCGCGGTATCGGTTTAGCAATCGCAACCGCACTTAAGGCTGCAGGTCACAGAGTTGTCATCACCTATCGCAGCGGAACTCCACCCACCGGCTTTGACGCAGTGCAGATGGATGTCACTGACTCGGCTAGCGTGGATGCAGGTTTTACAAAGATTGAATCTGAGATCGGACAACCTGAGATCATCGTGGCAAATGCTGGGATTACAAAAGACACCCTTGTCTTGCGCATGAGCGCTGAAGATTTCGAGAGCGTGATTGATGCAAATCTCACCGGTGCTTTCCGCGTTTCACAGCGTGCAACAAAAGGTCTACTTAAGTTAAAACGTGGTCGTCTGATTTTTATTGGTTCAGTCGTTGGGGGAGTCGGCGCTGCAGGCCAAGTGAATTACTCTGCCTCTAAATCAGGTTTAGTCGGAATGGCTCGATCCTTTGCTCGTGAACTGGGAAGTCGAGGCATTACAGCAAATGTGATTGCACCGGGATTTGTTGAGACAGATATGACTGCAGAACTTGATGAGAAGCGACGCACAGATATTGCATCACAGGTGCCTCTCGGACGTTTCTGTTCTGCTGCAGAGATTGCAGATGTAGTTACCTTTATTGCATCCCCACAAGCTAGCTATATCACCGGTGCCATCATTCCAGTCGATGGCGGATTAGGAATGGGTCACTAAGTATGGGAATCCTTCAAGGTAAAAACATCCTCGTAACCGGCGTTCTCACCGATGGATCAATCGCTTTTCATATTGCAAAGATTGCACAAGAAGAAGGTGCAAACGTTGTCCTCACTGGTTTTGGTCGTGCACTGAGTCTGACAACTCGTATTGCAGGTCGCCTTCCACAAGCAGCTCCCATCATTGAACTCGATGTGACTAATCAAGAGCATCTTGATGGCTTAGCTGCTGAAGTGAAGAAGCATGTCCCACACCTGGATGGCGTTGTGCACTCAATCGGCTTTGCACCCGAGGCAGCACTCGGAGGAAACTTCCTCAATACCGCTTGGGAAGATGTTGCGACTGCTGTGCACGTATCTGCGTACTCTCTTAAGTCGCTGACGATGGCATGCAGACCAACATTTAAGGATGGGGCATCTGTTGTAGGTCTTGATTTCGATGCTCAAGTTGCTTGGCCAAAGTATGACTGGATGGGCGTTGCTAAAGCGGCTCTTGAATCCACTTCTCGTTACTTAGCTCGCGATCTCGGTGCTGAAAATATTCGCATCAACTTGGTTGCAGCAGGACCTATTCGTACCATGGCTGCAAAATCAATTCCTGGCTTTGATGAATTCGAAAAGGTATGGAATGAACGAAGCCCACTGGAATGGGATGTCACAGATCCTGTTCCTGCAGCGAGAGCTGCCGTTGCACTCTTAAGCGATTGGTTTCCCAAGACGACTGCAGAAATCATCCATGTTGATGGTGGCCTGCACGGCATGGGCGCCTAATCACGCACGGATTTTTCATTCTGAGCCTGCTCGGGTAGCCTTACCTCAGACCAGTGGCTCAGGCTGCTGCAAGAGGAGCTCACCGCTCCCACCTCTTTCGCTTCGGCGGATTGGTTAGTCGGTAGTAAACCTGAATCGGGTTTTACTCTTTCTATGCGGTGCGCGTTTTTTGTAGCGACTTGGATACTCAAGAACCGAACATAGGAGCAGAAATCACAACAGAGCCGCGCATTAACGACCGTATCCGCACACCCCAGATTCGTCTCATCAATTACACCGGTGAACAAGTTGGAGTTGTAGATATCGAAGCAGCGCTAGCAATGGCAGAAGAAATCGGACTCGATCTCGTTGAGATCGCACCGGAGGCTAATCCGCCAGTGTGCAAGATCATGGACTTCGGCAAGTACAAGTACCAGGAAGCACAGAAAGCTCGCGAAGCACGTCAGAACCAGACCCACATTGTGGTGAAGGAAGTGCGTATGACACCAAAGATCGAAAATCACGACTACGAGACAAAGCGCTCAGCAGTCGAGAAGTTCCTCAAAGGTGGCGACAAGGTGAAGATCACGATGAAGTTCCGTGGACGTGAGCAAACACGTCCAGAGCTTGGGTTCAAACTCTTGCAACGTCTTGCAGAAGATGTGAAAGAGATTGCATTCGTGGAGTTCGCTCCTAAGCAAGAAGGTCGACAGATGACGATGGTCCTAGGGCCAACGAAGAAGAAGACCGAAGCGGTAGCAGAACAGAAAGCGGCGCGAGCTGCCAAAGTGAAGGCTGCTGAAGAAGAAGCAGCCGCAAAGTAATTTTCAAAACGACGAAGTAACAGGAGAAGATAAATGCCAAAGATGAAAACTCACAGTGGTGCGAAGAAGACCTTCCGCGTCACAGGTACAGGAAAGATCATGCACGAGCGTGCAGGCAAGCGCCACCTTTTGGAGCACAAGTCATCACGCGTTACTCGTCGTTTGAGTCAAGAATCATCAGCTAAAGCAACAGTCACTATGACAGCCAAGCGCATGCTTGGTTTGAAGTAAGGGAGTAGATCAATGAGAGTCAAGCGCGGAGTACACGCAGCAAAGAAGCGTCGCACAACTCTTGAGCGCGCAGCCGGATATCGCGGTCAGCGTTCACGCCTTTTCACAAAGGCGAAGGAGCAAGTAACGCACTCAATGGTTTATGCCTTCAATGATCGTAAAGATAAGAAGGGCGATTTCCGTCAGCTATGGATTCAGCGCATTAACGCTGCAGCTCGCGAAAACGGAATGACCTACAACCGCTTCATCCAGGGCCTTAAGGCCTCTGGTCTTGAAGTAGATCGTCGCGTTCTTTCAGATATCGCAACGAATGATCCAGCTGCATTTAAGGTTCTCGTGGATGTTTCACGCAAGAACCTTCCTGCAGCATAAGTAATACATACCAATGATTGAGAGCCTTCACTCGCCACATGTTGCGCGAGTGAAGGCTCTTATTGGTTCTAAGGGTGCACGAGAGCGTCGCGAACAAGGACTCTTCGTTGCAGAAGGCGTGCAGTGCGCACGTGAGGCTCTCACTTCAGAGAGCGGCCCGCAACTAAAAATTCTTTATGCGACCGAGAGCGGACTTTCAAAGATTTCTGAGCTGGATCTAGATTCTGTTGAAATTGTTGAAGTAACTGATGCGGTCTTAAAGGCCATGTCTGACACAGTCTCACCGCAAGGGCTGATCTCCCTTTGCTATAAACCGGAAGCAAAGTTTGCAGATCTTAAAGCAACCGGATCATCAACTTTCATCTATCTCCATGAGATCCAAGATCCAGGAAATGCTGGAACTATCTTGCGCACAGCAGATGCGATGGGAATCTCTGCAGTTATTACCTCTCCAGATTCCGTTGATATGTATTCTCCCAAGGTAGTTCGCGCTACGGCAGGCTCTCTCTGGAATATCCCTGTCTTTGAAGGAATCTCTTTCGTCAGAGTTGATAAGCAATTTACTGGGATCCAGAAATTCCTTCTTTCATCCCATGCATCCACATCGATTCTTGATATTTCCATCCCAGGTGATTGCATAGCAATTTTTGGCAATGAAGCCAGGGGAGTAGATGCATCAGCTCTCGGGGTCAGTGTTACGGAAGTGACCATTCCAATGGCTGGCCATGCTGAAAGTCTTAATTTATCTGCTGCCGCATCCATCGTTATGTTCACCCTTTCTTCAAAGGTGGCAGGTTAGAATTACCTCCATGAATCCGGCAGATATTGCATCGTGGATAAGCGATGCTCAGAAAGCATTCTCTGTCGCATCCGACCTTGATTCTCTAAAGGTTGCTCGCCTTGCTCATACAGGCGATAAAGCACCGATCTCACTTGCTAGTCGTGGACTCGGTTCCCTTTCACCGGATGAGAAGGCGTCCGCTGGAAAACTTATTGGTGATGCAAAGGCTGAGATTACAAAAGCTCTTGTAGCTGCAACTGAGAAGTTAGAGGCTGCACGCGATGCCAAAGTTCTTCTTGAAGAAGTAGTCGATATAACCCTGCCTGTTCAGCGCACACACCGTGGCGGATTACACCCGATCTCCATCATTAAAAATGAGATCTCAGACTTCTTTATCGAACAGGGTTATGCAGTGGAGGAAGGCCCAGAACTAGAATCTGGTTGGCTTAACTTTGATGCGCTCAATATTCCAGCAGATCACCCGGCGCGAACTATGCAAGATACTTTCTTTATCGAACCTGTTGAATCTGGCGTGGTACTTCGCACGCACACGTCACCAGTTCAAATTCGCACCATGTTGACTCAAAAGCCTCCGATTTATGTCATCTGTCCTGGTCGCACATTTCGCGCCGATGAACTCGATGCAACCCACAGCCCTGTATTTCATCAGGTTGAAGGATTGGTCGTTGATAAGGGCATCACGATGGCTCACCTCAAAGGAACGCTCGATAACTTTGCTCGCCATATGTTTGGATCCGATGTCACAACTCGACTTCGTCCATCATTCTTCCCTTTCACCGAACCTAGCGCTGAGGTAGATGTCTTCTTTAACAATCGCTGGATTGAATGGGGCGGTTGTGGGATGGTGAACCCGAAGGTTCTTCAAACCTGTGGAATTGACACAGATGTTTACACAGGATTCGCATTTGGCATGGGGCTAGAGCGCACGCTGATGGTGCGTCATGGAATCACGGATATGCATGACATCGTTGAAGGCGATCTACGTTTCACTCGTCAGTTTGGAGTGGGCCTTTAAATGCGCGCACCTCTATCGTGGATCAAAGAATTTGTGGATATTCCTGCCTCTGTTACTCCTGAGCAAATCTCTGATGGGCTTATCCGTGTTGGATTTGAAGTGGAAGAGATCATCAAGCAGGGAGCAGATCTCACTGGCCCTCTTGTCTTTGCGAAGGTTCTAAGCATTGAAGAGCTCACTGAGTTTAAGAAGCCTGTGCGCTATGTGGGCCTTGATTGTGGTGAGAAGGAAACTCGTTATGTGATCTGTGGAGCTACGAATTTTGTCGTGGGTGACCTGATTGTTGCCGCTCTTCCTGGCGCCGTTCTTCCTGGTGACTTCGCAATCGGAGCACGTGAGACATACGGCAAGACTTCGAATGGAATGATTTGTTCTACTCGCGAACTCGGCCTCGGTGAAGATCATTCCGGCATCATGACTTTTGCAGATGGCACTGTGAAGATTGGTGAAGATGCAATTGCAGGTCTGATGATTAACGATGTTATTTTTGATGTTGCAGTCAACCCTGATCGCGGTTACGCCCTCAGCATTCGTGGAATTGCAAGAGAAGTAGCAGGATCACTGGGGTTAAAATTCACAGATCCTGTTGATGCTTTGCGCACTCTGACCTTCGCGGAGACCGGTAAGGGAGTCAGTGCAAAGATTGCAGATAAGTCCACTGCATCTGTCTTCTACTTACGCACACTTTCAAATTTCGATCCCTCTGCAACTACACCGCTATGGATGCGCCGACGCGTTGAGAAGATGGGGATGCGCCCGATTTCACTTGTTGTTGATGTCACAAACTATGTAATGCTCGAGCTGGGTCAACCACTACACGCATTTGATAAGTCAAAGATCAAAGGTGGACTGACTATAAAGCGCGCAGGTAAGGCGCAGCCATTTACTACTCTCGATGGTCAAGTGCGCCAACTCGATCCCGATGACCTGATGGTCTGTGATGATGCGCAACCTCTAGCTCTGGCTGGAACTATGGGTGGTGCTTCCTCGGAGATCAGTGAAACCACGACAGAGATTGCACTTGAAGCAGTTCGCTTTGATCCAATCTGCGTTGCAAAGAATTCACGTCGTCATAAACTTTCCTCTGAGGCATCACGCCGTTTAGAGCGAAGTGTCGACCCATCTCTTGCTCAATATGCATCTGCACGCTTTGTTCAACTCTTGACGGAGAACAGTTCAGCCCAGCATGTGGCAACAGTTGTCGATGGAGAGCCTCGATTCTCTCCCGTCGTAAAGCTCGACCCTGCCTATGTTTCTCGCATCCTTGGCGTTGAAGTACCTCCTACCAAAATCGCTGAAGTTCTGCGCACTATCGGATGCAATGTGAATGAGAAGACCTTTGAAGTAGATCCTCCTGCCTGGCGTTCAGACCTTTTAACTCCGGCTGATTTCACTGAAGAAGTAGCTCGCATGATTGGCTATGAAAAAATTCCTTCAGTTCTGCCACCTCGCCCCCTGCATGCATCGCTAACTCCGACTCAGAAGCGACGCCGTGCAGTAGCTGCAATGCTTGCAGGCCGGGGCTTAGCTGAAGTGCAGACATTTCCATTCACCAATCAAGAGACAATTGATTCAATGGGATTTGTTGGAGAACGTGCTGCCACCTATCGCATTGCAAATCCAATGTCGGAGGAATTCCCATTGATGCGCGTGCATCTAGTGCCAGGATTGATTGAAGTAGCACAGCGCAACATTAGCCGTGGAGCTAAAGATTTTGCAATCTTTGAAATGGGCTCGATTTTCCGGAGCTCACAAAAACTTGTTCCATTTATTTCCCCCGATTTATCCAAGAGACCTTCTCAGGAGATCATCAATGAGATCTTTGCAAGCGTGCCACCGCAGGCGTATCACGTTGCTGGTTTACTTGTTGGCAAGGTTGAAAATGAAGATTGGCAAGGTAAAGCTCGCGCCTATTCATGGCAAGATGCAATTGCCTATGCACAAGATATTTTGCAGCTGTGTAATCTTCAATGGACAGTAAAGCGCTCTGATTTTGCTCCATGGCATCCAGGACGATGTGCTGAACTTATTGTCGATGGAAAAGCTGTTGCCCATGCAGGTGAACTTCATCCACGTATCGTTGCTAAGTACGGTCTACCTGAGCGCTCTGTGGCCTTTGCTGTGGGTCTCAGCGCTCTTCCTGATTCAGAGCTCGTACGTCCAACAACGGTCGGCACCATGCCCGCAGCTCTTCAGGATGTTGCACTGATTGTTGGAGCAGATGTCACAGCAGCTCAAGTTGAGGCAGCCCTTCGTGCTGGCGCTGGAGATCTCCTTGAATCCATCACTCTCTTTGATCGCTATGACAAGTTAGGCGATGGCAAGATATCACTGGCATTCTCACTCGTATTTCGAGCACCGGATCGAACCTTGACCGGGGCTGAGGTCACTGAAATGCGTGAGGCTGCGGTAGCGGCAGCCGTGAAGGCAACAGGCGCCGTACTGCGTACTGCATAAATATGCATTTTGTTGCATAAATATGCTATTCTGCATCCATGAAAATCGGTGTTGTAGGAGCTAGTGGATATGCAGGGGGCGAACTTCTTCGCCTGCTTGCAAGCCATCCCCATTTCGAAGCTACCGCCATTACAGCCCACACCAATGCGGGGGAGCAGATCACATCTGTTCACCCTCAGCTGCAGAGCTACGCGGGAAAGAATTTCAACGCATTTGCGCCAAATGACTTGGCATCATGTGAGCTGATTTTTCTTGCTCTTCCACATGGTGAGTCTGCGAAAGTAATTGCTCAACTGCCAACGACTGCAAAGATTGTCGATCTAGGCGCTGATTACAGATTGGAGAGCGCTGATGCATGGGCAACGTACTACGGCGGAGATTATGCAGGATCGTGGACATATGGTTTAGCTGATATTGAACCTTTCAAGTCGCTGATTGCTAAGTCCACAAAGGTTGCAAACCCTGGTTGCTATGCAACTTCTATCGCACTGGGGGCAGCACCTGCTTCGGAGATCGCAGATCTGACAGATGTCGTTGTTGTTGCAGCTTCCGGTACAACAGGAGCTGGAAGAAGTGCCAAAATCAATCTGATTGCAAGTGAAGTAGCTGGGTCTCTGACGTCATATAAATTTGGAGGAGTGCATCAGCACACTCCAGAAATCGAGCAGGCATTAACCAAGATTTCAGGCGTTGAGGCGAAGATTTCTTTCACACCCATTCTCGCACCGATGCCTCGTGGAATTCTTTCAACCATTACATCAAAGTTGACGAAGAAGATTTCAACAGAGCAAGCCCACGCTCTCTATTCTTCATACTTTGCAAACTCCCAATTTGTCACAATCTTGCCAATAGGAGTCATGCCAAAGACTGCAGCGCTAACCGGGTCTAATCATGTTCAGATTCAGGTCGCAGTCGATGAGCACACATCTCGTTTAGTCGTCTCTGTCGCTATCGATAATCTCGGTAAGGGAGCGGCTGCTCAAGCAATTCAAAACGCTAATTTGATGTGTGGCTTGGATGAGGCTGCAGGGCTTAACTTTGATGGGCTTGGCGTATGAAGTCTTTACCCAAAGGCTTTCGTGGCGCAGCTATTGCGGCAGGGCTAAAGTCAACCGGTGCGCTGGATCTGACTCTTATTGAGAATACGGGTCCACTTTTTGATGCAGCAGCTGTTTACACATCGAACAAAGTTGTTGCAGCACCTGTTATCTGGTCACGTGAAGTCACTAAGGGAAAGCTTGTGCGTGCTGCTGTTCTCAACTCTGGTGGGGCAAATGCCTGCACAGGTCCACAAGGATTTGCCGATTCTCATCACACAGCCGAAAAAGTTGGCGAGCTTCTAGGAATTTCATCCGGTGAGGTTGTGGTCTGCTCTACTGGCCTTATCGGTGAGCTCCTTCCCATGCCGAAGATTTTTGCAGGGCTTGAAGCTATTTCAGCAGTTATGAAAACAGATTCTCTAGATGATGTTTCGCGAGCAATCATGACCACCGATAGCGTTCCCAAGGTTGCAACAGCAAGTATCAAGGGCTCTGAATTTGCAGCGATTGCAAAGGGAGCAGGGATGCTTGCACCAGCTCTAGCAACAATGCTCTCTGTCGTGATGACGGATGCAGTTCTGCCGAAGAACGCTCAAGAGATTTTCACTCGAGTAACCGATAGAACCTATAACCGCATTGATTCTGATGGATGCACATCAACTAATGACACAGTACTGTTGATGGGAAGTGGTGCTTCAGGTGTAGCACTGTCAGAGGCAGAACTTGAAGCTTCGCTGATGGATGTGTGTGGCTCACTTGCTGCTCAGCTGATTGCTGATGCAGAAGGATCAACAAAGACAGTCGCAATTACTGTGACAGGGGCGGCATCTGAAAGTGATGCCGTTGAAGTTGCTCGTGCATGTGCTCGCAACAATCTCTTAAAGTGCGCAATCTTTGGGGCGGATCCGAACTGGGGACGCGTCTTAGCTGCAGTTGGCACAGCTGATGCACAGATGGATCCTCTCAATATCGATGTCATTCTTAACGGTGTTCAAGTGGCGAAGGAATCTGCGCCTTTTGAAGATAAAAATCTTGTCTCATTTGCAGAACGCTTGGTTAGCCTGGAGGTCAACCTGAACGTGGGCAACGCTTTTGCGACTGTCATGACCAATGACTTGTCGCATGACTATGTTGAAGAGAATTCGGCCTACTCGACATGATCGTGATCAAATTCGGAGGACACGCGATGACTGATGAGCATGGCTCGTTCGCCAAAGCAATCGCTGACGCCATTTCCACAGGAGTTACTCCTGTCGTTGTGCATGGTGGTGGACCCCAGATTGGCAAAGCGCTGGAAGCTGCTGGAATTAAATCTGAATTCGTTGGTGGCTTTAGAGTCACAACGCCTCAAATCTTTGAAATTGTCGAACAGGTGTTGGCCAACGAAGTCGGGCCGGCAGTTGCTAAATCGCTAGTCACTCATGGAGTTGCAGCAGTAGCGATTTCAGGTAGAACATCTGGAACTCTGATTGCGAAGGCTTTGACATCACTAGTTGATGGAACTGCTGCAGATCTCGGATTGGTAGGAGTTGTTACAGATGTGAACACTTCGTTTATTGAAGAACTCGTGAGTGCAGGAAAAGTTCCCGTGATTTCTCCAATAGCGGCAGATAGTCAAGGAGCCATTGGCTATAACGTCAATGCAGATCTTGCTGCTGCAGCCGTTGCGGGAGCACTCGATGCCGAGTGGTTGATCGTGATGACTGATGTTGAAGGCATTTACAGAAATTGGCCGGATAAGGATTCACTAATTACATCTATCTCAGCTAAGGAGCTGGAGTCACTTAAGGCAACTTTTGCAAAAGGTATGGCTCCTAAGGTGCAGGCTTCTTTGGATGCAATTGGAGCAGGGGCAAAAGCAGTGCGCATTATCGATGGAACAAATCCATCAGCACTCAAGAGAGCTCTCATGGGCGAGGGCGGAACGTTGGTGGTTGCATGAAACGTTGGCAGAGAGCGCTCCAAGATAATTATGGAACACCGACTATTGAGCTGGTTTCCGGTAAAGGTTCCGTGGTCAAGGATTTAAACGGAAATACTTACCTTGATTTCTTGGCAGGTATCGCAACCAATGTATTGGGCCATGCACATCCTGCTGTGGTTAAAGCTGTGACAAAGCAGATCGCCACCTTGGGCCATGTGAGTAATTTCTATGCCCATCCGAACGTTCTTGAACTCGCTGAAAAATTGCAGAAGATGACAGGGGATAAGAGCGCAAGGGTTTTCTTCTGTAATTCGGGTGCAGAGGCTAATGAGGCAGCGTTGAAGCTCTCTCGCAAGACAGGCAAATACAAGATTGTTGCAACAAATGAGTCATTTCATGGCCGCACAATGGGTGCTCTTTCTCTGACTGGCCAGCCTTCAAAGCGCAATCCATTTAAGCCACTGCTTAAAGGAATCAAACATGTGCCATTTGGCGATTCATCAGCGATGAAGAAAGCAATTACAAAGAAGACTGCGATGGTCATAGTTGAACCGATTATGGGAGAAGCTGGCGTCATTGTTCCGCCAAGTGACTACCTAAAGAACTTACGTAAGTATTGCGACGATAACGGTGCATTGTTGGTATTAGATTGCGTGCAGACCGGTATGGGTCGAACAGGGGATTGGTTTGGGTATGAATACTCTGGAATCAAACCTGATGTGATTACTTTGGCAAAGGGACTTGGTGGGGGATTACCGCTGGGAGCAATGATTGCCTTGGGCTCTGCATCCACACTCTTTGCAGCCGGAGATCACGGATCCACTTTTGGCGGAAATCCTGTGGCGACAGCGGCTGGCCTTGCTGTGATTGCATCGATTGAGAAAGAGAAGATTCTTAAGCATGTTGATGAAGTCGGTAAGTTCCTTCTTGCTGAATTAGCACTGATTCCGGGAGTCACTGAAGTTCGCGGCGCCGGTCTGCTCATCGGATTAACTCTGGAAAAGCCTGTGGCAAAAGCGGTAATCAAGAAGTGCCAAGAGTTAGGTGCACTCATAAACGCGCCAGGTGAATCAACTATTCGATTAGCACCGGCTCTCAATGTTTCGATGAAGCAGGCACAGAAATTTGTCGCAATATTTTCACAAGCCTTAAAGGAGGTCATTCATGTCTAGTGTCACAGCTCGCAGAGCAAAGGCGATTGCGTTGATCAAGGCCGGCCTCATTCACTCACAATCAGATTTGGTCAAGCAATTAAAGAAAGCTGGGTTTGCAGTCACGCAAGCGACTGCAAGTCGCGATTTGGAGGAGATCGGCGCCGTCAGAGGTCGCTCTACATCAGGTGAATCGGTCTATAAAATCTCCGATAGTGATGATGAATCAATTTCACGCACAATGCCTGTCCCATCAGATCTGATTATCTCGGTTGAGGCCAGTGGAAATCTCGCTGTTGTGCGCACTCCTCCTGGAGGAGCTCAGTTATTGGCTAGTTCTTTAGACCATTCGGGGATTTCCGACATTATCGGAACCATCGCAGGTGACGACACGGTCTTAGTTGTATCGAGAAAAGCCAGCGGTGGAGCCCAACTCGCGAAAGAATTGCTTGCTTACGGTGGAATCAAGAGAAGTGGAAGAGGTAGAAAATAGTGGCGCTCTGGGGTGGACGTTTCTCGCAGTCACCAGCTGATGCTGTCTTCGCACTCTCTCGCAGCGTGCACTTCGATTGGAGACTTGCTCCATACGATCTTCGCTCATCCCTGGCTCATCTAGATGTTTTGCAATCCAGTGGCTTACTCGAAGACTCTGTAGCCAAGCCCATTCGTGGAGCTTTGAAGGAATTGATTGCAGAGGTTGCCTCCGGAAAGTTCGTGGCCAATGCCACTGATGAAGATGTTCATAGCGCCCTAGAGCGCGGATTAACCGAAAAGCTTGGCGATATCGGGGGATCACTTCGCGCGGGTAGATCACGTAATGACCAGGTCGCAACTGACCTTCGTCTCTACGCAATCGATCATATGTTGGAAGTTGCCCAGCAGGTACTGGCGCTCCAAAACGCATTGATAGCCAAGGCATCTGAATATGGCGATGCGCCAGCTCCAGGTTTCACCCATCTACAGCATGCTCAGCCTGTTCTCTTTGGCCATGAAATTGCAAAGCATGTTCAAGGTTTCTCACGAGATCTCGATCGTATTCATGACTGGCTCGATCGCGCACTAGTAAGCCCACTCGGTTCTGGTGCACTGGCTGGTTCATCACTTCCTTTATCACCTGAGGTCACAGCTAAAAACCTAGGATTTACATCCAGTGCGGCAAACTCAATTGATGCAGTATCTGATCGTGACTTTGTTGCTGAGGCCCTCTTTATTCTCTCGATGGTGGGCATTCATCTCTCACGCATCGGCGAAGAGTGGTGCATTTGGGCAACAACTGAATTTGGTTGGGCAAAGGTTGCAGATGCATACTCCACAGGGTCATCGATCATGCCTCAGAAGAAGAATCCAGATATGGCAGAACTTGCTCGCGGTAAAGCAGGACGCTTGGTTGGAAATCTCACGGGAGTTCTCACAATGCTGAAAGGTTTGCCTTTCGCATATAACCGCGATCTGCAAGAAGATAAAGAACCACTCTTTGATTCCATCGACACTGTTCTTCTTGTTCTGCCGGCCGTGACCGGAATGGTTGCCACAACAGATTTCGATCGCGAGAAGATGGCACTTGCCGCACCCCTTGGATTCTCACTTGCAACTGAGATCGCCGATTACTTGGTGCGCGCAAAGGTTCCCTTTGCTCATGCACATGAGGCAGCCGGCAAATGTGTTGCTCTCTGTGAATCTTCAGGGCGCCAACTACATCAACTCACCGATGCAGAATTTTCATCGATTCACCCATCACTTAAGGGTGATGTGCGCGATGTGCTCACCGTTCACGGAGCGCTCGAATCGCGCACGACTGTGGGCGGCACTTCACCTTCCTCCTTCAAGGCGCAGATCAAGGAAGCCGCAGCTACTACCTCTGCATACACAAAAGAATTCACCGACAAGGCAAAGGCTTTTTCAGAGATGATGGGTGCGTGAAGAGCGATATGACTGACCTAATTGATGACCTGAAATGGCGCGGACTGATCTCACATACCACTGATGAGAAAGAGCTACGTGAATCGCTTAAAAAGCCCATCACTCTCTACTTAGGTACTGATCCAACAGCGCCCAGCATCCACGTGGGTAACCTCGTTGTTCTCCTTGTCCTACGCCGATTTCAACTAGCAGGCCACCACACACTTCCTTTGGTTGGGGGAGCGACCGGTCTTGTGGGAGATCCAAGCGGTAGAAATGATGAGAGAACCTTGAATACAACTGAGGTTGTTGAGCAGTGGGTTGATCGCATTCAGGGTCAACTATCAAAGTTTATGGACTTTGAAACAAAACAGAATCCAGCCAAGATGGTCAATAACCTTGACTGGACAGCTCCTATGACTGCCATTGAATTCTTGCGCGATATTGGAAAGCATTTTAGCGTTAATAAAATGCTCAATAAGGATTCCGTTTCAACACGTCTGGAAAAAGATGGAATCTCTTACACAGAGTTTTCTTATCAAGTTCTGCAATCAATGGATTATCTTGAGCTCTATCGTCGCTATAACTGCACATTGCAGATTGGTGGCTCAGATCAGTGGGGAAATATTACTGCAGGTCTAGATCTCATTCGTCGCGCAGAAGGTGGAAGTGCACATGCCCTCACCGTGCCACTGCTGACAAAGGCTGATGGAACCAAGTTCGGTAAAACAGCGGGCGGCTCTGTGTGGATTGATCCTGAGATGACAACACCATATGCCTTCTTCCAATACTGGCTTAACTCTGATGATAAAGATGTCATCAAGTTCATTAAGGTTTTCTCATTCAAATCTCGCGATGAGATTGAAGCACTGGAGAAATCACATAATGAAAACCCTGGAGCACGGGAAGCACATCGTGAACTTGCTCGTGAGTTGACGGCCCTTGTGCATTCACCTGAGATTGCTGTGCGCGTTGAAGCTGCAGCACGCGCACTCTTTGGTCAAGGAGATATCACCGAGCTTGATGAAGCAACACTTGCATCAGCACTTGCAGAACTTCCACGTACTCAAGTAAAAAGTGGTGAAGAAATTCCGACATGGGTCGATTTACTCGCGGCAACAGGGGTCGTCGACTCCAAATCTGCTGCTCGACGCATCGTCAAGGAAGGTGGCGCATATCTCAATAATGAGAAGATCGAGGGCGAAGATTTCCGCCTCGAAAAATCGCACTTTTTATGCGGTAAATATGCCGTTTTGAGAAAAGGCAAGAGGGACCTGGCTGCCGTAGAGCTCATTTAGTTATTTAACTTTTCCCGAAAAACCTCACTTTTTACGCTTAAAAGTGGTGATTTTTTACATTTAGCCCTATTAGAGAGCTTAGGTGGGGGCTCTAAATAGTCCGATTTGACCTGTATGAGGCAGGGACCTATAGTTACGCTCCTTGCTGTGGAACGCACACTTTGGTGGTCGTACAGCATTACTTCCCGATCTAGGCCAATACCGCCGTTTTGACGCGCGCGTAGCCATGGACTAGATTTGGCGGTTCAGCCCTGAAAAGCCGGAGAAATCCAGCGAAGCAGTGCGCATCCGTACCTTGAGAACTCAACAGCGTGCCATAAGTCAATGCCAGAGAATGGTGTTAATTCGCCATTCTCTAAATAAATACTTCAATGAAGTATGTACCAGACACTATTTATAGCGTCTGGAAATACTCGTTGATTTCCTTTGGTAAAGACAAAATAAACGACAGTTTGTTTGTCTCGTAAGCCATGAAGAAAACTTTCTATGGAGAGTTTGATCCTGGCTCAGGACGAACGCTGGCGGCGTGCTTAACACATGCAAGTCGAGCGATGAAACACCTTCGGGTGTGGATTAGCGGCGAACGGGTGAGGAACACGTGAAGAATCTGCCTTCAACTCTGGGATAACTCCGGGAAACCGGGGCTAATACCGGATATGAGCCTTGATCGCATGATCGGGGCTGGAAAGTTTTTCGGTTGAAGATGACTTCGCGGCCTATCAGCTTGTTGGTGAGGTAATGGCTCACCAAGGCGACGACGGGTAGCCGGCCTGAGAGGGCGACCGGCCACACTGGGACTGAGACACGGCCCAGACTCCTACGGGAGGCAGCAGTGGGGAATATTGGGCAATGGAGGAAACTCTGACCCAGCGACGCCGCGTGAGGGATGAAGGCCTTCGGGTTGTAAACCTCTTTCAGTAGGGAAGAAGCGAAAGTGACGGTACCTACAGAAGAAGCACCGGCTAACTATGTGCCAGCAGCCGCGGTAATACATAGGGTGCAAGCGTTGTCCGGAATTATTGGGCGTAAAGAGCTCGTAGGTGGTTCGATACGTCGGATGTGAAAATCAGGGGCTCAACCCCTGACCTGCATCCGATACGGTCGAGCTAGAGTTTGGTAGGGGAGACTGGAATTCCTGGTGTAGCGGTGGAATGCGCAGATATCAGGAGGAACACCGATGGCGAAGGCAGGTCTCTGGGCCAATACTGACACTGAGGAGCGAAAGCGTGGGGAGCGAACAGGATTAGATACCCTGGTAGTCCACGCCGTAAACGGTGGGCGCTAGTTGTGCGAACCTTCCACGGTTTGTGCGACGCAGCTAACGCATTAAGCGCCCCGCCTGGGGAGTACGATCGCAAGATTAAAACTCAAAGGAATTGACGGGGCCCCGCACAAGCAGCGGAGCATGCGGCTTAATTCGACGCAACGCGAAGAACCTTACCAAGGCTTGACATATACAGGAATATGGCAGAGATGTCATAGCCGCAAGGTCTGTATACAGGTGGTGCATGGTTGTCGTCAGCTCGTGTCGTGAGATGTTGGGTTAAGTCCCGCAACGAGCGCAACCCTCGTTCTGTGTTGCCAGCATTTAGTTGGGGACTCACAGGAGACTGCCGGGGTTAACTCGGAGGAAGGTGGGGATGACGTCAAATCATCATGCCCCTTATGTCTTGGGCTGCACGCATGCTACAATGGCTGGTACAAACGGCTGCGATACCGCAAGGTGGAGCGAATCCGATAAAGCCAGTCTCAGTTCGGATTGGGGTCTGCAACTCGACCCCATGAAGTCGGAGTTGCTAGTAATCGTAGATCAGCAACGCTACGGTGAATACGTTCCCGGGGCTTGTACACACCGCCCGTCACATCACGAAAGTCGGTAACACCCAAAGTCAGTGGCCCAACCGTAAGGAGGGAGCTGCCAAAGGTGGGATCGGTGATTGGGATGAAGTCGTAACAAGGTAGCCGTACCGGAAGGTGCGGCTGGATCACCTCCTTTCTAAGGAGCATCGAGTAGAGAAGCTAATAGTTAGCTTCATTCAACTACTCGGCTCGTAAGTGGAGCATTGACTTAGGTTTATTTAAGATTTCGCCTTTAGTACAGCCCCCTACATCTTTGGATTTAGGTGGGAGTGGAAAATGAGCGTTTATCGAATTTCAACTAGGCACGTTGTTGGGTCCTGAGGGGACGGCTAGCGCCAAACCTCTGGACTTAATAAGAAGAGATACTGGAAATTAATTTCGATTATTTTCTAAGTCTTTAACTCTTATTGAGTACCGCCCGTATTTTGAGAACTACACAGTGGACGCGAGCATCTTTGTGGAAAAATTATTAAGCGCACATGGCGGATGCCTTGGCATCAGAAGCCGATGAAGGACGTAGTAGGCTGCGATAAGCCTCGGGGAGTTGTCAAACGAACTTTGATCCGAGGATTTCCGAATGGGGAAACCCAGCTGGAGTAATGTCCAGTTATTTCCATCTGAATATATAGGGTGGATAAAGGGAACGTGGGGAAGTGAAACATCTCAGTACCCACAGGAAGAGAAAACAACCGTGATTCCGTTAGTAGTGGCGAGCGAAAACGGAAGAGGCCAAACCGATACTGTGCCAAGCCGGCAGGCGTTGCAGTATCGGTGTTGTGGGACCAGTTAGATCAGACTGCCGTTTGATCAAAGAGTCAGAAACTAGCTAAGTAGATGAATGGCGTGGGAAAGCCAGTCATAGAGGGTGAGAACCCCGTAGTCGAAACTTAGTTAACTCTTTATTGGTATCCCAAGTAATACCGAACTCGAGGAATTCGGTATGAATCTGGCGGGACCACCCGCTAAGCCTAAATACTCTCTGATGACCGATAGCGGACTAGTACCGTGAGGGAAAGGTGAAAAGAACCCCGTAAGGGGAGTGAAATAGAATCTGAAACCGTGTGCGTACAAGCCGTTGGAGCGACGAAAGTTGTGACAGCGTGCCTTTTGAAGAATGAGTCTACGAGTTAGTGTCGTGTTGCAAGGTTAACCCGTCGAGGGGAAGCCGTAGCGAAAGCGAGTCTGAATAGGGCGTTTCAGTAGCACGATCTAGACCCGAAGCGAGGTGATCTACGCATGGCCAGGTTGAAGCGCGGGTAAGACCGCGTGGAGGACCGAACCCACTAATGTTGAAAAATTAGGGGATGAGCTGTGTGTAGGGGTGAAAGGCCAATCAAACTTCGTGATAGCTGGTTCTCTCCGAAATGCATTTAGGTGCAGCGTTGCGTGTTTCTTACCGGAGGTAGAGCTACTGGATGGTCGAGGGGTCCTACAAGATTACCAACATCAGCCAAACTCCGAATGCCGGTAAGTGAGAGCGCAGCAGTGAGACTGTGGGGGATAAGCTTCATGGTCGAGAGGGAAACAACCCAGAATAGCAACTAAGGTCCCAAAGCCTGTGCTAAGTGGAAAAGGATGTGAAGTCGCATAGACAACCAGGAGGTTGGCTTAGAAGCAGCCACCCTTAAAAGAGTGCGTAATAGCTCACTGGTCAAGTGATTTCGCGCCGACAATGTAACGGGGCTCAAGCACAGCACCGAAGTTCTATCATTCAAGCACTACCCCGATCGCAAGATCCAGGGGCTTGGATGGGTAGGAGAGCGTTGTGTGGCTGGTGAAGCGGCAGAGGAATCTAGCCGTGGAAGCCACACAAGTGAGAATGTAGACATGAGTAGCGAGAGAGGGGTGAGAAACCCCTCCGCCGAAAGACCAAGGGTTCCTGGGCCAGGCTAATCCGCCCAGGGTAAGTCGGGACCTAAGGCGAGGCCGTCAGGCGTAGTCGATGGACAACTGGTTGATATTCCAGTACTCGCTTATTTTCGCCCAGGACGAATCAACTAATGCTAAGGCCGTGAAGTTGATCTGGCTTTTGTCAGATTGATGGAACCGCTGACCCGGTGTTGTAGTAGTTCAGCAATGGTGTGACACAGGAAGGCAGTCCAGCCCGGGCGATGGTTGTCCCGGGGTAAGGTCGTAGGGCGTTACGTAGGCAAATCCGCGTAACACATGCCTGAGAGCTGATGCCGAGCCGTAAGGCGAAGTGGATGATCCTATGCTGTCAAGAAAAGCATCTAGCGAGAAAATAAGTGACCCGTACCCGAAACCGACACAGGTGGTCAGGTAGAGAATACCAAGGCGATCGAGATAATTATGGATAAGGAACTCGGCAAAATGCCCCCGTAACTTCGGGAGAAGGGGGGCCCTTTGACGTGTAGGAGTTTTCCTCCGAAGCGTTGGAAGGCCGCAGAGACCAGGCTCAAGCGACTGTTTACCAAAAACACAGGTCCGTGCGAAGTAGCAATACGATGTATACGGACTGACGCCTGCCCGGTGCTGGAAGGTTAAGGGGACTGGTTAGCCGCAAGGCGAAGCTGAGAACTTAAGCCCCAGTAAACGGCGGTGGTAACTATAACCATCCTAAGGTAGCGAAATTCCTTGTCGGGTAAGTTCCGACCTGCACGAATGGCGTAACGACTTGAGCGCTGTCTCATCCGTAAACTCGGCGAAATTGCATTACGAGTAAAGATGCTCGTTACGCGCAGAAAGACGGAAAGACCCCGGGACCTTTACTATATCTTGATATTGGTGTTCGGAACGGTTTGTGTAGCATAGGTGGGAGACTTTGAAGCGGGCACGCCAGTGTTTGTGGAGTCATCGTTGAAATACCACTCTGATCGTTTTGAACTTCTAACCTCGGTCCGTAATCCGGATCAGGGACAGTGTCTGGTGGGTAGTTTGACTGGGGCGGTCGCCTCCTAAAAAGTAACGGAGGCGCTCAAAGGTTCCCTCAACCTGGTTGGTAATCAGGTGTCGAGTGTAAGTGCACAAGGGAGCTTAACTGTGAGACAGACATGTCGAGCAGGTGCGAAAGCAGGAACTAGTGATCCGGCGGTGGCTTGTGGAAGCGCCGTCGCTCAACGGATAAAAGGTACCCCGGGGATAACAGGCTGATCTTGCCCAAGAGTCCATATCGACGGCAAGGTTTGGCACCTCGATGTCGGCTCGTCTCATCCTGGGGCTGGAGTAGGTCCCAAGGGTTGGGCTGTTCGCCCATTAAAGAGGCACGCGAGCTGGGTTCAGAACGTCGTGAGACAGTTCGGTCCCTATCTTCTGTGCGCGTAAGAAACTTGAGAAGGGCTGACCCTAGTACGAGAGGACCGGGTCGGACGAACCTCTGGTGTGTCGGTTGTTCCGCCAGGAGCACCGCCGATTAGCTACGTTCGGAAGGGATAACCGCTGAAAGCATCTAAGCGGGAAGCTCGCTTCAAGATTAGGTTTCTCATTGGTTTACCAAGTAAGGCCCCCAGGAGACTACTGGGTTGATAGGGTGGAAGTGGAAGAGTCGTAAGACTTGGAGCTGACCACTACTAATAGGCCGAGGATTTAACTACAAAGTTGCTACGCGTCCACTGTGTGGTTCTCGAGATACGGTCGAGAACCACGAATAGGTAGATCAAATTAATTTTTGATCAGACTTACTTTTCGTAGGCTCATGCCAAAAACTCAATAGCGTTTCGGCGACCATAGCGAGAGGGAAACACCCGGTCCCATTCCGAACCCGGAAGTTAAGCCTCTCAGCGTCGATGGTACTGCACGGGTGACCTTGTGGGAGAGTAGAACGTCGCCGGACTTCTTTTATAAAAAGGGGCGCTTATTTATAGGCGCCCCTTTTTTATTTCTCAACCAATTCTTTTCGGTTCTTTGAGAAAAAGGGAAGTTAAACTTAACTAGTAAATATTGGAGAAAGTAATGGAAGAGCGTCCACGTAATAGTGATCGACCAGCGCGGCCATCGAGCGGTCGTCCTTCATCGCGCCCATCTTCAGCAAGGCCATCGAGTGCTCGTCCATCATCTTCTGCATCGCGTCCACAATCTCGCGAAGAACGTCCAGCTCGTGGTGGACGATCTGATCGCGCTGGTGCAACACGTCAAGTTTCTCGAGGTCGTGAAGTCAGTGATCCACGCGGGTTTCGTCCCGCCCCACAAGAGCGCGATCAATCTCGTATTCGTCCACGCATTTTTGAGCCAGATATTCCTGAAGATGTCACAGGTGAAGAGCTGGAGAAGAGTGTTCGCGCAGAGCTTTTAAGTTTGTCTGCAGAAAATGCAAAGGTTGTTGCGCGCCATATGGTCTGTGTCAATCTCTATATGGATGTTGATCCTGAACTCTCTCACAAGCATGCAGTTGCAGCAGCTCACCATGCAGGTCGTCTTGCAGTAGTGCGCGAAACAGCAGGCTATGCCGCATATCGCGCAGGCCATTATGAAATTGCACTGAAAGAACTACGTGCATCCAATCGAATTTCAGGTGATGTGTCGATGTGGCCGGTGATGGCTGATTGCGAACGCGGCCTCGGGAATCCTCTGAAAGCATTGAATTTGGCTGGTTCTGATGAGGTCAAGCGACTTGCAAAGCCTGAAGAAATTGAGATGCGCATCGTTGCATCCGGTGCTCGTCGCGACCTTGGTGAATTCGATGCTGCAGTTGTGACGCTCCAATGCAGAGAATTGAAAAATGAGAATGAAGAGTGGGCTCTGCGTCTTCGCTATGCCTATGCAGATGCTCTCGATGCTGCAGGGCGCAAAGATGAGGCGCGTGAGTGGTTTGGCAAGTGCGCAGACCTAGATCCTGATGAACTTACTGATGCTCATGAGCGCTCACAGAGCTAAAGAGATATCCACACACTTCTTGTTTTAGTATCTATCTCTGGTTTTTGTACAGCATGATCGCCCCTTCCTAATAAGAGGGGTTAACGCATGGCTGTTACAAAGAAAGTTGCAAAGGCGAAGCTTGAGTTGGAGGAAGAGATTGATTACTCACTCAATGATTTATTGCTCAGGGGCAGAGTCTCAGCGCCTGCAACAACGAAGGAATTACCCAGCGGAGATAAAGTTGTTGAGTTTCGCTTGATCGTTACTCGAGCTGAACGAGAAGGGGTGGACACTCTCGATATCGCTGCCTGGAGCGCCAAGATGAGAAAGATTGCGTTGACTCTGGAAGGCGATGAATGGGTCGAGATTTCAGGCTCAATTCATCGACGTTTCTGGCAGAGCCCTGGGGGAGTTGCAAGCAGATGGCAGATTGAGGCCGCTGAGATTCTCCGCCTCTAGTCGCACGGAGTCGATACTCTAGCCTCATGGCAAAATCACCCGTCACCGAGATCTTCTCCACTCTGAAGACCTATGCGCAGAAACTCTCAGACGGTGAGCGCACTCCTGCCGAAATCGCATCTGCTCTCAATGATTGGGCACATGAGAGCGCAGACTCTGTGCGATCTAAAATTCATGAAGAGGTTGAAGCTGCTGTTCTGAAGATGGGATTTGTAAAGCGCGAAGAGTTTGATGCTCTTGCAAAGCAAGTTGCAGCGCTGAAGAAGAATCCGGTGAAGAAGTCGGCTAAGAAGGCACCGAAAAAGAAGATTGCTAAGAAGGCACCTACAAAGAAGGCAGGCAAGCGATGAGTGAAGAGCAAGAAGTAAACCTTGTCCAAGAAGTTCGTAATGAGTTGGAGGAGATCGATGCTAGTGATCTCTCCGAGCACTCAGCACGCTTTGAAGCCCTCCATGAGAAGCTTCAAGAGTCACTCAAGTCAATCGATAATCTCTAGAAAGTACTCATGAAGACACGTCTGGATGCTGAACTCGTGCGCCGTGAGCTTGCGCGTTCGCGTGAGCATGCAGCGGATCTGATTGAGTCGCGTTCTGTTCTTGTCAGCGGAATCCCAGCAACAAAACCAGCAACTCAGGTTGATGCAGAAACTTCCATCACCATTCAAGGCGATCGCGATGACTTCGTCTCTCGCGGAGGACATAAGTTAGCTGGAGCGTTAGATGCCTTCGTAGGCGTTGCAGTAGAGGGAAAGACATGTCTTGATGCTGGTGCATCTACTGGTGGATTTACCGATGTTTTATTGCGACGCGGTGCATCACTGGTTGTTGCTGTTGATGTGGGTTATGGTCAATTGGCTTGGGAACTTCGACAAGATCCCCGAGTGAAGATTCTTGATCGCACCAATATTCGCCACCTGACAGGTGAACAGGTGGGTGAAGACATTGATCTTGTCGTTGCAGATCTCTCATTTATCTCACTCTCACTTGTGCTTCCAGCACTTGCTGCGGTGTCAAAGCCTGATGCTGATTTTGTTTTGATGGTCAAGCCACAATTTGAAGTGGGTCGTGAGAAGTTAGGCGCTGGGGGAGTTGTGCGCGATCCAGCGCTTCGTCGCGCAGCAGTTCTCGATGTTGCAGAGTCTGCCTATGATGTGGGTCTTGGCACGATGGGCATTGCTGCAAGCCCACTTCCGGGGCCTGCAGGAAATGTTGAATACTTCTTATGGCTTCGACGCGGAGCACCTGCCATTAATGAGAGTGAACTCGATACTGCGATTGCGATGGGACCTGCATAATGACTATTCGTAGCGCAGCACTTGTCATCAGTCCATCACGAGCAGAGGCTGTAACAGCTGCAAAAGAGCTCGCTCCGCTGCTCTACTCAGCAGGTTTCTCCCTCTACACAATTTCAGATGTTTCCATCGAAGGCATCAAGAAGGTTGCACCAGCTGATTTACCCGATATTGAAATCGCTGTCGTTCTAGGTGGCGATGGAACCATCTTGCGAGCTGCTGAGATTACGTTAAAGCGCAATGTGCCACTTCTTGGAATCAATATGGGACATGTGGGCTTTATGGCAGAGGTCAATCGCCCAACTATTGCAGCGATTGCTGAGAGCATCATTGCAAAGCGCTATGTTTCTGAAGATCGCATGATTCTTCGCTTTGCAGTTGAGCGCGCAGGAAAAGAGATTGGCAACGGTTGGGCGCTCAATGAAGTCACAGTTGAACGCGATGGCACAACGATGGTGGAACTCTTTGTTGAAATTGATAACAGACCACTCTCTCATTGGGGCTGTGATGGCCTCATCTGCTCAACTCCCACAGGATCCACCGCCTATGCATTTAGCGCAGGAGGCCCTGTTCTATGGCCTGAGGTAGATGCTCTGGTTCTCCTTCCCATCTCTGCCCACGCACTCTTCTCACGTCCTATGGTGGTCTCTCCTAAATCTGAAATCGTTGTCACTATTGAGTCATCGGATGCTCTGCTATCTGCAGATGCTCTACGAAAGATTCCACTACATGCAGGTGATCGCGTTTTGATTACACGCGATGATCAGACAATCAAACTTTCCCATGTTTCAAAGACTCTCTTCACAGATAGATTGGTAGCAAAGTTCAAACTTCCCGTTGAAGGTTGGCGCGGTGAGTGAACGTTCTTATCTAGAAGAGATCTCGATACGAAATCTCGGAATCATTGAGCAATCAGAGCTTGAGTTGGGCCGTGGCCTCAATGTCTTAACAGGTGAAACCGGTGCTGGAAAGACGATGATTCTTACCGCCTTAAGCCTTGTGCTTGGTGGCAAGAGCGATAGTTCTCTTGTCAGACATGGCTCTGAACGTCTTGTTGCTACTGCACAATTTTCTGTGACTTCAGATTCCAAAGAACAACTGGATGAAATCGGTGCAGAAGTTGATGGTTCATCCCTGATCGTCACTCGCACGGTCAATAGCGATGGAAAGAGCAAAGCTTCCTGTGGGGGAGTCACAGTTCCTGCTGGAACACTCGCTGATGTCACAGAACCGTTGATTGAGATTCATGGTCAATCTGCGAACTCACAAATTGTAAAACCTGCACGTCAGCGAGAGTTACTCGATCGCTTCGGTGGTGTTGCAATCGCTACTTCACTTAATTCTTATCAAGATATCTATGGTCAATACCTAGAACTCAAAGATCGCATCAAAGCGATGAAGGCATCTGCCAATAAGCGCGATGGTGAGATTGCAGAGTTGGAAGAATTCCTTGCGGCTTGGGCAAAGCTCAAGGCTGTTCGCAATGAGGCATCCACCGTTGAAGATGACATCAAGCGACTTTCCAGCGTTGAAGATCTTCGTATTGCATCCAGTGGAGCACTTGGAGCACTTGATTCAGAGGAGTCAGGTGCGCTCACACTTCTTCATTCTGCTCGTCGATTTCTCGATGCTGCAAAAGGTAAGGATTCACGCCTTGAGGAGATCGCAGAACGTGTGGCTGAATCTCTCTTTATTCTCGATGATGCATCCTCTGATTTAGCATCCTATGCAACTCGGTTAGAGGCAGATCCTGAGAAGCTTGATCATCTGCAAAGTCGCAAGGCTGAACTTAGCCTCTTCATTAAGCGATGGGGTGGGGCTGGTTCTGCTGATGATGAATTGGTATCACTTGCTGCGAAAGCTAAGAGTGGAAAGGAATCAATTGCCGACCTTCGTGGTGGCGATGAACGTATTGCAGAGCTTGAAAAAGAACTAGCTCAGGTCAAAAAGTTATTGCTGGAGGCAGCGCAGAATTTGAGCGCTGCGCGCGTTAAATCTGCTACATCACTTTCCACATCTGTAACCACAGAGATTCAAGCACTTGCCATGCCACACACGAAGTTCTTTGTCGAAGTATCTTCTCCTGATTACGCATCTGCGCTCAAAGAAAGTGACTTCACTCAGTTGGGCTGTGATGAGATAGCGATGCAGATTCAAGGACAGGTAGATGGTCCCAAGATTGGACTTGGTAAGGGTGCAAGTGGCGGCGAGATGTCGCGCATCATGTTGGGACTTGAAGTAGTGATCGCACAATCTCATCCTGTTGGAACATATATCTTCGATGAAGTCGATGCTGGTGTGGGCGGCAAGGCTGCGATTGAAGTGGGCAAGCGTCTGCATGCTCTGGCACAAAACGCACAAGTCATTGTTGTGACCCACCTGCCTCAAGTTGCTGCCTGGGCGGATACACATTTCGTTGTGAAGAAGAGCAGTGATGGATCGGTTGTCCAGTCAGGAGTTGCCAAACTTGGACAATCTGAGCGCGTGGAAGAGATTGCTCGCATGCTTGCAGGGCTTGAGCAGTCATCGAGTGCGCGAGAACACGCGGCCGAGCTCCTAGCGATGCGAGGCTAGCGCCCAAGAAGCGATAGGATGGTCTTCCATGAGCCAAGCGCATGTGACCAAACATATTTTTGTAACTGGCGGAGTCGCCTCAAGTCTTGGAAAAGGCCTCACGGCATCATCCTTAGGTCGCCTCCTTGTGGCACGCGGTATCCGCGTCACGATGCAAAAGCTTGATCCCTATCTCAACGTTGATCCCGGCACCATGAATCCATTCCAGCACGGTGAAGTGTTTGTCACCGATGATGGCGCTGAGACCGATCTGGATATCGGTCACTACGAACGCTTCCTTGATCGCAACCTTTCAGGATCTGCCAATGTCACAACTGGTCAGGTCTATTCACGCGTTATTGCACGTGAGCGTCGTGGTGAGTACTTAGGTGAGACTGTTCAGGTCATTCCGCACATTACCAATGAGATTAAAGAGCGCATGCTCGCCAATGATTCAGCAGATGTGGATGTTGTTATCACTGAAATTGGTGGAACGGTTGGAGATATTGAATCACAGCCATTTCTTGAAGCAGCCCGCCAACTTCGCCAAGAAGTAGGTCGCGATAATGTCTTCTACCTTCACATTTCACTAGTTCCATATATCGGTCCTTCTGGGGAGCTTAAGACGAAGCCAACCCAGCACTCCATTGCAGCCCTTCGCAGTATTGGTATTGCACCTGATGCTGTTGTTCTTCGCTGCGATCGCCCGATTCCTGAAGGAATCAAGAAGAAGATTTCCTTGATGTGTGACGTTGATGTTGAGGCAGTAGTTGCAGCAGTTGATGCTCCATCCATCTATGACATTCCTAAAGTACTTTTCACCGAAGGACTTGATTCCTATATCGTCCGTCGCCTTTCATTGGGTGGCCATGAAGTGCAGTGGGGCGAGTGGGATGACCTGCTTAAGAAAGTCCACTCACCCAAACACCATGTGAAGGTTGCACTCGTTGGTAAATACATTGATCTACCTGATGCCTATCTCTCTGTATGCGAAGCGCTGCGTGCTGGTGGTTTTGCCAATGAAGCAAAGGTTGAGATTGTGTGGGTTCCCAGCGATGAGTGCGATACACCAGAAGGCGCCAAGAAAGCTCTGGGAGATATTGATGCAATATGCGTTCCTGGCGGTTTTGGTATTCGCGGCATTGAAGGAAAACTTGGAGCACTTAAATTTGCTCGTGAGAAGAAGATTCCAACACTGGGACTTTGTTTAGGGCTGCAGTGTATGGTCATTGAAGCAGCTCGGAATCTTGCTGGGATTAAGGATGCAAACTCTGCTGAATTCTTGCCTGATAGCGGAACACATGTGATTGCAACGATGGATGATCAGAAAGAGATTGTTGCAGGTGGTGGGGATATGGGGGGATCGATGCGCCTAGGTCTTTATAAGGCAACACTAACTCCAGGTTCGATTGTTGCTGGCGTTTATGGAGCAAATGAGATTTCAGAACGTCACCGCCATCGCTATGAAGTCAATAATCAATATCGCGATCAGATTGCTGCAGCAGGTCTTGTCTTTTCTGGAATGTTCAAAGACCGTGATCTTGTTGAATTTGTGGAACTTCCTCGCGAGGTTCATCCATATTATGTGGGAACACAGGCTCACCCTGAGCTTCGTTCTCGCCCAACGCGTCCACATCCACTCTTTGTGGGACTTATTACGGCAGCTCTTGCGCGCAAGGGTGCACACTAAATTACAGTTGTGCAATGAAGTTCGAGGCAGCGCGTAGTACATATCTTGATCAATTGCGGATTGAACGCGGTCTTTCTAGCAACTCTGTTGCTGCCTATGCAAGAGACCTTGGTAAGTTTGAAGAATTTTTAGGTAACACTCGCAAGGACTTTGAAAAACTTACCCCTCAAGATCTCACCGACTTTGAAGTCTCGCTGAAATCGCGTGGTCTGGCACTTTCCAGTAGTAATAGAACTCTTTCGGCCGTTAAAGGTTTCTATAAGTATGCAAGCCTTGAATTTGATGTTCTAAATCCAACGCTTGAGATAGTTAGCGCAAAGATTGCTCGCAAACTTCCTAAAGCGTTATCGGTAGATGAGGTAACCAGATTAATTGAATCTGTGAAACGAGAGTCAGATCCAATTTCCCTGCGTGATTTTGCGATTCTGGAACTTCTCTACTCATCCGGTGCCCGAGTGAGTGAGATTGTTGGTGTGAACGCCGCTGATATTTCGATATCAAAGAACCCAGATGGCGATGTCACAGTATTAAAGCTTCGAGGTAAAGGCTCGAAGGAGAGACTTGTTCCACTTGGCAAATTTGCTGTCTCCGCCCTTGAAGATTACTTCACGCGTACTCGCCCCTCACTTGCTGCAAAGAATTCGAAGTCAGATGCAGCCCTTTTCTTAAATTCTCGAGGTAAGCGACTTTCAAGACAGAGCGCATGGCAGATTGTCCTCGATGCAGCACGGGCTACGGGATTAGAAGGCAGAGTCTCACCTCACGTATTTAGGCATTCCTATGCCACTCATCTTCTTGATGGGGGAGCAGATATACGTGTTGTGCAGGAGCTGCTTGGACATTCATCAGTGACAACAACGCAGATTTATACCCTAATTACTATCGATAAAGTGCGCGAGAGCTATAGCACCGCGCACCCACGTGCGAAGTAGTCTTAGATACCGCGAAGACGACGAGCAAGGATGCTTTGATCACCCTTTGCTTCAAGGTCAGCAATAATCACAGCGATTGATTCGCGCACGATACGACCGCGATCTACAGCAAGTCCTAAATCTCCGCGCAGCATCAAACGTGCTTGATCAAGATCAAAGAGTTCATCGGATGATAGATAGACAGTTATTTTTTCTTCATGAAGTTCGCGACCTGAAGGAGATTTCTCTGCAGCAGTTACCCGGCGACGAGAGATGGTGCGAACACCCTTCTTTGTCTTGGGTGTTGCACTCTGTGTTACAGCAGAGACTGGTGCTGAAGTTTGAATTGGTTCTGCAACCTGGCGAACCGCGCTAAGGGCTGGTGTGTTTGCGCGGAAGAGTTCATCCGCTCCTGGCAAGCTAGCTCTACGTGTCATCGTGCGCCTCCTCGGGCAATTAGTTCGCGTGCTAGGCGACGGTAGGACTGTGCACCTCCAGATGAAGATGCATAAGCGGTAATTGGTTCTCCTGCAACAGTTGTTTCAGCAAAACGGATTGTCTTAGCAATAATGGTTTCAAAGACATCCTCCGGATACTTATCCAAGATCGCTGTCAGAACTTCACGGTTATGTAGGGTCTTGCGCTCATACATAGTTGCAAGAATGCCTACCAATTTAAGTTCTGGATTGAGGAAGCTTCGAACCTTATCGATATTGCCTTTAAGCTCGATAAAGCCGTGGAGAGCAAAGTATTCGCATTGCAATGGAACGATTACTTCATCGGATGCAACGAGTGCGTTAATAGTGAGCTGACCCATTGTTGGCTGGCAATCGATCAAGATCACATCGTATTCAGAGCGCAAGCGAGCGAGAGCGCGCTTGAGGTATTGCTGCCCACCAATTTCAGAGCCGAGTGTTGTCTCAGCTGTTCCAAGGTCGCGGTTTGCGGGTAGGAAATCAAGATTGGCAACCGATGATTTCAAAACAATTTCATCAATGTTGGCATTCGGTGTCATGAGTGCGTAGTAGACAGTGTTCTCAAGGGGGAGTGCATGTGCATTCACACCAAGACCAAGAGATAGGCCACCTTGTGGATCAAAGTCAACGAGGAGAACGCGACGTCCGAGTTCTGCGAGCGCAGCGCCTAAATTAATTGTCGATGTTGTCTTACCTACTCCACCCTTTTGGTTGAAGATAGAGATGACCTTTGCATCACCATGCTCTGTAATAGGAGCTGGAATGGGAAAATTCTTGGGAGTCTTACCAAGGAGGTTGGCAGTAGTTGCCACATCATCGTCAAATGTCGATTTAGCGTTCAAGCGAGAAACCTCTTTTCAGTTGTCGCGACTCTACGCGTAAAGCGCGACGAACTGCAAGTAAGACAAGTATGGTTCGCTCGTGGAAAGTGTCGTCGCGTCTGAGGAAATTACCTCCGAGCAAGCAGAGTCAATCGCTCCTGAGAGCGCCTTTAGCGTCCACCTTGATAACTTTGATGGCCCCTTTGACCTGCTCTTACAGCTCATCTCCCGCCACAAGATGGATATCACTGAGGTCTCACTCAGCATGGTCACCGATGAGTTCATCTCCTTTATCCGCGCCCTTGAGGCAAGCGGTGAAGGCTGGCGCCTAGATCAAGCAACAGAGTTCCTCGTTATCGCAGCCACCTTGCTCGACCTCAAAGCGGCCCGCCTATTACCCAGTGGTGAGATCGAGGATGAAGAAGATCTTGCCCTGCTCGAAGCCAGGGATATCCTTTTTGCCCGCTTGCTGCAATACCGAGCCTTTAAGGAGATCGCAGCCTCATTCCAGGATGCCATAGCGGTAGCCGATAAATCATTCGCCCGTGTTGTTGCCCTGGATCCAGCTCTGGCTGCGCTCTTGCCTGAAGTCTTGATCGGCGTTGGCCCTGCACGCTTTGCCGCAATCGCTGAGCGCGTCCTTACGCCTAAAGCACCACCACTGGTTGCCCTTGAGCACCTACATAGCGCCCTTGTGAGCGTGGCTGAGGAGTCCAAGCTGGTCGTTGAGGTTCTTCGTAAGGGTCGGACCCTGTCTTTCCGCAACCTGATTCAGGGGGCAGAGTCAACCCAGGTAGTGGTGGCTCGATTCCTGGCTCTCCTGGACCTCTATCGCCAAGGAGCCTTGCGATTTGAGCAGGTCATGGCTTTAGGTGAGCTCCAAATCAGCTGGGTGGGCTCCGATGAGGGCGAGATTTCAGCCACCGATGAGTTTGATCTCCCGTTTTTGCTAGAAGATGGCGAGCCAGTCGCTGCTATTGCTGCCGAAAATGAGACAGAAGAGGAAGAAAATGTCTAATCCAGAGGTCGAGACTCCAGCTTTAGAGGTCGTCGAAGATACCCAGTTATCCCACGCATTTGACCCGGCAACTCTTGCTCGCTCCATCGAAGCAATTCTCATGGTTGTCGATGAGCCGGTCACTGAGCTCACCCTCGCTTCAGTCCTTCAGGTAACAGTCGATCAGGTTGTCGATGCCCTCCAGGCGCTCGTTCCAAGCTATGAAGACCGTGGTTTTAGCCTGAAGGCGATTAATGGGGGATGGCGTTTTTATAGCCATCCTGATTGCAGCGCAGTGGTCGAGAAGTTCGTCCTTGATGGCCAACAGAACCGCCTGACTCAGGCAGCCCTTGAGACCCTTGCCGTTATCGCTTATCGGCAACCAGTATCCAGAGCCCGAGTCTCAGCTATCCGTGGGGTCAATGTTGAAGCTGTGATGAAGACCTTGATTACCCGAGGCCTGGTTGAGGAGTATGGCGTTGAGAATGAGACCGGTGCGATCCTCTATAAGACCACCAGCTACTTCCTGGAGCGCCTTGGCTTGAACTCCTTGAGGGATCTGCCACCTCTTGCTCCTCACCTGCCGGATATCGATGGTCTGGATGAGATCCTCGATTCGCTTACTGACTAAGTAACGCCCTACACTTCTCGCCTAAGCCCTCCGCACTAGTCGGGGGAGTTGACTGTCGAGAATGGATAGCCACATGGCCGAAATGCGCCTCAATAAGATCATCGCCGACGCTGGAATCACCTCACGCCGAGGGGCGGATGAACTCATCATGGATGGTCGCGTCACCATCGATGGACATCAGGTTCGCGAGCTCGGAGCTAAGTTTGACCCCCAAAAGGTTAAGGTCGCGGTAGATGGCGAGACAATTGTGCGTTCTTTGTCTAAGACTTATTTAGTACTTCATAAGCCTAAAGGTGTTTTGTCAACGATGTTCGACCCAGAAGGTCGTCCTTCACTTGCAGACTTTATTGACCTGCGAACTGAGCGACTCTTCCACGTGGGACGCCTGGATAAGGACTCTGAAGGGCTGATTCTGCTCACCAATGATGGCGATCTCACCTTTAGAGCTACCCACCCATCCTTTGGACTTGAGAAGACTTACATCATCGAATTCGACGGGAAGCTGCCTGTCGGAGTCGATAAGGTCCTCTTGAAGGGGATTGAACTTGAGGATGGTATGGGCCGAGTTCTAAACTTTAAGCACCTCTCACCTCAGTGGATTGAAGTCACAATCCATGAAGGCAGATATCACATCATCCGCCGACTCATGGAGGCAGTGGGCGTCGATGTCCTTCGCCTGATCCGTACCAACTTTGGACCCATCTCTTTGGGGGAGACACCAGAGGGACGATGGCGAGATCTCAATAGCTCTGAATTGATAAGCCTGCAAAAGGCTTTAGATATAAAAGCATAAATCGCTATTGGATAGATATGTAGTTTTATCTATAAATCTATACGACAATCCTGAGAATGAATATTAGAGGTTTATCGACATTACTGAGCATAAATGAGGTCAGTTATTACCGTTTTATCGATAATTCGGAATTTGAATGGATCATCAGTTCTAAAACTGATTGATATTTGAGGTTTCGCAGAAGCAAGAAGCAGTCTTAGAGATATGTCGTCAAAACGCTAAATATATAGAACCGAGATGTGAAGCAGAAGGGTACGATTGCACAATGTCAGTACGAGCTATACGCGGGGCTACCCAGGTTGAGGCCAATACAGCCGAGGCGATAACTGCTGCCACCCAGGAGCTCATCCTTGAGATTCTCTCGGTGAACTCTCTGACCCCTGAGGATGTCATTTCAGTCCTTTTCACCTCTAGCCCAGATTTGAATGCGACCTTCCCGGCAGGGGCAGCTCGCTCCCTAGGCTTTGAAAATACCCCGCTCATCTGTTCAGTTGAAATTGATGTTCCTGGAGCGCTGCCTCGCACGGTGCGCGTAATGGCGCACGTTGATACCGATCTCTCCAAGAGCAAAATAGCCCATATCTATCTTCACGGAGCTAAGGCCCTTCGTCGAGATATCGCTCAGTAGGCGCATCTCATGACCCTTTCCCACGTAAAGATTGTTGGAGCAGGCTTAATCGGCACCTCGATTGGACTCGGTTTGGCCCTCAAAGGCGTAGGCGTCACCATGAGTGATTCAGATGCTCGTGCTGCAGGGTTGGCCCAAGATCTGATTAAGAGCCCATCTTCTGCCCCGATCGACCTGGTTATCTTCGCAACCCCGATAGGAGCTCTCAACTCTGTCCTTGATTCAGAATTCCTCGCCAATCCAAAGGCTGGATTTATAGATATTGGCTCTGTTAAGTCTAAAGTTAAGGTCGAGGTATCAACATCGAAGCTTGATTCGAAACGTTTTCTCCCAACCCATCCCATGGCAGGACGTGAGGTCGGGGGTGCTGAGTCCGCTCGAGCCGATCTCTTCCAAGGCCGTCCATGGATTATCGATGCCCAAGGCGTCGATGCAGAGGTCGTAGCAGCTGGGGTTGAACTCATCGAGTGCTTGGGTGCCCATCAGATAGATCTCGATTCAGCCTCTCATGACAAGGCGGTCGCTCTGGTTTCACATCTGCCGCAGCTGGTGGCATCTCTTCTTGCCAAGCAACTCAGTGGGGCAGAGGAGGGTTGGCTGGATTTAGCTGGAGCCGGTCTTCGAGATACGACACGCATTGCAGGATCTGACTCCAAGCTGTGGAGAGAAATCATTACAGCAAATAGCAAGGCCTTGAGCCCGCTACTGAAATCTCTACAGAGTGATCTCACCGCGCTGATTGCGTCTCTGGATGATGAAGCAGCGGTGAGCGATTTTATCGAAGCTGGTCAGAAGGGGCGCGCACGTATTCCCGGTAAGCACGGCGGTAAAGCACGTGAATACACCTACCTTCCTATCGTTATTGAAGATAAGCCAGGTCAATTAGCAGCTCTCTTTGATGAGTGCGCTGATGCATCTGTGAACGTTGAAGATCTCACGATTGAACATAGCCCTGGACAATCCACTGGACTAATCACCTTGGCGTTATCGAAGGCAGATGCCGTGACGCTTGCAGAACACTTAAAGAGCAATGGTTGGAGTGTTCACTCACCCCGCTCATAGGTAATCACAGCAGTGATTACACAATAGAATTAACCAACTAAAGATGGGCTGTGAAAATGATTGTTGTCGCGCTAGATGGCCCCAGTGGCTCTGGCAAATCCAGCACATCTAAAGCAATTGCTATCCGCGCAGGATGGAATTATTTAGATACAGGTGCGCTCTATCGCGCCATCACTTTTCTTGCTTTATCGATAAAGAGTGAAAATCCAAAAGACATTATCGCGGCTGTAATTGATTCACCGATCACATTTGTTTCAGATCCTAGAAATGCCAAGGTATTTCTTAATGGCAAAGACATTTCAAAAGAGATTCGCTCTTATGAAGTGACTGAGAAAGTATCTGTGATCAGTGCTCTTCCTGAGGTTCGGGCAGAACTCTTAACGTTGCAACGTTCGATCATTAAGAAGGCAGATCGCGGAATTGTTGTTGAAGGACGCGATATTGGAACCGTTGTCTGCCCTGATGCAGCCCTGAAGATCTATCTCACAGCTGATATTTCAGCACGTGCCAATAGACGCGATGCAGAACTTGCAGATCAATCACATGGGGCAGAGGCTGTGGCGCAATCACTTGCTGCCCGCGATGAGATTGATTCAACGCGCACCGTTTCACCACTTGCGATGGCACAGGATGCTGTCCATATCGATTCAACAGAACTTAACCTTGAAGAGACAGCAGATCGAATCTGGGAACTTCTATCGCAACGTTCTCTCTTGGGTCTTCCGATTGTTGCAATCTTGGGACGACCAAACGTGGGTAAATCAACTTTGATCAATAGATTCATTGGTCGACGTGAAGCAATCGTTGAAGACACCCCGGGTGTTACACGTGATCGCGTTCAATATGAATGTGAATGGGGCGGACGACGTTTCATCATCATGGATACTGGCGGTTGGGAATCAAAACCTGATGGAATTTCTGTGCAAGTCAGTGCAAGTGCTGAACTTGCAATGGATGAGGCAGATGTTCTCTGTTTCGTCGTTGATGCACAGGTTGGGGCTCTCGATGAAGATGACATTTTGGTGCAAGAGCTTCGTAAAGCGAAGAAGCCAACGATTCTTGTTGCCAATAAAGTCGATGGCGATAATGATGAATCAGATGCACATGCGCTCTGGAATATTGGATTAGGGCAGCCGCACTTTGTCTCAGCCCTTCACGGTCGCGGCAGCGGTGATTTACTTGATGCAATTGTGAAAGAGATGCCTGAAGTTGGCGCAGCTCAGGTGCAAGACGGTTATCGTCGGATTGCACTCATTGGCCGTCCTAACGTTGGTAAATCAAGTTTGTTCAACGCACTGGCTGGTGAGAGCCGTTCCATCGTTGATGATGTTGCAGGAACAACGCGCGATCCCATTGACGAACTGATTGAATTTGGTGGAAGTATCTGGCGATTCGTAGATACTGCAGGGCTCAAAAAGCGCGCCAACCAGGCAAGTGGCACCGACTATTACGCAACCCTTCGAACACAAACTGCGCTCGAGCGCTGCGAATGCGCAGTCGTTGTTCTGGATGCCTCCGTGCCTATTTCAGAACAAGATTTGCGCATCATCACGATGGTTGAAGAAGCCGGTAAAGCCATGGTGATTGTGATGAATAAGTGGGATTTGGTTGATGAAGATCGCCGCACCCAATTGGATAAAGAGGTCGAGCGCCATCTAGATCAGGTGGAGTGGGCGCAGATTGTTAATGTCGCAGCCAAGACAGGCTGGCACCGTGATCGTCTAGCTCCTGCCCTTCGCACTTCAATTGATTCGTGGGAACGTCGTGTTCCCACCTCCAAACTCAACTCATTCTTGGGCGCACTCATTGGTGCGACTCCGCCACCTGTTCGTGGAGGCAAGCAACCTCGCGTGTACTACGCAACACAAGCTGGCATTGCGCCACCGAAATTCGTTGTCTTCTCATCCGGCTGGATTGAAGCCTCATATCGTAGATTTATCGAACGTCGCCTGCGTGAAGAGTTCAAATTCCCTGGAACTCCCGTTCAAGTGGCTATTCGCGTGAAGGAACGAGATAAGGAGCAGTAAGTGCTAACGATTCCTAACGCACTCACATTCTTGCGTTTTCTCGGTATTCCGCTCTTCATCTATCTGGCCCTGAGTAAGCAGGCCGATGGTTGGGCAATCCTTGTATTAGCTATTGGGGGAGCCACCGATTACTTCGATGGCAAGTTAGCCCGAGCGCTCAATCAAGAATCAAAGTTTGGCGAGATCGCAGATCCGACCATTGATCGCCTCTATATCGCAGCCGTCCTCGTCGTCCTCTACATTAGAGATGCGATTCCACTCTGGCTGATTGCCATCTTGGTCGCACGTGATGTGGTGATGGCTGGGGTTGCCTTGGTTCTTCAACTCAAAGGATTCGCACCACTCAAAGTGACTTATCTCGGCAAAGCTGCAACTTTCAATCTTCTCTATGCATTCCCTTTCCTACTCCTTGCCTTAAGTGATACTTGGTACGGAAATGGAGCCTTCATCTTCGGGTGGGCCTTTGCCATCTGGGGAGTTTCGCTTTATGTGGGCACGGCGGTTGGATATTTCCGAACCGCGGTAAAGACCATTACAGTTCGACCACACATCATCGAGGGCTAGTAGGAGCGCAATGTCGAATATCCCAGCAGATCTTCAGTACACAAAAGAGCACGAGTGGGTCGCTGCAACTGCGAAGCCGCTTCGCATTCGTATGGGAATTACTGACTACGCCCAAGGCGCACTCGGTGACATTGTTTATGTGCAGATGCCGAAGATGGGTGAATCAGTTGTTGCAGATAAAGTCTGCGGCGAGGTTGAATCGACAAAGAGCGTCTCAGAAATTTTCGCACCTGTTACCGGGACCGTCGTTGGAATCAATGATGAGCTGGTCAATGCACCAGAGTTGATTAACTCAGATCCCTATGGCGCAGGGTGGCTAGTTGAGATTGAGGTCCCATCTGAACCGGCTGGACTGCTCTCAGCTGCGGAATATGGCGCAATTACAGCCTAAATCTCGGCTTGATTTATCTTTTCTAACTCTCTAGTGTCACCCTTAAGTTGACGTCCAAAGTCGAGGGCGAATATATAAGTGTGAGGGAGAGTCTCATGGCAGCAGTTGATGCAGATCGCGAACTCACCAGCACCCTTCACCTCGGCCTTCGTTCAGTAGTCGGCAATTCCCCAGCCGATCTCGTCGATGAACTCATCTCTCAAGCCTCATCTGAAGAGCGCAGTGTTATTGAAGGTGTGCTCGCAGGTGATGGAAACTCTGCAATGGTAATCATCCATCGTGGAGCTCAAAAGGGAGCGCGTTTTCTCGTCTCATCTGATGGCGTTGCCATAGGGCGCGCAACGGATAGTTCGATCTTTCTCGATGATGTCACTGTTTCTCGCAAACACGCATCGATTGAAAAGGTGGGAAAGCGTTTTACTTTCAAAGATTTAGGCAGTTTGAATGGTTCTTACGTCAACAATGAATCCGTTACTGAGAAGGTTTTGATCTCAGGGGATGCAATACAAATTGGAAAATTCCATCTGCTCTTTATAGGCAGCACACTCACGGGGGAGAATTAAGTTGAGCGTTCCAGCACGGGCATATTTAAGTATCGGAGAGGTTCTGACCAAATTGCGTGGAGACTTCGCAGATATCACGATCTCTAAAATTCGCTTCCTTGAATCAGAAGGACTAATCGAACCTCAGCGCACACCTTCGGGATATCGCAAATTTACAACGACAGATTTAGATCGACTTCGCTATGTGCTTCTTGCTCAGCGCGATCAGTACTTGCCACTGAAGGTCATTAAGGAAAATCTCGATGCATTAGATCGTGGTCTGCAGCCTGCAGCTCAAGGGGGAGTGCCTACTCCTCGTCCCACACTGGGCCTTGCCACGATCGATGGAGAGTTCGCCCCTGCTGCCTTTGCCGAGCAGTCAGAGATGCGTCTATCTCGCGAAGAGCTTCTGAAGGCATCGAAGCTTGAAGATGGACAACTTGTTGAACTTGAGTCTTATGGCCTTATTACAATCCGCGGTCGCCACTATGACGGTGACGCACTCGCTGTTGCAAAGGCAGTTGCAGAGATGGCAGGTTTTGGAATTGAACCGCGCCACTTGCGCTCCTTTAAGTCGGCTGCAGATCGTGAGATTGGTCTGATTGAACAAGTGATCACGCCGTTTACGCGACAGAAGAGCAGTGAAGCAAAGGCTCGCGCCGAGGAAGTTCAGAAAGAGATTGCATCGCTGTCTGTGCGCCTTCATGCAGCTCTTGTTCGCGGCGGATTACACCGTCCTCGTTAATTGAAATCCTAGGTAGTTACCCGTGTTGGTCCAAGTAGAGGTAGTCGGCGTTCGCATTGAGATGCCCTCCAACCAACCGATAGTCCTTCTCAAAGAGATTGAGGGCACGCGCTTTCTACCCATCTGGGTAGGAGCAGTTGAGGCGACATCCATCGCATTTGCTCAGCAGGGTCTTGAAGCTCAACGACCACTGACCCATGATCTGATTCGCGATCTCTTGGAGCGAGTAGACATAACTTTGACAAGTGTCCACATCACCTCCATTAAAGATGGGGTCTTCTATGCCGACCTTCTTCTGCGAAATGGTGAAGGGGCGATAGAACCGCTCTCAGTGCGACCATCGGATGCAATTGCAGTAGCCCTTCGCACCAAGAGCAACATCATGGTCAGTAGTGAACTCCTTGATGAGGTGGGAATCGATATTCCTGAGCAGATTGCCAATGATGTGTCGGCGGCAGGGGACCAGGAGCTAGAGGCTTTCCGCGAGTTTCTGGATGGGATCAACCCCGAGGATTTCGCTGGATAGAGCGTGAAAGTCTGAACCTCAAGTAGAGGTTAGGTTCGTGTCGCTCTCTCATTTCTACCCCTTGCAGGCGTAGCCTTTACCCAACCCCACTACGTGAAAGCGAGCCCCCTCTCGTGACAGATCAAGAATTTGAAATTGGATATCGCGGCGCTACTGCATGCTCCGCTGCCGGAATTTCTTATCGTCAATTAGATTATTGGGCACGTACTGGATTAGTGGAGCCATCGATTCGCACAGCAACAGGTTCTGGAAGTGCGCGCCTCTACGGTTTCCGCGACATTCTGGTTCTGAAGATTGTAAAGCGACTTCTCGATGCGGGTGTTTCACTGCAAAATATTCGCACAGCTGTGAATCATCTTCGCAGTCGCGGTGTGACTGAACTCGAGCGCATTACTTTGATGAGCGATGGCGCATCGATCTATGAGTGCGCAAGCCCGGATGAAATTATTGACCTTCTTGCAGGTGGCCAAGGAGTCTTCGGCATTGCTGTCGGCAAGGTTTGGCATGAAGTTGAGGGCTCACTTGCCACGCTACAAGGTGAAGTTAACGGCGAGGCTGTCGGTGGGGAAAATAACGATGAACTCTCTCTCCGTCGAAAGGCGAAAGGCGCCTAACCCTTCTATATTTCTCTCCTAGCGTGCGCTCAATGCGCAATGGGCAGGGGAGTGGTTCGTTGAGTAACTATCAGGACTTCGAAGATCGCCATATTGGTCCATCGGCATCAGATGAAGCCCAGATGCTCGGCGTCTTGGGTTACTCCGATATTAAGAAGTTTATTGCAGATGTAGTTCCCGAAAATATTCATATTGCAAAGCAACTGAAAGATGTGCTCGATGGCCCGAGGAGTGAAGTCGATGTCATCGCCGAACTTCGCCAGATCGCATCCCAAAATCAAGTCTTCACATCTTTGATTGGTAGTGGCTACTACGGAACGATTACACCGCCTGTCATCAAGCGAAATGTTCTAGAAAATCCCGCCTGGTATACCGCATACACACCATATCAACCCGAAATTTCACAAGGTCGCCTTGAAGCACTCTTTGCATTCCAAACAGTGATCTGCGATATGACAGCGCTGGCACTTTCCAATGCATCGATGTTGGATGAAGGAACGGCAGCCGCTGAGGCTATGACACTTGCTCGTCGTAGTTCAAAGGTTGAAGATGATGCAGTCTTCCTGATTGATAAGGGTGTTCACGCACAAACCAAGGCGGTAGTTGCAACGCGTGCAAAGCCCCTTGGAATAACTGTTCTAGAAGTGGATTCACTATCTATTCCAGCTGGCACTTCCTACTTTGGTTTACTTGTTCAATATCCTGACACAACCGGTGCGATTGTTGATTATTCCAAGGTTGCAGATGCGGCACATGATGCAGGCGCCCTGGTTATCGCTGCCACTGATCTTCTTGCACTTACACTTCTGAAAGCACCAGGGGAGTGGGGTGCAGATATTGCTGTGGGATCTGCTCAACGTTTCGGTGTTCCGATGGGATTTGGTGGACCACATGCTGGCTTTATGGCTGTGCGCACAGGACTTGAACGCTCCCTTCCTGGACGACTTGTTGGGCAGAGCGTTGATGCTCATGGAAATCCAGCATTTCGCTTAGCGCTACAAACTCGCGAGCAGCATATTCGTCGCGATAAGGCGACAAGTAATATTTGTACGGCGCAGGTTCTCCTTGCAAACATGAGTGCCTTCTATGCGATGTGGCATGGACCTGCAGGACTAACTCGCATCGCAGAGCGAATTCATAATTATGCAGCGCAGTTGGCTTGCGTTGTCGACACCGAGAATAAGAGCTACTTCGACACTCTCACCATCAAGGTTGCAGATGCTTCAGCAACGCATGCGAAGGCGAAAGCGCTCAAGATTAATTTGGGTGTTGTGGACGTAAATCATGTTCGAATCTCCCTCGATGAAACGATTACTGATTCCATATTTGCATCTATCGCTTCAATTTTCGGAGTCAAGGTCTCACCTGCGCAGGGGAGTGGCATCGCAACAGCGCTGAAGCGGACCTCAACATTCTTGCAACACCCAGTCTTTAACACCTACTTCTCTGAAACCTCTATGTTGCGATACCTGCGCACATTGGCAGATCGCGATCTAGCACTCGATCGCACCATGATTCCTCTCGGGTCCTGCACGATGAAACTCAACGCAACCACTGAGATGGAGGCTGTGACATGGCCAGAGTTTGCATCCCTTCACCCCTTTGCACCTGCTGATCAGACCCAGGGATCACGCCTTCTGATCCATCAACTTTCCAAGTGGCTGGTTGAAATCACTGGCTATGACGCAGTGTCACTGCAACCTAATGCGGGGAGCCAAGGCGAATTCGCAGGCCTTCTTGCCATCCGCAATTATCACGATTCACGTGGTGATGCATCGCGCAATATCTGTCTTATTCCATCGAGTGCTCACGGCACCAATGCAGCAAGTGCTGTCATGGCTGGAATGAAGGTGGTCGTCATCGAATGTGATGAAGCGGGCAATGTGAGCCTTGATGATCTGAAAGCAAAGATTTCAGATCACGGCAATACTCTTGCCGCGCTCATGGTTACCTATCCATCAACGCATGGCGTCTTTGAATCAGCGATCTCTGAGATATGTGCACTCGTCCATGATGCAGGTGGACAGGTTTATGTTGATGGTGCAAATCTCAACGCACTTGTTGGCACAGCTCAACCTGGAAAGTTTGGCGCAGACGTTTCTCACCTGAATTTACATAAAACATTCTGCATTCCTCACGGTGGTGGGGGACCGGGCGTTGGTCCAGTGATTGCCAAGGCTCATTTAGCACCATTCCTGCCGAATCATCCACTCGATACTTTGGCAGGACCTGCAACAGGACCTGGTCCAATTTCAGCAGCCCCCTTTGGTTCTGCAAGTATCCTGCCGATTTCATGGGCATATATTCGCTTGATGGGGGGAGAGGGACTCACTCATGCAACCGAGGTAGCCATCCTCAACGCTAATTACATGGCCCATCGCCTTAAAGATTCCTATCCAATTCTCTATACAGGGAATAGGGGCCTTGTTGCTCACGAATGTATCCTCGATGTTCGTGAGATAACCAAGGAATCTGGTGTCACAGTCGATGACATCGCAAAGAGATTGATGGACTTTGGTTTCCATGCACCAACGATGTCTTTCCCAGTCTCTGGCACCCTCATGATTGAACCAACTGAGTCAGAGGACATTCTTGAGATGAATCGCTTCATCGATGCGATGATTGCTATTCGCTATGAGATCTCTGAAATAACCGATGGCAAGATTTCGGTGGAGGATTCAGCTCTTCGCCATGCACCCCACACCATTGGCACGATTGCATCGAGTAACTGGGAGAGAAGTTACCCACGTGAGCGCGCAGCCTTCCCAGCGACTCTGACAGGCCTTATTCCAGGTGAATTAATCGGCATGAAGGGTAAGTATTGGCCGACTACAGGGCGTATCGATGGGGCATATGGGGATAGGAACCTCGTCTGCTCCTGCCCACCGGTGGAGGCCTTCGCCTAGCCTGATTTCATTTACTTTACATAATGTAACTTATCGGCGTTAGGCCGTAAGCGTCTAGCAAGTCCCCACAGAGTTGTCTGCCACAGAGCTTCAATAACGATCGCTCGGCTCATCTTCGATACTCCGTTGATGCGTTCGACAAAGGTAATAGGAACTTCAACCATTGTTGCACCAGCAAGTTCTGCAGCCATAGCCATTTCGATTTGAAAACAATATCCGGTTGCAGTCATATCACCGAGGTTTAATCTTTCTAGTAATTGGGAGCTATAGACCCTAAATCCACCCGTTAAATCATTAAGCGGTATTCCGAGTGCAATACGTGCATATTTAGTGCCAGATTTAGATAGCAATTGTCTACTTTTTGGCCAATTCACTACGGAACCACAAGGCATCCAACGAGTTCCCAAGGTGATCGAGACAGGTGCGTCTGTGGCATCCAACATTGAAGGAAGATCTGCAACGCGATGGGAACCATCTGCATCCATTGTGACAATCATTGAGTACTTATTCATCGGTAGAACATGCGCAAAACCTGCTCGATATGCGGCACCGAGTCCTGCTTTAGCTGGTCGACGCAAAACACTGACCCAAGGAAGATTCATAGAATCGACAATATCTGCTGTCTTATCGGGGGAATTATCATCAAGTACTACAACATCGAAATCCCGTGAATTATGTAAAGTCGATAATGAGTTGAGAAGTTCAACGATTGCAACAGATTCATTGTAGGTAGGAATAAGTATTACCGGTTTCATCACAATCCCCTTCTACCAACCTAACGCTGATATTAATCTATCAACGCTTGCCCCTAGGCCATATTCATCCTTCATCTGATAGATATGAGATAAATCCTCAGGTCTCTTAGGCATAGCTATATCCATCTGCGGGATGGCTACATCTTTGGCGCAATGCACCAAGGTCGGTGCAATCTTGAGGTAATCAGCCCCATCGATGATCTTCTTCGCAAGAGATTTTGTGAGAGCTTCATGTTCATCTCGTGCACCTTTGAGTGCTTCATCCACGGTTGCAAAGTGATTGGCGATGAGGGCTGCCCCCTTCTCGCCAATTCCTCGAACACCTGGAAGTCCATCAGATGGATCACCGCGGAACATCGCAAAGAGTGCATACCTATCCCCCGGGATTCCATACTTTTCAGAAACCCATTTGATATCAACTAAATCATGTTGGGACAGTCCACGGGCAAGGTAGACAACTTTTACATCGCGCTTATCGTCAACAAGTTGGAAGAGGTCCCTATCCCCCGTCACAATGCGGATTGGCCCCTTCTCCTTCACTGCAAAGGTTGCCATGACATCATCGGCTTCGTAGTCATCTACTCCAAGCATCGGAATTCCGAATGCATCAAGGAGATCAAGTAGAACGGGTATTTGCGGAGTGAGAGTCTCTGGCTCTTCCTCTTCATCGCTCTCATCTTCAAGGCGATTAGCTTTGTAATCCGGGAAGATATCTACGCGCCAACTTGGGCGCCAATCTCCTTCGATGCAGGCAACGATTCTGTTAGGTGAATACATCCCTATAAGGCGCGCAGTCATATCGAGATAACCGCGAATTGCATTCACTGGCATGCCAGAGGGTGAGAGAAGCGTGTCTGGCATTCCGTAATAGGCGCGATACCAAAGAGATGCGCTATCTAAAAGCATCAGTGTCATAGATCGCCCAACATATATGAAATGACGCCTCTGTCCAAGCGCTTAATCCCATCGCGACAAGCAGGCCGTAGCTCCTCAGCTGCGCCACCAATCTGAGTAAGAAGGTCAATGAGTTGCTTAATGCTTCGAACGAAATCTCCCACAGTCATATCTGTTCCTTTAAGAACGCTACTTAAGGAGTGACCGTTTGCCCATCGGAATGCTGCGTAACAGAATCCGAAATCAGGCTCGCGTTGAGTCTTCACATCAAATTGATTCTCGATTGCTTCCAGCTCAATCCAAATCTTTGACACTGCAACGAGAGCGTTAGCGACATTGTCATTGGGCATCTTGGGGGCATAGGCTTCAGAACTTCTTCCCTGATAAATCATCGCAGATGCAACTGATAGCAGTTCTGGTGGAGTCAGTGAATCGAAGACTCCTCTACGAATTGATTCTGTGAGCAAGAGATCAGATTCTGCAAATATCTTTGCAAGAATTTTGCCTTGTGCAAGTGGCTTCTCTCCTTCGATATAGCCAAGATGTGTGAGAACGTCACAGATGCGATCAAAGGTCTTGGCAATAACGTGAGTGCGATTTTCAACCCGACCGCGTAAACCATCAGATTCACGATTGAGGCGGTCAGCTTTCTCAGCAAAACGTGCGTGAGTTTCACGATCATTACACGCATGGCATGGATGCTGGCGAAGTGCTCGACGCATCCCATCTAATTCATTTTCAAGCTTTACTCTCTGTCGTTGATCTATGCCGCGACGACCATCTCGTTTACTGAGCAATCGTTCCATCTCTTTAATATCGATTCGCATACGGGAGTAATCGCTGAAGTCACCCAGGTGACATTGCGCCGAATCTGTAAGTTCGGCTGCTGCGGAATTATTCTTCTTAATCTGTCTTACAAGTCCAACGACTGCGCGATCTGCCTGGAATTGAGCAAAGGAAGATTCAAGGCTTCCGTGTGCTCTCTCTCGCCCAAAGCGAGCTATGAGGTTGATCGACATGTTATAGGTCGGAGTAAATGAGGAACGGAGTGGATAGGTACGAGTCGATGCAAGACCAGCTGCGGTTGCTGAATCAACTGTCGGAGACCATTGCACAACAGCATTTCCTTCAATATCGATTCCACGACGGCCTGCACGACCAGTTAATTGGGTATACTCCCCCGGAGTGATGGAGACATGAGCTTCACCATTCCATTTGGTGAGCTTTTCAAGAACTACTGTGCGCGCCGGCATGTTGATACCGAGTGCAAGAGTTTCTGTTGCAAAGACTGCTTTCACAAGTCCACGTTTAAAGAGATCCTCGACAGCGCCTTTAAAGCTAGGCAATAGACCTGCATGGTGAGCAGCAACTCCCCGCTCAAGTGCAATAAGCCAGTCACGATAACCAAGAATTTCTAGATCTTCTTCGGCAAGATTTTGTGTGTATTTGGAAGCAGTTGCTGCAATCTCAACGCGTTCCTCCGTTGTAGTTAACTTTAGCCCTGCAGCCAAACATTGCTTCACAGCCGCATCGCATCCGGCGCGAGAAAAGATAAAAGTGATAGCTGGAAGAAGATTCTCGCGTTGTAACTTCTCAATGATGTCAGGTCGAGTCAATCTAGAATCACCCTCACCAAATCGCTCTCGGCGATGTCTCGGGGTGCGAACCTGTCGGAGTGCTTCACGCTCGAGTCCCAGGATTTCAGGGTTGATTCGGCCTTGTTCGCGAAAGAGATCAACGAGTCGGTCACCTATAAGTACGTGCTGATACAGCGGAATAGGTCGCACTTCAGAAACAATTACTTCAGTTGAACCTCTAACTTCCCCCAACCAATCACCGAATTCTTCGGCATTGGAAACGGTGGCTGAAAGTGAGATGACTTGAACGCTCTCCATGAGGTGGATGAGAACTTCTTCCCAAACTGCGCCTCTAGATTTATCGGCAAGATAGTGAACTTCATCCATAACGACAGAGCCAAGATTCTTCAGGGTGCTGGAGTTCGCATACAACATATTGCGCAGAACCTCGGTAGTCATTACCAGCACATCAGCCTCGGAATTAATATTGGTATCTCCAGTTAAGAGCCCTACTCGATCTTCACCGAAGCGATCTACAAACTCTTGAAATTTCTGATTTGAGAGCGCCTTAATCGGGGTTGTATAGAAACACTTCTTTCCTTGAGCAAGGGCGCTAAAGGCGGCGAATTCACCAACAACGGTCTTTCCGGCACCCGTTGGAGCAGCAACAAGGACACCTTTGCCATCTTCAACTGCCTGACAGGCCAAGATTTGAAAGTCATCGAAACCAAAGTCAAATTGTTCTATAAACTCAATAGTTAATGGATGTTGTCCACGCTTTTTTGCAGCGACAAAACGTTCAGCTGGGGTCGTCATAGCGCCCACGTCAATCCTGCATTCGATACACATTCAGCCGAAATTGGGGCTGGGCCAATGCGCTCTCCATCTGCGTATGCAATCGCATCTGCAACTATGGAAATTTTTTGAGTGCGGAACATTTTTACTTGTGGATGGGTAATGTGAGATCCCGAATACACCTTCGGAAATACCTTCAGGAATTCAATTTTGGAGACTGGTTCGAGGATCATGACATCGAAGAGACCATCGTTCATCTGCGCCTGAGGGCATACATACATCCCTCCCCCATACGAGCGTCCATTACCGATGGCAATCAGCATCGCCTTCGTTGTGAAGGAGTGTGTATCAACAGTAATTTCATACTCGAGAGGCTTGAACTGCGGAAGCTCCATTGCAATAGCAACGTTATAGCGCTGGGGTCCTTTCGGCCATGCAAGCTTGTTAGCCCGTTCGTTAACTACTGAGTCAAATCCCGTTGAAAGAATTGCTGCAAACCATTCAGAATCGACATTCCCTAAGTCAATTGGTGATGCAGGAACCGTTGTTACACGATCCAGATAACTTTCGATCTCATCAAGTGACCAACCGAGTGTGCGCACAATGTCATTACCAGTGCCTGCTGGCATTACTGCAAAAGGTATATGACGCGGAACGGCCACTTGTAAAACCAGATGTGCTAAGCCATCGCCCCCAACACTGATTATCCCTTCGCAAGTATGTGTATCGAGATGCGATTCGAGTTCCTTGCGTAATTGATCTGCGCTAGATCCAGAGAAGACTTGGTAGGCCAAACTATGTCGATCAAAGTACTCAATGACAGATTGACCAACAGTTACCCCTTTACCGTGACCAGAGGTTGGATTGATCGCAATCGCCCACATTAGAGGCTTTCAGACATGAGATTGGTCTGTGCTTTTCGATCCCTGCGTCGATCATTAAGGAGAGCAAATCCTCCGGCAAGTAAGTAGAGCGCAATCAAAGGAATTGCCAGAGCTAACATGGAAAGTGGATCAGCGCTTGGAGTAAATCCTGCGACAAAGAGACAGATTCCAAAGACCCAAATGCGCCAGGGCTTGAGTATGGCAACTCCCGAAAGAAAACCAATCAAGTTGAATGTGACGAGAAAGACTGGCAACTCAAATGCAATACCAAAGAGGAGGATGACGCGAAGAACGAAATCTAAATAGTCATCAAACTTCACCAAGTTGGCAAGAGATGTTGGCGTGAATCCGAACAAAACTTTGACTGCAACCGGAAGAATTGTGTAACCGAGGTAGGCGCCGATAGCAAAAAACGGTGTTGCAGCAATGAAGAAGAGAATCGAGTTGCGCTTCTCTTTACGATGCAAAGCTGGCGCGATAAATGCCCAGAGTTGAAAGAGCCATAAAGGCGCGGTAATAATGATGCCGCTCAAGATTGCGACCTTAATTTGCAGATTCAGGGGCCCTAGAACGCCGTTGATATAGAGGGAGCCACAACTGGCAGCTCCGTTCTCCTGCGCAGCGCGAAGATCACAGACTGGCTCGGCAAGCTTGGTGATGATGGGGTTATAGAAAATCCAACCAACTATTGCGCCAAGAATGATGACGATTGCAGATTTAACTACTCGATTACGTAGTTCTCGAAAATGTTCTAAGAGCGGCATACGACCGCCGGAGGTGGCCGCCATAGAAATTACTTTTCAGCTGATCCTTTATCAGGATCCTTTGATTCTTCCTTCATCTCTTTCATCTCGCCCTTGAAGATGCGCATTGACTTGCCAAGTGATCGAGCTGAGTCAGGAAGTCGCTTAGCTCCGAAGAGGACGACGAGAACGAGCAGAAGAAGGAGAATATGGCTTGGTTCGCGTAAAAACATGGCGTAACAGTATCGCAAAGGCCCAGATTCAGCGATATAGGTCGAGGGCCTTTCCAGCCAAGATGGCGATACCTTCTCGAATCTTTGCTGAGGAAGTGACCTCCATCGCCCCGGCTGCCGACATCACAGTTCGTGATAACCAGCCATCGCTATAGGTCGAAACCTGAACCGTTGGCCCATCTCCACTGATAAAAGCTCCCAGTGATTCACGGCATCTTCGAATGTTCTCTGAGATCTTGACCGTGACCACTGTTCGCATATCGTCAGTTGAAGATGTCGGGATGTCAGATGCTGGAGACTCAAGAAGAGTGGCACTTTGAATGCGGTCAACTCTAAAAGTGCGTTGCCCACCTGCGCTCTCGCAGAATGCTATGAGAAAGTCTCGATTCTCAGATGTAGTCAATTGCAACGGTGTTATCTCACGAACGCTCACCTGATCATCTGTCGGTGAATAGTAGGTAATTGCCAATCGACGCTTTCCTGCGAAAGCTTGAGATATGAGCGAATTAATCTGGCTATCTTGCGCAGGTGAGGCATCTACGATTCTGGCGATCTCCGATCCTAATTTAGTTCGTAGATCTTCAATATCGCCTTTCAAGTCTTCTCTATCTTCAGGAAGATCCTTTCCAATGAGGTCCAGTCCTAAAAGCACAGCAACTATCTCCTGCTGAGATAGCGAGCGAATCCGATTGAGAGTCTGTGCATTTCGGATTGTCACATAACCGGATTCAAATTGGAGATCAATCAAATCAAAGCGGTTATCACCACACATCCATAGTGAATTGAGGTCACTTAATAATTCTTCCACTGAGATTCCGAATTCAGCCGCTAACTCTGTTGTCGCAATCCCCTGGTGGCTCGAGATAAAAGGGACGAGATCTAACATCCGTGCAGCCTTCTCGGTCGGTGTTGTCTTCTTAACCATGGGCATGTGCAATCTTCGTCAAAGCTTGAATCGCAGATGATCGGGCACTTTCTGGCGAAATAATGAACGCATCATCACCATGCCATAGAACATCGCTGACTAGTTCAGATTCATGAAGGTATGGAATCGAAAGGGTTGTCCATTCGTCACCTTCTTCAATGGAGCTAGCTCGTATTCTCAAGGAATGTGCCTTATCCCTGCGAACTTTTACCTGCGCAGACTGTGTCTTTTCAGGAGTAGATAGCGCTTGCGCCATCACGAAATCTTCGGGGATTCGGTATGAAGCAGCTTTCCCCTGAGTTTTTACCTCTGAATCAAATCGGTCTAACCGAAAGAGTCGCAGCGCCTTCTTATCAAGATCTTGTCCGGCGACATACCAAAATCCACCCTTTGTTCCTGCGCCATAGGGCTCAATTACTCTGCTTTCCGACGTGAAATCAATGTTGAGATAATTGAATGAGATAACTCGTCGCTCGGCTATGGCATCAATAACTGCAGCAAAATTCTCATCAGAGATATGTGCAACGGGTGTCATTGCAGGTATTGAATCGAAGTCTGAATCAATTCCAAGAGACTTCAATTTAACGAGAGCTGACAGTGCCGATGAGTTCAGTACCGCACCTTGCCAGGCCTGAGTCGCAAGTGAAATAAGTGAAAGTTCACGAGGAGTAATTGAGGCGAGGTCTGCTTGATAACTCTCGGGTCTGATGCGATAACCAACCTCGTCTTCAAAGAGTGGATCAAAAGATCCCACTTCAATAATGATTCCAAGATTGCGCAGATCATCCTTATCGCGTTCAAACATCCTTTCCATCGCCTCGGGTTCACCCTCGTACCCATCAACGGAACTAAATATCTGAGACTTTGTAACCCAACGCTTTGTGGCCAAGAGTGCGATGGTGAGATTGACTAAGCGCTCACTCTTCCGCGACACCGTATGCACCCTTTGCAGGACGGCGGCGACGAGCTAACACATCAACACCTGGTGCCATTCTGCGACTTTGAATGAGGAATCCTGTGTGACCAATCATTCGCTGCTGTGGTCGAACCGCCAGTCCCTCATGATGCCAACCGCGAACGATTGTCTCTGAACTCTCAGGCTCTGTGAAATGACCATCTTCTTTGAGCGCTTCAGCTGTGGCTGAAAGTTGCGTTGTAGTTGCAACATAAGCAAGAAATACTCCGCCTGGTCGAAGAACCCTTGCAGCCATCTCCACACATTCCCATGGAGCAAGCATGTCAAGAATTACTCGATCAAATGGCGTTGTGAATTCTTGCTCCTGTACTGAGCCAACTGCAAGACTCCAGTTTGCGGGAGTAGTACCAAAGTAATTTGTAATGTTAGAAGTTGCGTTATCGGCGAAATCCTGGCGTCTCTCCACTGAATGAACCGACCCATCGGAACCAACTGCACGCAGTAGTGAGAGAGTGAGTGCTCCGCTTCCAATACCCGCTTCCAGTACTCGTGCACCTGGATAGATATCGGCAACGCCAACGATCATTGCTGCATCTTTTGGATAGACAATGGTCGCGCCTCGTGGCATTGAGAGCACGTAATCAGCTAAGAGTGGAATAAATGCTGTGAATTTCAATCCTGCAGTAGTACTAACAACTGAACCTTCAGGAAGACCAATCAAATCATCGTGAGTAATCCAACCTTTATGGGTATGCCACTCTTTTCCAGGTGTGATCGTGAAGCTATAGAGCTTGCCTTTGGGATCGGTCAACTGAATGCGATCGCCGGCTTTGAAATATCCTGGATTAGACACATGCGCATCTTAGGTGAAAGTCGACCTCGTGTCGGCACTGCGCTGTATCGTCTGCGTGATGGAACCGTTACGCCTGTCCCCAAGTCGCATGAACGATTTCACTAACTGCCCTCAGCTCTATAAATATCGAGCCATCGAGCAACTCCCTGAACCTCCCAGCATTGATGCTGAGCGAGGAAAGTTGATTCACGCAGTTCTTGAGGATCTCTTCGAACTGCCTGCCCAATCTCGCACCTTTGAATCAGCCATTGAGCTATTGCCGCAGAAGTGGAGAACTCAATTAGAGACAACACCAGAGCTTGCAACTCTGGTTCTTGATGAAAAGGAGTGGTTTGATCGCGCTCAATCACTGTTGACCAATTACTTCTCACTGGAAAAGCCATCGACTTTTGAGTCCACTTATCGCGAACTTCATCTCGAGCGAGATATCTCCGATGCGATTTATCTACACGGTTATGTTGATCGCCTCGATATCGCACCTACTGGCGAGGTTCGCATCGTTGATTACAAGACAGGCAAATCACCTAAGCCTGGATGGGAAGAGAAAGCGCTCTTTCAGCTTCGCGTCTATGCACTTCTCTATTGGCAGAACGAAGGAGTACTCCCCCGCCTTCTTCAACTAATTTATTTAGGTGATTCAAAGATTGTGAAGAGTGAACCAAATGAAGCGCAATTGAAATCGACAGAGGAGATCCTAAAGAATATTGGCGCGGAAATTCTCACAGCCATTGAGCAGAATGACTTTCCGACGAAGAAGTCACGTCTATGTGATTGGTGTTTCTTTAAAGCAATCTGCCCAGCTCATAATTAAGCCGCAAACTCAATTGGCGTTGAAGTATTTAGCCTCTGGGTGGTGCACGATAATTGCAGAGGTTGATTGCTCAGGATGAAGCTGGAATTCCTCAGAGAGTTCAACGCCGATGCGTCCTGGTTCTAGGAGCTCACAGAGCTGAGTCTGCTGCTCGATATCAGGACATGCTGGATAACCAAATGAGTAGCGTGATCCGCGATAGCCCTGATCCAAGATGCCTTGAAGATCGGGTGCATCATCACCTCGAACAGCCATCTCTTCACGAATACGCGCATGCCAGTGCTCAGCAAGTGCTTCTGTCAATTGAACAGATAGTCCATGAAGTTCTAGGTAATCTCTATATGCATCTGCTGCAAAGAGTTCATTGGCAGCTTTACTTACCGTGTTTCCCATTGTGACAACGTGAAAGGCAACGACATCAGTCTTTCCTAAATCCTTTGATGCGAAGAAGTCTGCAAGACACAGTCTGCGATCACGTGATTGCCGTGGGAATGAGAATCGCGTTCTCTCCTTTCCAGCATCTGGTCCTTCATGATGCAAGATGATCAAATCATTACCATCTGAGACACAAGGGAAATAGCCATAGACCACAGCAGCTTCTAACCATCCATTGGATTGAACTTCGTTCAGAAGTTTGCGAAGTCTTGGACGACCTTCCGTTTCAGCCATGGCTTCGAATTCTCCGCGAGCCCCCTTGAGACCCCACTGGCCCATAAAGAGGGCGCGTTCATCAAGCATTCCTACGTAATCTGCAAGAGGAATACCTTTAACAATACGTGAGCCAAAGAACGGTGCTTTTGGAATACCAACATCGAGTGCGACATCACTGCGCACGGTATCGAGAGGACGCACCTCATCTTTACGCGATACAGCCTTTACTTTGCGTTCGCGAAGCGCCGGCAGTTCTGCACCTTCATCACCACGTTTAACCGCCATAATAGCATCCATCAGGCGAAGACCTTCAAAGGCATCGCGTGCATAACGAACTTCACCGGGAAATATTGCTGCTAGATCTTGTTCAACATATGCACGAGTCAGCGCTGCTCCACCGAGAACTACCGGCCATTTATCAGATAACCCACGAGATGTAATCTCTTCTAAATTCTCTTTCATGATGACCGTTGATTTGACTAAAAGTCCTGACATTCCGATTGCATCCACTTCCTTTTCCAGGGCGGCATCGATAATCTGATTGATTGTCTGCTTGATTCCGATGTTTACCACTTGGTAGCCGTTATTTGAGAGAATGATGTCAACAAGATTCTTACCAATATCGTGGACATCGCCCTTTACTGTTGCTAGCAACATGCGACCGCGGCCCGCATCCCCTGTTTTCTCCATATGTGGTTCAAGGTATGCGACAGCTGATTTCATTACTTCCGCGCTCTGAAGAACGAACGGGAGCTGCATCTCACCCTTACCAAAGAGCTCACCTACAACTTTCATTCCCTCAAGTAAATGATCGTTAATGATTGCAAGAGGCGTAATGCCCTCCACCATTGCGGTGTCAAGATCATCAGTAAGACCAACCTTCTCCCCATCGATGATGCGACGCTCTAAGCGCTGGCGCAATGGAAGAGCGGCAAGTTCTGAAGCACGAATATTTCGTGAAGCTGCAAGTTCAACTCCTTCAAAGAGTTGAAGGAATTCTTGCAAAGGATCGTAGGTGCAATTCTCGCCATCGTAGGTACGGCGGTCATAAATCAGGTCGAGGGCGACTTCTTTCTGTCGCGCTTCAATACGTGCCATCGGCATAATCTTCGATGGATGAACAATTGCTGAATCTAGACCGGCTGCAACGCACTCATGGAGGAAAACTGAGTTAAGTACCACGCGAGCTGCGGGATTAAGACCGAATGAAACGTTACTCACGCCAAGGGTTGTCTGAACGCCTGGATACTCAGTCTTAAGCGTTTTGATTGCGCTAATTGTTTCGATTCCATCGCGACGGGTCTCTTCCTGTCCTGTTGCGATGGGAAAAGTCAGAGTATCAATCAAGATATCTCCAACGTTCATATTCCAGTTTTCGGTTAAATCCTTAATGAGGCGACGCGATACTCGAAGTTTCCATTCTGCAGTTCTTGCTTGACCTTCTTCATCGATAGTAAGGGCAACTACTGAGGCGCCGTGTTCTTGAACAAGAGGCATGATCCGAGCAAAACGAGATGTGGGCCCATCACCATCTTCATAGTTCACTGAGTTGATAACGCAACGACCACCTAAAGCTTCAAGACCAGCCTTGATGACAGCAGGTTCTGTTGAATCCAGGACAAGGGGAAGAGTTGAAGCTGTTGCAAAACGAGAAGCAATTTCATGCATATCGCGCGCTCCATCGCGGCCAACATAATCAACCGAGAGATCGAGCATATGAGCTCCATCGCGGATTTGATCTCGAGCAATTTCAACACATGTTGCCCAATCTTCAGCAACGAGTGCATCGCGAAATGCGCGTGAACCATTTGCATTGGTGCGCTCACCAATTGCAAGATAGGTCTTGTCTTGTCTGAAGGGAACATATTGATAGAGCGAGGAAGCACCGGGATCTAGCTCTGGCTTTCTTGTCTTAATTGCGTGGCGATCAAGACGATTAACTACCGCTGCAAGGTGTTCTGGTGTAGTTCCACAACATCCACCAATAAGTGAGATTCCGTAGTCGTTAACAAAAGTCTCAAGAGCTGTGGCCAACTCCTCGGGTTCAAGTGGATATTCCGCACCCTTTGCGCCCAAGATAGGAAGTCCGGCATTTGGCATTACCGAGATTGCGCACGTGGAGTTCTTAGAAAGATAGCGAAGGTGTTCTGACATTTCAGCTGGACCAGTTGCGCAGTTAAGACCGATGAGATCGATATTTAGAGGTTCGAGTGCGTTAAGAGCTGCACCGATTTCAGAGCCAAGCAACATCGTTCCGGTTGTCTCGACGGTGACTTGGGCAATCACCATCACATCACGATTGGACTCAGTGACAGCTTGTCGTGCACCATTGACTGCAGCCTTTGCTTGCAACAGGTCCTGTGTGGTTTCAATGAGAAGTGCATCAGCACCTGATTCAACAAGCCCCTTTGACGCCGTGTAGTAGGCCTCTTTAAGATGCGTGTATGTCGTATGACCTAGGCTTGGCAACTTTGTTCCTGGCCCAAGTGAACCTAAGACAAAGCGTGGTTTGTCAGGGGTACTGAAAGCATCTGCTGCCTCACGAGCAATCTTTCCGCCTGCGAAGGCGAGTTCATAGATGCGATCTTCAATTCCATATTCAGCCAAGTTTGCCCAGTTAGCACCGAAGGTATTTGTCTCGATGGCATCGACCCCAACAGCAAGATAGGCATCGTGTACCGAACGCACGAGATCGGGGCGGGTGATATTCAGAATCTCATTGCAGCCCTCATGATTTTGAAAATCTTCAAGGGTTGGGTCAGCTGCCTGCAGCATTGTTCCCATAGCCCCATCGGCGATTACTGTGCGAGATTCGAGGGCGCGACGAAGCAAGCCTTCGCTGAGGTCTTGAAGTCTTTTTCCGCTCGTCACGGCGCTGAGGTTACCGTAAGGTGTCGATGTGGAGATTCATCAAATACCTAGTCTTCGTTCACCTGTGATGGTTATCGCGTTTTCAGGCTGGAATGATGCAGGAGAGGCAGCAACAGGGGCTGCATCGCATCTTCTTGCATCATGGACTGATTCATCGACAGATGTTGTGCCTGAACTGATTGCTGATGTCGATCCTGAAGATTTCTATGACTTCCAAGTAAATCGTCCGACCGTCTATGTCGATGATTCCCATATTAGAAGTCTGACATGGCCTGGAACTCAAGTTTTTGGTTTACGTACTCCAGAAATTGATCATGACTTCGTCATTGTGCGAGGCGTTGAACCTTCGATGAAGTGGAAGAGTTTTGCAGCAGACATTCTCGATCTCGCTGATGACCTAGAGGTCGACATGGTGATCACTCTTGGATCCATGCTGGCTGATACTCCACACACACGTCCAATCACCGTGAGCGGCAGTGGTGCACATCCTGAGATTGCACGTCGTCTTGGTGTTGAGATTAGTAAATACGAGGGACCCACAGGAATTCTTGGGGTAATTCAAGACGCTTGTGTGCGACGTGAAATAGATGCAATCTCATTGTGGGCTGCAATTCCTCACTACGCATCAAACTCACCTTCTCCCAAAGCAACACTTGCACTTGTTAATGCCTTAGAAGATTTTCTGGAAGTTTCACTTCCGCAGGGAGATCTTCATGATGAATCTGCTGCCTGGGAGCAAGAAGTCACTGAGATAGCCAAAGAGGATTCCGATGTTGCAGAGTATGTGAAAGCTCTAGAAGAAAGTAAAGACTCATCGGATCTACCTGAAGCAACTGGTGAATCAATCGCCCGTGAATTGGAGAGATTTCTTCGCAGGCAGAGTGAGAGTTAGAGAGTAAGACCTAACAAGGAATCGAGGGCGCGTCCTAACTCGCCTGCAACTCCCCCAGATTTACCTGATTCAGTCTCCTGCATCCATCTCGTAATTGCTGCAATAGCACGAGGTGTATCAAGGTTGGATGAAAGTGCATCGATAATCTCTTGGATTACCTCATTCGTTGGAGCAACCTCCATGCGCGCAAGATTGAGTTGCAATCTCTCAATCTCAATCGATGCTAAAGCCAAAAGACCATCTGTCCACATTTGATCTTCCGCATAAGGATGTTGCATAAGCGCCCAACGAATAGCTGTCGGGCTCACACCTGATGCAATCATTTTTGAAACAAAGACTAGATTTCCTAGTGATTTACTCATTTTCTCGCCGTTGAGACCAATCATCCCAGTGTGAACATATGTTCTTGCAAACTTTTGATTGGTCATACTGCGACTTTGGGCCGCAGACATCTCATGGTGAGGGAAAATGAGATCGTTTCCACCACCTTGGATATCAATAGCGAAGTCATCTGCTGAATCCGGTTGCAAATAATGCAACGCTATTGCACAGCATTCGATATGCCATCCGGGACGCCCTGGACCGAATGGACTTGGCCATCCTGGCTCTCCATCTCTTTGTGATAACCAGACAAGGGCATCAAGCGGATCTTCTTTACCAACTTTGTCAGGATCTCCGCCGCGTTCTGAAAAAATTGCACGCATCTTCTCCTGTGAATAATGAGAACGCACACCAAACTCTGAATCCGAACGCACGCGATAATAGATATCTGAGCCGACTTCATAGGTAGTGCCCGCGTCGCACAATTTCTCGACAGCTTTAACGACTAACGGCATCGCTTCAACGACGCCTATGTAATCCTTCGGTGGAATGACGTGAAGGTCGGTCATATCCCCCTTGAAGAGGTCTATTTGTGAGCTAGCAAGAACTTTCCAATCGATATCGTCACGCTTTGCTCGCTCTAGAAGTGGATCATCGATATCGGTGATGTTCTGCACAAAATCAACAGCTGCACCTGTTGCCCGCAGGTATCTGTTGATGAGATCGAAAGTGAGATAAGTGGCTGCGTGACCTAGGTGCGTTGCATCATATGGAGTAATTCCACATACATACATTCGATATCGCTTCTTCTCTGGAAGGGTCTCAATTTTCTGCGAAGATGTATTGAAGAGCGATAAAGGTGGAACTGCAAAGCGCGATGGCAATTGAGGAAGATAGATATCGGGCCATACGTGCATAGATAAACTCTAACTTAGAACGGTGGCCACGGGACGGCCGGCCATTCATCGCTCGGCGAAGGAAAAGTTCCCTCATGTATGAGTGTGTTGACGCGCGCTAAAAGAGCCTGCAGTTCGTTCTCGGTTATGAGTGCGAGAAATTCTTCATTCGAGTTCTTAATGGCAGACTCAAGTGCAGTGAGTTGAGCAATCTCTTCAACCGATAAGGGCTGATCTGCCCATTGCCATAGAACTGTTCGCAGCTTGTCCTCTTCATGAAAGGTCACACCATGATCGCAGCCAAGAACCTCATCGACGCTAATTGGAAGTAAATGACCAATTTTGCGATCGGTGTTATTGATAACTGCGTCAAAGAGCGCCATCTTTCGAAGTTCTGGGCTATCAGTTCTATAGAACTCTGCCAGATCTACCGATTCATCGATGTCGATCCACTGTTGGACCATGCCAAGACCAAAAGGTCCCTCGCGAAGGACTGTGGGTGGAACAACTCTGAAATTTCCCATCTCACTTATTACATACGCCGCGTACTCTCGCTGAGCCAAATTTCCATCGGGAAAATCCCACAATGGTCGCTCTCCTGCTACGGGTTTATAGATGACAGCCATCACTTGTTCATCCAAGGTGCACTGTCCGTATAAAGTCGCATTTGATGCGTCAACCAGCCGGCCAGTTACCTCCAGTTCACCTTGAGCGAGATGTTTTAAGATAGATTTCATCGGCGATAACCATTTGCTCGAGGACATAGATGCCCACGGATATCGATGGGTCCTCCACAGAATGGACAAGGAAGTCGACCAGCGCTGACAACTGATATTGCACGTTTTGCGAATTGATCGGCCATTGATGGTGAGATGAGAACGCGCATGATGTCTTGGTCTCCAGTTAGATCATCCACGTCGATGAACTCAGGCTCCTCCTCGTCCCCTTCAGAAACAGCTTGCAGATCGATCTGAATCAATTCACGAGATGCATCAAATGCAATGCCGATAACACCGATGCGAAACTCCTCTTCAATAGGAGTCTCAAGTGGTGCGTCATCACGAGTCAAGCGCTGGATCACAATGGTCGGATCGCTCTGTTTGATCTCGCGAATCATGTAGGTAAGACGCTCTGAGAGAGCTTGGACTTGAGTCTTTTCTAAGGAGACTGAGATCAGTCTGCTTCCGGTTCGCGCTTGGATAAAGAAAGTTCGCTCCCCAGGTTGGCCTACGGTTCCGGCGACAAACCTTTCGACCGGATCAAAGAGAAGTATGCGCGATGTCATCTCTTCGTTGCTCGAGACTTGCGAGCACCACCACCGAGGAGCATCTTGGTTGATTTCTCCATCGTGGTCATTGGTGCGATGGGGCTATGAGTATCGTTGAAAGCCAAAAGACGAGATTTACTTCCATCAAAATCAATGATGGTCACTGATGCAGGATCAATAACTAAAGATTGAAAATCATCAAGTTTGATTTTTAGAAGAGATGCCACGACCGCTTTAAGTACATCACCATGTGAGACAAATAGGTGCGTGCCATTCTTCTTATCTTCTAGAGCCTGCAAGATGCTTGTGAGTGCTCGCTTTTGCATTGCCTTGATGCGCTCACCCTCAGGAAATTGCACCGCACTTGGCTTCTCTTGGATGATCTTCCACATCTTCTCGCGCGAAAGGCTTGAAAGTTTTCGACCACTCCATGTTCCATAATCGACTTCTATAAGCGCTTCATCAATTTCATAACTCTTTAGCCCCCGTGAATATCCAGATTTGAGCCAAGGCGCAATCGTCTCCTCACATCGTTGCATCGGGCTCACTCGAATACTGTCGAAATGGCTCGAACCCAATCGTTCGACGAGTAGTTCGGCCTGCTTCTTCCCCTTTTTGCTTAAAGAGATTCCTGGTAATTGCCCACTTAAGATCCCAGCATCATTGGCTGTTGAATGTGCATGTCGAATAAATACTAAGCGGGCCACAACACGAAGATTACCGTGGTATTTCTAATAACGAATTTTGAACGCTTCTATTGCTAGGGTCTGGCTCATGGAGATGAGAAGAGCGGGCAACAGTGGCCTCTCACTCTCCCGATTAGGTCTTGGAACGATGACTTGGGGTCGAGACACTGATACCCATGAAGCAGCAGATCAATGTCGTGCATTCATTGAAGCAGGCGGTAATTTCATTGACACCTCATCCACTTACGGCGATGGTGATAGCGAACGCGTTATAGGTGGTCTGATTGGCACACTCTTCAAGCGCGATGATGTTGCCATAGCCACCAAGGCTGGAATCACATTTCCCGAAGGAGTGCGCACCGTCAATAACTCTCGACAGACTCTTATCGCTGAACTCGATAAGTCACTGGCTCGTCTTGAAACAGATTACGTGGACATCTGGCAGATTCACTCGTGGGATCCACATAATCCTTTAGAAGACACCCTCTCAGCCCTCGATTACGCATACACATCTGGCAAAGCACGATATGTGGGAATCTCAAACTTCTCTGGTTGGCAGAGCGCACGAGCTATCACCATTCAACAGACTAACTCAGCAAAAGGTCCGATAACCACACACCAAGTTGAGTACTCGCTTCTTAATAGAGAGATTGAGCTGGAAGTACTCCCCTGTGCTGATGAAACTGGGATTGGAATTTTGGCGTGGGCACCCTTAGGTCGTGGAGTTCTCACAGGTAAATACCGAAAAGGAATACCTAGTGATTCACGAGCTGCAGCTCCGCACTTTGTGAAGCATGTTGAACCATACCTGCGCGAGAAACCACAACGTATTGTTGAAGCGGTCACTGTTGCAGCAGAAGGTCTGGGCTTTGCGCCTCTTGAAGTTGCACTCGCTTGGGTCCGAGATACACCAGGAATAACAAGCGCCATTGTTGGTGCACGAACTGGAGCTCAACTACGAGGAATTCTCACTTCTGAAGAAATTGCCTTGCCAGATATTGTGCGCGATGCACTCAATGAAATATCTGCGCCTTAACAGTTTTCTAGGAAGTCTGCCAAAACATTGACTCCAAATTCAAGACCAGAAATAGGGACACGTTCATCAACACCATGAAAGAGCGCCATAAAGTCGAGATCTGCAGGAAGCTTCAATGGACTAAATCCGTATCCAATAATTCCTAGCTCTGAGAGCGCCTTATTATCCGTTCCGCCGCTCATTAAATATGGAACAGGAATTCCTTCAGGATCATGGCGCGTAATCGCAGCACACATTGCCTCGACAAGATCGCCTTCGAACTCAACCTCAAGTGCAATATCTCGAGAAATTGTCTCGATCGTGATGTCAGGGCCAATAATCGAGCGGATGGTTTCATTAAGTTCATCTTCATAACCAGGCAAGAAACGGCCATCAATCACAGCAGTTGCACTTCCTGGAATGACATTTGCCTTATAGCCAGCCTCCAACATTGTTGGATTGGCAGTATTTTGTAGCGTAGCGCCAATCATCCGAGCTGTGGGTCCTATCTCTTTCAAGAGTGGCCTTAAATCAGACTCGTTATAGGGCTTACCGGTTGCATGAGCAATCTTCTCAAAGAGAACTTTCACAGTCTTTGTATAGCGCTGCGGCCATTCAAATCTACCAATCTTTGCAACTGCTACAGAGATTGCAGTCAGAGCATTCTCATCATTCATCATGGAGCCGTGACCTGCGCGGCCTGATGCTGTCAATCGCATCCAGTGAATTCCCTTTTGCGCAGCTTCAACGAAATAGAGGCGTTTGCCTGCTCCCACAGTGACAGAGAACCCGCCAACCTCAGATATAGCTTCACTGCATCCTGCAAATACTTCTGGATGATTAGCTGCCATCCAACGCGATCCATACGTCATTCCAGCTTCTTCATCTGCAAAGAAAGCCAGAACAATATTGCGTGGTGGTTTATAGCCAGTTCTTGCCCATTTGCGAATGATCGCAAGAATCATTGCATCAGTATTTTTCATATCAACAGCGCCGCGACCCCAGATCATTCCATCGCGGATTTCTGCAGCAAAAGGATCGACTGACCAGTCAGCAGCATTGGCTGGAACAACATCAATATGACCGTGAACAACCAGACCTGGTCTAGATGGATCTGAGCCTTCGATATTGGCAATCACATTGCAACGATTCGGAGCAGATTCATAAATCTTTGCAGGGATTCCGACTTCAGCAAGGGATGCAACTACATACTCTGCTACTGCCTTCTCATCTCCTTTTCCGTCACCAAAATTGACTGAAGGAATGCGGATGAGATCCTGACAAATCTTTACAACTTCTTCTTCGAGAGTCATATCCGTATTCTGCCTCGTTTATCGCCCAGTGGGTTCTATGGCTCGGCTCACTTTTGCGCGAGAAGGCACGGCTAGATATAGTTACCCAGTTACTTCGGCCTGAACGCTTAGACTTCGAATCTAAAGCGAGCGGGTTACTCGTCCGGGTGGCGGAATTGGCAGACGCGCTAGCTTGAGGTGCTAGTTCTCGCAAGGGATTCGGGGTTCAAGTCCCCGTTCGGACACAGTTACGGTGGTTGGATATCAAAATGGATGTAAGTGGCGCACTCTCTCTCATTCGCGCTATCCCTGATTACCCAAAGCCAGGAATTCTCTTCCAAGACATCACTCCCATGCTCTCCAATGGAGCGGCCCTTGACGCTGTCATCACCCACATTGCCGAACTCGATCAAGGATCCGATGTAGTTATTGGCATAGAAGCTAGAGGATTCATCCTTGCAAGTGCTCTTGCAACAAAGCGAACAATTGGTTTTGTGCCTATTCGCAAAAAAGGAAAACTTCCTTCTCAAACATTTAGTCGTTCATACGGTCTTGAATATGGCATTGATGAGATTGAAATCCATCGTGATGCAATCGCTCCGGGAATGAAAATAACTCTTATTGATGATGTCTTAGCTACCGGAGGGACGTTGGAGGCTGCAATCGCACTTGTTGCTGATGCAGGTGGTGTTCTTTCCAGCATTATCGTTCTATTAGAAATCAGTGGACTAAACGGACGGGTTCGCATCGAACAAGCAGCGCCGAATATCCCAGTCCATGCTCTGGTAACTGTGTAGTGAGAATTCCCCAGATACAGGCTCTGCGTGCTTTCGCCGCAGTTCTCGTAGTTATTTATCACGCAAAGATCACATCTGGCGGATATATCGGTGTAGATATTTTCTATGTGATTTCAGGTTATCTGATCACTGGACTTCTTCTTCGTGAGTTGGAGAAAACAGGCACCCTTGCGCTCAAGGCCTTCTATCTTCGTCGCATCAAACGCCTCTTGCCTACTTCATTCTTCGTTCTGGCAGTCACAGCTATATCAGCTTGGTGGCTCTACCCATCAACGATGCGAGCTGATCTCGGGCGAGATATCGCAGCTGCAGGCATCTACATCTCTAATTATCTCTTTGCTTTCTGGCAGATGGATTATCAAAACTTGAGTGCAATCCCACCAGTTGTCATTCATTACTGGTCTCTGGCTGTTGAAGAGCAGTTCTATCTCTTCTGGCCCTTCGTTATCTTCGCTCTCTACAAGCGCGGCGGCCGAGCAACTGTTGGTAAGGGAATCGCGTTAATCACGACGGCATCATTCCTTTTTAGCCTGTATCAAACATCTGTTGCACCTATCTGGGCTTTCTATTCTCTTCCAACGAGAGCTTGGGAGTTAGGAGTAGGCGCACTTCTTCTCTATATTCCTGCGCGTATCAAGTTCTCCCAGAACTATGTGTGGATCGCTCTTGCGCTATTTATCTATGGAGCCTTTCAATTTCACGATAACACCCCTTTTCCTGGAACCGCAGCTCTCGTTCCAGTTCTAGCAACAGCTATCTCCATAGCAGCTGTTCATTCTTGGCCGCGAATTCTCAATCTCATTGGTAATCATCGCCTCGTCCAATGGTTAGGTGCAATCTCTTACCCGCTCTATCTTTGGCATTGGCCGCTGCTAGTAATTCCGGTGGTCTATCTCGGTCGTGGACTGCATATCTACGAGAGATTCTTCTGCGTCCTCGCCACACTTCTACTTGCAGATCTGACACATCGGTTTATCGAAGAGCCATTGCGACATGCAAAACTCTCTCCCAAGACAATCCTGCGCGGTGGAGCTATTGCTACAACTTTCTCACTCGCACTGAGCTTGGGCATCTACTCATCACACTCTGATCTGATCAAGCTGCGCGATGGCACAGAATTTTCACTGTCTGAGGTAATTCAAAAACCAATTGTCTATAGTGATGGATGCCATGTGAACAATGGCGAGACAACATCTCCCGATTGTCGATATGGCCTTGTTGGAGCTTCAAAAAAGATCGTCCTTTTTGGTGACTCGCATGCGGCGCAGTGGATGCCAACTCTTGAGAAGATGGCACGAGAGAAGAATTTTGAATTAATCTCTCTCACTAAATCTGCCTGTCCAGGTCCAGCCGTTGTGAAGGTAAATACTGGTGAATATAAGAATTCAGATTGTTCAGCTTGGCGTGATTACGCCTATAAGCGCATAAAGTCGATTGAGCCGGTTGCAGTACTCGTTGCAGGAATGCAGCACTTTGATATGCCATCTGGTTACCCAGATCGAGCTTCCTGGTGGCGTGAAGGCCAGAGAAAAACATTGGCCGCTCTGAAAGGATTTTCACCCCACATCATCTATCTCTCAGATACTCCTCACCCAAATCGCGATATTCCAAGTTGTATCGCTGTAGGCAAAATTGAACGTTGCAACGGCTCTGAACGTTCAACTCCCATTTACACATCCGGTTACCAGCAGATTGATCCGACTCCATGGCTCTGTACTCGCACATGCCCCGGTGTTATTGGTTCAACTGTCGTTTATCGCGATGCATCCCACCTCAGTGTGGCGATGGCGCGATCCCTGTCTGTCGAACTAGAAAAGGCTCTGACGCGTCTGGGAGTATTTTCAACCTCATAGATGAGCGCATCAATCGAAAAAGTGGCAGGATGCCGCCGTGGCTGAATTGATCTATTACTGCGGAACTATGGATAGTGGAAAGTCGACTCTTGCCTTGCAGACTGCCCATAACCACAAGAGCCGCGGTCGAACAGGTTTGATTTTCACCAATAAAGATCGTGCAGGAACTGGTGTCATCAGTTCGCGTTTAGGTTTGCAATCTGAGGCTATCGAAGTCGAACCTGACCTTGATATCCATAAGTTTGTCGTTGAGCACCTATCTATGGGCGATCGCATTGATTACATCATCTGTGACGAGGCTCAGTTTTACCATCCAGACCAGATAGATGGCTTAGCAAAGATCGTCGATGGTCTCGGAATAGATGTCTATGCATTTGGGATCCTTGCTGACTTTCGCACCAAGCTCTTCCCAGGATCTGCACGGCTTGTTGAATTAGCAGATCGCGTTAACACTCTTCAGGTTGAGGCGTTGTGTTGGTGTGGCTCTCGTGCAACACACAACGCTCGAACCGTTAATGGCGTCATGGTCACCGAAGGCGAGCAAGTTGTCGTTGGTGATGTTGGCAAGAGTGATGAGATTGCCTACGAGGTTCTCTGTCGCCGCCACCATATGCGTCAAGTAACAGCTCGCGCGTCACGCGCAGGCCATATCAGTAGTGATCCACTCCCCTTTACCGAGTAAACACACCATCCAACATAGATAGGCAGATAATGAATACACGTGCATATGCAGTTATGGAAGCCCGTCAGCCACTAGTTCCATATGAATTCGACCGGCGTGAAGTTGGGGCCCACGATGTTGCCCTCGATATTGCATATTCAGGAATCTGCCACAGCGACATACATCAAGCACGCGAAGAGTGGGGTCCTGCAATATTTCCAATGGTCCCAGGCCATGAGATCGCAGGAACGGTCACTTCTATTGGAGCATCCGTAACCAAGTTCAAAGTTGGAGACAAAATAGGAGTTGGCGTATTCATTGACTCTTGTCGCACATGCGAGAACTGTGTTGCTGGTTTGCAGCAGTATTGCTTAGAGGGGATGACTGGTACTTATAACCAATTAGAGCGTGATGGAAAAACTCCTGCTATGGGAGGCTATTCCAATCGCTTCGTCGTTAATGAAGATTACGCAGTTCATATTCCAGCAAATCTTCCACTTGAAGGTGTGGCACCACTACTGTGCGCAGGAATCACTCTCTACTCACCCATCAAGCACTGGAAGGTTGGGCCTGGAAAGAAAGTGGCAGTGATGGGCCTTGGCGGCTTAGGACATATGGGAGTTAAGTTCGCTGTTGCAATGGGTGCAGAAGTAACTGTTCTCTCACACTCTCCACAGAAGAAGGATGATGCTCTTGCCATGGGTGCCCATCACTTCATAGCGACAAATGATGAATCAGTATTGAAAACTCATGCCAAGTCATTCGATGTCATTCTCAACACGGTGAGCGCTGAGATCGAAATCGATAAGTACGTATCACTGCTTAAGCTCAACGGAACGCTCGTGGTTATTGGACTTCCTGGCAAGCCTTATGCAGTCCACGTGGGGACACTTCTCAACGGACGCCGCGGAATCGCAGGTTCAATGATCGGTGGAATTCCAGAACTTCAGGAGATGCTCAATTTCTGTGGCGAGAAGAACATGGTCAGCGATGTTGAAGTCATTAAAGCTGACTACATCAATCAAGCGTATAAGCGCACAGTTGCAAGCGATGTGAAATATCGCTTTGTGATTGACGCTTCGACTATTTAAAGAGGTGTAGTACGGTGGCGATTGTCGGTGCAATAACGAGTGCCGGCAGCAAATTCGCCACCGGAATTCTCTTAATATCTAGAAGCCTGAGAGAAATTCCCACCAGCATCAATCCCCCACAAATAGTCATGGCATCAATCTGATATTGCGAGAGAACAGAACCGGCTGCCAGACCAATGATTGTCCAGAATCCTTGGTAGATAGCAACTGGAATAGCAGATGCAGCAACTCCCCAGCCCAGCGTTGATGCAAAGGCCATTGCTGCAAAGAAGTCGAGTGAAGACTTAAGAATGAGCTGATCTATGCCCTGCGACATCCCATCGCTCACACTTCCAAGAATTGCTAGTGGGCCAATTACAAATAGAAGTGATGCCGAGACAAATCCCTCAACGAAGGGACTCTCTTGTGATGCTTTAAAGCGTCTTCTTAAGTTTTCACCGAATGAATCAAGACGATTTTCAAGCGAGAGAGCCGAACCAATCAATCCACCGATCAGCATCGATGCAAGTATGACCAGCAGCGCCGAACTCTTAGGAAGTGAGGCTTGAAAGGTTGGAGACCATAAAGGCGCTAGTGCAGATGCTGCACCGAGCGCTGTGATTAATCCAAGAACATCAGTAATCAGGCTTTGAGATTTCTTCGTGATTCGCGTGCCGGCGAAAATTCCTATGGATGAACCAATGAGAATTGCAACGACATTTATCAACGTACCCACGCCTGCAAACATTGTTTAACTATAGACTCTCCCAATGCGATTGCGCGATGTGCTCTCATTCTTTAAGCCTCACAAGACGGTACCTATGACCCCATGGCGTGCAGAACATCGTTGGCAACTCTCTCCTTCACGCGTGGCAATTCTCTTTTTTGGACTAGCAATCTTCGGTCTCGGAGATTCTCTGCTCGTTCAAGGAGATGTTGGCAATGCTCCTTGGACTGTCTTCTCGCAAGGTCTTACCTATAAGACGGGCTTGAGTATTGGGTGGGCTACATTTTTTATCAGCATTTTTGTTCTCTTGATCTGGATACCCCTCAATGAGAAGCCAGGGTTTGGGACACTCTCAAATATTGTTTTGATTGCAGCATTCATCGAAATCGGAACTCATATATTTCCCAAGCAAACAAGCACTGTGGCTGGAGTTCTCTTTGCGATCATTGGTATCACAATGGTTGGCCTGGGCTCTGCCCTCTACATCACCTGCGGGCTAGGTCCTGGCCCACGAGATGGTGCGATGACAGGCATTCACTTCAAGACCGGAATTCGCGTAGGCCGTGTGCGTATGGGTATTGAGCTCGTTGTTTTGAGCGTTGGATGGCTCATGGGTGGCCGCGTAGGCATTGGAACCGCCCTATTTGCCCTGCTCATCGGTCAATCAGTAGCGATATTCCTAGGCATTGTTGCGCGTCTGACCCGCAAGTAACTATCTCCTGAACTAACCTCATCTCATCTTCCCTCGGTCTGTGAGCCGTCATTTCACACGGGGTCGCAAACACCCCCGTTACCAAAATCAGGAAGGTTCTTCATGCTTGATACTTTCTTCAAAATATCAGAACGTGGCTCAACCGTCGGACGTGAAGTCCGCGGTGGTCTCGTTACATTCTTCACGATGGCATACATCGTCGCCCTCAACCCACTCATCATCGGTCTTGCAAAAGATGCCGATGGCAAGTTCATCGGTGGCGGAGATGCTCCCAACCTAGCTCTCGTTGCGGCAATGACAGCGCTTATGGCTGGCATCCTGACAATCCTCATGGGTCTTGTTGGCAACTATCCTCTTGCTCTTGCAACAGGTCTAGGCCTCAACACATTCGTTGCAGTAGGTATTGCTTCCAAGATGACATGGGCAGATGCGATGGGACTCATTGTTCTCGAAGGCATCATCATCACGATTCTTGTTCTCACAGGTTTTAGAACTGCTGTCTTTAAGGCCGTTCCTGCTCAACTCAAGATTGCAATCTCAGTGGGAATCGGTCTCTTCATCGCGCTCATCGGTCTCGTTGATGCTGGGTTCGTTCGCCGCACAGGGTCTGGACCTGTTCCAGTAACCCTTGGCGATGGTGGAACTCTCGTCGGATGGCCAATTCTCGTCTTTGCTCTCGGACTATTCCTGACTATCGGCTTGATGGTTAAGAAAGTTAAGGGCGCAATCTTGATCGGAATCGTTATCTCTACAATCGTTGCGGTCATCATTGAAACATCACTGAAGATCGGTCCGAATTTTGATGGCGCTACAGGAAAGGTCAATCCAAAGGGTTGGGGCCTGAACGTTCCTGCAATGCCAGAGAAAGTTGTCGCAACGCCTGACTTCGGCCTCTTTGGTCAATTCAACCTCTTTGGTTCACTCGATCGCGTTCCTTTGATCACAGTGATCCTTCTGGTCTTCACCCTTTTGCTCTCAGACTTCTTCGACACAGTCGGAACAGTTACCGCAATTGGACATGAAGCAGGTTTGATTGATCGCGATGGAAATATTCCAAATAACGATCGCATTCTTCTTGTTGACTCACTCGCAGCTGTAGGTGGCGGCGTGGGAAGCATTTCATCAAACACCAGCTACATTGAATCAGCAGCAGGCGTGGGCGAAGGTGCTCGCACAGGTCTTGCCTCAGTTGTGACCGGTGCATGCTTCTTGCTTACTACCTTCCTTGCGCCACTGGTTGCAATCATTCCTTACGAGGCTGCAACTCCAGCACTCGTTATCGTCGGATTCTTGATGATGACACAAATTAAGGGAATCGATTGGGAAGATTACGGAATCGCTATTCCTGCATTCTTAACAATCATCTTGATGCCATTTACATATAACATCTCAGTAGGTATTGGTGCAGGATTCGTATCTCACGTTGTGATTCGCTATATCCAAGGTCGTCGCAAGGATGTTCATCCATTACTTCTTTTGGTATCGGGTCTTTTCATGATTTACTTCTTGACTTCACCAATTAACACCTGGGTTGGCTAAGTAACTCGATTCACACAGAAAGTCCCCGTCTCTTAATGAGGCGGGGACTTTCTGCTTTAGAGAGACCAATCGATGGGTTCACGACCTGTTGAGATGAGAAGTTCATTGACTTGCGAGAAAGGATGAGAACCAAAGAATCCCCGATAGGCACTGAGTGGACTTGGGTGTACTCCCTCAACTTTCAATGAGAAGTATCCAGAAAGTTCTTGTGCTTGATGTCCCCAAAGAATGGCAACAACGCTTCGCATACCCAACTCTCGGGCAATGTGATCTGTGATTTTCTGCCATCCAAGACGAAAGTGAGCATTTGACTCCCCCACGCGAGTTGTCAGAACTCGATTGAGAAGGAGAACTCCAGAGTTGGTCCACGGTGATAGATCACCCGTTGCCGGAATTGGAACTCCTTGATCACTTTCCAATTCCACAAAAATATTCTTCAAACTTGGCGGAATCTTGCCCACGTGCGGGTTGACTGAGAATGCCAGGCCCATTGCGTTGCCGGGCGTTGGATAAGGATCTTGGCCAACAATGACGCAACGAATAGAATCACAATCAACTTGGAAAGCGGCAAATATTGCTTCCTTAGGCGGAGCGCACTCTTGATTTGCAAGAAGTTGCATAACTTCTTCGATCTGATGTGAAATCGGTTCGAATATTCGTTCCCAACTAGAGTGCACGTGCAAAGAAGCGTGATCCTTCACTTCGGACTTCCATGGGCAGTTCAAAGACAGCTGACATATGCTCTGATGTAATCACTTCGTGAATGGGACCTGAAACCGCAGCTATGCCATCTTTAAGAATCAGCGCGTGTGTGGTTCCACTAGGAATCTCTTCTATGTGATGAGTGACCAGAATTGAGGCTGGAGCTAGAGCATCTGATGCAAAAGTTGAGAACCGCTTTAAAAGATCCTCGCGTCCTCCAAGATCCAGCCCGGCAGTTGGTTCATCGAGAAGTAAAAGTTCAGGGTCAGCCATCAGCGCCCGAGATATTTGCACTCTCTTCTTCTCACCATCGCTGAGAGTTCCATAATCCCGATCTGCCATATCTCGCACACCGAAGGTAGTGAGCAGAGCAACTGCTCGCGACTCATCCCATAAGTCATATGCCTCATTCCAACGCCCTAAGACTGCATATGCAGCCGTGAGAACTACATCGCGAACTTTCTCACCGTAGGGAATATCCTCGGAGATAAGAGTGCCGCAGATTCCGATTCGATTTCGTAGCTCCCAGAGATCAACGCGGCCCATCTCTTTATCGAGAACTTTCACAACACCCTGTGTGGGAAAAATTCTGGTTGCTAGGATTTGTAGGAGAGTTGATTTCCCTGCGCCATTAGGTCCCAAGACCACCCAGCGTTCTCCCTCGGCTATAGCGAAATTCAGAGGGCCAAGAATCGTGCGATCTCCGCGACGCACAGAGACATCCCGTAATTCAAGGACGCGTTGGCTACTCATAGGGCTAAAAGATATATCGTCTTACTCGAAATCACTCGTAATTCTCCCTCTTAGAGAAGTGATTCGCGATAACCTGCGCCATATGAGCGATGAGAAGAGTCAATTTACGGGGTTAATTCTCGTCTCTGGAATCGATAGCCCAGGAATTACGCAATCACTCTTCGATACTCTCGCCCCTTTTGCCATCACGGTATTAGATATCGAACAGGTCGTTATTCGAGAGCGCTTGATTTTGACTGTGTTGATTGCCCTTAATCCGGCTCATGCACAAACTATTGAAGAGGATCTAGAGGCATGCGCGCAGAGGCTGGGTGTTGATATAGCCACCTCTTTTCAAGAACAAGGTCAATCCACGATTGCCGCAAAATCTGGTCTCGTTCACGTGGTCGCGCTCGGTAATCCTCTTGCTCCTACAACTATCGCGGCTATCGCCGCAGCAATCGCTACCCGTGGTGGGAACATTGAACGTATTCACCGCACTGCGAGCTATCCCATCACCGCTATTGAATTTATTGTTTCAGGAGCAGATCAGAAGGAGATTCGCCAATGCTTAGCCGAAGTAACTCTGACACACTCGGTTGACATAGCTGTCTCCCCCGGTGGATTGATGCGCTGGGCTAAGAAGCTGGTTGTCATGGATGTCGATTCCACTCTCATTCAACAAGAAGTGATTGATCTGCTTGCACAAAAAGCTGGCGCTCAAGATCAGGTAAAAGAGATTACTGAAGCTGCCATGCGTGGAGAGTTGGATTTTGCAGAAAGCTTGAAAGCTAGAGTCGCACTCCTTGCAGGACTTCCTGAATCTGTGATTACTGAAGTTCAGAGCGAGATTTCTTTAACCCCTGGTGCTCGCACTCTTGTGAAGACTCTGCATCAATTGGGTCATAGCGTGGCAGTAGTTTCTGGTGGTTTTACTGCCGTGATTGAGCCCTTGATCAAGGAACTTGGCATCTCTCACTATCGCGCAAACACACTTGAGATTGTCGCTGGCACGCTCACCGGAAAAGTTCTCGAACCCATCATCGATCGTGCCGCTAAGGCCACTGCCCTTCAAGATTTTGCGAAGATTGAAGGCGTGCGGCTCGAGCAGACGATTGCCATAGGTGATGGCGCAAATGATCTCGACATGATTTCAATTGCAGGTTTAGGAATTGCTTTCAACGCAAAGCCAGCTGTGAAAGCTGCTGCAGATAGCTCTGTCAGTGCTCCCTATCTTGATTCGGTACTTTACCTTCTCGGCATTACTCGCGAAGAAGTGGAAGAAGCAGGGGCGCAACGCAAGTAACTAGAGTCGACAGGCATGAATATCTGTCACAAGAATTCCACGTGCACCCAGCGCCCATAATTCATCCATGAGGCGATTGGTATCTTTACGTAGAACCATTGCACGTACTGCAACCCAATCCGCTTTCTGAAGTGGTGAAATCGTAGGCGACTCAAGTCCAGGAGTAATTGCACATGCTGCATCTAGTCCAGATGTAGGAATGTCGTAATCAAGTAGAACATATTGACGAGCCGTAACAACACCTTGTAGTCGTCGAATAAGAATCTCAAGGCCTGCAGGCAGAGCAGATCCGGTGCGCTTGATGAGGATTGCCTCTGAAACCAAGATGGGATCTCCAAAGATCGCTAGGCCAGCCTGCTTTAAAGTATTTCCGGTGCTAACAACATCGGCAATCAGGTCTGCTACTCCAAGACGCACACTACTTTCCACTGCGCCATCAAGACGCACAATCGATGCAGAAATCTTTAAATCTTTTAGGTGCTTTTCAACAAGACCCGGATAAGCAGTAGCTACTCGCTTACCTTCAATGTCAGCAGGTTTCCATGCAGTTGAGGAAGGGCCGGCAAATCTGAAGGTAGAGCCTCCGAAATCAAGTGCAAGTACTTCTTCAGCTAACGCTGCGGAATCAATGAGGAGATCACGACCTGTGATTCCTGCCTCCAACTCACCGGATCCCACATAAATAGCGATATCTCGCGGTCTTAAGTAATAGAACTCGACAGCATTATCTGGATCTGTCAGAACTAAATCGCGTGAATCAGTGCGCTGCCTATATCCCGCCTCTTTAAGAATGGCGATTGAGGAATCAGCTAATGAACCCTTATTTGGAACGGCAATTCTTAACATCGTCTCCCCTTGCAATTATTAAAGATACTTATAGATGTCATCTGGTGTTAAACCACGTGCGAGCATCAACGTCTGAAGATGGTAGATCAGCTGGCTAATTTCCTCTGCGAGAGCTTCATCTGACTCATGCTCTGCTGCAAGCCATACCTCACCTGCTTCTTCAAGAATCTTCTTACCAATGGAATGGACACCGGCATCTAGGGCCGCCACTGTTCCAGAACCCTCTGGACGTGTCTCTGCCTTTTCAGCAAGTTCACTCCACAGCGAATCAAATGATTTCATGGCTAGAGTTTACTGGAGAGCGCCTTCTCGCGTAGCGCAATTACCATCTGCGCAGGATCTTCAGCTTTAAAGACAGCACTTCCTGCGACAAAGGTGTCGGCTCCAGCTGCCACAGCCAACTCAATTGTCTCGAGTGAGATTCCACCATCTACTTGGAGCCAAATCGGGCGAGAACCAATTAATTTCCTGGTTCTGCGTACTTTCTCCATCATTGAATCCATGAACTTTTGGCCACCAAATCCTGGTTCGACGGTCATGATCAGGAACATATCTACATCATCAACAAATCTTTCATACTCTTCAATCGAAGTACCAGGTTTGAGGGCGAGTGCAGCGCGAGCCCCATGACTTCTAATACCTTTGAGCGTAGCTCGAATATCACGTGTTGCTTCTGCGTGGATAGTCACACTTGAAGACCCTGCCTGTGCGTACTCAAGTGCGATCTCATCAACATCTGCCACCATCAGGTGGGCATCAATCGGAATTGGTGAGTTGGCAATAATCTTGGATGCCGAATCAAAATCAAAGGTGAAATTGGGAACAAAAACATCATCCATCACATCTAGATGGATGAAATCACTTACCGATGCAATCTTGGCAATCTCCGCGTCTAACTGCGAGAAATCAGCGTTGAGAATACTTGGTGTAATCCTGATATGTGAACTCACGAGATAAGCCTAAGCGTTCTTCTTGAAGAGGGCGAGAAACATTGAATCCGTGTCATGGACGCTGGTCCATAGCGCCATACATCCATCTCGTACTGCTCCATCCAAATTCTCAGGTAGGTATGGCGTTACATCCAGCTGCTCAAGCTCGGGATGATCTTTGAGGATCATCTTCACTTGTCCAAATGTCTCTGCAAAATGAGGACTACATGTTGCATAGGCAAAGATTCCACCTACTTCCAGTGATGCAATCGCAGCCTCAGACAACTCACGTTGTAATTCGGTGAGAGCCCGCAAATCTTGAACTGTTCTGCGCCATCTGACTTCTGGCCGACGGCGAAGTGCGCCAAGACCCGTGCAAGGCACATCAGCGATAATTGCGTCAAAGAGTTGATTGTGTGACGATATTTCTCGCCCATCGCCAACCCAGACTGGAAACTTTCCCACAACATTCTTCACCAACTTCGCTCGAGCTTCCGAGACTTCATTTGCAACAAAATCCCGTCCTTCAACATCGCAGATGTGAGAAATCAGAGCGGCTTTGCCCCCAGGACCCGCGCAGAGATCGAGTACGGATTGAGCGGATTTAGTTGCCTGTGAGAAAGCTAGCGCGACCAATTGTGATCCCTCATCTTGTACACCAGCCTTTCGGTGACGGATGAGATCTAAGGAACCAGGTGGTCCATCAAACTTTGCACCATAGGGTGAATAACGCGTTGCGATTGCGCCTTCAACCACAAGTTCTTCTTGGGTTGAAGAGCCCGGCCATGAAACGAGTGTTGGCATAGCTGGAACGTTGTTGGAGGCGAGCTCTGCCTCAACGCGATCAAAATCTTTTAGCAAATCAAAGTAGGCGGAGACAATCCACTCAGGATGTGAATATTGAATGGATAGGCGAGAAACAGGGTCACTGATGAGAGATACAGGCTCGAGCCATTCTTCTAGAGTTTTAGCGCTCACTTTGCGTAATATTGCATTGACGAAAGATGCTTTCGACTCCCCAATTACTTTGCGCGCAAGTTCAACCGTTGCTGACACTGCAGCATGAGTCGCCACACGCATTTCAAAGAGCTGGTGCACGCCTAGCCGACAGATATCAACGATTCCTTCATCAACTTCACTCCAAGGGCGATCAGATACTTGAGTAAGAATGAAATCGTGGCGGCCTTGCATACGAAGCGTTCCATAAAGAAGCTCTGTCACAAACCCCTTATCTCTCTGGTCAAAGCTACTTGCGCCGAGCGCTTGTGGAAGGAGTAGGTTTGAGTATCCCCCATGTCTATTTACCTCTGAGAAAATGTCATAGACGAGCACGCGAGGAGCATCTGGTTTCGGTGATTTAAATGAATCCCTACGCGCCTTAACCAAAATATTCGCCATCTATGATTCGGGCCCCATTGATCCAGGCGGGTGCATCCATACGAGACTTTCCTGCAGGTGTTAGGAATCCAATAGTTAAAGCTGTTGAGCCCGTTCCCACTATAAGTTTCTTTTCAATGATGTGGATCGATCCTGGTGCGTATGAATTGTTTGTCGATGTGACCGTATCGATTTTCAATGTTTCGCCTCTAAACCGTGTCCAGGCTCCAGGTGTTGAAGTGAAGGCGCGAATCTTATGAGAGATAACTTCAGATTTCTGTGTCCAGTCTATTTCGCACTCCTGCTTTGTGATTTTTGACGCCTTTGTTGCACCTTCACTTGGCTGCGCAATAGGTCTCCTGCCATCAGATATTGCTTGTAAAGCTTCGGCAACAGCCTCCACGCCAAGATCTGCCAACTCAAGAAACAGCTCATCACTTGTAATGTCATCATCTAGTGCAAAACGCTTAGTGCAAAATATCGGACCAGTATCCATTCCTTCATCGAGTGCGAAGACAGTAACTCCGGAGAGCGAATCTCCCGCTTCAATGGCACGTTGCACCGGGGCTGCGCCTCGCCAGCGAGGAAGAAGAGAGAAGTGAAGATTCAAACACCCGTGACGTGGAAGGTTGAGAATTTGCTCAGGTAAAAGCACTCCATAGCCAATGGTGAAAAGCACGTCGCAATCGTTAACAAGGAGAGCAGTCTGGGCAAGGTCTTGCGGCTTAAAGCATTCAACCGAGTTCTCCTGTGCCCAATGAGAGACAACAGAGCCTTTAAGTTCTCGTCCTCTACCAGCAGGACGATCTGGTTGCGTGATTACCGCAGCAAGAACATGCTCTGAATTCAATAACCAATTCAATGTAGGAACTGCGACTGCAGGCGTTGCAGCTACGATAATTCTCAATTAAAGCCCTCTGCCAAATAGATCATGCGGAGAAAGTTTGATTTGTGGCTTTGAACCCACAGCGTTTGCCATGCCGAACCAATCTGATTCGCGAATTTCCTTCATAGCCAGTTTGCGATCTTCCTCGGAGAGGCGATCAATGAAGAGAATTCCGTTGAGATGATCCGTTTCATGTTGCAATGCTCGCGCAAGAAGTTCGGTGCCTTCAACTGTGACCGGTTCACCATGCATATTGAAACCTTTTGCAACAGCTCTAAATGCTCGTGGAGTTGGATAGAGCAACTCAGGAAAACTCAAACATCCCTCATCCCCATCTTGCATCTCATCGCTCAGATCAAGAGTTGGGTTAATCAGATGACCGAGTGCCTCATCGACATCCCAGACAAATACACGTAGAGGAACACCAATCTGAGGTGCAGCAAGGCCTGCTCCAGGAGCATCAAGCATCGTTTCAGTCAGGTCTTTGACCAGTACTCGCAACTCTTTATCGAAGTCAATTACTTCAGATGCCGGTGTCACAAGGACAGGGTCTCCGAAGTGGCGAATTGGCTTAATGGACATGTGCTTATCCTACTATCGAGATAGCGAATAGGGATCTATGCGAATCGAAGCGAGCGTCTTCTTGGATGAACTTCTTCTGCGTTGAAACTCATGAAGGAGAGAGATGAGTTCTTCGCCATCACTTAATGGCGTCAAGATAACTATGCGATCGATATCGCCTTTAAGTTGCGATGGACCCAAAATTATTGTTGATGCAGGAAGTCGACCATCTTCCTGGGATTTCTTCAATCCTCGTAGTAGCGATTGTGATTCTGAACTGACAATATCAAGGGTTACTGCACGTGAATACGGAGGAAGATGAACTTCCAATCTCTCGCGAAGCTCGCGTTGTGAAATCAGAGATGGCTTCCATGATGACAATGCGCCAATGACCGGATGATCACTTGCCATTACCAAAGCAACAATTCCCGATTGAGAGGCCAGAGCTGCATTTGAAAAGAAGAGCTCCCGACTGCGTTCATGTGCTCGAATATCAGATTGAGTAAAGAACCTCTCCCCCTCAAGAATGACAACCATCGCGTAACCATTCTGCGCGACAGGTGCCGCACCCGGTGTTGAGATGACAAAGCCCGAACGCTCTTTGTATTGATCAATCATGTTCTCCGCAGAGCTTTGAACAATTTGAGTTCCAGGAAAAGCTGCACCGATTTCATAAGCGAAACGATCGCTGCCACGACCAAGAAGGAATGGAGTAGCGCCCTGACACCAAGTGCATTTCCATTCACTCACTGACTGAGCGCAAATGACACAAGTAACAGCAGAGTTCACCGCTTTCTGCGATAGCTTTCCCCCGCATTTACACATCGCAATGTTCCTACATTTTGAACATGTGATTGCTTGCGAGTATCCCTTACGCGGTGAGATAAAGAGTATTGGTCCAATCTTCATCGCCCTGCGTATCTCTGACATAAGACGACTTGGGAGAAGCTCTCCATGTGTTTGCTGGAAGGAGGCGACGTTAACTCTTGATTTCGAGGATGAATAATCGAGCCACCTGGATTCAATCAAACGCGCAATCTCAGAACTAGGTGAATATCCAATAAAGTGCAGAGAGATGGCGGCTCTCATTGAGCGCAAGATGGCCACATCGCGCACATTCCATCCAGGGGTACGAACTTCATAATGGCTCTCTGACCCCTCATCAACTATGTATATAGCTGATAGATCTGCAAGTGGTGCAAATATCGCACTTCGTGTTCCGATGACAACTAGATTCTCACCGTTTCGTATTCGAAGAAAATTCGAATATCGCTCAGATCTCTCAAGTGTGGAATCTAGAAGGATTGCGCCTTCAATCAATTTCTGTAAGCGATGGGCAGAATTCGCATCTGGGAGAACTATCAGAGTTGAGCCCTTCGAAGGTGAATTCGAGATTGCTGATGCGATGAACTCACATCGATTAACTACCGGTGGGATCTGGATATAGCTGCGCTTTGCCTTGTTCGCGAAAGGGCGCACCTGCAACTGCGGAAAGCTCTGCTTATCGATAGAGACAACACGGGGCGGAATAGCTGATCTGAGGATGTCGAAAGGGTGGGCGGCCCATCTCGTTGCAACCGCCTCGATGAGTTCAAGAGACTCAGAAGTTGCAACACTTTGAGGAGAGATAACTTTAGAGATGGACTTCAATACCGGTGAATCAGAGGCTGCGATTCTTGAGAGAACCAAAGCCTCTACCTCTCGACCATGAAAAGGAACTTGAATGCGAATTCCCGTGCGAACTACAGAAGATAGATTGTCCGGAATGAGGTAGTCATAACTTTGGTCTAGGTGGAAAACCCCTGAATCAACCCAGACGCGTGCAATGGGAAGAGAGGATGAGCTGGCTTCGGGTCGAAGCTTTGCAACCTCAGACTTCAGTCGAAGTGGCCGCGTGAGTGCCACAGATAGAAAACCTTCTGCTATTTAACAGCTGCTTGGAGCTCTGAAACGCGATTGGTTGCTTCCCATGTGAAGTTAGGAAGCTCGCGACCAAAGTGGCCATAAGCAGCAGTCTGAGAATAGATAGGACGCTTGAGATTGAGATCGCGGATGATCGCAGCCGGACGAAGATCAAAGACGGTAGTCACTGCATTTTGAATCTTCTGCACGGGAACAGTTTCTGTTCCAAAAGTTTCAACAAAGACTCCGACTGGCTGAGCTTTACCAATTGCATATGCAACCTGGACTTCGCAACGTCGAGCAAGGCCCGCAGCTACAACGTTCTTAGCTACCCAGCGCATTGCATATGCTGCAGAACGGTCAACCTTTGAAGGATCCTTACCTGAGAAAGCTCCACCGCCATGGCGAGCCATTCCACCATAAGTATCAACAATGATTTTGCGGCCTGTGAGACCTGCATCTCCCATAGGGCCACCGATTACAAAGCGCCCTGTTGGGTTAATCAAAGTTCTCATATCTTTTCGTGGAAGATCAATCTTTGCCAAGACAGGCTCGATTACTTGAGCGATAATCTCTGGCGTGAGTTGCTTCTGAACATCTACATCTTCTGAATGCTGACTAGAGATAACTACAGTATCGAGTGCAACTGCCGTATCGCCGTCATACTCGATTGTTACCTGAGTCTTACCATCAGGGCGAAGATATGGAAGAGCTCCAGATTTACGGACCTTGGAGAGTTGCTGCGCTAATTCATGCGCCAGCCAGATAGGTAGCGGCATCAATTCCTTGGTGTCATCGCATGCGTAACCAAACATCAGTCCTTGATCGCCTGCACCTTGAAGATCAAGTGGGTCTGCCGCAGATGCAACGCGGTGTTCAAATGCGTCATCTACACCCTGTGCAATATCGGGTGATTGCTGACCGATAGAGATTGAGACTCCGCAGCTATTGCCGTCAAAGCCCTTAACAGATGAGTCATAGCCGATTCCGATAACAGTATCGCGAACAATGCCCATGACATCTGCGTATCCATTGGTTGTTACTTCACCAGCAACGTGCACCTGACCTGTAGTGATGAGTGTTTCCACAGCAACACGACTAGATGAATCTTGCTCCAAAAGTGAGTCGAGAATCGCATCTGAAATCTGATCCGCGATCTTATCTGGATGACCTTCGGTAACTGATTCTGATGTGAAGAGGCGTTTTGACATTGTCCTAACCTAACTGAAGAAGTGCTTCATCGAGTAGTTGGTGAGCTAGCGTGTCCTTGGTGGTCTGCGACACTTTCGACGGTTCCTTGCCTTTTGCCAGGATGTATCCGTAGGTTGTCTCGCTATTAAAGATATCTCCCGCCGAAATGTCATTGAGATAGAGAATATCGGCGCCCTTAGCAGCCATCTTCTCTCGTGCCATATCAAGATCCTCAGAGGTTTCAGCAGCGAAGCCAACAATTACCTGGCTCTTCCTCGTTGCCGCAATAGTTCGCAACAAATCGGGATTTTCAACGAGTGCGATATTCGTATAGTCACTCTTCTTAATCTTTGCATCAGCTACCTGCAAAGGACGCGCATCTACAACTGCTGCGGACATAACGAGCAAATCAGACTGTGCAAATTCCTTCTCAAGCTCTTGCAGCATCTGCGTTGCATTCTCAACTTTGATTGTGCGCACTCCCTCAATATCAGGCAAATTCGTATTAGCAGCGATGAGAGTTACCTCTGCACCGCGTTGCAGAGCCGCACGAGCCACTGCATAACCTTGTTTACCCGATGATTGATTTCCGATAAATCTCACGGGATCAATAGCCTCACGAGTCCCACCAGCCGTGACTAATACCTTCTTGCCTAGAAAATCTGCGTGAAACCCTGTGATCGATGCAAACTCCTCCAAAATACGTGCAGTCTCCGGAAATCTTCCCTGACCAACATCGCCTGATGTGAGGGCACCCACGTCAGGGTCCATCACGTGATAACCACGTGAACGTAGCGTCTGAACATTTGCAGTTGTAGCAGGGTCTTTCCACATTTCAGGGTGCATCGCAGGGACAATCAAAATGGGTGAGTCTGATGCAAGTACGACGTTGGTGAGTAGATCATCGGCGCGACCTGCTGCGATGCGTGCAATCAAATCTGCTGTTGCAGGAGCAATGATGATAAAGCTTGATTTCTTAGCAAGGGATACGTGTCTAACTTCTTCAACGCTATCCCAAACTTCCGTTGTGACCTTGCGACCCGAAAGAGCCTCCCACGTAGCAGCGCCAACAAAATTGAGACTCGATGGGGTTGGAACAACGGTAACTCCATAGCCATGATCACGTAGACGACGCAAAAGATCACATGATTTATATGCTGCTATTCCCCCACCAACACCGAGAATTACTTCGCGGCCGAAACCTTGCATCGTGGGTATTACCTAATGATTAGGCAGTTGGTTCTAGATTTTCGATTGTCAAAAGGCCTTCGTTAATTTCGCGAAGTGCGATTGACAATGGCTTCTCGTGAACGTGAGTATCAACAAGTGGTCCCACATATTCAAGAAGTCCCTCACCGAGCTGTGAGTAATAGGCATTGATCTGACGGGCACGCTTTGCTGCATAGAGCACGAGGCTGTACTTAGAACCGGCCTTATCGAGAAGTTCATCGATTGGTGGATTTGTAATGCCATCCATATGTGCGCTCATGAGTACTCCAATAGTTCGTAGAGGTGAAAAAGCCTAACTAGGCAGAGGCGAATTCTATCAGGGAAGCCACTACCCCATCGACCTGGTCATTTATGAGCACTTTATCGAAGAATGAGGCTGCAGCCATCTCTTCTTGGGCAAGGGTCAAGCGAGCTGCTCTTCGTTCCGGGCTATCTGTACCTCTTCCTTCAAGTCGCGATACCAACTCTTCCCATGTTGGAGGTTCAAGAAATACCAGGATCGCTTCAGGAACCTTCTCCTTCACCTGCTTTGCTCCTGATATTTCAATCTCAAGAAGAACGCTCTTACCGCTGCGCAAAGAGTCTTCGACTGCCTTGCGAGGAGTTCCATAACGATTGCCAGCAAACTCAGCCCACTCAAGGAATTCATTAGATGCAATTGCAGCATCGAATTGCTCGTGAGAGAAGAAGTGGTAATCAACGCCATCTACTTCATTAAATCGAGGCGCACGTGTTGTTGCAGAAATACTGACAAAGAAAGGCGACGAATCTTTCAGGGCTTTTGCAACGGTGCTCTTCCCCACCCCTCCAGGACCAGAGAGAACTACGAGCTTTCCAGGCTCGATAGCAGATCGCTGCATAAACTCCTTCTCAAGTGCCTGAAGTTGATGTCTTCCAAGACCTTGGATGCGACGTGTCAATGAGATATCGAGTCGTTCGAGAATGGTTTTGGCACGAATCTTTCCAACGCCACTCATTGATTCAACAAGTTCTAGCACTCGCATCTTTGCAACCGCATCATCACTTTGTGCAAGAGTTATGACATCAGAAATGGAAATCTCTCCAGACTTGACGCGTGATTTAACGCCTGCGCGCACTTGACGCGATCGCTTTGCCTTCGCTAAAGCGCGAGAGCGTTCTTCCGGAGTCAGTTGTGGAGGTGCGCCCATAGGAGAAATCTAGTTGAGAATTTCATCGGCGATAGCTCTCGCCTTACTTTTCATCACTTGAGCCCCTTCAGACCAAGACTTAGTAATCGGGCGGCCAATGACCACGAGGGTTGCACCCGCAGAGATTGCATCTCGCGGTGTCATTGTCCGCTTCTGGTCATCGCTGCCAACTTCCGATAGTGGGCGAACACCCGGTGTAATGATCGTTGAAGTGGCACCCACAGCAGAGCGGATAGCAGCAATTTCCAGAGGAGAGCAGACGATCGCACGTGCACCCGCTGTTACAGACATCTTCGCAAGTGCTACCGCGCTCTCAAGCGCTGGGTTTGCATAGCCAATTTCAAAGAGATCTTCCTCGGATAGAGAAGTCAAAATCGTGACTGCGGTGACATCAGTTGCAGGAACCGCATCGACTGCCGCCTTAACCATTGCACGGCCACCGGATGCATGAACCGTGAGAAATCTGGGAGCAAGAGCTGCGATTGCACTTGCCGCGCCTTGCACAGTGTGAGGAATATCGTGGAGTTTGAGATCCAGGAAAATATCAGCATCAGTCTCTGATTGAATCGCCTTGACTCCCGCATGACCAAAGGTGAGGAAGAATTCAAGCCCCAATTTATAGACGCTAACAGAGTCTTGAGTCGCTGCTATCCATTGCTTAGCAATCTCAAGATCTGGTGTGTCAACTGCAAGAACGATAGGGGCTTTCATTACGCATCTTCCCTGTGTGCATAACCGATTGCTTGCTGCATTGTGGCAAAACCGCGAGCAGCTAACAAATCACGCAATTCATTCTGAATATCTATAAGTGCCTTTGGGTTACCAAAGCTTGCAGTTCCAACTGAGACACCTGATGCTCCAGCAAGGATAAGTTCGAGCGCATCACGACCTGATGCCACACCACCCATTCCAAGAATTGGAACCTTAGGAAGTGCTGCATGCACCTGATAAATGGCCCTTACGGCAACAGGTTTGATAGCAGGACCAGAGAGCCCTCCTGTCTTACCACCTAGATGCGGTTTCATAGAATCAATATTAATGACCATACCTAATACGGTATTAATCAGAGCTAATCCATCTGCGCCTGCATCAACAACACCGCGTGCAATCGCAGGCAGATCTGTCACATCTGGAGAGAGTTTGGCAATAATCGGTAGTTCTCCCCCAATAGTCTTACGAACACCATCTATGACTCTGCGCGAACTCTCTGGGTCGCAAGCAAATACAAGTCCGCGGTTTTCAACATTGGGACACGAAATATTAACCTCCACAGCGCTAATGCCAGAGACTGAACGAAGTTTGCGTGCAAGAGTTGAGTACTCCTCAACCGTTTCACCCGCAATAGAGACAATTACTCGAGCTTTCTGCTCAATCAGCCATGGAACATCGTTTGCAAGAAATGCATCGATTCCTGGTCCTTGTAACCCAATTGAGTTGAGCATCCCTGATGGAGTCTCTGCCATACGAGGGGTTGGGCGACCATGTCGCGGCTTACTCATCACAGATTTCGTGACGATAGCCCCTACTTGATTAAGAGGAAAGAACTGCGCCAGCTCTTTACCGCTGCTTGCACAACCACTTGCTGTGAAAATCGGGGTGGGAAACCAAGCGTTCCCAAGGGTTGTGGACATATCCACTGGCAGACTCATGACGACACTTCCGGTACTTTGCCAACCAAATCCCAGCGAACAGTGGAGCCATCCATCACTGGCCCATCAATACACGATCTCAGCATTGACGTGGATCCGTCTTCGCTGCGAACAGGAAGTACGCACGTCATGCATATTCCAATTCCGCATGCCATGGATTCTTCAACAGCACATTGATGGATGACATCTGTATCAGCAACGAGCGCAGTAATTGCAGAGAGCATCGCCATAGGACCACATGAATAAATCACATCAATATTTCGATCTTTGACGATATTGAGAAGATTCTCCGTGACACGCCCTGTCTCACCCACCGAGCCATCTTCGGTGTAAATCTTCAAAGAATTTACTGAGCGTTTACCCTCCATCGGTGCATAGATCTTCGAACCAACGCTGGCGCCCAACAACATATCTACTTTGCAACCACGTGCCTTAAGAACGTCTGCCAAACCGAATAACGGTGCTGAACCGTAACCTCCACCGATAAGTAGTGCGCTGATGGGCTCTGTTGGAATACCAAAAGCTGTTCCAAGTGGAGCGACAATATCTACCTCGGCTCCCTCAGGTTGGGAACACAGCCACTTACTTCCAGAACCGTGAGGGGCGACTATTAACTCCATAGTTCCGCCATATTGAGAACTTTCAGATACTCGAGAGATTGCAAATGCACGACGCAAAATCATCTTCGATGTATCGCCACCAACGCTTATCGCCACAAAGTTTCCAGGACGGCAGCTCTTTACGATATCGCCAACATTAAGCAATATCTGGTGATAGGCACCAACGCGCTTGTTCGAAAGAATGGTTACCATCTCTTGAACGGCGTTCTTATTAATTGTTGCCATTAGCGTTTAAGCCATTCTTGGATAGGAGAAACACTTAAATCTCCAGCCTGTAACGCCTTGATTCCTTCAACCGCCGCACTAAAACCTGCGGTAGTTGTGATAATCGGAATGGATCTTTGTACCGCAGCTGTACGAATCGCCCAGCCGTCCGCGCGCGTTCCACGGCCGACCGGAGTGTTAATCACCAGATCAATATCTCCTGAATTAAGCATTTCAACAATCGTTTTCTCACCCATAGGACCAGTTCCCTGAGAATTCTTACGAACAACAACCGTTGAAACGCCATGCTCTGCAAGGAAAGTCGCAGTTCCATCGGTGGCAAGTAATCTGAATCCGAGGCCAGCTAAACCTTGAGCAGGTGCAATCCCATGCTTCTTATCCTTATCTGCAAGTGAGATAAAGACCGTTCCAGATTTTGGAAGTGGTCCAAATGAACTGATCTGGGATTTTGCATAAGACTCACCAAATGTTGCAGCGATACCCATCACTTCACCGGTTGAACGCATCTCAGGTCCAAGAACCGCATCGACTCCCCGACCATCGGCACGGCGGAAACGGTTCCATGGAAGAACAGCCTCCTTCACGCTAATTCCCTTTGCAACAGCATCTCCTTCAGCTGGAAGTACTCCCTCTACACGAAGTTCTGCAATCGTTGTTCCTAGAGAAATTCGTGCAGCAGCTTTAGCAAGTGGTACACCGGTTGCCTTACTAACAAAGGGAACCGTGCGAGAAGCTCGAGGATTAGCCTCTAAGACATAGAGAATGTGATCGGCCATAGCGAATTGAATATTGATAAGACCTAGAACTCCCACTCCTTGAGCAATCTTTAGCGTCGCTTCACGAATTTGAACGCGTTGTGAATCTGAAATAGTCATCGCAGGAAGCACGCAGGCGCTATCTCCTGAGTGAATACCAGCCTCTTCAATATGTTCCATAATTCCACCCAAAAAGAGTTCGTTGCCGTCATAGAGAGCATCGACATCTAATTCAATTGCTGAATCAAGGAATCGATCTACCAAGACGGGGTGATCTGGAGTGATATCAGTTGCGCGAGCTATGAAGCCGGATAGCGCTTCATCGTCATAGACAATCTCCATGCCACGACCGCCAAGAACAAAGCTAGGACGAACTAAGACTGGATATCCGATGCGATGGGCGATATCGAGCGCTTCCATCTGTGATGATGCCATTCCAAATTCAGGTGCAGTGAGACCCTGTTCTTTAAGAACTTGCCCAAATGCTCCGCGCTCTTCAGCTAAATTGATTGCATCAGGACTTGTTCCAAGAATGGTGACACCTGCTGCCTTGAGACCTGCTGCAAGTCCAAGCGGCGTCTGTCCACCGAGTTGAGTGATGACACCAAGCACGGGTCCAGCTTGAGTTTCTGCATTCACAACTTCAAGGACATCTTCGAGAGTAAGTGGTTCAAAATATAGTCGATCGGATGTGTCGTAATCGGTGGAGACTGTCTCAGGGTTGCAGTTAATCATGATGGTTTCATAACCTGCAGCCCGTAATGTGAAGGATGCATGAACGCATGAGTAATCGAACTCAATGCCCTGACCAATACGGTTTGGCCCACTACCGAGAATAATCACAGCAGGCTTCGTGCGAGGACGAACCTCTGTCTCTTCCTCATAACTTGAGTAGTGATAAGGAGTAAATGCTTCAAACTCAGCAGCACATGTATCAACAGTCTTATAGACAGGGCGAAGATTAAGTTGATGACGGACCTTTCTTACATCACTTTCAGAAACCCCACGGATGGCAGCAATCTGCGCATCAGAAAATCCTGTGCTCTTTGCAAGCTTTAGCAGATCCAGTGAGAGCTCACCAGGTTGGGCAATAGTGCGCGCGACATCATTTATGATCTCAATCTGACGCAAGTACCAGCGATCTATCTTGGTTGAGCTAAAGACCTCATCCATCGTCGCGCCCAGCCACAGAGCACGTTGCACTTGCTGCAGTCGATACTCTGTTGGCATCTTCATAGATTCAAGAAGATTTGATTTCTCTTCAACTGAGCGCCCATCGGTGAAGGTGAAGATGGCTTCTTTCCGTTCTAGAGACCGTAGCGCCTTCATCAGCGCTTCAGGGAATGAGCGACCAATAGCCATCGCCTCCCCCACGCTCTTCATTGTCGTTGTCAGACGAGGGTCCGCATCTTGAAACTTCTCAAATGCAAAACGAGGCGCTTTCACAACGATGTAATCAAGAGTTGGTTCAAAAGAAGCTGGTGTGATCTGTGTGATGTCATTCCTAATTTCATCAAGGGTGTAACCAATAGCAAGCTTGGTAGCAATCTTTGCAATAGGAAAACCTGTCGCCTTTGAAGCCAGTGCACTCGAGCGAGAAACGCGAGGGTTCATCTCAATGACAATGATGCGTCCTGTATCAGGATTGACAGCAAATTGGATATTACAACCACCTGTGTCAACGCCAACTTCACGAATGATGTCGATGGAGAGGTCGCGCAACTTCTGGTATTCAAAATCTGTCAGTGTCAGAGCAGGAGCCACGGTAATCGAATCACCAGTATGCACACCCATCGGATCGATATTTTCAATGCTGCAGACGATCACCACGTTATCTGACTTATCTCGCATTACTTCGAGTTCATACTCTTTCCAACCGATGATTGACTCTTCAATCAGAACTTCTGAAGTCGGACTGTGGCGAAGACCTGCGCCAGCGATCTGTCGGAGAGTCCGTTCATCAAATGCGATTCCAGAACCTAAACCACCCATGGTGAATGAAGGCCGGATTACTGCCGGATAACCAAGTTGAGCAACTGCCCCCATCACATCATCCATGGTGTGACAGATGATCGAACGGGCTGACTCTCCACCAATCTTTTCAACTATTCCCCTAAAGAGTTCACGATTTTCTCCGCGTTCAATGGCATCAACGTCTGCACCAATGAGTTTGACGTTATATCTCTCGAGCGTTCCTGCCTTAAAGAGTCCGATTGCAGCGTTAAGAGCAGTCTGACCACCCAGCGTTGCAAGAACCGCATCTGGGCGCTCCTTTGCAATGATGCGCTCAATAAATTCAGGTGTGATGGGCTCGATGTAGGTTGCATCTGCAAACTCAGGGTCAGTCATGATCGTCGCGGGGTTTGAGTTGACCAAGATGACGCGAATGCCTTCAGCACGCAATACACGGCAGGCTTGTGTTCCCGAATAATCAAATTCGCAGGCTTGTCCGATGACAATTGGTCCCGAACCAATGACCAGTACGCTCTTTATCGATTCATCGCGAGCCATTAGAGTGCCGCAACTTTTATTGGATATTGCACCATCAAATCCACAAATCGATCAAAGAGATAAGCAGCATCATGTGGGCCTGCTGCAGCTTCCGGGTGATACTGCACGCTAAATGCTCCGCGTTCTGTGAGTTCAAGACCTTCTACAACTCCATCATTGAGCGAGACATGTGTAACCTGACCTGGACCATAGACGGTGGAAAACCCTGAATCCGTTGGCGCCTGCAAAGCAAAGCCATGATTGTGGGCAGTGATTTCTACCTTGCCAGTCTTGCGATCAATAACGGGTTGATTAATACCGCGATGACCAAATTGCAGTTTGTATGTTTCAAACCCGAGTGCGCGACCAAGAATCTGATGACCGAAGCAAATGCCAAAGATAGGAATCTCTTGGGCAAGAATTGACCGCACGAGTTCAATCGTTTCAGTCATCGTTGCGGGATCTCCTGGACCATTAGAGAGAAACACTCCATCAGGGTTAATCGCCAAAATCTCATCCAGCGTTGCGTTATATGGCATGACATGAACTTCAATGCCACGCTCTGCCATAGCTCGAGGTGTGGCGCCCTTAATCCCTAAGTCAATCGCCGCAACGGTGAATTTCTTCTCCCCCACTGCAGGAACAACATATGTCGATTCTGTCGAAACATCAGCGCTGAGGTATGCACCACTCATTGCAGGTTGTTTACGAACCTCAATCACCATCTCTTCACGAGAGAGATCAAGGCCTGAGAAGATTCCCACACGCATAGCTCCACGATCACGTAAGTGGCGTGTAATGGCTCGTGTATCAACACCTTGAATTCCAACTATCGCCTGATCAATAAGCTCTGCTTCAAGATCCTTCTCGCTACGCCAATTACTTGTCAGCGTGGAAGGATTTCGCACTACGAATCCCGCGACCCAATATTTCTTTGATTCATTATCAAAAGTATTGACTCCGGTATTTCCAATATGCGGAGCTGTCATCACAACAACTTGCTTGTGATAAGACGGGTCAGAAAGAGTCTCTTGATAGCCAGTCATACCCGTTTGAAATACAGCTTCGCCGAATGTCTTACCGGTTGCAGCCCAGGAACTTCCTTCAAAGATGCGGCCATCATCGAGGACGAAGAATGCTTTACTCATGCATTTCCCCCTTCGAAGACGAGCTTGCCGTTATAGATTGTTGTCAGAATTCGTCCTGGCAACTCCATTCCATGGAAGGGAGTATTGCGACTTCGGGAGGCAACTAGGTCGCGATCCACTCGCAATACCTGCGTTGGATTCATCACAGTAATGTGTGCTGGAGCGCCAACTTTTAGCTCTTGCCCTTGATTCTCATAGCGACCAATTCGAGCGGGTGCATAACTCATGCGATCTGCAACCTTTTCCCAACTCATCAAGCCGGTCTCTACCATTGTCTTATTAACGATGCTCAACGCAGTTTCAAGACCGAGCATGCCGAACGATGCTTCTTGCCATTCGCACTCTTTCGTTTCAGCTGGGTGTGGAGCGTGATCTGTAGCCACAATATCGATAGTCCCATCTGCCAGTGCTTCACGAAGTGCCATGACATCTGACTCTGTGCGAAGTGGTGGATTGACCTTAAAAACTGGGTCATAACTACGAGCCAGCTCATCGGTGAGGAGCAAATGATGCGGTGTGACCTCAGCAGTTACATTAATTCCGCGAGCCTTTGCCCATCGAATGATTTCAACTCCACCTGCTGTTGTCAGATGACAGATATGTAATCGCGCCTGAACATGATCTGCAAGTAATACATCGCGAGCGATGATTGCTTCCTCCGCAATTGCCGGCCAACCTTTAAGACCTAGTTGCGAAGAAACAATTCCTTCATTCATTTGCGAGCCTTGTGTCAGACGTGGCTCTTGCGCATGCTGGGCAATCACACCATCGAACTTCTTCACATACTCAAGTGCTCGTCGCATCACTAGTGGATCAAAGACGCAGTGTCCGTCATCGCTAAAGACTCGAACTCGCGCCATGGAATCCGCCATTGCACCAATTTCAGCTAGATGTTCGCCTTCAAGACCACGCGTCACAGCGCCTATTGGAAATACATCAAGAAGACCAGCAGATTGACCAAGTCGATAAACCTGCTCAACAACACCTGCTGTGTCGGCAACAGGTGAGGTATTAGCCATCGCACTCAGCGCCGTGAAACCACCTTTAACCCCAGCACGAGAGCCTGACTCAACAGTCTCTGCATCTTCTCGTCCAGGCTCACGCAAGTGTGTGTGAAGGTCAACTAGCCCTGGCAGAACTATGGAGTGAGATGCATCAATTCGTTGCGCGTCTTTATCTTCAATCTTCTCAGCAATCTCAGCGATAAGGCCGTCTTTAATAAGCAGATCGGACTTTTTGCCGTTAGCAAGTGTTCCGCCTGAGATAAGGATTGGTTGGCTCATTCTGATGCTCCGATCTCTTGAGAACCTGCAAGAAGTAGATAGAGAATAGCCATGCGAACACTCACACCATTAGTTACTTGTTCAAGAATCACTGACCGAGCACTGTCTGCGCTATCTGCAGTAATTTCTAGACCACGATTCATTGGTCCTGGGTGCATCACTATTGCGCTAGGTTTCATCAGTTTGAGGCGATCCTTATTCAATCCGAAATACCGCGAATACTCACGCGCATTAGGGAAGAAGAGCTCTGTCATTCGCTCCAGTTGAATACGTAACATCATTACTGCATCAACTGACTCAATCACGGAATCAAAGTCATAGGAAACTTTCACTGGCCATGACTCAACGCCCACAGGCAAAAGTGTCGGTGGTGCAACCAGTGTTACCTGAGCACCTAACTTGGTCAGAAGAAGAACATTGCTGCGAGCAACACGTGAGTGCAGGACGTCTCCAACGATTGCGATGTGCAGACCGGTGAGGTCATCTCCCCCATGCGCTAAATGCTTTCTAATCGTAAAAGCATCAAGAAGTGCCTGGCTCGGATGCTCATGTGTTCCATCTCCTGCGTTAACAACAGATCCTGTCATCCACTGACTATCTGCAAGACGCTGGGCAGCACCTGATGCGCTATGTCGGATGATGACAGCATCGGCACCCATAGCCTGCAATGTTTGAGCTGTATCTTTCAAAGATTCGCCCTTGCTGACGCTGGAACCTTTTGCAGAGAAATTAATAACATCTGCAGAAAGTCTCTTGGCCGCAGCTTCAAAGGAGATGCGTGTTCTAGTGGAATCTTCTGCAAAGAGATTGACAATCGTGCGACCACGCAATGTGGGGAGCTTTTTCATAGGTCCATCTGATACACGCGCTAACTCTTCTGCGGTGTTCAGTATTTGAAGTGCTTCACTCTTACTTAAATCTGCTATTGATAGGAGATGGCGCATTATTTGCCACCTTCTTCCAGTGAAACTGCATCCACGCCATCAAGTTCTGTGAATTGAACCTTGATGATCTGAGAAGGCGATGTCGGAAGGTTCTTGCCCACATAATCTGCCTTGATAGGCAGTTGGCGATGGCCGCGATCGACAAGGACTGCAAGTTGCACAGTCTTTGGGCGTCCAATTTCACCGAGTGCATCTAGGGCTGCGCGAATAGTGCGACCTGAGAAGAGAACATCATCAACAAGGATGACATTGCGATCTTCAACCCCAAGGGGTGGAATGACTGTTGGCATGAGTGCGCGAGGTGGGCGCATACGTAAATCATCACGATGCAAGGTGATATCCAGAGTTCCTGATTGAACTGGCTTTCCCTCAATGGCCTCGATATTGGCAGCAATGCGAGCTGCAAGGTGAGCACCTCGTGTGGGGATGCCGAGAAGTGTGATCGAGTCCGAACCAGAGTTACGTTCAAGGATCTCGTGGGAAATGCGGGTAATAGCTCGTGCCATATCTGGCGCCGGCAGGGCAAGGCTCATGTAAATCTCCTTCCCCGCCTCGCAGGACGGGTCGTTAAAGGATGTTGGCGAATTCTAGCACCAAAGTTTGGTTCTCTGTGGATTGGCAGAACGCACGCATGCCCAGAGTGCCTAACCTCGCGCCATGAATAATCAGGTCACAATCGCTCAGGTCTCGGCCCGACTCCGGGCTATCCGCATCTCTCGCTCGCTCTCCCTGAGCGATGTAGAAGTATTAAGTAAAGGCGCACTGAAAGCGGTAGTCCTTGGCTCCTATGAACGTGGCGCCCGAACCCTAAGTGTTAAACGCGCAATCTCCATTGCCGCTCTCTATGACGTTCCTCTTTCGCAGCTATTTACCGAAGTGCTTCCGGTAGAAGTCATATCAGCTCTTCGCACAGTCATTGATCTGCGCGCAGTCAATCGTCGAGCTCTCGATGAAGCTCATCCCGAGAACTCCAACTATCTCCTTCTCGCACGATTGGCTCAGAAACTCATTCGCTCTCGTCAAGATTGGAATGGAGAAGTCTTATCGGTGAGGCATACAGATCTTGAAACCATCTCAGTTCTCTTTGATCTACCCATTTCACAGGTATTGCTATGGTTAGAAAAGGAGAACTTATTACTGAAGGTGCGGCAGGCTTAGATTGCAATACTGTCTTTAATGGATGAAATACGGCCTAGAACACCGTGAATATAGCCTGCTGATTCATCTGTCGAAAGCTCTTTTGCGAGCGTGAGAGCCTCATCGATTGCGATGCCATCATCTAAATCAGCGCTCCAAACAATCTCATAAATTCCAAGACGCAATATATTTCGATCCACCGCAGGAAGGCGATCCATATCCCAGCCCTGGGCATAGGTTGAAATCAATTCATCAATCTTGCGCTTGTTCTCTGTTACTCCTGCAATGAGAAGCTTTGTGAATTCTCGTATGGGACGGGCATCAGGACCCTCTTCAAGGACATCACGAAGAGCCAACAGATCTGCCGCAGAGGTGCTACGAATATCAGCCTCATAGAGTAAATCTAGAGTCTGCTTACGAGCCTTACTGCGGGCTGACACTAGTTGGCGCGACCCTGGTATGAGCCATCGCGTGTATCAACAAGAACAATCTCATCCTGCTTAATAAATAGCGGAACCTGAATCTGAATACCAGTTTCAACAGTTGCAGGCTTTGTTCCACCGGATGAACGATCTCCCTGTAGGCCAGGCTCAGTGTAGGTAATCTTGAGAGGAACAGAAGCTGGTAGATCAATATAGAGAGGGTTGCCCTCATGGATTGCAACGATAGCTTCAGTATTTTCAAGCATGTAGTTCGCTGCATCTCCAACAGTAGCTGCTGAGATATTCATCTGATCAAAGTTAACGTTATCCATAAATACAAAGTCATCGCCTTCTTTGTATAGGAAGTTCATTTCACGCTTTTCTAGAATTGCGATTTCAACTTTGACACCTGCGTTATATGTCTTATCAACAACTTTACCTGTGAGAACTTGCTTAAGCTTTGTTCGCACGAACGCTGGACCTTTACCTGGCTTAACGTGTTGGAATTCAACAACAGTCCATAACTGACCTTCAATATCAAGGGTCATGCCATTTTTTAGATCATTTGTTGTTGCCACAATTACTCCAGTTCATGCCTTCGCCAATCGAAGGTCAATAGAGCGCAGAGTTTACCGTATGTAATTAGGAGACTAATGCCTTGAGCGCAATGAGCGCTAAGACATATGAATTCGGACCAAATCCTCCGATGGTTCCGTTAGCCACCCCAGAAATCACAGATGTATGACGGAATTCTTCACGTGAAAGAGGATTTGAAAGATGAACCTCAATCAACGGGGCTTTAACCAATTCAGCTGCATCACGAATTGCATAAGAGTAATGAGTAAAAGCTGCAGGATTGATAATCACCGGAGTCTTTGTATCCGCTGCCTCATGAAGCCATCCGATGATCTCCGCCTCATCATTGCTCTGTCTGACATCTGCCTCAAAGCCATGAGTCTTTGCAGCGGTCTCGATATGAGCAACGAGTGCTGGATATGTCATATCCCCATAGATAGAGGAATCGCGAATATCAAGACGGCCGAGGTTGGGGCCATTGAGTACTAGAACCTTCATGAGCTTAGCCTCTCATAAGCTGCAATCAGCTCGCTCTCAATTGGGTTCTCTAATCTCTGTGTCTTACCGATATCAGTGATCACTACAAATCGGAGTTCATTTCCACGGGTCTTCTTATCCAGCTTCATTGCCGCCACAAGTTCTGGCCACTCTGCGTCAGAGTATGAAACGGGAAGTCCAAGGTTTGTAAGGGTCTTTATATGAAGTGCACTCAGTTCTGGTGATATCAATTTCAGACTCTCTGAGAGATAGGCGATAAATGCCATACCGATTGATACGCATTCGCCATGACGCAATGAATACTTCGAGAGAAGTTCAACCGCATGGCCAAATGTGTGTCCGTAATTGAGAATCTCACGGTCAAAGCTCTCCTTGAAATCCCCAGAGACCACCGTGGCCTTCACAGCGACAGATCTCTCAATCAGCTCAACGGTGAGCTCACGTGATGCTCGAATATCTGAAAGATTCTTAGCTGCAAGTAAATCGAGGATTTCTCTATCGCTGATAAACCCACATTTAACAACTTCTGCCAAACCAGCTGCGAAATCTCGATCAGACAGTGTTGTTAGCCACGATGGATCAATCAATACTGCTAGTGGTGAGTGGAAGGCCCCAATAAGGTTTTTTCCATAATCACTATTGATTCCTGTCTTTCCACCAATTGCAGCATCGACCATGCCAGCGATTGTTGTTGGAATTGCAATCCAATCCATTCCGCGAAGCCAGCTTGCAGCAAGGTAGCCGGAGAAATCTGTGACAGCTCCCCCACCAATACCAACGACCAGATCTGCGCGAGTAAAGCCCGCTGCGCCTAACCAATTCCAAGCCTGTGTGAGAACTGCAGCTGACTTTCCAGCTTCTCCATCTGGGATTGGAAGATAGATGAATTCGCAGTCACCAGCCTGGATCTGCGGGATGTTGGCCTTCATCGATTCACTGAAAACTACTGCAACTCTGGTGCGGCCATGAGCGAGATCACCCAACTCTTTGAGATAGTCGACATCTATTAAGACATCGTATTCACGGTCGGCGCTCACATGAATCTTCTTCACTTGATCACCTCGAGAATCTCATCAACAATATCAATCTCTGTCTTTGTATTCACATCGATGACTGTGTCAGCAATTGATTCATAAATAGGGCGCCTGGCCTCCATCAATGTTTGCCACTGACCACGTGGATTATGAAGTAGAAGCGGGCGATCACGATTGAAACCAATTCGCGGAGCCACGGTTGCCAAAGATATATCTAAGTAGATAACGGGAGAAGCTATAGCGCGCAGAGCTGATTGGGCATCGATAGAGATTGGAGCACCTCCGCCTAGAGCAAGCACTGTCCCATCGCTGAGTAGCTCATCACGCAAGACAGCCTTTTCCAAAACGCGAAATGCTTCCTCGCCATCTTCAAGAAAGATATCTGACACAGTTCGCCCAGAACTCTCTTCGATGACCTGATCTGTATCTCTAAAAGGAATATCGAGGCGTTCTGCAACCAATTGACCAATAGTTGTTTTTCCTGAGCCCATAGGGCCAATCAGAATGACACGAGGAGGCATCGTAATTATTTGAAGCGTAGATTCTTCATATAGGACTCATAATTGCGGCGCGTTTCCTGCACTGAATCTCCACCAAACTTCTCTAGTACCGCCTCTGCAAGGACTAGTGCTGCCATCGCTTCGGCGACAACTCCTGCAGCAGGTACAGCGCAGACATCAGAGCGTTGATTAATTGCTTTTGCAGCCTCACCGGTCTTCACATCGATGGTGTCTAGTGCTTTTGGAACAGTTGAGATCGGTTTCATTGCAACCGATACGCGCAAAATTTCACCGTTCGACATTCCGCCTTCAGTTCCGCCAGAGCGATCTGTACGGCGATGAATTGCTCCATCTGAACCACGCTCAATTTCATCATGGGCTATTGATCCACGTCGCGTTGCAGTTCTGAAACCATCACCGATTTCCACGCCCTTAATTGCTTGAATACCCATCATGGCACCGGCCAATCGTGCGTCCAGACGTCGATCCCAATGGACATGTGAACCCAATCCAGGAGGCAAGTTATATGCCAAGACTTCACACACTCCACCAAGAGTGTCCCCGTCAGAGTGTGCTGCTTCAATCTCCTTAATCATTGCAGCACTCGTTGCAGTATCAGAGCAACGAACAGGATCATCGTCAATTCTCCTCATATCACCTGCAAGCGGTAACTCATATGAATCCGGAATTCGCACCGACCCAATGGAGACCACATGGCTCAAGATCGTAATTCCTACTGATTGTTCTAAGAATTTACGAGCAATAGCACCGAGTGCAACACGAGCTGCAGTTTCACGAGCACTAGCACGCTCCAGAATGGGACGAGCATCGTCAAAATCATATTTTTGCATTCCTACGAGATCAGCATGCCCTGGGCGAGGACGCGAGAGTGGAGCATTGCGCGCAAGATTTTCAATTTCATCTGCAGGAACTGGATCGGCAGACATGACCTTTTCCCACTTTGGCCACTCGCTATTTCCCACTTGCACTGAGATAGGTCCACCTTGAGTTATGCCTAGTCGCACTCCTCCAAGAATGGTTACCTTATCTGCTTCAAAGTTTTGTCTTGCTCCACGGCCAACGCCAAGGCGTCGCCTTGCTAAGTGGAAATCAATATCTGCAGTTGTGATCTCAACATGAGCTGGCATGCCTTCGATAATTGCCGATAAGGCTTGGCCATGTGATTCACCTGCTGTAATCCAACGCATGGGCATATTCTGGCAGATAGAGCGTGATTCTCGCGTCTCATTAGAGGATGCCTAATGGATGCACTGCGAGAACTGCGCCACACAATGCTGGGGCGAAGGCAATATCTCCTGTGAAAGAGCGGGTCCGTAAGTAATGGATAGAAATCGAGATCATCGCACAAACACATACCATCGCCAGATAGTCCACAACATGCGAGCCTCCCAGGAGAAAATTCACAATTACGATCACTAATTTCACATCACCAAATCCGCAGCCGGAAGCTCTCTGAAATATTAGGGTGAAGACAATGCTCATGATGAAGAAGATCAACTCAATTCGCGGATGCGAAGTGGCGAGAGAAAAAATCAAAAGAGAAATAAGACAATAGTTGGGAATGCGTTTGTGGCGGATATCAATCACCGAGATGACTATTAAAAGTACAAGAATCATTCACGAACGATATTGAGTGTTGCGGAGAGTCAGATGAAGGTGTGGATTACCGAGCTGATTTTCGAAGCACAGCACGCAGATGCGTAGCTAGCGCTTCTCGGTCGAACTCACTATCCAAGACCAAGGCAAGTTGATCTACTCCTTGATACATCAATAGTTCTAGTCCGTTAATCACAGCACCACCACAATCACTCCATCGTTGGGCTAGTTCTGTGGGCCACGGCTTATAGATGACATCAAAGAGAGTCGCCTTGATTCCAGGATTCACTGAGCTGGCAAGAAGATCTGCAGCACCTGCTGGAGTTGTATTTACCACCAAGTCATATTGAGTGAAATCAATGTCTGAAGACCACCGATGATATTCAAAGTGTGAATGAGAAATTGCAGATTCAAGAGCTTCTTGTCTAAGGCTTGAACGCCCCAGCACATGAATATTCTTGGCGATAGAATCAAGGGAACCTGTCACAGCGCGAGCTGTTCCCCCTGCTCCTAAGATGAGAACAGAATCAATCTCAGTGATGCCTGCATGTTCAAGAGCTGCAACGAATCCACTTCCATCCGTGCTACTAATTGACCACTTGTCATTTCTCTTGATCAGCGTATTTCCAGATTGAATTCTCTGTGTCAATGCATCAGCATCTAATCCAAGACTTAGAACTTCCTCCTTCAGAGGCATGGTCAACGAGAGGTAATCAAACTCAGAAGAACGCGTTTGGAGAAATTTGGCTAACGCGCCAGATTCAACCTTGATCGCAGAGTAATCGCCTTCAATGCCAAGGAAGGCAAAGGCAGCCTTATGCAAGACGGGTGAGAGTGAGTGCGAAATGGGAGATCCCAGCACGGCTCCAGTAATCACTTCTTGCTCCTAAATTTTCCAGCTCGTAAATTCTTCTTGTATTCAATTTTCCAGTTATTAAATTGATTGATATCACTTGTGAAGCGAGTATCAGACGGTGCAACAGTAATGAAATATAGCCAATCTCCAGCCATTGGGTTTACTGCAGCCGTTAGAGCTGCTGCGCCAGGGTTGTTAATGGGACCTGGTGGCAATCCATATCGCTTATAGGTGTTGTATGGCGAGTTGATAAGCGTGGACTGCGTGCTGAGGAAGACACTTCCCCGTGTTTTCTTCACATAGTGAACTGTCGAATCAAATTGCAACGGCATCCCCTTAGTAAGGCGATTGCGAATTACCTGCGAAATCTTGGCAAAATCTTTCGTATCGCCTTCGGCTTGAATGAGAGAGGCGATAATCAGGAGCTGTTGTGGTGTGAATTTCTCCTTCGATGTGTAGAAACCAGCCTTTTGCATCTCAGCCTCTGCGCGATTGATCATGCTTTGCATAGCTGGGGTTGCAAGGGTTCCATCTTCAAAACTGTATAGAGCAGGAAAGAGAAGTCCTTCTAATGTGGTGAAACCCTTTGGCTTTGAAACATTTTTGATTGCACCCGCAACATCTGCAGCAGACATTTTTGCTGTGTAGAACTGCGGGATGATTTCTGTAAGCCAAGCTCCTTCAAAGATGTTAATCAATCCTGTGATGCGGGAGGAGTCGAGTAATTGATCAAGTGCTTGTGTTGCACAGATTCCAACATCAATACTGTGATTACCTGGAGCGACCTTCTGTGATCGCTCATCCCCCACAGCAACCCGGAAGTAAGCCTGTGCTGATTTTACTACCCCTGCTGCAGCAAGAGATTGTGCGATAGATGAACCAGACTCCCCCGCATCAATCTTGATATTCATTTTCGAATCAGATGAATTACCGCATGCGAAATCTGGAGCTGAAGACCCAGGAATTCGCACTAAGTGAAGTGAAAATGTGAGAGCAGCAACTAGCGCTAGTGCTGTTGCAATTCTGAAGAGAGAAGAGTTATGCCAGATTTTCACTGAGCAGCCCTTGCTCCAAAATTGCCACTGCAGCCATTGCATCTATCAGCGCCTTGGAATCACGCGAAGTAACACCTGCCTCTTTCAACTTCTTCTGCGCGCTCACCGTAGACAGACGTTCATCAACTAGAACGATGGGAAGGGATGTCACTGAAGTGAGTGAGGCAACGAAACCCTCAACTTTCTCTGCGCTCTCACCCTTAGAACCCAACATGTTGACCGGTAATCCCACGAATATTCGAATCGGTTCATGTTCGGCAAGTAGGGATGAAATCTTCTCTAGGAAATTTTTTTCCTTGCTCTCTAGGACGCACAACGGAGAAGAGAGGATTCCATCGGGATCGCAGAGCGCGACACCCGTGCGCACATCACCATAATCGAATGCGATGCGTCGTCCTCGCTGCGTCATTTACTTACCAGAAATTGAATCAGAGATAGCTGCAAGCGCTGCTTGTGACTTCGATGGATCAGTGCCGCCACCTTGAGCGAAGTCATCCTTACCGCCACCGCCGCCACCAAGAATCGTTGAACCAATCTTTACTAGTGCGCCAGCTTTTAAGCCTGCAGCCTTTGCTGCATCACTGACAGCTACAACAAGAACTGGCTTTCCATCATTAGCGCTAATCAACGCAACTGCTGACTGTGACGCTCGAGCCTTCAAATCTAAGGCAATTTTACGAAGATCATCGCCAGTGATTCCATCAGGAAGTACCGCCGTAATAGTCGTTGTTCCATTGAGTACTTGGGCAGTATCTGCCAACGCACCGATTTGTCCCATCGCTTGCGCTGAACGAACTCCTGCAAGCTCCTTCTCAATATCCTTAATTTTCCCGAGTAGATCCGAGATGCGTTCAGGTAATTCCTCAGTGCGGGCACCCTTGATGATTTCTGTCAGCGAATTCAAAAGAATATGTTCACGTGCCAGGAACTTGTATGCATCAACGCCTACAAGTGCTTCAACGCGGCGAACACCTGCTCCAACGGAGGATTCACTGAGGAGTTTCACAACGCCAAGTTGGCCAGAGCGCTCAACGTGGGTGCCACCACATAATTCACGCGCCCAATCTCCAACACTTACTACGCGCACTTGATCGCCATACTTCTCACCAAACAGAGCCATCGCGCCAATCTTTTTCGCTGCATCCTGAGTCATCGTCTCTGCAGTCACAGCGAGGTTATCGAGAAGAAGTGTGTTCACGCGAGATTCAACTTCATTCAGAACTGAATCTGGGACTGCACCTGTAGATGGGAAATCAAAACGGAAACGACCAGGTGAGTTCTCAGAACCTGCTTGAGTCGCAGTCTCTCCAAGAATTTCTCGGAAGGCTTTATGGACCATATGTGTTGCTGTGTGAGCGCGCGATATTGCATGACGACGTTCAAGATCGATTGCAGCAAGAGATTGAGAACCAGTGGTGACTTCACCTGAAATCACGCGACCGCGGTGAACTGAAAGACCATTGACTGGAGTCTGCACATCTTCAATTTGAACGACAGCTCCGCTAGCAAGTGTGATGCGACCGCCGTCTGCGAGCTGTCCACCACCTTCTGCATAGAACGGGGTGCGATCAAGGACTATTTCAACATCATCGCCAGCTTGAGCAGATGCAACACTGATCCCGTCTACCAAAATTCCATTGATAGTCGACTCAGTCTCATTAAGGGTATAGCCAACGAACGTCGATGCGCCTTTAGAATCTGCGATCTTCTTATATTCAGATAAATCAGTGTGACCACTCTTCTTTGCCTTTGCATCAGCCTTCGCGCGATCACGCTGTTCATTCATCAATCGACGGAAGCCATCTTCATCAACTTCAAGACCCTCTTCGCGTGCCATCTCAAGTGTGAGATCAAATGGAAAACCATAGGTGTCATGAAGCTTGAACACTTCATCTCCAGGAAGCACACTCTTCTTGCTCGCTTTGAGTTGCGTTGATGCCATATCAAAGATCTGTGTTCCAGCTTTTAATGTCTGCAGGAATGACTCTTCTTCTGCAACAGATACTGCCAAAATGCGTTTCTTATCTGTGATCAACTCTGGATATTGAGCACCCATCGCACCAATTGCTGCAATGGTGAGCTCGGACATGATCGGATCATTAACTCCCATGAGGCGCATATTGCGAATGGTTCGGCGCATCATTCGGCGCAATACATAACCGCGTCCTTCATTTCCTGGTGTTACGCCATCACCAATCAACATCGCCGATGTGCGCGCGTGGTCTGCAACAACACGAAGAGCGACATCGGTTCCTTGAGCTTTACCGTAATGAACGCCAGCTAATGATGATGCCTTCTTAAGAATCTGCATCGTCGTATCAATTTCGTAGATATTGTCAACACCTTGCAATAAGGAAGCGGTGCGCTCTAGCCCTAAACCAGTATCAATACTCTTTGCAGGAAGTTCACCGAGAATTGGGTAGCCATCTTTTCCGCCACCTGCACCTCGCTCGTTCTGCATGAAAACAAGGTTCCAAATTTCCAAATAGCGGTTCTCATCTGCAATCGGTCCACCTTCAACTCCATACTCAGGACCACGGTCGTAATAGATTTCAGAGCACGGACCACATGGACCCGGAACACCCATAGACCAGAAGTTATCTGCCATATCGCGGCGTTGAATACGCTCTCGCGGGATACCAATCTTCTTATGCCAAATATCTGCTGCCTCATCATCATCGAGATAGACCGTCACCCATAAACGCTCTTCCGGAAAACCGTAACCGCCATCTTTGATGGGACGAGTTAATAGCTCCCACGCAAGAGCGATTGCACCCTCTTTGAAGTAATCACCAAAAGAAAAGTTTCCGCACATCTGGAAGAACGATGCGTGGCGAGTTGTCTTACCCACTTCATCAATATCCAGAGTTCTTACACACTTTTGAACAGATGTGGCGCGCTTGTAAGGAGCGGTTACCTCACCCAGAAAGAATGGCTTGAAAGGAACCATTCCAGCGTTGACTAAAAGCAGGTTGGGATCATCTGCAATGAGCGAGGCTGATGGAACAACGGTGTGTTTAAGGCCTTGACGGTTTTCACTTTCAAAGAAGCGCAGCCAGCGCGAACGGATCTCGGCGGATTCCACTAGTCAGATTTTTTCTTCGACTTGCGGCCTTTACTGAGAGTTGCAGCACCAAGGAGGGCCCCTGCAACACGTCCTGATGGACTGTCCATAAAACCGGTTGTTGCTCCGGTTACCTTGGAAGTAACCTCTTCAACATTCTTCGTAATCTTTGCAATGCTCTCAAGAGGACCGTTGATGAGTTCAAGGGTGCGCGTTGATTCATTCAGTAGCGGAGTAGTGTCATCAGTGAATGCCTTGAGGGAAGTCTTAGCCTCGTCGATGAACCTACTGACACGAAAGACTGTGTATGCAAGGGCAATGGCTATCACGAGCAGTGATACCGCCGCAATAATCGTTGCAATTCCGCCTGGACCCATAGTAATTAGCCTACCTGACTTACTCCTTAGGAGGAGTCCAATCGATGGCAGCTTCCTTTCGTTGCGCAGGAGTAATAGGAGTTGGTGCACCAGTGAGTGGATCGCCACCGCTTGCAGTCTTAGGGAATGCGATGACTTCACGGATTGAATCAGAGCCGGTCAATAGTGCGCAAACGCGGTCTAAGCCAAGTGCAATTCCACCGTGAGGTGGTGGACCGTAGTTAAATGCCTCGAGAAGGAATCCAAACTTGCTCTGCGCTTCCTCATCAGAGAGACCAATAACTGCAAAGACATCCTTTTGAATATTGCGATCATGGATACGAATGGAACCGCCGCCAAGTTCTGTTCCATTGAGAACAATGTCATAGGCATAGGCGAGGGCATTGGCAGGATGATCCTTAAAACTCTTTGCAAACTCTGGCTTAGGACCAGTAAATGGATGGTGCACAGCTGTCCAACCACCGTTATCTGTTGGTTCAAACATTGGTGCATCGACTACCCAAAGAAATTCCCATGCGCCTTCGTTGATGAGGTTGCAACGCTTTCCGATTTCTAGGCGAGCCGCTCCTAGCAGTTGCTGAGAGGAAGCGCGCTCACCTGCTGCAAAGAAGATCGCATCCCCAGGCTTTGCACCAACGAGGGCAGCAATTCCAGCTTGCTCTTCTTCTGAAATGTTCTTTGATACTGGTCCACCAAGAGTGCCATCTGCATTAACAAGAATGTATGCAATTCCCTTTGCACCTCGTGCCTTAGCCCAGTCCTGCCACGCATCGAGTTCACGCCGAGGTGAATCTACTCCCCCGGGCATGACAACTGCACCAACATATGGCGCTTGGAATACACGGAATGGTGTTGCCTTAAAGAAATCGGTTACTTCCGTCAACTCATATGCAAAACGAAGATCAGGCTTATCAGAACCGTAACGATCCATCGCATCGACATACGTCATATGTTTGATTGGAGTAGGAATGTCATATCCGACAGCTTCCTTCCACACCTTCACTAAAATCTTTTCAGCAACGGCCAAGATATCGGCCTGGTCAATAAATGACATTTCAATATCGAGCTGGGTGAACTCAGGCTGGCGATCAGCACGGAAATCTTCATCACGGAAGCAGCGAGCAATCTGGTAGTAACGCTCCATTCCTGCAACCATCAACAGCTGCTTAAAGAGCTGTGGTGATTGAGGAAGTGCATACCAACTACCTGGCTGCAGGCGCACCGGAACTAAGAAGTCACGTGCTCCTTCCGGTGTTGAACGGGTCAGATAGGGTGTTTCAATTTCAAGAAATTCAAGACTTTCCATCACATTGCGAATCGTTGTTGTGACCTTAGAACGAAGACGCAAGTTTGCCGCAGGTCCCTCGCGGCGCAGATCCAAATAACGATAACGAAGACGCACTTCTTCAGAAATCTCAGCTTCACTCCCTGAATCAACGGGAAATGGAAGTGGAGCTGATTCGCTCAACACAACGACATCATCACCCATTACTTCAATCGCACCTGTTGGAATATTTGAGTTTTCATTACCTGCAGGACGTAGCGCTACTTCTCCTGTGATCTGCAAACACCACTCGGCGCGAAGTTGTCCGGCCATCTTTTCATCGCGAATGACCACCTGCACAGAACCTGTTGCATCACGAAGATCGATAAAGGCAACTCCACCATGATCGCGGCGGCGCGCTACCCATCCAGCCAAAGTGACAGTCTGACCTGCGTGTGAAGCCCGCAGGGAACCTGCGTCCTGGTTTCTTAACATCGTCAAACGCCGCCTTTAAATAATGGTGAACTAGAGCGAGAGAGCTCGCAACAATTCATTCTGTAATTGGTCAATCTTAACCGAGGATGTAACCCCGTCTGACATCTTCTTGAGTTCAACTTTTTCGGCGGCGAGTTCAGATTCACCAAGAACTATGACATAGCGCGCACCTGACTTATCTGCTGCCTTCATAGCTCCCTTGAGGGCTCTGTCTCCAAAGGCGATTTCTGTGCGAATTCCAGAAGCTCGTAGTTTTTGGGCGATAACAAGTCCTCGCTCCTTTGCATCATCTCCCAGAGGAATGATGAAGAGGTCGGATGTGAACTCTTGCGATGGGACAGTTGATTCTGCAATAGCTGCAAGGAGCGCGCGATCTACACCAAGACCGAAACCAATTCCTGAAAGTGATTGACCACCCAGAGTCTCCATCAAACCGTCATAGCGACCGCCGCCTCCGATGCCACTTTGGGCACCGAGATCAGGATGAATAAATTCAAAGGTTGTTCCGGTGTAGTAATCCAAACCGCGCACCATGCGTGGATTAATAGTGAATGCGATACCCATGGCCTTCAGATATTTTTGGACAGCAGCAAAGTTTGCAGCAGATTCAGGAGATAGATAATCGAGCAAGATAGGAGCTTTTGCCATCGCCTCTTGCATCTCAGGACGCTTATCATCGAAGAGGCGCAGTGGATTAATCGCTGCTCGTTCCTTGGTTGCTTCATCGAGTGCAAGTCCTGCGATAAATTTTACGAGCTCTACCCGATGAGCAGCACGTGATTGGGCATCCCCGAGCGATGTAATCTCTAATCGATAATTCTTAAGTCCTAAATTCTTAAACCCGCGGTCTGCAATCGCAATCACTTCAGCATCGAGACCTGGATCTTCAATACCAATTGCTTCGATTCCCACTTGGTAGAACTGACGATAGCGGCCAGCTTGTGGACGCTCAGCGCGAAAGAATTGTCCTGAGTACCAAACCTTGACGGGAAGTTGTCCACGATCGAGATTGCTTTCAATCACAGCACGCATCACGCCAGCAGTTCCTTCGGGTCTCAAAGTAATTGAGCGGCCACCACGATCTTCAAATGTATACATCTCCTTGGAAACGACATCGGTCGATTCACCAACGCCACGACTAAAGAGATTGGTATCTTCAAAGACTGGAAGCTCCATCAATTGATATCCCGCATCTTTGGCAGTGGAAATCAACTGCTCACGAACCCATTCGAATGATTGGGATTCAGGAGGCAGATATTCGCGCACTCCCTTAGGCGCTTGGATCTTCTCGAACTTCATGAGGTCAATTCTTTCAGATAAGGGTTGTTTTTTCGCTCGAATTTAATTGTTGTCTCTGGTCCATGTCCTGTGAGCACACGTAAATCATCGGAAAGAGTAAGAACTTTGGTTTTGAGGGTATTAATCATCTCTTTTGAGCTACCCGTTGGAAGATCTGTGCGCCCAATTGAGCCTGCGAAGAGAACATCTCCACTGATGAGAATTTCGTCATTGATTGTAAACATCAGCGATCCTCGGGTATGTCCTGGGGCATGAATGGCGGTGATTCTCATTCCAAGCAACTCAAGGGTTGCACCATTCTTGAGTTCATTCACCTTCTTTGGTTCAACAAATGTCATTGCTTCAAGTTGAGCAATGAATTGCTCGCCATGAATGCCTGCAGGGTCAGCAATGAATCTTCGATCTTCAGAATGAATATATGCAGGAATGTCATAACCATCTGCAAGCGGGGTGATGGAGAAGGTGTGATCAAGGTGTCCGTGTGTGAGCAGCGCTGCCACTGGTTTGAGCTTATGTTCCTCAATGATCATCTCAATATCGTGTGAAATGTCAGGCATACCGGGGTCAACGATGATGCACTCCGACCCTTCAGAAGGGGCAATGATCCAGCAGTTCGTTGCGAACATAGGCGCTGGGAAGGAACGGACAAGCATCTTTTCGACCCTATTTCTAGCGTGGATTTACGACTCGCGGAAGCACAGGGTACCTTTGTCCACGAACACACTCGCACATATCAACGAAGGACGAGTTCACACTGAACCGTCCGACGCGCTGAAGGGGAAAGCCATGACCGATATCAATCCAACTGCTCTAGCTCAAACACACTCCACACCAAGTGCAGCATCTGCACTCGTCGGAGATCCTTCACGATTTGGCCGAGTTGCCGAAGATGGCACAGTATTTGTTCGCACCAACGATGGCGAAAAGCCTGTTGGTTCATATCCAGGCAAGACCGCTGAAGAAGCGCTCGCCTACTTTGTTCGTAAATTTGAAGCAGTTGCATCTGAAGTTGCGTTGACAGCTGCGCGCATTACAAGCGGTGCGATGGTTCCACAAGATGCCTACGAAGCTGTGAAGAAGTTGCGCCAGCAAGTGCGTGAACTCAATGGTGTTGGCGATCTCGACGCTCTTGCGGCATCTGTTGAACAGATTGAACCTCTTATCGAAGGCCACCGTGAAGCATATGAGGCCAAGAAGGCTGCTGAGGCTGTGGCAAAGGCTGCTCGTCGGGAACAAATTCTTGTTGAGAAAGAGAAGATTGTTGCTGAGGCAGAATCTCTTGCCCTATCTGAGAATTGGAAGGTCACAGGCGATCGCCTGAAGGCACTTCTTGATGAGTGGAAGGCTGCTCCGCGTCTTGATAAGAAATCAGATGCTGACTTCTGGAAGCGATTCTCGGCAAGCCGCAATAAATTTGATAAGCGCCGTCGCACACATTTTGCTCAACTTGAGGCAACTGCAGGCAAAGTCTCTGAAGCGAAGAACGCGATTATCGCTGAGGCTGAAAAGCTAGCAACTTCAACTGATTGGGTAGCAACAGCTCGTCGCTATAAGGCTTTGATGGATCAATGGAAGGCTGCAGGTCGGGGCAAGAAGAGCGATGATGCAAAGCTCTGGTCGCGATTTAAGGCAGCTCAAGATCAATTCTTTACCGCCAAGAATGCTGATCTTGAAAAACGTGAAGTTTCCATGTCTGCCAATCTCATCAAGCGCGAAGAGCTCATTGTTCAGATTGAAGCTCTCGTTCCATTTACTGATGTGAAGCAAGCAAAGAGTGCATTCCGTGAATTAATGAATACATGGACCAAAATTGGTATTACCAACCGAGATAAGCGAGCAGCTTTTGACGCCCGCGTCTCCAAGGTTGAGGAAGCGATCAAGGAAGCTGAGGCAGAGATCTGGCGCAAGACAGATCCATCCGCGAAAGCTCGCGCTGCCGAAGTTGTGAAGCAACTCTCTGACTCCATCGAGAGCTATGAGAAGGTTGCAGCTAAAGCACAAGCTGCAGGCAATGAGAAGAAAGCTAAAGAAGCACGTGAATCTGCAGAGGCTCGCAAGTCATGGCTTGATGAGGCGCAGAAGCACCTCGCTGAATTTAACTAACTCTTTTCTAGGTTCTATAGACGTCATAGACGCCTTCAATGGCGCGAACGGCTGCCAATACTGAATCCAAATGTTTGGCATCTGCCATTTCAAAGGTAAAGCGTGAAATTGCAACACGATCCTTGGTTGTGCTCACTGCGGCGCTAAGAATATTTACATGCTGCTCCGAAAGTGTGCGCGTGACATCTGCCAGCAATCGCGCACGATCTAATGCCTCCACTTGAATATTGACGAGGAAGACACTGGCAGCTCCTGCCAACCACTTCACACCAACGATTCGCTCTCTCTGATTAGTGCGCAAATCCGCGGCGTTGATGCAATCAACGCGGTGAACGGATATGCCTGAGCCTTTGGTGATAAATCCCATGATGCTATCGCCCGGTACCGGAGTGCAGCATCGAGCAAGCTTTGCCAGCACATCATCAACGCCTTCTACTTCAATGGCACTTGATGTGCGCCTGGTTGCCTGTAGCCCCGTCGGAACATTCTCCATTGTGGCCTCTGGATGAGAATCTTCTCCCCCCATACTCGCCACAAGTTTTTCAATGATGGATGCCGCAGAGACGTGGCCGTCACCGACTGCGCTATAGAGCGCATCGATATCGGCGTAATGCATATCGTGAGCAAGTTCCAGAAGTGAATGACCTGCAAATATTTTCTGCAAGGGAAGCCCTGCTTTACGCATCTGGCGAGCGATAGATTCACGACCCGCGTCGATTGCCTCCTCGCGGCGCTCCTTACTAAACCAAGCTTTGATCTTGGATCGTGCGCGTGGACTCTTAACAAAGTTAAGCCAATCTCGACTAGGTCCTGCATGCTCGCCTTTATTGGTCACAATCTCAACAACATCACCGTTGTTGAGCTTTGACTCAAGCGGAACAAGTCGCCCATTAACCTTCGCTCCAGCACATCGCAGACCAACATCGGTGTGAACAGAGAAGGCAAAGTCAACGGGAGTTGAACCACCGGGAAGTGCGACAACAGAGCCCTTTGGCGTGAAGACAAATACTTCAGGTGAACCCAAATCAAAACGTAGCGCTTCAAGAAACTCAGATGGATCTTCTGTTTCTTTCTGCCATTCATGCAATTGGCGAAGCCAGAGCATTTCAGGAGAGTTAGCTTGCGGGTCTCCCCCTTGCTTATATTTCCAATGCGCTGCGATACCAAACTCAGCACGAGAGTGCATATCGTATGTACGAATCTGGATTTCGATTGCTTTGCCGTTGGGACCAATCACGGTTGTGTGTAGTGATTGATAAAGATTGAACTTTGGCATTGCAATGTAATCCTTAAATCGACCTGGGACTGGGCTCCATCGTGCGTGGATAGAACCGAGCACCGCATAGCAATCTCGTACATCATTGACCAAAACACGGATGCCGACGAGATCGTAAATATCATTGAAATCTCGACCACGAACAACCATCTTTTGATACACACTAAAGAAGTGCTTCTTGCGCCCTGTCACAGTTGAATTGATCGAATCGCGAGCCAAATCTTGCTCAACACTTTCGATCACCTCTGCAGTCAGCGCATCCCGTGAAGGCGAACGCTCTGCAACCAGGCGCGAAATCTCTTCAAACTTCTTTGGTTCAAGCACTGCAAAGGAGAGATCTTCCAACTCCCACTTAATCGCATTCATTCCAAGGCGATGAGCAAGAGGGGCATAGATATCTAGCGTCTCGCGAGCTTTGCGATTGGCACTTTCTGTCGAGACGAAACTCCACGTGCGAGCATTATGTAGACGATCAGCTAGCTTTATCACCAGCACACGAATATCTCGAGACATCGCGATAACCATCTTGCGTACAGTCTCTGCTTCAGCTGTTGGACCATAGGTCAATTTGTCGAGCTTGGTAACACCATCTACAAGGTTGGCAACTTCATCACCGAAGTCAGCACGTAGCTGCTCTAGCGAGTAAGGAGTGTCTTCGACAGTATCGTGAAGAAGGGATGCGGCAAGTGAGACTTCATTAAGCCCAAGCTCAGCCAAGATTTGCGTGACAGCAACTGGATGAGTGATGTAATCCTCGCCAGATTTACGAAGTTGTCCTTCATGTGCTTTATCGGCAACAAGAAATGCGCGTTCAATCAATGCGACATCAGCACCTGGATGATGCTCCTTAAGCGCACCAATAAGCGGTGCGATGAGGGGCAAGGTATCCATAAGTTAAAAGGTTATTTGCGACCTCTGCGCTTAGGTTGATTGCGTGGTCCACTGCCAGTTGAAGGACGAGCGGCCTTTATCTCAGTAACAACGGGCGCTCCCCCACGTGCAGAGACTCGCTTGGCAAGAGCCTGCATTGCTGGCTCCTTCTCACGAAGTTGTGCAAGGAAAGGAGGTGCAATAAATACTGATGAATACGTTCCCACAGCTAAACCGATGAAGAGTGCAAGTGAGAGATCCTTCAGAGTTCCAGCACCTAAGAGCCCTGCTCCCACGAAGAGAATCGATGCCACAGGAAGAAGGGCGATGATCGAGGTGTTGGCAGAACGGACAAGAGTCTGGTTGACGGCAAGGTTTGCAGCTTGTGAATACGTCACCTTGCTATTTGCAGCAACTGACTTTGTATTCTCGCGCACCTTATCGAAGACCACGACCGTGTCATAGAGCGAGTATCCAAGAATGGTTAAGAATCCAATAACCGTTGCTGGAGTAACATCAAATCCAACGAGTGCATAGATTCCAACGGTAATGAAGACGTCGTGAATAACGGCAACGATGGCAGCAATGGCCATCTTCGGTTCAAAGGCCATCGCCAAGAAGAGCATGACAGCAAGTAAGAATGCGAAGAGACCATAAAGGGCCTTCTTTGTAATCTCTTTACCCCATGAAGGTCCGACGAGTTGTGTATCAATAGATTCAGCAGAGATTCCGAATGTTGAAGTAAGTGCTGATTCAATAGAATTTGACTGCGCAGGCGTCAATGCGCCAGTTTGGATTCGAACCTTTGAGGTTCCAATCTTCTGCACGATGACCTCACCTGGGATTCCAATGTTCTCAACCGAAGCACGAGCCTGCTCGATAGTCACTGAAGACTTATTGATTGTGTATGAAGCTCCACCTTTGAACTCGATGCCAAGGTGAAGTCCCTGAATCACAAGGGCCGCAATGGATGCGAGGATGAAGAGAGCAGAGATGGAATACCAACGCCTGCGGTTCTCAACAATGTTAAATGATTTCTCACCAGAGTAGAGACGACCACCAATACCTGAAAGTTTCGCCATGTGCTTATGCCTCCAAAGTTGATACCGGGTGAGATTTGCCGATGCTCTTGGCCGAGAAGCCTGAGAGCGGATGACCTGATGCGAAGAAGTTGCTCTTTGCAATCACGGTCACGATTGGCTTGGTGAAGATGAATACAACCAAGAGGTCGATAAGAGTTGTGAGCCCCAGTGTGAATGCGAATCCACGAACTCCGCCGACAGCGAAGAAGTAGAGAAGGACTGCAGCAAGGATTGAGACCATATCTGCAACGATGATTGTGTGACGTGCTCGCGTCCATCCACTTTCAACAGCCGATCGCAGTGAGCGACCCTCACGAGCTTCATCTCGAATTCTTTCGAAAAAGACGATAAATGAGTCAGCGGTAACACCGATTGCAACGATGGCACCTGCGATACCGGCAAGAGTTAAGGTAAATCCGATTGCCTTACCAAGAACAAGGAAGAGTAAGTAGAGGATAACTCCTGCGACGGTAAGTGAACCCACTGTGACCAAGCCAAGTGCTCGGTAGTAGAGAAGGGAAAAGATAAAGACGAGTAAGAGGCCAAGCGCTCCGGCAAGGAGTCCTGCCTGCAATTGATCAGCACCCAAAGTTGGGGAAACTTGCTGCACTTCACCGCGATCGAATGCAAGTGGAAGCGCACCGTACTTGAGTACGTTTGCTAAATCTTGCGCTTCAAGTTGGGTAAAGGAACCTGTGATCTGCGCATTTCCTGATGGAATCGCTTCGTTGATAGATGGTGCTGAAACGACAAGACCATCAAGAACAATTGCTACCTGGTTTTGAGGAGATGCAAGAGTTGTAACGCGAGCTGTGAGCGCACCGAAAGCCTTTGTGCCTTCTCCGTTAAATGTAAGCAATACATACCAAGCGCTTGCGCCTTGCTGATCAATGCCAGCTGCAGCCTTTGAAACCTGACGGCCGAGTACTTCTGCAGGAGCCAAGATGTACTTGCTCGCTCCCGTACGTGAACAAGCCACGATGACATCTGTTGGCGCATCCGCACCTGTGCCTTGAAGATTTGAAGCATTGGTGCAATCAAGTGCTGCGAACTTCGCATTAACTTCCGCACTAACGCCAGCTGCAGGTGTAGCAGCTGAAGCGCTTGTGCCACCCAGTGCTGATGATTCAGCAAGGACCTGACGAAAACGAAGTTCAGCAGTCTGTCCAACGAGATCAACAACGCGGCGACCTGAATCTCCAGGAACAGAGATAACAATCTGACGGTTGGTGCCACTACCTTGCGCAGTTACTTCAGACTCTGCGACACCCAGTGAGTTAACACGCTGGCGAATAATAGAGACTGCCTGATCGATTGCCTCTGACGTAATCTTGTTTGAGTCATTGGATGCACGTGGCTGAAGGGTGACGCTTGTTCCTCCACGTAGATCAAGGCCGAGGCGGATAGAAGTAGCGCCCTGAATGAGGGCGGTAGCCAAAAGGCCGACAACGAGCACTGCCAAGATGGCTAGAGCGCGAACTGGTCGACCAGTTGTCTTCACTGGTTTTGTAGGTGTGGACATAAGGGCAGAGTCTATGCGTCGGGCGCAGGTGTGTCGAAGAGGGTCGCGATTTCAAGAGGTGGTGTTCGTCCCACATGCTCCCAGCCCAAAGCAGTTGCTATTCGGCCCCTTGGAGTACGCGCCATAAAGCCATTTCGGACCAGAAAGGGTTCTGCAACTGATTCGACAGTCTCAGTCTCTTCTCCGACTGCAATGGCAAGAGTAGAAAGACCGACTGGTCCCCCGCCAAAGCGTTCGATCAGAGCAATCAATACAGATCGATCAAGTCGATCCAGACCCTTTGCATCTACCTCATACATATCTAACGCCGACTTTGCATGCTGATGTGAGAGTGCGTTCGATCCTTGCACCTGCGCAAAATCTCGCACGCGTCGAAGAAGACGGTTAGCAATACGTGGTGTGCCGCGAGAGCGACTTGCGATCTCACCAATAGCTAACTTATCTATCGTAAGCCCTAAAAGAGCTGCGCTTCGAGATATCACTTCCTCCAGCTCAGATTCTTCATAGAAATCAAGGTGCGCTGTGAAACCAAAGCGATCGCGCAGAGGTGAAGGCAATAGCCCTGCTCGTGTTGTTGCTCCCACCAATGTGAAGTGTGGCAACTGCAATGGGATTGCCGTAGCACCCGGACCCTTACCCACGACAACGTCTACACGAAAATCCTCCATCGCAAGATAGAGAAGTTCTTCCGCAGGACGTGGAAGGCGATGAATTTCATCAAGGAAGAAAATCTCTCCCTCAACAAGTGATGAAAGAATTGCAGCAAGATCTCCTGCATGAGTAATTGCCGGTCCACTCGAAATACGAATAGGTGCCTGCATCTCAGAAGCCAAAATCATCGCAAGAGTTGTCTTTCCTAAACCAGGAGGGCCCGAAAGAAGTATGTGATCAGCTGCGGCGTTTCTTTTACGCGCCGCAGAGAGAAGCACATCTATCTGCTCACGCACGCGATGCTGGCCGATAAAATCGCCTAGAGTCTTGGGACGCAGCGCATGTTCTGCGGCTGCATCATCATTGCCGCTATACGGATTTACTATTCTCTCTTCGCTCATTAGCTGCGACGCCCACTTTGTAGCGCGGCCTTTAAAAGCTCTGAAATATCAACGTTCTTTGCATCCACTCCACTATCTGCATACTGGGCAATCACGACATTAATTGCTGCATCGGAATCTTTGGCAGTAAAACCAAGTGAAATAAGAGCAGAGGTGAGTTGTTCACGCCACACCGGTTGATGAATCTGCTTATGATCGCTTCCACCAAAATCTGTGATCTTGCCTTTGAGCTCAAGGATTAATCGCTGGGCTCCCTTGCGACCGATGCCAGGAACCTTTTCAATACCCTTGATATCTTCCTGCGCAATAGCTGCTGCAAGACTTTGGGGAGTATGTGCGCCAAGGATTGCTAGTGCAACCTTCGGACCTATTCCAGAGACTGTCTGGACCATCTCAAATGCAGAGCGGCTCTCTTCATCCAGGAAACCAAAGAGTGTCAGAGAATCTTCACGGACGACGAGAGATGTGAAGAGTTGGACCGGGGCACCAATATTTAATTGCGTGCTGGTATTGGATGTGATGGAGACAGATAACCCAACGCCACCTACTTCAACCACGGTTCGATCAGAAGAAATTGAGCGCACAACTCCGTTAATCAGAGAAATCATTTGCCAACCAACTTAGATAGGCGTGATTTCTCAGCCTTGAGAGCCTCTGCAATTTTACTATCTCCTCCACCGCGCCAGATGTGACAGATTGCAAGTGCAAGAGCATCTGTACTGTCCACCGGTTTTGGTATCACCTCTAAATTCAATAGCCGTTTAACCATTTCAGCAACCTGAGCTTTATTGGCACGACCTGAACCAGTTACTGCAGCTTTCACCTCTGATGGCGTATGCATCATTACTGGAATATTTCGGCGAGCCGCAACGAGGAGGGCAATACCTGCAGCTTGAGCAGTTCCCATCACGGTTCGAACATTATGTTGAGAGAAGACTCGCTCCACTGCAATCACATCAGGTTTATGGAGTGCGATCCACTCCTCTATTTCACCTTCCAGTTGTAGCAGGCGTTGTTCAAGTGGTGCATCCGGGGATGTGAGAATGACGCCAACGCCAACAAGAGTGAGGGGCTTACCAATTGCGCCTTCAACGATTCCAATCCCGCAGCGGGTCAACCCTGGGTCAACACCCAAGACTCGTCGCTGTATCTGGCTCATAACTTCTAAGCCTAGGTCTTAGGACTGACGCATTAAGAAAGGCTCGCCATAACCTCATCGGAGACATCAAAGTTTGAATAGACGTTCTGCACGTCATCTAACTCTTCGATGGCATCAATGAGTTCAAATACTTTCTGGGCACCTTCAGCATCCAGTGGAATCTGCATCGATGGAAGGAAGGAGGAGTCAGCTGACTCGTAATCAATACCAGCAGTTTGCAGCGCAGTGCGAGCTGCCACGAGATCACTTGCTTCACAGACCACCTCAAATGAATCACCGAGATCGTTCACTTCTTCAACTCCTGCATCCAGAGCTGCTTCTAGAATGGAATCCTCGGTAGCGCCAATAGCTTTATTGACGATGATGACACCTTTGCGATTGAAAAGATAAGAGACAGAGCCAGGATCTGCCATGGAGCCACCGTTGCGTGTGACAGCGACGCGCACTTCAGAGGCTGCTCGGTTTCGATTATCTGAAAGACATTCGATCATGATGGCAACACCATTGGGTCCATAGCCTTCATACATAATCGTCTGCCAATCAGCGCCACCAGATTCAAGACCAGCACCACGCTTGACCGCACGTTCAATATTATCTGCAGGCATAGAATTCTTCTTAGCTTTCGCAATTGCATCAAAGAGCGTTGGGTTTCCATCAACATCCGGGCCACCATTACGAGATGCAACTTCTATTGCCTTAATCAATTTGGCAAAGTTTTTAGCACGACGGCTATCGATGATTGCCTTCTTATGCTTTGTTGTTGCCCATTTGGAATGGCCTGACATTCTTAAACACCTCAATCGCTTCTTGGTATTGCCCTACTTTATCTGCCTTTGTATATCTCATCAAAAAAGTAGCGATGCACAGCTAAATCGTGCGTCAATTCAGGATGAAAGCTGGTTGCAAGGAGGTTGCCTTGCCTGACGGCAACGGCATGCTCTCCAACCTTTGAGAGCACTTCTACATCCGCTCCCACCTCTTCTACCCAGGGGGCGCGAATAAAGACTGCATGTAGTGCTGCGCCATTGAACTCAAGGTCTGACTCGAAGGAATCAACCTGACGTCCAAATGCATTACGTCTGACCGTAATATCAAGTCCACCGAATGTCTTCTGTCCGGCAATACCACCAACGATGCGATCGGCAAGAAGAATCATCCCAGCACATGAGCCATAGACCGGCAATCCCTTTGCAATTACTTCCTTAATCGGCTCAAAGAGATCAAAGCTCTGAGCTAAGTGAATAATGGTGGTTGATTCCCCACCAGGAAGAATCAAAGCATCTACTTCTGCTAACTCTGAAGCGCGTCGTACTTCGATTGCTGAGTGACCGCACTCTGTGGCTGCCTTTATATGCTCGCGAAAATCACCTTGTAATGCGAGAACGCCAACCTTCATGGGAGCAAACCCTTCAGAGCGAAGGTTTACCAGCCGCGCTCAGCAAGGCGATGAGGAACTGGAATGTCTGCGACATTGATTCCTACCATTGCATCGCCTAGGCCACGAGAAACTTCTGCAAGAACCTTTGCATCGTTAAAGAATGTAGTTGCCTTAACGCAAGCAGCTGCGCGCTGTGCTGGATTTCCAGATTTGAAGATTCCAGAACCAATAAAGACGCCATCTGCGCCCATCTGCATCATCAAGGCAGCATCTGCTGGAGTTGCAATACCACCAGCCGTAAAGAGAACGACAGGGAGCTTGCCTGTTTCAGCAACTTCTTTCACGAGCGCATAGGGCGCCTGAAGTTCTTTAGCTGCAACATAGAGTTCATCTTCGCGCATTGAAGTAAGGCGGCGGATCTCCGAACCGATTGAGCGCATATGCATCATCGCATTGGAAACATCTCCAGTGCCTGCTTCGCCCTTTGAGCGAATCATTGCTGCGCCTTCATTAATACGGCGAAGTGCTTCGCCAAGATTTGTAGCACCACAGACGAAAGGAACCTTGAAGTCCCACTTATCAATGTGGTTTGTGTAATCAGCAGGTGTGAGAACTTCTGACTCATCGATGTAATCAACATTGAGAGTCTCCAGGATCTGAGCCTCAACAAAGTGGCCAATACGAACCTTTGCCATCACAGGAATTGACACTGCTGCTTGAATCTTTTCGATCATGTCAGGATCTGACATACGTGCTACTCCACCTTGTGCGCGAATATCTGCTGGTACGCGCTCAAGCGCCATTACCGCACATGCACCTGCATCTTCTGCAATCTTTGCTTGCTCAACATTGACAACATCCATGATGGTGCCGCCCTTGAGCATTTCAGCCATTCCGCGCTTAACGCGTGCTGTGCCAGTTGCTTCAGACATGATGTGTAACTCCTAAGTTCACTTCGTAATGAGTATCGCAGTCTACTTTGAACTCCGATTTCGCGCATCCGCACCCTTTTTGGCAAATACAGGCTCTTTATCCGTTAGAGCCACCCAGATCTGCCCCTTAGCAAAGGAGATTTCCTCACCTGATTTAGTACGCCACTGCGTTCCAGAATTCTCATCAGCACGAGACCATAGCGCATCATAAGCGCGACCATCTCGCAAGATATAGCCACGACCTTCACCTACCGTTGCAGAAAATGGTGTGACTCCACCAAATTTATCTCCATAGATGGAATCTGTGATCATAACCAATTGAATGACCAACGTGACTGGCCCAAGGTGCTTGCCTGATGCTGCGATATCCGGTTCCAATGATTGATCTAAGAGCCATCGCTTCTCATCTTGCGACCATCTCGCACCATACGAACTTGCAGGCCAGGAGATATGAACTGAGTCGACAGCAATCCCTCCGAGAGGTGCATCACCGAATTTCCAGCCCATAGATTTGGATGTTTCAACAGTCAGTTCTTTATCTTTTGCATACTGCATGAGCAAGTCAGCTCTAAGAACCATTGCATAGGGCTGAATGCGAGTGGGATCTGTTGTGTAGATTGTCGATGAGTGATTCTGCGCACCGAGATCTTCAAGATCTGCGGCATCAATAACTGGCCGCATCTTCTTCTGCGCACCACTGTATGCAAATGCAACGTGCCCATACTGAGCTAATAACTCAATATCTGAAATGCGCGCTGACCTCACAGGACCCACATGAGTTGGAATCGTTGAAGAGAAAATGGCTGCAAGGCGTGTGAGTCCACCTTCAACCTGCTCGATATAGACGATGTCAGCATCTTCTAGCCCGATCTGGGGATGGGCATCTCGTGTGTCATCAATCTTCACCGCTAACACTGGTCCATCAATTCCGGGTAGCCCGCTGATCGAGTTAATTGACTGACTCTTGATAAATGGAATTCGAGAAATCAGTGAGTTCTGCGGATTTACCAAAGATATCACCACGACTGCTAGAGAAAGCGCAGCGACTAGAACAGCTCTTGGCTTTTTAGAGAACATCGCCTTCGAATTCATAGGTAACAGGTTCTGGCGCATTGCCAGCTAAGCGAAAGAATCGCATAAACCACTTCTTACGAATCATCTGGGTGCGAGTCACGGCATCAACATGCATGGCAATAGCCATCTTGATCTTCTCTGTTAGCTCTTTCAACTCACGAATCAAATCTTGTTCGATAGGACCAGAGATCGATGTTGAGGATTCAATTAAGATGCCGAGCGCTCCGGTGAGCCCAGTCTCTGCCTGAGAGCGATCCCTGACGCTAGCTTCACGTGCTTGATGAGCTGCAAATGTCAGTAGCAATGATGAGGCTGGGTCAGATATCTCTGAGCGAGCAATTTCAATAGCAATCGCAGCTCTTCGTTGCAGGAGTCCATCTAAGTTTGCCCAACTGGTTTCAACGCGATGGTGAAGACGATCGAGGCGCGTTGCAGAGTAAGACAAGTACCAAGCAAAGAATGCGATGAGAAAGAGTGCAATGACGAATTTGCTCATGACTGTCTTCCAAAGAACTTATTCCATGCGCGATTTTCTGAAGATAAAGTCACCGTTGATCCTCCGACCATCGCCATTTGATAGACATCATAAATCTTTTCTGCAACAACATCCCAATCAAATTCTTGAGCATACTTCTTACCACGTTGAGCTATCACTTTTCTACCTTCTTCATCACCAAGTAAAGCGATAACTTTCTTCGCCAAATCTTGGCTATCTTCAGATGAAAAGAGAGTTCCATATGCACCATGGCCAAGGAGGGAATCAAAGGCAGGAATATCACTCGCCACAACGCTTGCACCTGCAGCAAGTGCTTCAGCCAAGATAATTCCAAATGACTCTCCACCAGTATTCGGTGCAATATAGAGACCGACGGAGGCGAGAAAGTTCGCCTTTTCAGATTCTGAAATACGTCCAAGAAATGTAAATCGTGAATGTAGATAGGGGTCAATATCCTTCAATACCTCTTGCGCGTCTCCCGGGCCTGCGACAAAGACTTTCAAATCTGGGAACTGGGCGATGATTTTCGGAAGAGCAGCGACAAGGACATCAAGACCTTTTCGCTTCTCTTCAAATCGACCAATAAAACCTAAAGTATTGCCTGTCCAGCGTTTGTCGATTGATGCATCCCTGTAACGATTTGCATAGATTCCATTAGGGACAACGATTGCATCTGTTTCAAGATGATCCGTCAAAGTCTCACGAGCTGCTTCACTCACTGCAATACGAGCTGTGAGTTTCTCAATTACTGGCTCCAATATCGGTGCCACAGCGAAAGTTACTTTCTGGCGCTTTGCGGCTGCATGGAAAGTTCCCACCATCGGACCTTCAGCTGCCCAACATGCTAGAAGTGAGATAGATGGAATCGCTGGTTCATGTAGATGAAGCACATCGAAGTTTCCATCACTAATCCAATGTCGGACCCGTGAGAATGCAATAGGGCCAAAGAGAACACGGGCCACTGCCCCGTTATAGGGAATTGCAATCGGTCTACCCGCGCTGGTGACAAAGTCAGGAAGATTATCTTCATCAATGGCGGGAGCCAACACTGAAACGTAGTGACCTTGACGAATCAAATACTGCGCGAGATCACCCACATGGCTCTGTACGCCACCCGGTGTATCCCACCCATAGGGACAGACGATTCCAATACGTTTTTTCGATAACGGCATCATCTACTCCCTTCTGCGTTCACTTGCTTCTCATCAACCCAAATCCTTTGCAGCATATGCCAATCTTCTGGATGTTCGGAAATCCCCCGTGCAAATAGATCTGCAGTTGCTTGCACTGTTGCAGATATGCGCTCTGATTCGCTTCCTTCGCTCGGTACATGAACAGGATGGAAATCAATATGAATTCCTTGCGTAGTGCAAGAGACATGAGCGACAACTATGGGAATACCTGTCTTGATTGCAAGAAGTGCTGGTCCTGCCGGCATTCGCGCATTCTTACCGAAGAAGTTCACATCAATACCTGATTGAGATAGATCTCTATCGGCAACGAGTGCAATCAAACGCTTCTCTCGTGCACGTTTGACCAGAGTGGCAAATGATCGACTATCGAGTGAGAGCACTTCAAATCCCATAGATTCGCGATGGCGTAGAAACTTCTGAAAGAGAGCCTCTGGCTTCAGCCTTTCAGCAACTGTTACGAGGGGAATACCGAGTGAACAGAAGTAGGCACCCGCGTGATCCCAATTGCCAGAGTGCGGCAGCGCTATGACTACTCCCCTACCCTCTTTCATGGGATTGAGCAATAACTCTTCGTGTGTTGTTGTCACCGTTGCAAGAATGCGTTCTCTGCTCCAGTTTTGAATTCGGAAGGTGTCGCACCAATAACGCATATTGGAGGACATCGACTGAGCAACAAGTGTCTCCAGCGCCAACTCATCTAGATCAGGCTTGACCACATGCAAGTTGCTACGCAGGCGTTGAATGCTCTTGCCATTGCGCTTATGGACAAATTCACCAAGTGACCAGAAGAGTGAATAAGCCATCTTCTCTGGCAAGGTTCGCACAACCCACCAACCAAGAAGGTAGGCAATTAAGACAAGACGATCTCTCATGAGGTTAGAAGTCCGTCGCGGACAACTTTGATCCGCTGCACAACCGTGATCACACCGAGTATCGCCAAGATCCATAATCCAATAGCGAGTGCATAAGGAACATTGAGCCCTTCAAAGCCCACTGCGGTGAGGATGATGATCAGTCTTTCAGTGCGCTCTGCTATTCCGACCGAACAATCAATGCCAAAAGACTCAGCCTTTGCTCGAATATAGGGAATAAGAAGTCCAGTCACGAGTGTGACAAGACCAAGGTATGAAAGCTTGTCATCTGCTGCAATCAGTGAAATCAAAATGGCAATCGTAATTGCAGAATCTGTGATGCGATCGATCGTGGAATCGAGAAATCCGCCCCACTTGCTGGCTCCTTGTTGTGAAATACGAGCCATAGTTCCATCGAAGAGGTCGCTCAGAGCAAAGAAGCAGATAAAGAGAGTTCCGATGAAATAATCCTCACGAGGATAGAAATAGCCAGCTGACGCAAGGACGCCAACGGCACCAATCATGGTCACCGTATTTGGAGTTAATCCAATGCGCAGAGCAAACCCTGCCACCGGTTCAATTAATCGAGTGACAGCTGGTTTCAGTACGCTACTAATCATCGGCACCATCGTAGGCTTACCCGCATGTCTTCACCTAGCGCGAACACTGTGAAACGTATCCATGTATACGGTCACGCAAGCGCATCTCCGCAATCTGTTGCCTCAGCCTTTGGCGCCACAATCTCTGAAAGCCCCGAGTCAGATTCAGATCTGGCGATCTTCGCCATCAACCCTGCAGCCGGTATCGACCAACAGGCCATTGATAATTGGGCAGCCCTCGATGATTTTCAGATTCCACGCCTTGTTGTAGTCAACGGTTTAGAGGGACAAGAGCTTGATTTCGATGATGCCGTGATGGTTGCCAATCGAGTCTTCACTCAACTCATCACTCCTTATCTCGTTCTCCATGGCGATGATGGGGAACCCACAGCCCTGATTAGATTGCAGGATCTTCAGATCATTGATTACTCCAAGAATCCACCTGCTGTTGGTCCAAGTGATCCTGAACATGAAGAGTTAGTGCACGAATTTAGAGAAGAGTATTTAGAGCAGATATCAGAGATGGATGAAGGCGCATTTGCTGCTGGAATTTTATTTCCCGCAATTCCCATTAATTTACTTAAAGGAATCGGTATTGATGTCGTGCAGGGCTATATAGATCTACTACCAAGCCGCAGCTAACTCTTCGCGCGTCATGGTCAGTAATTGAGGCAATACCTTTGTCTTTCCAATGATCGGCATAAAGTTTGCATCACCCGACCAGCGCGGAACGATGTGTTGATGGATATGGTCTGCAACGCCAGCTCCTGATATCGCACCTTGATTCATACCAAGATTAAATCCATCTGCGTTCGAGACTTTACGCACTGTCTTCATTGTATGAGCACTCAGATCTGTAATCTCATGGCGTTCTTCATCGGTGAGATCTGTTAAATCTGCAACATGTCGATAAGCACAGACAAGAAGATGTCCTGGGTTATAGGGATAGAGATTCATAACAACGTATGCACTCTTTCCCCGTGCAACGATCAGTCCTTCTTCATCCGATAAAGCTGGGATGCGGCAAAACGGGCAATCAACGCCGTTACCTTCAAGGGGGCGATTCTCTCCACGCAAATAATCAAGACGATGCGGTGCCCATAAACGCTGCCACCCATCAGGCATTCCTACGCCATCAATACCTGCCATCACTACACCTGCTGGCGCTTAGCCACAGTCGCAGTAATTTCAGCAATTGCTTCCGCGATTGGGATGCCATTTTTCTGATCACCATTGCGGTAACGGAATGAGACAGCACCTGCCTTCATATCCTCTTCACCAGCAATGATCATGTATGGAATCTTCTGCATCTGCGCATTACGCACCTTCTTCTGCATGCGATCATCGGAAGCATCTAGTTCTGCGCGAATACCTGCAGATTTCATCTGCTTAAGGACGCCCTCTAAGTAATCAGTGAAAGCTTCAGCAACAGGAATCGCCATTACTTGCACGGGAGCAAGCCATGGTGGGAAAGCTCCTGAATAGTGTTCGGTGAGAACTCCGAAGAATCGTTCAATCGATCCAAAGAGTGCGCGGTGAATCATCACTGGGCGTTGGCGAGAGCCATCTGCTGCAGCAAACTCAAGTTCGAATCGTTGTGGAAGTTGGAAGTCCACTTGGATTGTGGACATCTGCCACGTGCGACCAATGGCATCTTTTGCCTGCACAGAAATCTTTGGACCATAGAAGGCGGCTCCACCTTCATCAAGAACGAGCTCGAGATTCTGAGCAACGGCTGCAGTGCGAAGGGCTTCTGTTGCCTCTTTCCAATCAGCATCTTCTCCCACTGATTTCTCAGGGTTGCGTGTAGAAAGTTCGAGATAGAAATCTTCGAGTCCATAATCACGAAGGAGATTGAGCACGAATGTCAGAAGTGAGTCGAGCTCACCTGCCATCTGCTCTTTGGTGCAATAGATATGTGCATCGTCTTGGGTAAAGCCTCGTGCACGTGTGATGCCGTGAAGAACACCAGATTTCTCATAGCGATAGACAGTTCCGAATTCAAAGAGGCGCAGTGGTAGCTCACGGTAGGAACGCTGACGTGACTGGAAAATCAGATTGTGGAAAGGGCAGTTCATCGGCTTCATGTAGTACTGCTGGCCTGCTCGCTTAATGGTTCCATCAGCATGGAGCTCTTCATCCATGATCATCGGTGGATACATACCTTCTGAGTACCAATCCAAGTGACCAGATTTTTCAAAGAGCGCAGCTTTTGTTAGGTGGGGTGAATATACGAATTCATACTCTTCTTCTTCATGGCGCTTTCGTGAGTAATCCTCCATCGCACGTCGAATGATGCCGCCCTTGGGATGAAAGACCGCAAGACCTGAACCAATCTCCTCAGGAAAAGAGAAGAGATCAAGCTCTTGGCCAAGGCGTCTGTGATCGCGCTTTTCTGCTTCTGCTAAAAGTTCAAGGTGCGCATCAAGCTCTGCCTGTGAAGGCCATGCTGTTCCATAAATACGTTGCAGCATTGGATTCTTCTCAGAACCTCGCCAATATGCAGCAGCGCTTCTCATCAACTTAAAGGCGGGAATATGTTTAGTTGAAGGTAGATGTGGGCCACGACAGAGATCTGACCAGACTGGCTGGCCATCGCGACCTAAATTGTCATAAATTGTTAACTCAGTGCCACCAACCTCAACGCTTGTCTCATCAGTTCCACCACCTTTAATGCCGATGAGCTCGCACTTATACGGCTCGTGAGCGAGTTCCTTGAGCGCATCTTTCTCAGTAGTAATGCGGCGCTTAAATCGTTGACCATCCTTAACAATCTTGCGCATCGCACTTTCAATCTTTTCAAGATCATCTGGATTAAAAGGGTTCTGCGGATCAAAGTCGTAATAGAAACCATCGGTAATTGGAGGACCAATACCTAGTCGAGTCTGTGCAAAGAGTTGTTGTACCGCTTGCGCCATCACGTGCGCAGTTGAGTGTCGCAGAACTGCAAGACCATCAGGTGATGCGATGGAAACGCCTTCGATGACATCGCCTTCAACAAGATCAGTCCACAAATCTTTAAGAACACCATTTATCTTGCAGACGACAATCTCTTTAGAATCGGCAAAGAGTTGGGTCGGCTTCTGGTCGGCCTCGATGCTGCGAGCAGCACCATCGACGGTTACCGAGATCATGGCCATGGGGGTTAGCCTACCGAAACCGGTTGTGAGTGTGCTCGAATTTGCTCCTCTAAGTCGCGTGAAGCATCTCCTATCTTCAATCTCATATCCCCAATGTGTGAGATTGGCTGTGCAATGCGAAGGCTTGAGAGCATAAATGCAGATTCAACCTCAGGTATTTCAGAGATGTGAATGGAGCGAACCTTCACCCCGCACTCCTCAATAGCAATCGCTCTGACAACACCGGGCAGAATTCCTGAGGTAATTGGTGGCGTCACCCATTGATCTGCAATCAGGAAAGCAAGATTTGCCGTTGCAGTCTCAGTAATCTCATTCTTATCGTTAAAGAGAAGGCAATCATGAAACCCTTCCAAGCGAGCGGTCTCTAACAAGGCAAAGCGATCATCATAAGGAAAGGTTTTGTGAATAGAGCCCTTAACTGTCTGGCTATAAAAATTGAGCTGCGCCGGCTCAGTATCTTCTGAATATGAATCATGAGTAATGTAAAAAAGATCTTGCCCAAAACAGATTCGTAGTCGTCCGGTGGAATGTGGTTGCTGCGAAATTACCCTAATTATCTCCCCACGGATGAACTCCTCTGATGGAATTGCAATGCCTAATTCAAGCGCCGACTCCACAGCACGGCGCATATGACGACCTAGCGCAATAGGTGCGCCATCAACTGTCTTGATGGTTTCAAAGATTCCTGATGATTGAGGGAAGCCATATTTATCAACATCGATTGTTGTCATAGCTCTCCCCCTGCTATTGAAATCAGATGACGAGCCTTGAGCTGAGTCTCTTCCCACTCTGCAGCAGGATCGCTTCCCCATGTAATTCCAGCACCTGTGCCGTATCGCAATACAGAATCACCCGTTGTCCAGAAAGTGCGAATAGCAACTGATAGTTCGGCACGATCACCGTGAATCCAGCCTAACGTTCCACAGTACGGACCGCGCGCGCCTTCGTTCTCGCTAATGATGGATAAAGCCGAACTCTTAGGCGCACCACTCACAGAACCGGGCGCCATTGTGGCTTCGAAGATTTCACTCCAGGTAATTCCCTTGCGCAGTTTTCCGCTCACATCAGAGACAAGGTGAGTAATGCCAGGATGTTTCTCATGCCTGAAGAGTTCACTGACTTCAACAGAACCTGTCTCACATATGCGACCCAGATCATTGCGCATCAAATCCACAATCATCAGATTTTCAGCCTTGTCCTTATCGCCGAAGACATCCTCGTTCTCTCTGATGGTTCCCTTTATGGGAGATGTGAGTATTGACGAACCGTTTCTGCTTAAGAATCGCTCTGGTGAGGCTGATGCAATCTCGAAATCATTTACTTTCAGATAACAAGCAAAGTTTGCAGGATTTCGGTTGAGCAATTCAGAGAAGAGGCCAGCTAATGATGGATTTCCCTTTAAATCATGGCGCAGCTGCCTACATGCATTTACTTGATAGACGCCACCTGCCGCAATGATTTGGCGGATAGCAGATACATATGAAATGTACTGACTCTGACTTTGGGAGCTGTTCCATTGCGCATCTATTGGTTTCCAAGACGCGGATGGAAAATCTGAGAGCGCTATATCTGCAAAGCGCGCAAACGTTGCCTTACCTTCAAAGGAGATTGAGACTGCCCAAAAAGATCCATCATCTAAACGGGATGCATCATCAGTTACTTCAATGAGATTGGTTGAATGAGTGCCACCCATCCACATCTGCGAACCCTGATTAAACATGGGGCAAGGCTACGCATATAACTAGCGAGAAAGCCCAATAGAAATCTACGCTTTGGCACTTACGCCCGCTCTGCGCTAGATTTGCCCCTGCACAAAAATGCGGACGTAGCGCAGCTGGTAGCGCGGAACCTTGCCAAGGTTCAGGTCGCGGGTTCGAACCCCGTCGTCCGCTCGGATTAACCGCCGCTTCGAATTTATTTTCAGGTGGCGGTTTGTCTATGGTCGGATGGCCGAGAGGCGAGGCAAGGGACTGCAAATCCCTCTACACGGGTTCAAATCCCGTTCCGACCTCCATTGCTTCTCTCGCAAGAGAGATGAAATGGATGAGCACTACAATTTCATAACTACAACTTCATATACCTAGGACGATTGGCTCAGCGGTAGAGCACCACATTGACATTGTGGGGGTCACTGGTTCGATCCCAGTATCGTCCACTGCAAAATCATTAAAAAGAAAACCCACCGCCACATCAGTGACGGTGGGATTTTTTATTCTTTTTTTAGGAAGCTTTACCTGACGCCTTATTGAGAGCGCGAAGTAGCTGATATCCAACGACTGCAACGAGAGTTCCGTTGACGATGCCACCGAATGAGTAATCGCCACGCTTCCATGTCATATCGGCGATTCCGATAATCAGCGTTGTTGCAGCGATGAGGAGGTTTGTTGAATCTCCGAAGTTGACCTTGTTTTCGATCCAAATCTTTGCACCGAGAACACCAATCATTCCGTAGAGAGCAACGCCGACTCCACCAAGAACTCCAGCTGGAGTTGCGCTCAATACTGCACCGAACTTAGGGCAGAGGGACAAGATGATTGCCCCGATTCCTGCTACCCAGTAAGCCGCCGTTGAGTAGATGCGAGTTGCAGCCATGACACCGATGTTCTCAGCGTATGTAGTTGTTCCAGAACCGCCACCCACGCCAGCAAGTGTTGTTGCAACACCGTCGGCCAGGAGAGCATTGCCCATCTGACTATCAAGATCTTTACCTGTCATGGCAGCAACTGCTTTAACGTGTCCGACATTCTCTGCGACAAGCACGAGAACAACCGGCAAGAAGAGCAGGATTGCGTTCATATCAAAAGATGGAGATGTGAACGTTGGTAGGGCAAACCACTTTGCTGCTTTGACGCCATCGAAGTTGATATCGCCTTGTGTTGCTGCAAATGCATAGCCAACGATGATTCCACCGAAGATGCTGATACGGCCTAAGAATCCCTTTGACATCGCACCGATGATTGCTACTGCAGCCAAGGTAATGATTGCCGTCACAGGAGCAGCCTTGAAATTATTGTTGGCAGCGCCAGCGAGATTAAGACCGATAATCATGACGATAGAGCCAGTGACGATTGGTGGAAGTAGCCAGTTGACCCATCCGATGCCGATTGCATTAACGAGCAGACCAACCAGGGCAAGAATTACACCTGTCGCTACGACTCCGCCTAGCGCAACAGCCATTCCCCCGCTTGATTTTGCAGCAGCGATAGGTGCAAGGAATGCAAATGATGATCCAAGGTAACTTGGAACTTTGTTCTTTGTCAGTGCAAGGAAGATTAAGGTTCCAACGCCTGAGAAGAAGAGAGTTGTGCTTGGTGGGAATCCCGTGATGATTGGGACTAAGAATGTGGCACCGAACATTGCAGCGATGTGTTGAACACCGACGCCAATCGTTAGAGGCCATGCTAGACGTTCGTCTGGTTTTACTACTTCACCATCTTTTATTGATGTGCCATTGCCATGTAGATTCCAAGATAAAAGCGACATTGCTTTCCTTCCGCTCATGAAAACAAGAAGCAACAGGTATCGCTTCTGGGGGAAGGTTCGCAACTAGGGTAAATCTCTACTCTTAAGTAATAGGAACAACACACCCCCTCAGTGGAGTACTTTTATGGGGTGATTGCGCTCATTACAGGTTTTTTTACTGGCTTATCCCTCATCGTTGCAATCGGTGCTCAAAATGCCTTCGTCATTAAACAGGGTCTTCTTCGCAGTCATGTAACCCTAGTTGTTTTCGTCTGTGCAATCTCTGATGCTCTTCTCATCATCGTAGGAACTGGCGGACTTGGCACGATTATCCAATCAAAACCTGATCTGCTTAATGTCATTCGTTGGTTTGGCGTCATCTACCTCACCTGGTTTGGTATAAAAAGCGTGCGCTCTGCTTTTCGCAATGAAACCCTCACAGCATCTGACACGTCGGCCGAGTCCTGGAAGAAGGTGCTTCTCACTGTCTTAGCGATGACATACCTCAATCCCCACGTGTATCTGGATACGGTGATTTTTGTTGGAAGTCTTGCTAATCAATTTGAATCCCAACGTTGGTACTTCGCACTCGGAGCATGCATCGCAAGCGGAGTCTGGTTCTCAGCTATCGGTTATGGGGCTCGATCTGCTTCGCACTTGATGTCAAAACCACTCTTTTGGAGAATTCTAGATAGCGTCATTGCAGCAATTATGTTCACCCTTGCAATAACACTTGCCTTCTATAAGTTTAGTTAGAACTCTTTCGGCTTAGATAAAGAATTCCGCTGGCCACGATCGCTATACCTAGATAACTCTGAAGAGTGAGTTTCTCACCAATGACAACTGCTGCAAGGATCGTGGCTGTTGCAGGCTCTGCGAGGACAACTGTTGCGGCAAGACTTGATTCAATTCTTTTTAGACCATACATGAATAGGACATAACCCACGGAAGTTGTCACAAGACCCAGCCATAGGACTGTGAGCAAACCTTTTGAGGTAAGGATCCATTCTGGGTTCTGGGTAAAGAGGAATGGAGCGCTGACAAGTGCTGCTACTCCGAAAGTCGTAGCAGTCAGCCACATATCTTGAGCTCCACGTGCAAGGGAGCTTCTACACACCACGTTAAAGACGGCAAAACCAAAACCTGCAAGAACGGCAAGTGCCACGCCTTTGCCATTAAAGGATGCAATTCCGTGTGCTGTTCCCACGAGAACTATGCCAAGGATTGTGATGAAAGTTCCTAGATACCAGTTCTTCTGTGGCTTCTCCCCCATTAGAAGGTAGGCAACTATTGCCGACAGAGTTGGTGCTGCACCTAATGCAGTCACGGTTGCAATTGCAATACCGGTTGAGTGGACGGCGCTAAAGAAGGTGAGCTGATACATCCCGATACCCACACCACAAATAATGAGATCGCGCGCAGGCATGCGCACTTGCCCGCGGCTATGACGTTGGAAGTATGCAAAGAAGAAAAGGAAGAGAGAGCCACAGATTAATCTGGCTGAAGCAACTGCCACAGGGGATATATCTGGAACGCCGAGTTGCTGCGTGGTTCCTGTCGTTCCGAAACAGAGAGCTGCTCCCAATACCGCAAAGATTCCTGCTCTCTGCTTGGTAGTACTCATTAGGCGATGATACTCGTATGATGCGCGCATGACCTTTCGCGCCGTGAAACCAATTGATGCAACTTCGTATGGAATTGATATTCCAGACAATAATAGAAACGAAGTCGATTCCTTCATCGCTGCGGCTGCACTTGCTGCTCCCGCACTTGCTCAGCAATCTCCCAAGGAACGTGCACAGTTACTCCGCGAAATCGCAACGCAGATCGAAGCATCGCGCGCCGCTCTCATTGAATCAGCGTGTGCGGAAACAGCTCTGCCTGAAGCACGTATTGCAGGCGAAATCACTCGCACTACAGTCCAATTTGAACTTTTCGCTCGTTTAGTTGAAAGCGGTAAACATCTCGGAGTTGTAATTGATAAGGCAGATCCCAATTACTCCCCCGCACCACGACCTGATCTTCGCAAGATGAATGCGCCACTCGGCGTCGTTGCAATCTTTGCTGCAAGTAACTTCCCGTTGGCATTTTCTGTAGCCGGTGGCGATGCCGCATCTGCCATTGCATCCGGAAACGCGGTAGTTGCAAAGGCGCATCCATCACATCCCAATACTTGCCAAATCGTTGAAAAGGCAATCAAGGCAGCACTTTCCAACTGCAAACTCTCACAAGATTCCTATGCGATTGTTCAGGGCACTGATCCTCAAATTTCACATTGGCTGGCTCTTCACCCTGCTATCAAGGCTATTGGCTTTACAGGCTCTGAGATTGTCGGTCGCATCCTGGTTGATTTGGCAGCTACTCGCCCTGAACCCATTCCTGTCTATGCGGAGATGGGAAGTTTGAATCCAATCTTTGTCACAAGTTCTGCAATCGCTGATCGATCAGAAGCCCTTGCTAAAGGAATTGTTGACTCCGCTCTCATGGGCTCAGGTCAGTTCTGTACCAAGCCTGGATTGATCTTTGCTCCGAACAACCCAGAATTTGTTGCAACCATTAAGTCACACCTTGCTAATTTGGCTGTTGCACCGCTACTGAGCAAATCGATTGCTGAGCGTTACACCAAGGCAATCGCTGCCCTTGCCTCAGATGCAAAGCTTGAGGTGGCATCAGGTATTGCAACCAAACAAGGATTTGGCGTAACACCTACCGTCTTTATTACTGATTGGGCTACTGCTTCTCAAAATCCTGAGCTTCTCGAAGAACACTTTGGCCCAACAACAGTCATCATCACATGTAAGGAAGATGAATTCTTAAGTATTGCAACCTCTCTTAAAGGCCAACTCACTGCAACCATTCAAGGCACGGATGCCGATAAGCCTGAGGCACTTCTTGCTCTTCTTGCACATAAAGCTGGACGTGTTATCTGGAATGGATTCCCCACAGGAGTTGCTGTCACAACAGCGATGAACCATGGCGGACCATGGCCTGCATCTTCATCTCACACAACCTCAGTTGGAACTGATGCGATCTATCGCTTTATGCGCCCTGTCGCCTATCAAGGTTTTGCTCAATCAGTTCTGCCCAAGGCTTTGCAAGATTCCAACCCTTGGTCTGTTCCGCAAAGTATTAACTAAACAATAAATCCATTCGGGAACGGGTCATTCTCATCGAGTGTCCATGTGGCTTCACCCATCACCCATGCGCGTCCTGTGATCATCGGAACAATGGCAGCGAAATTTCCCACCTTGGTGCGCTCTTTGATTCGACCCTCAAAGTGAGATCCAATCCAAGACTCATTGTTGAGAACATCGGAATCACCAAACTCTCCACGTGCAACCATCTGCGCTAGGCGAGCACTTGTTCCAGTTCCACATGGTGAGCGATCAAACCAACCTGGGTGAATGGCCATCGCATTTCTCCAATGCAAAGGACCATCACTTCCAGGTGAAATGAAGTCGATGTGATGACAGATTGCAATATCAGGATTTTCAGGATGCACGGGGCGGTTCTGTTCATTGATCGCATCTGAAATCAGAAGACCATAATCGAGGAACTTCTGACCGTTCTCTCTCTTAAATTCGAGTCCAACTCGTTCAATGGGAACGATGGCGTAGAAGTTTCCGCCATATGCCATGTCATAAGTGATCTTTCCTAACCCTGGAACATCAACGACTTGGTCGAGTGCGTAAGAAAAGGATGGAACATTGGTCATCGTGACATTCTTTGCCCGCCCATTTTCAACGGCAACATCAACAACAACTAATCCTGCTGGCGTATCAAGGCGGATTGTTGTTACTGGTTCAACGACCGTGACCAACTTTTTCTCAACAAGAGCAGTGGCAACACCGATAGTTCCATGGCCACACATCGGTAAACATCCAGAGACCTCTATATAGACAACTCCCCAATCAGCATCGGGACGAGTTGGCTTCTGCAAGATCGCACCACTCATTGCGCTATGGCCGCGTGGTTCATACATCAGCCACTGGCGGAAGTGATCCATATGCCCCATGAAATGAAGGCGCTTATCAAACATCGTCCCACCTGGAATCTCACCAACACCTGATGTCACAACGCGAGTAGGCATACCTTCGGTATGTGTCTCAACCGTTGTAACGGTGCGGATGCTCTTCATAGGAATTCTTAGCGATTCTTAAAGTATGCCAACGCAACATCCATCTCACGATGAATCTGCTCTTGTTCATGCTTGGGAAGAGGCAGACGTGGCAGACGTGTAGGTCCGCCATAGCGACCCACATGATCCATGCCTAGCTTGATTGCTTGAATGAATTCCTTCTTAGAGTCCCAATGGAATACATCATGAAGTGCTGCATACATCGGCGCTGCCTCTTTGAAGTTACCTGAAGTCGCAAGGTTATAAAGCTCCATTGATTCCTTAGGCAGGGCATTCGGAAATCCTGCAATCCATCCAGCAATTCCTGCAGTTGAAAGCTCAAGGAAGACATCATCTGCGCCAACAATGACCTCGATGCGTGGAGCTAATTTCTTGATCTGCCAAATACGACGAACATCGCCTGAGAATTCCTTAATAGCAACAACGTTAGGTACCTCTTGCGCAATACGGTCAACGAGCTTGGGGGTCAGATCTACTTTGGTATCGAATGGATTGTTGTAGGCGATGATAGGAATACCAACTCTTCCTACCTCTTTATAGTGAGCAACAACTTCGTCATCGGATGCGCGATATGCATTCGGCGGAAGGAGCATCACTGCACCGGCTCCAGCCTTCTGAGCGTGCTCTGTCCACTTACGTGATTCCGCAGCGCCATATGCAGCAACTCCTGGAACAACGTTAAAACCTTTGGGAGCTGCAGCAACTGCAACTTCGACCATCTTTGCCCGCTCTTCAGCAGTGAGAACTTGATACTCTCCTAGTGAACCGTTTGGAATCACACCATGAGTTCCATTCGCGGCAAGCCATGCAACATGCTCTGCATATTTGTCATAGTCGATTGCAAGATCTGCTGTGAAGGGAGTCGCTGTGGCTGTTAATACGCCGTTCCATGGGTTAGTCATGTCGCACAAGGTATCTCGTTATCTTACTTTTTTCCATCTCCCAAAAGTCCCAGTGCTATCGGAGCCGCTATAGGTCGATTACTTGAAGCAATACGCTCTTCATCCGTTACTGCGCATTTGATCAAACCAGCAACAATCTCTGAAACATTACGAGAGCAGACTCGTCCTTGGCACAAACCCATTCCAGCACGAGTAAACAACTTCGCTGTCCGAGAATCTTCCGCTCCTAATTCCAGAACGGATTCTTCAATCTCACCCAATGAAACTTCCTCGCAGCGGCAGACGACGGTCGACTTCCCTGCCCACAATCTCCATCCATCCTTAACGGGATAACTTCTCTTGAGCGCATTTGCAAAAACCTGTTTCCTATAACGAGCAAATCGCAACTGTGAGGAAACACTTTGACCGGAGGCTGCAAGACCTGCAATTTCTCCTTCAAGGAGTGAGAGGTCAGCTCCCCCGATGCCAGTTGCTTCGCCAGCGATCCAGATATTTCTCTGCGAACTCAATTGTTGTGCGTCAACTGCAAAAACTGTAGTCCCATCAATATCCACGCGCTCTTTGCATCCTGCAATTCCACCCAAAGTAAGATCTGGTGAAAAACCCCAGCCAACTGCAACGACATCGACTTCAATAGTTCGTGAAGATTTCTTGAGAGAAAATCCCGAATTAACTCCCGAGATGGTGACCTGACCTTTATCAAAGCGAGAGACTACGCGACCGAATCGTGGCGTTATTCGATACTTGCGAATAAGACCTGCGTAATAGATCAACTCAGCAAACTTGGAAACATTGAGAAACAACGCTTGCGGAGAAAGTAACCAGCGCATTGGACTATGTGCTTCATAGAGACCAATCACATTTGCGCCAGCTTCTGCTAATCCAGTTGCAACAGGAAGTAAGAATGGTCCAGTGCCTGCAACAACTACCCTCTGTCCAACCAGCACTCCATGTCCTTTTAGTAGGGCTTGGGCAGCACCAGGAGTCATAGATCGGGGTTGATCCCATCCAGGAAATGGAAGTGAGCGATCGTAGGCACCGGTTGCAAGAATCAACTTCTCTGCAGTGAGTGAACTTTCTGACCCACCTTGTAAGTAATTAGCACGAATGAGTTCGCCTTCTCTTTCAATACTCCACACCGTAGCTTCAGAGATATAGGTAATGGATGCTGCGCCTCTGACTTTCGCAAAGAGGGAATCTGCACGATTGCTTCGATATCCACTCACTTGTAAGCGATGTCGCCAGTACTGGCCACCAAGTCGAGATGCAGAATCAATCAGAGCAACATCGCTGCCATTGCGTGATGCTGCCTCAGCGGCTGCAAGACCTGCAGGCCCTGCGCCAATGACAATAATCATGAGCCACTCTCGATCTTCATATTTGCCTTCGCCGTAATCAGACATGAACGTTGATTCGCAACACCGTCAACAACTACAACGCAATCAAAGCAAATTCCAATTCCGCAGAAGATAGAGCGAGGTTCATCTCCAAATCGAGTTGTTCGCAACTCCCGGGTGCCCGCGTGAATGAGCGCAGCTGCAATGCTCTGTCCTTCCTCGCACTGGACTGCGACTCCGTTAAATGTGAATGAGATTTGTTTGCTCATATCGATACCGTCGCAAATCTGTGTGGTGAAAATGGTGATCCATCCATAAATGACTCTCTGCCAAGGATTGCATCAGTGATCAGAGCTGCAGAACCAGGAGCTAAGCCGATACCTGCACCTTCATGCCCTGCTGAGTGCCATAGACCTCGAACCTTCGAATCTTCACCTATGACAGGCAGGTGATCGGGCGCATACGGTCTGAAGCCACGATAAGCACGAAGTAGCTGTACATCGCGCAAAACAGGAAAGAGAGATGTTGCTTGCGCTGCAAGTCGACGCAAGATCTCGTAATTCATGGAACCATCAAAGCCAATACGTTCACGGCTTGCACCAATAAGAATGGTTCCACTACGCGTTCCTTCAACAACAGTACTTGTCTGCAAATCTGCATCGCTACTTGCCACATTAGTCACATAATCTGAGTCATAGACTTTATGAAAGACATATTTCTTTGTTGGCTCTGTGACCAAGATGAATCCTTTGCGCGGTGCAATCGGCAGATGTGAGCCTGCCATCTCGGCTAATTCCCCTGCCCATGTGCCAGTGGCATTGATGATGATGGGCGCCTTAAATATTCCTTGCGTGGTCTCAATTCCCGCAACACCGTCGTTCTGCACAATGATGCGAGTGACCTTTGCTTGTGAAATAAATGCGCCACCGCGCGCAATCACAGTGCGAATGACCTGGGCTGCTGCCAACATTGGTTGGCACTGCGCATCTTGAGGATAGAAAACACCTGAGTGAAAATCTGGATGAAGATAGGGCTCGAGTTCATGTAAGGATGACTGATTCAACTTTTGAGTTGTTACCCCGTGCTCTGACTGCTCCTTGGCCAGTTTCATGAGAGGACCATCATCATGACGGGCAACAACTACTCCGCCTTTTGCCTCTAACTCAAAACTGTCTCCTACATCATCTTGCATCTCAAACCACAAATCACGTGAGCGCAGAGCCAGGGTCAACTCCGGTCCAGGATCCTTATCTGAGACAAGAATATTTCCTTCACCAGCTCCTGTTGTTCCGCTAGATACGGCGCCGCGATCGATTACTAAGACTTTTAACCCTGCATTGGTGAGGGATAAAGCAGAGGATGCCCCGACGATTCCTGCGCCAATAACAATCGCGTCAGGGCTTTGCATGGAAGAAGTGTGCTCTACTTTGTAATCTGTTGCAGAACTTCACGTAGATCTGAGTCGGCCGCCGGTGCGATATCCCACGGCTTATGTAGGCCATCATCCTTCCAGCGAGGAATCACATGCAAATGAAGGTGAAAGACGGTCTGCCATCCGGCTTCCCGACTCATTTGAAAAACAGTGGTTCCTTCAGATACCAACTTCGCGGCAAGCAGATCCGCAACCTCTTTGGCGGTAGCGGCAACCTTTGAGTATGTGAGGGCATCTGCTTCGTGAATGTCCTTCACATGCTTCTTTGGAATCACCAATGTGTGACCACGACCAGCCGGGAAGATATCCAAAAATGCATAGCAATCTTCGTTTTCAAAGACCTTATGTGAAGGAAGAGATCCTTCAACTATCTTGCAGAAGATGCACTCTGACATGGCGTCACTGTAGAGCGTTGATTCTTTGACGCGCAATCTTCTGACTCGGTGATTCATGCCCCAGCATGTATGAGAGAAAATCGAGCAGAACTTTGCTCACCTTGAGCCATCTGCGTGAACGAGGTTTAAGACCAAGAACTAAGAGAAAGGGTTCATCAATGGTGGCTATGGCTGCATTGGCAAGTATTCGGTAGAAGAAGAGACCTCCGACGGAAAATGGAGGCTTCAGAATGAATCCCACAATGGGTGGCGTCATTGCAATAGTGGCAACTTCATTGCGAGCAAAGCTCTCCATTGTGGATGCAAGTTCGGCCTTTGACTTGGGAGCAGAGCTAAGTCCCAGTGGTCCTGCGCTCTTTGCCCACTCGCTTACATAGCAATCGGCGCCTTGTGGAAGTGCATAACCAAGTTCTTCATGTGCGCGCAGAAATGAATCAGTGAAAGCGCAATGCACCCACAGCAAATGTCGGGGATCACTTGCGCTATAACGGGCGTGCTCTCCACTCTTCTGTTCAAAATTTCCCTCTACACGTTTATGCATCTCGCGCACTCGACGCGCTTCAATCTCAATCGCCTCTGTCGAGCCAAATGATGTGATGGTCAGCCAGCGCGTTGTGCGTTCCAATCTGCCAAGTGGGTCTGTGTCATAGGCTGAGTGCTCAGCTACTCCTGTCAGCGCTGCAGGGTGGGCTGCTTGCATCAGAAGTGCTCGAATGCCACCTACCAATGTTGCGATGCATCCATGCACTTGCCAGACAGCGCTTTCTGGACCGAAGAGGCCAATATCATTTCCAATCGCCATCTGCTGCGACCACTGGGGAGCACCGCTTGCGTCTCCCGAAACTGTTTTGCGAAATGCATCAGCTGCTCTATTTCCACCAAGAGCGCCCAATACCTTATTCACAGAAGTGAGTCTAGAGAAGTATCGTTATCGTGCAATTTCAATGACGAGTAGAGAAACCAGCTGCCAACTCAAGAACCACAAGAGCTGCTAATCGCACTGTTCGCTCATCTGCAGAATCCTTCGTTGCATCAATCTCAGTGATATCTGCGCCGATAACCGATGGGGATGATCCTGCAAGAAATGCGAATTGACGCAATTCATCTGCGCTGATTCCTCCGGGGGCAGCAGCAGGACATGCTGGCACGACAGAACGATCACAGACATCCATATCAAAATCAACAAAGACCTTATCTCCGGCAACCGATAGCGCTAGAGCCCAAATCTCTTCAACGCTTTTGCTACGAAGTTCACTTCGAGGAATAACGGTGATACCTAAATCTTTCGCTCTCTTGGCATACTCCGGTGAATTAGAGAAATCTGCGATTCCAATTTGTACAACCTTCTTTCCGCTTAACCCTGCCTCAATAAGACGTCGCACAGGTGAGCCATTGCTGACACCATCTCGCAAGTCATAATGCGCATCCAATGTAATCAGCCCAGTCGATTGCGTTGCTTGCGTACCGCTATAGGTAATTGAATTATCTCCACCGAGTGCAATAACTAAGGAGCTTTTGGCGGCTATGGATTTCAATTGGGCAATTGCACCGGCCTCATCACCATCGGGAGATGTGACATCTCCTGCATCACGTAGGGAAACTTTTTCAAGATTGACTCTGGGATCTGAGTGAGCAGTGGAGTAACGCTGTAACGCTTGCCGAATCGCTTTCGGAGTTTCGTGTGCTGATGATGGACTCAGACTTGTTCGGGAGGCGGGAACTCCAACAAATGTGACATCTGATTGGTTTTCCGACTTCTCTGAAAACAGAGATGCTGCCCGTGGCCAGAGAGGATCATGAGGCAATGCCATGGTGAAAGGGTAGTGGTATCGGCAATGATGCAGATATATAGTGCTCAAATGATGTCAGGACCACGTCCAGTTAGAGCACCTCGCGGAACAACAAAGACCGCACACGGTTGGGGCCAAGAGGCAGCGCTACGCATGTTGCAGAACAACCTCGATCCTGAAGTTGCCGAACATCCTGACAAATTAGTTGTTTACGGTGGAACCGGAAAAGCTGCGCGCAATTGGGATTCTTTCGATGCTCTGATTAAAACACTGACCAATCTCAAAGATGACGAAACGATGTTGGTGCAATCTGGAAAACCCGTCGGCGTATTTCAAACACATGAATGGGCACCTCGCGTACTCCTCGCTAATTCAAATCTCGTCGGAGATTGGGCCACATGGCCAGAATTTCGCAGACTCGAAGATTTAGGTCTGACGATGTATGGCCAGATGACTGCAGGGTCATGGATCTATATCGGTACCCAAGGAATTTTGCAGGGCACCTATGAAACTTTTGCAGCAGTCGCTGAGAAGCATTTCGGTGGAACTCTGGCTGGAACTCTGACAGTTACCGGTGGATGTGGTGGCATGGGTGGAGCTCAACCACTTGCCATCACCATGAATGAAGGAACTTGCCTAATTATCGATGTTGATGGTTCACGCCTTAAGCGACGAGTCACCAAGAGATATCTCGATCTCATTGCAGATAATTTGGACGAAGCTGTTGCAATGGCTGTGAAGGCAAAGAATGAGAAGAGAGCAATCTCCATCGGTCTTGTGGGAAATAGCGCAACAGTCCTCCCCCAACTCTTTGCCATGGGAGTGCCAATAGATATTGTTACCGACCAAACATCAGCACATGACCCACTTTTCTATATTCCTGAAGGTATCGATATCAATGATGCTCGCGATAGCGCAGATCGCAATCCTGTTGACTTTTCCAAGCGTGCAAAAGAGTCCATGGCAAAGCATGTGGAAGCGATGGTCAACTTCCAGGATAAGGGCGCAGTGGTCTTTGATTATGGAAACTCCATTCGCGATGAAGCGCGTCAAGGTGGGTATCAAAGAGCTTTTGAATTTCCTGGTTTTATTCCAGCCTACATACGACCACTGTTCTGTGAAGGCAAAGGACCATTTCGTTGGGTTGCACTTTCTGGAGATCCCAAAGATATTGCGCGCACTGATCAAGCAGTTCTGGAACTTTTCCCTGAAAACAAGCATCTCCACCGCTGGATCAAGATGGCTCAGGATCGCGTTGAATTTGAAGGGCTTCCAGCACGCATTTGTTGGCTCGGTTATGGAGAGCGCGATAAGGCAGGGTTGAAATTTAATGACCTCGTTGCAAGTGGTGAAGTCAGTGCACCAATTGTCATTGGGCGCGATCACTTAGATTGCGGAAGCGTTGCATCCCCTTATCGTGAATCTGAAGCAATGCTCGATGGGTCAGATGCAATTGCTGACTGGCCACTGCTGAATGCGATGATCAATATTTCATCCGGTGCTTCATGGGTCTCTATTCACCATGGTGGCGGAGTGGGCATTGGCCGCTCCATCCACGCAGGACAAGTCAGCGTTGCAGATGGAACACCACTTGCTGCACAGAAGTTAGAGCGAGTGCTCACCAACGATCCTGGTATGGGTGTCATTCGTCATGCTGATGCAGGCTATGAACACGCAAAGGAAGTTGCCATTGATAAGGGTGTTCACGTGCCCATGATGAATGGTGCACCTATCAAGTGAGCTCCGTAGCATTTACCAATATCGCAACTCTTGTCACAAATGATCTTTCAACTGGTGAGGCCGAACTCGGCATCCTGCATAACGCAACTCTTATCGTTGAAAATGGATTGATTTCCCAGATCTCTCACACTCGACCATCTGGCGTCGATAGCGAAGTTGATTGCTCGGGCAAGACGCTGCTTCCTGGATTTGTAGATTCACACTCCCACCTCATCTTTGTCGGAGATCGAGCAGATGAGTTTGCAGCTCGATCACAAGGAGGGAAATACACCGCAGGGGGAATTGCGTCAACCGTGAAAGCAACAAGAGCAGCATCAGATTCTGAGCTGCGCCAGAATGCACAAGGTCTTCTCAATGAAGCACTAGCCACAGGCACTACAACGATGGAAATCAAATCTGGGTATGGCCTCACTGAAAAAGATGAGCTTCGCAGCCTTGCTATTGCGAGTGAATTCACCGATGAGACAACACTCCTTGCAGCACATGTGATCCCCGAAGAATTTCAATCCAATCCAGATGGATACGTAGACCTCATCATTAACTCGATAATTCCGAAATCGAATGCAAAATGGATAGATGCATTTTGTGATCTAGGCGCCTTTAACCCGGAGCAATCCGAGGCGATATTGCGCGCAGGAATTGCGGCCGGTATGCAGGCACGCATTCACGCCAACCAACTCTCTGCAGGAGAAGGCATTGCACTCGCGGTGGCTCTCAATGCAGCCTCTGCAGATCACGTGAGTAAATCAACGAATACCGATATTGAACTTCTGGCATCGAGTAATACGGTGGCAACACTTCTGCCAGGTGCTGAATTCTCTACACATGCTGAAGCAGGACTAGGTCGACGCTTTATCGATGCAGGCGCAACTGTTGCGATTGCATCTGATTGCAATCCTGGCTCGAGTTACACCACTTCGATGCCATTTTGTATTGCAACAGCGGTAAGTCTCTTAGGCTTTACCGTTGAAGAGGCAGTTAAGGCTGCAACACTTGGTGGAGCACAAGCTCTTCGTCGAACTGATATTGGTCAGTTCAGTGTTGGTATGACAGCAGATCTCCTCTTACTTAATGCACCTTCCTATATACACCTGGCATATCGCCCTGGTGTGAATCTCGTTCACAGTACCTACAAATCAGGAAGAACAGTGACATCATGGCAGAAGTAGTAATCACGACATCCGGCATGACCTTTAGCGATCTCGTGGCAATTGCACGCGATGGTGCAACCATCTCGCTATCTCCACAATCACTGGCTGCGATGCAGAGCTCTCGTGATCACGTTGAAAAACTTGCAGCATCAGAAACACCCGTCTACGGAATCTCAACCGGATTCGGTGCTCTCGCGAATCGACACGTATCGCAAGAGCTGCGCACACAACTGCAGCGTTCGTTGATTCGTTCACATGCAGCAGGTCTCGGAGATTCCGTGGAGAGAGAAGTTGTCCGCGCTCTCATGGCTCTGCGATTGAAGACTTTGGCTTCAGGAAAGACGGGTGTGAGGCCAGTCGTTGCACAGACAATGGCAGCACTTCTCAACGCTGGGATCACTCCCCTTGTTCGTGAATTTGGCTCCCTTGGTTGTAGCGGAGATTTAGCTCCCCTTGCTCACTGCGCACTCGTTCTGATGGGTGAAGGTGAAGCAGTTGATAGCAAAGGCGTGCAACGACCTGTTGCAGATTTGCTTCGTGAAGCAAAAATCACTCCCGTGCAACTTGCTGAGAAAGAAGGCCTTGCTCTTATCAACGGAACAGATGGAATGCTCGGAATGCTCGTTCTTGCGATTGAAGATTTGCGCATGCTTGTTAACACTGCAGATGTAGTTGCAGCCATGAGCGTTGAAGGGCTACTAGGCACTGATCGTGTCTTCATTCCAGAGCTACACCACCCGCTTCGCTCTCATCCGGGTCAGGCTGAAAGTGCTGCACGCATGCTTGCGACCTTGCAAGGATCAGGAATCGTTGCTTCTCATCTACTTAACGATGATCGCGTGCAGGATGCGTATTCGCTCCGTTGCGCTCCACAAGTAGCAGGTGCTGTTCGCGACACTGTGGAATATTCAGCAACTGTTGCACTGCGAGAGCTTGCTGCGGTCATTGATAATCCAGTAGTTCTCGATGATGGTCGCATATCTTCAAACGGTAATTTCCATGGAGCGCCCATCGCCTATGTTCTTGACTTCCTTGCTATCGCTGTTGCAGATTTAGGAAGCATTGCAGAACGCCGCACAGATCGCGCACTCGATAAGAATCGCAGCGCAGGCTTGCCACCATTTCTTGCCGATGATCCCGGAGTTGATTCAGGTCTGATGATTGCTCAATACACACAAGCCGCACTGGTGAGTGAGAACAAGAGGCTTGCATCCCCAGCAAGTGTGGATTCCATTCCATCATCTGCGATGCAGGAAGATCACGTATCCATGGGATGGTCTGCTGCGCGCAAATTGCGCAAGTCGATTGAAAACTTAACCAAGATCATAGCCATCGAATTGGTGACAGCTTCCCGTGCAATCGAGCTACGCGCGCCCTTAACGCCTAGCCCGGTTTCTACCAAGGTCATCGCAGCGCTACGCAAGAGCGTTGCAGGACCTGGCCCTGATAGATATCTATCGCCTGAATTGGTAGCTGCCACTGATTTCGTGGCAACCGGCTCAGTTATGAATGCGATTCAATAAAGAGTCGAGAGTTTTCGAAGATAATCTCTTGATCATAATCAAGGGTTGCAACGTGGTAACTATTTACTAGTTCTATGCGGTTCTTCTCTCTTGACCCCACGCCTTTCAAAATAATCTCCGTATTGGTGACAGGCAAAGTGTGGTCCTCAACGCTATGAAATAGTTGTAGAGGTGCTGTCACATCATGAAGTCGCTTTCGCGTATAGGAGAGCATCTTTAAGAGTTGATAGACACCGACAGCAGGAAGTGAGTCATATCCCCACTCAGTAATACCTGGACGCTTAATGTCATCACCGACAGAATCACGCATCTTTTGAAAACGAGAGATAACCCAAGCCAATTGATGAGGAACTAACTTCACATGGATCATTGGGTTCACAAGAATAATTCCAGCCAGTTGCTTGGAATATCGAGTGGCCACATTAAGAACTGTTCCACCACCCATAGAGAGCCCACAAATAAATACCTTCTCGCAACTTTGGAGCAAGGCGTTGAGATCATTTTCAACTTTGGCTGGCCACTCTTGCCACTTCACTATATTTAAATCTTCAGGGCGTGTGCCGTGACCTGGAAGCAGTGGCACGGTGACTGTGTATCCACGTTGATTCAGATATTCAGCCCAAGGACGCATCGATGCTGGAGATCCTGTGAAGCCATGGACAAGAAGAACGCCAATACCTTTATTGGCACCTTTGCCTTCGGCGTGCCAGTCATTAAGTAATCCTGCAGGTGCTCCATCAACGCTCATGTGTGCAGACTATTACCCAGCCAATGTCATAGCAATCATCTACTGTTAACGCGTGGTTAACGATTCGGTGAACTCTTCATGGCAGAGCACCTTCCAAGAAATTGGGAGGCCTCTCATTGATACAACCTTTGTTGTTATCGACCTTGAGACAACCGGTGGCGCCCCACATCTAGGCGCTGGAATCACCGAGATTGGAGCTGCGAAGATATGTAAGGGCGAAACTATTGGAGAGTTTGAGACCTTCATCGATCCCGGGCATCCCATCCCTGCATACATCACTGAACTCACCAGCATCACCGATGAGATGGTCTTTCAATCCCCCACTATCGCGCAAGTATTTCCATCACTCCTCGAGTTCCTTGGAGATCCCGAAAGCACTGTCCTTGTTGCACAGAACGCACCCTTTGATCTCTCATTCCTGACCTATGCGGCACGAGCAAACCACTTTGAATGGCCAAAATTTCCCGTGCTCGACACCGCGATCATTGCTCGCAAAGTTCTTACTCGAGATGAAGTTCCTAATTGCAAATTAGGAACGCTTGCAGAATTCTTTGGGACACAGACAACCCCCAACCACCGCGCACTCGATGATGCTCGGGCCACAGTTGATGTATTTCACGGATTACTAGAGCGACTTGGCTCGCACGATATCTATACGTTGGAGGAGCTCAACAACTTTGGCAAGAAAGTCAAGAAGCCGAAATCTCCTGAGTAAGTGCTGCCCACTTATTCAATAACTCATTTGCAGCTCCCGAATCAACTGCCTGAACTGCCCGCGCTAACCCACGAGTTAAACGGGTCTTAATATCGCTTTCCACATCACCTTCAAATGCTGCAATGGCAGCTGCGGCATTGAGTAGGACTGCATCACGTGGAGCGCCTCGTTCACCAGCAAAGATGGCACGAGAAATACGCGCATTCTCTTGTGCATCACCACCCACAATCGCTTCTATCGGGGCGTTATCCATGCCAAAATCTTTCGCATCAATGCGATCGCTTTGGATTTCAGACTTACCAATAGATAAGACCGAAGTAGTCGTTGTGAGAGTTATTTCATCCAGCCCATCATCGCCTCGGAAGATAAATCCATCGCATCCCTTATCTGCCAACACTTGCGCCATCACCAAGTGCATGCGTTCATTGGCCACACCAATAGCTGCTGCTTTGGGCTTTGCTGGATTTGCAAGAGGGCCCAAGATATTAAAGACAGTAGGAACTCCTAGTTCTTTACGGGCAGGAGCTGCAAATCGCATCGCTGGATGAAAGACTGGCGCAAAACAGAATCCAATACCGAGTTCTCTCACAGTGCGTTCCACTCCTGCACCATCTAGACCTGCGACAACACCGAGTGCTTCAAGAAAGTCGGATGCGCCAGATTTAGATGAGACCGCTCGATTGCCATGTTTAACCACTCGGGCACCAGCTGCTGCGGCAATGATGGCGGCCGTAGTTGAAATATTGATGGTGTGTGCACCATCTCCACCTGTGCCAACTGTGTCGACGGCGCGCTCAACAATGTTGATGGGAGCAGCATTTGCATACATCACTTCAACAAGTGCGCCGACCTCATCTGATGTCTCACCTTTTGCCTTAAGTGCAAGAAGAAAGCTCTTCACACTTTCAATATCTGATTGCCCACCAAGAATGTCTTGCATCGCCCCTTGAATTTCAGATCTTTCGAGATCAAGGCCCGAAGTGAGTTTTTCAATGAGAAGGCTCCAGCTCACAGGAGATGAAGTCATGGTGAAACCTTCGTTATGCGGTTGCGTTTGTCGCGATAGTACGTGCGCGAAGTAGATCGGCAACAGTGTGAGAAAGAGTAAATGGATCAATGGGATGTAAGACATTTGCCTCTGCACGAGACCATGCAGCAAGCCATGCATCTTCTTTGCGACCGGTAATGACCATTACGGGAGGGCAGTTAAAGACCTCATCTTTCAATTGACGGGCCATTCCGATGCCACCTTCTGGAACTGATTCCCCATCCAAGATAAAGAGATCAATGGGTGTATCAGAATCTGCTTTCTTGCCATCGACGAAGAGGCGAAGTGCGCCAGCGGTCGCAAATTGATGAATGACATGTTCGGCCATTTCAGGGGAAACTCTCGAACCTAGGGCTCCTATGACAGCCTCGCGCACCGTGACATCGTCAGAGTAGAGAACGATGGAATATTTACGCTCCCGAGCGCCTGCTATATCTGACATGGGAGTAAGTCTAATAGCGCTGCGGCAATGGCGGTGACGAAAAAATGGCTCCAATTCGCGTGACCCTTTTCACCTCGATTGAGCAAGAAATCAGGGCTCTGGAGACCTCTCTGAATAGGTGAGTGCGCCTCTTTTCGGGAATAATGCCACCCATGACAAGTGCCAGCGTGAGCGATCACCACAGAATTACCCGCCCCAATATGGTGGCTGTCGGAACGATTGTCTGGCTCTCGAGCGAATTGATGTTCTTCGCCGCGCTCTTCGCGATGTACTTCACCACTCGCGCAGTGCAAGGCCCAAAGGTCTGGCTGACTTCCACTGAAATTCTCAATATTCCGTTTGCCGCAGTCAATACAACTGTTCTTGTTCTCTCATCTGTGACATGCCAGTTCGGTGTCTTTGCCGCAGAACGTTATCAAGCACGACGCACCGGTTCACTTTTAAACATCAAGAGCTGGGGAATGCGCGAGTGGTTTGCTCTGACTTTCCTTATGGGTGGATTCTTTATCGCAGGTCAAATTTATGAGTACGCATCTTTGGTGACTGAAGGTCTGACTCTCTCATCCAATGCATATGGTTCTGTCTTCTATATCGCTACAGGTTTCCACGGTCTGCACGTAACAGGTGGACTCATCGCTTTCCTTATCGTGATGATTCGCATCGCCAAGGCTCGTCGCTTTACACAAGGTCAGGCAACAACAGCGATTGTTGTCTCCTACTACTGGCACTTCGTTGATGTTGTCTGGATCGCCCTCTTCTCGGCGATCTACCTCATCAAGTAAATCCCGAATGATTTCAAATATGACTGACCAACCGAAAGGAACACAGTGAAGCGCCTCTCGCGTCTACGTAGACATCGTGCAGCAGGACCAATTCTTTTGATCTTTGCTCTCTTCACCATTGGCACAACTTTCCAGGTTGCTAGCGCAGTCAATAATGACGCTACCTCTGTTGCAGATCGTGCAATTACGATTGAAGAAGGCAAGCAGATCTTCCTTAAGGGATGTTCTTCTTGCCACGGTATTAATGCTGAAGGTGGACAGATTGCACCATCACTGATCGGCGTTGGCGCTGCATCAGTTGATTTCCAGGTGGGCACAGGACGTATGCCGATGGCTGATATGAGCGTGCAAGCAATGCGTAAGAAGCCTGTCTATAACGCTGAACAAGTGAATGCTCTTGCTACCTATGTTGCATCCCTTGCTCCAGGGCCTCAGGTTCCTGGTGAAGAATCACTGAACTATGAGCGCGATGGATCCACTGCAGAAGGTGGCGAACTCTTCCGTACTAACTGCGCAATGTGTCACAACTTTGCAGCTCAAGGTGGGGCACTAACGCAAGGTAAATATGCGCCAACTCTGATGGGCGTTGAACCAAAACATATTTATGAAGCGTTGATTACTGGACCACAATCAATGCCAGTCTTTAGCGATAAAACAATCACTCCTGAAGAGAAGTTATCGATCATCAAGTGGATTAAGGCTGCAGAGTCTGAACCACAGCTCGGTGGCGCAGCACTTGGTCGCGTTGGACCTGTTACTGAAGGATTACTTGTATGGACACTGGGAATCGGACTGCTCATTGGTGTTGCAGTCTGGCTAGCGATGAAAGCGAGATAGAAGATGTCTAATGAGATCGAATTAATCAAAGATCCAGGACTTCCAGCTCACGTTCATCGCCAGGCTGATTCTGACCCAAAGGCTGCAGCACGTGCAGAGCGACAAGTTGCCATTCTCTTTATGCTCTCAGCGCTAGGAACACTTCTTCTTATCTACTCCTACATCTTTGTCAAAGATGATCGCTTTATCTTTATCCCCGTATTAGGAAATACCAATGCACAACAGCTTGGACTTGGTATGGGCATGGCTATCGCACTCTTTTGCATTGGAGCCGGAGCAATTCACTGGGCTAAGACGCTTATGCCAGATGAAGAAGTCATCGCACAACGCCATGAATTTCGCTCTGAAGATGAAGATCGCTCAGAATTTATTAAGACCGTCAAAGAAGGTGCAACCGCTGCAGGTTTGGGTCGTCGCCCCTTAATCAAGCGCTCACTGATTGCAGCGCTCGGACTTTCAGGTCTTACTCCTCTCTTACTCCTTCGTGACCTTGGTCCACTTCCTAAAGATGACCTCACAAAGACATCATGGAAAGCAGGAACACGTCTGGTTACCGATCCTGGTGATCGTCCTATTCGTCCAGAAGATCTTGAAGTAGGAGCAGTAGCCCAGACTCTTCCAGAGTTATCTCAAGGGGAGGAGCGCACACTCAATAACATTGGCAAAGATGCAGTCCTCTTGATTCGCCTTCGTCCTGAAGAATTTAACCTCGATGCAGAGCGACTGTCCTGGACTCATGAAGGCATCATCGCCTTCTCAAAGATCTGTTCCCACATGGGATGCGCAGTGGCGCTCTATGAGCAACAGACAAAGCACCTGCTCTGCCCATGCCACCAATCAACATTTGATGTGACTCGCGCTGCCAAAGTTATCTTTGGCCCCGCTGCGCGACCTCTGCCACAATTGGCTATCACTGTCGACGCGGATGGATACCTCGTTGCACAGCAACCATTTACTGAACCTGTTGGACCTAGCTTCTGGGAGCGCTCATCATGACAGCACGCGAAAGAATCGCCGGTAACGTCGCAGGATATGTAGACGACCGCACAGGCGCAGCAAAATGGATGAAGAAGAACCTCACCAAGGTCTTCCCTGACCACTGGTCATTCCTTCTCGGCGAAATTTGTCTCTATTCATTCATCATTCTTCTTCTCTCAGGAACATTTCTCACATTCTGGTTCGATCCTTCACAACGTGAAGTGATCTATGAAGGCACTTATGCACCTCTTGAAGGCCTAAAGATGTCTGCGGCCTACGCATCAACTCTCGATATCTCATTTGAGGTTCGCGGCGGTCTCTTGATGCGTCAGATTCACCACTGGGCAGCTCTGATCTTTATGGTGGGTATCGTTGTTCACTTACTTCGCGTCTACTTCACCGGTGCTTTCCGCAAGCCTCGTGAATTTAACTGGATCATCGGCGTTGGGCTTCTCACACTTGGAATCGTTGAAGGTTTCTTGGGTTACTCACTCCCCGATGACTTGCTCTCAGGAACAGGTATCCGCATTGCTGAAGCAATTATTCAAGCACTTCCACTCGTTGGTTCATACATCGCATTCTTCGCATTCGGTGGAGCATTCCCGGGTGAAGCATTTATTCCTCGTATCTACACCGTGCACGTTCTACTTCTTCCAGGAATCTTCCTTGCACTAATTACTGTGCACTTGATGCTCGTCTGGTACCAGAAGCACACACAGTTCCCAGGTCCAGGTCGCACAGAGAAGAATGTTGTTGGATATCCACTCATGCCTGTCTACATGGCTAAAGCTGGAGGATTCTTCTTTATCGTCTTTGGTGTCACTGCATTCCTAGGAGCAGTTGCATCGATCAACCCTATTTGGCTCTATGGTCCTTATACGCCGGGACAAATTTCAGCTGGCTCTCAACCCGATTGGTATATGGGTTGGCTGGATGGTTTGGTTCGCATGTCACCGCCGATTGAGACTCATGCATTTGGCCACACAATCTCGTGGAACATCCTGATTCCAGGTTTGATCTTGCCTGGAATTATGTTTACAGGTCTTGCTCTCTATCCATTTATTGAGAGCTGGGCTACGGGAGATAAGCGCGAGCACCATCTCCTTGATCGCCCTCGCAATACGCCAAACCGAACAGCAATCGGTGTCATGGCACTTACCTTCACTATCGTCTCACTTCTTAACGGTGGTAACGACATCATCGCAACAACTTTCCACCTGACTATCAATCAGATGATGTGGTTCTCTCGTATCGGCATCATCGTTCTTCCTCCGATTGCATTCATCATTACCAAGCGTCTATGTCTATCGCTACAGCGCGCAGATCGAGACCTTGTTCTTCATGGTCGTGAAACTGGTCGTCTTGTGCGTATGCCAAGTGGTGAATTTGTTGAAGTACACGAGCCAATCTCACCTGAGAAGGCGTGGCTACTCACATCACACGAGCAGCTTGCCCCGCTCGAGCTTGCAGATCACGATGCATCAGGTGTTCGTCGCCCTGCTGCGATTAAGAACAAAATCCGTAACCGAATCTCTCGCGCAACTGCAGTTGCTGTCCCAAAGGCTACTGAGACTGAGCGTCGTGAGTTAGAAGGCCATCACTAAATAGTTTAATCATCGACCCTGTCCCAGTGGGCAGGGTCGATTTTTTATGCCCCTGTGTAGTGGTGAGCAATACTTGCAAATGCTTGATCAAGGATTGCAAATCCCTCACGGAGTTCGCTCTCAGTGATGTTGCATGGTGGGCAGATATGCATGCGGTTGTAGTTATTGAAGGGGAAGAGCCCCAGCTTCTTACATGCAGCAACCAATTCATTCATTGCAGGACTTGAGGCACCATAAGGAGCTAGAGGTGCTCGTGTAGCGCGATCTGTAACAAGGTCGAGCGCCCAGAAGACACCCTGTCCGCGAATCTCACCAATAACTTTATGTTTGGCCATCAATTCTTCAAGCAGTGGCTTAATGACTTTCTCACCCAAGGTCGCAGCATTTTCAACCATCTTCTCTTCAGCCATCACATCGAGTGTGGCAACAGCTGCAGCAGTAGCTAGCGGATGGCCGCTGTAGGTAAGGCCTCCTGGGAATACGCGATCGTTAAATGTTGCTGCGATTTCATCACTAATGATGACGCCACCCAGTGGCACATAACCACTATTAACGCCCTTAGCAAAGACGATGAGATCAGGCTCTGCTTTCGAGTGTTGGTAGGCAAACCACTTACCGGTTCGGCCAAAGCCTGACATCACTTCATCGGCAATCCATTTGATTCCATATTTATCACAGAGAGCGCGAACGCCTTCAAGATATCCAACCGGTGGAACGAGAACACCTGCGGTGCCCACAACAGATTCAATGAGAATTGCTGCGATAGTCGATGCACCTTCAAAGATGATGACCTGTTCCAGATGTTCAAGGGCGCGCTTGCACTCTTCCTCTTCACTCTTTGCCCAGAAAGCTGAGCGATAGAGATAGGGACCAAAGAAGTGAACGTGGCCGTAAGCGTATTCATTAGGCCATCTGCGTGGATCGCCAGTTGAGGCAATCGCTGCTGTGGTGTTGCCGTGATAGCTGCGATAAAACGAGAGAACCTTATGGCGATTGGTGTGAAGTCGCGCCATGCGGATCGCATTTTCAACACCATCTGCTCCACCGTTGGTGAAGAAAACTTTATTGTGGTGGGCACCTGCTCGAGCCGTAATGCGCTTTGCAGCCTGTCCTCGCGCCTCATTGGCATGTTGTGGAGCAACTGTTGTGTATAGAGCAGCTTGTTCTTGAATCGCTTTAATGACCTTGGGATGTTGGTGCCCAATGTTTGTGAAGACCAACTGACTTGAGAAATCTAGATACTTGTTGCCATCGAAATCCCAGAAGTAGCTACCTTCTCCCCCTGCAACAGGAAGAGGTGCAATCTGTGCTTGTGCAGACCATGAGTGAAAAACATAGGAGCGATCGAGGTCAAAGACCTCTTTGCCGCGTGCTGAATCTGCAGGAGGTTGAGTCATAGCCATATCTAATCAGTTAATAGATAAAAATGTGAGTCTATGAACGAATTACTAGTGCAACCCCAAGGGCGGTCATCACAATCCCCAGTATTCCAAGTGGGGTCACAGTCTCATCGAAGAGAATGAACGCTTGTAATACCGCCATCGGAGGAACGAGATAGAGAAGACTGGAAACTTTTGCAGCAGATCCTCTATTCAGTAACCAGAGTAGAAGTAGGACTGCAGCAATCGATGTGACCAGTACTGCCCATGTCATCGTCCAGAAAGTTGTGTGGGTAAGTTCCATGCGAGTCCTACCGCGCACTATCGAAATGATGAGTAATCCAACTCCTGCCACAGCAAATTGGTAGGTAGTACCAATCATCAAGGGAATGGAGTGGCCAATCTTCTTCTGCAAAAGCGTCGCCACCGTGCTCCCAGCAAGGGCTAGAAAGAGAAAGATCAATGACTCTGACGTGAATCCATCGGTCTTTGAGAGTTTAGGTAGAACTACGAGGAAGACTCCCAGGAGGCCACAGATCAGACCAGCTAACTGTCTGCGAGTCAGGGGTTCATTGAGAAGGCGCACAGCAAGGAGTGATACAACTATTGGTTGCATACTTGTGATCACCGAAGAAAGACCAGCAGGTGCTCCGAGTTCAATCGCATACCAAACACCTGCCAAATAGAAACCATGCAGTGCAATACCGATAGCAAGAGATGCTCGCAGATCACTGCGCGAGAGCTTGAGCGGCTGACGCAACGCTGCAGTAATGATGAAGAGGATGACGGATGCGAGCAGTAAGCGCACAGCCAGGAAGAAGAGTGAATCAGAATCAGTGAAACCATATTTTGCGACTACGAAGCCCGAACTCCAAATAACGATGAATATCCAGGGAGCTGCGCCTACTAATTTCTTCATAGGCGTTTTTGTTGAACTCGTTAGTGAGATGGGATTGAGACAGGTTTCTCGTATTCAGTCACCATTCCGATGATGCTGATAACGAGTGAACCAAGTGCAATCAATGTTAGCCACCAACCGATTATCAGACCTAGACCCATCGCTGTCGCACTTACGGCAACAGGAAGTGGCCACCATGAATGAGGGCTATAGAAACCAAGTTCACCGGCATCATCTGCAATCTCTGCATCAATGTTATCAGATGGGATATCAACGCCAATGCGCTTTTGCGTAAACCAGAGGTAGAAACCAACCATGCCAGCAAGGCATGAAGCCAGAATCATTCCTGTAATTCCCACCGCTTCGCCACCAACAGAGTAATAAATAACGGCCATGATGATGTAGAAGATTGAAAGTCCGGTGAAGAGTCTCCAATTAGCTTTCATCGTTAGTGACCTTCTGTCTTAATGTGTGGATGATGCAGATCAAATGCTGGACGCTCAGAGCGAATGCGCGGCATTGAAGTGAAGTTATGGCGTGGTGGTGGACATGATGTTGCCCATTCAAGGGATGCGCCATAACCCCATGGATCATCGACTTCAACCTTTGGAGATTTACGTGTAATCCAGACATTAACAAAGAATGGAATCATTGAAAGAGCTAAGAGGAATGAACCCACTGTTGAAATCATATTCATTCCAGTAAATCCATCGGTCGATAGATAATCTGCATAGCGACGAGGGAAACCTTTAATTCCAAGCCAGTGCTGGATAAGGAATGTTGTGTGGAAACCAAAGAAGAGAGTCCAGAAGTGGATCTTACCTAGGCGCTCATTGAGCATGCGCCCTGTCATCTTTGGCCACCAGAAGTAGAAGCCGGCAAACATTGCAAAGACCACAGTGCCGAAGAGGACGTAGTGGAAGTGTGCGACGACGAAGTAGGAGGCAGAGACTGCGAAATCTAGTGGAGGTGAAGCCAAGATGATTCCTGTCAGCCCACCGAAGAGGAATGTCACAAGGAAGCCCATGACCCACAACATCGGTGTTTCAAAGGTAACGTGGCCGCGCCACATTGTGCCGATCCAGTTGAAGAATTTCACACCGGTTGGAACACCGATAAGAAATGTCATGAAGGAGAAGAATGGCAAGAGAACTTTTCCAGTTGCAAACAAGTGGTGTGCCCAGACTGCGACAGACAGTGCTGAGATTGCAATCGTTGCTGCGATCAGACCCTTATAACCAAAGATTGGCTTGCGGCTAAAGACAGGCAGAATCTCTGTTGCAATTCCAAAGAATGGAAGCGCAAGGATATAAACCTCAGGGTGGCCAAAGAACCAGAAGAGGTGTTGCCACAACATAGCTCCGCCATTGGCCGGATCGAAGAGGTGGGTACCAAAGATTCGATCTGACTCAAGTCCAAGGAGAGCCGCCGCTAGTGGCGGGAAGGCAAGCAGAACAAGAATTGATGTCAGCAATACGTTCCACGAGAAGATCGACATACGGAACATCGTCATGCCAGGTGCGCGCATTGTGAAGATTGTTGTAATGAAGTTAACGCCGCCCAGAATTGTTCCAAGACCTGAGATAGCAAGTCCCATCACCCACAGATCGCCACCAATTCCTGGTGAGTATGTTGAGTTAGCAAGAGGTGCGTAGGCAGTCCAACCAAAGGAAGCTGCTCCCCCAGGTGTAAGGAATCCAATCGTTGCTTCAATGGATCCAAAGAAGTAGAGCCAATACGAAAGCATGTTCAATCGAGGAAATGCCACATCTGCTGCACCGATCTGCAAAGGCATAATCACATTGGCAAAGCCAACGAAGAGTGGCGTTGCAAACATCAACAACATGATGGTTCCGTGCATGGTGAAAATCTGGTTGTACTGCTCATTGCTCCAGAATTGCAATCCTGGGCGAGTGAGCTCAATACGAAGTAGCAGCGCTAGGAATCCACCAATGAGGAACCATGCAAAAGATGTTGCTAGGTATAGATAGCCGATGCGCTTATGGTCGGTAGAGGTAATTGTCTTAACAAACTGACTTCCCCGTGAAGTCTTAGCAACTCCTTGGCGAGGGGCAGCAAGTGTTGGACGTTCTGCAAATGTTGTCATTATGCGCTCGCCTTCAGTGAGTCTAGGTACTTCTGATAGTTCTCAGGGGTAACAACTTTGACCTTAAAGAGCATTTGGGAGTGGTTTCGCCCGCAGAGGATGTTGCAACGTCCTGGGAACTCACCCAATTTATTAGCTGTGAATTGAAGATGGTTTGTCTCACCAGGCAAGTTCTGCATCTGAATCATAAATGCCGGAATCCAGAAGCCGTGGACGACATCGTTAGAGGTGAGAGTGAAGCGAACCTTTTCGCCTTGAGGAACATAGAGAGTCGGTGGACTTGCAGGAGTACCTGTGACCACTGCCTGATCGCCAGCTTCAGGATAGGCAAATTGCCATGACCACTGGATGCCCTCAACAGAAATCTCGTGCTTGACCGGTGATGTCTTATCAATGATCTTGTTCTCTTTAACTGCGGTGAAGTAGAACATGACAGCAACAATTACAAATGGAATAACTGTGTAGAGAATTTCGACAGGGATGTTGTATTGAGTCTGCTTTGGAAATTCGCCTTTATTTGCATTCGCGCGATGGAAGACCGCTGGCCACAAGATCAGAATCAGGGTGAAGACACCTACAACTGCAGCTGCAATCCACGCGCCTTGCCACAATGAAAGCGAGATGTCGCTAACGCTTGATACGCCCTTAGGAAATCCCATTCCAGAAATATCTTTCGCATTGAAAGAGCATCCTGTGAGAAATGCTGGGGCGATAAGGGCCGCGGCTCGGATAGAGCGCTTTCTGCGCGGTGCGTGAGAAGACATGGGGTAAGGATAGTGGCGCGATGTGCATGCGCTCGCCGGAGCGAGTAGCGTTGATTCGGTGGTTCGTGTCACAGGAAATTTCGCCTCTGAAGGCCCCCTGCACCCTGCCGCCAGAGAGGCGCTACTAGCCGCCTTCGACCAAGGATGGGCAGATCCCAAGAAGCTTTCCCAGAGTTCATCCAAAGCTGCGATTCTTCGCAACCACGCCCTTGAAAATATCTCGACTCGTTTGGCGATTGCAGTTGATTCGATCGAGGTCCTTGGCGAGCCATCACTAGGCCACTTTCTCTCTATCGCAGGTCTCTTCCACGACTCTTCACCTTTCGCATATTCGGCAATCGATAAGGGAAAGATCCGAGCGATTGCACGTTCTCACACATCAGAAGTCACAGAACTCAAAGTGGACGGATCCGGCGCCATTCAAGGCGTTAGCCAACTCAGAGATGGCTGCGTACTTTCCCTCCAGCTAGCAAATGGCGAAACCGGAATCATTCAGAACTTCCCTGAATCAATTGCTAGTGGTGTGAAGATTGCAATCGATGCCACGGCCACTGGTCCTCGCATCCCCTTACCAGCACGCTGGAATACCGCACTCTTTGATGCAGCTTCCTGGAACGGCCCCAGTGGTCTGGCCATCATGGCAATTCGCGATCGCTCCACTTATTCATATCCACTACCGCGCATAGCACCCATCAGCTCCCCCGGTAGTTACTCACTTCCATTACTTATTGCTTCCGCGGTAGCTCTTGAAAACTTCACTCAGGAAGCACCTTCTCTTCGTGAGTATGCAATCACTCAACTTTCAAAGATTGATGGTGCGCAAGTTGTTGCTCCGCAATCGCCATCACTTGCTCATCTCATCTCACTGATTGCAAGTGGGGTCTCAGGTGAGGCAGTTGTCAGAGAGCTTGCTGCGCAGGGCATTGATGTTGATTCTGGCTCTGCATGTTCACCTGAGGATCTACAACCAAGCCACGTCTTAGCGGCTATGGGTTATGAAACCAATGGCCATATTCGCTTAACTCTTCACCACGGAACGACGGAAGTTGAAATAGATAACCTTGCGACATCACTTACAGAGGTGCTTGCGAAGTTACGCGGGTAGATGCGCTGCTATTTCAGCTGCATCATCTGATCCATATGCCTCGCTAAATCGTGCAACAAATTCATCTTTGGTAAATCGATACTCCTGCGTCCCTGTTGTTTCGATAACATAGGTGGCAATCATTGAACCAAGCTGTGCACAACGCTCATGCGATAGACCCCAGGCAAGACCTGCAACGAAACCTGAGCGGAAAGAATCTCCCACACCAGTCGGATCAATCTTTGCCTTCTCTTTCGCACATCCAACCTTGATAAATGTTCCATCAGTACTTTCAACGCGAGCACCTTCTGAGCCCAAAGTGACGATGCGATATTTCACTTGTTCCAAAATCTCGTGATCACTCCATCCAGTCTTTTGGATGGCAAGTGCCAACTCATACTCATTCATAAAGAGGTAGGTAGCGCCAGAGATCAACTTCTTAATCTCATCCCCGTTCATACGTGCCATCTGCTGAGAAGGATCTGCCGCCACTGCGACTCCCATTTCTAGAGCGACCTCAGTATGGCGAAGCATCGCTTCAGGATCATCTGGGGAAACGACAAGGATGTCGAGTTTTCCGACCTTATCCATGATGGGTTTAAGTTCAATGTTGCGAGCCTCAGACATGGCACCAGGAAAGAAGGATGCGATCTGATTGAGTTCAGTATCGGTTGTTACTGTGAAGTGCGCTGTGTGTTGTTCTGTTGAGACAAGGGCGTGAGATGTATCAACACCGTGGCGGTTAAGCCAAGCATCGTAATCAGCAAAATCTTTTCCGACAGCTGCAATCAAAATGGGATTCAGGCCTAAGACTCCAAGTCCAAATGCGATATTGGCAGCACACCCTCCGCGACGAACATCAAGACCATCGACGAGGAATGAGAGAGAAACTTTTTCGAGAGAACCAGCAACGAGGGAATCAGTGAACTTTCCGGGGAAAGTCATGAGGTGATCGAGACCTACTGAACCTGCAACGCCAATTTTCATGGTCGCATCTAACTACAGCAGCTATATATTAACGTTAAATTAGTTAAATGAATCGCCGCAAGCGCATGAACCGCCTGCATTGGGATTATCGATTGTGAAGCCTTGCTTCTCGATTGTGTCTACGAAATCAACTGTTGCGCCCATGAGGTAAGGATCGCTCATCTTGTCGACAACAACTTTTACTGCACCAAACTCACGTGTGATATCGCCTTCTTGATTGCGATCATCGAAGTAGAGCTGGTAGCGAAGACCTGAACAGCCACCTGGCTGAACAGCAACACGGAGGTAAAGGTCATCGCGACCTTCTTGAGCAAGAAGGGCAGAAACCTTTGCTGCTGCCACATCTGTAAGTGCGATGCCGGTTGTGATCTCGACTGGAGTTGTAGTTGTTTCAGAAGTCATGTGCCCAAGAATACCCGCGTTTAGGTTGCGATGGCTAACCCAAACGCATGAGAATACGCATATGTCTATCAGCCTCGGTGAGCTCCTTATTCTGGGCCAAGGTTCAGACCTTGCTTCAGAGCGCGGAGTCTCATGCACAGGTGAACTCCCACCTGCAAGTGACCCGCACCTCGTTGAACGCGCTATCGCTGCCAGAGCCGCCCTTGGAAGTCGGGCACTGATTCTGGGCCATCACTACCAACGTGATGAAGTCATTCAATTTGCCGATATCACCGGAGATTCATTTAAGTTGGCAGAGTCAGCAGCTGCCCAAAGCTCTGCTGAATTTATCTTCTTCTGCGGTGTTCACTTTATGGCCGAGAGTGCAGACATTCTCACCTCTTCCAAGCAACGCGTCATCCTTCCCGATTTGGCTGCAGGTTGTTCGATGGCAGATATGGCAACAGCAAATCAAGTAAACCAATGCTGGCAAGATCTTGAAAAGATCGGCGTTGCATCAAAAACCGTTCCTGTCACCTATATGAATTCATCTGCTGCCATCAAAGCTTTCACAGGTGAACATGGCGGCACCATCTGCACATCATCAAATGCCCAGAAAACTCTTGAGTGGGCTTTTGCTAAGGCAGAGAAGGTTCTCTTCCTCCCTGATCAACACCTTGGTCGCAACACAGCTGTCTTATCTCTTGGTCTCTCACTCGAAGATTGCGTCTTATGGAATCCATGGAAGCCGATGGGTGGTCTGACAGAAGATGAGATTCGTGGCGCAAAAATGATTTTATGGCGCGGACATTGCTCTGTTCATGGTCGCTTTACACGTGAATCAATTCAAGAAGTTCGCACTCGCGTTCCGGGCGTTCAAGTCATCGTCCACCCTGAGTGTCAGCATGAAGTTGTCGTTGATGCAGATGTTGTTGGCAGCACTGAGAAGATTATTCAGACCGTGACGTCATCTCCTGCCGGAAGCAAGTGGGCAATCGGTACTGAACTCAATCTTGTCTCTCGCCTTGCGCAGAATAATCCCGATAAAGAGATTGTCTTTCTCGATAAGAGCGTCTGCTACTGCTCAACGATGAACCGCATTGATCTGCCCCATTTGGTCTGGGCTATGGAATCAATCGTGGCAGGACATATCGTCAATGAAATTAAGGTCGATGAGCGAGTAGCTCGATTGTCCAAGTTGGCTCTCGAGCAGATGCTCGCCCTATAGTTACCGCCATGACTGAATCAACTGCTGATAAGAAGGGTCGTCCGACCCCTAAGCGCAAAGAAGCTATTGCAGCTCGCAAAGTTTCATCTCTTGCTCCTGCATCAACGAAGGCAGAGAAGAAGCGCGCTAAGGATGCTGCCCGTGCATCACGCGTTGCAGCTCGCGCCGCCTATATGCGTGGAGATGAGAGCGCACTACCAGCTCGCGATAAGGGTCCAGTTAAGCGATTTGTTCGTAACTATGTGGATTCACGCAAATCAATCGGTGAGTACTTCTTGCCCATCATCTTTGTTGTTCTGATCTTGACCTTGATTCCATCACCTATCTTCCAAATCGGAAGCATCATCATTATGTATGGGGTTCTTCTGATTTCAGTTATCGATGGATTCTTCTTAAGCCGCAAGATTAAGAGCGCTGTGCTTGCAAAATTCCCAGGCACAGAACTTAAAGGCATCGGCATGTATGGATGGTTGCGCTCCACCCAGATGCGCAGAATGCGCTCTCCTAAGCCTTCAATTAAAGTTGGAGATAGCTTCTAACTTTGCGCAATTAAGCGCGAGGGTTAGGGCTCTCGTTCTTCTTAGGATCGCGCTCTGGTAACTTTCCAAGAGCGTTATCAATCGCCTTCATGACATCTTCCGTGAGCTTGATACCCGATGCTTTGACATTCTCTTTCACTTGAGAAGGCTTTGTAGCGCCCATGATGGCACTTGAAACATTGGAGTTTTGAAGAACCCAAGCAAGGGCTAACTGGGACATTGAGATATCAAGACCTTCGGCAATTGGCTTTAACTTCTGCACGGCAGTTAAAACTTCCTCTGACATCCAACGAGAGATGAAGTCCGCACCACTCTTCTTATCTGTGGCGCGAGATCCAGCAGGTGCTTTCTTCCCAGGAAGATATTTTCCAGTAAGAATTCCTTGAGCCATCGGTGACCAGACAATCTGACCAATGCCCTCTTTCTTGGACAGAGGAACTACTTCACTTTCAATCACGCGCCATAGAGCTGAGTACTGAGGTTGGCTAGAGACAAAGCGGTTATACCCACGTGCATCTTGAATCTTCAGGGCATCAGATATCTGCTGCGCATTCCACTCAGAAAAACCGATATAGCTGACTTTGCCTTGACGGATGAGATCATCGTAGGCGCTCAATGTTTCTTCAAGCGGAGTCTCAACATCGAAACGGTGGGCCTGATAGAGATCGATGTGATCTGTCTTTAATCTCTTCAGCGATGCATTACACGATTCCATGATGTGCTTACGTGATAAGCCGCGATCATTCTTTCCTGTGCCTGTTGGCCAATACACTTTTGTAAAGAGTTCGTAGGATTCACGGCGAACACCTTTGAGAGCTTTAGCAAGAACTACTTCAGCCTTTGTGCCGGCATAGACATCCGCCGTATCAAAGGTGGTAATTCCTTGATTGAGAGCTTCGCGCACACATTTGACGGCTGCTTCTGTCTCAACTTGTGAGCCGTGCGTGATCCAGTTTCCATAAGAAATCTCTGAGACATACATTCCAGTATTGCCAAGGCGTCTATATTCCATGGCGCCACCTTAGGGTTGTGCGTGGTGAGTTGCCAACACCTAGTCAATGTGGTTTGGTTCGACCCGTAAGACCACAACTTCATAGGTATCTCAGTAGGGGAAGTTCGGTGCAATTCCGACGCTGACCCGCAACCGTAAGAGAGTTCAACCCTGAACTACTTAAGTCGGATTACCTGCCGAGATATTCGTTTTCTGACCAACACCCGCCGAGGTTTGCGGGGTGTAGTCCAAAGGTATTTGGCGCATTCTTAGGCCGATCGCTAGCGAGCTACCCCTGTGAGACTCTTCTTTTTTAGGAGTTCACACTGTGAAAGCAAGACATTTCAACACGATCGCAATAGCGATCCTTCTCATTTCATCCCAAGTTATTTCAATTCCCACATCCCAGGCAGCAAGTAAGGGCTGGCGATATTGGGGTTACTTCCAAGCAGCCCCTGGTGCATCAACCTGGAAAGCTGCAATGACCGGACCAACTGTCGATATCGAAGACGGCGCTGTTGAAGGATGGTCATTTGTCTTTAGTAGCGATGATGTTCCATCTGTTGCCCCAAAGACAAAACCTTCCTTTGCATCAATCTGTGGAAAGACAAAGGCAGATTCAGATACCAAGCGCATTGGTCTTGTCATCGAATTTGGTAATGCCGCTTATGCGCCAAAAGGAGAAAAGGTGCAGAAGCCGATAGTGCGTTGTGTGACGACAGCCAAGAGTTCGCAAGGTATCGATGTACTTGCACAGGTTGTCAAAATTCGCTCCGCTAGCTCGGGCCTCATTTGCGCTTTCAATGGATACCCAAAGAAAGAATGCGGAGTAGAGATTGATACTCCAGATGCGCTGATCAAGAAATAGGCAAAAAGCTCATCATGAAAAAACCACTGCACCCACTCACACTGTGGATCAGCGCCATACTCCTAGCAATAGGTGTTGTCGCACTCGATAACGCATGGATAGCACTTGCGATTGTGGGTGCGGTGGCTTTTCTTGTCTTTTCTCGTCGTGATGGATCACTATGGGAGAAAAGTTTCACTCTCTCACTACGAATCGGCGCCGTAATCCTGGCCATTCGCACAATCGTGGGAATTCTCATTGGTGTTCCGATTCCTGGAACAGTTCTCTTCACATTGCCCATTCTGGATTTGCCTTCGTGGATGCCTGGAATCCGCATTGGTGGCGCGGTCACACTAGAGAGATTGTCATCATCTCTTCATGAAGGTGTCATCATCGCAACGATGATTGCCCTCTTTGGTGCTGCAACATCTCTGACAAGCCCACATAAATTGCTGCGAGTCACTCCATCATTCATCTATGAAATAGGAATCACCTTAGTCATTGCCACTTCGCTCTTTCCGCAGCTTGCCACCAGTGCACGTCGAATTCGCACAGCACAAAAATTGCGTGGGATGGAAAATATCCACATCCGCTCTATCGCAATCCCACTACTTGAAGAATCACTTTCACGTTCATTACAACTTGCGGCCGCCATGGATGCCAGGGGCTATGGAATAAGTAAAAAGCGTTCTCGATACCGCCCTGTGCAATGGTTGATGCGCGATATCGTCATTGTTCTACTCACTGTTGCTGCATCCGCTGTGATGGTGGCACGATGATCACCTTCTCCAACGTTTCTTTGATTTATCCGCACTCCACCAAGACCATCCTTGAAGATCTCTCCTTCCAAATTCAAGAGGGTGAGATGGTCCTTGTCATGGGCGAGACAGGATCAGGTAAATCATCACTGCTGCGCCTGATTAACGGGCTAGTCCCCCATCACACCGGTGGCATCTTGGCCGGTGATATCTCTGTCGATGGAATCTCAACACGAACTGTGAAACCAGGTTCTCTTGCTCATCTGGTTGGCATCGTGGGTCAAAATCCCATCAATGGATTTGTGACAGATATTGTTGAAGAAGAGCTCGCATTCAGTATGGAAGCTCTGAACTTTGCACCTGATGTCATGCGCAAGAGAGTGGAAGAGATTCTTGATTTGCTTAGCCTGAATGCTCTACGCAATCGTTCTATTGCAACCCTCAGCGGCGGCGAACAGCAGCGCGTAGCAATAGGTTCTGCCCTTGTAATGCAGCCCAAGGTTCTGGTCCTTGATGAACCCACGAGTGCACTTGATCCGATAGCAGCAGAGGAAGTTCTCTCAGTTCTACATCGCCTTGTTCACGACTTGAGCGTGACGGTCATTATCGCCGAGCACCGACTAGAGCGAGTCATCCAATTTGTCGATCGCATTATTTATATTGAGGGAAATGGCGAGACATCTATTGGCTCTGCAGATGAAATTCTCAAGAATTCAGACTTAGTACCACCTATTGTGAAATTAGCGCGTGCACTCAATTTAAGTGAGATTGGCACAAGTGTTCGTGAAGTAAGGCGAGCAACAGATGAGATTCGAAGTCGCCAATATCCTCTTTTAAATGTTGCAAAGAAAACAGACTCCCCTGCAATTCAGGTGCTAGATGTTTCTCACTCCTACGGTGAAAAAGTTGCTTTAAACAGAATCAACACCACCATCCATCACGGTGAAATTGTCGCAATCATGGGACGCAACGGAGCAGGTAAGAGCACTTTGTTGCACTCCATTGTTGGTTTGCATGCACCACACAAGGGGAGAATTACCGTCAACGGCCAAGACCCCACAGCGCTCACAGGTGGTGCTCGCAGACAAGCAATTGGATATGTCCCTCAAGAACCCAGCGATCTTCTCTTTGCATCCAGCGTTGAAGACGAATGCTCACATGCAGATCGCGACAATGAGTTGGAACCGGGCTCAGCTGCAGCACTTCTCAATCGCCTTGTTTCTCACATCTCACTCAACGCTCATCCCAACGATCTCTCAGAAGGTCAGCGTTTGGCGCTAGTTCTCAGTATCGTTCTTGCAGCAAGTCCTGATGTCTTGGTTCTGGATGAACCAACGCGAGGATTGGATTACCGGGCAAAGAGTCTCTTTGGATTAGCTCTTAAAGAATATGCAACGCAATTTAATAGACCGGTCCTTCTTGCAACCCACGATGTTGAACTTGTTGCAGAGCTTGCAGATCGCGTTCTCTTCCTTGCAGAAGGTGACATCGTTGCCGATGGCACAACATTAGAAGTTCTTCTCTCATCCCCTGCCTTCGCACCACAAGTGGCAAAGATAATGTCGCCTAAACCATGGCTGACTGTGAGTGATGTCGTGCAGGCTCTGGGAGATGTGAAATGAAAACTGCTGGAATTTTCTCCTTTAAAGGTGCCTCACTGATTGCGCTGGTAGCAACAAGTGCAATCAGTGCTCTCGGTTTTCTCTGGCCATTTCTGATCAACGAAAAGCAAGGTCATCCTCAGTGGATCTTCTTGCTCGCAACTCCCTGCGCCCTCTTGCTCTTGATGATCAGCGTGAGCAATAAGGAATTGGATAGCAAGTCGATTGCACTTCTTGCTGTGTTATCTGCACTCATTGCAGCGCTGCGCCCTATGGGAACTGGTGCTGTGGGAATTGAACCGATGTGGTTTGTACTAATTCTGGCGGCACGTGTATTCGGTCCATCTTTTGGTTTTCTTCTCGGCACAATCTCAATGTTCCTCTCTGCAATTCTCACAGGAGGGCTCGGTCCATGGGTTGCCTATCAATCTTTTGCTGCTGGATGGATAGGACTTGGGGTGGCGCTGATTCCAAGAGGGTTGCGAGGTAAGTCAGAAGTATTTGCACTGGCACTCTTCGGAATAGCTGCAGCTGAGTTCTTTGGGATTGCGATGGATCTTCAATTTTGGCCGTGGACTCTTGGTGCAGATACTCAACTCTCCTACGTTGCAGGAGCAGCCTTTGCAACTAATTTCTCGCACTTCATTTCATTTCATTTCTTGTCAGCTATGGCCTGGGATATTCCGCGAGCAATATTTACCGCATCATTGATTCTCATGACAGCAAAGCCAGTCCTTCATACTTTGCGTAGAGCTCACACAAGGGCAGCTTTTATGACTCCGATTGAATTTATCGAACGTGTGAAGGCATAAAGGGCAAAGCACTGATTGTGGCCGATGACTCGCGTCCGCGAACATCAATGGTGACAACATCCCCAATCGCATAGGCAGGATCAATCAGCGCAAGTGCAATTCCGACTTTGAGAGATGGTGAGAATGTTCCGCTTGTGACGATGCCAATCTCTGCGCCTTCAGAATCTTTGATAGCCATTCCTGCACGAGGTATTCCGCGGTCATTAGATCGCAGCGCTTTCAGTGTGCGCACAACGCCGTCTTCACGCTGAGATTGCAGAACGTGTGAGCCACGGAATGACTCCTTCTTCCAACCAATAGCCCACCCAGCACTTGCCTGTACTGGTGAGATTTCAAGGGAGAGTTCATGGCCGTGTAGCGGGTAACCCATCTCAGTACGCAGAGTGTCACGAGCGCCCAGTCCACAGATGGCTCCATCGAATGGCTTCATCGCCGCAACGAGTGCATCCCAGACAACTGATGCATCTTTCCAGGATGGAACTAACTCATACCCATGTTCACCGGTATATCCGGTGCGACAGAGAATCACATCACAGCCTGCGATTGTGACATGAGCAAATGCCATGTAATCCATAGTCGGATTGATACCAAGACTCTTTACAACATCAACAGCACGCGGACCTTGCAGTGCAAGAACAGCAAAACTTTCATGAAGATTGGTCACTGTAATTGAATCTGGCGCGTTCTCCTTCAGCACTCGAACAACATCTGTTGTATTTGAAGCATTAGGAATGAGGAAGAAATCTGAATCCGAATTACGATAGGCAATCAGATCATCTATGACCCCGCCATCAGGATTACAGAGCAAGGTGTATTGCGCTTTGCTATCGATGATGCGAGATAAATCATTGGTAAACATCGCATTGAGAAATTCCAGAGTACCTTCACCTATGACGCTGGCTTTGCCAAGGTGTGAGACATCAAAAAGCCCTACACGTTCTCGAACAGCTGCGTGCTCTGCCAGAACGCCTGCACCGGGGTACTCGATGGGCATCAACCAGCCACCAAAATCGGCCATCTTCGCCTGAAGGTCGAGATGTTTCTGATGCAAAGGTGAGTTTTTCACAACGACAACTTACACTTACGGCCTCGCATCTGCTGAATAACGGCGGAGTGATATCTAGAGGAGTCGCCATGACCACGATCCGCCTTTCGGACGGCATTGTTAAAGATGATGTCTTAGTCATTGGTTTGGCATTTAAGAGCGCTAAATCCTTAAAGGCTGGTGCCACCTCGCTGCAGATTGAAACAGGCGATCTCGCCATTGATACCAAATCTCTCATGCAATCACTTGCTGATTTAGGTGCCACAGGAAAAGCCGATGAAGTCATCAAAGTTCCCGGCACTTCCACGCGACTCATTGTCTTCACAGGTCTCGGAAAGGCCAGTGCAAGCTATGACCACGAAGTACTACGCCGCGCAGCAGGGGCAGCAGCACGCGCTCTAGCCGGAAACTCAAGTGCAACATTTTCACTTCCCGCCAAATCACTCTCTGGCATCAGGGGCGTTGCTGAAGGCGCAGCCCTTGGCTCATATCTCTTTGATCAATTTAGAGGTTCAACAAAGAGTGGGCAGAGGGCTCCGCTGAAGTTGATCACCGTGCACACCGATTTGGCTTCTCAAGCAAGCGCAAAGTCAGCTGCAAAGTCTGCGGAAATTATTGCAACCTATACAAATCTTGTGCGCGATTTGATCAATACTCCCCCAAGCCACTTAACTCCAGAGACGTTCTGCAAAGAAATCAATGACGCAGTCAAGAAGGCAGGAGGCCCTGCCCTTGGTCTCAAAGTCTCTGTCATGACAGATGCACAACTGAAGTCAAAGGGTTACGGCGGAATCATTGGAGTTGGTCAAGGTTCTGTTAATCCCCCACGTCTATTGAACATTTCGTACACACCCAAGGGCGCAAAGGCGAAGAAGAAATATGCCTTCGTTGGAAAGGGAATCACATTTGATTCTGGTGGTCTTGCGTTAAAGCCTGCAAAAGGCATGGAGGCAATGAAATCAGATATGAGTGGCGCGGCAGCTGTCTGTTCTGCAACTATTGCAATCGCTCTTCTCAAACTTCCTGTTGCTATCGAAGCATGGGCTCCTTTGGCAGAAAATATGATTAGCGATACTGCAACTCGTCCGAGTGATGTGATCACTATCTATGGTGGAAAAACTGTTGAAGTTCTCAACCCTGATGCAGAAGGACGCCTCATTCTTGCTGATGCAATTGTGCGAGCACAGGAGACGAAAGATCTTGATGGAATCATCGATGTCGCCACACTCACCGGTGCACAAGTGGTCGCACTGGGAACTCGTACGAGCGCTGTGATGACAAATAACGCCGCATTTTCATCTCACTTTATGGATGTGACCAAGGAGACAGGTGAAGCTTTCTGGCCAATGCCACTTCCTGTTGAATTGCGAGCATCCCTTGATTCACCGGTTGCAGATCTGGCAAATATTGGTGAACGTATGGGCGGAATGCTCGTTGCTGGCTTATTCCTGAAGGATTTCATTCCAGATGAACTTCCATGGCTACACCTTGATATCGCAGGACCTGCCTATAACGAGAGCCAGCCCCATGGATATACCCCAGTGGGTGGAACAGGCATCGCTCTTCGCTCCCTGGTGCAATTAGCTATCTCTGCCAGCTCCTAGAAGCGCGTTATGCATTCGCCTGCCTAGGCTGGCAAGATAGGGTCGTTGAGCTAATGGAGGAGTGTGTCGGTGGCAAATTTTGATCTCGTAGTTCTCGGTGGCGGTAGCGGCGGATATGCCGCAGCCCTTCGCGCATCCCAACTCGGACTAAACGTTGCGCTCATCGAGAAAGATAAGGTCGGCGGAACATGCCTGCACCGCGGATGTATTCCCACCAAAGCATTGCTCCATGCTGGTGAAGTTGCAGATAGTGCACGCGATTCATCCCACTTCGGTGTCAACGCCACTTTCAACTCCATCGATATGGCTGGAGTTAATTCATATAAAGATGGCGTGATCGCAGGACTTCATAAAGGTCTGCAAGGTCTGGTCAAGTCTCGAAATATTACTTATGTCGAAGGAACCGGACGCTTAGTCTCTAACAACACAGTTGATGTTAACGGCACACCCTATGTTGGTAAGAATATTGTTCTAGCAACTGGTTCATATGCCCGCACATTGCCTGGATTAGATATTGATGGAGATCGTGTTATTACATCCGATCACGGAACTTCACTGAACTACGTTCCCAAGAGCGTCATCGTTCTTGGCGGCGGAGTTATCGGATGTGAATTTGCATCCGTCTGGAAGTCATTTGGTTCAGAAGTCACCATCATCGAAGGTCTACCTCACCTGATTGCCCTTGAAGATGAATCTTCCAGCAAGTTGCTCGAGCGTGCTTATCGCAAGCGCGGAATCAATTTTGAATTAGGCGTTCGCTTTAAATCTCATAAAGTTGATAAGAAGGGCGTCACCGTCACTCTTGAGGATGGCCGTGAATTCAAAGCTGATCTCCTGCTTGTCTCAGTTGGCCGTGGTCCGGTCACAGATGGCGTTGGCTACCAAGAAGTGGGCATTGCAATGGATCGCGGATACATCACTGTCGATGACCATTGCCGCACCAATATCCCTGGCATCTTCGCAGTGGGTGACATCATCCCTACTTTGCAATTAGCTCACGTTGGATTCCAAGAAGGCATTCTCGTTGCAGAGACAATTGCGGGTCTTAATCCTCGTCCAATTAACTACGACGGTGTTCCACGCGTTACTTATTCAGAGCCAGAAGTTGCATCGATGGGACTCACAACCAAGGATGCTAAAGAGCGTGGTTATGACGTTGTTGAACTTGATTACAACCTTGCAGGTAATGGCAAAGCGCAAATTCTTAAGACTGCAGGCTCCATCAAACTTGTCGCTCAGAAGAATGGTCCAGTCCTTGGAATTCACATGGTCGGTGCCCGCGTTGGTGAATTAGTTTCTGAAGCACAATTAATCTTTAACTGGGAGGCATCAGCAGATGATGTTGCACCTCTCATCCATGCACACCCAACACTGTCTGAGGCAATGGGCGAAGCTCATATGGCTCTTGCAGGAAAACCACTTCACGCGCACGGTTAGGTAAGAGGAGAAAATAGCGATGTCATTCTCAGTCACAATGCCAGCTCTCGGTGAGAGCGTCAGTGAAGGAACAGTTACTCGTTGGCTCAAGAACGAAGGCGACATGGTCGCAATCGATGAACCACTCCTTGAAGTTTCAACCGATAAGGTCGATACAGAGATCCCTTCCCCTGTTGCTGGAATCCTGACAAAGATTTTTGTTGGCGTTGACCAGACAGTTGCCGTCGGCGCAGAACTTGCTGTGATTGCAGATAGCGCAAGCGCTTCAGCTCCAGCGCCAGTTGCAGCTCCTGCCGCTCCCGTTGCAGCACCCGTTGTTGCAGCTCCTGTTGCCCCAACTCCCCCACCTGCAGCACCAGTGGCTGCACCTGCTGCATCCGGTGGTGGAACTGTCATCACTATGCCCGCTCTCGGTGAATCTGTCAGCGAAGGAACTGTTACACGTTGGCTTAAGAATGTTGGAGATTCCATCGCAGTAGATGAAGCTCTCCTTGAAGTTTCAACAGATAAGGTCGATACAGAGATTCCTTCCCCAGTTGCAGGAACACTGCTTGCAATTGATGTTGCAGTAGATACAACTGTTGCAGTCGGTGCTCGTCTTGGACTTATCGGTGTCTCAGGTTCAGCACCCGTTGCAGCCACACCACCACCTGCACCAGCTCCTGTTGCGGTTGCACCTGTTGCACCAACTCCAGCACCCGCACCTGTAGCTGCTGCACCGGTAGCACCAGCTCCCGTAGCTGCAGCAGCGCCTGTGACACAACCACAAGATGCTTATGTCACTCCTATTGTTAGAAAACTTGCAAACGATCTCGGAGTAAATCTGGCATCCGTGCGCGGAACAGGAATTGGCGGTCGTATTCGTAAGGAAGATGTTGAAGCTGCCGCTCCTAAATCTGCAGTTGCTGCCGTTGCATCGGCTCCTGCCTCAGCTGCAGCATCAACTCCATCAGCACCACGTCCAGCAGCAGTTGCATCACCGCTTCGTGGAACTACAGTGACAATGTCACGACTTCGCAAAGTTATTGCAGCGCGCATGGTCGAATCCCTTCAGGTATCAGCGCAGCTGACAACAGTGATTGAAGTAGATGTCACAAAGATTGCTCGACTCCGCGATCGCTCCAAGCCAACATTTGAAGCACGTGAAGGCGTCAAGCTCTCATTCCTTCCATTCTTTGCTGTTGCTGTCTGTGAAGCACTCAAGCAGCACCCAGTATTGAACTCATCAGTAGAAGGTGATCAGATCATCTATCACGGCGCAGAGCACCTTGGTATTGCAGTTGATACTGAGCGCGGTCTCTTAGTTCCTGTCATTCATAACGCTGGTGATTTGAACATGGGTGGCGTTGCTCGCAAGATTGCAGATCTTGCAGCTCGCACACGCGATAACAAGGTAACTCCTGATGAGCTCGGTGGCGGAACATTTACTCTCACCAATACAGGCTCACGTGGCGCACTCTTTGATACACCAATCATTAATCAACCACAGGTTGCAATCCTTGGACTCGGTGCAGTTGTGAAGCGTCCGATGGTTGTTAAGGGTGAAGATGGCGGCGAGACAATCGCTATCCGTTCCATGGTCTATCTCGGTCTCTCCTACGATCATCGCGTTGTCGATGGCGCAGATGCAGCACGCTTCTTAGTCACTCTTAAAGAGCGCCTTGAAGGTGGAGCATTCGAATCTGATTTGGGTCTCTAACCTTTATGTCTGTCCCGCAACGCATCGCAATTACTGGCGCATCAGGACTTATCGGTACAGCACTTGTTGGCCATCTCAAAAGTGAAGGCCACACCGTCCAGCGCTTTGTGCGCCGCCCCGTTGTCGCACCTGATGAAATTCAGTGGGATCCCAAGACTGGTTATGTCGATATCGAAGCACTTCGTGGCGTCGATGCAATCATCCACTTAGCTGGCATCGGTGTTGGCGATAAGCGCTGGAGCAAGAAGTACAAATCAGAGATTCTTAATTCAAGACTTCTCGGAACCACTGCCATCGCTCATGCAGTCAATGAAGTTAAGCCTCAGGTATTTATCTCAGCAAGTGCTATCGGTTGGTATGGCGAATCCGGTAATCGCGCTGTTGTTGAATCAGATCGGGTTGGAGATGACTTCCTCGCTGCCGTCTGTCGTGAATGGGAAGCTGCAGCAGATCTCGTCACGGATGTGCGCACCGTCAAGATTCGCACAGGTCTAGTCCTTGATCCCACTGGTGGCGCACTTGGCAAGATGCTCCCACTCTTTCGATTTGGCCTTGGTGGCAAGCTGGGTAATGGTAAGCAATGGTGGTCGTGGATTACTTTGCACGATGTTATTCGCGCAATAACATTCTTACTTGAAAGCAAAGTAGCAGGTCCAGTAAATCTCACATCCCCTAATCCTGTAACAAATCAAGAATTCACATCTGCACTTGCTCGAGCGATGCACCGACCTGCACTCTTTCCAGCTCCTGCAATCGCGCTCAAGGTTGCACTCGGAGGCTTCTCATCTGAAGTATTGGGAAGTAAGAAGGTAGTGCCACAAGCGTTAACAGATGCTGGCTTTACCTGGGATTACCCACACATCACCAACGCACTTACCGCTTTAATTCAGGAGTAACTCCTGCGCTGCAAGGCGTCCTGATAAGAGAGCTCCATTTTGTGAAGGTGCTGTCCGATAGTCGCCGGCGATAAATACTCCCTCTGCAAACTGTGAAGATTGAGCAGCATGTGTCTCAACTCCAAAGATGGGAAGTGATTTAGGAATTTCATACTTTGCAATCAGTGCCCAGTCAGAAGTTGAAACACCCCACATGATTGCTAAATGCCTGCGCACCTCTGATTCAGATGCGAATTCGATTGTTGTGGATGAGAGAAGTAACTTTCCAGAAGGTGCGTAACTTGGAACCAGATTCGAAATTGCTAGCGAATTAATGACTGGACCTCGTGCCTGTCCATCAATCAAGAGATTCTTCGAAGAAGTCATGCCTTCTGGGATCTCGTGATACCAGGTTGTGCTGGATGCAAGTTTGGGAACATTAGGAATATCTAGTAGCTGCGCTGCGGTGGTGACATCTGTTGCAACAATGACAGAGTCTGCCCCGCACTGAGCAATCGCATCGATGCGTGAGTTGAGATGAATAGTGTTTACTCGCGCAGCCAAAGCTTTCGCCAACTCCCCCACTCCCTGTTTTGGGAGCCCGGGTTTGCCTGAAATAAAGGAGCGAATAATTTCTTTTCCACTTACCGCATCAATGTTTGCAGGCGAAGTGAGAAATACGCCAGAAAGAAAAGGTTTGAGAACGCGAGAGTAGAGATTGCCGTACTGAGCAAGTTCATCTTCAACGCTTAATCCCACCTTGGCAGCGCTGGTCAGATATGAGAGAAAGCGCAGTTTTGTAAGGATTGATCCAGTTGCTGGATTAAATGCTGAGAAAGGGTGAATACGAGGATCACCTAAAGAGATCTGTGATGCGCCTTGTGCAATATCGATTGTTCGCGAAGCTTCTATGAAATCTAGTTCTGCAACGATTCCGAGCCTGACTAGTTCTGGGTAGCGAGCATTAATGAGTTGAAAACCACGGTCTAATCGGTATCCATCAATATTATCTGTGGCAACTCTTCCGCCAACTCGATCACTGGATTCAAATACTTCAACTTCACATCCTGCATCCTGTAAAGTAATTGCCGCACCTAACCCAGCAAGTCCTGCACCAATGATTGCAACTTTCTTATCGGACACTAATTTCACGCGCCTTGTCGATAATCGTTGCAACCGCTCTAATTTGTGCTGGAGTTATTGGCCACTCATTCTTGCCTTCGAGAGCTCCGACAACTGCGAGATAGAAGAGTCCATAATTTCCTGGAACAGCTTCTATCTCTTCACGAGCATCTCCTCGCTGGATATAGGCCTTAGATGCAGTGGGCACGCTCCATATTCCACCTTCAGGAAAACTCCCAGCACGCAGGAGTGACTCTTGTGGATCTAACTCTTCAATGATGAGTGCGCCTTCAGTTCCAAGTACACGTATTCGAGGACCCGTCGAGCCCGAAATCGCACTGACTGAGCAATATGAATCAACTCCTGAATGATGGCGCAAATTCAAAACAACATCATCTTCAGAATCCCCGCGGATTTTTCGAATGCTTGCATAGGTCAGATCTGCAGGACCGAAACAATCCAGAGCTGTTGAAAGTAGATGTGTCTGTAAATCGAGTAAAAGTCCGCCACCTTCTTCAGGTGTTAATGATTCACGCCATGCTGCAGCATTGAGTTGTGGACGAAAACGTTCGAAGCGAGAGTCGAGTCTAAAGACTTTGCCAATCAGGCCATTTGTCGCAACCTTCTTAATCGTCAAGATATCGCTATCCCATAATCTGTTATAGAAAGCGGTTACAGCAACTCCAGATTTCTCACTTGCACTCAAGATACTTTCTGTCTCAGCAAGTGTGCGCCCCATGGGTTTCTCCACCACTACGGGAATACCTGCCTTGATTGCAGCCAGCGCATGGTCAGCATGTACAGCATTAGCCGATGCCACAACAACCAGATCTAATTGTTGAGAAAGAAAATCGCTGAAATCTGTTGTTACCTTTGTGAGAGGAAAATCTTCTTTCGCCTGCCTTGCGCGTGTGGAATTGCCGGTGAGTACCGTTGCCACATCAAAGCCACACCCTTTGAGTAAAGGGGCGTGAAATGAGCGACCTGATAGCCCATAACCGGCAATTCCTACGCGCATAGCTAATTACTTATTCTGTAACTTAGAAGGCCACCAGATCTTTGGACCAATCTCGTGAACAAGAGCTGGTACCAAGATTGAGCGAACAATGATGGTGTCGAGAAGAACACCAAATGCCACAGCAAAGCCGAGCTCGGCAAGTGGAACAAGTGGAAGTAATCCAAGAACTGCAAAGGTCGCAGCAAGAACAATTCCTGCTGACGTAATCACGGCACCTGTGACGGTGACGCCCTTGATGACTCCAGAACGTGTGCCAATCTTCTGAGATTCCTCACGGACCCGAGTCATTAAGAAGATGTTGTAATCGATGCCGAGTGCAACCAAGAAGATGAAGGCGAAGAGCGGGAATGAGTTATCTCCCCCTGCGAATCCAAAGACATGGTTGAAGACCAGAGCACACACACCCAGTGTTGCAAAGTATGACAAGACCACAGTTCCAAGAAGAACGATGGCGCTGACGATGCTTCGAAGGAGTAATCCGAGGATCAATGTAATAACCAGCAAGATGATCGGAATGATTGTCTTGTTATCGTGATTATTAGCAGTGCGCACATCGAAGTAGACGGCGCTTGTGCCACCAACGAGAGATGTTGCATCTGCCGCATGAGCTAAGCGGCGTATCTCAGGAATGTCATTTCCTGCCTCAACGCTATCTGGCGCCTTATCTAATGTGAGATTGAGAATCGCACGATTATTCACAACCTTCATGGCAGGAAGTGGTTGTCCTGGTATAGGAATTCCATCAAGTTGTGGAGAAATATTTGTCACACCAGGTGCGTTCTTCAGAGCTGCTGTCACTGCGCCTACTTTGTCGAGTGCAACAACAACTTGCGTTGGGTCACCCTCTCCACCTGGGAAGTGCTTAGTGAGCAACTTCTGTCCCACGACAGACTCTGGATTTCCGGTGAATGTATCCACCGTTCCGATGCCATCAGCCTTGAGCGTTGTGGATGCAAAAGCAAAGAGAAGGAGAACTGTTCCTGAGATGACCCACGCCTTGCGAGGATTACGTCCAATGGAGTTACCCACTTTGGACCACATTCCTGACATCACATGATCATCGCCATCATTGCGAGGTATGCGCGGCCAGAAAATCCAGCGGCCAAATACAAGAAGCAGGGCTGGAAGAAGAGTAAGGATGGTGATCATCGAACACACGATGCCGATAGCACCAATTGGTCCAAGGCCAGCAGTATTTGTCAGCTGGCTAAAGAGAAGAATGAGCAGTGAAATTGAGACCGTTGAACCTGATGCAAGGATTGGTTCCCATACGCCCTTATATGCAGTGCGCATAGCATCGAATCGATTCTCATGATGGTGCAGCTCTTCGCGATAACGAGCGATGAGCAAGAGCGCATAATCTGTTGCTGCGCCAATAACGAGTACTGACAGAATTCCCTGCGATTGACCATCGACGTCAATGATGTTGTTCTTTGCAAGCAGGTAAACGATTCCACCCGCCGTAGAGAGTGCAAAGAGAGATGAGAGCAAAGGAATAATCCAGAGAACTGGAGAACGGTAAACAACAATCAGGATGATTGCCACAACTCCGAGAGTTGTGAGAAGAAGCGAGGAATCCAGGGTTCCAAATGCAGCGAAGAGATCTCCCAAGAGCCCACCAGGACCAGTGACATAATGTGTGACCCCGTTGGCTTCAGCTATTGGCTTGATATCTGCGCGCAGTGCATCAACGACTGCTGGAAGAACTGGCTTCTCATTAGGAAGAGTCTTTGCAATGGCATTTCCATCGAGTGGCACATTGGCGAGAATCGCTTGACCATCTTGTGATGGAAATACTGAGATTACTTGCCCTGGTGCTAAGTAATCAGAAATCTTGGCATCTGTTCCATCGAGAGTCAGTGCACCGACCCCAGCCATATGTTCATTGATTGCTGCAATCGAGGCAGGGTTCACCTTGCCTTCAAAGAGAATTAAGGTTGGAAAATTAAAGGAATCCTGACTTGAAAAAGTCTTGATTTCATCGGCAGCCAGCGTTGCTTCAGCGCCCTTAGGCAAAAATGATGAGTTGTTATTCTCTTGAACTGAAGTCAGCTTTCCAAAGAGGGGTCCGAAGACACCAGCAATAAGGAACCAGATAATGACCACCAACATGGCGATGGCAAATGGCTTACGGGATTTATGGACAGTTGTAATCGACACGATAGAAGAGGCCTTTCGGGCTGTGATGCGAGCGTAATTCGCAAGAGCGCTAGCCTACCTTTAGGCTGTACTCGTGCCCACATTCAGCGCTACTTCACAGGAACAATTAAAGAAGTCGCCGCTGGCACTCACCCGTGAAGGACTCGTTGAGTACTCCGAAGCCCTTTCTTATCAACGCACAATTCATTCTGAAGTTGCCCAAGGCCTTCGCCCCAATACATTAATTCTTCTTGAACATCCATCTGTTTACACAGCCGGCAAGCGAACATCAGAATTAGAGAAACCCACTGATGGAACACCTGTCATTGATGTCGATCGTGGTGGCAAGATCACCTGGCACGGACCAGGACAACTAGTTGGCTATCCGATTGTGAGACTTGCCAAGCCAACAGAGCTTGTTGGTTTTGTCCGTGAGATTGAAGCGGGCCTAATCGAAGTGTGCAGCGAATTTGGAATAAATACCCAGCGAGTGGATGGCCGCTCAGGGGTGTGGGTTCGCGATAAGCGCGGTGAACGCAAGATTGCCGCTATCGGAATACGCGTGGCCCAAGGTGTCACCATGCATGGTTTTGCTCTCAATGTGAATCCAGAGCTCGAGGCATTCAATAGAATCATCCCCTGCGGTATCGCTGATGCAGCAGTAACCTCAATGGCCGTTGAACTCTCACGAGATATATCGGTTGATGAAGTAATGCCTATCGTTGAAAAGTTTTTATTCGAATCTCTGATGAAGGTGAGCGCATGACTATCGCACCTGAAGGCCGCAAGTTACTTCGTATTGAAGCGCGCAATACCGAGACACCCATCGAACGTAAACCTGAGTGGATTAAGACTCGCGCCAACATGGGCCCTGAATACACGCGACTTCGTTCATTGGTTAAGAGCGAAGGCCTCCACACAGTCTGCCAAGAAGCAGCCTGTCCTAATATCTTTGAATGTTGGGAAGATAAAGAAGCAACATTTCTTATTGGTGGCGATCGTTGTACACGTCGCTGTGACTTCTGCAATATTGATACTGGAAAACCTGAAGAGCTCGATCGCGATGAACCACGCCGCGTAGCAGAATCTGTGCAATCAATGGGTTTGAAATACGCAACCATTACCGGCGTTACTCGTGATGACCTCGCTGATGAGGGTGCATGGCTCTATGCCGAGACCATCCGGATGGTGCACGAACTCAACCAAGGTACAGGTGTTGAAATGCTTGCTCCAGATTTCAGCGGCAATCCGGTCTATCTCAATGAGGTATTTGAAACCCGCCCTGAAGTATTTGCACATAATTTGGAGACAGTGCCACGTATTTTCAAGCGCATTCGCCCTGCCTTTACCTATGAGCGATCACTGAACGTCATTACCCAAGCTCGCGCATTTGGCCTGATTACCAAGTCCAACCTCATCCTTGGCCTTGGTGAAACTCGTGAGGAGATAACACAGGCTCTCGTAGATCTTCATGAAGCTGGCTGCGATCTCATCACTATTACTCAGTACCTGCGTCCGACAAATAAGCACCACCCAGTGGAGCGTTGGGTTAAGCCTGATGAATTTGTTGAATTGGCAAAGGAAGCAGAAGATATTGGATTTAGCGGTGTGATGAGTGGACCACTCGTTCGTAGTTCTTATCGCGCAGGTCGTCTCTATAAGCAAGCCCTTGAAAAGCGAAGCGCGCGTGGCTGATCTCGTCTATCCCCCAGTTATCGTAGTAATCAAAGCTTTCTGGAAATACCTGGGATTAAAGTTTGATTTTCAGGGTGAGGAGAACATTCCTCGTGATGGTGGGTCAATCTTGGCTATCAATCACATCGGGTATTTGGATTTTGCGCTGACAGGAACTGCAGCACTTCCGGCAGGTCGCTATGTGCGATTTATGGCTAAGAAAGAGATTTTTAATAATAAATTGGCTGGACCCTTGATGCGAGGAATGCACCACATCTCCGTCGATCGCGCTAACGGTTCGGCATCCTTTGTCACAGCACTTCGTGCACTACGTGCAGGTGAAATTATCGGCATCTTTCCTGAAGGAACAATCTCCGTTAGTTTTGAGATCAAGGAACTTAAATCAGGTGCTGTTCGACTAGCCATGGGCGCCGGTGTTCCTATTGTTCCCACCATTGTCTGGGGATCACAGCGCATCTGGACCAAGAAGGTAAAACGCAATCTGCGCCGTCAAGGCATACCAATCACCGTAGCTTTTGGAGAGCCTTTGTACTTTGATAAGAAATCAGATGTCGAAGCTGGCGAGAAGTTGCTACGAGAGACGATGCTGAAGATGCTCCATGAAGTGCAGGAAAAGTATCCAGATTCACATGTTGGTCAGCGCTGGGCGCCTGTACGCCTTGGTGGTAGCGCCCCTGCTCCCCTAAACTAACGCGCATGTTTAAGAAGAAGAATAAAGAAGCAAAGATCAAGACTCCTCGTTTTCAGACTTTCCGTGATGCTTATAAAGTCACCAGTTCTGTAAAACCTTGGATTGGCGCAGCACTTATAGCCATTTTCATTGTTGTGCTCGTAGTTGGAGTCGTACTCGGCGTCGTACTAGGTCACCCTGTATATGGAGGCTTTGTCACTATTCCACTTGCAGCTCTTGCAACTATGTTCTTCTTTACACGCGTTGCAGGATCTGCTGCCTACTCATCTATTGAGGGTCAGATTGGTGCAGGAGCAAGTGTTCTGATGGCTATCCGTAAGGGATGGACAACAACACCTGCCGTTGCCGTTAATAAGCAGCAAGATATGGTCCATCGCAGCGTTGGTCGTGGAGGAATTGTTCTCACAGGTGAAGGCGGATTTGCTGTTCGTCAGATGATTGCCGATGAGAAGAAGAAGGCAGAGCGTTTTGCTCCTGGTGTTCCTATTACTGAAATCTTTGTTGGCGATGGCGAAGGACAGGTTTCTATTCGCAAACTGCAGAAGCATGTTGCAAAGCTGCCTAAGAAATTGTCAGCTCATCAGATGCGAGAAGTACGTGCACGTCTGAAGGCCGTGGGCGGAATGTCAATGCCAATTCCAAAGGGACCAATGCCTAAGGGAGTAAAGATCCGCTAAAAAGCTTCAGCTCATCTATCTTTCGTAGATGAGATGAGAACCTACTCGCTCGAAGATTTCACTCGGTTCAGAAGTAACACGGTTCCACAACGCAGCCCATCCTTCATTCTTGGCGGCATATTCAGAGCCATTACCCCATTGCTTTCCGAATGCATCCCCACTTTCAAATGTGAGTGAGAAACATGTAGATGGAGAATAATCTCCGATTTCTACGAGCCCCATTCGAACATCGACAATTCCAAGATTGAGGGCTTCGGCCTTAATTTCCTCAAAATAGGTAGCTGCTTTTGCTCCTTGACCATACTTCGTTCTGAAGTAGTAATTAACAAATACTCTCTTAGTCATCGCAAATTAATCCTCTACTACATAGAGATCGTGCGAAATAAAATCAGCATCCTGAGGCATCTTTGCTCGCTTCTTCATAAACTCTTGAATAGCTGTGTCTTTTGCAAATGCATCGTTGAGGCGGCCATTATCTTCAGCGTTCTTAAAGTATTGATCCATAATGATGCATCCGACATCCTTGCCAGCCAAGCCAGAAAGAATTTCTACCTTACTTACGCCTAATTTAAGAACTAAACCTTTGAACTCATTCATCATCTCTCGTACTACAGCATCTTTGCCGTAATGAATGCGCCAGACTGTGCGTTCTACTACTTGTGCCATATCAACTCTCCTTTAATAGTCGGAAGGAAAGATAAGCAGATTGCTAGGAAATTGTGAAGAGTTTTACACTCTTACCGAGTTTGAACGAGGACCGTATTTGAAAATCTCTCATTAATTCCCCTGCCGTCTTCATCAAAGGTAATAGCCGTGATCAGAGGCATCAAGAGCGCACCTCGGATGACAGCTTGCAGCGGTGTCGCAGTTCCCCCATCTGAGAATCGAATAACCTTGAGTCCTACAAGGCGATGACCAAATGATGCTCCGCCAAAGGCGACAAGCAGGCTGTATTCGGCAAAGAGCAGGAGCAAGGTTGGGATACGAGCTCCAGGTACGCGATCAGTGAAGGATCCGCCGCCTGCGAAGAAGCCCAGTGAGATCACATAACAGGCCAGCCAGTCGATGGTGATTCCCAGCAGGCGCCGACCTTGAGATACGCGTGGATACATGGAGGCGAGCCTAGCCTCTCCACTCCGAGCCTGCGATGTGAGCCAATCGAGGCGGATGTAACACAGTTGTAACACCAAAATTATGACTTTTTTACTTGGGCGAACTAGCCTTCACTCCATCAGCAGTGCTCAATGATGAGGCGGCTGGGCGATAAACAGCCTCAATTGGAGTACACAATATGTTTAAGAATTCATCAGAAATTTTTGCATACATCAAGAAGGAAGATGTAAAGCTCGTCGACGTACGCTTCACAGATCTTCCAGGAATTCAGCACCACTTCAACGTTCCTGTTGAATCATTTGACGAAGCAGTCTTCACAGATGGTCTTATGTTCGATGGTTCATCAATCCGCGGATTCCAGTCAATCCACGAATCAGATATGAAGTTGCTTCCAGTTCCAGAATCAGCATTCATCGATCCATTCCGTCTTGAAAAGACTTTGGTCATCCTCTTCTCTGTTCACAACCCAACAGATAACACTCCTTACTCACGCGACCCACGTGGCGTTGTGAAGAAGGCAGTTGATTTCTTGAAGTCAACAGGAATTGCTGATCAGGCATTCTTCGCACCAGAGGCCGAGTTCTATGTCTTTGATGCAGTGCGCTTTAAGACAGGAATGAACGAGTCTTACCACCACATCGATTCATATGAAGGTGCGTGGAACACAGGTATCGTTGCAGACCCAGATGGAACACCTAACCGTGGTTATCGCACACGTATTAAGGGTGGTTACTTCCCGGTCTCTCCAACAGATCAGTTCGCAGATCTTCGTGATGAAATGGTCATGGAGCTCGGTCGTGCAGGTCTCCTAGTTGAGCGTTCACACCATGAAGTGGGAACTGCGGGTCAGATGGAGATCAACTACCGCTTCACAGACATCCTCTCAGCAGGCGATGAATTGATGAAGTTCAAATACATCATTCGCAACGTTGCATGGGAAGGTGGCAAGACCGCAACATTTATGCCAAAGCCACTCTTCGGAGATAACGGTTCAGGTATGCACGTTCACCAGTCACTCTGGAAAGATGGCAAGCCACTCTTCTTCGAAGCTGGCACATATGGCGATCTTTCAGATATGGCACGTTGGTATATCGGTGGACTCTTGAAGCATGCCCCATCACTACTTGCATTCACCAACCCAACAGTGAACTCATACCGTCGTTTGGTTCCAGGATATGAAGCACCAGTAAACCTTGTTTACTCAGCACGTAATCGTTCAGCATGTATCCGTATTCCAATTACAGGTTCATCACCAAAGGCAAAGCGCGTTGAATTCCGTTGCCCAGATCCATCATCAAACCCATACCTCGCATTTGCAGCAATGCTTATGGCTGGTATCGATGGAATCATGAACAAGATCGAACCACCTGCGCCAGTTGATAAGGATCTCTACGAACTCGAAGGTGCAGAAGCTGCAGCTATTCCACAGGTTCCAGGTTCCCTTGATGCAGTTCTCGATTCACTCGAAAAGGATCATGCATTCCTTACAAAGGGTGGAGTCTTCACAGAAGACCTCATCTCAACATGGATTGAATGGAAGCGTAAGAATGAAGTTGATTACGTACGTCTACGTCCGCATCCAGCTGAGTTCGAGCTTTACTACGACATCTAAGAAATATCCGTTGCAAGAACCCCGTCAGAGATGGCGGGGTTCTTTCTTTCTCTGAGGAGTGCGGAGAACTCCGAACTCGGCTCAATGACGGCTACTCTTTCGCCATGCTCTCTGAGATTCTGACTTTCATCTTCTTTGTTCTGATAGGCCTTGAAATTCGCGAGGGCCTGCAGCGCCCCAAGGATGCGATGCTTCCCGCAATATCTGCCCTTGGCGGAATGGCTCTGCCGGCATTGATTTTCATTCTCTTGGTTCCTGGCTCTCGTGCGTGGGCTGTCTCTATGCCCACTGATGTTGCGTTAGCTATAGGTGCCTTGAGTATCTTAGGCAAGAGAGTGAATCCCGCTGTTCGAATCTTTCTTCTTACTCTCGCTGTGGCCGATGACTTCTTCTCACTTGTTGTCATCGGAATCTTCTTCAGAGATGACCTCCACCTCGCCAGCGCAATCTACACACTCGGCGCAGCTGCAGTTGGTTTCATTCTCCCCTTTCGCCATCGACTCATTGCAATTCTCTCCCCCATCGCAACGTTTGCCATTATTCCGGTCTACATCTTTATCAATTTACTCACCAAATTAGATTTTTCTCTATCAACAGAGAAAATCTCTCTCGCCGTTGTGGTTGCTCGTGTGATTGGAAAAGTCCTGGGAATTACTCTCTTCGCCTTCCTCTTCACCCGATTTACTTCGCTCAAGCTTCCACCAGAGCTAGATCTCAAAGAGATTGTCGGGGTTGGGTTCCTTGCAGGCATGGGGCTTACTGTTTCAATTGTGATCGCAGAGATTACGCTGCAGACCGAATCCGAGTTGGCGCAAGTCCGAATGGGGCTCTTTTTTGCTGCCATCGTTTCTGGATTATGCGGAGTACTCTGGCTTAAGCGTTTTCCTGCTTCGCTATAGAACTTCGCGCTACTAAGTAATACCCAACAAAGCCGATGAGAAGTGCGAAGAAGACACCTAGGTTTGCATAGGCCCAAGCGCCATCTTTCCCACCGAGCACTTCGAGGAAGTAACCCTGCCATGACAGCCAACCTGCAAATGTATTGGTGACAAATCCCCAACCAACAAAGGTTCCTACAGCCATTACTGCGATGGATCCAATATTCCAGGAGCCGTATCGACCATTCGACTTATAGAGATCTTCCTCATGGTAGTTCTTGCGCATCAAAACATCGGTGACAAAGATGGCCGACCATGTAGCAATCGGTACTCCGAGAGTTATCAAGAAACCTTGGAATGGGAAGAAGAAGTCATCTGCTATCCAGACAAAGTAGATAGTTCCAATTAACATAAGGATGGCGTCAAAAGATGCAGCAAGATGTCGCTTTACAGGAAGACCAAGTGAAATCAAAGTAAGACCAGATGAGTAGAGATCAAGGATTGCTCCCCCAACTAACCCAAGAATTGCAACGAGAGCAAAAATCACTAAATACCAGGTGGGCAGGATTGTTGTGAGCGCTCCAATTGGATCGCTTGCAATTGCATCAGATAACTCTTTACTGCTACCTGATAGAGCGGCACCATAAATAACGAGGATGATGGGAACAATAGATGCTCCGAAGACTGTCCAGCCGATTACTTCGCCACTTGAAACTGTGCGAGGAAGGTATCGAGAATAGTCAGCAGCTGAGTTAACCCAGCCCAAGCCAATACCAGTTGCACCAAATATCAGCGCCCCTATGAATCCTTGTGTGGAACCTGATTTCATCGAAGTGATTGCATTCCAATCAACTTTTGAAATCGTGAGAGCGATATAGAACAGCGTCATCACGATAGTAATTATTGTGAGATAGCGCTGGAGCTTCATAATGACATCAAAACCAAGGACACCGGCTGAGACGGTGAGAGCGACAGAAATAACAAAACCAATAACCATCGCAGTGTTATGTTCGAGATGGCCCACACGCATAAATACTGTTCCCGTTGCAAGGGTTGCAAGGGAGACTAGAACAGTCTCCCACCCAACAAAAATCAAGTAGGAGAGCGCTCCAGGAATGAGATTGCCCTTCACACCAAATGTGGCACGGGATATAACCATCGTAGGTGCATTTGATTTCTTTCCAGCGAGTGAGCTAACCCCAACGAGTAAGAAGGAAAGTACTGTCCCGAGGAAGGCTGCGATTGTTGCCTGCCAAAAGGAGATGCCGAATCCCAAGAAGAACGAGCCATACGAGAGCGCTAGAAGCGAGACGTTTGCACCACACCAAGGCCAAAAGAGTGAAGATGGTTTACCTTGACGCTCATTCTCGTGAATGACGTTTGTTCCGTTGAGTTCTAGATTCATAAGAGTAGGTTAGAGGTAAGCGCTGAAGAAATCTTAGTCAAGAAAGAAGTCAAGCAAGAAATCCTTCGTCCCAGGAACTACTGAATACTTCTCAAGATCGGTAATGCCTTCAGAGGCGAGAACCTCATCATCAACAAAGAAGTTGCCTGTGCACTCTTTCGAATTGCGATTGAGGATGATGTAGGCAGAATCAGAGAGAATCTCTGGAGTTCGACATGTAGCAGTATCAATTCCAGGAATCATTTGAAGTGCAGCGGTATCGATTGCGGTGCGAGGCCACAGCGCATTCACTGCAATTCCGTCCCGTTTGAATTCTTCAGACATACCAAGCACACACATACTCATTCCGTACTTCGCCATTGTGTAGGCAACGTGATTCTTAAACCATTTCGCTTTCATGGAAAGTGGAGGTGAGAGATTCAGAATATGTGGGTTGCGACCTGCCTCAGCTGATTCACGAAGATGCGGTATAGCCGCCTGCGAAGTAAGGAAGGTTCCGCGCACATTGACGTCGAACATAAGGTCAAAACGCTTGGCTGGAGTTTCCTCTGTGCGAGTCAAATTGATGGCGCTGGCATTGTTAATCAAGATATCAATGCCACCAAACTCTTTGGCGGCTTGTGCAACGGCTTCGGCTATTTGATTCTCATCTCGCAGGTCGCATTGGATGGGAAGTGCAGTTCCGCCAGCGGCACGAATCTGATCTGCTGCCGTATGAATGGTGCCAGGTAGCTTTGGGTTTGGCTCAGAAGTCTTGGCAGCTATCGCAATAAAAGCACCATCTTGGGCGGCGCGTAATGCAATTGCTAAACCGATACCGCGAGATCCTCCGGTGATGAAAATGCGCTTACCTTGGAGTGACATCTAATTACCTCTCGTTGACATGAATTTCATAAAGGCTTCGGCTGCCTCTTCTGATTGGAGTGCAAGTGCAAAGAGTTGAAATTCTGCGCGCATTACATGCGCGACGGCATCATGCTTATTGGCCTTCATCAGAGCTTTAGTGTTCATAATTGCTTTTGGTGGTTGCTGTGCTATTCGGTCGGCGATGTCTAACGCTTCAGTTTCAGGATCTCCTGCGATGCTGGCAATCATTCCCATCTCAAGTGCTGCATCAGCTGAGAAGGATTCTCCGGTCATAAATATCTTCGCAGCCCGTTGATATCCGACGAGCTCGGGGAAGAGTTTGCTCGAACCAGCCTCAGGTACTAAGCCAAGGGAGGTAAAGGGCATAGAGAAATTCGCACTTGGCGAGGCAACGACGACATCACAGTGGAGCAACATCGTGGTTCCGACTCCGACTGCATTTCCCTTTACTGCAGCAAGTAATGGCTTTGGAAATTCAAGGAGTGAGCCCAGAAATTTGGCAACATCGGAATCTTCCTCAGTGGGCGGGTTCGACATGAAATCTCGAATGTCATTACCCGCTGTGAAATGCTGACCCTCACTTGTTATGACTACACAACGGATTGCAGGATCTTCAGCTGATTGATTAAGTTTTTTAGCGAGTTCTCCATACATGCCTCGAGTAATTGCATTCATCTTTTCAGGACGGTTCAGACTGATTACGAGAGTTTGCCCGTGTTGGGAAGTCTTGATTTCCGTCATCTGGGCATCCTAAAGGGTCGAATAAACAATGAGAAGCATGAAAGAGCCCCGACTCTCAGCTATCAAGAGGCCGGGGCACTCTACTTTGGGGGGTTTAAGAAAACTATCTTTCAAGCTTTCCTGAGATGAAATCTTCCACCTTTGTATGAGCCTGTTCATCTGTGTACTGAACAGGCGGCGTCTTCATGAAGTATGAAGATGGTGAGAGCAGCGCTCCCCCAACTTTTCGATCTAGGCCAATCTTTGCGCAGCGAAGTGCATCAATGATGACGCCCGCTGAGTTTGGTGAATCCCATACTTCGAGCTTGTATTCAAGGTTCAGTGGAACATCTCCAAATGCGCGTCCTTCAAGACGTACATAGGCCCACTTGCGATCATCGAGCCATGGGATGTAATCCGATGGTCCGATGTGCACATTCTTTGCGCCCATATCGTGATCGAGCTGAGAGGTTACAGAGTTTGTCTTTGAGATCTTCTTGGACTCAAGGCGATCGCGCTCGAGCATATTCTTAAAGTCCATATTTCCACCTACGTTAAGTTGGTAGGTGCGATCGAGGTGAACGCCTCGATCCTGGAATAGCTTTGCCATGATGCGGTGGGTAATAGTTGCACCCACCTGGCTCTTGATGTCATCGCCCACAATAGGAAGACCAGCATCTTCAAATTTTCTCGCCCACACAGGATCGGATGCGATAAAGACAGGAAGTGCATTTACGAAGGCGCATCCTGCATCGATTGCGCACTGTGCGTAGAACTTAGCAGCCTCTTCAGAGCCCACTGGCAGGTAACAGATGAGGACATCTACTTCTTCTGCCTTCAGTATTGCAACTACATCAACAGGAGCCTCAGGTGATTCTTGAATTGTTTCTTTGTAGTACTTGCCCAGGCCATCGAGTGTGACGCCGCGTAGAACTGGAACACCAGTTTTGGCGACATCAGAGAACTTGATTGTGTTGTTCTCACTCGCCCAAATAGCTTCAGAGAGATCAAGACCGACTTTCTTGGCATCGACATCAAATGCTGCAACAAACTTCACATTGTTGATGTGATATCCACCAACGACTGCATGCATTAGCCCAGGTATCTCCTGGTCAATAGCTGCATCTGTGTAGTAAGTGACTCCTTGCACGAGTGAGTTGGCGCAGTTTCCTACTCCAACTATTGCAACACGGATGTCGCCCTTACCGGTGGTGATATTCATTTACTTTTCTCCTCAGTGATGATCATTTCTTTAAGCCATGCGATCTCTCGCTCTAGCGATTCGAGAGAGAAGCGGCGCCACTCCTCGAGATATCTATCTAACGCAGCAGGAGCGCTATCGAGTTCGCTCTTTAATACCCCCGCCTTTTCCTCAAGGCGAAGCAAGCGCCCCTCCAAGATTCGAACTCTGTTCGGTGTTGTCGTTGGACTAAAGAATGCAAAGCGCACTCCAAATCCCTCGTCCTCCCAAGAATCTGATGTCACCGCACTATTGAGTAGCTCAAATCGCTTGGTTCCCTTTTTCGTGATTGTGTAGACAATGCGCGTGCGTCGTGATGTGACGCCAATTTCCTTCGCTTCAATCACCTCAGAGATCACCATCCGCTTGAGTTGGGGATAGAGAACTGAAAATGAGAGCGCACGGAATGGGCCGAAGATCGCCATCAGACGCTTGCGAAGTTCATAGCCATGTAAAGGCCCCTGCGTGAGCAGGCCGAGAAGGGCAAATTCGAGTGATTCTGAACGTGAACGCATCGAGGCTCCATTCTGACTATGGCTTGGCGATATATCTATTGGATATATCGAGTGCTCATTCAAGCCCATGGGGGCAAGCGGCGCAAATCGACTCGCCTATTGGCTACCTTTGCCTCATGTTCTCCGGAGTCATCCCCTCGCGCTTACCTGAGTACCTTGTGGCGGCAATCATCATCATTATCGCTCCAGGGCCCAGCGTTCTCTTCGTCATCGCGCGAGCTGTTGCCTGGGGAAGGAAAATCTCAGTTCTGACGGTGGCAGGAAATGTTGCCGGTTCCTTTGTTCTCTCAACTCTCGTGGCTCTCGGTGTGGGACCGATCTTGCAGAAGTGGCACATCACCTATATCGCAGTGCAATGGGCTGGTGGTCTCTATCTGATGTATCTCGGAGTAGATGCAATTCGCAAGAGACAAATTCATGCAGCCGACATGACTAATCAAGGACCAGTTGCACCCACTGCCCGTCAATCAATCCGTGATGGTTTCTGGGTGGGAGTACTGAACCCGAAAGCGATTGTCTTCTTTGCTGCGGTGCTCCCCCAATTCGTTGATATCGATGGCGGACACGTGACGATTCAATTGGTATTTCTTGGATTAGTGTTCTGTGTTATCGCATTCATTTCAGATGGTTCCTGGGGACTTTTGGCTGGAACAGCACGCGCATGGCTTGCAACTGATAACAGACGACTTGAACGACTACGAGGAACTGGTGGCACCATCATGATTTTACTTGGTGTCGCAGTCTTAATCTCAGCAGTTGTCACCGGGTAAGTAAGAGGATTGAGCTATGAAGAAGCCTGACGTTCCAGCCCGCGAGACCATCGCACCATCAGATCTCACCTTTGGCCTGTCCACATGCAAGCGCTGCCTCTGGCTTAAATATTGGTTTAAATTCGAACTCAAGAAAGAGTTCCCTCTTGTTAAGCCACTTGCTGATTCGCAAGAGGAACATTTTCGCAGAGCATCGATGCGCGATATTGATCCATCTCTCAAAGAGGGCGTTGTGAAGCAGTGGGGGCAATGGGTGAAGAGTGCGCCCATTAAGATCAATGGCTTTGAAACTCGCTGGAAGATACTTGGAATCTATGACCTTCTCGGTCACTACACAGATGGCTCTGTGGGAATTATTGATTGCAAAGTCTCTGACTCAGATCGCGATAATGGTGCTTTCTATGCACCGCAATTAGAGGCCTACGCCCACGCTCTTGAAAATCCTGATAAAGGTAAGCCATTTCCTGTTTCATCAATGGGGCTACTGATCTGGAAGCTTGCAGGAGTAACAGAAACATCTCAGAGCGAGCTTGCCCATAACTCCTATGGTTTCGGTATCAACCAGGTCTATGTTCCTGTCGAACGCGACAGTGCGCGCTTTACTGCAATTCTTGAAGAGCTCATCACCACTATCGAGGGTGGGATGCCAGATTCTGGACCCGAATGCAACGTCTGTAACTACCTACTTAAACGTGTAGAGCTAGAGATTGATTAATCGCTCTCCTCATTGTTTTCAACGTTCAGCCCAGATTTCTTCGCCTTCACAGCATAGGTATCGACATACTCTTGTCCAGATAGCTGCTGAATACGTTTCATGATCTGATCGGTGACTTCGCGAAGATAGAGAAGGTCTGTTGAATCGCCTTCAAAATACATAGGCTCTCCGAATGTAATACCCACTCGCATAATCTTTGGAATAACAGTTCCTGTTGGTTGAATCTTGTCGGTGTTAAACATCGCAATCGGAATTACAGGGGCGCCTGATTCAATGGCAAGGCGCGCAATACCTGTGCGCCCCTTATAGAGACGACCATCAGGTGAACGTGTCCCTTCAGGATAAATACCAAGTGAATTTCCACCTGCAAGAACTTCAAGGCCAGTAATCAGCGCTGCTTCACTGCGGCGACCACCAGAGCGATCCACGGGAACTTGGCCCAAAGCTATGAAAGTTAGTTTTTTGAGCAATCCCTTAGGGCCAGGGGATGTGAAGTACTCACTCTTTGCAAGGAAAGTAACTTTGCGAGGAACAACGAGCGGCATAAAGATGGAATCGCTAAAAGATAAGTGATTTGACGCAAGGATGAGCGGACCTGATGCCGGCACATTACGAAGACCTTTGACCTTTGGGCGAAAAAGCAGCATGAGGAATGGGGTAAGAAATGCCCGCAAGGTGCCGTAGGGCAGATTGTTCATAGGCGCTAATTTAGCCTGATTACCCCATTTTGTGCGAACATAAACCATGAGCAAGCGTGAATCGGGCGATGAATATGATGACGAACTCGTTGATGCAGAGTTTGAATCTATGGTCGAAGGACTCTCACTCGATGAATCAACTCCTACAACGTATTTAGATGAGTTAGATGCTTTTGAAAATCAGAACCGATTTACTCCCCCTGCAATAGCGAAGAAGAGTTTTAAGCAAGAGTTGCGTGATGCACTCCGTGCGATTACTCGCTGGAAGAACAATCCGCGCAATGATCACCCTGAAGATGGAGCTGCGCTCTAATTTAGGATCTGGCTAAATCTGCAACTCCTACAAGTCCTGCCTCATTACCTAACTGGGCACCAATGATTTCAGGGTATGGGTGCTTTCCCGCAAATGGCATATAGCGCACAAGTGCTGCACGAGTTGGCTCAAGAAGAATTTCTCCGGCATCAATAACACCACCACCAATGACAACACACTCTGGATCCAAAATCACTGAAAGAGTTGCAATTCCGGCACCTAACCATTGCGCTGTTGTATTAAAGGCCGCAAGTGCTACAGCATCACCATCGCGGGCAGCATCAGTGATTGCTTGTCCTGTAAGGCCTTCAACGGTTCCATCTCCACGCGAGAGTAGATTGCGGGCGATATCAGGGCTTGCAGCAATTGCTTCTCGCGCATGGCGCATCAAGGCATTGCCAGATCCATATTGTTCAAAACATCCACGTGCACCACAGCCACAGAGGTGACCTTCAGGAACAACGCGAATATGACCGATCTCTGCAGCTATTCCGAAGGCACCGCGATAGAGCTCGCCATCAACAATAATTCCTCCCCCGATACCTGTGCCCACCGTCAGCATCAACATATGTCGTTTCCCACGACCTGCACCAAAGCGTGCTTCGCCCCATGCTGCAGCGTTTGCATCATTTTCAATGACGACAGGAAGTCCTATGAGGGAGGTAAGTTCGTTATCGAGATCCACACCATTCCACCCTGCGATGTTGGGAGTGGCAAGCATGGTCTTGCGATCGGATGAGACAAATCCTGCAGCCGAAACGCCAACTGAATCAATCGTGAATTGCGCCATCAACTCTCGTGCAACATCTGCAATTGCCTGGGTTAACGCTGGTCCACCTTCACGAGGAGTGTCCCGTCTTGCGGTTTTAACAACAGAACCGAATTCATCGACGGCGCCGCCGAGAACTTTCGTCCCACCAACATCAACACCAATCGTGTAAGCCATTTATGCGACTCGCTCAGCCAATTCCTTGAGCGCTGCATCGATAGTCTGCTGTTGAGCCTTAGTAATCATCATGGAAGGAACGGGCAAGCTAACTGCCACTGTCAGTTCATAGGTTACCTGGGTCGAATCTGCATCAATGGCCTTGAGTGAATATGTGCCATCCATCTGAGTTAAGAGATCTGCCTCATCCATAGTGAAGGAGAGAGTTGCAGGAGCTGCACTCCAGTCATAATCCAAAGTGACGCGGTCCTTCATCATTCCGGCATCGATTGCAAGCTTTGCCTTGATGACGCGGTTCTCGCCATCGCGTTCGATGACATCAGCCTTCTTAATGGATGAGAGCCACTCGGGATATGCACCAATCTCAAATAACGCTGCTTGAACATCGGCTAATGGGGCATCAATAATGACTGTGGAAACGCTCTTCTCGGACATGGGCGCAAGGCTACCAAGACTCTCGCGTTACCAGAGCAATCAATCTGCCTAGGCAATCTTCCCTTTTTGCCATCTGCCCCGATAGCGTTAGGGTCATGAACGAAGTCACAAACCCGGCCATCATTCCTGCTGCAACTGCTGGAAATCTCACCAACTTGATATCAGAGCGCGCATGGTTTGAACCTGAGCGCATCACAATGTCTCGTCCCTTGGGTGATGGATGGCAGCCATTGACCGCTCGCCAGGTAGAAGAGGAGATTCGTGCAACTGCTAAAGGACTTGTTGCTGCAGGAATTCAAATCGGTGATCGCGTTGCAATTATGGCGCGTACTCGATATGAGTGGACCATTCTCGATTTTGCAATTTGGTATGCAGGCGGATGTGTAGTTCCGATTTATGAAACTTCTTCTGCTGAACAAGTAGATTGGATTCTCAACGATTCAGCTTCTGTGGGACTCATAGTTGAAACTCCTACTCACCGCGAACTCGTTACCTCAGTATTGCCATCTCATACAAAGCATGTGTGGGTGATGACTGAAGACGCTCTCGCTACTTTGCGCAGCGCAGGTAAAGAAGTTTCCGATGATGAAATTGAGCGCCGCCGCAACGCGCTCGTGCCTGAGACTCTGGCAACTCTCATCTATACCTCAGGAACAACTGGCCGTCCTAAAGGTGTGCAGCTGACACATGGAAACTTCCTCTCTGAGTGTGGAAACGTTGTAGAGGGTGCAAGTGATCTCTTCCTCAAGCCCGGTGGCTCCACACTTCTCTTCTTACCTGTCGCGCATGTATTTGGACGCATGGTTGAAATCGGAGCTATTCACGCAGGGCTTCACCTTGCGCACTGCAGCGATCCAGTTGGCAGATTGCAACCAGATCTTGCGTCTTTTAAACCATCATTTGTCCTTGCAGTTCCACGCATCTTTGAAAAGATTTATAACGGTGCAGAAGCCAAGGCAGATGCTGCAGGCAAGGGAAAGATTTTCCGTAAAGCAGCTGAAGTAGCTATCGCTTATAGCGAGGGCAAAGATAAGCGAGGAATTAATCCTCTCCTTACTCTCAAACACGCTCTCTTCGACAAGCTCGTCTACTCAAAGATTCGCGCAGCTATGGGCGGAGCAGTTGAGGCAGCAATCTCTGGTGGTGCACCACTTGGAGCGCGCCTTGGTCACTTCTATCGTGGCGCAGGAATCACAATTCTTGAAGGCTATGGCCTTACAGAAACAACAGCTGGTGCAACTCTTAACCTCACAAAAAATATACGAGTAGGTTCAGTAGGTCGCCCAATTCCTGGCACAACAATCAAGATTGCCGAGGATGGCGAAGTTCTCATCAAGGGACCGATTGTCATGCGCGGCTATTGGCAGAACGATTCTGCAAATCAAGAGGTTTTTGATGGCCAATGGTTTAAATCAGGAGACCTTGGTCGCCTCGATGATCAAGGCTTCCTCTACATCACAGGACGTAAGAAAGAACTTATTGTTACAGCAGGTGGAAAGAATGTCGCACCCGCGGTTCTTGAAGATCGACTACGCGCGCATCCTCTTGTGAGCCAATGTATGGTCGTGGGAGATAACCAGCCATTTATTGCATCGTTGATCACAATTGATCAAGACATGCTCAAGGGATGGATTGCAGCAAATAATAAGACAGGTGCAACCATTGCGACTTTGATCAATGATCCAGATCTAATTGCAGTGATTCAAACTGCTGTTGATGAAGCCAATAAGGCGGTTTCAAAGGCTGAATCAATCCGTAAGTTTGCAATCCTTGCTAGTGACTTCACGATTGCAGGTGGTGAACTCACTGCCAAGCTCTCACTCAAGCGTCACGTCATTGCAGAGAAATACGCTGCAGAGATCACCGCACTCTTTACCAAGTAACCACCATGCGGATTCCTTCACCTGAGCGAGTTCGTATTGCTCAGGAGCTTCATGATGGAATAGCGCAGGATCTCGTTGGAATAGGTTATTCACTGGACCTACTTCTTTCTGAAGAATCATTGTCAAATACCGCTCGGACAGAGATTCGCACGACACGTTTTGCCGTCGATACACTCATGAGCAAAGTGCGCACTGAAATTCTTAATCTGCGCCAGGGCTCAAACACTCCACTCCACGCTCAGCTGCAGAAGTTGGCCACCGATCTTTTACAGGGAAGTCAGGTAAGCCTGCGCCTTGAGGAAGTTCCTCTCAATGAGAGTTTCCATAGTGAATTCATTCTGATTGCTACCGAAATCCTACGTAATTGCTCTACCCACTCTAGGGCTACCCACATTGGCATCAATCTCTATCCCGTCAACAATCGAACCTGTCTTGAGGTGATTGATAACGGGATTGGAGGCGCGCACGTGAAAGACGGCCACTACGGAATATCTGGAATGATCGAACGAGTACATGCACTCGGCGGTAGTTTCACTTTAGAAAGTATTGAAGGCACACGCGTCGCGATATTGATCTGACTCAACTCATTACAACCCTGCTCATCGATGATCATGCAGTCGTTCGCACAGGTGTGCGGCGAGCTCTAGAAAAGTTTGAAATCTATGTAATTCATGAGGCAGTATCTCGCAATGAAGCATTTGCACAGATTGCAAAGATCAATCCTGATCTAATCATCGTTGATATCAATCTGCCTGATGGCAACGGTCTCGACATCATCACGTGGGTTCGATCCATCTCACAACACACTGCTCTTGTTGTTCTGAGTTTTAATGAAAATGACGAATATGTACTTGCAGCTATGAAAGCTGGGGCTAGCGCCTTCGTGCAGAAGGCCGCACCCATCAGCGAATTAATTGCCAGCATCGAGCATGCCTTGCGCGCTCCACAAGCCTTCGCGGCTCACGATATTGCAGGTGCTATCAAGCGCACACGAGAGACATTCGGCCTTTCGCAACGTGAGCTTCAAATTCTTTCGCAACTGCATAAAGGCGTACCTCTTCAAGAATTTGCCGCATCTCTATTCATTACAGAATCCACATTAAAGACTCATTTAAGCGCTATCTATCGAAAGATGGGTGTGAAGAATCGAGTGCAGGCTATTTTGAAAGCACAGCAATCAGGGCTTAGTTAAGAAGTTCATTAAATCGCGCAGACCAGATATCCCATCGCCACTCATCGATAATCCATTGGCGACCACGAGTACCCATACGCGCAGCTAGTTCAGAATCCTTCAGCAATCTAATAGCAGCTACTGCGACGTCGTGAGGTGATGTGCCATCAACGGCGAAACCTGTCTCTGCTTCAAGGACAGCATCAGGTGCTCCCCCTGATGTTCCGCCGATGACCGCAAGGCCACATGCACTCGCCTCAAGATAGACAATCCCAAGTCCTTCAACTTCAAGCCCTGCCAAACGTGAACGAGATGGCATTGCAAAGATATCTCCTACACAAATATAGCGAGGCAGATCTGCATACTGAATACGACCAATAAAGGTAATTGCATGGCTTATATGCAGTTCCTTCGCTCGCTTCACTAAATATTGCTTATAGGGGCCTTCTCCAATAAAGAGAAGGTGAGCATCAGGCACGTAAGTGAGAATCTCAGGTAACGCCTCAATTAAAGTATCTTGCCCTTTGCGGTGCACAAGTCTTCCTACCGAAACTATGACTTTCTTATCTGTTAAGCCAAGTTCTGCGCGAAGTGCCGCCGCACTTGGTTGAGGTGCAAAGTGATCGGTATCGATTCCAGGTGCAATCTTGACCATAGAATTACTGGCACGCTTCGAAAGCGCTCGTGCAATCTGAGATTTCGTGTAACTACCTAAGTAGGTGAGGTGATCGGCACCAACTCCGATTCGGCTAATCGCCCAAGAAAATGGCCAGATCTTTGCCCACCAAACTTCATGGCCATGCGTTAAGGCAACGATGCGGCTCACGCCAGCACGACGTAGTCCTTGTGAGAGAAGAGCGAGGGGTGCGGCAGCGCCAAAGAAAACCTTTGTTATTGCTCGCTCGCGGACTAGCTTTCTTACCGCTCTGCCCACTCGCAGCGTTGGCAGAAGAATCTTTGATTTATCTCGGATTACTTCGACGCCGTAATTCTCACGCCAAGCTTTATCAAAGGGCGCTGATCCATCTTGTGAAGATGTATAGACAATGACCGAGTTCTTTGGCATGCGCTCTATAAGTCCTATAACAAAGGTTTCAATACCGCCTGCGCGTGGACCAAAATCATTGGTAATGCAAAGTATGGGAGATGTGCTCATTAGAACCGGCGAACAGCAACCAGTGGCTTACGTCCCATAGATGTATCGGCAACCTTCACACGTGATCCTGATCGAGGTGCATGCACCATTCGTCCACCACCAAGATAAATCCCCACGTGCGAAACAGGGCGGCCAAAGAACAGGAGGTCTCCAGGCTTCTTCTGATTAAAAGGAATAGATTTACCCATCCGTGATTGAGCGCGGGATGAATGTGGAAGTGAGACGCCAGCTGCTTGGAAGGCTCGCATCGTAAGTCCTGAGCAATCCCATGTAGTTAGACCGTCTGCTCCAAATACATATCGATCGCCAATTTGCAGCAAGGCATACTTCAAAGCGATACCTGCGCGACCTGAAATTCCTGCCGCACTCTTTGCAGCCTCCAGTGATGAGGCTTGGTCAGCATTTTCTTGATCTTCAGCAAGTTTTGCTAAGCGATCACGATCTTCCTTCTTTAACTTTGCAAGAAGTGATTCAGCTTGGGCCAACTTTGCAGTTGCTAGCGCACTTCGCTCGGCCAACTTCTTCTGCAATACCTTCACCTGAGCAAGACGATCGCTCACAGTAAGGGAAGTCGCATTGAGCTGTTGTTCTGCAGATTGGAATTTACGAAGTTCGGTTGATTTACGACGTGTAATTGCTTCAAGAGAGCCAGCAGATGAAAGATAGAGCGATGGATCTGTTGAAAAGAGAAGTTCAAGACTTTGACTTAAAGAACCAGATTTATACTGGTTCACCGCAATTGCTCCAAGAGTCTTTGAAATTGCATCAACAGTCTTTCCCTGCACTGCTGCTTGCGCCTGGATACCTGCAAGGCTGCGAGTCAGTGAGGCAAGTTTGACCTTTGCTTCTTGCGCTCCTTCTGCAGCAGTTGTCGCCTCTTCTTCTAGTCGATTTACCTGAGCTTGGACTTGGGCAAGTGTTTGAGCCGCTGTGGCCATGGGTGGTTGGAGTAGGGAGATGAGAAATACGACGCTGGCAGTGAACGCGCCAGCACTCAATCTCTTTCTCATGTTTTAAGGCTAACGCGCCTTTATGGGTCTTTTCAATTTTGAACGAGGGATTTGCCTGATAAATGGGTGAGAAAATCAATATTCTTACTCACATGACAGTCACGGTCACACTCGTCGTAGGGGCCGATGGCTCGACATCAAAAAATGGAAATTCTGCAGGTGTATCAAGTGCAACAGATCGGACAGCATTTCTTGCTCGACGTAGAAGCGCCGATTGCATTCTTATCGGCGGAAATACTGCGCGCAGCGAGCCCTACCACCGCACCCCAGTTCCTGTTGTCGTCATTTCCAAGAGCCTAATCAATCCACTTGCAGATAATCGTCTTGCTCACTGTTGGAATCTCTCACCAGTGGAAGCAATACAGAGAGCAATGAAAACCTTTGGGCCCACTATTCATGTTGAAGCAGGTGCCGCAATTATTCGCGAGTTACTAGAAGCCAATTCTGTCGATGCCCTCGAATTGAGTGTAACTGAAGTTACCGGGGGCGAAGATGTCATTGATATCGCACATCTTCTATCGCACTTTAATCGCATTGAAGAAAAGGTCGAGTCTGGAACGCGCTTTATCTCAGCTCGCAGATAAATCTAAAAAGAAGAGATCAGAGCAACACCGAGAACTGCCAGTACTACTCCCACATATTGAACTTTATGAAGTCGCTCATGTAAGAATTTATATGCAAGCAGCGCTGTCGCAATCGGATATAGCGAGCCGAGCACCATTGCCAGTGAGACCAATCCCTTTGTAGTTGCAACTCCGAGCAGCAAATTTGCTGCAAAATCTGCAACACCAATAAAGATCAGAATAGGAAGTTCTGGCCTACCCAGTCCTCCCATATTTCTCGCCTTTGCAAAGATGCCAATGCCGATGACGAGCGTTGTTGTGCGCATCATGAACATAGTCATCAACGCACTGCTCTGTGAGCCGATAGCCATGAAGACCAGTGCAAGACCAAAGAAGAGTGCGGCAGAGAGTGCAAGAAGAACAGGTTTTAAGGGAACTCCTTCTGAAACCTCGGGTCCACTTGCTAAGAATCCACCAAGAAGTGCTGCAGCAACTCCAATACTCAACACAGTTGAGAGGTGATCGCCTTTGATGATGATTGCGTATGCAAGAGGGATAAGAGCGCCCAATGAACTAATCGGTGAGACGACGCCCATGCGCCCTGTTGAAAGTCCTCCATAGAGACTCATCAATCCGGCATATCCGCAGAGACCAGCACATGCTCCAGCGAAGAAATATCCACCGCTGCCAAATGCTTGCGCGTGCCATGCCCCAGTAAGTAAGACCAAGGTCAACCCAGTGATAAATCCAATCGCCTGCGTCGTAGCTAAGACTGCGATAGATGGAAATTTCTTACTTAATTTTCCTGCGTGATAATCAGCACTTCCCCAAAGGCCGCTCGATAAAAGAGCGAGGAAACTGGCCATGGCGAGGACTCTACAGCCCCACCCCCTCAGCCTCCCATCTAATGAGCACTTGGAACTTTAGAATTAACCAGTGAAATCGACATTTACTTTCGAAGAGATGATCGAGCTTCTTCGTACTTTCACTCCACGCGTTGAAATCATTTTGGAAGAAGTCCCTGCGCCTCAAAAACTTGCCACATACTCCTTTGCATTTACCGCCGATATCTCCAATGGCCAATCAGGAGATGCTGAAGAAGAAGTAGCGTCAGGGCGTTTTGTGATCTTGCATGAACCTGGTGGGCAAGACACGTGGGAAGGTGAGTTCCGCTGCGTCAGCTTTATGCGCGCCGATGTCGATAGTGAGATGCAGGAAGATCCACTGCTTCCTGAGGTTGGTTGGAATTGGTTATTGGATTCACTCAATGCCACGCATGCGAAATACAACGCACCGAGTGGAACAGTGACTCGTGTATCCAGCGCCTCATTTGGAAAACTATCCCCGCGTAATGATGACTCTGAAATTGAGATCCGTGCATCGTGGTCGCCTCAGATTGAATCACCTGAAGAAATATTTGCTCACGTGCAAGCATGGTGCAATCTCATGACTGAGGTTGCTGGCTTGCCACCTATTCCTGATGGAGTTGCATCCATTGGTTCAGCTCGTCGCCGTGGCTGAGATAGAACAAGCGCCGCAAGAACCGGCACCAACTCCACTCTTGCATCCAGCTGATGGCGTGCCACCCATCATCGACACTGAAGAGTTATTTGATGCAGCTCTTGCTCAACTCGCACTAGGCACTGGTCCTTTTGCATTTGATGCAGAGCGTGCATCAGGCTATAAATACAGCGCTCGTGCATATTTGATTCAGATAAAGCGCACACAAGGTGGATTACATCTGATTGACCCCATCGCCTTTGGCCCCGGCCATCGCTGCTTTGTGGCGCTCAATGAATTAATTCAAGGTGTTGAAGTAATCCTGCATGCCAGCACGCAAGATCTACCGTGTCTTCGCGAAGTAGGAATTCATCCCACACTTCTCTTCGATACTGAACTCGGTGGGCGCATTGCAGGCCTTGCCCGCGTGGGTCTTGGGCCACTTCTGGAATCCCTCATGGGAGTATCACTTGCGAAGGAACACTCTGCAGTGGATTGGTCAACCCGGCCACTACCTCACGATTGGCTTAACTATGCAGCTCTCGATGTTGAACTTCTCGTCGAATTACGAGAGAAGGTCTATCAACTCTTAGTTGATTCCAAAAAATGGAAATGGGCTGAAGAAGATTTTGCAGCAATTCTTGCAGCACCACCTGCTCCCCCACGCATCGATCCATGGCGCAGAACATCGGGAATGCATAAGGTGAAAAAGCGCAATCACATGGCAGTGGTGCGAGAGTTATGGAATGCACGTAATGAGCTAGCGCAAGATCTTGATATATCACCAGGCCGACTTCTCTCTGATGCTGCAATCACAGAAATTGCGCTAAGTGCAGAAAAGGGTCCCATCACCAATCGCAAACATCTAGAGAAGATTCTTCGTCCTCTCGGCTTGCGAGCGCGATGGTTAGAAAATGCTGCAACATGGATCAGCTGCATCACCGATGCCATTGCAATGCCGGAGGATCAATGGCCTGAGACTCGTTCTAAGAGTGATGTTCTTCCTCCGATTAAGATTTGGCGCGAGCGATTCCCTGAAAAATACGCGCCACTTACCCATGCCAGATTTAATCTGCAGGTGCGGGCGCAAGAACTTTCGATTCCGCTCGAGAATATGATCAGTCCAGAGCTCGTGCGCAGGATCTGCTGGCAGCCACCTGAGACTTCTGTGCAGGAAGCGCTCCTTGCCCTGGGAGCGCGTCGCTGGCAGGCCGAGATCGCCGCTCCTATCCTGGAGCAGGCCTTGACTGAGCGTGAACCCCTTGAGATCCCTGAGCCCGCCTCTGAAGGTGAAGCTGCCGCAGAAGAGTGATGAATTACGCAACATTAGAGTTGCGTAAATAGGAGGGCTCAATTACGCTCTCACCATGCTCAGCACATTCATCATCGCTCTACGCGAAGGCCTTGAGGCCGCACTGATCGTTGGAATTCTCGTTGCCTATCTCGTCAAGAGCGAGCGCAGACATCACCTTCGCGCCCTCTGGACTGGTGTATTCCTTGCAGTGAGCGCGAGCCTGGCACTTGGTGCCTTCCTCTCCTATACATCGGCAGAGCTCTCCACAAAAGGCGCAGAACTCTTTGCAGGAACAACCTCTTTCGTAGCTGTTGCCATGGTGACATGGATGGTCTTCTGGATGAAGCGCACAGCACGTGGTTTGCGCGATGAACTCCATGGCAAGGCAGAAGTTGCCGTTGCAGCTGGCGCACTCTCTATGGGAACTCTTGCATTCTTTGCAGTAGCCCGTGAAGGTCTTGAAACCTCACTCTTTCTCTATACAAACTTTAAAACTGTTGGTGCCTTCTCAACTGCAACTCTCGGACTCGTCCTGGGCCTTGCAACTTCTGTAGCTCTTGGTTATGGAATCTATAACCGCTCGGTCAAACTCAATCTTGGTAAGTTCTTCACCTACTCAGGTGTGGCTCTGATCGTTGTTGCAGGTGGAGTTCTCTCCTATGGAGTCCACGAATTCCAGGAGTTTGGTTTCCTTCCAGGCCCTGATGCCTTTGCATGGGATATCACTTCATGGATGGGCAAGGATTCATTTATCGCATCCTTACTTGCAGGCACTATCGGCTTCGATACAACGACTTCATGGCTTCAACTCATCGTGTGGGTCGCCTACCTAGCTCTGACTATCGCTACCTATCTCACACCTGCAAAGGTAAAAACTCTTCAGAACGCATAGCCTTTTGCCCTACTGGCGAGTAACCTTTGAAACATACTCACCAGCGAAGGAAGTTCTATGTCTTCACAGATCCGCTCTGTTGTTCTCGTCGATGCCGTCCGCACCCCCTTTGGTAAGGCGGGAAGTATGTATGCAGGCACTCGCGCCGATGACCTTATGGTCCGCGCAATGCGAGGGCTCTTAGAGCGCAACCCCAAGCTTGATCCTGCATCTATCGATGATGTCGCCATCGCTGCTGCAACGCAGACTGGTGATCAGGGAATGAATATTGGTCGTAGTGCAACACTGCTTGCTGGATTACCTAAGACTGTTCCTGGATATTCCATCGATCGCTGGTGTGCTGGAGCTTTGACTGCAACGACAACTGTTGCAGGAGCAATTGCTATGGGTGCAATCGATATTGCAATCGCAGGCGGCGTTGAACATATGGGCAATCACCCGATGGGCGAGCTTATGGATCCTAATCCTCGCTACTTGGCTGAGAAGTTGGTGGAACAAGATGCGCTCGCAATGGGTGCAACTGCAGAGCGTCTCCATGATCGCTTTCCACACTTAACGAAGGAGCGCGCAGATGCATATGCACTTGCCTCTCAGATGAAGACTGCCAAGGCATATGCCGATGGAAAGATTCAACGCGATCTTATTCCCACAGCTGCACGCAGCCCAGAACTTGGTTGGGGTATTGCAACTATTGATGAAGCACCTCGCCCCACAACAACAATGGAAGGTCTTGCTGGTCTTAAGACTCCATTTCGTCCAGCGGGTCGCGTCACTGCAGGAAATTCTTCAGGACTTAACGATGGTGCAACTGCAGCTCTTCTTGCTAGTGAAGATAAGGCGAAAGAACTTGGTCTAACGATCAAAGCTCGCATGGTCACATTTGCATTCGCTGGCGTTGAACCAGAGGTCATGGGATATGGACCCGTTCCTTCAACGATTAAGGCCTTGAGTAAAGCAGGCTTAACGATTGAAGATATCGGCGCCTTTGAAGTCAATGAAGCATTCGCTGTGCAGGTCCTTGCATTCCTCGATCATTTTGGAATCGCAGATGATGATCCTCGCGTGAATCCTTATGGTGGTGCGATCGCAGTTGGCCATCCCCTTGCATCATCTGGCGTTCGCCTGATGCTCAATTTGGCGCGCACCTTTGAAGAGAAGACTGATGTGCGATACGGAATTACAACAATGTGTATTGGCCTTGGTATGGGCGGCACAATCATTTGGGAGAACCCACACTTTGTTGGAGGTAAGAAGTAATGACTACAGCTACCCAACTCCCAGAAGGTGCTCCGGAAGAAGTTGTTACCAACGCATTAGTTCGCGATGTAGACCTCTCCCCCTTCGGATTTAAAGGCACACTGGCTCTCATCACTCTCGATAACGGGCTTGATCACACCCGCCCCAATACTTTTGGCCCACAATCACTTGCAGCACTTGATGCTGCAATTACCGATGCGGCATCGCGCAAACCAGCTGCCATAGCAATCACAGGCAAGCCATTTATCTTTGCAGCAGGTGCTGATCTATCAGCGCTCTCATTCTTGAGTAAGCGCGAGCAATCACTAGCCATTGGAAAGCTCGGACACGATGTATTTCGTCGTCTCGATGAAATTGGAATTCCCACCTTCGCATTTATCAATGGCCTAGCCCTTGGTGGCGGACTCGAAGTGGGACTTCACTGTAACTACCGCACATTATCTGCAACAGCACTCACCGGATTGCCTGAGGTCTTCCTCGGACTCGTTCCTGGCTGGGGTGGAGCAACGATTGTTCCTAAGTTAATTGGCCCAGAGCGCGCTGTTCAAATCATTATCGGCAACGCACTCAATAACAACACAATGATGAAATCTAAGGATGCCCTCGGCCTTGGCATCGTTGACGCCGTCTATGCACCCGCTGATTTTCTTGAAAAATCTGTCGCATTTGCTGCATCAGTCTTAAGTGGTGCAACCAAAATAGAGCGCAAGGATTATTCAAACGATCCTGCCTGGGATTCAGCACTTGCAGCTGGTCGCGAAGCAGCTCTTAAGAAGTATGGTGGCGCAGAGATTGCATCTCCTATGAGAGCGCTGGAACTAATTGCTGCAGCTAGAACCAATACCCGCGCTCAGGGCTTTGATGCAGAAGATGTCGCACTTGCTGATCTGACCATGTCAGATCCTCTTCGTGCATCCCTCTATGCATTTAATGTGATTCAGAAGAAGCGTAAGAAGGTAGAAGGTGCTCCAAAGCCAGCACTTGCTCGCAAGGTCTCACGCGTCGGCGTTGTTGGTGCAGGTCTCATGGCATCACAACTTGCCCTCCTATTGCTTCGCAATCTCAAGTGTCCTGTTGTAATGACTGATATTGACCAAGAGCGCGCCGATAAGGGCGTTGCATGGGTCAAGAATGAACTTGCAAAGCTCGTTGAGAAAAAGCGCATGAGCGCAGAATCTGCTGGGCGTCTCTCACTACTTATTATCGGATCCTCTGATCAGCAAGTCTTTGCCGGCTGTGACTTCATCATTGAAGCAATCTTCGAAGAGCTCTCCCTAAAGCAAGATCTCTTTAAGAAGCTTGAGAAAATAGTCGGACCTGAATGCGTTCTTGCAACCAATACTTCATCCCTTTCTGTTGAGCGCATGAGCGAGGGACTTGAACATCCTGAGCGCGTTGTGGGATTCCACTTCTTCAACCCTGTTGCTGTGATGCCACTTCTTGAAGTTGCTCGCACATCAAAGACAGATGATGCAACTACTGCAACAGCTGTGAGTATCGGCAAAGAACTCAAGAAGACGATGATCATCTGCAAAGATGCACCGGGCTTTGTGGTAAACCGCCTTCTTACTCGCTTTATGGGCGAGATCACCGATGCAGTCGATGAAGGAACAGATCCAGCAACTGCTGATAATGCGATGCGCAGTATTGGTTTTCCTATGTCTCCCTTTGAACTCCTGGGCCTTGTTGGCCCAGGCGTTGCACTCCATGTTTCAGAGACGCTGAATGCAAATCTTGGGCCTCGCTATCGCATCTCTCCAACGATGCAGGCGATGGTCAAGGAAGGCGTTAAAACTTTCTATATGAAGAACGAAGACGGTTCATTTGGACCAAACCCTGCAGCACTTGCACTTGTGCATAAGGGAACTACTCCATCAAATGCTGAACAGGTTCGCGCTCGAGCGCTCAAGGCTCTAGCGGAGGAAGCCCGCATGATGCTCGATGAAGGCGTTGTATCAACTCCTGCAGAGATTGACCTCTGTATGTTGATGGGTGCTGGTTGGCCGATGCATCTCGGCGGAATCTTGCCGTATTTAGATCGTGAAGGTATTAGCGAGTCTGTTTGTGGTCAGCGTTTTCATGCGCCGGGAATTGCATCTCTTCCCCAGTAGAACTCCACTCGACAATGTCGCGTGAAATCTTCTGAGCAGTAATTCCAAGATCTTCTAGGACTTCTGCGCGCTTTGAGTGCTCAATGAATTCAAGTGGGACGCCGATGCTGTGCAGCGCAACATTAAGTCCTGCTTCACGGAACATTTCAGAGATGGAACTTGCGATACCTGCATGGCGAATGCCATCTTCAAGTACGACAACGCTCTTATAACGCTGGGCCATAGTGATCAGGGATTGTGGAAGTGGCTTGACCCAACGAGGATCAATCACCGTGACTCCAACACCTTCACGATATGCCTGTGAAGCAGCTTCTACTGCAATTGCAGCCATCGAACCAATGCTGACAAGAAGAACATCTGCACTCTCACCGCGATAGAGAACATCTATTCCATCGCGTCGTTCAAATGCAGGAATATCACTTTGTACAGCACCCTTTGGAAAACGAACTAGAGATGGCGCATCAGAAATTTCAACAGCTTCGCGCAACGTTTCACGAAGTCTGGCTGCATCGCGAGGAGCAGAAACATGCATAGTCGGCACGATTCCTGTTAGTGCCAGATCCCACACGCCGTTGTGTGAAGGACCATCATCTCCGGTAACACCTGAGCGATCAAGAACGAAGGTGACACCCGCCTTGTGGAGTGCAACATCCATCAACATCTGATCAAAGGCACGATTTAAGAATGTTGAGTAGACGGCCACAACAGGATGTAGTCCTGCAAATGCCAAACCTGCAGCACTTGTCACAGCGTGTTGTTCTGCAATACCAACATCGATAGTGCGATCTGGGAATGCTGCTTCAAATTTATCAAGACCGGTCGGCCCAAGCATTGCAGCGGTAATTGCCACAATATCTGTGCGTTCATGGCCAAGGGCGACTAGTTCGTCAGAAAAAACGCTGGTCCAGGTGGTTACTGATTTACCAAGTGGGGTGCCAGTCTCAGGATCTACGATTCCAACAGCGTGGAATTTCTCAGCTTCATCTTCAATTGCCGGCTTATGTCCCTTACCTTTTTCAGTAATGACATGTAGAAGAACTGGTTCACCAAATTCTTTAGCTTGAACAAGGGCGCGCTCCATGGCTGCAACATCATGTCCATCGATAGGCCCGACATACTTCAGACCAAGATCTTCAAACATTCCCTGTGGCGCAATGATGTCTTTGATGCCCTTTTTTACACCGTGAAGAGTTTCATAGATGGGATTTCCCACGACAGGAGTCTTTGTAAGAACCTCTTTGCCCCAATCCAAAAAGCGCTCATAACCGCGTGTGACACGAAGTGTTGAAAGATATGTTGCTACTCCACCAATAGTTGGTGAGTAAGAACGTTCATTGTCGTTAACGACGATGATGAGATTTCTATCGATGGCTGCTGCAATGTTATTGAGGGCCTCCCACGACATTCCACCTGTGAGTGCGCCATCTCCTACGACTACGACAACGTGGCGATCTGATTGGCCAGTAAGGGAGAAGCCACGTGAAATTCCATCGCCCCATGAGAGTGCGGTAGATGCATGTGAATTCTCAATCACATCGTGAACACTTTCACTACGGTTTGGATATCCGGCAATTCCCCCGCGTTGACGCAACTTGTCGAACTGATCTGCGCGCCCTGTCAGAATCTTATGAACATAGGATTGATGACCAGTATCGAAGAGAACAACATCTTTCGGCGAATCAAAGATGCGGTGAATAGCGATTGTTAGCTCAACAACACCAAGATTGGGACCTAAGTGCCCACCAGTCTTTGAGACTTGAGTAATGAGGAATTGGCGAATCTCTTCAGAAAGTTGACCCAGCTGTTCAAGGCTGAGCGCTTTGAGGTCGCTAGGACTCTTGATTGATTCGAGCATGGAGGCAGTCTAGATTAGCCACGGAGCTGACGCAGAACGTATTGCATGATGCCGCCGTGGCGATAGTAATCAGCCTCTCCTGGCGTATCGATACGTACCTTGGCAGTGAAGGTCTTATCCCCGGCAGTCACCGTAACTTCCTTTGGGATTCCTCCGCTATTGAGTGCCATCACTCCAGTGATTGCAAATATCTCATCACCCTTAAGCCCTAATGATTGAGCATTTTCTCCGTTGGTAAATTGCAATGGAAGAACTCCCATACCAATGAGGTTGGAGCGGTGAATTCGTTCGAAGCTTTCTGCAATTACTGCGCGAACTCCAAGGAGTGCTGTGCCCTTTGCCGCCCAGTCACGTGAAGAACCAGATCCATATTCCTTACCTGCAAGGATGATCAGACCAACACCTGCTGCTTGATATGCAACGGATGCATCATAAATTGTTGTCTGCTCGCCATTGTTAAGGAAATTCTTCGTGAAGCTTCCTTCAACGCCATCGAGAAGCAAGTTCTTAAGGCGGATATTGGCAAATGTTCCACGAATCATTACTTCATGGTTTCCACGGCGTGAGCCATATGAGTTGAAGTCTTTACGCTCAACTCCATTTGCCTCTAAGTACTTACCAGCAGGTGAATCAGCCTTGATATTTCCTGCTGGTGAAATGTGATCTGTAGTTACTGAATCACCCAGGATCGCAAGAACGCGCGCTCCGGTGATATCTGTAACTGGCTTAGGTTCAGCTGGCATTCCATCAAAGTAAGGAGGTTTGCGAACATAGGTTGATTTAGGGTCCCACTCAAATGTTTTCCCTGTTGGGGTATCAAGTGACTTCCAGCGATGATCGCCATCAAAGACAGTTGCGTAATCCTTTTTAAACATCTCTGATGAAATTGAAGAATCAATCACTGACTGAATCTCTTGAGCTGACGGCCAGATATCTTTTAGAAGTACTGGCTTTCCATCTTTATCATTACCCAGTGAATCATTTTCAAAATCGTGATCCATCGTGCCTGCAAGTGCATAAGCAACTACGAGTGGAGGTGACGCCAAGTAATTCATCTTTACATCAGGGCTAATACGCCCTTCAAAGTTACGGTTTCCTGAAAGAACTGCTGTGACTGCGAGATCGTTCTCGTTGACTGCCTTACTGATTTCGATCGGAAGTGGTCCTGAGTTTCCAATACAGGTAACGCAGCCATAACCAACAAGGTTAAAGCCAAGAGCTTCCATATATTTGGTCAGATCTGCGCGATCGTAGTAATCGGTAACGACCTTAGATCCCGGGGCAAGAGTGGTCTTCACCCAAGGCTTTGACGTTAGGCCCTTCTCTACTGCTTTCTTTGCAAGCAGGGCTGCACCGATCATGACTGAAGGATTTGATGTGTTGGTACAAGAAGTAATGGATGCAATAACAACATCGCCATTCTTAATCGTTGTGGCCTTGGCTCCAACCTTGACTGGATATGCCTCTTTGCCAGTCTTATCTGAGAAGTAGGTAGGAAGAATCTTTTCAAAAGATGATTTTGATGCGGTCAGTGAGATGCGATCTTGCGGACGCTTAGGACCTGCAATGGATGAGACCACAGTCGAAAGATCAAGTTCGATATTTTCAGAGAATCGAGGAGAAACAGATGGGTCATGCCACATGCCTTGAGCTTTTGCATACTGCTCAACAAGTTTAACTTGATCATCGCTGCGGCCTGTAAGACGCAGGTAGCGAAGTGTCTCTTCATCAATTGGGAAGATGGCGCATGTTGAACCGTATTCAGGCGACATATTTCCAATAGTGGTGCGGTTAGCCATCGGTACAGAGACAACACCTGGACCATAGAACTCAACAAACTTACCAACCACTCCGTGCTTACGAAGCATTTCTGTAATGGTCAGAGCCATATCTGTCGCAGTCGTTCCGACAGGAAGTTCTCCTGAGAGTTTGAATCCCACAACGCGTGGAATAAGCATGGAGACGGGCTGACCAAGCAGTGCTGCCTCTGCCTCGATGCCGCCAACACCCCAACCAAGAACACCAAGTCCATTGACCATGGTGGTGTGTGAATCTGTTCCCACGACAGTGTCAGGGTATGCGCGCAATACGCCGTTGACTGTACGAGTCATAACAACGCGAGCTAAGTATTCAATATTTACCTGGTGCACGATTCCTGTGCCAGGTGGAACAACCTTGAATTCATCAAAGGCGCCCTGGCCCCAACGCAGGAAGCGATAACGCTCACGGTTGCGTTCATATTCAATATCTGTGTTCTTCTCGAACGAATCCTTCGTTCCAAAGACATCAGCAATAACAGAGTGATCGATAACCAGTTCGGCAGGAGCGAGCGGATTGACCTTGGATGGGTCTCCCCCAAGATCTACGATGGCTTCTCGCATCGTTGCAAGATCGACGATGCAAGGAACTCCAGTGAAGTCCTGCATGACAACGCGAGCTGGTGTGAATTGAATTTCAGTATCTGGTTCAACCGATGGATCCCATTGAGCAAGAGCTTTGATGTGATCGGCGGTGATGTTGGCGCCATCTTCTGTGCGCAACAAATTTTCAAGAAGGACTTTGAGTGAGAACGGAAGGTTTGTTGCACCATCGACTGTTGAGATATCAAAGATTTCATAATCTTTTCCAGCAACCGTGAGGTTCTTCTTCGTTCCAAGTGAGTTCTTGCTCATCGCGCTTCTTCTTTCAAGAGAGATATCTTGACGTCAAGATACCTTACTTGCCACAAATTTTGCAACAGATTCGATGTGGTGAGTCATTGGGAAGAGATCGAATGCACGCATGGATTCGAGTTGGTAACCAGCATCACGTAGATAACCGGTATCACGCGCAAGGGCTGCTGGGTCGCAGGCAACATAGACGATAGTTCGGGGCTTGAGTTGGGCGCAGTGCGTGATGACATCTTTGCCCGCACCTTCACGAGGTGGGTCCAAGACAATGACATCAGCTTGTGAAAAGCGCGTGATGAGCCGTGCAACATCACCGGTATGGATATGAACATTGTTCTTACCTGCGAAGTTTCGTGAAGCATCGGCAGTTGCGCTCTTGCTTCCTTCAACAATATCAACGGATCCAGTTTCGCCAATCAGAGTCAAGAAACTTGCGGCAAAGAGACCGACTCCTCCGTATAGATCAAGGACATGATCACCTTCTCGTGCTTGTGCGTATTGCAATACTGCATCCGTAAGTACTCGAGGTGCATCTTTATGGCTCTGCCAAAATGATTTTTGACTTACTTCAAATGAATTCTCATCCACTGTGTAATGGGCAACAGTAGGTCCATCGCTTATTCGCAGTGGGGATTCATCGCGGGAGTTTGCGGTTGCAATTGTTCTCTCACCCGTGTTGGAAATTGAGATTTCAATGCGCTGATCACCTTTAGCGCCGCGCTGGGCAAGTTCTGAATATCGCATTTCCGGAACGAGAATCCGGCAATCATCAACCGGGATGATCTTGTGTGATCGAGCTTGATAGAAACCAAGCGCTCCAGCTTTTGTGGTGACTGCAGAACACCGAGTTCGCCATCCCAGAGGTCCTGAGACCTCTTCCACTTCAACATCAACTTCCATCTTTGCAATGCGCGAGAATTGTTCTGTGATCACATCGCTCTTGAGATTACGCTGGCGAGGAAGTGAAATATGTTGAAAATCGCACCCCCCACAGCCGCTTCGATGCGCAAATCGACACGGGGCGCTGACGCGGTCACCAGATGCTGTAATGACTTCAACAACATCAGCTCGATTAAATGAAGAACCTATGCTGGTTATCTCGATATCGCATTCTTCTCCAGGAATCCCGTGTCTTACGAAGATCACTGCACCTTCAAATCGAGCGATGAAATGGCCACCATGGGCAACTTTTTCAATTGTCACCCTGATTTTCTGCCCTACGGCCAGGGTTGTTCTCTTCGTGGATGACATATAGCCAAGCCTAGTCGAGTTTGCCTTAAGGGAGATTTTTCTCGGCAGCAGTAGTAAGTTAGTCCTGTGCACGTAGTGATTATGGGTTGCGGTCGAGTCGGTTCATCTTTAGCCATCGAACTTGAAGCTGCTGGCCATTCCGTTGCAATCATCGATCAAGCAAAAGAAGCCTTCCGTCGTCTTGGACCAGATTTCAAAGGTCGCACAATTGTTGGAGTTGGTTTTGATCGCGATACCTTGCTTGAGGCAGGAATCGAAGGTGCTCAAGCTTTTGCAGCCGTAAGTAATGGCGATAATTCAAATATTCTGGCAGCTCGCGTTGCGCGCGAAAGTTATGGCGTTACCAATGTTGTGGCTCGTATCTATGACCCAGGCCGTGCGGAAATTTATCAGCGCCTTGGAATTCCAACAGTTGCAACAGTTATCTGGGCAACAGATCAAATCTTGCGCCGTATTGCACCAGGTGGTGCTCGCTCTGAATGGCGCGATGCAACAGGCACAGTCCAACTTCTTGAAGTTCATCCTCACCTGGATTGGTATGGACGTCCAATCTCAGAACTCGAATCTGCCTCACAAGCACGTGTTGCATTCCTGACTCGACTTGGTGAAGGTCTTATTCCTGAACCACACACAGTTCTTCAAGATGGCGACCTTGTTCACATGACTATTCGCGACGATGCGATGGCAACAGCAGAAGCCGCTCTCACACAAGGGCCAGGTGCTTAAAGAATGAGAATTGCAATTGCAGGAGCAGGAAATGTTGGTCGTGCTATTGCGCGCGAACTTCTTGATAATGGTCATCAAGTCCTACTGATTGACCGTGACCCTAAGGCTCTCAAAATAGACTCTGTTCCAGATGCTGAGTGGTTGATGGCTGATGCTTGCGAGATCGCATCCCTAGATAACGCACAGCTCAACACCTGTCAGGTTCTTGTGGCAGCAACAGGAGATGACAAGGTCAACCTTGTTGCATCGCTACTCGGTAAGACTGAATATGGTGTACCTCGCGTTGTTGCACGTATTAATCATCCAAAGAATGAATGGCTCTTTGATCAATCCTGGGGTGTAGATGTTGCTGTATCAACTCCTCGCATCATTGCAGCGCTGGTAGAAGAGGCAGTTAGCGTTGGCGATGTTGTTCGTCTCTTCTCTTTCCGAAAAGGTCAAGCAAATCTTGTTGAACTCACACTTCCTGACTCATCAACATGCATTGGAAAAACTGTTGAAGAGGTGACTCTTCCTGATGATGCCTCCCTTGCTGCAATCGTTCGTGATGGTCGAGTCATTGCGCCAGCGCCAAGTGATGTATTTATTGCAGGAGATGAACTTCTCTTTGTTGCATCAGCAACTGCTGAAGATCTTATTAAGGGCTGCTTTATTGCTCAGTAGGTAGTTTGGGTGCATTTTTAAGCACCATCCATGAACCATATGCAGTTGCGATAAAGAGTGGGTAACCCATAGCCAAGTTCACTGTTCCCAGCAGATTGACATTTCCACTGCGATAAATCGGATACTGAACAGCGATGCGCGTAAAGAACATGGCAACCCATAACCAACTTGCCAGCGTGTAAGCACGCTTTCTTTCAGGATGATTTCGCCATTTGAGGTTCTCTCCCAAGATTGGTCCCAACATCAAACCAAGAATCGGCCATCCTGCAAGGTTTCCTACGAGATAGAGAGTTCCATATCCAAGGTTGGTGAGCAGTTTAGGAATATAGAGATCGCTCGCATTTCCTGTGCGGTTTGCAAACCAAGCACAGATAAGAACGCCAATTAACCCACTGAGTGCATGTTGAATCGTGTCGCGACGAGCCAAGCGAAAGATGGTGATAATTGCTGAAAAAGCCACCGCTGCAACGAGCGCACTATTAAGGAGATCAGTGACATTGAAGACCACAAGAAAGATGACTGCCGGAATACCAGAGTCAATCAGCCCCTTCTTGCCACCGAAGGCAGCTAGTACTTTGTCGCGATCTTCATGTTGTGTCATTGGCGACCCGTTGATCCAAAACCACCAGTGCCTCGACCAGATCCTGGCAACTCATCTACTTCAACAAATTGTGCACGCTCAACTTTTTGAAAGACTAATTGTGCGATGCGATCTCCACGCTTGAATGTGACGCTCTCTTTAGGGTCGTGATTAATCATGATGCATTGCAGTTCTCCGCGAAAGCCCGCATCAACAGTTCCTGGTGAATTGACCATCGTGACACCATGCTTGATGGCAAGGCCAGAACGGGGATGAACAAGTGCCACATACCCGTCAGGCAGTGCGATAGAGATTCCCGTCGGCACAAGTGCGCGCTCACCTGGCGCTAACGTGATGTCGATGCGAGAGACGATATCTGCACCTGCATCTCCACCTTTTGAGTACCGAGGAAGTGGAAGATCTGGATCAAGGCGCTTGATTAATACTTGAAAATCGCTCATGGGTTGATATCAAACTCTGGATCGACAAAGGAAAGTAGTTCTGGATTCTTGCGCAGCGCTTCCATATATTCAGCTGGAGCATTCTCAAGGAAGTGTTTCATCGGCACAATGACAAAGAGCGATGCTGCGCGCACTGCAATCTCACCATCAGGTCCACCTAAGCGACCTTCTGCCTCTGAATACACCTTGCGGCTGACCTGTCCTGTAATGCGCGCGGTGATATATAACTTTGTTCCGATTGGAACCGGCTTAAGAAAATCTGTTTCGAGTCGAGCAGTAACAGCAGGTGCGCGAAGTAACCACATCAATTTTCCGAGTGCTTCATCGAATGCTAGTGAGAGAAGACCACCGTGTGCCAAGCCTGGCGCGCCTTGATGATTTTCAGTAACTACAAATTCTGCAGTGATGTCTGCGCCCTGTCCGACATGTGCGACAAGATGCAGACCTGTTGGATGTAGTTCTCCGCAACCAAAACAATGTTTGAAGTGCGATGGAATCTGTGATCCGGTACTCGGTGAAAGTGGATGGCGCTCTGGAATCTGCGCTCCATTAGGAGGCGAAGTACTTGCAACGCGACTCATGTGGCTAGGTTACTTGATGATTTGCACGATAACCTAGCCCTCGTGGCCTTTAAAGAAGTGATACGTCCCCCACTGTGGCTTCTCGCCTTCATCTATTTCCTTTTACTCTCCCTCGTCATTGCAATCTGGGCAGCTTTTGATAATCAAAGCGCCTTTATTGCTTGGCTCGCTGCAACCATCGGATTAGTTGGCATCGCCTTCTCCGCACGTTCAGAGATCGTTATTGATGAGAAAGAGTTACGGATTGGACGCGCGCATATCGAGTTGAAATTCCTCGACAAGGTTGAGCTGCTGACCAAGGATGAAATGAGACTTCTACGGACCCGAGAAGCAGATCCAGCAGCTTATTTAGCGATCAAATTTTGGATTCCAACGGGTGTGAAAATCACGCTTAAGGATAAACGTGATTCCACTCCGTATTGGTTGGTAAGTTCTAGAAAATCTGAAGAACTTACGAGCACTCTTTACAAATTGCTTTAGCGCCTTCGCCCTTAGCAAGTTGCGTGATGTGATGAATCAAGAAACAACGTGAACAGGTGAATTCATCTAATTGAACTGGAACAACTCGAACTGCTAGTTGCTCCCCCGAAAGGTCTGCTCCTGGAAGTTCAAGATTCTCTGCAGCTTCTGCCTCATCAACATCAATCTGTCCTGATTGTGCATCAACGCGCTTAGCTTTGAGTTCTTCTAACGATTCTTCGTGAAGCTCCTCGTCGGTCTTTCTGGGTGTGTCGTAATCTGTTGCCACTGCTATCACCTCGCTTCCATAGATCTCTTATGAGCGGGTGAAGTTACCCGACATGCGCGAATAGTTGCGCATTCTCACCTTTATAGACCATACAACCAACGGCGTGTCGCCTTTATTCCTGCTTTGAAGTGGCAATTTCAATCGCTTTTGCCAGCCCACCATCAACATAGGCGTGGATTGCGGTGCCCTCAGCCAGATGTTCTTCACTAAGGATTTCCCCATGCTCATGGATAGCACTCACAAGATCGCCACGCTTATATGGAATCACAGTTGTGATTTCAACACTCGGATGTGGCAGTGATTTTTCAATTGCGTGAACTAATCCATCAACACCAAATCCGGAGCGGACTGAGAATGCATAACTGTTCGGTTCTCTACGCAAAATCTCCATCACAACATCAGGGCTTGCAATATCCACCTTATTGATTGCGATGATTTCAGGGATGTCTCCCCCGCCAATTTCAGTAATGACTTGTCTGACCGCACGAATTTGTTCAAAGGGATCAGAGTGCGAACCGTCAACAACGTGAACAATGAGATCTGCGCCAGATACTTCTTCAAGCGTTGATTTAAATGCATCGACTAATTGATGTGGAAGGTGTCGCACGAAACCAACGGTGTCTGAGAGTGTGTAGACCCGTCCCTCTGCTGTCTCACACTTACGCACTGTTGGATCCAGAGTTGCAAAGAGTGCGTTCTCAACAAGTACCCCTGCACCTGTCAGCGCATTGAGCAGTGATGATTTTCCAGCGTTGGTATAACCAGCGATTGCAACCGATGGAATATTGAAACGCTTACGTTCTTGACGCTTCGTATCGCGAGATACTTTCATCTCAGCAATTTCACGGCGCAACTTCGCCATCTTGTCGCGAATACGACGACGATCAGTTTCAATCTTGGTTTCACCAGGTCCACGACCACCAATACCTGCTCCACCTGCTGCGCGACCACCCACCTGGCGCGAAAGTGAATCACCCCAGCCGCGAAGACGTGGAAGAAGGTAGGCAATCTGCGCAAGCTCAACCTGCGCCTTACCTTCCTTACTCTTTGCATGCTGAGCAAAAATATCGAGAATCAACGCAACGCGATCAACAACCTTCACCTTTAACTTATCTTCCAAAGTGCGTAGCTGAGCAGGAGAAAGTTCACCATCACAAACCACGGTATCGGCCCCTGTTGCCACAACAATCTGACGCAGTTCAATGAGCTTTCCAGAACCTATATATGTTGCAGGATCTGGTTTATCGCGTCTTTGAATAAGTGCATCCATAATTTCAGAACCGGCTGTCTCAGCAAGTGCCTTGAGTTCTGCCATGGAATTCTCTGCCATCTCAGCAGTTCCTTCAGTCCACACACCCACTAACACAACTCGCTCTAATTGGAGCTGTCGATATTCAGCCTCAGAAATATCTTGAAGTTCCGTAGAGAAACCTTTGATGCGGCGTAGTGCATTACGGTCTGAGAGCTCTTGCTGGTCGTTTTCTTGAAAATCACTTTCATCGTAATCAAAATCAGCGGCAGCGCGAGCACTCTCACGTAAGAGTTCATCGAATAACTTGTCGTAGCCGTCCTCAGGAGTTGTCATTACGCCAAGAACTTTGTGAGGTCGTGATCTTCAAGAATGACGGCAGGTCCAGTCAATGTGGCATTGGAATGGCCATCAATATCAACAATCAAGCGTCCACCCGGTGGGTAGATAGTCCATCGCGATGGAAGTTTTCCATGTGTCTTTAGGGTTGCAGCAAGTGCAACCGCGCACGTTCCAGTGCCACATGAACGTGTTTCACCACTTCCACGTTCGTGCACCCGCATCTTCGCTTCAAAGTTCGGCAGGATCTCAACAAATTCAACGTTAACGCCTTCAGGATATGAGGAAGCAGGAGATACCGCAGGTGCTTCAGCAAGTGAACCAACATCTTTTAATGAATCCACAAAGACAACTGCATGTGGATTGCCCACATTGATGTTGTATCCACTCCAGGTATGGCCGTTATTGCTGGCTTCAATCTCTTCCATCTCATCAGTGACATGACCCATATTCACTGAGATATCTCCATCCATTGGCACACGCAAATGCTTGATTCCAGCCCTGGTATCAATGGCAAAGATTCCTTCAGGTTGAATTTCGCGAGTGACAAGATATTTCGCCATCACACGAATTCCATTGCCACACATCTCAGCGATTGAACCATCAGCATTGCGGTAATCCATAAACCATTTGCCATCATTTTTCACAATGCGGATAAGCCCATCCGCACCAATTCCAGTGGCGCGATTACAGATTGCAGCAATCTGTGATTCAGTAATAGAGACACCATTTTCTGGGTCAAAAATGAGGACAAAGTCATTCTCGGTTCCGTGGCCATATGTGCCAATTACTGGATGCGTCATGATGTTATGAGTTTATCTTCTGGAGGATAGTTTCAAGACGAGGTTGGTGCTGTGCTACCCACTGAATGCGAGCATCTCGAGAGAACCAGGTCTCCTGGCGACGGGCATATTGCCTACTTGCTCGCTTTGTATCCTCTTTCGCTTCCTCTTCAGTCATTGTGCCACTTCTCATTGCAATGATTTGTGTATACCCAAGAGCGCGCTGAGCCGTGCTGCCATTACCAATTCCTTGCGTGATTAATCGATCCACTTCATCAACAAAGCCTGCATCCCACATGCGATCCACGCGCTGATCAATTCGCTCTCGCAAATGCTCACGATCCATAACTAGTCCAAATTGCAAGGCATCGGGATATTTCGAACTATCTTCTCGAGGCAGGTTTGCAGTAAATGGCATACCCGTAATTTCAATAACTTCGAGTGCTCGAATAACGCGCCTTGTATTAGCGCGATCTATAGCAAGTGCTGCAGCAGGATCTAACTCTTCAAGACGGGTAAAGAGTGCAGCAGCTCCAAATTCTGCTAACTCAGCCTCTAGCTTTGCTCGAACTTCTGGATCTGTATCGGGGAAGTTCAAATCATCCAATATTGCTTTGATGTAGAGCCCAGTGCCACCAACAATCACTGCATCTTTACCTCGACCATGAATCTCTGTAATCACAGCGCGTGCCTGATCCTGATACCAAGCGACGGTGGAATCCTGACTGACATCGAGAACATCGAGAAGGTGATGTGGGATCCCCTTGCGCTCTTCCACGTTAAGTTTTGCAGTTCCGATATCCATGCCTCGATAGAGCTGCATGGAATCTGCGTTGATGATTTCAGCACCTAGCTCTTGTGCTACTTCAATTGCGATATCACTCTTGCCTGTGGCTGTTGCACCACAAATAACAATCACTTTGCTCATGCACGAACTTTCGGCATACCAAGGGATGTTGAGGCAGGAGCCGTGCGTGCTGCATGAGCATCTCCCCCGCGAGTGCGATGAACTGCGACTGAATCACCAATCAAGTAGTGGGCAGAGCTCTGTGAAATCTTCACATCCACAAAATCTCCAGGACGAGCATCTGTATCGCTGCTGAAGTGAACCAATCTAAAGTCTTCTGAGCGGCCCGTCATGCGAGATTGCGCTTCATCTCGTCGACCTTCAATTTCAGAGACCATAACACGATGTGTTGTCCCGATAGCTTCTTCATTGACTGATTGTGAAATCTTCTGCTGATGTTCATGCAGACGTGTATATCGCTCGCCCACAACATCTTCAGGAACTTGATTCTCCATCGCACCAGCAGGAGTTCCCGGACGAATGGAATATTTATATGTATAAGCAGCAGCAAAACGCGCCTGCGTTGCGATATCGAGAGTGCCCTGGAAATCTTCTTCTGTCTCACCAGGGAATCCAACGATGATGTCAGTTGTAATCATGGCCTGTGGCATTGCACTTCGAACTCGCTCCAAAATTCCCAAGTACTTATCTGTTCTATAGGAGCGTCTCATGGTCTGCAAGATTGCATCGCTTCCTGACTGAAGCGGCATATGCAGATGCGGCATCACATTGGGAGTCTGTGCCATCACTTCAATCACATCATCTGTGAAATCTCGTGGGTGCGGTGACATGAAGCGAACACGCTCGAGCCCTTCAATCTTGCCTGCTTCGCGCAGTAACTTTGCAAAGGCGCCACGATCACCGAATTCAACACCGTATGCATTCACATTCTGTCCAAGCAGCGTTATCTCAATGACACCTTGATCAACCAATGCTCGCATTTCTGTAAGCACATCAACTGCTGGGCGATCCTTTTCAACCCCGCGCAAAGTGGGCACGATGCAGAAGGTGCAGGTGTTATTGCAGCCTACAGATACTGAAACCCACGAGGTGAAGGCTGAGAATCTGCGCGCCGGAAGCGTGGATGGGAAATGCTCAAGTGCTTCAAGAATTTCAATCTGTGACTCTTCTTCAATGCGTGCACGCTCTAGAAGCACAGGAAGGGAGCCAACATTATGTGTACCAAAGACAACATCCACGTAGGGAGCTTTCTTGAGAATGATTGATTGGTCTTTCTGAGCAAGACATCCACCAACGGCAATCTGCATTGCGGGATTCTTCTTCTTAATGGGAGCTAAGAAACTCAAGTTTCCATAGAGTTTATTATCTGCATTCTCACGAACAGCGCATGTGTTAAAGACGACAATATCTGCTTGTTGACCTTCAGGAACTGGTAAAAACCCTGCCTCATCGAGTAACCCTGCGATGCGTTCGGAATCGTGCACATTCATCTGACACCCGTAGGTCTCAACCAGATATGTGCGCGTCATGGCACCTATCTTATTTGAGGTCTAGTTGGTGATGCGAATTGGTTGAATACCACGAGCTATTTGACGCTCGAAGTGGACTTCACGCTTATCGTTAAATGTCGCAGCAGTCTTATACGTCGCATCCATAAATGCGCTGAGCTCTTCACGTGCCTTGAGGCCATCACCTGAGAGATCAGTGCGCTCAAAGACGTTCCAAGCACGAAGAACTGGTGCGACAACATCATCGAGGTGTTGCTGAAGATCATAAATCCCAGCGAGTGCGATCTGCACAGCCTTGCGACCAAAGCCCGGCATATTCGCACCTGGCATATCAAAATTAGTGACGACATCCGCAATTGCTCGCATTGCAGCATTTGGTTCCATATCCAGAGCCGCGCTCAGCGTATTGCGATAGAAGAGCATGTGAAGGTTTTCATCGAGTGCAACGCGCTGCATCATGCCTTCTGCGATTGGATCATCAGAGAGCTTTCCAGTGTTGCGGTGTGAAATGCGTGTAGCAAGTTCTTGGAATGAAACGTATGCAATGGTGTGCAACATATCGTTCTCATATGGTGTCTGATACCCGAGTGACATATGTGCCATACGAAGATCTTCGAGTACATATGGATCAACGCCACGAGTAGCCATCAGGTAATCACGAATCACAATTGCGTGGCGCGCTTCTTCAGCAGTCCATCGTTCAATCCAATTACCCCACGCACCATCGCGACCCATAGAGATAGCAATTTCAGTGTGGTAGCTCGGCAAATTATCTTCTGTCAGGAGATTGAGAATGAGTGAGTCCTGAGCAACAGGAGTCAGACGTGAATCTTTTGCTTCCCATGCATCGCCATTGAGAGGACCGGCATAATCGCGGCCTTCAGACCATGGGACATATTCGTGGGGATACCAGTTCTTCTGAACTGAGAGGTGGCGTTCGAGCTCAACTGCAACAACGGGTTCAAGATCACGGATAAGACGTGACTGAATGCGGTTGGACTCTTCGCTCATGGGCGCAACAGTACGGTAGTCACTCGGTTACTTGCGAGTTAAAGATTATCTTCTGCCCGTTTTTGCGCCTGTTGTGTGCGCCATTTCGCAATTTCGGCATGGTTACCACTCAAAAGAATGTCAGGGACCGAAATTCCACGCCATTCTTGCGGTTTAGTAAAATTCGGATATTCAAGGTATCCCTCACTGTTATGTGACTCCTCCGCCAGCGATTCTGGATTTCCAAGGACACCTGGAATCAGACGGGTGATTGCTTCAATCATGACCATGGAAGCAACTTCTCCCCCTCCAAGTACATAGTCGCCAATAGAGACTTCATGCACGCGAATATTGCGTGATTGTAATTCTGGCTGCGAGTAATACTGGCGCACGCGATCATCAATGCCTTCATAGCGACCACAGGCAAAGATCAGTTGCGCAGATGATGAGAAACTCTCAGCCATTTTCTGATTGAACTTCTTACCTGCTGGAGTGAGGATAATCAGATCAGCGCCATCGGCAATCACAGAATCGATTGTCTTTGCCCACACCTCAGGCAACATCACCATTCCAGCTCCACCGCCATAAGGAGTGTCATCGACTGTGTTGTGATTGTCATTAGTCTGTGCGCGAAGATCGTGCACTGCAATATCAACAAGACCTGCGCTCTGCGCTTTACCGAGCAGAGATAACTTCAATGGCGAGAGGTATTCAGGAAATATCGAGATGACATCAATCTTCATCAGATACTCCCGGCAATCTCTGGCGGAATCACTGTCATCGTCTTCTTCTTAATATCGACGACTGGAACCAATTGGCGAACAAATGGAATAAGTACTTCACCCGTTGCAGTCTTAATGGATAAGACATCTTGGCCAGGAAGGTTAAGCACATCGCTCACGACGCCGAACTCATCACCGTCGACGAGGAAGGCTTTGCAGCCCACGAGCTGAAGGACGTGATAATCATCTTCATCAACTCCTGGAGCATCGATATCAACATCGGTATAGAGAAGTTCATTGCGAAATGCTTCGATGGCGTTGCGATCTTCTATTCCTTCAAAGCCAAGCAACAAGATTCCGTTGTGTACACGTGCAGAAACCACGGTTAATTCACCGTGGTTTTCTGTCTGTAAGACTGCGCCGATAGCGAAGCGATCTTCTGCTTCATCTGTTCGGACTTCGATAGTTGCTTCACCAAGAATTCCGTGAGCTTTACCGATGCGGCCCACGTTTAATTTCATGGGTGTTAAAGAGTTAACGAACCTCGTCGGTATCGATGAGATCGACACGTACTGAGCGACCAGCAAGTGCGCTTACGACTGTGCGAAGCGCCTTTGCTGTACGTCCATTACGACCGATTACCTTGCCGATATCGTCAGGATTAACACGCACTTCGAGCGTTGTGCCACGACGGTGTGTCTTCTCCTTCACATTGACATCGTCAGGGTTATCAACGATTCCCTTTACGAGATGTTCGAGAGCTTCATCAATCATTATTCAGCAGGAGTTTCCGCTACAGGTGCTTCTTCAGCAACAGCTTCTACTGCAGGAGTTTCTTCAACTACTGCTTCAGCAACAGGTGCTTCAACCACTACTTCTTCAGCGACAGCTTCAGCAACAGGTGCCTCAACTACAGCTTCTTCAACAACTGGTGCTGACTTAGCAGCAAGCTTCTCTTGCGCCTTCTTCTTCAAAGTTGTTGCACCTTCTGCAGGTTCTGCAGCAGCAGCCTTAACAGCTGCTTCATATGCAACGCTCTTTGCAGGCTTTGGAGCTGCAAATCGAAGAGTGCCTTCAGTTCCTGGAAGACCCTTGAACTTCTGCCAATCGCCAGTCACCTTCAGAAGCGCCTCTACAGCCTCTGATGGTTGTGCGCCAACGCCGAGCCAATACAGAGCGCGCTCTGAATTAACTTCGATGATTGATGGCTCTTGTCCTGGGACGTAGCGACCGATCTCTTCAATAGAGAGTCCGTTACGTGCTTTGCGTGAATCTGTAATAACAATGCGGAAATAAGGTGTGCGAATTTTTCCCATGCGCATTAAACGAATTTTTGTAGACAAAGAAGTAGTGCTCCTAAAAAGTGTGTCGTACCAATTTGCTACAGCGGGGTGCGTAGCCAAGAGGTCCAACTGTGGATTGGATTGTTACCGGGGTAGAGGGCCCTGTAACAGGTGGCTAATCTTGCCAGTTACGCTCACAATGTGGAAATCAGCCGTTTTCCAACGCTCGTTTAGCGGGATTTCCAGACTTCGACTTCTTCTTCTGAATCGGGGCAGCCTTCTTGGGCCCTTGCGGCATCGGCGGCATTCCTGGAGGTAGCGCCATCCCAGCAGGCATTCCCCCACCATTGCGCATCAGCTTCATCATCTTCTGAGCTGCTGAGAATTTATCCACGAGAGCATTCACATCAGAGACTTTGCGACCAGAACCAAGTGCAATGCGCGCGCGACGTGAACCATTCAGCACTTTCAAATCTCGACGTTCAAGTGGCGTCATTGACTGCACAATCGCCTTAGTGCGAGTGATCTCTGATTCATCAAAGTTATCTATCTGCTTCTTCATCTGACCTGCACCAGGCAACATCCCCAGCAACTTACCCATCGAGCCCATCTTGGACATCGCCTCAATTTGTTCAAGGAAATCATCGAGTGTGAAGTCTTCTCCTGCAATAAATTTCTCTTCGAGCTTCTTTGCCGAATCTCCATCAAATGCTTTCTTTGCTTGTTCGGCAAGAGTTGCAACATCACCCATACCAAGGATGCGAGATGCTATACGTTCTGGATAGAAGATATCGAAATCGCTAAGTTTTTCACCTGTTGATGCAAACATAATTGGACGACCAGTAAGTGCTGCAATCGAAAGTGCCGCACCGCCTCGTGCATCACCATCGAGCTTGGTAAGAACTACACCATCAAAACCCACACCGTCTTGGAACGCCTTCGCTGTGCGAACAGCATCTTGACCAATCATCGCATCAACAACAAAGAGAATTTCATCAGGTTTAACTGCATCGCGAATAGCAATCGCTTCCTTCATAAGCTCTTCATCAACACCGAGGCGGCCTGCGGTATCAACGATGACAATGTTGTGAAGTTTCGACTTTGCAAATGCGATTCCATCTTGCGCAACCTTGACGGGATTGCCAACACCATTTCCTGGTTCAGGAGCAAAGACAGGAACTCCTGCAGATTTACCTACAACTTGGAGTTGATTGACTGCATTAGGTCGCTGAAGATCGGAAGCAATAAGGATTGGTGTATCACCCTGATCTTTATAGAACTTGGCAAGTTTTGCGGCAAGCGTCGTCTTACCAGCACCTTGCAGACCAGCAAGCATGATGACCGTTGGTGGGCTCTTAGAAAAGCGAACGCGTCGCGCTCCCCCACCGAGAATCTGCGTGAGTTCCTTATTTACAACGTCAAAGATTGCCTGCGCCTGATTCGTTCCTGACTGCAGTGTTGGTAGAACTTCAAGTGATTTCTCATGAATTGCTTGCGTAAAACTCTCAACTACTTCGAGTGCAACGTCGGCTTCAAGCAGCGCCTGACGGATATCGGCTGTTGTGGCATCAATATCTTTCTCAGAAATCTTTCCACGCGAACGCAGAGCGCTGAAGGCGCCGGCGAATTTGCTGGAGAGTGAGTCGAACATAGTGGTGGAACTCTACTTCAGGGCAGAGCGCAATCTGGTTGCCACTTCTTCTGCGCGTTCAGGGCTGAGCGGCCCCCCACCAATTTCTGTGACATACAAGGTATCAATTGCCTCTGCTCCAAGGGTTGTGACGATTGCAGAGCGAATATCAATATTGCTACGTGTGATTGTGTCACCAATTCCAAAGAGAAGTGCGGGTCTGTCATGGCTTCGCACCTCAATAATGGTGGCATCCGTTGCTGCATCAAGGAAAGTCTCAACAACTGGGTCTGGAACAGGAATAGTCGGCAACTGTGCATATGCCTCGATGCGTTCTGCAATGCGCGCAGCCAATGAACTCTTATTGCGTAGCGCTTCCTCAAGTTCATGGTGGAGGTTTTTCACAGTCAGAGTTGGCGCATGAGGGTCTGGAATAACAATCCACTCCATCACAGCTGAATTGCCATGGGATTTTGTCCGCGCAGATCTCACATCCAGACGCAGGAGGTTGAGCACTCCAGCAACAATAGATAACAAGCCAGTTTTATCCGGCACAACAATCTCAATTGCATAGACACTATCGCGATCTTCAATGGAGACAGCCAGCACTCCTGAATCCGCTTTTGTGCGCTGCTCCTCTGTGAGCTCAGGCTGTAATGCAACAGTGTTATCTGTAATTGCTAATGCAACGCGCTTTACTAGTTCAGCAACTAGGGATGCCTTCCAATCAGTCCATGCAGTACGTCCTGTTGCTTCACCATCGGCGATACTCAGCGCGTGTAATAGCTCAAGCACCTGAAGGTTGGGGATGACCTCCACAACAGATGCGATAGTTGCTGGATCATCAAGATCGCGACGTGTTGCGGTCGCAGAAAGTAAAAGATGGTGTTTGACCAGCAACTTGATCGTTTCAACATCTTCGCCAGAAAAACCAATGCGCTTGGCCAGTGGTTCAATAAGTCTTTCGCCACGATCTGAGTGGTCTTCCTCTGTTCCTTTACCAATATCGTGAAAGAGCGCGCTGAACAGAAGAATGTCTGGACGGTGTACTTGTCTTGTCAGTGCTGCTGCCTGCACAGCTGTTTCCACCATATGGCGATCGACTGTGTGGCGATGGAGAACATTGCGCTGCGGCAATGAGCGAACGGCTTTCCATTCTGGAATCCAATGGAAAATAATCTCTTCTTGATCAAGGGCTTCAAAGATTTGAACCATGGAAGAACCAGCACCGATGAGAGTGATCAGATTCTCGCGAGCATCGCGAGGCCAAGGATTGGTAAGTAATCCAATGCCGCCACTCAAACTTTCAGAGAGTCGCTCTAACGAATCCATAGATATAGGAAGTCCTAATTGCGCTGCAGATGCTGCAGCACGCAGCCCTGTGACTGGATCCAGTGCAAAATCCGCATCCACACTTATTACAACCTCTTTATTGGAAATGGTGATGTCTCGAGAGAGAGGCGTTGAACGCACTCTCTTAAGAAATCTCCCAGCTCCTTCTCTGCCCTTATGTTTAATCCGATACCAGGTGGAGTCCAATAAGTAGTCGACAGAGCGCGCAGCCTGTGCAACATCACTCATCAGCGCATCAGCATCGGTATAACCAAGATGTTCTGCGACTTTATCTTGCTCTTGAAAGAGAAGTCTGTCTTTATCGCGACCGCTGACCACATGAAGTGCTTCGCGGACATTTGCAAGGATTGATTCAGCAACGCTAATGCGTTCAATAGGAACAGCAATGACAGATGAACGATGGATTGCACGCAGCGTAGTGATATCTCTCAATCCACCACGTGCCTCTTTCAGATCTGGCTCTAGTAGATATGCAAGCTCTCCCACACGTTGGTGGCGCTCTAATAATGATTTTTCTAATTCAGGCAAACGGGATTTGGAGTTCTTTCGCCAGGATTCCAGAGCATCCACCTGAACTGCTTCCACTAAATCAGGATTTCCGCAGACAAGACGAATATCGAGTAAACCTAAAGCAACTTTGAGATCAGCCTCTGCAGCATCTCGCATTTCAGAGCGCGTACGCACAGAGTGATCAATCTTTACATTCTTATCCCACAGTGGGTAGAAAATCTTATTGACGAGTCCAGATAACTCTTTCTCATCAAGTGCTCCGGTGTGAATAATGACGATATCGAGATCTGAACCTGGAGAGAGTTCGCCGCGGCCGAAACCTCCGACCGCGGCGATAGCTACCTCATCAGGATTGGCACTACTGTCATTGAAGAGAGAAGAAAGAAGCAGGTCGCCCTCGTTAGACCTCGTGCGTCTTTCTCTCGTCCCCATATCGCCAATCTTAGTTTGTTTGCACTACTTAGATAGCGTCAGGTCCTTTTTCGCCCGTGCGCACACGAACAACCTGATCTACGGGCGTAGTCCAAACCTTTCCATCTCCGATGGAACCTGTTGACGCAGCTTTGACAATGACATCTACTACTGATGCCGCATCCTTATCGTCAACAAGAACTTCAAGACGGACCTTTGGAACAAGATCAACGGTGTATTCCGCACCCCGATAGACCTCTGTATGTCCGCGCTGGCGACCAAAACCACTGGCCTCCGAGACAGTCATACCTGTGATGCCTGCAGCTTGCAGAGCATCTTTTACTTCATCTAACTTAAACGGTTTGAGAATTGCGGTAATCAACTTCATAGTGATGCACCTCCACGTGATGAGCTTGCTAGTTCGTATGCGGATTCAGCATGTTCCTTGAGGTCAATGCCTTCGATTTCAACCTCACGTGAGACACGGAAGCCGATTGTCTTTTCAATCGCAAAACCAATGATGAGAGTTGCAATAAATGAGTACGCAGCAACTAGACCAACGCCCACTGCTTGCTTTCCAAGGAGTGCAGTTCCACCACCGTAGAAGATTCCATCGAGACCGATGCTGTTGACCACGTGTGTACCAAAGAGACCAATAGAAAGTGATCCCCAGATACCGCCGACAAGGTGCACGCCCACGACATCGAGTGAATCATCAAAGCCGAACTTGTACTTAAGTCCTACCGCCAATGAGCAGAGGATTCCAGCGATGAGGCCAATAACAACGGCAGCCCATGGAGCTACGAATGCACATGCTGGTGTGATTGCAACAAGACCTGCTACAGCACCAGATGCTGCTCCGAGAGATGTTGCATGACCATTGCGAATCTTCTCAACGAGCAACCAACCAAGTACTGCGCCAGCTGTTGCAACCTGAGTATTCATAAATGCAAGGCCAGCAATGCCATTAGCAGCAAGGGAAGATCCTGCATTAAATCCAAACCATCCGAACCACAAGAGTCCAGAACCGAGCATGACAAGTGGAAGTGAATGTGGACGCATTGATTCCTTGCGCCATCCGATGCGCTTTCCAAGAACGATGGCAAGTGCAAGACCTGCAGCACCTGCATTGATGTGAACGGCAGTTCCTCCAGCAAAGTCCTCAAGACCCTTACCTGCAAGGTAACCGGTACTTGTTACTGTATCGCCGACTTTATTACCGAATGCGAATACCCAGTGAGCCACAGGGAAATAGACAACCGTTGACCAGATTGTTACGAAAACAGCCCATGCCGTGAACTTTGTTCGATCTGCGATAGCACCAGAGATAAGTGCAGGTGTGATGATTGCAAACATCAACTGGAATGCAGCAAAAACGAGAACTGGAATTGGATAAACCCCACCATTGTTTGTCAGGTCATTAACCATTCCACCAAGGCCACTTAATCCAATTCCACCAAACCATGGTGAATCTGATGAATGTCCAAAGGCTAATTCAAAGCCATAGATAACCCAGAGCACACTGACGATTCCGATAGTCACCATCGACATCATCATCATATTAAGTACGCTCTTCGTGCGAACCATTCCTCCGTAGAAGAATGCCAATCCTGGAGTCATAAGAAGTACAAGTGCAGTACTTGCTAACATCCACGCGGTATCACCGCCGTTGAGAACTACGTCTTCCATATCTAAATCCATTTCCAAAGATGAGGGACACTCGTCGTTGAGATGGCGTAAAGATGCATCAGCTGGGTTACAGAGAAAGGTTTCTCAGGTTAAGGCGGGGTCACAAAAGGCCCCCATTTGTTACAAGCGGGTTACGCGAGCAGGCCTTCTATGTAGGAATAGGGCTCAAAGGCGGCAAAATCCCCAGCAGACTCCCCCGTACCAACAAATTTGATCGGAATATCCAGGGCGCTTTCAATCGCGAGAGCAACCCCGCCCCTGGCACTTCCATCGAGCTTGGTAACAATCAGCCCTGTCACCTCCACTGCTTCACTAAATATCTTTGCTTGAGCTAATCCATTCTGACCTGTTGTGCCATCAATAACTAAGAGAACTTCAGCAAGCGGTGCTCCTTTTTCAATCACGCGCTTAACCTTCTCAAGTTCATCCATAAGATCACTCTTATTATGAAGACGTCCAGCTGTATCAACAATTAAATACTTGCTACCGATTTCAACCGCTCGCTTAACGCTGTCGAATGCAACAGATGCCGGCTCTGCACCTTCCTTGCCAGCGATGACTTCAACACCAATGCGCTCACCCCATGTGGTGAGTTGATCTACCGCTGCAGCTCGAAAAGTATCTGCCGCAGCCAAAGTGACAGAGTCACCATTGCTATGCAGAAGAGTTGCCAGCTTTGCAACCGATGTGGTCTTACCTGTTCCATTCACGCCAACGACCATGATCACATTTGTGGAAAGGCCACTGCTAATCGTGCGATTCTTTGAGGAAAGTTTTGATACAAGGATCTCCTTTATTGCACCTTCTGCATCATCACCGCGCATCTTCTTGGCGGCTGCAAGCAGCTCTTTAACAAGTGCTGGACCTAAATCAGAGGCAAGAAGTTCAACCTCGATCTCATTCCAATCGAGTGCTGAGGCGCTCGATGTGCCGCGAACTTTGGCGATTAACCGATTAAAGAGACCCATCGCTTACACCCGGATAAAACTAGGCAGTTTCAGATTCGCGAAGGCGCTGCGAAATAACTTCAGTAACACCATCTCCGCGCATCGTCACGCCATAGAGCGCATCAGCAATTTCCATAGTGCGCTTTTGGTGAGTAATGATGATCAGCTGTGAACTCTCGCGAAGTTCTTCAAAGATTGTGAGCAAGCGCCCGAGGTTGACATCATCAAGGGCTGCTTCAACTTCATCGAGCACATAGAACGGGCTAGGGCGAGCCTTGAATATCGCAACAAGCATCGCAACAGCAGTCAAAGACTTCTCTCCGCCAGAGAGAAGTGAGAGACGTTTAATTCGCTTTCCTGGAGGGCGTGCTTCCACATCGACGCCAGTGTTGAGCAAATCATCAGGGTTTGTCAGGATTAGACGACCATCTCCACCGGGGAATAAACGTGAAAAAATATCTTTAAAGTGTTCTGCCACATCCTCATAAGCTTCCATGAAGATTTGTTGTACGCGATCATCGACTTCCTTGATGATGTCCAGGAGATCCTTCTTGGTGCGCTTAAGGTCTTCAAGCTGTTCAGCTAAGAATTTCAGACGCTCTTCTAGTGCGTTGTATTCCTCGAGTGCAAGAGGGTTAATCTTTCCAAGCAGAGTCAGAGAGCGCTCAGTTGCAGCAAGGCGCTTCTCTTGTTGATCACGGCGATAAGGAATGAGCTCAGTTGCAACAATTTCACCAGATTCAGTCTCAATAAATGTAGGAACATCCTTATCTGGGCCGTATTCAGAGATCAGAGTTGGGATATCAATACCAAGTTCTTCCACAGCCTTGGTTTGAAGTGCTTCAACGCGCATACGTTGTTCAGCGCGAGCAATCTCATCGCGGTGAACGCTTGATGTAAGTTGATCAAGTTCTTGAGTGAGTTCGCGGTTACGAGATCGCACGGTGAGAGTCTCACCTTCACGATCGGTGCGAGCAGTCTCAAGTCGTGATCGCTCTACCTGTGCTTTTGCAATCGAACGCTCAATATTAATCAACGCTTCATATGCAGCCTCTGCAATTGCTTGAGAGATAACTGCACCGCGCGCACGAGCGCCGCGTCGAGATACCGCGCGCTCAGATGCTTCACGCTCTGCACGAGCAGATTCTTCTAGCGCGAGTGCGCGTGCTGAAATTGATGCAACGCGCTCTTCTGATGTGCGCACAGCAAGGCGGGCTTCAACTTCTGTCGTACGCGCATTCGATACTTCATTACGGAGAGATTCGGCATGAGCATGATCAGGTTCGGCAATCTCACCATGATTTTGCATCTGGTTAGAAGCAATGGAGAGTTCATTCTCATCGCGTGACTTTGCAGCAGTTGCTTCATTAATTGCTGTAGTAAGGCGATCTACTTCAGCAGTTGCAGATTTGATGTTCTGTCCAGAGACTGCAAGTTGCTCAGTTAAAGCTGCAATACGAGCATCGGATTCATTGAGTTTGCCCAGTGCTGCATCAAAAGCTGCCTGCTTTGCATCAACATCAGTTGCTGCTGTGGAGATTTCAAATTTAAGACGATCACACTTGTGATTAAGATCTTCAAGCTTTTTCGTTAGATCTTCAATGAGGGCTCTGATTTCGATTAATGATGTAGAAGATGCTGATCCACCACGTGCTCGGTGAGATGTGATGACATCGCCATCACGAGTAACAACTGTGACTTGTGGATGCTGGGCAAGAATGGATTCAGCTGCGCGTGCGTTATCGGCAACGACAGTTGTGGCAAGAAGTGATGTGAGAAGTTCAGAAATCTGTGATGAGCGGACGTGGCTCAGCAGTGAGGTTTGGCCTGCAGGTGTTTGGCCCCCAGCGCGCTGTCCTGGTTCAAAGACCAAGACATCAGCTTGTCCTAAGTTTTCACTGCGAAGAGTTGTAAGCGCACTAACAGCAGATGAAAGATCCTTCACAACGACAGCATCTGCAAGTGAACCCAGGGCTGCAGAAGTTGCTGCCTCCCATCCAGAATCAATCTGAATGAGGGATGCAATGCTTCCAAGAATCTGAACTCCGCGAGAGTCTTTGATCAGCGCTGCTGCACCATCTCGAGAATCTGAAGTTAAGTGCATCGCTTCAAGCTTGGATTCGGTTGCATTACGTTCACGATCTGCAGCACGCTCTGCATCAACTAATTCACTGTGTGCCTTCTTCGCTGCTTCAAGCGAGTTCTTAGCTCCCTGGAATTGTGAATCAAGGCCTTGTTCGCCAGCATCGGCGTTACCAATCTCCATCTCAAACTTTGCATAGTCACCCTTTGCAGCATCAACACGTGATTGTGCTTCTGCGCGAGCTGCTGCAAGGCGCGAAATCTCTTCAGTGATTGCTTCAAGGCGCGCTGCAAGAGATTTAATGTGACCTTCTTGGCGCGCTGTGCCCTCGCGTTGATCTGCGATGGCGCGCATCGCTGCAGCAATCGTGTCTTCCTCAGCTTTCAGTGCTGCTTCAGCGCTTGCAAGTGCAGCAGTTGAACGTGCAAGTGCATTCTGTGCCTCAAGTACTGCTGCACGAAGTTGAGCTTCTTCTTGGCGAAGGGCAGCAGCTTCTTGATCCAAAACTTCTGGATCTCGACCCGCACTACGTGCTTCCTCTGCTTCTTCTGCAAGAAATCGAGAACGCTCTTGTGCAAGTGATTGTGTTCCACGGAATTTTTCACGAAGAGCGCTCAGTGAGTAGTAATTCTCTTGCGCCTTGATAAGAAGTGGACTTTCAAATGCAGATTGTGCATCGAGTTCTTCCTCGCGTCTGCGCACCTTGTCGAGTTCGCCTTCAACGTGAGAGCGACGCTCGCGCAACGCATTCTCATCGGCTACTTCAGCATCAACTGTCTTTGAGAGTGAGATGTAATCATCTGCTAAAAGACGAAGCTTGGCATCGCGCAGATCAGCCTGAATAGTTGCTGCCTTCTTGGCAACTTCAGCTTGCTTACCCAATGGGCGAAGCTGGCGACGAAGTTCGACCGTGAGGTCGTTAATACGTGCAAGGTTTGCCTGCATCGAATCCAGCTTACGAATCGCCTTCTCTTTACGTTTGCGATGCTTTAGAACTCCCGCTGCCTCTTCGATAAAGCCGCGACGCTCTTCAGGTGTTGCCATCAAGATTGCATCGAGCTGGCCTTGGCCAACGATCACGTGCATCTCGCGACCGATTCCGGAATCGCTTAGGAGTTCTTGAATATCCAGAAGTCGCGATGCTTCACCATTTATTTGGTACTCACTCTGTCCATTACGAAAGAGAATGCGAGAGATAGTTACTTCGGTGTAATCAATCGGTAGTGCGCCATCGGTGTTATCAATGGTGACTGCAACTTCTGCACGACCAAGAGGCGCACGGCCGGATGTTCCGGCGAAGATGACATCTTCCATCTTTCCACCGCGCAGCGACTTCGCGCCCTGCTCACCCATAACCCAGGTGAGTGCATCGACTACATTTGATTTTCCAGAGCCATTGGGACCGACCACGCAGGTGATGCCGGGTTCGAGGCGAAGAGTGGTCGCCGAAGCAAAGGATTTAAATCCCTTGAGGGTCAGACTCTTCAAATACACGCAGTAAACCTACCGTTGCACGCCTCTTTGGTATAAAACCAACTCGGTTCAAGTTCTACTTGAGGGTTGTTCGTTAAAGGGGCTGTTGTTCAGAAAGTAATTCGAAAGCAGTGCGTGCAGCTGATTGTTCAGCCTCTCGCTTGCTCTTTCCAAGGCCTTGCGCGATTGCTTCTCCTGTAACCATTGCAACTGCCGTAAAACTTTTATCGTGATCAGGACCTGTCTCAGTCACTACATATTCAGGTGAGCCCTTACCAAGGGAGGCAAGCAGTTCTTGAAGAGCAGTCTTTCCATCAAGGCCAGCGCCCTTTGCCATGGCACTTTCGAGAGTATCTGCGATTAATCGCTTTACTACTTCGGTGCATTGCGTAAAGCCACATCCGAGATAAATGGCGCCAATGAGTGCTTCGAGAGCATCTGCAAGGAGTGAATTCTTATCGCGACCGTTGGTGACTTCTTCACCTTTTCCAAGGCGAATGTATGTGCCTAAATCAAGGGTGCGAGCAATATCTGCGAGCGCACGCATATTGACAATGCCTGAACGCAGTGGAGAGAGACGACTTTCATCGAGATCGGGATACTTCAAATAAAGCTCTTCGGTAACAATCAGACCTAAAACAGAATCACCGAGAAATTCAAGGCGTTCGTTGGTAGTTGTAATACCAGTTTCATAGGCGAAAGAGCGATGGGTAAAAGCTAACTCGAGCAGTTCAGGAGAAAGTTCAACGCCTAATTGCTCAAGAAGTTTTGAGAACAGATCAGACCTCGAGAACCTGACGGCGGTTATATGTTCCGCATGTAGGGCATGCAACGTGGTTGAGCTTTGGCTGCTGGCACTGCTGGCAGGTTGAGATCGCCGCTGCAGTTGTCTTCCACATGCTTCGACGTGAACGTGTCTTCGAACGAGACATCTTTCGCTTTGGTACTGGCACGGTAATCGTCCTTAATCTTGGAGCTACAAATCTAAATTTGCTGCTGGTGTTACGATGGGGGTAAGTATCGCTTATTTCTGGTTAATTGCCAAAATCGAGCTTTTCAAGGCCAGACCAACGGGCATCGATGACCTCATGGGTATGGCCCTCAGGCAGCTTCTCCCACTTCTCCCCGCAATCAGGGCATAGTCCTAGGCACTCCTCGGAGCAGAGTGGATTGACCGGCAAGGCCAAGATGATGGCATCGATAATCGGAATCTCAAGGTTCATGAGGTCGCCCTCCATCTGAAGTTCATCCTCGATATCGAGATCAACATCATCTTCTTCACGTCGCTTCTTACGTCCCTTTTCATTGGTCGGTTCATAGCGATAGAGCTCTTGAATCTTACGTTCTACTACCTGCTCAACTGGATCTAAACAACGGATGCATTCACCGATAGCAACCGCATAGATATCCGCGCTCAATAAGACGCCTTCTGTCACAGATTCAAGGCGCACATCTACTTCAATGACATCGCCTTCAGGAACAGCAATCAGCGGAACGCCAATACGAGCGTTGGATTCAATATCGAGCTGATACTCCTTCATCTCCCCTGTGCGACGCGGGAGTTCGTGAGTATTAAGTAGGAATGGGTTGGCAGATTTAGTCATCAGCATTGAGCTGCGAAAGAACATCTTTATCGTCAGCGCCTTCAAGTCGTTCGCGGCCACGTGCCACAGCTTCCATCGTCTTATTAAGAATTACTTCCAGCGTTGCAAGGCGACCATCGATATAGGCCTCAACCTCGCGGCGCTCATCTTCGGCAACATCGCGAGCTTCATCCAAGATGCGCTGGGCTTCATCACGAGCGGCCTGAACGATTGAAGTCTGCTCCACCATGCGAGCAACATCTTCACGTGCTGTGGCAATCATGGACTCAGCGCTGGTGCGCCCTTCTTCAATAATCTGATCACGCTTGGCAATGATGTCCTCTGCGCCAGATAAATCTGCCGGAAGGAAATCGCGAGCACCTTCAAGAATTTCAAGCATCTCACCGCGGTGAACAACGCAGGATGCAGATAGTGGAACACCGCGAGCTTCTTCAACGATGGCGATTGCTGTGTTCAGTTTCTCAATTGAATCCATTGTCATTTCTTTGCTCCTGCTCGTGCTTTCAGTGCTGCATTGACATTTGCTGGAACCATCGAAGAGACATCGCCACCGTAGTGGGCAAGTTCCTTCACAATGGATGAAGATAAGAATGAATGTGTGGGTGATGTAGCCATAAACATGGTCTCAACACCAGATGCCTGAATATGCACTTGTGCCATCTGAAGTTCGTAATCAAAGTCAGTGACTGCGCGAAGTCCCTTCACAATTGCCTGCACGCCGTTCTTCTTGCAATACTCAACAAGAAGTCCACTTCCTGTATCAACTGAGACATTAGGAAACCTCTTCACATTTTCATCGATCAAAGCCATGCGCTCTTCAACTGAGAACAGCCCTGACTTATTACGATTGACGAATACTGCAACGATTACCTCATCAAATTGGTTGCTGGCGCGCTCAATAATGTCTAAGTGGCCAAATGTGATGGGATCAAAGGATCCTGGACACACAGCACGTTTCATGGAGCAAACGCTAGCAATGATTCCAGCGGTTATCCATTCTCGCCCTCTATTGCGCGTGGAACACCATAAAAGATTGTCGCTTGACCGTAATTCTTTTCGCGCAATGGCTCAAGGCCATCAGGCCATGAAATCTCTTTCACTCTCGAATTTCGTTCGATCGCAATGAGTGCTTGTGGGTGGATGAAATTGCCATCTCGCAATTGAATAAGCGTCTCAATCACATCAAGGTCATCGACTTCATATGGAGGATCGATATAGATGAAGTGATAAGGCTGCGCAGCCCTATCTTGCAAGAACCGATGAACGCTCATGGCATAGAGATGAAAGATTCCAGGACATTGCGCACTCTTTAAGTTTTCGTAATTACTTGTAATTGCCTTTGCAGCCGAATCATCTTTCTCCACTGCATGCACGAGCGCAGCACCACGTGAGAGGGCTTCCAGTGCGATGGCTCCCGTTCCGGCATAGAGATCAAGAATATGAAGTCCTTCGAAATCACCAAATTCTGATGCAAGAGTAGAGAAGAGCGCTTCTCGAGCGCGATCTGATGTTGGCCTCGTGGAAGAGGAAACCGCATCAATGGTGCGACCTTTTGCAAGCCCGGCAATGATTCGCATTCTTATGCCTTATCTATATATTCAGCTGCAGAGTCGGCTTGAATCTGAGCAAGCTCTGCAGCAAGAAGTGGATACTGGGAAATTCCAGATTCAATAATTGTAGATGCATCTTCACGTGCTTGCTCAATCATCGATTCATCTCTCAATACTCGAAGAAGACGAAGATGTGAACGAGATCCTGATTGACTTGCTCCCAAAACATCGCCTTCTCGACGTTGCTCAAGATCAATACGAGAAAGTTCAAAACCATCGAGCGTTCCAGCAACTGCATCTAGTCGAATCCGCGCAGGACTTTCTGGCTCTGCATTGGTCACAAGTAGACACAATCCAGGTGAAGTTCCTCGACCCACACGACCACGCAACTGATGAAGCTGAGAAACGCCAAATCGATCAGCATCCATAATCACCATCACTGTGGCATTGGGAACATCCACACCTACTTCAATGACAGTTGTTGATACCAAGACATCAATTTCTTTATTGGTAAAGGCCTGCATTGTTGAATCTTTCAGCTCTGCACTCTGGCGTCCATGCAGTGGCGCCACTTTCACTGCCTTCAGGGCTCCCCCAGATAGAAGAGGACCAAGCTCTTCTACCGATGCAATATCGGCTGAACTCTCGCCCATCAGAAAATCCATATCACTATCTTCTGAAGTTCCTGCAGCTATACGAGGAGCCACGATATATGCCTGATGCCCTTGCGAAACTTCTTCGGTAATCCGCTCCCATGCACGTTCTAGGAATCCCGGCTTTTCCAAGACAGGAATGACGTGAGTTGTGATGGGTTGGCGACCCAAAGGAAGTTCGCGCAACGTTGAAACATCAAGATCACCAAAGACTGTCATCGCAACTGTTCGCGGAATAGGTGTTGCAGTCATCACCAGAAGATGTGGCGGGTTTGTCGCTTTACTCTTGAGCGCATCACGTTGTTCAACACCAAAGCGATGTTGCTCATCGACAACAATCAAACCTAAATCTTTAAAGGCCACACTCTCGCCAAGAAGTGCATGCGTTCCAATCACAATGCCTGCAGCCCCTGATGCAGCAAATGCTAGGGCATCTTTGCGCGCAGCAGCGTTCTGGGAACCTGTAATGAGCGTTACCTGCGTTGCTAACTCAGATCCACCGAGCATTCCACCTTGGGCAAGTGGGCCCAGTAACTTTTGAATGGTGCGCAGATGCTGCGCTGCAAGAACTTCAGTGGGTGCAAGAAGAGCTGCCTGTCCCCCGTTATCAATGACATTTAACATCGCACGCAATGCAACCACTGTCTTTCCGGAGCCCACTTCACCTTGCAGCAAACGATGCATCGGATGAGGTTGAGCTAAGTCATGTGCGATCTCGTCAGCGACGGTGTTCTGACCTGCCGTGAGCTGGAATGGAAGTTGTGCATCAAAGGCATCAAGTAATCCACCTGATTTCGCAGGCCGCGCAACTGCTTCGAGATTCTTCAACTCTTTTCTACGAGAAAGTAAAAGCAATTGGAGCATAAATGCTTCATCAAAGGTCAGGCGCTGACGTGCCTTCTCAGCGCTATCGAGATCAGCAGGGTTGTGTAGCTGCACGAGAGCTTGGTGCAGAGTGGGATACCCATATTTCTCTCGCACAGATTCAGGAAGGTAATCAGGAACTTCATCAAGCGCCCCAATTGCAAGCTCAATACATTGCGCAATCTTCCACGATGGCATCTTGGCGCTAGCTGGATACATCGGTAAGTACTTGCCAGCAAAGCCCTCCACAGCGGCATCAACATCATTGCCGTCGGGAATCAGTTCGTAATCAGGATGTGCAAGTTGTCGCTTGCCGTTAAAGACTCCCACTTTTCCTGCAAAGAGAGCTTGCTTTCCCACCTTCAAATCTTTCTCGCGCCATGCCTGATTAAAAAAGGTGAGTGAAAGTTTTGCAGAGCCATCGGTCACAATGACCTCAAGAATGTTTCCCTTGCGGGCATGCAGACGGCGACTGGTCGCGCTAAAAACCTCAGCAAGGATGGTTACTTCATCGCCCTCATTGAGTTCTGCAATATCAGAGAGTTCACCGCGCACGAGATAGCGGCGGGGGTAGTGATGTAGTAAATCCCCAACACTCACATATCCAAATAAGTCGCGAAGGACTTTAGTAGTGCGATCGCCCACGACACTGACAAGTTTGGAGTCGAGGGTGGCCATGGCGTTATTCTCTCGTTACTAGCGCCTACTCGCCCTTCTTTATGCACGGATTTTGGCGGATTCGCCCTACCCCACCCCCTCTTGCTACCCTTACGCCCTGTTCCTCACAGGAACGAGAATTCTTTAGATCTAAGGAATTTGTAATCTAGAAGGAGTACCAACATGGCATCTTCATGCGACATCTGTGGCAAAGGCCCAAGCTTTGGCAATAACGTTTCACACTCACAGGTGAAGACACGTCGTCGTTGGAATCCAAATATCCAGCGCGTTAAGACACTCGTTGCAGGAGCATCAAAGCGTCAGAACGTCTGCACTTCATGCCTTAAGGCTGGCAAATTAACTCGATAACACTTTTCCTTACTGAAAGTGGCTCCAGGAAACTGGAGCTTTTTTCATTTCTACACCAGAAACACCTGAGCCTTCCAGCACAGAACCAATACGAATTCCAGGCAGATTAACGCCCGTTGCAAGCAGAGCGTGATCTTCTCCCCCAGCAAGAATCCACTGGAAGACATCCACCTTCAACTCATCTGCAAGGCTAGATAAATCTGCAAATTCACTTGCCTGAGAAATCAGGGATTGATCTAGCGCTAATTGCACACCCGATGCCTCTGCAATCTGTTCAGCCTGGATAAGTACCGAATCGCTGACATCTGCCATCGCACTTGCCTTGCTGAAATCACATGCGTAATCCAGGGTAGGTGCAGAAAATTCTGAGAGTGCTCTTTCAGCAATTGCGCTATTAATTGAAACTTCGCGTGTGAGTAATTCAAGCCCAGCAGCTGACCAGCCAGTCAGTGATGAAAGATAGAGGCCATCTCCCACCCTCGCACAACTTCGCAGAATGGGTGCTTGCACACTTCCCACAGCAGTCATCGAAATAACAATCTTGGGACCACGCGCAATATCTCCTCCCACGATAAGTGCGCCCGCAGAATCTGCCTCATGTTTCATTCCACGAGCCAAGTTTTCTATCCACTGCATAGTCTCATTGCCAGTTAATGCCACAGATGCGGTGAGGTAATCACACTTTCCACCCATCGAGAGGATGTCAGCAACGTTCGCTGCAGTAATTTTGCGCCCGATATCAAATGCTGAAGACCATTCGGGCTTGAAGTGCACATCCTCAACGGCCATATCAGAGGTGATAATCGATTGAGATTGCGTTGTAAGAACGGCTGCATCATCACCGATGCCGACTTTCAGGCGAGGGTCAGCGGTTGCGAATATCTTCTGCAGCACCGCTACAACTTCGCGCTCAACTAAACCCATAGCCACAAGACTAGGTCATGAGATAGCGTTAGGTCGAAGCGAAAGGAACCCACATGTCAGTACACGCTTACATCTTGATTCAAACTGAAGTCGGCAAGGCATCATCAGTTGCGGCTGCAATTAAGTCGATTGCTGGAGTCTCTCTGGCTGAAGGAGTTACTGGTCCTTACGATGTCATCATGCGTGCTGAGGCACCATCAATGGAAGAGTTCGGTCGCACAATCCTGACAAAGGTGCAAGCAGTGCCAGGAATTACTCGCACCTTGACTTGTCCCGTAACTAATTAATTAACGCGCTAACGCACTCTGCAATAGGTGCGTAATCACTTCTGTATAGCCAATACCGCTTGCCGCCCACATCTTTGGGTAAGCCGAAGTTCTCGTAAACCCTGGCATGGTGTTGATCTCATTGATAATAATTTCACCATCCTGCGTTACAAAGAAGTCCACGCGCGCTAAGCCCTTAGCCCCAATCGCTTTAAATGCAATGAGGGCAAGCTTCTGAATCTTCTCAATAATCTCTGCGCTAAACGGTGCAGGAATATCAATCCGGGTTGCACCATCGAGATATTTAGCTTGATAGTCATAAAACTCATATGCAGGATCAATCCACACTTTTCCAGGAGTAGATGCCTGCGCACTGCCATCAATTTCTAAAACAGCACACTCAACTTCAGCCCCAACAATGGCGCTTTCAATCAATACTTTAGAATCAAAAGAGAGCGCCTCTTCCATCGCGGAGGCAAAGGCATTTAACTCTTTCACTTTCACGGTTCCACGGCTTGAACCTCCACGGGATGCCTTTACAAATAGTGGCATGCCAAGTGGCTCAATGGATTGCGTAATTGCCTCAGGATTGCGCTTCCACTCAACTTCGGTGACAGTAACACTGGGTGCTATCGCAATACCTGCTGCCGCAAAGAGCGTCTTAGCATCTGACTTATCCATCGCCTGCTCAGATGCGACAGCTCCGCTTCCAACATAAGCAATACCGAGCTGATCAAGATCGCTTTGAAGCTGCCCATCTTCTCCATAAGTGCCGTGCAGAACAGGAAAAATCACATCAATTGCAAGCAAGGCTCCGCCAACACTCATCCCACTTTTTCCTCGAATTACTTCAGGAAAATTCCCGCTCACTGATGGAAGGGTTCCGTTCTCAAGTGATAACGGATAATCAAGCGGCAGAGCCATCCACTTTCCTTGAGGTGTAATGCCAATCAGAAATGGTTCATATTCATTACGATCTATAGCTGAGAGAACGCCACCTGCGGAGAGACAAGAGATCTCGTGCTCGCTACCAGGTCCACCGCATAAAATTGCAACGCGTCTCATCGAATGAAGTTCTCGCCCTTCGTTGTTATCTCCATCAACTTCTGGAGCGCATCTGCTGGTGACAATTGTTCACTGACAATCTCTGCAACAGCTTCAATGACGGGCACTTCAACGCCCACGCGGTGAGCAATTTCAACAACTGCCTGCGCAGAGGCAACGCCTTCAACGGTCTTTGCCACCTGCTCGCGTGCTTTAGCCATTGATCCGCTGCGCCCTAACGCTTCACCAAAGGTTCGATTACGTGAAAGAGGGGAACCGCAGCTTGCAACGAGATCTCCCATTCCAGCAAGGCCTGCAGCAGAGAGTGGATCAGAGCCGTGAGCTGCGCACAGTCGCGCCACTTCGTTGAGTCCTCGCGTAATAAGCATCGCCTGTGTATTTTCACCAAAGCCCATACCAATAGAGATTCCCACTGCCAATGCGATCACGCTCTTGATAGCACCTGCTAGTTCACAGCCCATCACATCGATAGATGTGTAGACGCGATAGTAAGGAGTGCGGAAAAGATCACGAATGAACTCTGCAAGTTCTAAAGTCGATGCTGCAGCCACAGCTCCAGCTGGCTGGCGAAGAACAAGCTCATCAGCCAAGTTGGGCCCTGTAATAATGGCAAGCTTGTGAGGACCAAGAACATCTGCAATGACTTCTGTCATGCGCATCTGAGAGCTGATTTCAATACCTTTGAGAGTACTAACTATGGTGCAATCGCTACTGAAATTACCCTTCCACTCCTGCAAAGTGGTGCGTAATTGTTGAGCAGGAATTGCCAGAACATACATATCAGTGAATTCAAAAGCCGATGTGAGATCTGTTGTGGCGGCAATTGCAGATGGAAGAATGTGGGAGCTGAGATACTTTGTATTTGTGTGAGATGAATTGATTTCATCGATAACCTGCTGGCTTCTACCCCACAAGAGAACTTCATTGCCGGCATCGCTTAAGACCTGCGCCATGGTTGATCCCCATGCGCCTGCTCCAAATACCGTTATTTTGCTCATGCTCTCTTCTTTTTGAAGTTTCCTGTGCGCGGCAGATCTGATGTGTGAGGGTCAAAGATTACTTCAGGTCGCTTCTGCCCACGAATTTCTTCCAATAAATCTGTAATGGCCCGCATGATTGCAGCAGTTGCTTCAATCAGCGCTTGTGGGTCTTCGCTCTTGCCATACCACTTCGATAAATACACCGGCTTTCCTGCTCGAATGATGATCGTCTTTCGAGGAAAGAGATTGAGTTTGGTTGTGTAATTAGGAACAACTAGTTGAGATCCCCACTGAGCAATAGGAATGACAGGGGTATTAGTGAGTAGCGCAAGGCGAGCACATCCAGTCTTTGCAACCATCGGCCACATCTGTGGATCGCGCGTCAGAGTTCCTTCAGGATAAACACCGAGCATATGACCCTGCTCAAGAATTATCTTTGCATGATCGACAGCCTTCTTTGCCTCCGACGTTTCTCGTTCAACAGGAACTTGTCCAGCAGCAAGAAGTATCTTGCCGATAACAGGAACTTTAAAGACGCCAGATTTTCCTAAATAGCGAGGTGCCCGGCCGTTGCGATAGAGAAAGTGGGTAAAGACAAGAACATCCAGGTAGGACATGTGATTGCTTGCGACAATTACTCGCCCCTGCGCCGGAATATTCTGCGCACCCTTCCAATCTCGCTTCATAAAGAGATTGAAGATTGGGATGATGATCTTTGCACAGATTTTGAAGGTGAGATTTGTGCCGAGCGGATAGCCTCGAGGCGGTTCGTATCGAACTTTGAACTGCGACATGAATGAAATCCTAGCCATAAAAAAACTGGGGCCGCATGATGTGCGACCCCAGTTCTTAATAAAGAAGTATTAGCGCTTCTTTGCTGCCTTCTTAGCTGGCTTACGCTTTGCAGGAGCTTTCTTAGCTGCCTTCTTCTTAGCAGGAGCCTTCTTAGCTGCCTTCTTCTTAGCAGGAGCCTTCTTAGCTGCCTTCTTTGCAGCTGGCTTTGGAGCAGCCTTTACTTCTGGCTTTGGTGCTGGACCGAGCTTGCGATCGCCAGCAACGATCTCCTTGAGTGCCTTTGCAGGAAGGAAACGAGCCTTCTTTGAAGCCTTGATCTTGATGGTCTCGCCAGTAAATGGGTTACGTCCCATACGTGCTTTGCGATCGACCTTCTTGAACTTACCGAAATCATTGATCATGACATCGTTTCCAGCTGACATGTTGCGTGTAATTGTGTCAAAAACGATATCTACAGCGTGTGTAGCTTCTTTCTTGCTGCCGTTGAAGTGTGGGGCCAACGCAGCGATAAACTGGGCCTTATTCATTCAATTCCCCTTAAGTTTACGCGTAAATAATTAAGCTTTTGCTTAACTGTGTAAAACTTAAACCTATTTATGGGGTGAGAGCGTTATTGACGCGTGCGTGTCGCAAGTAAATATTTTGGGAAAACTCCACTATTTATGCGTAAATAACTCTCATTCTTTAATTGAGACTTTTACACATTCCACTCACCCCAACAGAAAAATCAGCGATTTACGCTCACTTTTCTCACCTTAAATACGGATAGGAAGTGTTGTTGGCTTATAGGAAGGGCGCTTTGCCTCAAAAGCATCGATGGAATCAGTGTGTTTTAAGGTTAATCCGATGTCATCAAGACCTTCCATCAGACGCCAGCGGGTGTAATCATCGAGTTCAAATGGCACACTGACATCGTTATAGGAAACGGTGCGCTTATCGAGATCAACTGTGATTTCAGTGCTTGGCACAGCCTCAATCGCCTGCCAGATAGCTTCTACAGCTTCCTGAGGCAAGATTACGGTGAGTAGTCCACCCTTGAGTGAATTCCCTCGGAAGATATCTGCAAAGCGGCTTGAAATCACTGCCTTAAATCCATAGTTCTGCAGCGCCCACACAGCGTGCTCGCGCGATGAACCAGTACCGAATTCAGGACCTGCAACCAGAACTGTGCCGCCCTTGTATTCATCCTTATTGAGGACAAACTCAGGATCGTTGCGCCATGCTGAGAAGAGACCATCTTCAAAGCCATTACGGGTCACACGCTTTAAGTAAACAGCTGGAATGATCTGGTCGGTATCAACATTGCTGCGACGAAGAGGAACTCCAGTGCCGGTGTGCTTAATGAATTTTTCCATTGTCATATCCCCCTCTTACAAATCTGCCGGTGAAGAGAGTGTGCCGCGGATTGCTGTTGCTGCAGCAACCAGTGGGCTAACCAGGTGAGTACGCCCACCCTTACCTTGACGGCCTTCAAAGTTTCTATTGGATGTTGATGCAGAACGCTCGCCAACAGCAAGCTGATCAGGGTTCATACCAAGACACATAGAGCATCCTGCATTACGCCATTCAGCTCCGAAATCGATGAAGACCTTATCGAGACCTTCCTTCATCGCTTGCTGGCGAACGCGCTCAGAGCCAGGTACTACCAACATGCGAAGCTTGGGAGCAATCTTTTTACCTTCAATGACAGAGGCTGCAGCACGTAGATCTTCAATACGGCCGTTGGTGCAAGAGCCTAAGAAAACAGTGTCAATAGCTATTTTTTTCAGTGGTGTGCCAACTGTAAGGCCCATGTATTCAAGAGCGCGTTCTGCAGCCCCGCGTTCTTCTGCATCTTTAATATCAGCCGGATTTGGAACAGATGCGTTTAGTGGCAAGCCTTGTCCTGGGTTTGTTCCCCAGGTAACAAATGGCTCAAGGGTGTTGGCATCAAGTGTGATTTCAACATCAAACTTTGCATCAGCATCTGTAAAGAGCGTCTCCCAATAGCTTTGCGCAGCTGCAAAATCTTCAGGTGCATGGGGCTTACCCAAGATGTAATCGAATGTCTTTTGATCAGGTGCGATAAGACCAGCACGAGCACCTGCCTCAATAGACATATTGCAGACAGTCATACGGCCTTCCATCGAAAGTTCGCGAATTGCTGAGCCGCGGTATTCGATGATGTAGCCCTGTCCCCCACCTGTGCCGATTTGAGCGATGATGGCAAGGATGATGTCCTTTGCTGTAACGCCTGGCTTGAGTGAGCCTTCAACGTTTATCGCCATAGTCTTCGGACGGCGTGATGGAAGAGTCTGCGTTGCAAGTACATGCTCAACTTCAGATGTTCCAATACCAAATGCGATTGCTCCGAATGCACCGTGTGTCGATGTATGTGAATCTCCACAGACGATTGTCATGCCAGGTTGAGTAATTCCAAGCTGTGGTCCCACAACGTGCACAACGCCTTGGTCAGCATCTCCCAAGGAGTGGATGCGAACGCCGAACTCTTTTGCGTTATTGCGCAGTGTGTCGATCTGAAGCTTAGAAACAGGATCTGCAATCGGCTTTAAAATATCAAGGGTTGGAGTGTTGTGATCTTCAGTTGCAATCGTTAAATCAGGGCGACGAACCTTGCGACCTGCAAGACGCAATCCATCGAATGCCTGCGCGCTTGTTACTTCGTGCACAAGTTGGAGATCGATGTAGAGGAGATCTGGCTCTCCCTCGGCCTGTCGAACGATGTGGTCATCCCAAATCTTCTCGGCTAGCGTCTTACCCATCAGCTGGTGTGCTCCTTTAAAACTTAAAATATTTTGCATCTCATTAGATGGGATGCTAATATCACTCCGTGGATAAGAAGAATAGCGGAGTCGGCGTCTTAGATAAAGCCGTAGGCATCCTTGCAACGCTGGAATCAGGGCCTCACTCCCTCGCAGAGCTCGTTGCTGCAACCGGAATCGCCCGCCCCACCGCCCATCGCCTTGCTGTTGCCCTTGAATTTCATCGCCTTGTCGCCCGCGATCTCAATGGTCGATTTATCTTAGGTCCACGCTCTGCCGAACTTGCAGCTGCTGCCGGTGAAGATCGCCTTATTGCAGCTGCAGCACCCGCACTGGCTGCCCTTCGCGATGCAACGGGTGAATCCGCCCAGCTCTATCGCCGTCAAGGAGATATCCGTATCTGTGTTGCAGTTGCTGAACGTCTCTCAGGTTTGCGCGACAGTGTTCCAGTTGGAGCATCGCTGACAATGCAGGCAGGTTCTGCAGCTCAAATTCTTATGGCGTGGGAAGATTCCGAAAAGATTCATCGCGGGCTTAAGAATGCTCGTTACACAGCAGCGCACCTTGCTGCTGATCGTCGTCGCGGCTGGGCGCAATCTGTCGGAGAGCGCGAAGCAGGCGTTACATCTGTATCAGCACCTGTGCGCGGACCTAATGGAAAAGTTATTGCAGCTGTCTCTATCAGCGGACCCATTGAGCGTTTAGGTCGCCAGCCAGGTCGATTACATGCAGCAGCAGTTGTTGCAACCGCTGAGCGCCTAACAGAGCACTTAAAGCAGGGTAAGTAACTTAGTTATTTCCCAGATCGAGTTCGCGTAGGACTCTTGAAATAATCGTAAAGTTAAAGCCTTTTCGCGCAAGAAGTGATTGAATCCGTCTGATCTGAACATCAGGTTCTAGCCGTGACATGGTGTTGTATTTCTTAAAGCCTAAATCAAATGCAACGTGATATTCAGATTCATCATCGATGCCATCGAGTGCTTCATCGATCTGCTCTTGAGTAACGCCCTTTTGACGAAGCTCGCCAGCGATAATACGCTTGGATAATTTCTTATGTGAATGGCGCGATGTTGCCCATGCCGCTGCAAACTCGCGATCATTAACAAGGCCTGTCTCTTGCAGACGAAAGACGACAGCTTGCGCCACATCATCTTCGACGCCACGGGTTTTAAGGTGAGCGAGAAGCTCGCCCTTACTTTTCGCTCTAGCCACAAGTGCGTTGAGCGCAATTGTGTGAGCTACTTCGTAAGGGTCGGAGCCTTCGCCTCTTTCAACCTTTGCAAATTGCAGTGAAATTAGAAATCAACCTCTGCTGCAGCTTCATCGATCTCTGCGATCATCTCAGCATCGACCTCGATAGGTACGAAGCTGGCACGAATCTTAGATTCGATCTCATTGGCAAGATCTGGATTATCGATAAGGAATGCACGTGAATTTTCCTTACCTTGGCCAAGTTGATCTGCTTCATAGGTATACCAAGCGCCAGACTTCTTCACGATGCCAAGCTCAACGCCCATATCGAGAAGGGACCCTTCACGAGAGATTCCAACACCGTAGATGATGTCAAACTCTGCCTGCTTAAATGGTGGAGCCATCTTGTTCTTAACAACCTTCACGCGTGTGCGGTTACCGACTGATTCAGTACCCTCTTTTAGAGTTTCAATACGACGGATATCAAGGCGAACTGATGCATAGAACTTCAGCGCCTTTCCGCCTGTTGTTGTCTCAGGAGAACCGAAGAAGACACCAATCTTCTCGCGGAGCTGGTTGATAAAGATTGCAGTGGTCTTTGATTGATGCAGTGCGCCAGTGATCTTACGAAGGGCTTGTGACATCAAACGTGCTTGAAGACCCATATGTGAATCACCCATCTCGCCTTCAATTTCAGCGCGAGGAACAAGGGCTGCAACTGAGTCAACAACAACGAGATCGAGAGCACCAGAGCGAATCAACATATCCATGATCTCAAGTGCTTGCTCGCCAGTATCTGGCTGCGAGACAAGGAGCGCATCGATATCAACGCCGAGCTTCTTTGCATACTCTGCATCGAATGCATGTTCAGCATCGATAAATGCACAGATGCCGCCAGCTTTCTGTGCATTAGCAATTGCATGCAGCGTCAGAGTTGTCTTACCTGAAGATTCAGGCCCATAAATTTCAACGATACGACCGCGTGGAAGGCCGCCAATACCAAGTGCAATATCGAGTGCGATAGAGCCAGTTGGAATAACTTCGATTACTTGTGCTTGTCGATCTGACATCTTCATTACTGAGCCCTTACCAAACTGTCGTTCGATTTGAGCTAGTGCGGTATCTAACGCCTTCTGGCGATCAGAGACATTCTTATCTTCAGGCTTTGCTTTTTCTGCAGCCACTGTCTTCTCCATTTCATCTCGAACGTCTGCGAGCGCAGCCGTTGGTATTCGGCCCAGAAGGTACGGAAATTCTCTGCGACGGCCCTGGCGTTATAGAGACGCTGTGGGCGGAAGGCTGAGCACCGCTCTGGTTGAACTTGCTTAGGGTATCCGAACATCTGTTCGAAAGGTAGCAGGCGCCACTGACAAGTAGGGTGTGTCGCATGCTGATCCTGCTTCCCCCTTCCGAGAAGAAGATCCAGACCGATAAACCCACCCCCGCCATGAGCGTCTATGCGGGTGTCCTCTACCAAGGCCTGGATTGGGCCTCGCTCTCCCCCGCTGCCAGAAAGCGCGGTGAGTTAGCCGTTGCCATCATCTCGGCCAAGTACGGGGTTGTTCGCCCATCCCAGCGGATTGAAAGTTATAAAGAGAAGATTGATAACAAGGCGATGCGAGAGTCGGTAGCTGCAGTCCTCGATCCCATTAAGACAGAGCTCATAGTCGATTGCAGGTCTTCAACCTATAAAACTGTCTGGCACGCACCCGTTGATATCACAGTCGAAGTGCGCATCTCAACGGTGGTCGATGGAGTTCGCACCGTTGTGACACATATGTCTAAGAAAACTCGCGGTGAAATCACTCGGTGGTTACTGCAGTCCCGCTCAATTCCAAAGACTGCCGAAGATCTCTATGCCATCGTCTCTGAGAAATATCCCTGCGCACTTACTCCATCCGATGGAGTTGAACCGTGGATCTTGGAAGTAATCGCTGTCTAAATCAGGGGCGAGAGAAAGCAGTCTTCTTAATCAAATCTACAGTGAGTTTTGGATAGTTCCACATAATCACATGGGCGCAGTTATCCACGATGATCCATCGTGAATGACGTGGCGCCACTTCTCGCTCTTGCGCTCTCGGATGTGGAAGCGTTAAATCGTAATCACCGAAGATAATTGAAACGGGAATGCTTTCTGGGATTGATGCATCAAATTTCTGAAATCGAAGTGCACGCCAGATAGGCATATAGCCCACTGAACGGGCCATTGCAATGACAGAGTCTTTGCAGGATTCGAATGAGAGTTCTCTCCAGAGATGGGTGATTTTCTTATAGCCCATGGCTTTGAGTGGTGGTAGATGATAGGCAAGGCGAAGAAAGTGCTGTGAAATCTTTGCAAGGATGCGAGCTAATAAACTCGGTGGCAACTTACTTGTGGGGCCTTCATGCCATAGCCCAGCTGGAGCAAGTGCTGTCACGCTCTTGATGCGATCTGGATAGTGCGCAGCTAGTTCTAACGCAATCCATCCACCTAATGAGTTACCTGCGACATGGAATTCCTTCACTCCATGATCTTTCTCCAGTGCTGTAACGATTGCGTGAGCAAGTGAGCGTGGATCTAGGCCTTCATCATGAAGGGGTGCACTTCCATGGCCCGGAAGATCCACGGGGTAGATAGTAAAAGATGTTTCTAACCCCTCATGCAGCGTCTTCCAGATATTTCCTGCAGAGCCAAGGCCGTGCACGAGTACTAGTGCTGGAAGACCGGGCGCTCTTGCGATGACTTCAGAAGTAACAGGCATTAGTAGCGATATTTCTGAGTTTCAGAAGGGCACTGCTTACACACAGCTTTCCAAATTTCATCTGCTTCACGCCCTGCGGTGAGTGCTTCATTGACTGTCATGGAGCCAAGTTCACTGATGGCGATATCTTGTGAGAACGATGGCGCCCATGCTTCGCCAAATGAGAGCACAAGTCTTTCCCGTAGATCTGAGATGCGCATACGCTAAAAGAGCGTGCGCTCTACAAGGAGTTCAGCTTGTTCGCGAGATTGCTTTGGCGTTATAGGTTGCATGACCTGCCCCAGTAGCCAACGCATCGCAAGTCCGGTTCCTGCCTCAGATTTCGTAGCCTCATACATACATGTTGCAAGAACGAGATAGAGCGGATTTTCAGCATGAGACATTATTGCAATAAGCATTTCGGCATCGTGGATGCGCATGGAAGCAAGCGCACTATCTGATGAGATCGCCTTTGATAGAGTCTCAAGGGCATCTGCTGGAGTTCCCGAGCGTTGCGCAAGTTCTACTAACTTCTCAACTTCCACCGTTATGAGAGCCTCTAACACAGCATTCTTGTCGCGATAATGGTTATAGAGAGTTGCGCGAGATACTTCAGATGCATCTGCAATATCGATCATGGAGATATTTGAAATGCCGTGGAGTGCAATGAGTGATTTAGTGCCTTCGAGAATTGCGCTCTCGGTGCGACGATGAATTCCGCCTTGCAAGGCGTACTTAGGCTGCGTCGACAACGGAGAGCTTTGCGCTTTCACGAGATTTGAGTTCGTGTGTAACGCCAGTCATCACAGATGACAAGGTAAGACCGAGTGCTTCACAGATTGCATTAAGTAACTCTGATGATGCTTCCTTCTGTCCACGTTCTACTTCTGAGAGATAACCCAGTGAGACGCGTGCTTGACGCGCAACATCGCGCAACGTGCGAGATTGTGAGGTGCGGGCATCACGAAGTGTGTGACCAACTGCTTCACGTAGTAGCGCCATTGCCTGCCTCCTTACCTCTTCTGTGTTAGCTAAGGATACGGGCAAAGGTGCCTATCGCGCTGGATATAGCCCCTTCTCGCACGCCATCACGCCCGCCATCGAGGGTCAGTTGAAGGGTCTGGTTCACAGGTCCTGCGATGGCGATCCAGACTGTTCCTTCACGGATTCCTAAGTAATCACCAGGGCCGGCAATGCCCGTTGTCGAAATTGCCCAGGTACTTCCGATTTTCTTTCGTGCACCTTCTGCCATCGCTATTGCAACTTCTTCGCTCACAACGGTAAATGCCTCAATTGTCGAAGGTGGCACTCCAAGGAAATTTACTTTCACATCCGTTGTATAGGCGATGATGCCACCCAGGAAAACTTCAGATGCACCGGGAATGCGAGTGAGCTCATGACCCAAGCCGCCACCTGTCAGTGACTCTGCAACAGAGACGCTCTCGTTGCGAGAGCGAAGCTTTTCGATAATGGTCCGCGCGTGGGCCTGTGTTGGCATAAGCATCAATCTATCGCTTCTTATACCAAGAGCGTAAGTAGTCATATCCTGAAGTAATCGTCAAGATAATTGCGATGCTGATAAATCCATACTTAAACCAGTCAAGCCATGATGGAAGTGGAAGGATAAAGAACCCGACTCCGAAATTCTGCATAAGCGTCTTGTGCTTGCCACCCTTACTCGCAGGAATAACTCCACCTTTAATGACAAATAGACGAAAGAGTGTAATTCCAATTTCACGAGTGAGAATGAGGATTGTTACCCACCAAGGAAATCGACCAAGGATAGAAAGTGAAATCATCGCAGCACCGATAAGCGCCTTGTCGGCCACTGGATCTAAGAATGTGCCTAGTGCTGTAATTCGATTTGATTGTCTTGCCCACTTGCCATCGAGAATATCGGTCATGCCTAAAGTGAAGAAGATTGCGTAAGAAATCAACTGATAAGAAGTGTTATCTCCACCATCGTAGAAAAGTGTGTAAACACCAAAGGGAATAAGGAGGATGCGAGTAACGGTCAGAGTATTGGGGGTGATCAAGGATGGAACTTTCATTGCACTTGCGCAACCAAATCTGCACCCATTGAGTCAATCACCACGGCATCAATATATTGGCCGACTTCAAAATTTGTGCCGATAAAGGTAGTTGTTCCATCGACTTCAGGGCCTTGGTGGGCAGCTCGACCTTCTTGAAGTTCAGCATCCTCAATCAGCACTCGTACTGATTCACCAATGCGAGCCTGGGCACGCAGTGAGACCATTTCATCTGCAAGCGACGATAGCGTCTCAACTCTTTCACGAATGACTTCTTCCTCAACTTTATCGCTGAGACCGAGAGCCTCTGTGTTGTCTTCATCGGAGTAGCCAAAAATGCCAACAGCATCAAGTTTTGCTGCCGTGATGAAATCTGCAAGATCGTCATAATCTGCTTGCATCTCCCCCGGAAAACCAACGATAAAGTTAGAACGAATTCCTGCCTCAGGAGAGAGTGCGCGAATTTGTGAGATCAGATGAAGGAATTTCTCGGAGTCACCAAAGCGTCGCATGCGACGTAAGACGGTGGGGCTTGTGTGCTGGAAGGAGAGATCAAAGTATGGTGCGACCTTCTCAGTCTCAATCATCGCTTGGAGAAGTGAGGGGCGCATTTCAGCTGGCTGTAGATAGGAAAGTCTGACTCTCTCCACGCCTTCGATCTCTGCAAATTCATGCAGGATCTTCTCCATCAATTTAAGATCACCTAAGTCTTTGCCATAGGAAGTTGTATTTTCACTGACGAGGAAGAGTTCACTGACGCCATTCTGGGCAAGCCAGGTTGCCTCTTGCAAGATTTCAGTCGGACGTCGTGAGATGAATGAGCCACGGAAATATGGGATTGCGCAGAATGAACATCTGCGATCACACCCTGATGCAATCTTCAGAGGTGCCCACGGTGCATCACCTAGACGCTTACGAAAGAGTGAGCCGCCAGCACCCAGGGATGATGCATAACTTTCATCGCGAGCAGCAGCTCGTTCAACCGGTGCGATAGGAAGTAAGGCTCGACGATCGCGTGGAACGTGTGGTGTGTGTGCATTACCGCTGACAATTGATTGAAGTCGCGCTGAGATATCTTGATAGTCATCAAAGCCTAGGATTGCATCAGCCTCAGGAAGGGCTTCTGCTAACTCTTTCCCATACCGCTCAGCCATGCATCCCACAGCCACTACTGCGCGAGTTACGCCATGGCCTTTAAGGGAATTAGCTTCAAGGAGGGCATCAACTGAATCTTTCTTTGCTGATTCAATAAATCCACAGGTATTAACCACAGCAACTTCTGCTGATTCAACATCGTCAACAAGTGTCCAGCCATCGGCTGCTAATCGGCCAGCAAGCTCTTCGGAATCCACTTCATTGCGCGCGCACCCCATAGTGACAATGGCGACGGTGCGAGACATGAGGGTGATGCTATCGGAAGGTGCGACGAACCTCTTCATTTTGACCACCCAATGGAGCCAATTGCTTTCCATCGAGTGTTAGATCAAGTCCTGCTGGGTTACTGAGATAAATACTGACAACATTCTTGCCGGTAAATGATTTCGTTTGGCCTTGAAACATCGAGCCTTTCTCGGCTGTTTTCCCATCGACAATAATGTGAATATAAGAATTTCCACGAGATGCAACAAGAGTCAGTGAGACTGGACCGCTATTGCTCGTTGCTGTGGCGGTGGGTGAGGCACTCGCACTAGGTGCTGCAGATGCGCTCTGGCTTGCGGATACCGAAGGAGTAGGAGCTGGCGTAGAACTTTGGTTTGAAGTAACTATTTGGACAGCGGCAATAACAAAGAGAATTGAAACAGAGACCAGTGCAGGAATTTTCCATGAAATAGTTCTCGCTTCACGGGGCACTTGCATAATGTTATTTTCAACGAGCAGATCTTGCATTGCGCGATGTTCAGTGGAGTGTTCCTCGTTATAGAGGTCTATAAGAATCTGTGGATTTAATCCGATACGGTTTCCAATATTTCGTAGATGGCCACGAGCATATGTATCTCCACCACAGTGTTTAAAATTATTCTCTTCCATCTCCGTTAAGAGACCAATACGAATACTTGTTGATTCTGAGAGGGCGGCAATGCTTATGCGCGCAGCTTCGCGAGCATCGCGAATTGTGCTTCCAAGAGTCATTGCCTGCCGCCTTGCTGTGGGGAATTATCTGACTCCAATTCTAACTTTAGACTGATGGGTGATTAATAGAAAGTGTCCCCTATTCGGTTAAATCACCCCTAAATTGCACCCAACAGAAGATGAAATTTAGTAGTCGCGCAGGGTTGCAAGGACTGAATCGAGTTCATCGGGTTTTACCATCACGGTCCGAGCCTTGGAACCTTCTGATGGCCCGACGATTCCGCGAGATTCCATCAAATCCATTAAACGTCCAGCCTTTGCAAAACCAACGCGAAGTTTGCGTTGCAACATAGAAGTTGAACCAAATTGTGTTCCAACAACAAGCTCTACGGCTTGGATAAGAATCTCAAGATCATCACCAATCTCTTTATCAATATTCTTATTGGTCTGAGCAAGTTGTGTGACATCATCACGATAACGCGGAGATAGTTGCTTCTTCACGTGGCTAGTAACAGCTTCAATTTCACGCTCCGACACATAGGCGCCTTGGATTCGTATAGCGCGGCTTGCGCCCATAGGAATAAAGAGGGCATCACCTTGTCCGATAAGTTTTTCAGCACCTGGGCTATCGAGAATCACTCGTGAATCTGCCAGCGATGATGTTGCAAAAGATAGACGAGAGGGAACATTTGCTTTAATCAGACCGGTCACAACATCGACAGAAGGACGTTGAGTTGCAAGAACTAAGTGGATACCAGCAGAACGTGCAAGCTGAGTGATGCGCACAACTGACTCTTCTACTTCACGTGCTGCAATCATCATCAGATCTGCAAGCTCATCGATGATAACAAGAAGGTATGGATAAGGCTCAACAATGCGATCAGAACCAGGCGGTGCAACAACTTTTCCTGCCCGAACAGCCTTATTGAAATCATCGATATGTCTAAACCCAAATGTTGCTAAATCTTCATAGCGAAGATCCATTTCACGCACTACCCATGTCAGCGCATCTGCTGCCTTCTTTGGATTGGTAATAATCGGAGTAATCAAATGTGGAATACCTTCATAGGCGGTGAGCTCAACACGCTTAGGATCAATCAAAATAAGGCGAACATCATCAGGTGTAGCGCGCATCAAAATCGATGTAATCATCGCGTTAATCATGGAGGATTTACCCGCACCTGTTGCACCTGCAACAAGTAAGTGCGGCATCTTTGCAAGGTTTGCACAGACAAAATTGCCCTCAACGTCTTTGCCAAGTGCGACCAGCATCGGATGGTGATCCTGGCCTGCAACGCTTGAGCGCATCACATCACCGAGGGCGACGATTTCGCGGTCAGCGTTAGGAATCTCAATTCCCACAGCTGATTTACCCGGAATAGGCGAGAGGATTCGCACTTCACTGCTTGCCACAGCATATGAAATGTTCTTAGAAAGAGCGGTAATGCGCTCAACCTTCACGGCATTACCCAGCTCAACTTCATAGCGGGTAACTGTTGGTCCACGCATAAAGCCCGTTACCTGCGCATCGATATCAAATTGCTTAAAGACTTCTGTGAGCGATGCAACGACGACTTCATTTGCTTTGCTCTTAGCCTTTGCAGCAGGTCCTAATTTAAGAAGATCCTGAGAAGGGAGCTCATACTTGATATCACTGGTCAGCAGAAGCTGTTCAGGCCGGCGATCTGATTTAGGAGCTTCCTTAAGTTGAGCCTCGAGTGGAATCCGTGGCACCTCAACGGTGAACTCCTCATCAAATTCTTCTTCATCAATCTCATCATCTGACTGATTCCACGCGATAACTGGTGAATCAAAGGGCGGTGTATCTGAGATTTCAAAGTCGTCCTTGTTGCGAGTTGGCTTCTTTGACCAGAGCCAGATGGCAATAACTTTCAGGCGTATTCCAACTTTAGATATTGGCGTACCAGTAATGATCAGTAGGCCAAAGAAGAAAATAACAGAAAGCAGTGGATATGCAAGCAGAGATGTCATGAGTGCAACGAGAGGTTTTGCTACCCAATATCCAAGTAGCCCTCCCCCGTCACGGATTGCAGTTGCACCTGTTGGATTGATTGCACCCAGTGATCCATTGAGTAAATGTGCTAGCCCTGTTGCACTCACAAGAAGAGTTAGAGTCCCGACAGTGATGCGACCTGTTGTGTGCTTATCATCAGGTTTTCTAAATAGGCGCACCGCAAAGTAGAGAAGTACGAGGGGAGCTAATAAACCAATGCGTCCAAATGTCCCGTAGAAGAAAGAGTATAAATTTCTTCCGACATAGTTATCTGCCTTAAACCATGTTCCTGCAAAGGCTGAGAGAGATAGGAGTAGAACCAGAAGTGCTGCGCCATCTCTATGATGTTCAGGATCGAGATCTCGCGCTCCGCGGGCAACAAAGCGGATGGATGAACCGAGTGTTTTAGCTAAAAGGCGCCAGAGAGTTGAGAGGGCAGAACCAATTATCTTAAGAAAAGACTTCTTAGTTGTGCGTTTCCTCTTGGTAGCCACACCTTCAATCTTAGGTGGAGGGTATTTTTCAAGCTCGTAGGCGCGCCGTCTTAGACCTCAACGACGACGGGGACGATCATCGGACGGCGGCGGTGTTTTTGACCGACCCAACTACCGATAGTTCTACGTACTACTTGTGAAAGTTGATGAGTTCCATTTACTCCATCTGTAACTGCAGCTGTTAGCGCCTTTTCGATTTGACCTCGAACCTCATCAAAGAGCGCTTCATCTTCATTAAATCCTCGAGCATGAATATCAGGACCTGCAACAATCTTTCCAGTTTGAGATTCAATCACAACAATGACTGAGATAAATCCTTCTTCTCCCAGAATACGGCGATCTTTGAGTGATGACTCTGTGATGTCACCAATGCTATGGCCATCGACATAGACGAATCCACATGGAACAGAGCCAACAACTTCTGCCTCATGGTTAACGAGATCCACAACAATCCCATTTTCGATGATGAAGGCATTCTCACGTGGCACACCTGCTTGAATTGCAATCTCAGCGTTTGCCTTGAGGTGTCGCCATTCGCCATGAACGGGAAGTACATACTTAGGTTTTACGATGTTGTAGCAATAGAGAAGTTCACCTGCTGCAGCGTGGCCTGAAACATGCACCATGGCATTAGCTTTATGGACCACCTTGGCACCAAAGCGCGTGAGTTCGTTGATCACTCTAAAGACTGAGTTCTCATTCCCAGGAATAAGAGATGAAGCCAAGATCACTGTGTCGCCATCGCCCACACGAATTTGATGATCACCATTGGCCATACGAGAGAGTGCAGCCATAGGTTCACCTTGTGATCCAGTACAGATAAGCACTACGCGATCATCGTAATTATCGAGCTCTCGTGCATCAAAGAGAATCCCAGATGGAACACTGAGATAACCCATATCTTGCGCAATCTTCATATTGCGAATCATGGAGCGGCCAATAAATGCCACTTTGCGATTATGCAGCGCTGCGGTATCAATGACTTGCTGCACGCGGTGCACATGAGATGAGAACGATGCAACGATAACTCGACGTTTAGTGGATGCAATCACTCTATTGAGCGCTGGCATGATCTCGCGCTCAGAGGGAGTAAATCCTGGAACATCGGCATTCGTTGAATCAACGAGAAAGAGATCCACTCCTTCTTCACCTAAGCGTGCAAAGGTGCGAAGGTCTGTGATGCGACCATCAAGTGGCAACTGATCCATCTTGAAATCACCGGTGTGTAGAACCGTTCCAGCTTTGGTATGAACTGCCACAGCAAGTGCATCAGGAATGGAGTGATTGACTGCAATAAACTCAAGTTCAAAGGGGCCCACATCTTCACGATTGCCTTCGCGGACTTCATGGGTAAGAGGTGAGATGCGGTGCTCTTTACATTTTGCTGCAATCAAAGCAATAGTCAGCGCTGATCCGTAGACAGGAATATCTCCACGTTCGCGCAAGAGATAGGGAACTGCACCGATATGGTCTTCATGGCCATGTGTAAGAAATAGTCCAACAACATCATCAAGGCGATCACGGATATAACTAAAGTCAGGAAGGATCAGATCAATTCCTGGTTGATTATCTTCAGGAAAGAGAACACCGCAGTCGATAATAAGTAGTTTGCCATTGGTCTCATAGACAGTCATATTGCGACCGATTTCAGAGATTCCACCGAGTGCAACTATGCGCAGTCCCCCATTAGCAAGCTTGCCTGGAGTACCGAGGTTGGGATGGGGATGTTGTGTCATAAAGAGAGTGCGTTAATTCTTTAGCATGACGCCACCGGCAGTGAGATCTTTACGTAATTGTTCGATCTGTGCTTCGGTTGCATCAACGAGTGGCAGACGTGTTGTTCCTCCGGGAAGCCCCATGAGAGACATCGCTGCCTTGGTCAAAATTGCACCTTGTGTGCGGAATGTGCCGGTAAATACTGGCAAGAGTTGCTGATGAATCTCAAGTGCTTTAGTTGCATCTCCTGCAAACCAAGCATCGAGCATCGCTTTGAGTTGAAGACCCACTGTGTGGCCACAGACAGAGACAAAGCCCACTGCGCCTACTGAGAGGAAAGGCAAGTTCAAGATGTCATCACCAGAGTAGACAGGAATACCGCAGCGCTTAATGACCCATGAGGTTGCAGCGATATTTCCCTTTGCATCTTTGAGAGCAACGATGTTCTTTACTGATTCAAAGAGTTTGACGATGGTGTCAGATTCAATTTCCACGCCTGTGCGGCCTGGAATGTCATACATCATGATCGGCAAATCAGTTACAGCAGCAACTGCGCGAAAGTGCGCCTCAATTCCCGCTTGTGGTGGTTTGTTGTAATACGGAGTAACGACGAGAAGTCCATCTGCTCCAGCATCTTGTGAACGCTTTGCTTGCTCGACTGTGTAAGCAGTTTCATTATCGCCAGCACCTGAGAGCACCTGAATCTTTGAGCCAACAACCTTCTTCACAACTTTGATAATCTCAAGCTTTTCAGAAGACTTTGTCGTTGGTGCCTCACCTGTTGTCCCATTGACTGCAATACCGTCATGGCCAGTATCAACGAGATGTTGCGCAAGTTTTTCAACGCCAGTCCAGTCAATAGCCCCATCCTTATCGAAGGGGGTCACCATTGCGGTGAGAAGTCGACCGAAAGGCGCTTGCGTACTCATTTGGTCATCTTATCGCTTAAGGCGCGATACGACCAGATTTTTCAAATGCCCCGTATGTAAGAGGCATTAATTTCGCGAATTCGGCTTCCATTTTTTCAGCCACCATCTCAATTTCACGTTGTGGATAGCTAGGAAAATGTGAACCCTCGCGCGCTGTGCGAAGTGATAGGAAGTTCATCAATGCGCGCGCATTCATAGTCACATACATAGAAGAGTATGTAGCAACAGGAAGTACTGCGCGAGCTACTTCACGAGCAACGCCTGCCTCAAGCATCTTCTGATATGAATCATAGGCAACGATGTATGCCTCTTTCATCGCAGCAACCGTGATATCAAATTGCTCTTTCGTTCCATCAACAAATGTATATGCACCGGTCTTGCCAACTTGAATCAACTTACGTTCCTTAGATGGAATATAAAAGACTGGCTTGAGTTCGCGATAGCGACCAGATTCTTCGTTATAGGAAGCGATGCGATGGCGCATAAATTCGCGGAATACAAAGATCGGAGCTGAGATAAAGAATGTCATCGAAGTATGTTCGAACGGTGAGCCATGGCGTTCGCGTGCGAGGTAATTAATCAACCCAGCAGAACGAGCTGGATCCTCACCAATCTCATCCATCGATTGCTCGCCGGCAGTTGATACGCGAGCGGCCCAAATGACATCAGCATCGCTAGCGCTAGCTTTGATGAGTTCGACGGATACATCGTCTCTAAATATTACGGTCTCAGACATGTGCGCACCTTATCTTTCAACCCCCCTCCACCCTTCGGATATCTAGGGCACAATAACCGCGTGTCCAAAGTGAACCGCGCCACCGCAACGCAAAGTCTGAGCGTCTCATTTGCGGTAGGCCTTTACGGCATCGCATTTGGGGCAGCAGGAATAGCAGCAGGATTCTCGATCCTGCAAACCTGTCTCCTATCCATCCTGACCTTTTCGGGAGCCTCGCAATTTGCCGTAGTTGGCGTGATGGGCGCTGGCGGCAGTGCATTTTCTGGAATCGCAACCGCGTCCCTACTAGGCATTCGAAATACTCTCTATGGACTTCGCATGGCACCGATACTTCAGGTGCGAGGATGGAAAAAAGTTCTTGCCGCTCAGGTAACGATAGATGAATCAACAGGTGTTGCAATCGGACAAGAAGATCTTGGAGTCGATGCAATGCGACAAGGATTCTGGCTGACTGGTTTTGGAGTCTACGTTCTCTGGAATTTCTTCACGCTTCTTGGAGCCTTAGGGGCGCAAGCTATGGGAAATCCCTCTGCGTGGGGCTTAGACGCTGCAGTACCAGCTGCATTTCTTGGATTGGTGTGGCCACGTTTGCTCGGTACTTTTGAACGCTCGCTTGCTATCTCTGCACTTACTGTCGCAATTCTCTTGAGCCCAATCATTCCGGCTGGATTACCAATCATTCTTACGGCCCTGCTCGCAGTTATATTTGGATGGAAGGCTCGCACATGAGCGCACTGTGGATTGGCGTAATTGGTTCTAGCATCTCGCTCTTCGTACTTCGCTACCTTGGTTATCTGATGCCAGAAAAATTTCTCACCAATCCACGGATGTTGCGAATCAATACCCTGATTCCAATAGCACTCTTGAGCGCTCTTGTTGGAGTACAAACACTTACTGAAAAAGGTAAGTGGGTTATCGATCAAAGATTAGCCGGCGTTGCAGTAGCGCTCATTGCTTTGAGTTTGAAGGCGCCTTACTTCGTAGTCGTCATCTCAGCCGCCGTTACTTCGGCGGTGCTATACAGACTTTAAATTATTCCGAGCGAAGTGAGCTTGGCTTTGAGATCGTTATCTGAAGGTTCAGTGAGATGCGTTCCGTCAGAGAATACGATGACAGGAATTGATTTCGCTCCCCCGTTGATCTCTTGCACCTTTGCAGCAGCTGTTTCATCTGCTTCAACATCGATGTGGTTTACCTGAACATCGAGTTCTTCCAAAAGACGCTTTGAGCGACGGCAATCTCCACACCAATCAGCGCCATACATTGTGATATTTGCGTGTGCCATTTCAATCTCCCTACATAAAGTTTTCAAGGCCGAATGTCAGCCCTGGATGTGTGACAACCTGGCGAACGCCAAGAAGTACTCCTGGCATAAAACCTACTCTGTCGATGGAGTCATGACGAATTGAAAGTGTTTCACCAATTCCACCGAGCAATACTTCTTGGTGAGCAACAAGTCCACGCACACGAACTGAGTGCACTGGAATATCTCCCACAGTTGCACCACGTGCACCATCAAGTGATGACGTTGTTGCATCAGGCATGGGTGCTAGCCCTGCCTCTTTACGAGCTTTCGACATGAGATCTGCTGTACGCGCTGCTGTTCCTGATGGCGCATCGACCTTATTAGGGTGGTGCAACTCAATAATTTCTGCAGACTCAAAGTACTTTGCAGCCTTTGTTGCAAACTCCATCATCAATACTGCACCGATTGCAAAGTTAGGCGCAATGAGAACACCTGACTTAGATGAGGCTAAGAGACTCTTAATCTTTGCAATACGTGAATCATCAAAACCAGTAGTTCCAATGACTGCATTGATGTTCTTTGAGATCAGGAATTCAAGGTTAGCCATGACTGAATCTGGAGTGGTGAAATCAACGACTACCTGTGCTCCGTTTGAAACTAGAGCGTCAAGTGAATCACCGAGATCGAGGGCTGCTACGAGTTCAAGGTCAGAGGCTTCATTAACAGCCTTAACAACTTCAGAACCCATGCGGCCACGTGCACCGAGTACTCCTACTTTGATCATTTTTGAAGCACCTTCTCAAATTTAGATTCGTTCTTAAATGGACCGACAAGAGCAAGGGTAGGCGTTTTGACCAAGAACTCGCTGGCAATTTCATGAATGTCTTGGGCGCTCACGCGAGAGATAGCTTTGAGAATGTCATCAAAATCCATGACTTGGCCATAAACGATTTCATTCTTGCCGATGCGGCTCATGCGAGAGCCGGTATCTTCCTGGCTTAAGACCAGAGAGCCACGGACTGCGCCCTTTGCGCGCTCAATCTCTTCATGTGTCATTCCATTATCGGCAACATCAGATAAGACGCTTCGGATAATTTCAACAACTTCAATAGCCTTTGCTGGATTACACCCTGCGTAGAAACCAAGAACACCAGAGCCAGCAAATTGCTGAGCATAGGCATAGACAGAGTATGCAAGGCCGCGCTTTTCACGGATCTCTTGGAATAGACGAGATGACATTCCGCCACCGAGGGCTGCAGAGAAAACGCCCATTGCAAAGCGACGATCATCTGCTCGAGCAACGCCTTCCATGCCATAGAACATATGAGCTTGCTCGCTCTTCTTATATAAAAGGCCAACTGATTGCTGCTTCGTGTTCTTAATAGGAATATTGGGACGGATCACAGGTGCTGCCATCACATCAAGGAAGTGATCCCTTGAGAGAGCTTGCTCAACCATTGCAACCACGCGCTTATGCTTAATATTTCCGGCAACTGCCACAACAAGATCCTGCGGAAGATACTTCTTCTTATAGTAATTAAAGACAGTATTACGAGACATACCCTTGATGGACTCAACAGTTCCAAGAATCGGGCGGCCGATCTGGGTATCTCCATAATAGGTATCGCTAAAGAGATCATGGACAAGATCGCTTGGATCATCATCACGCATAGCGATTTCTTCAAGAACTACCTTGCGCTCTGCATCGACATCGAGTGCTGTCACAATGGATGAGGTAATAAGGTCACTGACAACATCGATTGCCATAGGGAGATCTGTATCAATCACACGTGCATAGAAGCAGGTGTATTCCTTGGAGGTAAATGCATTCATTTCGCCGCCAACAGATTCGATAGAAGACGAGATATCTAGCGCTGTGCGGCTTGTCGTTCCTTTGAAGAGAAGGTGCTCTAAAAAGTGAGAAGCACCAACAGTTGCCGGTGCTTCATCACGTGAACCTACATTGACCCAGATTCCCACAGCGGCGCTGCGCACTGACGGAACTTCTTCCGTAACAATGCGCAGACCACTTGAGTGAACTGAGCGTTTGACTGACATCTACTTATTCAGCAGCTGGAGTCGTTCCATCTTCGAGAACTGGAACCAAGGAGAGCTTGCCCTTTGGATCAATCTCGCCGATTTCAACCTGAATCTTGTCGCCAACCTTCATGACATCTTCAAGGTTTTCAATGCGCTTTCCACCATGCATCTTGCGAATCTGAGATACGTGGAGCAAGCCATCTTTACCTGGCATCAATGAGACAAATGCACCGAATGTTGCAAGCTTTACGACGGTTCCGAGGTAACGCTCTCCCACTTCTGGCATTTGTGGATTAGCAATTGCATTGATCTGTGCGCGAGCAGCTTCTGCTGAAGGCCCATCGGTTGCACCGATATAGATAGTTCCATCATCTTCAATAGAGATATCTGCGCCAGTTTCATCTTGAATCTGGTTGATGATCTTGCCCTTAGGCCCGATTACTGCACCAATCTGATCTACTGGAATCTTTACAGAGATGATGCGAGGAGCGTATTGGCTCATCTCATCCGGTGTATCGATTGCTTCGTTCATGACATCGAGAATCGCAAGACGCGCTTCCTTTGCCTGGTGAAGTGCGCCAGCAAGAACAGATGCAGGGATTCCATCGAGCTTTGTGTCCAGCTGTAGAGCTGTAACGAAGTCCTTTGTTCCTGCGACCTTAAAGTCCATATCTCCGAATGCATCTTCTGCACCGAGGATATCTGTGAGAGCAACGTATTCAATCTTGCCATCGACAGTATCTGAGATCAGACCCATTGCAATACCTGCAACAGGAGCCTTAAGTGGCACACCTGCTTGAAGCATTGACAGTGTTGATGCACAAACAGATCCCATAGAAGTTGATCCATTTGAACCAAGTGCTTCAGAGACCTGACGGATTGCGTAAGGGAACTCTTCACGTGTTGGAAGTACTGGAATCAAAGCACGCTCAGCAAGTGCACCGTGGCCGATTTCGCGACGCTTAGGTGTACCAACACGACCTGTTTCACCCGTTGAATATGGTGGGAAGTTGTAGTTGTGCATATAACGCTTTGATTTGTCAGGGCTCATAGTGTCGAGCTGCTGTTCCATCTTGAGCATATTCAGAGTTGTTACTCCAAGAATCTGAGTCTCACCGCGTTCGAAGATTGCTGAACCGTGAACGCGAGGAATTACTTCAACTTCAGCTGAGAGCGCACGGATATCGCGAAGACCGCGACCATCAATACGGATCTTGTCGCGAAGTACGCGCTGACGGACAAGCTTCTTTGTCAGTGAGCGAAACGCTGCAGGAACTTCCTTCTCGCGGCCCTCAAAGGCAGCAGATACAGATTCCTTAGTCGCAGCTGAGATCTCATCGATCTTTGTTTCGCGCTCTTGCTTACCTGAGATAGTAAGTGCCTTTGCAAGGTCATCCCTCGCAGCCTTTTCAACCGCAGCAAATACATCATCTTGGTAATCAAGGAACACTGGGAATTCAGCTGTTGGCTTTGCAGCAACTGCTGCAAGCTTTGACTGTGCTTCGCAGAGAATGCGAATAAATGGCTTTGCAGCATCAAGTCCCTGCGCCACAATCTCTTCAGTAGGTGCTTTAGCGCCTTCTGCAATAAGACCGATTGTGCGAGTTGTTGCTTCTGCTTCCACCATCATGATTGCTACATCGTCAGCTGTGACGCGACCTGCAACGACCATATCGAAAACGGCGTTCTCGACCTGTGAATGGTTAGGGAATGCAACCCACTGACCTTCGATAAGTGCAACACGCACACCACCGATAGGACCTGAGAATGGCAAACCTGCAAGCTGTGTAGACATTGACGCTGCGTTGATTGCAATGACGTCATACATGTGGTCTGGATCGAGTGCCATAACTGTCACAACGATCTGAACTTCATTACGAAGTCCCTTAATAAATGATGGACGCAATGGGCGGTCGATCAAACGGCAGGTAAGAATTGCCTCTTCTGATGGACGACCTTCGCGACGGAAGAATGAACCAGGAATCTTGCCAATGGCATACATCTTTTCTTCAACATCCACTGTGAGTGGGAAGAAGTCGAATTGATCCTTAGGTGTCTTTGATGCTGTTGTTGCTGAGAAGATCATTGTCTGATCATCGAGATACACAGCTGCAGCTCCTGCTGCTTGCTTTGCGAGACGTCCTGTTTCGAACTTAATCTCGCGCTTTCCGAACTTTCCGTTATCGATAACGGCTACTGCTGTCTTAACGTCTTGACCCTCCATGGGTCCTCCTTTGTTTCAAATTCCAAGGCACGTAAATTGCACCTTGGAGCGGTAACTACACGCGAGGCGAAACAAATGAATCTTCGATCGAAGTTCACAGATGCAAACATCTGGAAACCACTACCGAGGACCATTGTCCCCCGGCGTGTAGTTCTTATTTAACTTTGTACTGGCTTAATTAGCGGCGAATACCGAGCTTCTCGATAATTGCGCGATAACGATTGATATCTGTCTTCGCGAGGTACTGAAGGATGCGACGACGCTGACCTACGAGCAACAAGAGACCACGACGGTTGTGGTGGTCATGCGGGTTGGTCTTGAGGTGAGTTGTAATGTCTTCGATACGACGGGACAAAAGAGCGACCTGAGCTTCAGGGCTTCCTGTATCAGTAGCTGATGATCCGTACTTCGCAATGATTTCTTTCTTTACTTCTGGTGTTAATGACATATCTATTTCCTTTTCATGTTAAGTACATCAGTACTGTTCAAGAGGCTTCCCGGTTTGAATCACGGGAAATCACTTTCTCGTTGGACAGAGAGAAGTTTACCTGTGGGCTGTGGATAAGTGAAATTGAGGCTGGAATACGCCTATTTCTCCGTCAATTCGCGGGCCTTATCGCAATCTTTTTTCATCTGCTCAAGAAGTGGTTCAAGGCCATCAAATTTCAGAGTCGGACGTAAATACCAACCAAATTCAATCGAAGCGTTCTTGTCATAGAGCTCAAGACCTTCTTGATCAAGTGCATATGCCTCAACTTGGCGACCACGAGCACCTTCAAATGTTGGATTCGTACCAATCGAAATGGCAGCTGGCCAAAAATTAATGCCAACCGTCAACCAACCCGCGTACACACCATCTGCTGGAATTGTCTGCCCATCAATATTTCCTAGGTTTGCTGTGGGATATCCAATTTCACGCCCACGCTTTTCCCCGTGCACAACAACTCCATCAAGGCGATGAGGGCGAGATAAAAGCTCACGCGCCTTCTCAACATTTCCTTCAATCACAAGTTTGCGAATACGAGAAGATGAGATGACTTCAGTATCTTCCTTAAGTTCCTGCACATCGACTGTGAAGTTGTGCGTAAGTCCTGACTTAATCAAGGTATCAACGTTGCCAGCAGCCTTATGTCCATAGGTGAAGTTCTTTCCCACAATCACCATACTTGCATGAAGTTGATTGACCAGCACAGTCTCTACGAAATCCTCCGGTGACATCGCAGCGAATTTCTCATTGAACTTCATGACCGCCACTTGATCTGCGTTATGAATCTTGAGTAACTCAACGCGATCTGCCAATGTGGTGAGCATTGTGGGCGCCTTATTGGGTGCAAAGACAGTTGTTGGATGAGGATCAAAGGTAAGTGCGACAATTGAACGCCCATCAGCGATCTCTTTAGCGCGATTAAGCAGAAGTTGATGGCCCTTATGGACACCATCAAAGACGCCTATGACTACGACGCTGCTCTGGCTCATACTCGAATCTTGCCTTACCTAGTTCGCCGCTGCAAAAACAGCAATCGGTTTAGCCTTGCCGCCTTCATCTTTCAGAAGTGCAATCAGATGATTATCCGGAGACATTGCAGCGTTAATGACTGTATTTCCATTTTCAGATAACGGGCGGCCAAATGAGAGTTCTTTGACTTCATCAAGTGAAAGCTCACGGGGAGTAAACGTCACACGAGCAACATCGGCAATGGCGAGTGCCGTAAATTTCTGTGCTTTCAGATCTTCAAAGCTCACAGCATCGTTCTCACTAAAGCCAGCAACGCGCGTGCGGCGCAGAGCGCTCAGGTGTCCTCCTACATTTAGGTCATCACCTAGGTCGCGAGCAATGGCGCGAATAAATGTGCCGGCAGAACATGTAACTTCGATATCTACTTCTGTAGTTGCAGCAAGGTGGCGAATAGCAAGAATATCGAGTTGAGAAATAGTCACGCTACGAGCCTCAAGTTCAAATGTCTCACCTGCTCGAACACGATCATAAGCACGCTCTCCCCCGACTTTAACGGCAGAGACTGATGATGGACGCTGAGCAATAGTTCCAATCATCGCTTTAAGAATCTTTTCAATGTCGGCATCAATTACTGTTGACGCATCAGTAGATGTAAGTACTTCGCCTTCTTTATCATCGGTGACAGTTGATGCACCAAGAACAATCGTTGCAACATAGGACTTGTCACCATCGGTGATGTATTGCAATAAACGAGTTCCATTACCGAATCCCAGTACGAGAATGCCTGTGGCCATGGGATCAAGAGTGCCTGCGTGACCTACCTTGCGTGTGCCCAGAGCTTTACGGCCCACAGCAACAACATCGTGGCTCGTCATTCCACCCGCTTTATCAACTACAAGGAAGCCATCAACCATGAGAAATTACTTACTCTTCGATTTTTATACGAGGGACCTTATATGCATCTTCAACCACAGGCTTTGCATTCTCGCGCGCCTTTGCAACCTCAGCATCGAGTTGGTGAACTCGCTCAAGGAGAGTGTCTAGTGCTTTTGCAGATTCTGGAAGACCATCAAGGATAAATTCGAGAGAAGGAGTAATACGAGTACCCAAATCTTTGCCCACAGCGCTACGAATAACGCCTTTAGCTGATTCAAGCGCTGCTGCAGTTGCAACACGTTCTTCTTCGTTACCAAGAACGGTATAGAAGATAGAGGCGTTCTGGAGATCTCCAGTCACACGCGCATCGGTAACAGTGACAAAGCCAAGACGAGGATCTTTAATCTTTGTCTCAAGCAGCTGTGCCACTACTACCTTGATGCGGTCTGCAACCTTGTGGCTGCGATGTGAATTTCCCATTGTTAAGCGCGCTTCTTCTCACGCATCTCGAAGACCTGAATGATGTCTCCGACCTGAAGGTCAGCACCCTTACCGACGCCGATACCGCACTCAAAGCCTTCTTTGACTTCAGTGGCATCATCCTTAAATCGCTTGAGAGATTCGATAGTGACCTCTTCAGCAATGACTGCTCCATCACGCATAACGCGTGCCCTTGCATTACGTCGAATGATTCCTTCGGTAACGATAGAACCGGCAATAGTTCCAACCTTTGAAGATTTGAAGAGATCGCGAACTTCTGCGCTACCCAAGATAACTTCTTCGTATTCTGGCTTGAGCAGACCCTTAAGGGAGAGCTCAATCTCCTCGATTGCGTTATAGATAACGGAGTAGAAGCGAACTTCAACGCCTTCTTGATCGGCAAAGATTGCTGTCTGTGGTTCAGGCTTAACGTTAAAGCCGATCACAACTGCAGTAGATGCTGATGCAAGAGTGATATCGCTCTTGGTAATTGCACCTACGCCGCGGTGGATAACTCGAAGATCAACTTCTGCTCCAACATCGAGTTGCATGAGTGCATCTTCGAGGGCTTCCACAGAACCAGAAACGTCACCCTTGAGGATGAGGTTAAGAGTTGAGACCTTGGACTGCTCCATAAAGTCTTCAAGTGAAACTTTCTTACGAGCCTTAGCAAGCTGAGCATTACGTTCTGCTGCCTGACGCTTCTCAGCGATCTGACGTGCAGTGCGGTCATCTTCTGCAACGAGGAATGTATCTCCAGCGTTTGGAACAGAGGTGAAGCCAAGAACCTGCACAGGACGTGATGGACCTGCAACATCAACATTTTCACCGTGTTCATCGAGCATCGCACGAACGCGACCGAATGAACCACCGGCGACAATTGCATCTCCGACCTTCAAAGTTCCGCGTTGCACAAGAACTGTTGCAACAGGGCCGCGACCACGATCGAGGTGAGCTTCAATAGCAACACCACGAGCATCATCGGCGGCGATTGCGCGAAGATCAATTGCAGCATCTGCTGTGAGAAGAATGGATTCGATAAGTGCATCGACTCCTTCACCCTTCTTTGCAGAGACGTTTACGAAGATTGTGTCTCCGCCGTACTCTTCTGCGATCAAGTTGTATTCAGTCAATTGCTGGCGGACCTTATCTGGGTTCGCGCCTTCCTTATCAATCTTGTTGACTGCAACAACGATTGGAACATCAGCTGCTTGAGCGTGGTTAAGCGCTTCAATCGTCTGAGGCATGATGCCATCATCTGCAGCAACTACGAGCACTGCAATATCTGTGACCTTTGCACCACGAGCACGCATCGCCGTAAAGGCTTCGTGGCCCGGTGTATCGATAAAGGTGATTGCGCGGTTAACGCCATCATGATCATGGTGAATTTGGTAAGCACCGATGTGCTGAGTAATTCCACCCGCTTCGCCCTTAATGACTTCAGTCTTACGAATTGCATCAAGGAGAGATGTCTTACCGTGATCAACGTGACCCATGACAGTTACTACTGGTGGACGCGCAACGAGATCATCAGGGTTCATATCTTCTAGCTCTTGAGCTAGATCGATATCGAAGTCCTGCAAGAGCTCACGATCTTCATCTTCAGGAGAGACAATCTCGATCTGATACTTAAGCTGTGCTCCTAGAATTTCAAATGTATCTGCATCCACAGATTGTGTTGCAGTAACCATTTCACCAAGGTGGAATAGCGCTGAAACTAACGCTGCTGGATCTGCGCCAATCTTCTCGGCAAAGTCAGCAAGCGATGATCCACGACGCATACGAATCTTGGTCTTTCCATCACCGTGCGGAATAACTGCGCCACCAAGTTGTGGTGCCTGCATATTGTCGAACTCTTCGCGTAGCGCCTTACGAGACTTCTGCTTACGCTTTGAAGATTTACTTGCATTCTTTCCAAATGCACCAGCAGTACCGCCACGACCTGGACCGCGATTAGGACCGCCGCCGCCTGGACGTTGTGGACCACCTGCTGCACCACCTGGTGCACCACCAGTTGCACCTTGTGAACGATATGGACCTGATGATGTTGGTGCTCCGCCAGTACGTGGTGGGTAATTACCTGTTCCAGTTCCAGCACCTGCAGGTCGTGGTGCACCAGGACGTGCTGCAAAACCTGGACGCACAGAACCTGGACGCGCTCCTGCCATTCCTGGACGAGGTGCTCCCGTTCCTTGTGGTCGTTGTGGTGGGCGTGGAACTGCGCCACCTGTTGAGAAAGGATTATTTCCAGGACGTGGTGGGCGCGGAACCGCACTGCCTGTTGAGAAAGGATTATTTCCAGGTCGAGGAGCTGCTGGAGTTGTTGGTGTTGCAGCAGGAGTTGCAGCTACTTCACTTGCTGCAGCCTTTGCCTCTTCCTGTGCAACCTTTTCAGCATCGCGTGATGCCTTCAGCGCTGCAAGATCAACACCGAGTTCGGCGGCAAGTTCTGCAGCTAACTCTGGGTTTACTTCGGCACTCTTCTTTGAGGCAGCGGTCTTCTTTGCAGCTGCCTTCTTAACTGGCTTCGCATCGGAAACTGGCTTTGCATCTGGATAGAGCGCAACTAACTTGCGGACTACAGGTGCTTCAACAGTTGATGAAGCTGATCGGACGAATTCGCCCATTTCTTGGAGCTTTGCAAGGACTTCCTTGCTCTCCATACCGAGTTGTTTTGCCAACTCATGTACGCGGACCTTTGACACATTTCTCCTGTCTTGGCCCGCATTAATTCTTGTGGGATGCGAGCCCTAGTTGTTCGACCTCATGATGTAAACGAGCTCATTTGAGTTTCATATCTTTCGCATCCATTTCGTTAATAACGCGGCGCTTGCGTGCCTGCGTAATGTGCCTAGTCTAGCGAATCAGGGTGGAATTCCCTATTTCACGCGGGGGTTATGCCGTTGGTAGCGGGGTATCTGGATGGATATCGATGCGCCAGCCTGTAAGGCGTGCTGCAAGACGAGCATTCTGCCCATCTTTACCGATAGCTAACGAGAGTTGGTAATCAGGGACAATTACCTTTGCTGAGCGCGATAGTTCATCAACGATTGTCACGCTACTGACTTTGGCCGGAGCCAGAGCATGTGCAACATACTTCGCTGGATCTTCATCGTAATCAACGATGTCAATCTTCTCTCCATTGAGTTCATCCATCACTGCGCGAGAGCGTGCACCAAGTGGTCCAATGAGAGAACCCTTGGGTGAAACTCCTGCGCGATGTGATTTCACAGCAATCTTTGTACGAAGTCCTGCCTCTCGTGAGACGCCCATAATTTCAACAATGCCATCTTTAACTTCAGGAACTTCCAGAGCAAAGAGTTGCTTCACAAGCCCTGGGTGGCTGCGAGATAACATAATTTCTGGACCCTTGAGCCCTTGCTTTACTTCAACAACGAAACATTTAATGCGTTCACCATGGGTATATACCTCACCTGGAACTTGTTCCTGAGGTGGAATCTTTCCTTCAATACGACCCAGGTTGACGTGAATCATCTTTGGATCGCGACCTTGCTGAATAATTCCTGAAATCACATCTCCAACAGATGCCGTGAACTCTCCAACAATCTCTGCATCATTAGTAGCACGCATCTGCATCTTGATAGTTTGGCGCGCAGTCGATGTTGCCATGCGATCAAAGCCCTCAACTTCAAGGACATCTTCGCTGACTCGTTCTCCTAGTTCATTAAAGGTCGGAACATAGATCGCAATATCGCCAGTCTCGCGATTGAGTTGAACGCGTGCATAACGATTAGCTTCAGGAGTCTCCGCATACGCGGTCAGAATCGCTGCTTCAATCATTTGAATCAACTGTTCAAGCGGCATGCCCTTTGCATCGGTCAGAAGAACCAGTGCTGGAATATCGACGCCCATTACTTGTCGCCTTCTTTGCGATTAAATTCAATTTCTACTTGTGCGCGCTTAATATCGCCCAAAGAGATAACTACTTCTTTCACATCCTTCTTCTCAGTTACAGAGAGAGTCACATCGCTATCGGTATTGGCGAGAATTCGACCTGTGACAACAACGCCATCGATCTTGGTCACCTTAAGAAGACGGTCAACATTCTTGGCAAAGTGGCGAGGAAGTGTGAGCGGGCGATCGATTCCAGGAGATGTCACCTCCAGAGTAAATGGAGTCTCCCCCATAAAAGTTGCCTCATCGAGAAGTTCTGAGACGAGCTTTGAAGCCACGGTAACTTGATCAAGATTAAGTGCGCTCTTGCCATCGACAATGACTGTGACGATGCGGTGCTGTCCTGGAGAAACAAGATTGACATCTTCAAGAAAATATCCAGCTTTGTGTAGCGCTGGAGTGATGTGTTCAGAAATCTGGTCTTTAAGAGCCATCTTCGTGCCGTCCTATTCGATTGTTATTAAGTTATCCTGCAGGTGCAAATTTACTCTATATAGAGCGAGTATCCAAGTCGCAGAATAAGAAGCCCAGTAACAATCAGATAGAAGATACGGATAAAGGATGAGCCCTTCTTAATCGCCATATGTGAGCCCATATATCCACCTGCAAGATTTGCCACTGCAAGTACAAGCCCGAGCTTCCACATAATTCCAATACGTAGCCCAACCACAATGATGGAAGCTAGATTCGTGGTTGCATTGACGACCTTTGCAATCGCAGATGCTCCCACAAAGGCAAAGCCCATGATTGCAACCAGTGCAATCATCAACATTGTTCCTGTGCCAGGACCAATCAGGCCATCATAGAAACCGATAAGACAAGCTGCTATCGCACCAATGACCATCATCTTTCGTGGTGAGTGCTTCTCCACATGCACCTTGCCAAGATCTGGCTTTAAGAGCGTATAGATAAAGATTGCAACCATCATAAAGAAGATAGAGCTCTTAAAGCTCTCTGGTGAGATATGAGATGCCAGAAGAGAACCAAAACAAGCTCCTATGAAGGCTGGAATAACCATCGCAATGAGCAACTTGGGATCAGTTTTAATAAATCTGCGGTATTGAATAGCAGCAGTCGATGTTCCAAAGAAGGCTGCAGTCTTTGATGTTGCAACAACCTCAACGGGATTTGTATTCGGGAATGAGAGCAACATCGCAGGAGTCTGAATCAAGCCTCCCCCACCAGCAATGGCATCGATAAATCCCGATGAAAACATTGCAAGCCCCAGCAGGGCAAGATTTACTGCAGTGAGATTTTCAAGCATTAGCTCAAGGTAGGTAGAAGTGCTGCAATATGTTCAACTGCTGATGCCACTGCAACTTCAGATTTATCTCCGCTCTTGCGAACACGGATCTCAACATTTCCCTGCTCAAGTGCCTTACCCACCACAACAATGACCGGGATACCAATCAACTCAGCATCCTTAAACTTAACTCCAGGACTTGTGCCTCGGCGATCATCGATCATCACGCTAATGCCTCGAGATTCAAGCTCAGCTGAAATCTTCTCCGCTGTTTCAAAGACAACATCTTCTTTTCCGGTGGCAACAACGTGGACCTTTGCAGGTGCGACTTCAACGGGCCATGATAGACCAATCTCGTCATAGCTCTGTTCAGCAATTGCAGCTACTGCGCGTGAAACACCGATTCCATAAGAGCCCATGGTGACAACCTGTGATTTGCCGTTTTGATCTAGAACTGTGAGGCCAAGTGCATCTGCATACTTGCGACCTAATTGAAAGATGTGACCGATTTCAATAGCGCGATCAATAATTACCGGCGTTGCACACTTAGGACATGCATCACCTTGTTTAATCTGTGCAGCTTCCACATAGTGATCGACAGTGAAATCGCGACCGCTCACAACATTGCGAGCATGCTTATCTTTAGCATTGGCTCCCGTCACCCATGATGTTCCTGGTGCAATACGAGGATCTGCATAGACGGTGATGCCGTTCTTCTTCGCATCCTGCGGTCCGATGTAACCCTTCACAAGTCCTGGGAACTTTGCAAAATCAGCCTCTTCAAAGACGGTGATGTCATTTACGCCAGCAAGATTTGCCTGCAAGCGTTTGACATCTACTTCTCGATCTCCTGGAACGAGTACGGAGATAGGAGTTTTATCTGCCATCAACATGACATTCTTCAGCGTCATTGACCCGTCATATCCCCCACCAAACTTTGCATTGAGTAATTCAACAAGAGTGTCGATAGTTGGAGTATTAGGTGAATCAAAGACTTCAAGGGCTGCAACACCAGATGCATCACTTGGTGCAACAACTGTCGTCATTGCTTCAACATTTGCGGCATAGCCGCACTTTTCGCAGAGAACGTAAGTATCTTCACCAGTTTCGCATGGTGCTAAAAACTCTTCCGATGCAGATCCACCCATCGCACCTGAGACGGCGCTGACTATGTTGTATTTCATACGAAGGCGATCAAAGGTCTTGATATATGCAGCGCGATGGCGCATATAGGACTCAACGAGGCCTTCATCGGTAAGGTCAAATGAGTAAGAATCCTTCATCACAAATTCACGGCCGCGGATAATTCCAGAACGTGGGCGCGCTTCATCGCGATACTTTGTCTGGATTTGATAGAGAGCAAGGGGTAAATCTTTATAGGATGAATATTCACCCTTCACCATGAGTGTGAACATCTCTTCATGTGTTGGACCTAGTAAGTAATCTGCGCCCTTACGATCTTGAAGGCGAAAGAGATCTGGGCCGTAATCGTTCCAGCGACCTGTTACTTCATAAGCATCTTTAGGAAGAAGAGCTGGGAAGTGAACTTCTTGGAATCCAGCCTTATCCATCTCATCGCGAACAATATTTTCAATATTTCTAAGTGTGATCACACCTAGTGGCAGCCATGAATAGACACCTGCTGCAATTCGGCGAATATATCCGGCGCGGACTAGAAGGCGATGGCTTGGTACTTCAGCATCTGCTGGGTCATCGCGCAACGTACGCAAGAAAAGGGTGGACATTCGCAACATGATGCGAACCCTACCCGACCTTTAGGAGGTTGTGACGGAAGGTACTCCCGATGCAACGCCTGCGGCTTCCATTTCTTCAGCAAGACGCATAGCTTCTTCAATTAAAGTTTCAACAATCTGAGCCTCTGGCACTGTCTTAATGACTTCACCCTTAACAAAGATTTGTCCCTTGCCATTTCCTGATGCAACACCAAGATCTGCCTCGCGTGCTTCACCGGGACCATTCACAACACAACCCATGACAGCAACGCGAAGTGGAACAGTCATTCCCTGAAGTCCTGCCTGTACTTTCTCAGCCAGCGTATAGACATCTACTTGTGCGCGACCACATGAAGGACATGAAACGATCTCAAGTTTACGTTGACGCAAATTCAAAGATTCAAGAATTGAAATACCAACCTTCACCTCTTCAACGGGAGGCGCTGATAGAGAAACACGAATAGTGTCGCCGATACCCTCTGATAGAAGAATGCCAAATGCTGTTGCAGATTTAATCGTTCCTTGGAAGATGGGACCAGCTTCAGTCACACCCAGGTGAAGCGGGTAATCACACTTTGCCGCCAAGATGCGATAGGCGTTGACCATGGTGACAGGATCGTGATGCTTGACAGAAATTTTAATATCGCCAAAGCCATGCTCTTCAAAGAGGGATGCTTCCCAGAGCGCAGATTCAGCTAGCGCTTCAGGAGTTGCCTTTCCATACTTCTTCAATAAACGCGGATCAAGTGAACCTGCATTTACGCCAATACGAATAGGAATTCCAGCATCTCCTGCAGCCTTAGCAACTTCTTTAACCTTGTCATCAAATTGCTTAATGTTGCCTGGGTTCACACGCACTGCAGCACAGCCTGCATCAATAGCTGCAAAGATGTATTTAGGTTGAAAGTGAATATCTGCAATGACGGGAATCTGTGACTTCTTTGCAATCTGTGCGAGTGCATCTGCATCATCTTGTGATGGAACTGCAACGCGCACAATCTGGCAACCTGACGCTGTAAGTTCTGCGATCTGCTGCAAGGTTGCATTGACATCAGATGTCAGCGTTGTGCACATCGACTGAACACTGACCGGTGAATCAGAACCTACGCCGATTGACCCAACCTTAAGTTGTCGCGTCTTGCGACGCGGATGCAAGGTAGGAGGTGGGGCGCTAGGAATTCCAAGATCAACCATGAACCGTATTCTGCCTTATCTCTAGAGATTGAGCGAGACAGGGTTGAGAATGTCTGCGATAAGCAGGATTGCAGTCAATACTGCAAGCACTGCAAAGACTGACATCGTCAGCGGTGTTAGCACATTCACATCAATTCCAGCAGGGCGTGGCCTTCCACGAAGACGAGCAAAGAAGGCACGAATCTCATCTGCGATGGCAACTGCCATATGTCCACCATCGAGTGGAAGAAGTGGAAGCAAATTAAAGAGACCAACGAAGATATTTAGACTTGCAATAAGAAGTAGGAATGTTCCAAGGCGCTCAGTGTTATTGAGCTTATTGCTGCTGACAGCATCTCCTGAAACACGTGCTGCGCCCACAATTCCCACAAGTCCATTGGGATCACGCTTTTCATCACCAAAGGTCTGTCGAATAAGTTGTGGAACCTTTGTCGGTAGCGTAATCAACGCCTTTACTGATTCACGAGTAAGAACCGCTGTTGCGCGAGCTGACTCTTTCACCGATGTTAGGAGCCCATCGCGCTTAATACCAATTTTTGTCACAACCCCGAGCACATAACGCTTCTCTGATTCTAGGTATGTTGGTGCTGCGGCAATCGTTAACTCTTGCCCATCGCGCTGAACTGAGAATGCAAGCACTCTGCCTTTTGATGCTGCAATCAACTGTGAATCTTGATACCAATCAGTGACTTCAACTCCATCAATGGCGGTGATTTTATCCCCCGGCTGGAATCCCGCTGCAGCTGCTGCAGAATTTGGCGAAACTTTCGTCACATTAGAGAGAAGTGCATTAACCCCAACTCCAAAGAAGATAGAGAAGATAAGAAGGAAGCCAATGATGAAGTGGGCCATCGATCCTGCTCCCAGCACAATTAATTTACGGGTAGTTGTTGCGCCATAGAACGCTCTAGCTTCTTCACCTGCAGGCATTTCATCCCGTGGCGTCATTCCTTCGATGCGACAGTATCCGCCTGCAGGAATTGCCTTAATGCCAAATTCAGTTTCACCTTTTGTAAAAGACCAGATGCGCTTTCCAAAGCCAAGGAAGAATTCAGTAACCTTCATATCAAAGCGCTTTGCGGTGATGTAGTGGCCAAATTCGTGGATCATGACAGAGAGAAGTAGCGCCACAGCAAATGCCAGAATTCCCAGAAGTTTCATTAAACGACCTTCTTCAATAGTTCGCGAGCCATCAGGCGAGCATCATCTTCGATGGCACTGACATCAGCCAGATCTCGAAGAGCGCCACTGACGCTACCGCGCAACTTCTCCACAACAGCTGCAACTGTCTTAACAATCTCTGTGAACTGTATCTGCCCATCAACAAATGCTTGAACAGCTACTTCATTAGCTGCATTCATCACAGCCGGAAGTCCTCCCCCGACTCTACCTACTTCGTGCGACAGTGCGATTGCAGGAAAACGCTTGCCATCTATCGGATCAAAGTTCCAGGTGTGGGATTGAGTCCAATCAATTGACTTTGTTGCACCAGCAACGCGATGCGGATAGGAAAGTGCAAGAGAGATTGGCCCCTTCATATTAGGAGGAGAGCCCTGTGCAATCGTTGAACCATCCACAAATTCGACCATCGAGTGCACAACAGATTGAGGATGAATAACAGCCTCAATCTGTGAGTAGGCAATTCCAAAAAGATAATGTGCCTCAATAATTTCAAGGCCCTTATTCATCAGCGTTGCAGAGTTAATCGTGACAACTGGGCCCATAATCCATGTTGGGTGGGCAAGTGCTTCTTGCACGGTGACGCCAGATAAATCCGTGCGATCTCTAAAAGGTCCACCACTAGCCGTAAGAATGAGCTTTGAAACTTCAGATTTCTTCTCACCCATCAACGCCTGCCATATTGCAGAGTGCTCGGAGTCAACGGGAAGGAGTTGGTCTTCTTTTACACGAGCAAGAACTAAATCTCCACCCGCAACAAGTGATTCTTTATTAGCAAGTGCCACACGATTATCGGCATCGAGTGCAGCAAGTGTGGGAGCTAACCCTATGGAGCCTGTAATACCGTTAAGAACAACATTGCAAGAGATAGCAGCCACTTCACTTGATGCGTTCGGCCCATCGACAACTTCCACTCCAGGAAGGCCCTGACGGATGATGTCAGCATTTTTTGTCACACCTACGACCTTGACCTTGAATTTCTTTGCTTGAGCAATCAAAAGCTCAGGATTAGATCCAGCTGCACTCAGTGCAAGAACGGTAAAGAGTGATGGATTTTCTTCAACGATTTCTAGAGCCTGAACACCAATCGAACCGGTGGAACCCAGAATGATGATTTCGCGCGTCATGAAACTTTGCGCTTGCGACCTACAAATTGTCCGATCACGACAATGGCAAGAGCAAGGAAGAACATCGATGAACCGATGACATTTGCTTGCGCTGGAATACCGCGCGCTGCAGCTGTATAGACAAACTTAGGAAAAGTTGTCATGGTGCCTGAGTTGAAGTTTGTGATGATGAAGTCATCGAAGGACAAGCTAAAGGCCAGAAGCGCAGCAGCTGCGATACCTGGCGCTACCAAAGGAAGAGTGACGCGACGGAAAGTCTCGCGCTCGTTAGCATAGAGATCCATCGCTGCTTGCTCTAGTCGAGGATCAAGGCTTGCAATACGTGCTTTGACTGTGACCACAACGAATGAAACGCAGAAGAGAACGTGCGCGATCACTGTTGGCCAGAAACCTGGGTTGATTTTAAAGACAAGAAAGAGTGAGAGAAGAGAGGCTCCGAGAACGATTTCAGGTGTTGCCATCGGTAAGAAGATGAGCAAGTTAGTCGTTGAGCGCCCCTTGAATTTATGGCGACCGAGTGCAAATGCAATCATCGTGCCTAGAATTGTAGAGAATAAGGTTGCAAGGAGGCCAATCTTGATGGAGTTACCGAGTGCGCTACAAATCTCTGGTGCACCGCATGGGTTCTGCCAGTTGGAGAAGGTGAAGCCCTTCCACACCAAGTTGCTCTTACCTGAATCATTAAAGGAGAAGGCAAATGTGTATGCAACAGGGATAAAGAGATAGGTGAAGGCAACCACTGCATAGATGCGGATGAGGTTGCGTCCAAACCAGCGAGATAACTTCTTCATACAAGCTCCTCAGTTCCGGCCTTACGCACATACACCGTCACAAGAATCAAGATGGCAGCCATCAAGGTAAATGAGAGGGCTGCAGCTGTTGGGTAATCAACAATCTTGAAGTAACGAGATTCAATAACATTTCCCAGCATCTTGGTCTGCGGACTACCGAGAATTGCAGCATTGACATAGTCACCAGCAGCTGGAATAAAGGTAAGGAGCGTTCCAGCAACAACACCTGGCATAGAAAGAGGCAAGGTCACTCTGCGAAAAGTAGTAAATCCATTTGCATAGAGATCACCGGATGCCTCAAGTGTGCGAGGGTCGATGCGATCGATGGATGCATATAGTGGCAAAGTCATAAAGGGAAGAAAGTTATAGGTCATACCGGCGACGACTGCGAAGGAACTTGATGTCAGCGTCGTGCTCTGGGAAATAATATGAAGATTACGAAGAGTGGGCACTACAAATCCCTCTTCACCAAGAATCTGCTTCCACGCAATAGTACGGAGCAAGAATGATGTAAAGAACGGGGCAACGACTAAGACCAGCATAAAGTTCTTGAGCTTGCCACCTTTAAATGCGATGGCATACGCAAGTGGGTATGCAATAGCTAAAGCTAAAACAGTTGCAATAATTGCATAGAGAAAAGATCGGCCGAATTGTTCCTTATTTTCGACAAAGGCATCGACGTAATTCTGAAAACGGAAAGTCTGTTCATATTGGCCAGTATCTCCCCCACCGACAGGAGTCTGCGTAGAAGTTTGTGCAAGGTTAAAGAGAGGAAGGAGAAAGAAGGTAAAGAGGAACCCCATCCCTGGTAGGAGCAGGAGATAAGGAGTACTTATTTTCTTCACTCGTCGTCCAGATCCTCATCAGGGTTGACTTCTGTGCCAGCTTCAGCATCTTCATCACCGCGAAGACCAAATGTGAAGATTGGCTCCCATGAAATATTGACTGGCTCTCCCACGCTAAATGGTGCAACGCCATCATCATTTTGCTCAAAGACCATCAGCTCTTGTCCCCAAGGCATCAATACTTGGTACTGAGTTGAAACACCGATATATGAAACATCTTCAACTTTTCCACCAGTAAGCACATTGCCTGATGTGGCAGTCTCAAGGCGAGAAATTCGGAACTTCTCAGGGCGAATTCCTGCATAGATTGAGTTATCTACTCCATGAGAGCGATCTTTTTGCAGCGAAATCTTCTGTCCGAAGAGATCAACAATCTGATTGGCGCCATCATTGCCTGAAATAGTTCCTTTAATCAGGTTGGACTGACCAAGGAAGTTAGCAACGAATGCTGTCTCTGGATTGTCATATAGATCTGCAGGAGATCCCATCTGTTCGATCTTGCCCTCATTCATCACAGCGATGGTGTCAGCCATTGTCATGGCCTCTTCCTGATCGTGAGTTACGTGAACGAATGTGATGCCCACTTCTTTCTGAATCCACTTCAGTTCAATCTGCATTTGACGACGTAGCTTGAGATCGAGCGCTCCGAGTGGTTCATCAAGAAGGAGAAGTGCGGGGCGGTTCACAATGGCGCGAGCAAGTGCGATGCGCTGCTGCTGACCACCAGATAACTGCGTTGGCTTACGTTGTGCCAAATGTGGAAGCTCAACAAGATCTAGCGCCTTATTGACCGCATCATCAACATCTTTGATTCCACGACGGCGAAGACCGAATGCGATATTTTCAAAGATTGTTAGATGTGGAAAGAGCGCATAGTTTTGAAAGACAGTATTGATAGGACGCTGATAAGGCTTAGTATCCGTAATATCTGTTTCACCCAATGCAATGGTGCCCTGGGTTGGTTCTTCAAGACCTGCAATCATTCGAAGAGTTGTTGTCTTGCCACACCCTGATGGTCCAAGGAGTGCGAAGAATGAACCTTTGGGTATGACAAGAGATAAGTCATCTACAGCAGTGAAATCACCATATGACTTAGTGAGATTCGAAAGCTTGAGATCTCCTCGTGCGCTCTTTGCAATATCTGACACTTAGTTGCCGGCAGCCTTCTGGAATGCTTCAGTCCAAGTGGTTTCCTCTGTTGGAGTAAGAGAACGGAAAACGCTCAAGTTCGCCATTGTCTTCGCACTTGGGAAGATGAATTCACTTGCAGCAAGCTTTGGATCGATCTTCTCCATCTCAGCCTGAGCACCCTTAACAGGACATACATAGTTCACATATGCAGCAACTTCAGCTGCAACTGCTGGCTCGTAGTAGTAGTTAATAAGCTTTTCAGTATTTGCCTTAGCTTCTGCTGTCACAGTTGAAGGAATCATCATGTTATCGCCTGAGATTGTTCCGCCTGATTCAGGAATTGCGAAGTCAAACTTGCCCGCATTCTCAGATTTGAGAATAAACATATCTCCCGACCAACCGATAACAGCTGTGGCATCACCTGATGTGAGATCTTCAGCGTATTCATTGCCCTTAACTCCACGAATCCAGCCATCTGCAATCTTCTTAGCAAGGAAGTCGACAGCGTTCATAAATTGATTCTCTGTGACAGTTGCAAGGCTTACACCTTGTGAACGAAGGATAATTCCGATGGTGTCGCGCATTTCAGAGAGAACAACAATCTTTCCCTTATTTCCTGGTGAGAAGAGATCATCGAGTGTGCGAACACCCTTTGGATTCTTTGCTGTGTTCCAACCGAAACCACCCATGATGCCCTGCCATGTAAGTGAGCTCTCGCGCTTTGGATCAAATGATGGGCTTGCAAGTGTGTCGAGAATATTTGACTTATTAGGAACATTTGCTGCATCAAACTTCTGTGTGTATCCAAGGCGGATCCAACGTGATGCCATCCAATCTGTTGGGCAGACGAGGTCATAACCAATATCTTTTCCAAGCTTGAGTTGCGCTTGAACTTTTCCAAAGAACTCATCGTTATCGTTGTAATCTTCAAAGTACTTAACATCGATGCCGGTCTCTTTAGTAAATGCCTGAAGAGTTGGGTAGTTCTTACCTGAGTCATCAACATCGAGGTAGAGAGGCCAGTTGCCCCAACGAACTGAATTCTTAGTAGAACCTGAACTGCCACCTGAGCCACATGCTGCGAGCGCACTCGCACCTGCTACCGCTCCTGCACCTACAAGAACTGCACGACGAGAAACTTTTGATTGAAGAATTGAACGTGCTTCTTGTGAGAGCGGTTGCTTAGCCATGTGGTGGGCTCCTTTTTATGCCGGTGTAAGGGACGGTGATGCAGGGCTCATTATGTAACCCTTTTGAGCGTGAGCCAAACCTAAATCGAAGAAATTTTCCTGTGATTTAGGTTTGGGGTTAGGCGTTGAGGTTGGTCATCACATGCTTGATGCGGGTGTAATCCTCAAAGCCGTAGTTGGAGAGATCCTTGCCATAGCCGCTTCGCTTAAAGCCTCCATGTGGCATCTCGGCAACGATTGGGATGTGGGTATTAATCCAGACGCAGCCGAAGTCAAAGGCCTTGGACATACGCATCGCACGGGCATGGTCCTTGGTCCAGACAGATGAGGCCAGGCCGTAATCGACGCCATTAGACATCGCAACTGCTTGCTCTTCATCCTTGAACTTCTGGATGGTGATGACTGGTCCAAAGATTTCAGATTGAATCAACTCATCACTCTGGGTCAGATCTGCAATCACTGTAGGGGCTATGAAGTAACCAGCGCGATTAGTCGGTTGGCCACCGGCCGCGATGCGAGCATGTGATGGTGTGCGAGAGATAAATCCTGAGACGCGTTCGAATTGGGATGCATTATTTACTGGTCCCACAATTACATCTTCATCAGGCATACCCATGCCGATGTGGTTGGTTGCCTGATCTGCAAGTAGCTTCACCATCTCCTCATAGACACCCTCTTGCACAAGAACGCGAGTAGCTGCTGTGCAATCTTGTCCTGAGTTGAAGAATCCTGCGATAGCAATTCCTTCAGCTGCAGCTTGTAGATCTGCATCGTTAAAGACAACAACAGGTGCCTTACCACCGAGTTCCAAGTGAACGCGCTTGAGGGATTTCGATGCAGCAGATGCAACTTCCATACCTGCTCGCACAGAACCTGTTACTGAAACCATCGCAGGTGTTGCGTGATCAACCAGTGCAGCACCTGTTGCACGCTCTCCTGCAATAACGTTGATGACGCCATCAGGAAGAAATTCGCCCATGATCTGTGCCATAAAAAGTGTTGTGACAGGTGTTGTATCTGAAGGCTTAAGAACCACAGTATTTCCTGCAGCAATAGCAGGTGCCCACTTCCAGACAGCCATCATCATGGGATAGTTCCATGGTGTTACCTGTGCGCAGACACCAATTGGTTCGCGGCGGATAAATGAAGTCATACCGTGCATGTATTCACCGGCGGATCGTCCTTCAAGATTACGGGCAGCTCCTGCAAAGAAGCGAATCTGATCCACCATAGGTGGCATTTCCTCCGAAGCAGTCAGGCTCTTTGGCTTTCCACAATTCTCTGACTCCAAGTGAACGAATTCATCTGCTCGAGCCTCAATCGCATCTGCAATTTTAAGTAGTGCGCGCTGGCGCTCTGAAGGGGTGGAATCGCGCCATCCAGGAAAGGCGTCACTTGCTGCCTTCATCGCCTTATCAATATCTGCGTCATTGGATTTTGGGGCAGTAGCAAAGGCAACACCTGTTGAAGGGTTAATCAGTGTTGTGGTCTCACCTGATGCACCATCAACTGATTTGCCGTTGATGAAATTCTGTAACTTCTTCACCTTTTATGCCTGACCCTTCGTTGCACGAACCATCTGATCACCGTGATCGTATGGGTGTTTTGTATAAGTCTGCAGCCAGCGAGCGATACTGTATTTTCCAGCTTCTGTGTGTTCACCAAATTTTTCCAGATCACTCTCTTCTAAACGCTTGACCACATCAAGAGAAGCCGCACGCACTGCTGCATAGACAGCGATGGAATGTGCGACATCACCATCTGCATATGCAAGCTTTGGCTCATTGGCCCAAGCGGCTTCGTCATAACCCTGAATGATGGAGCCTTCAGGTTCTGCAACCAGGCGACGAAGGCGCGCATAGGACTGCGCCTCTGAATCTGCCATGTGGTGAATACATTGACGAGCAGACCATTCATTCTCTGCGTGAACATCCATCACATCTGGTGTTACTGCGCGAGCAAGGTTAAGAAAATACTGTGATGCTGCTTCATATGCTGCAGCTGCCTCTTTCAAATCCACGGTTGTCATGGAAGTGATACTAGTTAATTCTGTTCCTTTTCACTAGCGGCCAATTGCCCGCATGCGCCGTCAATTTCACGGCCTCGCGTATCGCGCACAGTCACCGGAACTCCATAGCCTTCAAGGATTCTTACAAACTCTGCTTCATCTTCACGGCGAGATGCAGTCCACTTCGATCCCGGCGTTGGGTTCAGTGGAATCAAGTTCACATGTGCATTGCGGTTCTTGAGTAATCGACCCAATAAATCTGAGCGCCACGATTGATCATTGATATCGCGAATCAGCGCATATTCAATGGAGTAGCGACGACCGGTCTTCTTCTCATAGGCATCAGCTGCTGCCAATACTTCACGGACATTAAAACGATTATTGATTGGAACAAGGCTGTCGCGAAGTTCATCATCGGGAGTGTGAAGGGAAACTGCCAATGTGCAGTTAATTCCCTCATCCATCAGCTTTTCAATTCCTGGAACAAGTCCCACGGTTGAGACAACGACTGAGCGAGCTGAGATTCCAAGGCCATCCGGGTTGGGATCTGTGATGTTACGAAGTGTGCGCACAACTGCGTTGTAATTAGCAAGCGGTTCGCCCATTCCCATAAAGACAATGTTGGAAAGTCGAGTCGGTCCCCCAGGCATCTCGCCATTGGCGCAAGCACGAGCTGCAGCAACAATCTGATCGGTGATTTCACCGGCTGAAAGATTACGAGTGAGTCCTGCTTGTCCTGTTGCACAGAATGGACAGTTCATTCCACATCCAGCCTGCGATGAAATACAGACAGTTGTGCGATCTGTGTAACGCATGAGGACAGATTCAACGAGAACTCCATCATGAAGCTTCCACAAATCCTTACGAGTCATTCCGCCATCTGTGGTGCGAGTAGTAACTAGTTCAATAAGTTTTGGAGTCAGTGCCTGCGCAATAGATTGACGCTCTGCCGCAGGAATATCTGTCCACTCATCTGGTTCATTAGAAAGGTGAGTGAAGTAATGCGTTGCCACCTGTGCTGCGCGAAATGGTTGAAAACCAAGTTCCTTCGCAAATGCTTTACGCTCAAGTGGACCAAAATCCGCTAAATGCTTAGGTGCTTTCTTGCGCTGTACTGGTTCATCAAAGACTAATTTAAGTTCTGTTGGACGCTCAATTGTCATAGAAGACCTGAGTCCTGTGCGCGACGCACCACTTCGAGTGCGAGCCACAGTGCAGGTGCGGCAAAGAGAACAGAATCAAGGCGATCCATAATCCCGCCATGTCCTGGCAATAAATTGCCCATATCTTTAATAGCCATATCGCGCTTAAGCGCTGACTCAATAAGATCACCTGAGGTCGCTGTAAATACTGTGATTACTCCAGCAAATGCTCCAAGCCACCAATGCGACTCCATGATGTAAACAAAAGCTAGCGCTCCACCAATGACTGTAAAAATCAGTGAACCGATAAGACCTTCAATGGTCTTCTTCGGACTGATTTTTGGAGCAAGAGGATGCTTACCTAAGAGAACACCTGTGAGATATCCAAAGGTGTCATTGCAACCTACGAGAACAACAAGAGTCATCACTCGCTCAAGTCCATTATGAGGACGAGCTAGGAGAATAAGAAAGCCTGCTAAAAAGGGAAGATAGACAAGTGCTAGAGCAGAAGCGGATGCCGTACTGACAAATCCTTCAATTCCTCGTGGAAGAAGGAGTACGAGCAGACATGGAAATGCAATTGCTGTTGCAACGGCAAGTCCTGAAACTCCACCAAACCATGCTGCTGCAGAGAGCGCAATGGCAGATGTTGTCAGTGACCACAAAGGGATTTCAATCTTCGTTGTTGTCAGCGCATGATGAAGTTCACGTATTCCAAGCACAACAGCTACAGTGACAAGGCCTGCAAAGATAACTCTGTAACTTACGAGTGAGAACCAGACGAGTGCGACAAGAAATAAACTGACGCCAATTGAGGGCAGAAGCTTGCGACCTGCGCGCTTATTAATCGCCTCGTTAATCGAATGTAAGTCAGACACAATGGGTGGAACATCAAGGAAGTCTTTAGACCTCGAGAAGTTCAGCCTCCTTGTGCTTTAGGAGCTCATCAATCTTAGCCACATGATCTGAAGTGATTTTCTCTAGCTCTTTCTCACCACGGCTCAAATCATCTTTTCCAATATCGCCATCTTTTTCTAACTTCTCCATCAGCTCTTTCGCTGTGCGGCGAATATTGCGCATAGAAATCTTTGAATCTTCAGCCTTGGTCTTTGCCACCTTGATGTAATCCTTGCGGCGCTCCTCCGTCAACTGAGGGAAGTTCACACGGATGATGGCGCCATCTGTTGCAGGGTTAACGCCGAGATCTGATTCGCGGATTGCCTTTTCGATAGATGACATCGCACCTTTATCAAAGGGAGAGACGATTGCCATACGTGATTCAGGAATCTGAATAGAGGCAAGCTGTGAAAGAGCAGTCCATGTGCCGTAGTAATCGACCATGATCTTGTTAAACATCGCAGGGTGAGCTCGTCCCGTGCGAATCGCACCGAAATCATCTTTTGCTACTTCGACAGCCTTATTCATCTTATCTGTCGCATCTGCGAGTGTGCTTGTTACATCTGCCATGGTCTGTGCTCCCTTAATTACTCTCGTTTAAGAAACGAGAGTTCCAATCTTTTCACCGCGAACGGCGCGGCCGATATTTCCATTGGTCATAAGATCAAAGACCACGATAGGCAAGTGGTTCTCGCGGCAGAGGCTAAATGCTGCAGCATCTGCAACCGCAAGTGACTTCTGAAGAACTTCATCATAAGAAATAGTGTCGAACTTAGTTGCGTTCTTATCCTTGCGAGGATCTGCGTTATAGACGCCATCGACCCCGGACTTTGCAAGCAGCAGAGCGCCTGCACCAATTTCAAGTGCGCGTTGAGCTGCAACGGTATCTGTTGTGAAAAATGGCATTCCAGCACCGGCTCCAAAGATCACAACGCGACCTTTTTCAAGGTGGCGGATGGCACGGCGTGGAACATAAGGCTCAGCAACCTGGCCCATAGTGATTGCGGTCTGGACGCGAGTATCAACGCCCTCTTTTTCTAGAAAATCTTGGAGCGCTAAACAGTTCATTACCGTTCCGAGCATTCCCATGTAGTCAGCGCGTGAGCGCTCCATGCCGCGCTCAGAGAGTTCTGCGCCGCGGAAGAAGTTACCTCCGCCGACAACGATTGCGATTTGAACGCCGCTTCGAACGACATCTGCAATCTGCTTTGCCACATCTGCTAAAACATCGGGATCAACACCGATGCCCTTCTTGCCACCAAAAACTTCTCCAGAAAGCTTAAGGAGCACTCGACCATAGTTACCTCTGGTACCTGGCATGAGTGCTCCCTTCACTTCTTAGAGAAATTCTAACTTTTCTTGAGTCTATTACCCTCGGTAGAAAAGCTTATTGACCCACGCGGAAGCGGTGGAATGCCTTCACGGCTGTTCCTGCTTCATCGAGAATCTGCTTGACGGTCTTCTTTGCATCCTTAGCGAAAGCCTGCTCGATCAGTGAAACTTCCTTCACAAAACCGGTGACGCGACCTTCGATGATCTTAGAAAGTGATGCTTCTGGCTTTCCTTCTGAGCGAGCTGTCTCTTCTGCAAGACGACGCTCAGTCTCAATCAGGTCTGCTGGAACATCTTCACGATTAACGTAGCGAGGAGCGAAAGCTGCGATGTGCTGTGCAACATCCTTACCAACTTCAGCTGCTTCCTTTGCAAGAGAGACCAAGACGCCAACTTGTGGTGGCAAATCTGGGCTTGTCTTGTGAAGGTAGAGACCAACTGGTCCTTCAATCACTGCAACGTTACGGATTTCAATCTTTTCACCAAGTGTTGCGTTGCCTTCATCAATCACAGACTGAACGCTCTTTCCGTTAGCCATTGTTGATGAGAGGAAGGAAGCAACATCTGCTGACTTTGATGAGAGAAGGTGTTCAACAAGCTCATCGCCAAGTGCGATAAAACGCTCGCCCTTTGCAACGAAGTCTGTCTCGCAATTGAGTTCAAGCATGACACCAAGGTCACTTGAAACCTTTGCAACGACTAAACCATTTGAAGTAAGGCGACCTTCGCGCTTTGTAACGCCCTTTTGTCCCTTAACTCGAATGATTTCGACAGCCTTGTCGTAATCACCATCTGCTTCATCAAGTGCCTTCTTGCAATCGAGCATTCCTGCTGCGGTTGCTTCGCGAAGGCGCTTTACATCTTCTGCTGAATAGTTAGCCAATTTACTTATGCCTCCACTGATGCGTCAGTTGCAGCTGGTGCTGCAGCAAGAATTTCCTTCTCAAGCGCCTCAGCTGCTGCAGCTTCCGCTGTTGCAACTGGTGCTGGAGCTGCTGCAGAGCGTGCCTTAAGGCCTTCTGCAATTGCATCGGTGATGACGCGTGTAAGCAATTCGATTGAGCGGATTGCATCGTCGTTACCAGGAATCTTGAAATCAACTTCATCAGGATCGCAGTTTGTGTCAAGGATTGCGATAACAGGAATGCCAAGCTTCTTAGCTTCCTGCACTGCAAGGTGCTCCTTCTTTGTGTCAACAACCCAGATTGCTGAAGGCAACTTAGTCATGTGACGAATACCGTCGAGGTTCTTAAAGAGCTTCTCGCGCTCACGGCGAAGAACAAGAAGTTCCTTCTTTGTGAGCAAAAGGTCATTTGCTGTCTCAAGAGCTTCAAGCTCCTTGAGGCGCTGAATACGCTTATAGACAGTTGGGAAGTTAGTAAGCATTCCACCTAACCAGCGCTCTGTAACTGTTGGCATGCCAACGCGAGCTGCTTGATCGATGATTGGCTTGTGAGCCTGCTTCTTTGTTCCTACGAATAGGACGTGGCCACCCTTAGCAACTGTCTCCTTAACGAATGCGTATGCAGAGTCGATAAGTGCAAGTGATTGCTGGATGTCGATGATGTAGATGCCATTGCGTTCTGTGAAAATAAAACGCTTCATCTTTGGATTCCAACGACGAGTCTGGTGTCCGAAGTGGACTCCGCTGTCGAGGAGTTCGCGCATTGTTACTACTGCCATGACGGCACGCTCCTTCTTAGGTTTTTTGTGCGCAGCACTAAAAAACCTGCTCGGTTAATGTCTTAGCAATTTACTAAGACCGTCGCACCTACAACGCCGACCGCTAATTTCTATGCGGACCGAAGTGGCTTGTATTCCCTGATAAGTCAGTTCATACATAGATGCTGAGATGTCATCAATCTCGCGATTGATGCAGGGCAAATCTTACCTGCCGCCAGGGGGTGCAAAATCCACCCGAATCCCCAGAATTACGCCCTTGGGTGAGCCTGTTTAAAAGCTTTTTGAAGTCTCTCTGTCGACACATGGGTATAGATCTGGGTTGTGGCAAGGGATGCATGGCCCAGAATTTCTTGAACGGTGCGAAGGTCCGCACCTCCTTCAAGAAGATGTGTAGCAGCTGAATGTCGCAGAGCATGTGGTCCCATTCGCTCAACTCCTTCTAAAGCAGAGAGAGCTTCATAGACAACTGTGCGCACTGTGCGCTGATCAATGCGACCACCACGTGAACCTAAGAAAACTGCGCGAGCAGATTTATTTGTTGCAACTGTTGGTCGCCCATTCTTGAGCCAATCATTGAGAGCTTTGATCGCAGGTCCGCCCAACGGAATCGTGCGCTCCTTATTTCCCTTACCTAATACGCGAATGGTGTTGCGGTTGTAATCAACATCATCAAGGTCCAGTCCGCAGAGTTCTGAGACGCGGGCACCGGATGCATAGAGCACTTCAACGATTGCGCAATCACGTTTTGATAAAGGTGTCTCCTCCTCTGCAACGCGAGTAGCAAGTGAATCCATCGCAGTAGATGCATCTACAACAGATAAGACTTCTGGCAGGGTTCTATGTCCTTTAGGTGTTGCAAGGGTTGCCCCTACATCCTTATTCAGATATCCCTTTTTCGTTGCCCACTTGGTGAAGAGGCGAATAGAGACTGCCCTACGTGAGAGCGTTGTGCGCGCTCCCCCTTTAACCTGCTGATTAGCTAGCCAAGAACGTATATGCGCAATGGTGATCGATGCGACATCATCAACTTTCTGCATTTCAAGGTGGCTCAGGAAACTTTCAAGATCTCCCAAGTAAGCGCGAATCGTATGCTCAGAGAGATTGCGTTCCTTTTCAAGGTAGCGGGTGTATTCCACCTGCACGTTCTCAAAGGTTGACATGGTTAAAGAATATATCCACACCCTCTCGATACCCCCGTCTGACTTTGATGCGGATACGCATCAAAAGCGATACGGTGCAGGCATGCGCATTCGAGTCTCAGATTCCATCGCGATTCCCTCACTGAGCCGAGAACTCGATGGGTCGGTCATTCTCAATATCAACACAGAATTATCATTTGAAGATATTGAAGGGTTCATTGGAGATCAGTTCGAACCAGGTGAGCGAGATATCGCATTTTTACTCTGGGCAGATGATGAGACTAAGAGAGTCTTCACGCCGATCCCGGGCAGCACAGATTTCTATATAGATCTGCGCTAACGCACAATTCCTTTTAGCTACTTCTTATCGATAGCACCCAGAGCAATAATTAGAGTCTCTGGTGACACTTCCAATACCTCACACATCGGTGCAATTGCATCAATAGATGGTCTGCGCTCTTGTCTGAAGTAACGTGAAATAGTTCCACGATCAATTCCCACTAAGGCGGCAAAATCCTCATATGTGGTGATCTCTAACTTAACGAGTCTTTGTGAAAGCCACTCAGCAGACTCTTCTTGGGTATATCTCCTACCCACAGTCTTCGTGCGCATGAGAAAAAATATATATCAGGTGCTGGTGAAAATGGAAGAACTTATTCGGGTTTGCGGCCCTGTCGCAAAAGTCCGAATGTGAGCGCATCTTCTAGCGCCATGGCCGATGCCGCAATCACGTTCTCGTGAACGCCCACGGTATTCCACTCGCCCTTGCCATCGGAAGTCTCAACAAGAACTCGGGTGATGGCCCCTGTGCCAAGGCGACCTTCGAGGATGCGAACCTTGTAATCGGTAAGTTCAAGTGCAGCCAGTTCTGGGTAGAGCTGGTTGAGTCCATCACGCAGCGCATTATCAAATGCGTTAACCGGACCATTTCCTTCGCCAGAGCATGTGATCTCTTTGCCTTGTGCAGTAACAGTTACCTCTGCCTTTGTAATGATTGAATTCTTTGCACCGCGCTCAGTTGTGGTGAGCCAGTGATCGATGGTGAAAAATGATGGACGCTTACCAGTTGCTTCCTCCCGCAGAAGAAGTTCAAATGATGCATCGGCTGCTTCAAAGGTAAAGCCGCGAGATTCCATCTCTTTTACGCGATCGACAACACGACCAATCAGTTCTCTATCACCCTTGAGATCAATACCTAGTTCAACTGATTTAAGTTCGATAGATGCACGCCCTGCCATATCAGAGACAAGCATGCGCATATCGTTTCCAACAGATTCAGGATCTTCATGCTGATAGAGCGATGGATCTACCTTGATTGCAGATGCGTGAAGCCCTGCCTTATGGGCAAAGGCTGACACGCCCGTGTATGGCTGACGAGGAGAAGGAGAAATATTGGTGACTTCAGCAACTGCATGTGAGATGCGAAAAGCTTCGCGCAGCGCATTCTGTGGCAGAACGTCCTTCTTCTTCTTCAATTCTAAGTTAGCAATAATGGTGACAAGGTCAGCATTTCCTGTGCGCTCACCATATCCATTGAGAGTTCCTTGGATATGTGTGGCACCTGCGGCGTAAGCCGCCATTGAGTTTGCAACTGCGCAACCTGTGTCGTTGTGGCAGTGAATTCCAAGACGCGCAGAGGTTGCACCTAAAACATCGTGAACGACATCAGCAATTTCATCCGGCAACATTCCGCCGTTTGTATCGCATAACGCTGCAACATCAGCACCTGCCTCCATCGCAACGCGGATAACTTCGAGAGCATATGCGCGATTAGCGCGGTATCCATCAAAGAAGTGTTCTGCATCAAGAAATACGCGCTGTCCTTCTTGGCGCAAGTGAGTAACGGAGTCGCGAATCATTGCAAGGTTCTCATCGAGATTTGTCTTCAGAGCAAGATCAACATGGCGGTCATATGCCTTGGCAACTAGCGTTACCGCTGGAGCCCCTGAATCGCGGAGCGCACCAAGCAACACATCATCTGCAGCCTTCACATTGGGACGTCTTGTTGCACCGAATGCCACAAAAGTTGCATTCTTTAATTTCAATTCCTTCATGGCCAGTGCAAAGAACTCTGTGTCCTTTGGGTTAGCACCGGGCCAACCACCTTCAATAAAGCCAACACCTAAATCATCAAGGTGGCGAGCAATAGTGAGCTTGTCATGGACAGACAGGTTCAAGCCCTCTTGCTGCGCACCATCGCGCAAAGTGGTGTCATAGATATGCAGTGCCTCTTTATCAAATGACATTAGAGCGCAACCTTCTTGACCCAGCCATGCTTATCTTCTGTTGTGCCATGTTGAATTGCGAGTAGGTGATTGCGAATCTGCATAGTGATGGGACCTGGTTGTCCATCACCTGTGACCCATGTGCCCAGCGCTGACTTTGCTTGCCCGACAGGGGAAACAACAGCTGCTGTGCCACATGCGAAGATTTCAGAGATCTCACCTGATGTAACGCCTTCGCGCCAATCATCGACAGAGAGCATGACTTCTTCAGTCTTATAACCAAGATCTTTTGCAACAGAGAGAATGGAATCTCGAGTAATACCTGGCAATAAAGTTCCGGTCAGCTTTGGAGTGACAACAGTTGCATCAGCCCCCTTACCCTTAACAAAGTAAAGGTTCATGCCGCCCATCTCTTCAATCCATTTACGCTCTACTGCATCAATCCAGACAACTTGATCGCATCCTTCTTTCGCTGCAGCTTTCTGTGCAACGAGGGATGCTGCGTAGTTTCCGCCGCACTTTGCCTCACCTGTTCCGCCAAGGGCTGCGCGAACATACTCTGTTGAGATCCAGACAGATACTGCCTTTGATGGATCAAAGTACGCACCTGCAGGAGTTGCAATAAGTAAGTAGGTCGCCTTATTTGTTGGGCGCACACCAAGTCCAACTTCTGTAGCAATCATGAAGGGGCGGATATAGAGCGCTTCTCCAACTTTTCCTGGAGTCCAACCAGCATCTTGTTTAACGAGAGCGTGGATGGTTTCAAGGAATAACTCCTCCGGCATTTCAGGAAGAGCAAGACGTGCTGCAGATCGCGCAAAGCGACGAGCATTGGCTTCAGGACGAAACAGTGAAATACCGCCATCAGGTTGGCGATATGCCTTCATGCCTTCAAAGATTTCTTGGCCATAATGAAAAACTGCAGTTGCAGGATCAAGTGAGATTGGGCCATAAGGCTTTAACTCTGGCTCTTGCCACCCACCAGCCTCAGTCCACTCACACACAACCATATGGTCGGTGTAATACTTTCCAAAACCACAGTTAGCGACCTTTTCTTCGCGCTCTGCTGTTGGAACTGCATGTGGATTGAGAGTGATCTTCATTTACTTCACCAATTCCGCTAACGCTGAACCGATTTCGGTTGTGCCACGCTTTGAATCACCACGAGTTAACAAGTCAGCTGCAACAGCCTTTTCGACATCGCGAGCAGCATCCTTAAGACCTAAGTGGTCAAGCATCATTGCAACAGACATTACTGTCGCAGTTGGGTCTGCCAAGTTCTTTCCAGCGATATCTGGAGCTGAACCGTGTACTGGCTCAAACATTGATGGGTATTTGCCGGTAGGGTTGATATTGCCAGAGGCTGCAAGTCCGATACCACCACAGATAGCTGCTGCGATATCAGTCAAGATATCTCCAAAGAGGTTATCTGTGACGACAACATCAAAGCGCTCAGGATTGGTTACAAAGAACATGGAAGCTGCATCAACGTGAAGGTAATCAGTTGTGACGGTTGGAAATTCCTTTGCCACTTCATTAAATGTGCGAGTCCACAATCCACCTGCACGTGTAAGAACATTGTTCTTATGAACAAGTGTGAGCTTCTTACGATCACGAGCTGCAGCGCGAGCAAATGCATCACGGATAACTCGCTCAGCACCACGACGGGTGTTCAGTGATTCCTCCGTTGCAATCTCTGCATCAGTGCCTTCTGCAAGAACGCCGCCTGCTCCAACATACGGTCCTTCAGTTCCTTCGCGCACAACGACGAAATCGATTGGCGCTTTAGTAGCAAGTGGACCTGTCACACCAGGCATCAACTTCGCTGGGCGAAGGTTGATGTAGTGATCAAAGGCAAAGCGAAGCTTAAGAAGTAATCCGCGCTCAAGCACGCCGCTAGGAACTGTTGGGTCCCCTACTGCGCCAAGCAAGATGACATCTGATTTTGCAAGTTCTGCCAGAACTGAATCTGGAAGAACTTCACCTGTGCGATGCCAGTAACCAGCGCCAAGGTCGTAGTGAGTCTTATTAAATGTCACACCGTATTTCGCGGCAACGACATCAAGGACTTTCAGACCTTCACCTACAACTTCGGTACCGATACCGTCACCAGGAATAACTGCAAGATTAATTGTTCGTGACATTAGTTCACCAAAGTCACTGAACGAACGAGATCTGCACCAGTTTCCTTCTTTACTGCCTCCGCTACTGCATCTGAGACAGGAGAATCAACAGTGATAGCCATGAGTGCGCTTCCGCCTGCTGATTCACGAGCAACCTGCATTCCTGCAATGTTGATCTTTGAACTACCGAGTGCGTTTCCGACTGCGCCAACAACACCTGGCTTATCTGCATAACGCAAGAAAAGAAGGTTATCTGTTGGAGGAAGATCGAGATCAAAGTTATCGATCGCAATAATCTTCTCAACCTTGCGAATACCCATCAACGTTCCATCAACCTTGATTGACTTACCGTTTGAGAGCGCTGCATGAAGTGAGATCATGCTGCGATATTCAGGGCTATCAGGTGTAGTTGTCACATTAGATGTAACACCACGTTCTGTTGCAAGTCCTGGAGCGTTGACATAGGTAACGTCTTCGCATCCTGAAGCAACGAGAGCGCCCTTGAGCGCACTGATTGCAAGAACTGATGAGTCATGTCCTGAGATATCTCCTTTAACAGTGATCTCCATAGAGACAGGAGTCTCTCCTGCAATTGCAGTTGCAATCTGTGCCATCTTCTCCACAAGTGGAAGTGATGGACGGATCTCGTCGTGGATTGCTCCACCCTTGACGTTAACTGCATCCGGTACCAATTCGCCAGCAAGTGCCTTGCGAACTGAGACAGCAACAGCGATACCTGCACGCTCCTGTGCTTCATCAGTTGATGCGCCAAGGTGAGGCGTTGCAACAACTTGATCAAGCTGGAACAGAGGTGAATCTGTGCACGGTTCAGTGACATACACATCAAGACCAGCACCTGCCACGCGACCTTCAACGATTGCATCATAAAGAGCTGCTTCATCAAGTACTCCACCGCGTGCGGCGTTGATGATGCGAACTTCCTTCTTAACTTTTTTGAGCGCTTCAACGCCGATAAGGTTTGCAGTCTCTTTAGTCTTTGGAAGGTGGATTGTGATGAAGTCAGAACGCTTGAGAAGATCATCGAGCTCAACGAGTTCAACGCCAAGCTGTGCAGCCTTTGCAGGCTGTAAGTATGGATCGTATGCAACAACGTTCATTCCAAATGCCTGCATGCGATGGGCAACCAACTGACCAATACGACCAAAGCCAACAACACCAAGAGTCTTTTCAAAGAGTTCAGCGCCTGTGTACTTAGAGCGCGCCCACTTACCTGCCTTAAGAGCAGCATGAGCTGGTGAGATAAAACGAGCTGAAGCAAGAAGAAGTGAGATTGCTAGTTCTGCAGCGGAGACGATATTTGATGTTGGCGCATTAACAACCATGACACCTGCTGCAGTTGCAGCAGGAATATCAACGTTATCAAGACCCACACCCGCACGAGCAATGACCTTCAGGCCCTTAGCTGCGGCAATCGCTTCGCCATCCATCTTTGTTGCAGAACGAATAAGAACAGCGTCAACGCCTGCACCAAGTGCCGCGAGAAGTTCTGCGCGGTTTGCACCATCGCAATTTCGAACTTCAAAGTCAGGACCTAGAGCATCAAGGGTTGCAGCGCTGAGCTCTTCAGCAATCAGAACGACGGGTTTACCCACGCGCAGCACTTCCCTCTTTGTAATCATCCTTGTTGGTGTTCTTCATCCAGCTAAACATCTTGCGAAGTTCGCGACCAACGGTCTCGATTGGGTGTGATTCACCCTTTGCGCGAAGTGCTGAGAATTCCTTTGCACCACTTTCAAGATCATCGACGAAGCGCTTTGCAAATGCGCCAGATTGAATATCAGCAAGAACTGCCTTCATGTTCTCCTTCACGTGTGGATCGATAACACGTGGGCCTGATACGTAGTCACCGAATTCAGCTGTGTCAGATACTGACCAGCGCTGCTTTGCGATTCCACCTTCATACATAAGGTCAACGATGAGCTTAAGTTCGTGCAAGCACTCGAAGTAAGCAACTTCTGGCTGGTAGCCAGCTTCAACCAAAGTCTCAAAGCCATACATAACTAGTTGTGATGCACCACCACAGAGAACTGACTGCTCACCGAACAAGTCAGTCTCTGTCTCTTCTGTAAATGTTGTGAGGATTCCGCCTGCGCGAAGTCCGCCGATTGCCTTTGCATAAGAAAGTGTCAACGGCCATGCACTACCTGTTGCATCTTGCTCAACTGCAACGATGACTGGAACGCCGCGACCTGCTGCATATTCACGACGAACCAAGTGTCCTGGACCCTTTGGCGCAACCATGCACACATCAACATCAGCAGATGGCTTGATGTAACCGAAGCGAATATTAAAACCGTGGCCAAAGAAGAGGGCATCGCCCTTTTCTAGGTTAGGCAGAACTGATTCTGCATAGATGTGGCGCTGCAAGTGATCGGGAGCCAAGATCATGATGACATTAGCTTCCTTAACTGCTTCTGCCACAGATGTGACGCGAAGTCCTTCTGCCTCAGCCTTTGCGCGGGAAGGTGAACCATCCTTGAGACCAACGCGAACATCAACACCTGAGTCGCGAAGGTTCAGTGCATGCGCATGGCCCTGTGAGCCGTAACCGATGATCGCGACTTTGCGACCCTGGATGATTGATAGATCTGCATCCTCTTCGTGATACATCGTTGCCACAGTATTTCTCCTTTAGTAGTTTCTTGCTTAGTTTTGATAATCGGGTTGGGTATCGTGCACTTCTTTTGCTTTTGCAGTCACATCTTTGATGGAGATGACGCTGATGAGCTTGTCGAGCTGAGCAATTACCTGCTCGAGAGAGTGGCCTTCAACAGCTACTCCAATAGTCATCTTGGAAATTGATGAATCCTCAGTGGGTCCAACGTTGAGAGTTTCAATGTTGAATGCGCGACGTGAAAACAAGCCTGCAACGCGGGCTAGAACGCCTGGTTCGTTCTCAACGAGAACTTCAAGTGTGTGTTGACGGCGACTAGTAGTCATTAGAGCTCCTGTGAATCCCAGTCAGGCGCAGTAGCGCGGGCGATCATGATTTCATCATTGGATGTTCCAGCAGCAACCATCGGCCAGACCATCGCATCACGATGAACGCGGAAATCAACGACAACAGGTTGATCGTTGATTGACATCGCTTTTTCGATTGTCTTATCAAGATCTTCTGGGCGTTCGCATGAAAGTCCAACGCAACCCATGGATTCTGCAAGCATGGGAAAGTTTGGAACGCGCTTTGATTCAAGGGATGTATTGGAGTAACGGCTGTCATAGAACAGGGTCTGCCATTGGCGAACCATGCCGAGAGATTCGTTATTGATGATGGCGACCTTGATAGGAATGTTGTTGAGCGCACAGGTAACAAGTTCCTGATTTGTCATCTGGAAGCAGCCATCGCCATCGATAGCCCACACGGTTGAATCTGGTGCGCCAACTTTTGCACCCATTGCAGCAGGAACCCCATAACCCATAGTTCCGGCGCCACCTGAGTTAAGCCATGTGCGTGGATGCTCGTATGAAATAAATTGTGATGCCCACATCTGATGCTGGCCAACACCTGCAGTAAAGATGGTGTCTGTGCCAGAAATCTGTCCAAGGCGCTGGATAACTAGTTGTGGTGAAAGTGATCCATCATCTGGAGTATCAAAGCCCAATGGATAGGTTGATTTCAGTGAATTCATCTGGCGTAGCCAAGCGGTGAGATCTGGCTTGTTCTTAGCAAGGGCAGCTTTGAGCGCCGGGATAAGTGCTGCGATTGTCTCTTTCACATCACCAACAACTGCAACATCTGCATGGCGATTCTTACCGATTTCAGCAGGATCGATATCTGCGTGCAAGATCTTCGCATTCGGTGCAAATGTTGAAAGCTTTCCTGTGACGCGGTCATCGAAACGAGCGCCTAACGTAATAAGTAAATCAGCCTTTTGTAGCGCAGTTACTGCAGCAACGGTTCCATGCATTCCTGGCATACCCATATGAAGTGGGTGTGAATCAGGAAATGCTCCACGTGCCATAAGAGTTGTGACAACTGGTCCGCCAAGAAGTTCAACGAGCTGGCGAAGTTCGGCATGGGCATTGGCTTTGATAACACCACCGCCGACATAGAAGACAGGTTTAGTTGATTGTGCGATGAGCGCTGCGGCATCGGTGATTGCCTGTGCATCAGGAGTTGTCTTTGGGTTGTAACCAGCAAGTTTGATAGATGTTGGCCAGTTGTATTTTGTCATCTTCTGCAGAGCATCTTTAGCAATATCAACTAGAACCGGACCAGGACGACCTGTGGTTGCAATATGGAAAGCCTCGGCGATTACACCTGGGATCTCATCAGGGTTTGTAACTAAGTAATTGTGCTTAGTAAATGGCATTGTGATGCCACGGATATCTGCCTCTTGGAAGGCATCTGTTCCGATAGCAGCAGATGGAACTTGACCAGTGATAGCAACAAGTGGAACAGAATCCATTGCAGCATCCATCAGTGGTGTCACAAGGTTTGTAGCCCCTGGTCCAGAAGTTGCAATACACACACCGGCGCGACCTGTTACTTGCGCATAACCCGTTGCAGCATGTCCTGCACCTTGTTCATGGCGAACCAAGATATGGCGAATTGTTGAGTCATAGATCGGATCGTAAGCAGGAAGAATTGCGCCACCGGGAAGTCCAAACATCACATCGACGCCAGCTGCTTCAAGGCTTTTGACAAGCGCCGTAGCTCCTGTCATTTCTGTGCCGTTCGCTGTTGGAACGTGTTTCGCCATCTTCTTGCTCCTTTCTCTCTCGTTTTTTGATCTTGCGGGTAATACTTTCTTAAATGAAAAAACCCTCAGATATCTGAGGGCGCGCGTGACATGAAGGCACGCGCTATCGAATCACCACCACTGAAAGTTCTGAAGCGCGTGTTGAAGTCATGACCGTATTCTCCATCGGGGCAGGGCTGTGAGTCAAGAGATGAGATGCACATCTCAATAAGTGAAACGATTAGTCGCAGACAGCGCCTTTGGAGGCAGAGCCCACAAGCTTTGAATACTTATGGAGAACGCCTCGGGTGTATTTGTGAGGCAGTGGCTTCCAGCCAACTGTGCGGGCTGCAAGTTCGGCAGGATCTACTAAGAGATCGAGTGTGCGATTTGGGATATCGATACGGACTCGGTCACCATCTTTAATAAATGCAATCGGTCCCCCATCAACGGCTTCTGGTGCAACGTGTCCCACACACAGACCTGTTGAGCCTCCAGAGAAACGACCATCGGTGAGAAGAAGAGTTGTCTTACCAAGGCCAGCACCTTTTATCGCGCCAGTAATCATTAACATCTCGCGCATTCCAGGTCCTCCCTTAGGACCTTCATAACGAATGACGACAACATCACCTGCTTGGATTGTTCCATTCTCAAGAGCATCCATTGCAGCTTGTTCGCGCTCGAATACTCGAGCAGGTCCTTCAAAACTTTCAATACCAATTCCAGCTGTTTTACAAACTGCGCCTTCTGTTGCAAGAGTTCCACCAAGAATTGTGATTCCAATATCTGTCGACATTGGCTTATCCGCAGGAAAGAGGACGTTTCCATCAGCAAGTGGTGGATTGATATCTGCAAGATTTTCAGCCATCGTCTTACCTGTCACAGTCAGAGTATCTCCGTGTAAGAAACCGGCATCGAGCAAAATGCGCAGAACAACGGGAATTCCGCCAACGCGGTCAACATCTGTCATCACATATTTTCCAAATGGCTTGAGGTCTCCTAGTAGTGGAACCTTGGAGCCAATGCGATGGAAATCTTCTAGAGTCAAATCAACATCTGCCTCGTGAGCGATGGCAAGTAGGTGCAGAACTGCGTTGGTAGAGCCACCGAGAGCCATCAAGATTGTGATGGCATTTTCAAATGCCTTCTTCGTCAAGATATCGCGAGTAGTAATTCCCTTTGCGATTAAGTTAACCACTGCAGCTCCTGCTTGTTCAGCATAAGCATCGCGGCGGCGATCGACTGCAGGAGGGGCCGCAGATCCTGGAAGTGAAAGTCCGATTGCTTCAGCAATACTTGCCATGGTGTTAGCTGTATACATACCGCCACAAGCACCTTCACCTGGGCAGATAGCGCGTTCAATTTGGTCAACGCGATCTTTTGTAATCAAGCCACGAGCACATGCGCCCACTGCTTCAAAGGCATCGATGATGGTGACATCTTTGCCATCGACCTGGCCAGGCAAGGTAGAGCCTGCATAGACAAATACTGATGCAACATCGATACGAGCTGCAGCCATCATCATTCCTGGCAAGGATTTATCGCATCCTGCAAAGGTGACCATTCCATCAAGGCGTTCTGCCTGCATCACTGTTTCAACAGAGTCTGCGATGACTTCACGAGAAACGAGTGAGAAGTGCATACCTTCATGGCCCATTGAAATTCCATCAGAGACTGAGATAGTTCCAAACTGCATCGGGAAACCACCAGCATCGATAACACCCTTCTTCGATGCCTTAGCTAAACGATCGAGTGAAAGATTGCACGGTGTGATTTCATTCCAGGAAGATGCAATACCGATTTGCGGCTTGACCCAATCCTCATCTCCCATACCAACTGCGCGAAGCATTCCGCGTGCTGGTGCGCGCTCTAATCCATCGGTGACAAGTCCAGAGCGGGGTTTCATCTTTGACATATGCGAATCTTAGCCTTGACCCAAATGCTTGAGTAGTAATTCTTTAACCTTGGCAGCATCTGCTTGGCCCTTTGTCTCTTTCATGACTGCGCCAATAAGCGCTCCAGCTGCAGGTAAGTGTCCCCCACGAACTTTCTCAGCAGTATCTGCCTGTTCGGCACAGACCTTTTCGATCGCAGCCATCAGCGCTCCGTCATCGCTGACGACTTTAATGCCACGTTTTTCGACAACTTCTGCTGGCTTTCCTTCTCCAGCAATTACGCCTTCAACAACTTGACGAGCAAGTTTGTCGGTGAGTTCACCTTTGGCAACCAGTGCCACAATTTCGGCAACATCTGCAGGTGTAATTGCAAGGTCTGCAACGGCAATGTTCTGATCATTTGCAATACGTGAGATTTCACCGAGCCACCATGTGCGAGCCTTGGTGGGATCTGCGCCCAATAGAACTGTCGCTTCAACGATATCTAAGACATCAGCGTTGATCATCGCCTGCATCTCTTTATCTGGCACGCTCCACTCTTCTTTAAGGCGCTTACGACGAAGAGATGGGCGCTCAGGAAGTGTTGCGCGTAGCACTTCAATCCAGGCAGCTGCAGGTGTGACGGGAACTAAATCTGGATCTGGGAAGTAGCGGTAATCCTCTGCTTGCTCTTTCGAGCGACCTGAACGAGTAAGGCCAGTATCTTCTTGGAAGTGACGAGTCTCTTGCTTGACCTTCTTGCCATCATTGAGCAGCTCTGCGTGACGAATCATTTCTCCACGAATTGCGCGTTCAACAGAGCGCAGTGAGTTCACATTCTTTGTCTCAGAACGTGTCCCTAAAACATCTGAACCAATTGGCTTGAGAGATACGTTGGCATCGCAGCGAAGTGATCCTTGCTCCATCTTCACATCAGAGACCTTCAGACCCCGCAAGATATCCCGCAGCTCTGCAACATATGCCTTAGCAACTTCTGGTGCGTATTTGCCTGTGCCGGGAACAATCTTGGTAACGATTTCAACAAGTGGAATACCCGCACGGTTGTAATCAAGGAGTGAGTAGTCAGCGCCATGAATACGGCCAGTTGCACCACCTACGTGAAGTGACTTACCCGTGTCTTCTTCCATATGAACACGCTCGACTTCAATGCGGAACTGCTTAGGACCTTCTTCAGTGTCGATCTCAACATCGACATAGCCATCAAAACAGATCGGCTCGTCATACTGTGAAATCTGGAAGTTCTTTGGCATATCTGGATAGAAGTAATTCTTACGTGCAAAGCGGCTATAAGGAGCAATCTTGCAGTTCAGTGCAAGGCCAATGAGAATCGTTGATTCAATAGCCTTCTCGTTAACTACAGGAAGTGCCCCAGGAAGTGCCAAGCAAACAGGACATGTCTGAGTATTCGGTGCTGCGCCAAACTCTGTGGCACAAGAGCAGAACATCTTGCTCGCAGTATTGAGTTCAACGTGAACTTCAAGACCTAATACAGGATCCCATTTAGCGATGACTTCGTCATATGTTGGAAGAGCCATTACTTCGCTCCCTTCAACCCAGGAGCTTTGGATAGAATAGGAGCGCCCCACTTAGAAAGAAGTGCTGCTTCAAGTGCTGCACCTGCTTGATACAGACGCTGATCCTGCATTGCAGGCGCCATGATCTGGAAACCAACAGGCAAGCTATCTTCATCGGCCAAACCTGCAGGAAGTGACATTCCGCAGATGCCAGCAAGGTTTACAGGAATCGTTGCCACATCGCCCAAATACATAGCCATAGGGTCATCGACCTTCTCGCCAATCTTGTATGCAGTAGTTGGCGCAGTAGGAGATACCAACACATCTGCCTTAGTAAATGCCTTTGCATAATCTTGAATAATGAGTGTGCGAATCTTCTGCGCGCTGCCGTAGTAGGCATCGTAATAACCTGATGAAAGTGCGTAAGTACCGAGGATGATGCGGCGCTTAACTTCGCGGCCAAATCCAGCATCACGGGTTGCGCTCATGACAGCTTCTGCAGATGCGCCATCAATATCACCTGTGCGAAGTCCGTAACGCATTGCATCAAAGCGTGCCAGGTTTGAAGAACATTCAGATGGAGCGATTAAGTAGTACGCAGCAAGAGCGTATTCAAAGCTTGGGCAATCTACTTCAACGATTTCTGCGCCAAGGGATGCAAGAACCTGCAGTGATTCATCAAAGCGTGACTGCACGCCCTTCTGATATCCCTCGCCCTGCAACTGCTTGATCACACCAATCTTCATTCCCTTAACATCACCACTCTTTGCAGCAGCAACCACTGCAGGAACAGGTGCGTTAATACTTGTTGCATCCTTTGGATCATGGCCTGCCATCACTTCATGAAGCAGCGCAGTATCAAGGACTGTGCGACCAAATGGTCCTGCTTGATCAAGGCTTGATGAGTATGCAATCAAACCAAAGCGTGAGACTGCGCCATATGTGGGGCGAACTCCAACGATTCCGGTAAGCGCTGCAGGTTGGCGAATAGACCCACCAGTATCAGAACCGATTGCAAGAGGTGCTTCAAATGCAGATACTGCAGCAGCTGATCCACCAGATGAACCACCTGGTGTGCGAGTCAGATCCCATGGATTAAATGTGGGACCGTAACCAGAATTTTCTGTCGATGAACCCATTGCGAATTCATCCATATTTGTCTTACCCATAATGACAACACCGGCGTCTTTAAGTTTGCTGACAACAGTGGAGTCATAGGGAGGAAGCCACCCCTGCAAAATCTTTGATCCTGCAGTAGTTGGAACACCTTTTTGCGCAAGAACATCTTTGAGGGCAAGTGGAATTCCTGCGATTGGAGAGAGCTTTTCACCCTTGGCACGACGCGCATCCACATCTTTTGCTTGCGCAAGTGCGCCCTGTGAATCAACATGCAAGAAAGCTTTTACTTGGCCATCAACTGCGGCAATTCGATCAAGGTGTGCTTGTGTGAGTTCAACTGATGTTGTCTCCCCTTTTGCAAGGGCATCGGACATTTGGGCTGCGGTGTTGCGAATCATTCTGCTTCACCCAAGATTTGTGGAACACGAAAACGTGACTCTTCTTGTGCTGGAGCACCTGAGAGCGCATCTTGCGGTGAAAGGCTTGGAAGAACAACATCAGGACGAGCAATGTTTTCAAGAGGCTGTGGGTGGGACGTTGCCTTCACGCCAGATAGATCCATCTCTTGAACGCGAGCAACAGCATCGAGAATTAATCCAAATTGTGATGAGAGTTCAACGAGCTCTGCCTCAGTCATTTCGATGCGGGCTAGGCCTGCAAGCTTTGCGACATCATCGCGGGAGAGGCTGCTCATATGGGGAGTCTATAAAAAGATGAGATTAAGAGCGAATCTGGCCGGTGCCAGTAACAATCCACGTGGTTGTGGTCATCGCTTCAAGGCCCATAGGTCCTCGTGCATGCAACTTCTGATTTGAGATTCCGATCTCTGCGCCAAAGCCCATCTGCTCACCATCAGTAAATCGAGTTGAAGTATTGACCATGACAGCAGCGCAATCAGAGAGCGCAATAAAGCGAGCTGCATTGGCTTTATTTTCAGTAACGATCGCCTCTGTGTGATTGGTGCCGTATTGAGCAATGTGATCGGCTGCTGCATCGACTGAATCAACCACTGCCACATTCATCTCAAGAACACCATATTCAGTAGACCAATTTGCATCCGTTGCAAGAGCCGATGCAATCTTAAAAGTATCTGCCACTTTCTGAGCAGTTGCATCAGAGTGCAAGATAACGCCGGCATCACTCAGGGCCTTTAGCGCCATAGGCAAGAATGTTGGCGCAATCGCCTTATGCACTAGAAGAGTCTCAGCGGCATTACAGACACTGGGACGATGAGTCTTTGAGTTAATCAGGATTGGAAGCGCCTTTTCAATATCGGCAAACTCATCAACATAGACATGGCAGACACCTGCGCCAGTTTCGATTGTTGGAACCGTTGCCTCATCAACAACCATACGGATCAGGGCGGCGCTTCCTCGAGGAATAACAAGATCAACCTTGCCACGGGCTGTAAGCAGTGCCTTTGTGGTTGCTCGATCCTCCGATGGAATCAACTGCAGAACATCAGGTGAAATTTTGGTTGTTGCTAGCGCATCCTTCATAACGTTTACGAGAATCTCATTGCTATGGTGGGCAGACGATGAACCGCGAAGCAAGGCAGCATTACCTGACATCAAGAGAATTACTGCAGCATCTACTGTGACATTAGGACGCGCCTCATAGACCATTCCGATTACTCCGAATGGAACTGAGATTTGTTCCAACTCAAGCCCATTGGCAAGTGTTGATTTACGAAGAGTCTGACCCAGCGGATCAGCAAGTGCTGCTACCTGGCGCGCTCCCCCAGCAATTCCTGCAATGCGTTCTAAGTTAAGAAGAAGGCGATCTTGCATCTGTGGATGCATATCTTCAGCACGCGCACTAGCCATATCGAGTTCATTTGCCGCAAGAATTTCAGCGCTACGAGATTCAATCCCTTGTGCGATTACTTCAAGTGCCGCCTTACGCTCAGCACCTGTTGCAGTAGAAAGTGTGCGCGAAGCCTTACGGGCTTTTTGAGCTAGCTCAGCAACTACTGCTTCGGCGTTCATAGGAGAACTAAATCATCTCTATGCACGAGCTCGCGCTCATATTCAGCGCCAAGGGAAGCCGCAAGTTCTTTCGTAGAACGCCCAAGCATCTGTGGGATCTCTTCAGAATCAAATGCAACAAGGCCGCGCGCAATTACTTTGCCTGATCCAGATGCAAGCTCAACGGTATCTCCTGAGATGAAATCACCTTCGACTGCAGTAACTCCTGCAGGAAGTAATGAGACACCGCGTTCAAGAATTGCAGTGACAGCGCCATCATCAAGGATCAGACGCCCGCGAGGAGTGGATGCATGCGCAAGCCAGAGCAGTCGTGAATTAGCTTTAGAGGTATGTGCCTCAAAGAAAGTTCCGAACTCTTCACCTGCAACTGCATGTCCTGAATCCTGTAGCGATGTTAGAAGCATCGGAATCCCAGCACTCGTTGCAATGCGCGCAGCTTCAACTTTGGTAACCATTCCCCCACTGCCAACACCTGAAGACCCCGCACCACCTAGAGTGATTGAATCAATATCTGAAATATTGGCAACATAACGAATAGCTTTTGCTCCAGCTTGTGTAGGCGGTGCGTCATAGAGAGCATCGATATCAGAGACCAGGACTAAGAGATCTGCCTGAATAAGGAGAGCAACAAGGGCCGCTAAGCGATCGTTATCTCCAAAGCGAATCTCTTGTGTGCCAACGGTGTCGTTCTCGTTAATGACAGGAACTACCCCGAGTGAGAGAAGCTTGGTAAGAGTCTGTTGCGCATTGGCATAGTGCGAGCGACGAACAACATCTTCAGTTGTTAGAAGCACTTGCGATGAAATAACGCCATGAGCTCTGAACTTTTCGCTGTATTGGGCAATTAGTAAGCCTTGGCCGACAGAGGCAGCAGCCTGCTGAGTAGCTAAATCCTTTGGGCGAACTTTCAGGCCAAGTGGTGAAAGCCCTGCAGCAATCGCACCAGATGAGACAACAACGACTTCTGCACCACGTTTTTTGAGTGAATAGGCAAGGTCGACAACCTTTTGCACTGCATGTGGATCGAGTTCAGATCCAGCAGATCCTGTAAGAGAGGATGAACCAATCTTGATGACAACGCGCTTAGCGCTTGTTATAGCCCCGCGGTTCACTTGTCATTGCTTTCTGTATCACTCTCTTGGATTTCACTCAGAGTGAGCTTCATTTCAGGATTCGTTGGTTCTGCAACGTTGTACTCCCACTGACGAGCTACTTCATCATCAGAGAGGCGATCGCGTTCGGTCTCCACAGTATTCCATGCACCTTCAAGACGTGAATCTTCACCACGGCGATGTAAGAATCCAGCGAGTTGTTCTGCTCCCGCCTCAATTGTTGGCTCCCACTCGAAGACCACTTCATTATCGCCAGAACCGATTCGGACTTCAGAGCCAGCAACTGCGCCCTTTTTAAACAATTCTTTTTCGACACCAAGCTGTGCAAGGCGATCTGCGAGATAACCAATTGCTTCAGCGTTCTTAAAGTTTGTCTGGCGAACCCAACGAACAACTTTCTGTCCGCGCACGCTAAATGATCCATCACCATTCTTCTGAACGGTAAACCCTGAATCATCGATTGCAACAGGGCGCAATATAATGCGAGTGCGCTCTTGCTTTGCAGCTTCCGCGCGTTCGCGCTGAACAAGGCGAGCCATGGAGTAAAGAAGTTCTTGCAAACCTTCACGACTTGCAGCAGAGACTTTATAAACCTCATAGCCCTTTTCTTTGAGCTGCTGCTCCACCATATCTGCCATAGCTTTTCCATCAGGCAGATCAACTTTATTCAAGGCAACAATACGAACACGATCTTCAAGGCCACCATAGAGCGCAAGTTCATTTTCAATAGCCTCAAGGTCATCAATCGGGTTGCGATCTGTTTCAAGAGTTCCGCAATCCAGAACATGCACGAGTGCAACGCAACGCTCAACGTGACGTAAGAATTGAAGTCCAAGGCCCTTACCTTGTGATGCACCTGGAATAAGTCCTGGTACATCTGCCACCGTGAAGCGTGTATCGCCAGCTTGAACAACACCGAGGTTTGGAACCAAAGTAGTAAATGGATAGTCAGCAATCTTTGGACGCGCAGCAGAAATTGCTGCAATCAGAGAAGACTTTCCTGCGCTAGGAAATCCCACGAGTGCAATATCTGCAACAGATTTAAGTTGAAGAGTGAGTCTGCGCTCTTCACCTGGTTCACCAAGGAGTGCAAAACCTGGTGCACGACGCTTTGATGAAGAGAGGGCAAGGTTTCCAAGGCCACCATGTCCACCGCGTGCTGCAAGGAAAGTTGTTCCAATGCCAATAAGGTCTGCGATTTGTTCGCCATCTTCATCATAAATAACTGTTCCATTAGGAACTGGGAGGATGAGATCCTCACCTGAGACCCCATCTTTGCGATCGCCAAAGCCTTGATGGCCCGATGTTGCCTTGCGATGTGGTGAGTGGTGGAAATCAAGAAGAGTAGTTACTGATGAATCAACAACAAGAATGATGTCGCCACCGCGACCACCATTGCCTCCGTCAGGGCCACCGAGTGGCTTAAATTTTTCGCGCTTTACCGAAACGCAACCGTCTCCACCTTTTCCGGCAGCGGCAAAGAGAGTGACGCTATCAATGAACGTTGTCATGGCTACTCCCTTTCCTTTTTAGACAGTTGTAAAACTATTGAAAATAAAAAAGCGGACCGCGATAAATGCGGCCCGCTCTTTGTAGAGAAACCTAAGTTAAGCTGCAGGGACTACATTCACTACGCGACGATCGCGAGCGCGACCGAATTCAACTACTCCTGCTGCAAGAGCGAAGAGTGTGTCATCTTTACCGCGTCCAACGTTCTTGCCTGGGTGGAAATGTGTTCCACGCTGACGAACGAGAATCTCTCCTGCATTTACTTCTTGGCCACCGAAACGCTTAATACCGAGGTACTGTGGGTTTGAATCGCGACCGTTACGTGTTGAGGAAACACCCTTTTTACTTGCCATTTGTTTGCACCCTTAACCCTTACTTAGCACCGCTGATTGCGGTGATCTTTACTCGTGTGTGCTGTGCACGGAAACCTTGACGACGGCGATGGCCTGTCTTGTTCTTGTAACGAAGGATGTCGATCTTTGGACCCTTTACTTCGTCGATAACTTCTCCAGTTACCTTGATGCTTGAAAGAACCTTGAGGTCAGTTGTGACATTTGCGCCATCAACGACGAGCAGAGCTGGGAATGAAACTGATGCGCCAACTGCAGCGTCGATGCGATCGACGGTGATGGTCTCGCCAACAGTTACCTTCTCCTGGCGTCCGCCAGCTTTAACGATTGCGTACATTCTTTATTGCCTCAGTTCTTCTCACTTAGTTATCAAGCCTGATTCACGCATAAGGCGTGCTCGGGCAGAGGCTAAGGGTACGGATTTCGCACCCTCGGGGTCAAATTGGCCGAATTGGCCTAATTATTTAGGCGGTAATAACCCCTGAGCTTGCTGCCCTGCGGCGGCGCTTTCCCTTAGGGGCGGCAACCTTCTCTTCGGTGTCTTCCACAGCAAGATGATCTTCATTGAGAGTCTCGTGGAAATCATGGTCAGTTGCTGTCTCTTCTTCAACATCGGCATGATCTGCGCTCTGTGAATTCACTTGAGGCATGGGAGCCTTCATCTTCACAGGATCCATATGGATATGAATTCCTCGTCCATTACATGAATCACATGTTGTGGAGAATGCTTCGATCAGTCCCTGTCCAACGCGCTTACGTGTCATCTGAACCAGTCCAAGTGACGTTACTTCTGCAACTTGGTGCTTTGTGCGATCGCGGCCAAGGCTTTCAACCAATCGGCGCAATACAGCGTCACGGTTTGATTCAAGAACCATATCGATAAAGTCGATTACAACGATTCCACCTAAGTCGCGAAGACGAAGTTGGCGTGCAATCTCTTCCGCAGCTTCTAGGTTGTTCTTGGTAACCGTCTCTTCAAGGTTTCCACCCTTACCGATAAATTTACCTGTGTTCACATCGATGACCACCATCGCTTCTGTGCGATCGATAACAAGGGAACCACCAGATGGTAGATAGACCTTGCGATCGAATGCTTTAGCGAGCTGTTCTTCAACGCGGTAGTCAGCGAACAAGTCACCGCTACCTGAATACTTTTCAATCTTAGTAACGAGCTCAGGTGCGATAGAGCCAAGGTAGGAACTAATTTCCTCCCATGCTTCGTTTCCTTGAATGATGAGCTTGCGGAAATCTTCATTGAAGATATCGCGGATGACGCGCACAGCAAGATCTGGCTCTGAAAGTAGAAGCGCTGGTGCATGAAAGTTTGGATTTGTAGACTTCTGATAGATATCTTCCCATTGCGCTTTAAGGCGCTCGACATCTGCAGTGAGCTCTGCCTCTGAAACACCTTCAGCTGCAGTACGAACAATGACGCCTGCATCTTCTGGAATAAGAGTCTTGAGAATTGCCTTAAGACGTGATCGCTCTGATTCAGGAAGTCGCTTTGAAATACCGCTCATTCCGCCACCAGGAACATAGACAACGTAACGTCCTGGAAGTGAGATCTGGCTAGTTAGGCGTGCACCTTTTTGCCCGATTGGATCTTTCGTGACTTGAACAAGAACAGGCTGACCTGTCTTTAATACCATTTCAATTTTACGTGGCTGCGATTCAGAGATACCTGCAGCATCCCAATTAACTTCACCTGCATAAAGAACAGCATTGCGGCCCTTGCCAATATCAACGAATGCAGCTTCCATCGAAGGAAGAACGTTCTGAACGCGACCAAGATAGACGTTACCGACATATGAAACGTTGGCATTACGGTTGACGTAGTGCTCAACCATCACATTATCTTCAATCACAGCAATCTGAATACGGTCTCCGACTTGGCGAACAACCATTTCACGATCAACGTTCTCACGACGAGCTAGGAATTCACCATCTGTAATGATGGTTCCACGGCGACGATATGGCTCACGGTATTCGCGTGAATCACTGCGGCCACGATCGCGATCGCGACGATTACGTGTTCCACGCTCTGTCTTTTCACGTGCTGGGCGCTCTGTCTTTTCACGGACTTCGCGGACCTTAACAACTGTTACTACGCCATCTTCATCAATGACTTCACCTGGTGTGACGCCATCTCCTGTTGCACGACGGCGGCGACGGCGGCGATGTGTGCTGCCATCTGCACCTTCTACTGACTCATCAGATGAATCATCTGACTCGTTCTCTGAATTCTCTTGTCCCTCTGCGCCTTCACCATTGGGCTTACGGCGACCGCGGCCACCACGACGGCGGCGTCGATTACGCCCACCGCGACCATCAGAATCATCTGAATCACTCGATGCAGCTGATGCTTCCTCAACTTCTTCAGACTTTGCTGATTTTGCAGCTTTCTTTGCTCGCTTAGGCGCAACTGCATCAGCAGGTGCTGCTTGAAAGATTGGAACGGGAATTGCTGCAGATTTCTTTGCTCGCTTAGGAGCATCGGTAACTTCTGCAGCACTTTCTGCAGGCTCAGTAACTTTCTCTGAGCTCAGTGATTTCTTACTTGACTTCTTAACCGCGCGCTTACGCGGTGATTTTGGCTCAATAGCCATGGCACCAAATCCTTTAGCGCGTATCTCCAGATTGCTGGTGATACGCATTCTCGTGGCCCGAAATGAATTTTCACTTCGAACAAAACCTTTGTGTAGTCCGCCGCAGGCGCGATAAGGATCGCTGGCCGCGCTGAACTGTTAGGGTAATTATGGCAGATAAGGCGAGGTAAAACCTATTTTGAGCGTGATTTATCCGCGGTGGCTTGCATGAACATTCTGCAACAGGCCAAAGCCGATGAGATTGGCAAACATGCTCGATCCTCCATATGACATAAATGGCAGGGGAACTCCCGTCATAGGCATCAGCCCCAAAGTCATACCGATATTTTCAAATATTTGGAATGCAAACCATGCAATAACACCTGTGCAGACAAGAGTCCCGTAGGGGTCCGTCGATCGTCTGGCAATAGCAAATGCTCGCATCAAGATGAGAAAGAGCAGGAAGATAATCAGACCACTACCTAAGAATCCAAGTTCTTCTCCTGCAACGGTAAAGATAAAGTCAGTCTGTTGCTCAGGAACAAAGCGACCGTTGGTCTGTGGTCCGTTGAAGAGACCTGTTCCAATCAATCCCCCAGAGCCCACAGTGATTCGTGCTTGTCTAAGTTGATAGCCAGCACCTTGTGAATCTGCATTGGGATCGACAAATGATTGCAGGCGCCTGACTTGATATTCACTGATGACTCCAGCCTTTGTTGCAACAAATCCACCGATCAGTGCAAGAAGTATGAGTCCAACAACCCATCGTGTAGGAGCACCAGAGACAGCAAGCATCGTCACAACAGATGCGCTAATGATAAAGACTGTTCCCATATCAGGTTGAGCAAGGATGAGAAGAATAGGAATTGCAGCAACTCCCAAGGCTTTGAGAACATCTTGATTAGTGGGTTCATCATTGTTATGTGTTCGCTCGGATAAGAGCATTGCAATACCGATAATGATTGAAATCTTTGCAATCTCAGCTGGCTGGATTTGAAATCCTGCAGGAAGGCGAATCCAGGCCTTTGCGCCATTGACTTCACTTCCAACACCTGGAATCAAGACGAAGAGAAGTCCAAGGACACCAAGGCCCCAGATATAAGGCGTATAAGCGCGCAGAAGTCTGTAATCAATAATCGTTGTTCCCCACGCAAGGGCAAGGCCGATGACAATATTAATAACGTGACGCTTGAGGTAATACTGAGGATCTAGTCCATTTGCTGAATACCAGTCACGAGTTGCTGCATACACAAGCAGCGTTCCCAGAATCAGAAGTGCAATAACCGCACCCGTTAATACAGGGTCAAAGCCAGAGACAATAGAGCTGCGGCGAGCTCTGCGATAGGGACTGCGATTGAGGAATGTACTCATCGGTTCACCGTCGCCTTCGCTTTGGGAGTTGCACTTGCAACAACTTTTGGCTTATCTGGATTCAATATAGATGCTTTCGGTTTTGTAGCAGGAGAGATACGCGGAAGTTTTGTTGGTGGCTTTCCATCTGGGAAAACTCCAAGATCGGGATTAACAGTTGTTCCCTTGACGCCAAAGATCGTCTCATAGATCTTGCGCACGCCCACTGCAGATGTTCCAGCACCAAATCCGCCTTGGCTGACCATCATCACAACTGCATATCGTGACTGTGTTGCTGGGGCAAAGGATGCATACCACGCTGTATCAGACTTAGCTGTGCCGTTCGGGTTACGGCCAAATACCTGCGCAGTTCCAGTCTTTCCCGCTGTTGCAATAGGAAAACCTGCAAATGCACCTGCTGATGTACCAGCAACTGTTACCTCGTGCAGTGCATCATGTAAGAAGGCAATGGTTGTTGCATCCACACCAAGTTCACCTAACTTCTCTGGTTGGAAAGTCTTCACGACAGTTCCATCAGTCTTGATAATCGCCTTAGCAATCGTTGGCTTCCAGATAGTTCCACCATTAGCAATAGCTGCATACATCTGAGCAAGCTTGATGGGGGTCACAACGGTATCGCCCTGTCCAATAGAGAAGTTGACTGCATCTCCTGCACGAATCTTGTCGCCATCGATGCAGTTTTCACGCGCTAGCTGCAGCAAGAAGGCAGTCTGCTGAGACTTGGATGCGCGCTCTTTATAGTTGCAGTAGTAATCCTTATTCTGGCTGTACCAAGCCTTGCGCCATTCACGGTTTGCAAGTCGACCTGATGACTCAGAAGGAAGATCTACGCCAGTCTTCTTACCCATCTGAAACTTCTCTGCGGCCTTATAGAAGTAATCGTTGGGGCTTGATTGTGGCCGTAATCCACCATCGCGCAGCCATTCGTCATAGGCGATGCGATACCAATTAGTGTCGCAAGAGACTGCAATTGCCTTCTTCATCGAGAGAGTGCCTTGCGCCTTACTCTCGAAGTTTTGGAATGCGCGATTACCCACCTGAACTTCCTTAGGGCATACATAACTCTTAGTCAGGTCATAGCCAGCATCTTTGGCTGCCACAACAGAGACTGCTTTAAAAGTTGATCCTGGTGCATAGAGACCTTGGAGCGCACGGTTCAGCGCTGGCACGCCAGTCTTCTCACTATATAAATCACTTGCTTCTTGAACAGTCAAACCTTTTTCAAATGCATTGGGATCAAATGTGGGATAAGAAGCAAGTGCTAATACTTGTCCATTGCGAACATCTAGGACTACTGCAGCTCCACCATCTGCGCGATAGCCAGAAGCACGCGCGCGGCGCACAGCATCTGCAAGTGCTACTTCAGCAGCTGCCTGTATGCGCACATCAAGACTTGTTACCAAGTGATCACCCGCAATCGGCTTGGTGTTCTTACTTGTCGTTGTCACAGCCTCTTTACGGTCCACGATAAAAGTTTTGATTCCTGGTGTTCCACGTAGATACTCGTCATAAACAGTTTCAAGTCCAGCTTTTCCAATGGATTCTGATCTAAAGTAAGAACGACCATTTGCTCCAGAGAGATCTGATTCAGTTAGAGGTCCGACATAACCCAAGACATGGCCACCGTTGAGACCCAGAGTCTGCGGATAACTTCTAATAGCAAGTGGTGTTGCAGAAATACCTGGATAGCGATCTGAGCGTTCAACAATACGTAGAGCAACCTGTGGATCTGCAGTTTTGGTAATTGGAATAGGTTGGAAGCGAGAACCGGTCCAGCATCCAGCTTTCTGACCCTTAGGAAGTTCCCCGCATAAACGTGTGCGCTGCCAGACATCATCAAAGTTCAAACCAAGAAGTGTCACAAGATCGTGCACAACGCTCACACCTTTATCGGGCAACTTATCAATCTTGGTACGATCAACACTTACCGCAAGGCCCACGCTATTAAGGGCCATAGGAACACCTGATGAATCAACGATAAAACCACGATTGGCCGGGGTCACAACATCGCGGCTCTGAATACTTAAAGCTGCATCACGATACTTAGGTCCTGCTGCAACTTGGAGATAAAAGAGGCGACCAAAGAGTGCCACCATTAACGATGCGATAAAGATTTGAATCACAAGAAGGCTCAACCTTGAACGCTGATTCATAGATGTGCCCGCGCCCCAAAGATGATGGCATGGAAGAAAGAAGTCACTTTAAGAATCAGTGGTGAAATAATTGCCGTCCAGAAGGCCGAACCTGCAAGGAGAAACGCGATATTAGAAATACTTCCCACTTCTTGTCCCAGCATCATTCCAAGAAGAAGAAATACCAGTTGCGCTGCGACAACCCCAATCGTGACCAGAAAAACAATATTGATGGGATTGCCACGAATATTGTCATCGCCATAACCAAGGAAAGCAACTGCATAACAAGCAATGATTAACACCAGCGTCCAATGTCCCATGGGGCCAGGTGAAGTTTGTGAAACATCCATCATCAGCCCTGCACCAAAACCGGTGAGTGCTCCAATTTCAGGAGTGCTGAGTGCAGCCCAGATGAGTGCAACGACGAGAAGTAAGTTAATTCCACCAGCAGGAAGGCGCATCTGAGTGACAACCGCTTCCTGAAGTAAGAAGACAGTGAAGAAGATAGGAAATGAGTAGAAGAATCTGCGCAGCGACATTGTTACTTCGTAGCTGTAGGAGTCGGCTCGACTGCACCAGGTGTTGCATAGATAGTGACAGTAGGTAGTGGAGTTGGACGAGGCTTCGGTGGAATAAGTGCATCACGTGGATCTGCTGAATCACCAGATACAACAACTGCTACAACTCCCAGTGTTGAGAAGTTTGAATAGAACTTCACATCAGCTGTTTGTGTGACAGCACCCGGTGAGTTATCAACGGAAATGACTTCACCGATAGGAACTCCAGGAACAAATGGGCGACCATTCTGACTTCCCCGAGCTAGAAGGGCATCGCCCTTATGCACCTGAGTGGTGTTATCAAGGAGCTGCAGAACTCCTTTACGAGTGCCCTGGCCACTGAGAATTCCAATTTGCTGTGTTCCAGCAATACGAGCACCAATTTTAAATGCAGGATCTGATGCAAGCTGAACGAGTGCGCTATTTGTGTATGCATACTTCACAACTCCCACAAGGCCATAACCAGATAGAACTGTCATATTGGTATGAACGCCAGATGAAGTACCTGCATCAATAGTGATTGTCTGTGTGAAAGATGTACTAGAGCCTTGAGAAATTACCTTGGCATTGACGACCTTATAACCGCCTGTGCCTGCAAGATTGAGAACGCCTTTGAGTTGCTTGAGTTGCGCATCAGCAGTTTGTCGTCCCTGAAGCTTCAGACGTAACTTCTCATTTTCTGACTTGAGCTTCTCCATCTGATTGCGTGTGCGCCCAAGGTGGGTGATATCAGAGAGAAAGTTACGAAATGGAGATACAACCCATGCTCCAGCTTTTTGCACTGGTGTAAGAGCAGTCTGTGTTCCTGTGCGCAGCCCATCAATTACCTGAACGCCTCGAAGATCTAAAGTAATGAGAAAGAGAGAAGTGACAAGGAGAACGATGATAAGTAAGCGACCGCGGTTGTCGCCGCCGTAGCGCACTTGTGATTACCTATCGACGAGGCTCGGAGATCAAAACCTTTTCAAGGGCTTCGAACTCTTCAATGCACTTACCTGAACCTTCGACAACTGCATCGAGTGGACGGTCTGCGATATGGATTGGCATTCCTGTCTCTTTACGAAGACGCTCATCAAGACCCTTAAGGAGTGCTCCCCCACCTGTCAGAACAATGCCGCGATCCATAAGATCAGATGCAAGCTCTGGTGGACACTTATCAAGAGTTGCTTTCACAGCATTAATAATCTGATTGACAGGCTCTTCTAGTGCCTTACGAATCTCAGCAGCTGTCACAACGATTGTCTTAGGAAGACCTGTTGCTAGATCGCGACCACGAATTTCAGCATCGTTCTCTCCTTGAAGTGGATATGCGGAACCGATAGCCATCTTGATCTCTTCAGCTGTGCGCTCACCCAAAAGCAGTGAATATTCGCGCTTAGTCCAGTTAATAATCGATTGATCAAGCTCATCGCCACCAATACGGATTGAAAGAGCTGTCACGATTCCACCAAGTGAAATAACAGCAACTTCTGTTGTTCCGCCACCGATATCAACAACCATGTTGCCTGTTGGTTCGTGGATTGGAAGACCTGCACCGATTGCTGCAGCCATTGGTTCTTCAATGATGTAGACCTTACGAGCACCAGCTGCATAACCTGCATCCTTCACAGCGCGCTGTTCAACGCCTGTAATACCTGAAGGAACACAGACGACGATACGAGGCTTTGCTAAGTAGCTACGACGGTGAACTTTCTGGATGAAGTAACGGAGCATGCGCTCTGTTGTGTCGAAGTCTGCAATTACGCCATCTTTCAGTGGGCGAATAGCAACGATGTTGCCTGGAGTACGACCAATCATCTTCTTTGCTTCAAGACCAACAGCAAGGATGCCGCCAGTATCTTGGTTGACAGCAACTACTGATGGCTCGTTAAGAACAATGCCACGACCGCGAACATAGACAAGCGTGTTAGCAGTACCTAGGTCAACCGCCATATCGCGGCCAATGAATGACATTCTGTTAGACATTTATTTCCCCTCGAAGAAGATAGCTATTTCACGAGCTGCAGATTCAGGTGAATCTGAACCGTGAACAATATTTTGAACCACTTTCGTTCCTTGATCGCGAGCAAGGTCTCCGCGGATAGTTCCGGGAGCTGCAATTGTTGGATCTGTGACACCTGCAAGTGAACGAAATCCTTCAATCACGCGATTACCTTCGGCAACAAGAGCAACAATCGGACCTGACATCATGAACTCAACGAGTGGTTCAAAAAATGGCTTACCTTGATGTTCTGCGTAATGCTTTTCAAGTAGTGCACGATCTGCTTGCAACATACGAAGTGAAACAATCGTGTAACCCTTTGCTTCAATACGAGCAATTACCTCGCCGACTAAACCGCGCGCAACGCCATCAGGCTTAACGAGGACGAGTGTTTTTTCTGTGCTCACGGGTGCAGTCTATTAGGGGTTGGGAGTGCGTGAAGCCATGAGTTTTGCCCTGATGGCCTCACCCCTGCGCCCCACCACAATGGCTGCAATCCAGAGTCCGGCGAAAATCAGCCCCACGATGGCCATAGAAGGCACAACAACGGCATAGCCAATCATCAGAAATTGCAGACTAGATCCAAGAATCCACCCTGTGCGCTTCTTGAGAAGTCCTGGGGTCACAAGCATCATCATGGCAATGATTGCTCCGGCGATGATTGTCGATGGTTCATGATTATCTTTTGCAAGCAACATGGCAAAGCCCATGACAAAGAATTCCATCACAAGGACAGCTGAACCTAAAACGCGCATTACATCTCTTCCTTTGCAAACTTCTTACGAACGATAGCGCGAGCCTCGCCGACTGTCACCACAGAACCTGTGATAAGGATTCCAATCGTGTCTTCACTCAATGGGCGGATGCAATCCTTAACAGCCTTATCGATGGCATCTGTCACCGTTGGGGCTGCAAAAACCCTCTCATTGCCAAATATTTCTGAGGCAATCTTTTCAAGTTCTGAAACCTTCATCGATCGAGGTGAGGAGTTAGCTGTGACAATGACCGAATCCATCACCTGCTCGAGTTCAAGCAAAATCCCCCGCACATCCTTATCCCCCATAGGGGCAAAGATTCCAATGACTTCATCGAAGGTGAATTCACTCTGAATGGTGTCTGCAATAGCTGAGGCACCGTGTGGGTTGTGAGCCGCATCGACGATGATTGTTGGATCTCGATGGAGAACTTCGCAGCGACCAGGAGATTTCACATTGGCAAAGCCAGCCCGCACGGCCTCAATATCAAGATCTTGATCTCCAAAGAAGATTTCAACTGCAACAAGGGCTGCAGCTGCATTCGATGCTTGATGCTTTCCGTGCAGCGGAATGAAGATATCTGTGTAAATCTTTTTGGTGCCCTGAATAGCTAGCAACTGTCCACCGACTGCAATAGAGCGAGAGAGAACTGAGTACTCCACTCCTTCACGTGCAACATCGGCTCCGACAAGTGCTGCCTGCTTCAGTAGCTCAACTGCGCACTCTGGCTCCTGTTGAGCAAGAACGACAAAGCCACCCTCTTTAATGATTCCAGCCTTTGTCTGCGCAATCTCTGTAAGGGTTTCACCTAAGAATTCAGTGTGATCAAGGCCGATAGGCATAATCACTGAGACATCTGCGTCAACAACATTAGTTGCATCCCATTGACCACCCATACCCACTTCAATCACACCAACATCAATCGGATGCTCAGCAAAGGCTGCAAAGGCGAGTGCAGTAATTGCTTCAAAGAATGAGATCGGATGTTCAAACTTTTCATCCATCAAATCCAAGTAAGCAGAAATGTCATTGAAGGAGAAGATGAGATCTTTTGCAGCAATTGGCTCACCGTTGATTGCAATGCGCTCGAGATAGCTTTCAAGGTGAGGGCTAGTAAATCGCCCTGTGCGAAGTCCCATCTCAAAGAGAAGTGAATCAATCATCCGTGAAGTTGTTGTCTTGCCGTTCGTGCCACCGATGTGAATTGTGGGATAGGTCAGTTGAGGTGAGCCCAACATATCCACCAGCGCTGCAATGCGTTCCAGTGTGGGTTCGATACGAGTCTCTGGCCAACGAGCAAGAAGAGCTTGCTCGATTGCATCGATTCGTGATTGATCTTCAGGTGAGATATGTGTCATTTACTTCAACGCTGCAAGTTGTGCGGTGATGCGTTCGATATCTGCAGATGTTGCAGCCATGCGCTCTTTAATCTCGGCAACGACACTTTCAGGCGCCTTTGCCATAAAGCCCTCATTGCTTAACTTCACTTCAGCAGTCTTCATATCCTTCTGCGCTGTAACTAAATCCTTTTCAAGGCGAGCACGCTCTGCAACTACATCTACCGTGCCTGAAAGATCGAGTTCGACCTTCATCGAACCAATTTCAACGGAGGCACTTGGTGTGAACTCTGTGAGTTCAAGCTTAAGTAAGAACGCCATGGCACTTGCGTATGCAGTGACATCTGCAGGTGCGATGAAACGACCTGGAATCTTCTGTGATGGCTTCACGCCTTGATCATTTCGGAAGCGTCGAACTTCAGTAATAATCTTCTGTAGTTCTCCCACAAGTGCTTCTGACTTCTTATTAATGTGAGATGAATCTGCAACCGGCCACTTGGCTGTTACGAGGGTTTCTCCCCCAGTCAGCGTTGTCCAGAGAGTTTCTGTAATAAATGGCATTACTGGGTGAAGTAGGCGGAAAAGTGTGTCGAGAACATGGCCGAGAACGCGCTGTGATGCACCAGCGTTACCTGAAGCAAATGCTTCCTTTGAAAGCTCGAGATACCAATCGCAGAGGTCATCCCATGCAAAGTGATAGATCGCATCGCACGCACGAGCGAACTCATAACTTTCAATGAGCGCTGTGAATTCCGTTGTGGTCTCAGATAGGCGTGAGAGAACCCACTTATCAATATCTGAAAGGGATTCTGTAGCAGGCAGTGGACCTTCAACGGTTGCACCATTGATCATCGCAAAGCGCGTTGCATTCCAGAGCTTTGTAGCAAAGTTACGTGAACCTGCAATCCAATCTTCAGCCAGTGCCTGATCTTTGCCTGGGTTTGAACCGCGAGCGAGCGTGAAGCGAAGTGCGTCAGCACCGTACTTATCAATAAATTCAAGTGGGTCAACAACATTGCCGCGAGATTTCGACATCTTCTTACCGAATTGATCGCGTACAAGTCCGTGCAGAACGATGGTGTGGAAAGGTGGAACGCCATCCATCGCAAAGAGACCAAAGAGCATCATGCGTGCAACCCAGAAGAACAAGATGTCATAGCCAGTAACAAGAACGCTTGTTGGATAGAACTTCTTCACATCAGCTGTGTTATTGGGCCAACCCAGAGTTGAAAATGGCCAGAGCGCAGATGAGAACCATGTATCGAGAACATCGGGATCTTGCGTGTAACCAGCTGGAGCGCTTTCGCCAGGACCAACAACGATCACTTCATCATTTGGTCCATACCAAACAGGAATACGGTGACCCCACCACAACTGACGAGAAATACACCAGTCGTGCATGTTATCTACCCACTCAAAGTAACGTGGTGAAAGTTCTGCAGGTTCAATCTTTACGCGGCCATCACGAACAGCATCTCCTGCAGCCTTTGCAAGAGGTGCAACTTTGACGAACCACTGCTTAGAAAGTCGTGGTTCAACAGTTGTATCGCAACGAGAACAGTGACCGACTGCGTGAATGTATGGGCGCTTTTCAGCAACGATGCGTCCCATCTCTTTCAGCTTTGCAACCACTGCCACACGAGCATCAAAGCGATCCATGCCATCGAATTCTGTGCCGGTTCCTGCCATCACGCCGTGCTCATTCATAATCACAACAAAAGGAACGTTATGGCGCATCGCCATCTCAAAGTCGTTCGGATCATGGGCTGCAGTGACCTTAACCGCACCCGTTCCAAAATCAGGGTCTACTAATTCATCAGCGATGATAGGAATCATGCGATTAACCAGTGGGAGAAGTACCTCTGTTCCCACCATGTGCTTATAACGAGGATCATCTGGGTGAACGGCAACTGCTCCATCGCCCATCATGGTCTCGGCACGAGTCGTTGCAACAACAATGCTCTGCTCGCCATCGCCATAGCGAACCTGCACAAATTCGCCTGCATCATCTTGATGCTCTACTTCAATATCTGACAGTGCTGTTAAACAACGTGGGCACCAGTTAATGATGCGCTCTGCGCGATAGATAAGTCCTTGATCAAAGAGCTTCTTAAAAATTGTCAGTACTGCCTGAGACAGATTCTCATCCATCGTAAATGCTTCGCGCGACCAGTCAACCGAATCTCCAAGACGGCGCATCTGTCCAAGAATCTGTCCGCCAGAATCTGATTTCCACTCCCAGACTTTCTTGATGAAATCTTCGCGACCTAAATCATGACGTGAGAGACCCTGCGTTGCCAATTGTTTTTCAACTACGTTCTGGGTTGCAATACCTGCGTGATCCATTCCTGGAAGCCAGAGAGCTTCAAAACCTTGCATGCGCTTCATGCGCGTCAAGCAATCTTGCAGAGTCTGATCAAGTGCGTGACCGATATGAAGATTGCCGGTTACATTCGGTGGAGGAATAACAATGGTGAACGGTTCTTTAGAAGAATTAGCATCTGCAGTGAAATAACCAGCATCAATCCACTGGGTATAGAGAGGGCCTTCGATATCGCCAGGAACAAATGACGACGCGAGTTCGCGCTTTTCGGAGGACATAGAGCGCAGTCTAGTTCACGCTTTAAGCGCTTTTTTCCTCATTTGGCTTCTCACGACGTGATGCGCGCTTTGGGATATCGCCTGTGCGAGGTAGCAATGTTGGAGCTGCATTGGATTCAATGCATGCCTTCTCAATAATTACCTTTGCAATATCTGCGCGGCTTGGCACTTCATACATCACGCCAAGAAGGGCTGATTCCATAATCGCGCGAAGTCCACGTGCGCCAGTGCCACGGTTGAGTGCAAGCTCTGCAATAGCATCAAGGGCATCAGGTGTGAATTCAAGCTCGACATCATCGAGATCAAAGAGCTTCTGATACTGCTTCACAAGAGCGTTCTTTGGCTCAGTAAGGATCTGCATTAGTGCAGGCTTATCAAGATTTTCAACGCTAGTCAGAACTGGAAGGCGGCCAATAAATTCTGGAATCATTCCAAACTTCAATAAGTCTTCTGGCATAACATCGGCAAAGATATCGCGACGGTTCTTCTCTTCTGCGCTCTGAAGTTCAGCACCAAAGCCAACACCTGATGAACCACTGCGAGCTTCGATAATCTTTTCAAGACCAGAGAATGCACCACCAACGATAAAGAGAACATTGGTTGTATCAATCTGGATAAATTCTTGATGTGGGTGCTTACGTCCGCCCTGTGGTGGAACAGATGCGACAGTTCCTTCTAGAATCTTAAGAAGAGCTTGCTGAACACCTTCACCCGAAACATCGCGAGTGATTGATGGATTCTCAGCCTTTCGTGCCACCTTATCGATTTCATCGATATAGATAATTCCTGTCTCAGCCTTCTTCACATCGTAATCGGCTGCCTGCAAAAGCTTGAGAAGAATATTCTCAACATCTTCACCAACGTAGCCTGCCTCAGTCAGGGCTGTTGCATCTGCAATAGCGAATGGAACATTGAGCATGCGTGCAAGAGTTTGCGCCATCAACGTCTTACCGCAACCTGTTGGTCCTAAGAGAAGAATGTTTGACTTTGCGAGTTCAATTCCATCTTCATTACGTGAGTCCCCTGATTGCACACGCTTATAGTGGTTATAGACGGCAACAGAGAGAGACTTCTTTGCGCGATCTTGTCCAATCACATATTGATCAAGGAATTCAAAGATTGCTTGTGGCTTAGGAAGTTCACTTAAGCCAAGGGATGATGCTTCTGAGAGTTCTTCAACGATGATCTCATTACAGAGTTCAATACATTCATCGCAGATATAAACGCCGGGTCCGGCAATGAGTTTCTTAACCTGCTTCTGAGTCTTTCCGCAGAAAGAGCATTTGAGCAGGTCGTTAGCTTCACCGATACGTGTGGACATGGGATAAGAATAGTTTTCAAAGGCTATTTATGAAGGCTAAATCAGGCTCATCTGTGTTCGCCCTAAGAAGAAATCATGGATTGCGGAGTATAGGGAGGTCTTGTTGACTTCATCTCTTTCACTCCAGGAACCAGGAGTACGGCTGCGCAAATAAATAAGTGGAAGGCCGCAACTCCGATCAGTAACTCTCGTTCGCCAAAAAAATTTACTAGAGGTCCAGCCAGTGCCATTCCAAGTGGCATCAACCCGAGAGAGCCCATGTAATCAATTGCAAATACACGCCCTTGATATTCAGCAGGTACTTCGCGCTGAACTTGTGTTGCCCAGAATGCTTCCCACGGCCCCACCGAAAATCCTGCGATGAAATAAGCGATAAAGATCAGTGATTTGGAATTAGGAAATGCTAAAACTAGAGGTGCAAGCACAAATAGACCCCACACAACTACCGAGACCAATCCAGGATTCTTCACCTTAGATTTAATGCAGATCACAGCAGAGATTGCACCTCCTGCACTAAAGAGAGCTGCCGATGTTGCAAAGACTGATGCGGTGCCGAAGTCTCGCTTGGTGATGACAGGAAGAAGAACGTTTTCAACGCCAATGACCATCATAAGCTGCACTGATGCCATCAGGATCATTGCTGCAATCCATTTGTAATACCAAACGACTTGAAGTCCTTCACGTATCTCTTCAGTAAAAGTTGTGCGGTGAGTATCTGATGCCACCTTTGGACCCTCGTTGATTCGAATGAGTAGCGCTGCCCCCACAAGAAAGAAGATGGAGGTTGCGACATATGTCGCATGAGTACCAAGGGAAACAACGATGATTCCGGCAACGCCAGGGCCTGCAATTGTGGAACCTTTCAATGCAATTCCACGCACCACATTTCCTGCAGGCAATAAATGATCAGGCAAGATGCTCGGCATAATCGCACCAGCAGCTGGTCCGCCGAATGCATCACTGACACCCATTAATACGACAATGCCACCCAGGATCCACATCGAAATGTTCTTGGGATCAATAAAGACAACGACGCTTCCCATGATGGCGCGAAAACCATCTGCAGCAATCAAAATAGTTCTGCGTGGCAATCGATCTGCCCACACTCCCCCCACAGGTGCCAAGACAACACCCGAAAGCACTCGCACAGCAAGGATTAGTCCGAGCGTTGTCGCACTTCCCCCAGCATCAAGAACGGTGACAGCAAGTGCGATTGGAAATGCTGACATAGCAATCACTGTCAGAATTCCGGAGAGCAGTAGAGCTCGATAGGCGGGAAAAGATAAAAGAGCGCCGGGTTCGAAATATTTCTTCAACATTTCTTCACCGACGCTCCTTCAGTAAATATTAATTACGCGACAGGCTTAGCCTTTCGTGAAGCCATAACCTTATCGATAATTCCGTACTCAACTGCTTCAACTGCTGTGAGAATCTTGTCGCGTTCGATATCTTTTTCAATCTCTTCGACAGTCTTATTAGAGTGCTTTGCAAGCATTGTCTCGAGCAACCCACGCATACGCATGATCTCACGTGCCTGAATTTCGATATCAGATGCCTGTCCGCCGCCTTCAGATGAAGGTTGGTGGATAAGGATTCTTGAATGTTCAAGACCGTAACGCTTGCCCTTCGTACCGCCCGCAAGGATGATCGCAGCAGCAGAAGCTGCCTGACCTAGACAGATTGTTGTGATGTCTGGGCGAACAAATTGCATCGTGTCATAGATCGCGGTGAGCGCAGTAAATGAGCCACCCGGTGAGTTGATATAGATCGAGATATCGCGATCTGGATCCATGGATTCAAGTGTGAGAAGCTGCGCCATAACATCGTTTGCAACAGTGTCATCGATTGCCTGACCTAAGAAGATGATGCGCTCTTCAAATAACTTTGTATAAGGATCAAGGCGCTTGTAGCCGTATGCGGTCTTCTCTTCGATTGTTGGAAGAACGTAGCGGTTTGTAATTTCTTGAATGTGCTTCATTACTTCTTACCTCCCGCGATTTGGCCTTCATTTGTTGCGATGTGATCGATAAATCCATACTCGAGAGCATCCTTGGCGTTAAACCAATTGTCGCGATCAGAATCTGCGATGATCTTTTCAAGTGGCTGACCTGTGTGCTTGGCATTGAGTTCAGACATTGTCTGCTTTGTAATTGCCATCTGCTCTGCCTGGATACGAATATCTGTAGCTGTTCCACCGATGCCGCCGAGTGGTTGGTGCATCAAGATGCGTGCATGTGGAGTTGCGTAACGCTTTCCAGGAGCACCTGCTGTGAGCAAGAACTGACCCATCGATGCAGCCATTCCCATTGCAACAGTTGCAACATCGTTCTTGATGTAATGCATGGTGTCATAGATCGCCATACCTGCAGTGACTGAGCCACCAGGTGAGTTGATATAAAGGTAGATGTCTTTCTCTGGATCTTCAGCAGCTAGAAGAAGCATCTGCGCACAAATAGCGTTAGCCATTTCATCGCGGACTTCACCTGCAAGAAAGATGATGCGTTCGCGCAGCAAACGGCTATAAATCTGATCACCTAGTCCCATGAGTTCTGAACCAGCTGAGCGGGCAACGGTTGTGTTGTCCTGTGGGTTATTAAAATCCACGTGTCATCCTTCCGATCGTTTTACTTGTAGTGACCTTAACAATCTGGGCAGCAAAATGCTTCCCAAATTAGGCAGAATGGCTAGAAAAGGGGCGATGTTCGCTTACGGCTAAAGAAGTTACTCAACAACAGGGGAATCAGGTGCCTCTTGAGGGCGAAGCGCCTCAAGTTCAACCTTGTTGCCTGCTTTATCGATAACAGAGATGCGAGCAAGAACAGATGCAAGTGCCTTAGCGCGTGTTACCTCAGCAACTACTTGGCTGATCTGTCCAGCTTTTTGAAGTTCTTGTGCAAATTGATCTGGACCCATTCCATAACGCTGTGACATGCGGATGAGGTATTCAGTTAGCTCAATTTCATTAACCTGAACTTCTTCAGCCTTTACGATGGAGTCAAAGAGGAAATCAGATTTGATTGATGCACGAACCTGGCCATCTACTTCAGCGCGGTGTTCTGCATCTTCCATACGTCCTTCACCTTCGAGGTGATCGTTAACTTCTTCAAGGACGATGTCATCAGGAACTGGAATATCGAGATCTGCAAGAAGTTTTTCAACAAGGAGATCGCGAGCTTGTGCTCCCTGTTCCATCTTCTTCACACGGCTTAGGCGCTCAGTGAAATCAGAGCGAAGTTCTGCAACTGTGTCGAACTCAGATGCCAGCTTTGCAAATGAATCATCCAGCGTTGGAAGCTCGCGCTCCTTCACAGCCTTAAGAACAATATCGATCTCGCCGCTCTCGCCATCTTTCTGGCCAACAAGCTGAGAGATAAATGTCTTGGTATCGCCTGCGCTCATACCGACCAGCGCCTCATCGAGGTTATCGATCATCTTATTTGAGCCAACTTCATAGGAAATTTCATTTGCCTTGCCACCATCTACTTCAGCGCCATCAATGCGTGCTGTGAGATCGATAGTGACGAAGTCACCATTGGCTGCTGCGCGCTCAACTGTATTGAGTGTGCCAAAGCGAGCGCGGAGCTCATCAATCTGCTCATCAATGTCTTTATCACTTACTTCAACGTTATCTACGGAAATTTCGATCTTGGAGAAATCTGGCAATGTGACATCTGGGCGCACGTTGACTTCAACAGAGAAATCAAGCTTCTCATTATCAACAAAATCAATGGCATCAACAGTGGGGCGACCAACGACTAGAACATCGTTCTCGCGAGCTGCAGCAACATAGAAATCTTGGATAGCAAAGTTGATTGCCTCATCGATGACAGCTTGGCGACCCACGCGCTGATCAATCATTGCATTAGGAACTTTGCCCTTACGAAATCCAGGGATAGTGACAGATGCACCAACCTTCTTATATGCAGCATCAACATATTCACCAAGCTCTGCATAAGGAACTTTGACATCTAAACGAACACGAGTTGGGGAAAGTGTCTCGAGAGTGCTCTTCACGAAGTGCTCCTTATTATCTACATGGGTAAAGCTATAAAGCTTTGAAGAAGTTCTGGTCGGGGCGGGGAGATTCGAACTCCCGATCTCCTGCTCCCAAAGCAGGCGCGCTAGCCACTACGCTACGCCCCGAGGCGCATGCGGAAGTCTAGACGAATTTTTTACTCTCGCTTACACACCCTGTACGCTCAGCCTCCGCACCACTTGCGGGTGTAGCTCAATGGTAGAGCCCCAGCCTTCCAAGCTGGCCATGCCGGTTCGATCCCGGTCACCCGCTCCATATATTTAGAAGGTAGTCGAAACTGATTGCACTTCCTCGGCCATAAAGGAACCCTCTAGCTTTACTAACAAAGTACCTGAGGTATTTCGCCCAACTACAAAGGTCATGGTCACTCCATAATCAGTGGCTACAGCGCTACCTTCAAGAGTGATGTCAATATCGAAAGAATTCTCAAACCTTCCAGCACCAGACCTATATGAATAGCCGTGACTTAATACATATTGAGTTGTCACAGTTGGTGAACCAGTAATTCCAGCTGAAGACATTGAGAGCCAAGTAAAATTCTCTCCTGAATCATTTGGTTGATAAGTAAAGACCTTTGCATGAACAAAATAACTTTTATTAGCCTTAAATCCAGTTATTGAAACTGCTTGCGAGGTTCCCGTGACTCCACTCAAATCTCCAAATGTGAGAGTCCCGCGAATAACTTTTGTTACTCCCGCAGGCCCCGTCGCACCCGCAGCACCCGTCGCACCCGCTGGTCCCGCATCACCCGCAGGACCTGTTGCACCTGTTGCTCCCGCACTTCCTGCTGCACCTGTTGCTCCAGTAGCTCCCGTTGCACCAGCAGCGCCTGTTGCACCCGTGGCACCTTGTGGTCCTTGAGTTCCACCACCTGATCCAGATGATCCTGCTGCACCTGTTGCACCTTGTGGTCCCGTTGCACCAGCAGGTCCCGTTGGTCCTGCAGCACCTGTTGCACCTGTTGCACCTTTCTCACCTTGTGGTCCTGCAGGTCCTGCGCCACCTGTTGTTGTTGATGCATTCGTGACAGTCTTTCCATCACTGCCGTTCTTGCCATCGCTTCCATTCTTTCCATCACTGCCACTAGCACCAGCTGCCCCTGTGGGACCTTGCAAGTTTTGAGGCAGTGGCCACTTACCGCTGGCCTTTGGCCCAAAGAGAAGAAGACTGCGTGTGTCGATATAGAAATCACCATTAATGCCAACTGAATTAGCCGGAGCACCTTTGCCATTTAGAATCGTGTTGGGAATAGATGATGCACTTCTTCCTGCAGCATGTGCAGGAGTGAATGTCAGAGCAGATGAGATGAGTGCAAGAGCGATGAGGGTTGCTAGGTGGATGCGCTTCACTGGTGACCTCCGGGTCGTTGGCGTGTAACCAGTGTGAAGAAGCAGCTGGCGTCATGAAATCGGGCAATCCCCCAGTTTTCTCTCAGAAAAGCAGGGTGCCTACGCGTAGTCGGCTCACAAGCTCTGCCCACAAACTCGCAAGGTGCTCACAGAAAAACGGGATACCTTTCTGAGCATTAGGCGCTTTATTACTCACGGGTCGATACGAGGGTGTCGGTACGAAGCTAAGGAAAAGGAGACATGCAAATGTCAACGAAGAAGAAGGTAGCTGCAATCGTAATAACAACTGTTGCTTTCACAGCAGGAACAGTGGGAATTTCATCAGCAGCATCGAAGTCAACGACAACTCGAGTGTCAGTAACTTCGGCATCGGTCACTGGCGCTAAAGGACCTCGTGCAGAAGTTGCATCAGTTCTTGCAGGACTGGTAACTAAGGGAACCATCACACAGGCACAGGCCGATGCGATCACTGCAGCACTTACAGCAGCGCAAGCTGCGGAGCATGCAAATAACCCAAAGGGTCAAGCAGGTGTGGGACGGCCAGATCCTGCAGCGACTCTTACTCTCATCTCATCAACCATTGGTGTGGATGCAGCAACAATTAAGACTCGTCTTGCAGCGGGTGAAACTCTCGCAGCAATTGCAGGAGCAAAGAAGGATGCGCTGATTGCAGCACTTGTTGCAGATGAGACCAAGCGCATCGATGCAGCTGTCACAGCTGGAAAGCTCACAGCAGCACAAGCAACAACCCTCAAGTCAACTCTGACTGCACATGTAACTGATGAAGTTAACTCAACACGTCCAATGGGACCAAAGGGTGGCGACAAAGGTGGCCGTGGTCACGGTGGGCAAAAGGGTGGAGCTGCGGCAACCACAACGCTGACTCTCCCAGCACCAGCAAAAGCATAAAAACTTTCATCATGTAGTTCCTCCTTGGGTAGAAAAACCCGTCACGTGAAAGCGTGGCGGGTTTTTCATTGCCCACCCCCACCATGCTTCAATTGCCCATGCGCATTCATATCGGTAGCGATCACGCTGGCCTTGATTTCAAGAATGAACTGATCACACACCTTGTAATGAATGGCCATGACGTCACCGACCATGGCCCTTATGAATATGACGCACTCGATGATTACCCAGACTTCTGTATTCCCTGCGCCGAAGCTGTCTCAAAGGATCCAACCTCCATGGGCATCGTCCTAGGTGGCTCTGGCAATGGCGAGCAGATGGCTGCCAATAAGGTCAAAGGAATTCGCGCAGCACTTGTCTGGAGCATCGAGACTGCAAAGCTTGCACGCGAACATAACAATGCCAATGTCATCGCAGTCGGTGGTCGCATGCATGAATCAGATTTTGTGAAGCAACTGATAGACACCTTTATTGCAACTCCATTTCCAGGAGATGAGCGCCATGTAAGGCGCATTGAAAAAGTTGGAAATTACGAAGTAACCGGTGATCTCTAAGCTTTGAAATACTTCAGGTCATTGACCTGGTGATCTTTCGTTATTCCTTGTCCTTCAAATCTCGTCACTGGTCGCCACTGTGGGCGCTCAACAAGGCCTCCTGTAAATAAAGGGGATGCTGCAAAGACTTCTTGGATGTATTGGGCGTAGGGAACCCAATCGGTGGCAATATGAAAAAAGCCCCCATCTTTAATCTTTGAATGGATGAGCTGTAAGAAGTCGGCATTGATGATGCGACGCTTGTTGTGGCGCTTTTTCGGCCACGGATCAGGAAAGAATAGGTGAACGCCATCTACTGAATTGTCAGGAATCATCGTCTGCAAGATTGGATGAATATCGCCTTCGATAATGCGGATATTAGATAGCCCTAGCTCTTCAATGCGAGCCATCAGCTTTCCAATACCTGGCTTATGCACTTCTACTGCAAGAAATCCCGTATCGGGGAAATCTCGACCAATGAGGGCTGTTGCCTCCCCCATGCCAAAGCCAATCTCAAGAATGACTTCCTTTGAATCAGGAAAGAGAACTCCTGGATTGATAGAGGTGAGGGAGTAATCAATTCCATATATCCCCCAATACTTATCGAGGGCGCTCTGCTGGGGAGCTGTGATCCGCGTTCCGCGTATGCGATAGCTGCGAATCGTGGGTTGTTCCATTCCACAATCCTAACTTGTGACGGATGCACGAGTTGGTGGTTGGATAGGGCGATTAATTAACCCTAAGGAGCACTCGTGCCAGGCACAAATATCAAGCAGGTTGAAGCAGCAGAGCGTTCAGCACTCATCAAGGTCTCTCATTACTCAATCGACCTCGACCTCACAACTGGTGCTGAGAACTTTCGCGTTAAGACTGTTGTTCACTTTGCAGGTCTAAAGCCAGGGGCTACTACCTATATCGACTGCGTTGGCAGCAAGGTCATCAGCGCAAAGCTCAACGGCGCAGATTTTGATCCTAAATTTGATGGCGAAACAATTTATCTTCCTGCACTTGCTGCAGAGAATGTTCTTGAAATCGAGCATGATGGCATCTACTCAAACTCAGGTGAAGGACTTCACCGCTTCGTTGACCCGGCAGATAATGAAGTTTATCTCTATACACAGTTTGAAACCGGCGATGCGCGTCGTATGTATGCATGCTTTGATCAACCAGATTTGAAGGCAACTTTTACAATCAGCACCATCACTCCTAAGCATTGGGAAGTCATCTCCAACTACGGCGTTGAATCCACCAAAGAGCTCGATGGTGATCGCAAGTTCACGCAATTTGCTAAGTCACAAGTTATTGCCACCTATGTCACCGCAATCGTTGCCGGTGCATACACATCAGTTCATGATGAATATAAGGGCGAGAAGACAATCCCCCTTGGCATCTATGCCCGTAAATCATTCTTTAAGCATGTTGATGCAGAGAACATCTTTGAAGTAACCAAGCAAGGCTTTGCCTACTTTGAGAAGACTTTCGGTCTTGCATACCCATTCGGTAAGTACGACCAGATTGCAGTTGCTGAATACAACTGGGGCGCAATGGAGAACGTCGGCTGTGTGACTTTCCACGAAGATGTCTTGATCTTCCGCTCTAAGGTCACAGAGCGCAACTACGTCAGCCGCGCTACAACTATCCACCACGAGATGGCACATATGTGGTTTGGAGACCTGGTCACCATGAAGTGGTGGGAAGACCTATGGCTCAATGAATCATTTGCTGAATGGGCTTCATACCAATCTGTCTCTGAATCAACGAAATACACACATGCCTGGACTGAGTTCAACTCACTCCGTAAGAACTGGGCTTACCGTGTAGATCAGTTAACGACTACCCACCCGATTGCAACTGAGATGGAAGATCTCGATGCAGTGCGCACCAACTTCGATGGAATCTCTTATGCAAAGGGTGCATCTGTCTTGCAGCAGCTTGTTGCTCACGTTGGACGCGATAACTTCATCAAGGGTCTTCGCCTCTACTTTGCTAAGCACCAATACGGCAATACAACTCTGAAAGATCTTATTGATCAGTTAGAGGCAGCATCGGGTCGCGACTTAACTCCTTGGGTCTCCACCTGGCTTCGCACAGCAGGTGTGAACACGTTAAGCCCCGTTATCGAGATCAATGGAGATTCATACAAATCAATCTCTATTAAGCAGATAGCACCTGCAATGCCTGTGGGTTCAAAGGAACTTCGCCCACACCGCTTGCATGTAGGTCTCTTTGATATCAAGGGTGACAAACTCACTCGCCGCACCAGCGTTGAACTCGATGTTGCAGGTTCTCTTACTGAAGTAACAGCACTTGCTGGTGAGAAGCTGGCAGACCTCGTTCTTATTAACGATAAGGATCAGACCTATGCAAAGCTGCGCTTTGATGATCGCTCTATTGCAACGATGAAGAGTCATCTTGGGACTCTCGATGACTCACTTGCTCGCGGCCTCATCTGGGCATCTCTCTGGGATTCATGTCGTGATGGAGAGCTATCTACTTCTGACTATGTTGCAATCGCACTGAACGCGCTGAAGACAGAGTCTGACATCTCCATCGTTGCAGCCACCTACATTCAATTTGAGACTGCAATTTGGGCATATGCAGATCCTGCTAAGCGCGATGGACTTCGCACACAGGTTGCTGATGCAACGGCTGCGATGTTGGCAGCATCAAAGCCAGGCAGTGATCACCAGATGCAATTTGCTAAGGCATTTGCCAACAATGCAATCACGCCAGCTCACATGGAAAAGATCAAGGCGATTCTTGGCGGTTCTGAAAACGGTCTTCTTCTCGATGCTGATCTGCGCTGGTATGTCTTCCTCTGCGGCGTTAAGCGCGGTGTGTTTGGCCCTGCTGAAATCGAAGCAGAGTCAGCTAAAGATAAGACAGCTCACGGTAAGCAATACACGGCTTACTCCTATGCAGCCCTTCCCACACAGGAAGCTAAAGCAAAGGCCTTTGCATCCATCACAACCGATAACTTATCCAACACGATCCACTCCTATATGTGCCGTGGATTTAACGAGAATATCCATCACGAACTACTTGCCGGATTTGTCGATCAATACTTCGATGCAATCTTGAAGGTCTGGGAGACCAAGGGATTTGAAATCGCAGAGACAACTGCAACCTTGTTATTCCCAGCATGGGTTATCAGCGATGAAACTGTGAAGAAGGCTCAGCACTGGCTCGATTTCACCGGCAAGGATGCATCCAATGCACTTCGCCGTTCAGTGACAGAAGGTCGCGATGCTATGTCTCGCGCGATTAAAGCTCGCGCTGCAGATAAGTAATTACTCTATTGAGGTAATGATAGAAGATGAGCTTGCGCTCTTCTTCTTTTCCCCTGTCAACGCCCAGACGATAAGTGAAATACCAAGGAATATTACAACCGGTGCTGCAACAAAGTAAGTGAAAGTCTGTAGCGCGGTGAGCCCCTCACCTGGCATTGCACCAGGTTCCTGGTTAATTCGGGGAGAAAGTACTGCGACCTGAGAAAGTGTCTTGATCATGTTCCTAGTCTATGCAGTAGCTGCGGCGACGCCAAATGGTTCTAGGTATGGAAGCCATTTAGATTCAGTGCGACCTGTTCCAAGAATTCTCCATGCAGCACCCACGGGTTCGCGCGGAAGTGAGCGAAGACGCCATCCAAGTTCTTTCAGCGGTTTATCAGCTTTGACATGGTTGCACTTATGGCATGCACTGACAACATTCTCCCAATTGTGACCACCACCACGAGACCGAGGAATGACATGGTCAATTGAAGTTGCTGCTGCATGGCAGTAAACACAACGACCACCATCGCGAGCAAAGATTGCCCGGCGCGAAAGTGGAACTGCATGGCGATATGGAATCTTGACGAATTTATTGAGGCGAATCACAAGTGGAAGTTCAAGCTGACCCGTTGCAAAGTGCAGAACGGTTCCAGAGGATTCGATCATTGTTGCTCGATTATTGAGAACCAAAATAAGCGCGCGACGATCAGTAACAACACCTAGAGGTTCATAGGTGGCGTTGAGTACCAACGTGCGGTTCATCATTACCCCGGTTCCAACGCGTGGCTCGCGTTGATTGGGTTATATTGCCTCAAAACTGAGCCTTCTAGGGGTATTTCGCGGTGAAATTTAGATAAAGATTTCACTACCCTTAGCGATTATGAGCGAACACACGCAGGCAATCTGGGATTGGTTCAACGGAGCCCCACTTCGAGTACTGGTCATCTTCCTGGTCGCAACTATCGGCCACTTTGTGGGACACCGCGCCATCGACCGCGCCATCGCCCGATTAGCTAGCGCCGATCTCAAGCCAGGACCTGGAACTGCAAAGCGACAAGCAGAACGTGCTCGCACAATCGGAACAGTATTTAGCTCAACATTTAATGCCGCTATTTGGATCATCGCCTTTGGAATGATCCTTGGTGAATTCGGATTTAATCTAGGACCTGTCATTGCATCCGCTGGTGTGATTGGTGTGGCACTTGGTCTTGGTGCACAGACCCTAGTGCGCGATGTGTTATCTGGAATCTTCATGCTCATTGAAGATCAATACGGTGTTGGTGATGAAGTCAAAGTCCAAGATGTCGAAGGAAAAGTTGAACGTGTGGGATTACGCATTACTCAAGTGCGCGATAAGAAGAATGTGCTCTGGTATATCCGAAACGGTGAGATCCTCACCGTGGGAAATAAATCTCAGACGCGTTAATCTAAAGCGTTCACCATATGAAGAGCAGCGCCTTCTAGATAGCGCCATAACTTCTCACGTAGTTCAGATTCTAAGTTCATTCCATCTACTGCCTTACCCATGCAATCAAGCCAGGCATCTTTGGCTGCTAGGTTGATATGAAAACCTGCATGACGCATACGAAGTCGTGGATGTCCGCGCTCTTCTTGGTAGGTAGTAGGTCCGCCCCAATATTGTTCAAGGAAGATCTGCAATCTGTGAGCAGCACCCTTCATATCTGACTCTGGATACATCGGGCGCAAGATCTCATTGGTGGCAACGTGTGCATAGAACTGTGAGACGAGATCTGCGAAGAAAGCCTCTCCCCCAAAGAGCTCGTAGTAATTGGTTGTATCGCGCTGCACGTTAACCTCGAAGTTCTGCTGTCGTCTTTGCCTTAGCTATTTGTAGCACTGCAAGGGCGGCAACTAGACACATGGTGGCTGAGATATAGAACGCAACTGCGTAATCACCTAGCTTGACGCGAAGAACTGCAGCGCCAAGGGCAGCAATTGATGCACCAATTTGATGGCCCACAAAGACCCATCCATAGACAACTGCTGAGCGTTGATTGCCCATCACCATGCGACAGAGCATCAACGTTGGAGGAACTGTTGCAACCCAATCAAGGCCATAGAAGATGATGAAGACAAGTGTGGATGGATGCATCGTGCTAAAGAGAATGGAAGGCAGAAGAAAGAGTGAAAGTCCGCGAAGTCCGTAATAGAAGAAGAGAAGTTTGCGTGGGTCAATACGGTCTGTGAGATAGCCAGAAAAGAGAGTACCAATCACATCAAAGACGCCAACGAGTGCGAGCAAGCTTGCTGCAACTGTTTCACCCATTCCATGATCGTGAGCGGCAGGAATGAAGTGCGTTCCAATAAGACCATTAGTAGATAGCCCGCATACGAGAAATGTTCCAAAGAGAATCCAGAAATCTTTCGACTTTGATGAAACTTTGAGGGTGTCGATTGCAATACGACCGGCAGAGAGTTCATTAGGTGCAGGTGGTTGCCAATCAGCAGGTGCTCCATAAGGAGTAATACCAAGTAGTTCAGGTTTTTCTTTAAGGAAGAGAAAGATGAAAGGAATGATTAGGGCTGCAGCGCCGCCGACTGTGAGCGAAACACTCTTCCATCCATAAGTAATGGCAAAATGAGAGAGCATCGGCAAGAAGACCAACTGTCCGCTTGCTGTTGCTGCGGTGAGTGCACCAACCACAATTCCTTTGTGAGCAACAAACCAACGATTTGCGATAGTTGCAGCAAAGACAAGTGCCATAGAACCAGCACCTACTCCGACACCAATCCCCCACAGCGCCCACAAGTGCCACGGCTGGGTCATGAAGACGGTCGATGTTGCACTCAGCGATACGAGAGCAAGAGCTGACATCACAACCTTGCGAACAGTAAATCGCTCCATCAACGCAGCAGCAAAAGGTGCCACTAAACCAAAGAGCAACACATTGATGGAGACTGCCAGTGAAATTTGAGAGCGAGACCAACCGAATGCATCTTCAAGTGGAACGATGAGAACAGAAGGTGCTGACCGATATCCAGCAGAGGCCATCAGGGTGAAGAAGGTAACGGTGACTGCTATCCACCCAGGATGGATCTTCTGCTTAGCCAAGAGTTATGCCTTGAGGTATGTGGTGAGGAACTCGCGTTCTGAATCATTAAGCGGACGTGATTTCTTAGTCTCCATACTCACAACTACCTGAACTGTCTTGACCTTAGCGTGCACAACACCGCTATCTCCCACAACTTCATATGCCATCGTGAAGGATGAGTTGCCAATTGCTTCGACCCAGAGATTAACGTCATAGAAACGACCACCTTCATAGATTGGTTCGATGAAATCGACTTCAGCTCGAGCAACGACCATCTCAACAATCGGGCACCAGAGGAATCGTGCCTCTTGAATATAGGTCAAATACTTTGCATTATTGACATGGCCAAATGCATCGATGTCATCCCATCGCACAAATTGCTTACCTGTGTAAATCATTATCGTGTGAGCTTTCGATAGGTAACGCGGTGAGGGCGAGCGGCCTCTGCTCCCAGACGGGCAATCTTGTTCTCTTCATAGGATTCAAAGTTTCCTTCAAACCAGAACCATTTGGAATCACCCTCATAAGCCAAGATGTGTGTTGTCACGCGGTCAAGGAACCATCGATCGTGGGAGATCACAACGGCGCAACCAGGAAATTCAAGAAGTGCATTTTCAAGTGAGCCCAGTGTCTCAACATCTAGATCGTTCGTTGGCTCATCCAGCAGCAACAGATTGCCACCTTGCTTGAGTGTGAGAGCTAAGTTCAAGCGGTTTCGCTCACCACCTGAGAGAACACCTGCTGGCTTTTGTTGATCAGGGCCCTTAAAACCAAATGCTGCAACATATGCACGAGATGGCATTTCTACTTGTCCGACCTTCATAAAATCAAGACCATCTGAGACCACTTCAAAGAGTGATTTCTTAGGATCGATGCCACCACGTGACTGATCCACATAAGAAATCTTTACTGTCTCACCAATTTTTACACTGCCTGAATCAGGGGTTTCCATACCAAGAATGGTCTTAAAGAGAGTTGTCTTACCGGCGCCGTTGGGGCCAATGACTCCAATAATTCCATTACGTGGCAAGGTAAATGACAAATCATCGATGAGTACGCGATCGCCAAAACCCTTCACAAGGTGTTCGACTTCAACAACAATATTTCCAAGACGCGGGCCAGGTGGAATCTGAATCTCATCAAAGTCCAACTTACGCATCTTGTCTGCCTCAGCTGCCATCTCTTCATAGCGAGCAAGACGAGCCTTTGACTTTGTCTGGCGGCCCTTTGCGTTCTGGCGAACCCAATCAAGTTCCTCTGTCAGACGCTTGGCACGCTTTGCATCTTTCTGACCTTCAACTTTAAGACGCGCTGACTTTGTCTCAAGGTAGGTGGAGTAATTTCCTTCATAGGGATAAGCGCGACCACGGTCGAGTTCAAGGATCCACTGTGCAACGTTGTCTAGGAAGTATCTATCGTGCGTAATCGCAACAACGGTGCCTGGATACTTACTCAAATGTTGCTCAAGCCAGAGAACCGATTCAGCATCTAAGTGGTTTGTTGGTTCATCCAGCAGCAGTAGATCTGGTGCTTCAAGAAGTAACTTGCAGAGTGCAACGCGGCGCTTTTCTCCACCGGAGAGAACCTTCACATCAGCATCAGCAGGTGGGCAGCGCAGTGCATCCATCGCCTGCTCGAGTTGTGAATCTAGCTCCCATGCATTGCGGTGATCGAGTTGTTCTTGGAGCTCGCCCATCTCAGCCAATAACTTGTCGTAGTCAGCAGCAGGGTTAGCCATCTCTTCCGATATCTCATTGAATCGGCGAACCATCTCCATGGTCTCAGCCACACCCTCTTGCACATTCTCAAGAACAGTTTTCTCTTCATTCAAATGTGGTTCCTGCAAGAGGATTCCGACTGTGTAACCAGGTGAAAGATATGCCTCACCATTAGATGGTTGCTGAAGGCCTGCCATGATTTGTAGGACTGTAGATTTACCAGCACCGTTGGGACCGACAACACCGATCTTTGCACCAGGCAAGAACATCAACGTCACATCATCGAGAATTACCTTCTCGCCATGCGCTTTACGCGCCTTCTTCATCGTGTAAATGAACTCAGCCATAAGGCGAGACTCTACCCGTCAATGCTTCGGTAGACTTACTCCGCAATCCCAGACATACCTCACACGTGCCCGTAGCTCAGTCGGATAGAGCAACCGCCTTCTAAGCGGTAGGTCGCTGGTTCGATTCCAGCCGGGCACACATCATTTATCAATTGCGCCGATTAATGAGCAAATAAAAATAGAACTGGGTGGTTTCGCCGAAGCGGAACCACCCAGTTCTCTTACTTAAGGGTTACTTATTTGCCTTTTCGATAATAGCCTTTGCCTTTGTGAGGTAGGCGCCTGAAAGAACTACATATCCGAGCTTAGGATCTACTGCTGCACATGCTGGAGACAAGATGTACTCAGCGAGCTGCTTCACAGCTGCTCCACGAGCCTTGTCCTTGTATTCAGTCTCTAGCAACATGTAAGAGACGATACCGAGTGTGTATGCGCCAGCAAGCTTTGTACCGTATGCATAGCTCACGATGCCGTTTGCATCTTGCTCAGCATCACCAAGGAATGCTGAAACAGCACCTGACTCTGGGTAGACGTAGTTACCTGATGCGTTGCTTACTGATGCCGCGCGGAGACCGTATGCATCTCCCCAGTTCTTTTCAGCATATGTGATTGAGTACTTTGTCTTCGCAGCAAGTGTTGCTACACCCTGAGAAGCGTTAGCGCCCACGATACGACCGATATTTGTTGATGCATTGATATTTCCTGGGAAAGCTGTTGTGAATGCATCGTTAGCTGGCTTTGTCCATACTGATGGAGCAACACCATTAAGCCACTTTGTGAAGTTATTTGATGTGCCTGATCCATCTGCACGGTAGATAACCTTGATTGGCTGGTCTGGAAGTGTGTAGATAACTGACTTTGTTCCTGTACGAAGTACTACAGGATTTCCGCTCGTATCCTTAACAGCGTTTCCTTGAGCATCCTTCTTGTAAACAGTTGTAGAGATTGAGCGGTTGTTATCAGCAACGATAGCTGGGTCATTCCACTTTGTGATGTCGCCTGAGAAGATCTTTGCAACTGTTGTTGCTGAGAGGAATATATCCTTCCTCGCAGGAAGGTTTACAAGAACAGCAATTGGAGCTGCAATGATTGGAGCGTGGAAGATTGTTGAACGCTTAGTTGCTGCAGTGTGAGCTGAATCTGAGAACCAGAAGTCACCGATGCTTGAATCAGAGTTCTTCTTACCAGTTCCTGAACCTGTTGATGTGTAAACATATGAGTGGCTTGATGCCTTAGCGAAGCCAGCCTTGCAAGCTTGTAGAAGGGGATCTACGAATGAAGCTCCAGAACCCTGGAGATCTACTGCGTGAGCAGGTGTTGCTGAAGAGATTGCAATAAGGCCTGCAATTACAAGCGCCTTTGCCTTCTTTGAAAATGTCATTTTTTACCCTTCGAGATGTCTAAGTAAGTAGCCCTTACATCTGGAAAAGTAACGAAAATGGATGTCTAAATGCCCACCTTTAGGTAAACGATTGGAAACACCAAAGTGAACAAATGAAGACGCAGGGTTTAGCCGAAACGCCCTGTTACGTAATCTTCTGTGCGCTTATCTTGAGGTGCAGAGAAGATGCGGCTGGTAGGTGCTGCCTCAATCATCTCTCCTGGGCCGCCATCAGAGAGGAAGAAGGCGGTGTAGTCAGAGACACGCGCCGCCTGCTGCATATTGTGAGTCACAATCACGATAGTCATCGTCTTAGCTAGGTCTGCAATGGTCTCTTCAATTCTAAATGTTGAACCTGGGTCAAGTGCTGAACATGGCTCATCCATAAGAAGCACTTGTGGCTCAACTGCAAGTGATCGAGCGATACATAAACGCTGCTGCTGTCCACCTGAGAGCGCACCACCGTGTTCGCCAAGACGATCCTTAACCTCATTCCAAAGGCCGGCGCGTGTCAGGCACGATTCAAGAAGTTCATCAGTATTGCTTCGCTTAATCTGGGCCAACTTAAGACCTGAAAGAACGTTCTCACCGATGGTCATTGATGGGAATGGGTTTGGCTTCTGAAATACCATTCCCACACGCAGGCGAATCTTGGTGACATCTGTTCCTGGTGAGTAAATATCTTTTCCATCGAGAAGTACTTCTCCAGCCATGGCAGCTGTTGGAATGAACTCATGCATACGATTGAGTGTGCGCAAGAATGTTGACTTACCGCACCCTGATGGTCCAATGAGCGCAGTCACTGTTCCTGCAGCGAAATCAAGAGTGACATCTGAGAGAACATGCTTCTTACCAAACCATGCGTGCACGCCACGTGTCTCAAGACCTGTGCCGAGTAATGCGGTCCCTGGCTGGGACTGCTTGCGAGCGGATGCAACGCTTGAAAGAGAGGCTGGCTTTACGTGGGCTGTTGTCATCTGAGTTTCATCCTTATCGTCGTTACCAACATTATGTGAATTGGTCATCGTGCTACCCAACCTTTCTTCCGCTTAAGTAGCGTGCTAACGCAAAGAGAATAAAGATAAAGCTCAGGAGCACCAACATACCGCCCCATGCGCGCGAAAATGCTTCTGGAGTTCCACCGGTGAGGAAGGACTTCCAGATGTAATAAGGAAGGGAACCCATCGCACCTTGCGTTGGGTTGACGTTGAGCGCATCCCCACCACCTGAGACAAGGAGAAGTGGCGCTGTCTCACCGATGATGCGTGCGATACCAAGAATGATTGCTGTGACCAGACCGCTCTTTGCAGCCGGAAGGACAACACCTGCGACTGTGCGCCATTGTGTGCCACCCAGTGCAACGCCAGCTTCACGAAGCTCGTTAGGAATTAAGTGCAACATCTCCTCAGCGGTGCGGGCAATTGTTGGGATCATCAAAATTGTTAGCGCAAGTGAACCCATAAGACCTGAGAGCTCTTTCGTCACTGGATAAATCAAACTAGAGAGAATAAATAGACCTGCAACAATCGATGGCACACCTGACATTGCTTGAACTAAGAATTTAATGGGGCGTGCAAGTCGTCCGCGAATCTCTGTGAGATAGAGAGCTGTGAGAACTCCGATGGGGAAGCTGATGATGAGAGCACCTCCGACCATCAAGATAGTTCCCACGAGAGCATGGAGAAGTCCGCCATTTGCAATCGGATCGTTAACAGATGCAAGTGCCATATCTTTTGTGAGGATTCCCCAGTGAAGACCTTTATAGCCCTTGCTCACAACTGTTCCGACAATGCTCACAATAGGAATACATGTAATGACAATTGCCATCACTGTGAGAACTTGAAGGAGTGAATCCTTAGCTGCAGCGGTTCCGCGCTTGAGATAGTGGAATCCGAAATTGAGAATCAGCAGTGCAAAGAAGAGTGAGAAGAAGAATCCAAGCTTGCCGTCAAGACCTGTGAACTTAACTGATGCCCCTGCCACTCCAAAGGCTGCAACGATAAGGAGTAAGTCTTCAAGCTTGTCGAGCGCCGTTGGTTGCCACGGCTTCATAGGAGTAGGAATTACTTTATTCATCTTCCTTTTCCTCCGAAGCGGTTGATTAACACATCAGCAATCGCATTGACCATCAGCGTGAGAAGGAAGAGGATCAAGCCAGCTGCCATCAGCGCATCTACTTCGTATGGGCCTGCTTCACCAAATTTAAGAAGAATGAGGGAGGCAACATTGCCGCCAGCACCAAAGAGAACCTGCCAGTTCACCTGATACACAACGTTAAGAACTGTATAGACAGCAACTGTCTCACCCATGGCGCGACCAAGGCCGAGCATCGCACCGCCCACAATTCCACCACGGCCATAAGGAATAACAACGGCCTTAATCATTGCAAGCTTTGTTGCACCGAGTGCATACGCTGCTTGAACACGATCTAGTGGTGTCTGGTCAAAGATTTCGCGAGAGATGGAGGTAACGATAGGAATAATCATGATTGCAAGAACGAGACCTGCAATAAATGGAGAGCGTTCAAAGATGGGTGTTGGAACATCAAAGATTGGAATGAAGCCGAGGTATTTGTTGATGAGCTTTGCCCAATATTCAGCAGATGACATAAATACGAAGAAGCCCCAGAATCCAAAGAGCAGAGATGGGAAGGCTGCCATCAAGTCAATGACAGAGATTAGAAAAGTCTTCACTCGACCATTGGCATAGAAGGTGAGATAGAGCGCGCTCAAGACTGAAATTGGAACTCCGACGAGAATTGCAATTACTGCCGAGAGAGTCGTACCAATGAGCATTGCCCCGATACCGAACGTAGATTGAGTAATACTTCCTGACTCATCGGTGATGACTTCCCATGCAGAGCCGGTGATGAATCCAAACTTCTCTTCAACAAGGATGTGAACACCTTTAATTGATAAGAACAGTGCAATCAAACCGAGGATGACAAGTGATGCCATTCCACCAGTTGTCACAATGATGCGAAAAACCTGATCGGAGAGTCGAGGCTTGGTCGTGATCTCACGTGCTTCTGGGATCACCTTTACGGGCGCGTCAATCGACATGAGGGCATCCTTCAGTCTGTCGGTATAAATTGAAAGCAGATTTAGTGAACAGAAGGTGAACGAAGGCTGAATTATCGCCTTGGGCGCTAAAACCTCTATCGTGCACCCCATGGCTACCGAACTCCCCCACCTGATTTGGATCGATTGCGAGATGACGGGCTTAGACCTTGCAACCGATGCCCTGGTGGAGATAGCAGTCCTTGTCACCGACTCTGAACTGAACGTCATCGGCGAAGGCGTTGATGTCGTTATCCATGCAACCGAAGGCCAGCTTGCATCGATGAATGACTTTGTCCGCGAAATGCACACAGCCTCAGGTTTGATCACTGAAATCCCCAAAGGAATCACAATGTCTCAAGCTGAGGAACAGATACTTACCTATCTGCAATCTGCAGGAGTTGAGGCAGGCAAATCTCCTTTGGCTGGTAATTCAGTATCGGTTGATCGCAACTTCATCGCTCGCGATATGAGCGCACTCAATGAATACCTTCACTACCGCACCATCGATGTCTCATCGATTAAAGAGCTTGCTCGCCGCTGGTATCCCAAGACCTACTTTGCTGCCCCTGCCAAGACTGGCAACCACCGCGCACTCGGAGATATTCGTGACTCCATCGCTGAATTGGCCTATTACCGAGCGGCTCTCTTCATCAATAGCGATAACAATTCGACCACTACAGAGTCGAACGGGTAAAGTAACCCCTGCACAGCACATGGTGGGCGTAGCTCAGCTGGTAGAGCACTCGGTTGTGGTCCGAGATGTCGCGGGTTCGAGCCCCGTCGTTCACCCCAAGTCTTTCCCTCATTACTTTCCTACCTATTTATAGAGAGAGTCGGTTTCATATGATCTTCGACGTAGTTGTTGAAATCCCAGCAGGCTCACGCAATAAGTATGAAATCCATCATGAGACTGGTGAGATTCGCCTAGACCGCATGCTCTTCACCGCAACGCGCTTTCCCCATGACTACGGCTTTGTGAAGAACACACTTTCCAATGATGGCGATCCACTGGATGCTCTCATCATGCTTGATGAACCGACATTTCCTGGCTGCGTAGTCTCATGCCGTGTGATCGGAATGTTTCGCATGACAGATGAGAAGGGCGGCGATGACAAGCTCCTCTGTGTTGCAGCAGGAGATATCCGCAAGAACAACCTCAATGATCTCTCTGATGTTCCATCCTATGAACTCGATGAAATCAAGCACTTCTTTGAGGTCTATAAGACTTTGGAGCCAGGTAAGGAAGTTCACGGCGGAGAGTGGGTTGGCCATAATGCCGCTGAAGTTGAAATCAATGCATCATATGCTCGTTACAAGGAGACTCATTAAGAATGCAGGCGATCAATAGCGGTGACACCGCATGGGTATTAGCAAGTGCAGCCCTTGTTCTCTTTATGACACCAGGGCTTGCAATCTTTTATGGCGGCATGGTCCGCGTGAAGTCAGCTCTGAATATGATGATGATGTCATTTGCAGCAATGGGCATCACAACAATTATCTGGGTCCTCTACGGATATTCACTGGCCTTCGGCAAATCAAACGGCGGTCTTATTGGAAGCCTGGATCACATAGGCCTTGCTTCAACTCTGAATCAAGTAACGGGCGCTGAAGGACATCACATCCCTGTTCTTGCCTTTGCAATGTTTCAACTCACCTTTGCCATCATTACTGTGGCACTTCTTTCTGGTGCGATCGCAGATCGCGCAAAGTATGGATCATGGGTTCTCTTTGTCGCAGTGTGGATCACACTCGTCTATATCCCGGTTGCTCACTGGGCATTTGCCGCACAAAACGGAGAAGGTGGATGGATCATCGACAAGCTCAAAGCTCTCGACTTTGCAGGTGGCACCGTTGTTGAAATTAACTCAGGGGCTGCAGCGTTAGCACTGGCTCTCGTTCTCGGTAAGCGCGATGGTTTCAAGCGCGATCCCATGCGCCCACACAATATGCCGCTCGTTCTCCTTGGCGCAGGCATGCTCTGGTTTGGTTGGTTTGGATTTAATGCAGGTTCCGCTCTCTCTGCAGGATCATTGGCAGCAACTGCCATGATCAACACACAGATTGCAACTGCTGCAGCTGCGATGACATGGGTTGCCTATGAGAAGAAGCGCGATGGAAAGGCAACTACTCTCGGCGTTGCATCCGGTGCTATTGCAGGAGCGGTTGCTATCACACCAGCATGCGGTTATCTCAATCCACTCGGTGCACTCACTCTTGGTCTCATTGCAGGTGTTGCATCCTCTTGGGCTGTCACACGCAAATATAAGTTTGGCTATGACGATTCACTCGATGTTGTCGGTGTCCACGGAGTCGGTGGAATCCTTGGAATGCTTGCTATTGGACTCATTGCCACAGTGACTGCCAATGAGGCAGGAGCAAATGGCCTATTTAACGGTGGTGGCACAACACAGCTGACCCGCCAAGTAATCGCCATCGTCGCAGTTGCTGCCTTCTCATTTGCCGCAACCTGGTTGATTGCAACTGCCATCCAGAAGAGCATCGGTTTCCGCGTCTATCGCGATGATGAGCTCACAGGCCTTGATACAACATTCCATGCTGAATCTGCCTATGACATCACCGGAAACTCAAACCGTTACTAGTATTGATTTAGAGAGAAGAGATGCCATGAAACTCATCACCGCAATCGTTAAGCCTGCAAAGGTCGATGACATCAAGGTTGCACTACAAGCAGCTGGCGTTGCCGGCATGACTGTCTCTGAAACACGCGGCTTTGGCCGCCAGAAGGGCCACACCGAGATCTATCGTGGGGCTGAATACACCGTTGATTTCATTCCTAAGGTGCGCATTGAAGTTCTTGCAGAGGATTCTGATGCTCAAGCAATCGTTGATCTCATCGTCACAACAGCCAACACAGGCTCCATCGGTGATGGAAAGCTCTGGGTCACTCCTGTGGAGCAAGTCATACGTATTCGCACTGGTGAACGCGGAGGCGATGCACTTTAATAAAGTGCATGACGCAGTCTCTTAAAACCCAAAGTTGGGCAACCCCGGCTTCCCAAGAGCTCATCACCCGTATTGCATCGCAAGTAGATAACAAGTCGGCGCGTGATGTGCAGAGCTGGATTGAAGAGCTAGCGCAAGAGAACCATCGCCTTCACGACATCGAAGGAATCAACCTCAACCCCGCAACAAATATTCTCAATCCTCGCGCAGAGAAGATGCTGGCATCAGGTATGAGTTCACGGGCATCCCTTGGTCACCCTGGTGATAAATATGAAACAGGTTTAGGTGCAATCGAGCAGATTGAAATCATAACCCAAGAGCTTGCCTGCGAAGTATTCGGTTCTTCCTATGCAGAGTTCCGAGTTCCATCAGGTGCCATTGCAAACCTGTATGCATTTATGGCAACCACCGAACCAGGCGACACCATCATCGCTCCCCCAGCAACTATCGGCGGTCACGTCACTCACCACAAGGGTGGCTCTGCTGGCCTCTATCGACTCAACACAATCTCAGCACCTGTCGATGAGACTGGTTACACCATTGATATCGATGCCTTAAGAAAACTTGCCCACGAAGTAAAACCAACAATGATCACTGTCGGTGGATCTCTTAATCTCTTCCATCACCCGATTGCGAAGGTGCGCGAGATTGCTGATGAAGTCGGCGCAAAGGTTCTCTTCGATGCGGCGCACTTGTGCGGAATGATTGCTGGAAAGGTCTGGCCACAGCCTCTTGTGGAAGGTGCTCATCTGATGACCTTCTCCACCTATAAATCACTCGGTGGTCCTGCAGGTGGATTGATCGTTACCAACGATGATGCGATCGCACAGAAGTTAGATGCCATCGCATATCCAGGCCTCACCGCGAACTTTGATGCTGCAAAGACAGCAGCTCTTGGCATCACCTTGCAAGATTGGAAGACAGTAGGACCTGCCTATGCGCAGATGATGGTCAAAACATCACAGGCACTCGCGCAGAATCTACAGAACCGTGGCGTCAATATTTATGCTGCCAATAAAGGCTTTACGACTTCTCACCAATTCGCAATCATTGCAGCTCCCTATGGCGGTGGACAGCGAGCAGCTCAGCGCATGGGTCAAGCAGGCCTTCTTGCATGCGGAATCGGTTTACCGATTGCAGCAGTAGATGGTGACCTCAACGGTCTACGTATTGGAACACCTGAGATCGTGCGCCTTGGTATGAAGGTTGAGCATATGGATGCGCTTGCTGATTTCATTGCGCGATCACTTGATGCTTCATCAAACTCAGAAGCAATAAAAAAAGAAATTACCGAATGGCGTAAGCAATTTAGCGGTGTTCACTACACCGTTGATCTTCCTAACTGAGAGGCAATTTCTGTGCTGGGCACTTTGCCAAGATAGAGAGCATCGCTGCCTTCTCAGGTGGCACAACCCATAACGAATACTTTGCCTTGACCGCAATCTGCTGTGCGACGTAGGTGCATCTAAAACTTTTCAGTGGTGGCAGCCAAGTTGCAGCATCGCCATCACCCTTCTGCGAATTAAGGCGGCCCTTTACTGCAAAGAGATTCATGGGGTCATTGGCCAGGGCCTTGCGTTGCTCTGCCGTTAATTTAAATGCACCTGTCTGCCAGGCATTGGATAGCGCCACCACATGATCAATCTGCACCTCCATACTGGTGATATTTCCTCGTATGAAGTTGATGCTCTCTCCTGAATACCTATCGAGCAAAGTGCCAGAGAGAACAACGCAATTACGAGTTTTGGCTTTATAGGTAATAGATGTTAAATCTCGCTTCAAGATATCGTTTCGGGTATCGCACCCATTGCGGTCAACATCGGCCCATGCCTGCCCAAATTGATCACGGGTATAACCAGTCTTAGGTGCGCGCCCCTTTACAGGCAGAGTCTCAAGGGCGGCTATAGCAAGGCCTGGCTGCTCAGAGGCCGTTGTTGCAGGTGGGGTAAGCCCAAGAACCATCGCAGCAATAACTGTGGCTATCCGTATTTCCCAGCGAGACATCTCACTATCTTCGCCCTAGATACGTGGTTATACAAGGCGCGCCTCGCTGGTAGGGTCTGCTCTGCATTTAAGTGTTTGCGCACTTAAATGGGTTGTTAGCTCAGTTGGTAGAGCAAGGCACTCTTAATGCCTGGGTCGGGGGTTCGAGTCCCTCACAACCCACTTAGTGGATTACTTACTGAATTTTGGTAAGTGCAAATCAAAGTGAATTGAAAGAACGCGCGTCAGGATTACTACCGCTCCCCCAACAATTGCACAGATATTTTGACCAAAACTAAATTGATGCAGTGCCACAAAGGTAATTGCACCCATCATGGAAGATGTTCCGATTGTCTCGCGATGAAGCAAGACAGGCTCAAGCTGGCAGAGGACGTCTCGAAGTAATCCACCTGTTACAGCCGTAATAACTCCTAGAAGAATCGCTGCAAACCAGGTGACATCCAATTCGAATGAAAGCTGGGTTCCAGACATCGTCGCAACAGCTAGGCCAAATGTATCCATGATGAGCAAGGTCTTTCCCACATGGGTAACGCGTCTGAAGACGAGCGTAATAAGAACTGCAGCCAGAATGCTGGTGATAATCCAAGGATCAATAATCCAGATGGGGCGAAGACCTAAGAAGATATTTCGAAGAGTTCCACCTGCGACGGATGCGATGCCTGCAATAAATGCGATGCCGCCGTAATCAAGACCTTTATCTGCTGCCACCCTTGCGCCAACGAGTGCGAAGACGAAGGTGGAGAGCAGATCCAGGATATGAAGCAGAGTCATGGGTACAGGGTAGAGATATTTGGGCATCCCTGCACAAAACTGCAAATTCATTTCATTTACATCACAATATGCGTGTTTAGGTATCGGTAAGACCTGCCTCTTCCGTAGAGTTCCGCGCATGTCAAAGACAACGAAGAAGAGTTCAGGCCTGAGTACCGATAAGAATTGGTGGCGCCAAGCGGCCATCTATCAGATCTATCCACGCAGCTTCGCCGATTCCAATGGCGATGGCATTGGAGATATCAAGGGAATTACTTCACGTATTCCATACCTGAAGTCCCTTGCAATCGATGCGGTCTGGCTCAGCCCCTTCTATCCATCAGCGCTAGCCGATGGTGGTTATGACGTTGATGATTACCGCAATGTTGATCCCAAGCTTGGAACTCTTGCTGACTTTGACGAGATGTTGGCTGGCCTTCACAAAGAAGGAATCCGTGTATTTGTAGATATCGTTCCTAACCACTCATCGAACTTGCATGAATGGTTTAAGGAAGCAATCGATGCAAAACCAGGATCCAAGGCGCGCGATCGTTATATCTTCCGCGATGGCAAAGGTGTTAAGGGAGAACTTCCACCATCGGATTGGGTTTCACACTTTGCACCCTCTGCATGGACTCATGAATCCACCTTCGGTGGAAAGAATGGTCAATGGTTCCTGCACTGGTTTGCACCAGAACAGCCAGACTTTAACTGGGAGAACCGTGAAGTCCAGAAAGATTTCCTTAAGACACTTACCTTCTGGTCAGATCGTGGCGTTGATGGTTTCCGTATCGATGTGGCACATGGTCTTGCTAAAGATCTCTCAGAGCCATTTCGCAGTATGCCTGTGCACGAAGGACTTGAACAGCGCGGCAATAAGGGCAAAGGTATTTGGGGCGATCGCAACGAAGTCTTTGCTATCTATAAAGAGTGGCGCAAACTCTTTAATCAGTACAACCCACCACGCGTTGCAGTAGCTGAAGCATTTGTGCACCCAGAACGTCTGCCGCTCTATGCCAGCACAAAGACTTTGGGTCAGTGCTTCGACTTCCGCTTTATCGAAACTCCCTTTGAGGCAGCTGCGTATAAAGCTGCAACGCAGGAAGCTATCGAGCTTGCGAAGAAGAACAATTCCTCCTGCACATGGACGCTCTCTAACCATGACCAGATTCGCCACGCAACAAAGATGGGCCTCAACCCAGCTGTTGAGCGTCGCGATTGGATGCTCTCAAACGGAACATCTCACCCCATCGATATGAAGTCCGGCACTCAAAATGCACTTGCTGCAACCCTTTATATCTTGGGCCTTCCAGGCTCTACCTATATGTATCAAGGTGAAGAGCTGGGCTTGCATGAGGTAACTGATATTCCTGAAAAAGATATTCAAGACCCTCAATACCTTCGTAATTTAAAGGTTGATAAGGGTCGCGATGGCTGTCGTGTTCCACTGCCATGGACTTCATCTGGATCATCTTTTGGCTTTGGTTCAGGTGGTGCGCACCTGCCACAACCGAAGTGGTTTGCTGATTACTCAGTAGAAGTTGAGGAGAAAGATTCTCTCTCACCACTTTCTATCTATCGCAAGGCTCTCAAGCTGCGTAGTGAGCTACAGACCAAGGAAGATATCAAGTGGCATAAGACAAAAGATATCTCTGTGCTGCATTACTCACGTCCTAATGGATGGCACTGCATCACTAACTTCCGCGGACATGCATATCCCATGCCAAAGGGTGAGATCCTCGTTGCATCATCACCGCTGGTGAATGGTCGCATTACTGCAGGTACTACGGTCTGGTTTAAGAAGAAGTAATTACTTTTTAAGCAACGCCGATAATATCGACTGCAAAGATCAAAGTTTCATCAGGTCCGATAGGTCCTGCTCCTGCTGCGCCATAACCCATTGACGGTGGCAAGATCAGAAGGCGACGTCCACCCTCCTTGGCTCCCGGTAGACCTTTCTGCCATCCCTCAACTACTTGAGCTAGTGGAAATGTTGCAGGTTGTCCGCTCCATGAAGATTCAATGATCTTTCCTGTCGACCATGCCATCAGCACGTAATGCACAGTCAGAGTTGATGTGGGAAGAACTTCGGCACCAGTGCCCACAATGACATCGGTAAAGCTCAACTCTGCAGGTGGTGTGCCTTCAGGCTTTGAAATTGTTGGCACCTGTCCTGCAACTGCTGAAACAACGGGCAGAACTGTTGCGCCTTTATCTGAACCTGACATTTTCATTCCTCCAAGAATTGTGATGGCAATGAGAGCTACTGCGAAGAAACCTGCAAGAACTTTGCGGACAGAAATATTAATTTTCTAGCTCCTTAATCAGGTTGAAATCTCCGCCACCAAGCTGGCCTTGATCGCGATACATCTCAAGCTTTGCGCGAGTATCTGCAATATCAAGATTACGCATAGTCAGCTGGCCAATACGGTCTGTTGGACCAAATGCAGCATCCTCCGTGCGCTCCATAGATAACTTATCTGGGTGATAGCTCAAAGCTGGCCCTGTTGTATTGATTACCGAGTAATCATCACCACGACGAAGGCGCAGTGTTACCTCACCAGTAACCGCAGATGCCACCCAACGAGTAAGAGATTCGCGCAGCATCAGCGATTGTGGATCTAACCAACGACCCTCATAGAGAAGGCGCCCTAAGCGGCGGCCTTCAGCGTGATAGTTAGCAATAGTGTCTTCATTGTGGATAGCTGAGATCAGGCGCTCATAGGCAATAAAGAGAAGCGCCATTCCTGGTGCTTCATAGATTCCACGAGACTTCGCTTCAATGATGCGGTTCTCAATCTGATCTGCCATGCCAAGACCATGGCGACCACCGATCTTATTTGCCTCATCCATCATCGCCACAACATCAGAGAAATCTTTCCCGTTGATAGCAACGGGGTGACCTTGAACAAATTGGATTTTCACATCTTCTGATGCAATTGCAACGCTTGCATCCCAGAACTTCACACCCATAATCGGTGTGACAAGCTCAACGGATGCATCAAGGTTTTCAAGATCTTTCGCCTCATGTGTTGCACCCAAGATGTTGGCATCTGTTGAATATGCCTTCTCAACGCTATCGCGATAGGGAAGCTTGTGAGCAACCAACCACTCAGACATCTCTTTACGCCCACCGAGCTCGCGCACAAAATCAGCATCTAACCATGGCTTATAGATGCGAAGGTTGGGATTGGCAAGAAGACCGTAGCGATAGAAGCGCTCAATGTCATTACCTTTATATGTGGAGCCATCGCCCCAGATCTCAACCTTGTCATGGAGCATCGCACGAACAAGTAACGTTCCAGTTACTGCGCGTCCAAGAGGAGTGGTGTTGAAGTACTGCTTGCCACCTGCGCGAATATGAAATGCACCGCATGCAATGGCGGCAAGTCCTTCTTCAACGAGTGGAGTCTTGCAATCAACAAGACGTGAAATCTCAGCGCCATACTCTTTTGCGCGCACAGGAACAGAATCAATATCTGGCTCATCGTATTGGCCAAGGTCTGCTGTGTAGGTGCAAGGAATAGCTCCCTTTGCACGCATCCATGCGACAGCTACCGATGTATCGAGACCACCAGAGAAGGCGATACCGACCTTTTCGCCAACAGGAAGAGATGCAAGGACCTTAGACATAGTGCGCAGTCTAACGGTTCAGCAGTGTTGCAAGTGCTGGTTTAACTTTCCAGAGAGTGAGCATCTGCTCATATTTAGCCTCATCGCCAGCATCTGCAATAGCCCCAGTTTTGACCGCTCGGATCATGAGGTTGCGTGGTGTGTGCTCTCCCCCAACAAATTCAATTGCTTCCACGCGATATCCACGTAGCTTCATAATCTGCATGCGCAGCGCATCAGTCAGAAGGTCTCCAAGGCGCTCTTTCATAATGCCATTGCGAGTCAGCAGTGACCATGGCTCAGGAATCTCATTCATCTGTGCCTGAATATCGTGATGACAACACGGTGCAATGAGCGCAAGCTTTACATCAGCGTTGACGCTCCAGGCGATTGCATCATCGGTTGCTGTGTCACAGGCATGTAATGCGATTGAGATATCAGCACTCTTCAGCGTCGTATCTGCGATCTCCTCGGCTCTAAATTCAATCGTCTTTTCAATTCCTAGTTGGCGAGCAATTTCATTATTGCGATCGCGAGCTGCGCTTCTCACATCAATTCCGATCACTTTCACAGCTACTCCTTGAGCACGTAGATACTGGTGGGCTGCAAAGGTGAGATAGGCATGGCCACAACCAAGGTCAACGATAGTAAGCGGATTACTCTCTGACGGCTGATGAATATGACCTGCTGAAATTGCTGATGTCAGAGTCGGCATGAGAAGGCGCAAGAACTCCTCCACCTGCTTGTATTTATCCATCTTGCTCGGCTTCACATGGCCCTTTGCATCTGAAATGCCAACTGCAACCAGGAATGGGTCTGCTGCATCGAGTAATCGCGACTTGGTGCGATCATGAGAGAGATCTTGCTCGCGCACTCCACTTTCTCGATGCACAAGCGCCTCACCTTTCTTGGTGATGCGAAGAGCAAGGGAGCCTTGCGTGTGCTCAAGTAATACATTGGCATAACCTGCGCGTAGTAACTGCGCAAAAGGTGCTTCACTCGGTGAGTAATTCTTCGAAGTCATCTGGCGGCCATCGCTATGGCTTACCTGGATGGCGAGGCCATCTTTGAGAGCAACAGGGCGAATATCAATACGCTGATTGGGAGTCTGCATATTGCGGCGGCGACCTGATAGAACTACGCGCACTAAAGAATCTGTATTGGCAAAGAGTGTTTCAAACTCAGCAAATATTGCATCTAGGCTTTGATCACTCACGCGTGCGAGTTTAGTCTCTCACCTGCGGTAATTCGACCACGATCGCAAGGCCGCCTAGCGCACTCTTGCGTAATGAGAATCTGCCACCAAGCTTTTGAATCACTGCAGACATGATGCTCATGCCAAGGCCAGAGCCACCATTTTCACGAGAGCGAGACTTATCGAAGCGATTGAGTGAGCGAATATCCTCACGATAGGCACTCTCTGGTAGTCCACCGCCAGCATCTTCAATGATGAGTTCTGCGCTCTTACCACGCGATACCAATGAGATATTCACAGCAACGTTCTCATCTGTATGGCGAATGATATTGGTCAGAGCATTTTGAATTAAGCGAGCTATGTAATCTCGGGATGCTTCAACTGTAATTGACTCCTCAATTGCAAGAGTTACTTTGCGCGAAGGATTTAAGGTGATGAAGTCAGTTCCATGAGCAGTCAAAATTTCACTCAAATCAATCTCTTCAATATCTCGTGCACCACTCTCACCCAGCTCTGCCAGCAGAAGAAGATCTTGCACCAAAGACTCCATACGTTGAATCTCTGTGCCCACCCGATTAAATGCTCGCTTCTTATCAGTATCGGCGGTGAGTTGATTCTTGCTGAGCATTTCAACATAACCTTTGATGACGGTAAGTGGTGTGCGCAGTTCATGAGAGGCATCGCCTAAGAACTCTTGCATGCGTTCAAGGGATGCGCTCTCATAGCGACGGTTTGTGCGACGGAAGTAGAAGAAGAGAAGTAGTGCTGCGATGAAATCGAGTGCAAAGGTGAAACCTGCTAGAGATTGAAAGTTCGAGCGGAAATTGGCGTCAATCTCATCAGTGGAGCGTGCAACGAGTATATAATCTCCACCTTCAACGCGCACTGCGCGGAATCGATATGGAGCATCACCCGGTATGCGCACTGGTCGCGATATCGCAAAATCAATAGTGGGAAAGTCAGGTGCTCCTCGATAACGAAGAGATGAATCATGCACAATCGTCTCCTCTCCTTCGTGGGTGAGAAAGATCAGAGATATATCAAGACTTGATTGTTCAATCGCATAGAGCGCAGCTCCCACAGGTTGCAGCGGGCTCTCATATGCACTTTGGATGACATATTCCAGAGAGCGATCAACCTTATTTATTTCAGCACCTTGCGAGTGAAGGACAGAAAAGCCCCCCACACTCAAAGTGATGGTTGTCAGTAAAGAGACGGTTGCAACGGTTGTGCGCGTAAAGGCAGAGAACTTCACTTCTTCTCCGCTTGAAGCTGGAATCCGACTCCTCTGACTGTGCGAATTCCTTCAAAGCCATCGCGATGGAGCTTCTTACGAAGGTATGAAATATAGGTATCAACCACTGTGCTCTCTGATTCGAAGGTAATACCCCAGACTTCATCGAGTAAATATGTCTTACTCAAAACTCGTCCTTTGCTCTCAAGGAGAACGTGTAGCAAGCGAAATTCTGTGGGAGAGAGATCTACTACATCATCATTAAATCTAACTTGGTGTGAATCACTATCGAGTGAAATCGGACCACATGTCAGGCTGGTGGATGTTTCAACGCTAAATTGCGAACGGCGCAAGATTGCCTTGATTCGCAGAACTAACTCTTCTAGTCCAAAAGGTTTGGTGACGTAATCATCGGCGCCCAATGTAAGCCCGCGAGTGATATCTGCGCGATCTCCACGAGCACTGAGCATCAAAGCAGGGGTGTTATCGCCATTGCCTCGAATGCGTTCAATAAATTCAAATCCATCCATCATCGGCATATTGATATCGACAATGAGTAAATCTGGTTTCGTAGTGCGCAAGAGAGTCTGAGCAATCATTGCATCAGCTGCTGTGATGGTCTCAAAGCCGGCCAACTTCAAGGCATCCCCGAGTAAATCGCGGACTCCTGCCTCATCATCGATCACCATGATTAATTGGCTCATGGCTATACCCTGCCATGCGTAGCGCTGCATTGCTACCAATTCCAGGCTATGCACACCTAGCCACTAGGACTTTCACAGAATATTCACACCCATAACGAATTACTCTTAGGGCATGAGAAAGCGTGGATTTGTAGCGGTAGCACTATCTGCTGCCCTCTTCTCTATCAACGTCCCATCTGCCGTTGCAGATCCAACACCTTCTCCATCACCATCGATTGATTCCTTCAAAGCTGCGCAAGAGCAATATAAGAAAGATCGCGATGCATACATGATGGAATTGCGTGATCGCGATATCAAGATGCGTGCCATCAATACAACATTTAAGAGTGCAGTAGATAAATCAACTACTGATGCAAAAACTGCAATGTCTGCTGCAACAACTCCTGAACAGAAGAATTCAATTACCGCAGCTCGTCGAACAGCAGTTGCAACAGCAATCGTTACCCGTGAAAGTGCAATTGCAGCCCTTGGTCCGCTTCCCACACCACCTGTTGAACCGCAACGCCCAGCAAAGATGAGCCCGCTAGGCGCTAGCGATCCGAAGGATAAAAAGAAGCGATAACTATTCGCTTAAATCCACTTTCATAGTGCGCAAGCTCTGACGATCATGGCTCTTATCTCGCTCATGAATTTTTCTTATCTGTAACTCAATACTTTTTATCGCATCATCAAAGGCTGCAACATCATTAAATCCTGTTGCTTCAGCACGCAAGAGCGGGCCTGATCCATGGGATGTGATGATGACTTTATGGGATTGTTTACCCTGTCGAGGATTTGCCTCGTGAATGACCTCTACTTCGATGCGATCGATAACAACGCTAAATCGTTCCATCGAGTGGAGTTTCTCTTCTGCAATAGTTTTGAAGTCACTTGCTAGTTCCGCATGGCGGGTATGAATAATGATGTTCACAAGGCGAACAATGTCACTCTCGCCAGGAAAATGTAAGGGGGCTGTGGATAATTGATTACAGTGGGAGCAGATAGACAATGAGGGTCAGAATTGCAGCGAGCCCCACAGATTGCACGAGAATAGATGCAGCTGTTTTTCGATCTGCTGCAAGAGATGCCTTATCGGCAACGCGCGAAACTTTCCCGAGGCGTCCAAAATTAAATGTGCCCATAAAGCCATATGCCAAGCAGAATTTCTTACGAGATTGGATAAAGCCCACCGAGAAGACAATGAGTGGAAGGAAGATGCCAAGGCGAACACTTGGCGATGCACTTGTTGAGATAAATCCAGCCAGAGCGCTGACACTCAAGAAAAGGCCAATCAGAGCAACAACTTGGCGTTGGCGAACTTCACTCTTACCAATGTTGCATGAACCTGCGATGTATTGATCACTCATTTATGCGTCTTCGAATTCGTCTTCATCTATCCAAGCATCCGTTGAGGTGTCATCTTGCTTCTCAACCCAGGAAAGAAATGAACCCACTGCACGAAAGGCAAGAATGCCAACAGTGACTGCAGCAATAATTCGTCGAAGCGCCTTCATGAGGATAAAAATACTCCTCTTTAGCTCAGTGCGCTCGTTTTAAGCCTTGGTCAGAGCGGTGTCGATATCTGCCCAGAGATCATCAAGATGCTCACATCCAACTGAGAGACGAATGAGATTTTCAGGAATGCGTTCGCTTTCCAGTGGCCAACGGCGGCGGCGTTCCCATGTGCTCTCTACTCCCCCAAGGCTTGTTGCATTCATAATCAATATAGCGCCATCGCAGACTCGCTCTGCAGCTGCTGCATCGCCTGTAATTTCAAAGGAGACGATCGCACCAAATCCTGGATAGCGCACATTCGTTACCGCTTTATGGCCTGCTAATTTCTTCGCAAGGGCTGCAGTGCTCTCCTGCGCCTTAGCAAAGCGAAGTGGGAAGGTGCGAATTCCACGTAGTGCAAGCCATGATTCAAAGGGGCCAGCGATTGAGCCATAGGAGACGCGCGCATCCTGCAGACGAGCATGAAGAGCGGCATCCTTCGTAGAAAGTGATCCAAGGATGACATCGCTATGTCCTGCTAAATACTTTGTTACTGAGTGCATCACAATATCTGCACCAAATGTGAGTGGCTTCTGATTCAGAGGTGTTGCAAAGGTATTATCAAAGCCAACGCCCATATTGCGCTTCTTTGCTTCGCCGATAATGACGCCTACTTCAGCAACTCCAAGGCCAGGGTTTGTTGGAGATTCAACCCATAAGAAAGCAGCCCCCTGTAGTTGTGAAATAACTTCCTTCGTGTCAGTGATATCAACAAAGCGAACTTCAAGGCGTCCCTCTGTGTGATATCTCTTCAGTAGCGACATTGTTCCGCTATATCCCTGATCGGATGCGACAACAGGTGCGCCATGTGGCAGTAATGAGAATGCCGCAGTGATAGCAGCCATGCCTGATGAGAAGACAAGCGTTGAAGTGGCCTCTTCAAGTGCACTGATTGCATCTTCTAGTGGCTGCCAGGTTTCATTTCCTGTGCGCCCATAATTGATGGACCCGCCTGCGACAAACGTTGAATTGAGTGAGATAGGAACGTTGATGCCCTCACCTGCAGTGTGTGCAGGGCGCCCCGAGGAGATTGCAAGGGTCTCTGGGTGAAGGTTCGCATTACTCATTGGGTAAGAGTAATCGTTAGGCAAGAACTGTGGCGAGGCGATTGAACGCCTCTTCAAGAATTTCTGGGCTGGTTGCAAAGTTGAGGCGAACAAATTGGGCAGATTGTGCGCCAAAGCGATGGCCTGGAACACATGCGACCTTTGCCTTCTCAATGAGGACAGCAGATGGGTCAACACCAAGATTAAACGATGTCAGATCCAGCCATGCTAAATAGGAGCAATGAGGAATGAGATAGCCAACGCCCGGAGTCTTTGCTGCAATGAGATCTGCAATGAGATTTCGATTGTGATCGAGCTGGAGCATCAGTGAATCTAGCCATGGCTCACCTTTCTCAAATGCAGTCACTGTGGCAAAGGCGCCCAAAAGTGATGCGCGGTAGTGAGTAGCGGGGGCAATGGCATTCATACTCTCGTGAACTTTTTCATTTTGAGTCACGATAATGGCGCATTTGAGCCCTGCAATATTCCAACCTTTACTTGCTGCGGTGATGGTGATTCCAACTTCTCGAGCTATGTCAGAGACAGTCAAAAATGGCGTGAAGGTTTGTTCTGAATACATCAAAGGGGCATGGATCTCATCGCTGAGCACATAGACATTGTGTTTCTTTGCAAGCTCTGCAATACGGGAGAGTTCTTCGCGTGTATAGACCCGACCGAGTGGATTGTGAGGGTTGCAAATCAGATGAGCTTTAATGCCTGATGCATATGCCTTTTCAATGCCATCCCAATCAAGAATCCAATTGCTGCCATTAACTTGCTGCTCAGATCGAGTCAGCGGCACATCAATGTGTTCTAGATGGGTCTCTGTGCACCAGGTAAAGAAATTTGGATAGACAGGTGAGTTGATCAGAATCTTGTCGCCAGGTTGTGTAATGACACGTAGCACTTCAACAATACCGACTCCCACATCAGCTGCGATGCGCACCTGCAGTGGATCCACAACCCATCCCCAACGACGCTTGGCAAAGCCAGCAAATGCAAAACCCATCTCTGGAATCAATCCCAGATAACCTAAATCAGAGTGATCAATCATCTCTCGTAGCATTTGGCGAATCGGATCTGCAACAGGGAAATCCATTTCAGCAACAGGAAGTGGAAGAACATCTTTAGGGAAAGCTCTCCACTTTTCACTGCGGTGTGTCTGTAATTCACTGAGATTTAGTGCCCGCAACTCGCTCATGGACTTAGTATGTCACTGTCAATACGCTATATCCATGACTAATGAGATTGTTATCTCTCAAGTGCAGATGAAGAAGATAGCTAAGGAATTATCGGCACGCGATAAGCGACTTGCTAGGGTCATTGATGCTCACCCCTTATGCACAATCGGTCGTAATCCAAAGCCCGTTACTCACTTTGAAGCCCTCGTTGAATCAGTCATCTCACAGCAATTGGCTGTTAAGGCTGCAGACACCATCTATGGACGCGTGAAGGATTTAACTAAAGGGCGCATGGTTCCGGGTCGCATTGCAGATATATCAGAGGCAGATATGCGCGCCGCTGGAGTATCTGGTGCAAAGTTTAAAACTATTCAAGGCCTTGCAGATGCTGCACTTTCAAAGAAGATTAAGATCAACACACTTCATGAAATAGATGATGATCAACTCATCTTCGACCAACTGACTTCTCTGTGGGGCATCGGGCCCTGGACAGTCGATATGTTTATGATGTTTCAACTAGGTCGCCTTGATATCTGGCCAACAGGTGACCTGGGTGTGCGGCGCGGCTGGGAGAAGATCTATGCGCTCACAGATGAGATTGAACCCAAAGAGCTGGATAAGAAGGGTGAGAAGTTTCGCCCCTATCGAAGCGTTGTCGCTTGGTATTGCTGGCGAGCGCTTAGTTAGCTAGCGCAGGAAATGGAACGCCCGTTGATGAGTGGCAGTCATATCCATTGGGATTCTTCTGCAAGTACTTCTGGTGGTACTCCTCAGCCAGGTAGTAAGGCACTCCGTCTGCGCTCTTAATTTCAGTAACAATCGAATCAATGCCTTCACGAGTAAGGGCTGCTTGATAAACATCGCGAGTGACCTCAGCTTGAAGCTGTTGTGATTCAGAAGTTGTGAAAATGGCGCTGCGATATTGAGTGCCGATATCTCCACCTTGGCGATTAAGTGAGGTTGGATCATGCATCACCCAGAACTCTTCAAGAAGTCTGCGATATGTCACGCGGATTGGATCAAAGGTAACTTCCACCATCTCTGCATGTCCTGTTACTCCTGTGCAGACTTGTTCATACGATGGGTTTTCTCGCGCTCCACCCATATAACCAACGCCTGTGGCGATTACTCCATCGATATTCCAAAAGCGACGTTCTGCGCCCCAGAAGCATCCTGTTGCAAAATATGCATTCTCTGAACTGTTCATAGTCGGATAACCTACCCTTGTACCTGCGCCCCCGTAGCTCAGGGGATAGAGCACTGCCCTCCGGAGGCAGGTGCACAGGTTCGATTCCTGTCGGGGGCACGCGATGTAAATCACCTCAAATATGGAAATCTCTTTGAGTACCTTCTTGTTTATATATGTAGCAACAGGGAGAATAGGCCTCTTGCGCGGATAGTTCGCAGCACAATCGATCAAGTATTGAAGGGGGTAGAGCCATGGATTGGAGACATCAATCTGCATGTCGCGATGAAGACCCCGAACTCTTCTTCCCCGTAGGAAATACCGGCCCTGCCATTACTCAGATCGAAGAGGCGAAGAAGGTCTGTAATCGATGCATTGTCAAAGATGCATGTCTTGCCTGGGCACTTGAATCAGGACAAGATGCTGGAGTCTGGGGCGGTCTGTCAGAAGATGAACGTCGCGCCCTTAAACGTCGCGCTGCACGTAATCGTGCACGTCTTGCTGATAACGCACATAGCTAATTCGCTACACGCTGGGAAACGTTAAGACCGCTCGCGTCTCTTTCTCATCAGTTTCTAGTGAAAGATTTCCACGTAGCTCATTCTCTGTGAGAGTACGAACAATTTGAAGTCCTAAGTTCGCAGATGTTGCAATGTCAAAGCCTTCGGGAAATCCCACTCCATCATCGGAGATCGTGACGGAAAACTCTGCCGCTGTACTTGAGACATGGATTCCTAGAGCGAGACCCTCCTGCGCCAAGCCATGCTCGAGGGCGTTGTGAATGAGCTCGGTAATTACCAGCGCAAGAGGTGTTGCAATACGGGGTTCAAGTGAACCAAATTGGCCGGTGCGATCAATACGTAGCTCATTCATACGAGGACTTAATTCAAGTGAATGAGTAACAAGACTGTCGAGAACATCATCGAAGGCAACGGAAGAATCACGGCTATTGGAAAGAGTTTCATGCACGAGAGCAATCGATGCAATGCGGCGCACAGCTTCATTGAGTGCCGCACTAGCACCAGGATCTTCAATACGACGTGCTTGCAGACGCAAGAGTGCTGAGACTGTTTGCAAGTTGTTCTTCACGCGGTGGTGAATCTCGCGGATAGTGGCATCTTTGGTGACAAGTTCGCGTTCACGACGGCGCAGCTCTGTCACGTTATTGAGCATCACAATGGCTCCGATGCGATCGCCTCCTCGAATCAAAGGAAGCACAGTGAAATCAATTGTTCCACCGACATTTTCAATCTCAACGCGCTTAAGTGCTTTACCTGTTAATCCAGATGCAATTGTCTCTTCATGCGCATCGGGGCGAATGCGAGCAAGTGATTGTGCAACTTCTCCTAGAACATGGCCTTCAACTTCACTTACCCAACCTAAACGACTAAATGCAGAACGTGCATTAGGACTTGCATAAGAGATAACACCGTTCACATCAAGACGGATTAAACCATCACCGACGCGTGGAGCTGGATCAAAGAGTGAGCCTGCGTCAGGATAGGGAAATGTGCCTTCTGCAATCATGCGATAAAGATTGTGTGCAATCTCGCGGTAGTTCAGTTCAAGACGTGAAGGTTGGCGCATGAGTTCTGAATTTCGGTGGCGAGAAATAACACCAATGACCTGGTCTTCCACCATCACAGGAATCGTCTCTTCTTTAACCATGTATTCACCTAAAGGTTCTGGCTGCGTATCGCGAATGATTTCAGCACCCGATAGCGCTTGATCGATATGTGGGCGCGAGCCATAAGAGATTTCTTCTCCAATAACATCGTGGGGAAAGAGAGTTGCAGCAGTTGTCGGACGAATATGGGCTACTGCCACATATCCCGTTGGCCAACTCTTAAAATCTTTACGTAGTGGAACCCAGAGAATGAGATCTGCAAAGGAGAGATCTGAGAGCAGCTGCCAATCAGCAACTAATTCACGCAGGCGGTGAATTTGATCGGGTGAGAGAGAGCTTCTGCCCTGCACATACTCTTCGATAGAGGCCATTACTACTTCAACCAATCCGCTAAATGCGCATCAATTTCTTGCGTTGCATACCAGGTGAGTTCCTCACCATCTGCGGATACTTCAAAGAGACACTCCAGGCTCTCCCACTTAAGAGGTGATGAGAGTGAGATAGACATGTCATGGCTTTCAGAGATTGATTCTGCTGGAACTTCAAATGCCAGAACACATGCAGTTCCGGATGTTTCAGTCTTCATCTCTACTGCATCTTCTGCTGCAACCATGGAGAGCGTGTATTCGATCTCTTCATCATCTAAATCTTGGTGATCGACAATGAATTGAGAGGTAGGTGCGTATACATCGGAGACATCAAAGAGTCCGCTTGCCATAAATTCGGCAACCTCTTGGGCTGTCATAGCCACATATCCGCGCATGAGCTAAGCCTATAAGAAGTTAAGAGATCAATTCACCCGCATATTCTGCGATGGATTTACGCAGTAGCGCTCTCTCATTGGATTCATAGAGGGTTGTGCGCTTATCTTCTGCGCTTTGTGCGCTGCGAGGATCCCAAGGATATTCACGTATGCGAAGTGGTCGTAGCGCTGTGACAATAGACAGAAATGACTCTTGCCCTGATTTGCTTCTCTTGGAAGCACCTCGCAGAGCGTGAAGAAAAGACAAACGCGGTTTGATGGAATTCTTTGCGAGCTCTGCAACAAATAGGCGCAATCGCTGCGTTCCCACAAGATCGGTGTGTGCCAGTACCCACATCTCATCACCATGAGTACTAGTCCAGAGAGTTGCCTCACTTGACCATCGTCGACCACTGAGTGTTGCAGAGAAGTCACTCAACACTCCAAGATCAACAACGATGAAGTCGAATTCAGTGCGTGCCTGATCTAATGCAACCATCTGTGCATCAATCTCAGACTGTGTGATTTCAAGAGCCCAGAGATCATTTGAGATACTTTTAATCTGTGATGAAGCATTAAGACCGCGTTCGCCTAACCTCAGCGCAACTGCAGGGAAATATCCATGGGCATCAACCAGTAGTACTTTCTTGCCACATTCTGCTAACTCTGCTGCCAGATTAATGGCAAGAGTTGTGCACCCAAGTGAGTGAGATGCTGCGCAGATTCCAATGATCTTTGAGCGAATTTTCTTAGATTGAGTTGGTCGAATGAGTGGTGAGCGAAGTGAGCCACGAATAATTCCCAGTAGCTCAAGAGGTGTTGTAGGTAGTGAAATCGCCTCTGGGTATAACTCTCGAGCATCGATTGTGGCGGCGAAGAGAAAATACTTCACTCCTAGCTCTTTTAACTGTTCTAGCCCTTGAAGTGAGAATCCATCCACATCGGTGGAGATCAGAAGCAGGGTGCCAAGTGAATTTGAAGTTTCGATATGAGTAATCAGTGATTGAAAATCAAGTGCTCTGCATGACACGCTCCACCCTTGGCTAAAGAGAGTGCCTGCAATGAATCCTTCCCCTTCTGCGCTTCGAATTGCTGTTGCTACCGATTGCGTCTGGATCTCACCCATGTGCGCGCACTATGACTAATCGCCCACTAGTAGTTGCATCAAGGAGTTCAGCAATTGAATCGCGATTAATTGAGACTGTTATCGCTGCCTCTCCCCCAAAGTTATTACCTTTGCGATCGAATGCAGTGACAAATACACCACCTAAGACATGCTGGGTAGGAACTGCAGCCTGTCCATTCTTCTCATCATGCACCTGATAGATGCTGATGATCTCTCCCACATTGAGCCCTGCTGGAATATCCACAGATCTGGCGCTTATTGATATCTGTTGATTGACCATTGCAGATGAGTTATCAGTGATGGAATTACCTTCCAGCAGTGCACCCGATGATAACTGTCTACGAGTTATCGACCCGATCGGATTGATCTTTGCTGGAAGGTAATTACCCTCGGAGCTACCGAGCACGACAGATTGAAGACCGAGATCGGCGGCCTCAAGTTGTGTGCCGGCTGCAATTGGATGCAGGACCACCCAATACTTCTCTCGCTGATTTGCTGCAACTGACATTGCAAAGGATGCAAGCAGCGTTGCCCCGCAGATAGTTACAGCAAGAATCAGACGTGTATGTGAATTTCTTTTCTGAGCCATGGGCGCAAGGTAGAAGCCGCTAGGTAATCCAATTTTTTGGCTCTCCACACTCCATCAAAAGTATGAGAGCAATTGGTACTAAGTAGTGATTCTTAGAAGTATCCCTCGTTACAAGATGCCCGCATGACTACATCCCACAGAAGAACGATGCAATTGATTTCTAGCACGGAAGATCCTGCGCTCTGGAGCCATCCAGTGCTTGATCTCTTCGCTCCCCCAACACACGTAAGAGTTGAACAGAGCGCCAAGCTCTATCTCGTTCCTTCTACCTTTGGTGAGGAACTTGAAGCTGATGAGATGCCGCTACCCACATCTGCATCAGCCCTGCCTGAACTTCACGCATGGACGATGAGATTTATCGTTAGCGTTGTTGAAGTATGGGCAGGACGCAGACAGCCAGTTCAACTCATTAGCTGGTGTCACCGAGTGATTTATATGGAGCTACTGCGCGCATCGGGAAGTCAGAAAGAGATTGGAAAGATTAAGAGCATTCATCAATCAGAGCCACTGGATGGAATTTGTGAATCAACAGCGCTGATTCGATATGGAGATCGCCTGCGCGCAGTCGTCATTCGCTTTGAAGGCGTAGATGGACGATGGTTATGTACTGCGCTGAAGATGGTCTAATAAATAGTTAAGCGGCGCCGTGGCAGCGCTTGAACTTCTTACCTGAACCACATGGGCACGGGCTATTACGAGAGACATCACCGGATGAAGCCACACCATTTGCATCAGCTGCTGTGTATTTAAGTGGAGCCGTTTGTGCTGGCTTCTCATCAACGCCACGAGCCTTCACCTGTGATCCATCGCCTTCAATCGTGACTTCCACGTTAAAGACAAGGCTTGCAAGTTCTTCCTTAATGGCATCCATCATCGCTGCAAAGAGTTCATAACCCTCACGCTGATATTCAACGAGGGGATCGCGTTGTGCCATGGCACGAAGACCGATTCCCTCTTGCAGATAATCCATCTCATAGAGGTGCTCACGCCACTTGCGATCAAGAACAGAGAGAAGCACCTTGCGCTCGAGCTCGCGTAATACATCTGCGCCAAGATCTTCTTCACGCTTCTTATATGCAGCAGCTGCATCATCCAGGATGCGGGTTTCAAGGAAATCAACATCGAGGGCTGCAGAAGAACCCACTTCAGCGATGATCTGCTCAGGTGTAAATGAGATTGGATAGATAAGTTTGAGAGCGGTCCAAAGTTGAGCGAGATCCCAATCTTCGCCATAACCCTGTTCAGCAGCTGCACGAACGTATGCAGATAACGTATCTGCCATAAAGTCATTGACTTGCTCGCCGATATCTTTACCCTCAAGAACTAAGCGACGCTCACCATAGATAACTTCGCGCTGACGGTTCATGACATCGTCATATTTCAAAACATTCTTACGGATTTCAAAGTTCTGAGCTTCAACCTGTGTCTGCGCAGAGCGGATTGCGTTAGAAACCATCTTGGATTCAATAGGTTCATCTTCAGGTAGACCCGCAGCTGCCAATACGCGCTCAACAATTCCTGAGTTAAAGCGGCGCATCAAATCATCTTGGAGTGAGAGATAGAAACGAGATTCACCAGGATCGCCTTGGCGACCTGAGCGACCACGCAGCTGATTATCAATACGACGAGATTCGTGGCGCTCGGTTCCTAGAACATAGAGGCCGCCGAGTGAGATTACTTCTTCATGTTCTTTAGCGATTGCATCTTTCTGCTTTGCAATCTCTGCAGGCCATGCAGCTTCATACTCAGCTGCATTATCAACAGGTGAAAGTCCGCGACGCTGAAGTTCGAAATCTGCCATGAACTCAGGGTTTCCACCGAGCATGATGTCAGTTCCACGACCTGCCATGTTGGTTGCAACAGTGACTGCGCCCTTCACACCTGCGCGAGCAACGATCGCTGCTTCGCGCTCGTGATGCTTAGCATTGAGAACTTCGTGTGGAACGCCGGCTTTCTTGAGGAATGCAGAGAGCTCTTCAGACTTTTCAACGCTGACAGTTCCGACCAATACAGGTTGACCCTTGCGGTGGCGCTCGACGATGTCGCGGGTAACAGCTGCAAACTTTCCAACTTCAGATTTATAGACCAAATCTGCTTGATCAAGGCGTTGCATATCGCGGTTGGTAGGAATAGGAACAACACCGAGCTTATAAATCTGATGGAATTCAGATGCCTCAGTCATTGCAGTACCTGTCATACCTGAGATTGTCTTGTAGAGACGGAAGTAGTTCTGCAGCGTGATCGTTGCAAGAGTCTGGTTCTCATCCTTAATCTCAATTCGTTCTTTTGCTTCAAGTGCCTGGTGCAGACCTTCGCTATAGCGACGACCGGCCAGCATGCGCCCTGTGTGCTCATCAACAATGAGAAGTTCGCCATTCATGACCACGTAATCCTTATCACGCTTGAAAAGCTCTTTAGCGCGAACTGAGTTATTCAAATAGCCGATCAGCGTTGTATTTGCTGCCTCATAGAGGTTTTCGATCTTAAGAAGCTCTTCCACCTTTGTAACACCATCTTCAAGGATGCCGATGGTCTTCTTCTTCTCATCTACCTCGTAGTGCATATCACGCTGGAGCTTGGTGGCAATATTTGCAAACTCGACATACCACTTCGTTGCCTTATCAGCTGGTCCACTAATAATCAGAGGAGTACGAGCCTCGTCGATAAGAATGGAGTCCACTTCATCGACAACTGCAAAGAAGTGATCGCGCTGAACACAATCTTCGAGTGACCACGCCATATTGTCGCGAAGGTAATCAAAACCAAATTCATTATTTGTGCCGTATGTAATATCTGACATATACGCAGCCCGACGCTCTGCAGGAGTCATGCTGTTAAGAATGACGCCAACGCTTAGCCCAAGGAAGCGATGGATACGACCCATCCATTCACTATCGCGCTCAGCAAGGTAATCATTGACTGTGACGACGTGAACACCGCGACCTGCGAGAGCATTGAGATACGAGGGAAGGGTTGCAACGAGAGTCTTACCTTCACCGGTACGCATTTCAGCGATATTTCCGCTGTGAAGAGCTGCGCCACCCATAAGCTGAACATCGTAATGACGCTGACCTAAGGTGCGCTTTGCAGCTTCGCGTACAACAGCAAATGCTTCAGGCAAGAGATCATCAAGTGTTTCACCTTGTGTGAAGCGTGACTTAAATTCATCAGTCTTTGCGCGAAGCGCTTCATCAGAAAGTGGAGTGATGGAAGCTTCAAGAGCATTGACCTTGTCGACGATCTTGCCTAAGTCGCGAAGGATTTTGCCTTCGCCAGCTCGCATGATTCGATCGAGAATTGAAGCCATCGGTCTACCTTCCAGTTGCTCTACTACAGGGCGCTAAATCAACCCCCTTATCGTAGGGGTTCTGCAACACAGGCTGTTACGGCAGCTGCCACCTCAATGCCCAATTCACGCAGGGCTCGCGCAGCTTCATGCAGAGTTGCCCCTGTTGTGACGAGGTCGTCAATCAAAAATGCCTTTCCACTGAGATATCTCAGCCCTTTAAGTGCTCCCGCTAAGTTTTCTACTCTCGCTCGTGCATTCAGCGCTGATTGATCTCTTACTTTTCTGACATGTATGAGATTTTCAAATGTTGGCAATCCGCAGCTCTTGCTCAATTCCTCTGAAAGTTCACGCATAAATTGCCGTCCTCGCAATCGCGCGACACTAGGTCGTGATGGAATTGGAATCAGCATTCCTACTCCTTGCTCCTTCACACAATACGACAGTGATTTCTTGAGTGCATCGAGAATTAATTCATCAGCAAGAACTAGACCATTTTCTTTGGCAGCTAGTAATACCTTTCCTGCAATCGGTGAATACTGAATCGCTGAATAGATTGGAAACTTTGGATTACTTCGAGAATTGCGTGTGAAAATATGTGGATGCCAATCGCGACGACAGAGCGAACAGATGGAGAGCCCCAGCGCTGAACAACCAAGACATCGAACGGGAAATATCAGTTCCTGTAGGGCTTGAATACTTCTCACTCGCGCATTGTAAATGAGAGGCTAGATTTATTTAGAGGTAAAAATTCTCTTCGTGGAAATCTTTTGGCGCAACTTTTATTGGTCTGCTTTCAATCGACTCTCCCGCCTTACGAGGAAGTGTCAGTACAAAATGAGCTCCAAGTCCTGGCCGACCCCATGCATCAAGTTCTCCGTTGTGAAGTCGGGCATCCTCAAGTGCAATAGATAGACCAAGGCCAGTTCCTCCACGCACGCGAGCACGAGAAGGATCTGCGCGCCAGAAACGGTCAAACACTCGGATTAGGGCAGATTCATCCAGCCCTGAACCAAAGTCTCGGATGCCAATACCAACATCACTCTCAGTCGAAACGATGGTGACAACTACCTGCTTACCATCTGCGTGATCGAGGGCATTTGATAAGAGGTTGCGCATAATGCGCTCAACGCGCCTGATGTCAGCTTGAATATTGACCTTAGATAATTCGGAATCAATTCTGATTCCTGATTCTGTATCGATATCTCCTAATTCAAAGTCCTTCACGCACTTTTGCACAAGTGCTACAACATCAAAGTCAACCGGTTCGAGTACTGCAACCTCTGCATCAAAACGACTGACCTCAAGAAGGTCCTCAAGGAGTCGTTCAAAGCGATCGATTTGTGCTGCCAAGAGTTCAGAACTTCGCGAAACCAATGGATCAAATGAAGTGCGCTGGTTATAGATAACTTCAGATGCCATTCGAAGAGTTGTGAGTGGTGTGCGAAGCTCGTGGGATACATCTGAAACGAATCGTTGTTGAACACGTGAAAGGTTTTCAAGGCGGGAGATCTGCTGCTCGATAGATTGCGCCATCTCGTTATAAGAATTGGCAAGGGTGGCCATCTCATCTTTAGATTCAATCTTCATGCGCTGGCTGAAATCACCCAATGTAAATTGTGTTGCAATACGAGCTGCATCACGAACGGGACGAACTACTTGTCGAACCACAAGCCAAGTAATGAGTGCAATAAGGAAGATCAGAGCAAATCCTGTGAAGAGCAGTGAGTTTCTAATCAGAGCTAACGTTGCACTCTGATTTTCAAGAGAGAAGACGATATACATCTCATACTGTCCCCCAGATGGAATGCTCACTCTCTTTCCCACGATTAGGACTTGTCGGGAAATACCCGATTTCTCCATTACCTGGGCATACTGATCTTCAATCTTGGCTCCAGAGACAACTCTCTTTCGTAATTCTGCAGGGATAGATGAACTCTTGATACGCACAGATGTCATCTCGTAAGAAATCTTCGTATTTTTATTGGACGGAACTCTTAAGAAGATAATCTCTCGGCGTGCTTCCTTAACGACCTGCGTCGTGGCATTCACAACAATGTCAGCAAGGATCTTCTTTCGCTCCTCCACCGTTGAATTTCTTGATATCGCCAGCTTGTACTCGGCGTCAAAGAAGGTGAATTTTGATTCAGAGAGAGCTGAGTTAAAAGCAGATGATTGAAGGCCATCAGATAGACGAGAGTTCAGCGCAGAACCAACAAGTGAGATAACACCGAAGGAAAGTAAAACAGTCGAGAGAATAACTTTGGTTGCAAGTGATTGCGATAACGCTCGACGTATTCCCAACATGGAGAGTAAGCCCCTTACGCTGGGCCGCCCGCCTTATAGCCAACTCCGCGCACTGTCATAACAATTTCAGGATGTTCAGGGTCATGCTCAATCTTTGAGCGAAGTCGCTGTACGTGGACATTGACCAAGCGAGTATCTGTGCTGTGGCGATAGCCCCAGACTTCACTTAAAAGTGCATCACGTGTGAAGACTCGACCTGGATCTTTAGCAAGTGCAACTAGGAGATCGAATTCAAGACGTGTGAGTTGAATCGATGTAGCGCCACGATGGACTTCATGGGCGGTCACATCAATGACGAGATCTCCGATGGTGAGTAGGCCTGTGACATCGGCATTGGTGCGACGAAGACGTGTGCGAATTCGAGCTATGAGCTCTGCCTTATCGCGAAAGGGCTTTTGCATGTAATCATCTGCACCAGCTTCAAGGCCACGGACAACGTCCTGCGTTTCACCTTTTGCGCTGAGCATGACAATCGGAACCATTGATTCTTGTCTAATTAATCTGCAGACCTCAATGCCATCAATTCCTGGCAACATCACATCGAGTAAGACGAGGTCTGGAGGATTATTTCTAAATACCTCCAGCGCCTCATCTCCACGACTGACAAGATCTACATCGAAGCCTGAACTTGTGAGAACAATTCCAAGCATTTCTGCAAGGTCTTGATCGTCATCGACGACCATAACCAAGGTCATTTATGAACCGTGCTCCCAAGAGTTGAGGTACATATCTTGTGCAGGTGTAAGTGTGTCGATGTGTCCACCCATTGACTTGAGCTTGAGTGAAGCAACTTCCTTATCAATGTATGTAGGAACTTCGTGAACACCAGCAGGAAGATTCTTTGCTTCCTTCACAAGGTATTCAGCAGTAAGCGCCTGATCAGAGAATGACATATCCATTACTGATGCTGGGTGGCCTTCAGCCGCACCAAGGTTGACGAGTCGTCCTTCTGCAAGGAGAAGTAGGCGACGACCATCTTTCATGACGTATTCGTCAGTCTGGTGGCGCATCTTCTCGTTCTTTGTCACTGCATTCTGCTCGAGCCATGCCACATCGATTTCGATATCGAAGTGTCCTGAGTTGGCCATTATTGCGCCGTCCTTCATCACTGCGAAGTGCTCATCGCGAAGTACATCGCGGTTACCTGTAACAGTAATGAATACATCACCAAGCTTTGCAGCATCTACCATCGGCATAACGCGGAATCCCTGCATCATTGCATCAAGTGCCTTCGTTGGATCGATTTCTGTGACGATGACATCTGCGCCCATACCCTTTGCGCGTTCTGCAACGCCCTTACCACAGTAACCAAATCCAGCAACGACGACGATGCGTCCTGCAAGAAGGAAGTTAGTCGCACGGAAGACAGCATCAAGTGTTGACTGACCTGTTCCGTAACGGTTATCGAACATGTGCTTTGTATCAGTGTCATTGACAGCGATCATTGGGAAAGTTAGTGCGCCATCTTTAGCCATCTGGTTAAGACGGATAACGCCTGTAGTTGTTTCTTCGCAACCACCAGCAATATTTGGAAGAAGTTCCTTACGAGTTGTGTGAAGAGTGTTCACGAGGTCGCAACCATCATCAAATACTTGGTGAGGGTTGATATCAAGTGCTGCATTGATGTGAGCGTAGTAACCGTCACGATCGACGGAGTTACGTGCGAATACTGAAATGCCGTATTCATGAACAAGCGCTGCTGCTGTGTCATCTTGAGTTGAAAGTGGGTTTGAAGCACAGAGTGCGATTTCAGCGCCTCCAGCTTTAAGAACACGCATCAAGTTTGCAGTCTCTGTTGTGACGTGCATACATGCTGCGATGCGCACACCAGTAAATGGCTGTGACTTCTCGAAGCGTTCGCGGATCTGAGCAAGGACAGGCATGTTGCGCTCTGCCCACTCAATTTTCTTACGGCCTGCTTCTGCAAGTGATGCATCTGCAATGTCGTGCTTTGGAATAGTTGTGACAGGTGTCATGTGTTTTTCTCCCTAATATAAAAACGGCTGTTTTTTCGCTTGACCTTCGGCGTAGGGCTCTACTGTGCTAGTCGGCTATGGGGATAGCCTACTAGTTACGGGATTAATGCGAGGATGTCTAGGTCGCCTCGAATGGTGTTAAGTACATCATCTCGAACCTTCTTCATACGGGCTTCCGTTGAAGCCTCAACGTTGAGTCGAAGCAGGGGCTCGGTATTGGATGCGCGAAGGTTAAACCACCAGCTATCGCCATTGATGGTCAGGCCATCCAGGTGATCAACTTCGACCCCATCATTCTTGCCATAGATCTTCTCAATCTGATTCATGGCTGCCTTTGCATCACTCACTGTTGAATTGATTTCACCACTTGAGTAATAACGATTAAATGAAGAGAGAAGTTTCGAAAGCGGCAAATCAGTTTCTCCAAGAGCTGCAATTGCATGAAGTGCTGCAAGCATTCCAGAATCTGCTTTCCAGAAATCACGGAAGTAGAAGTGCCCTGAATGTTCGCCGCCAAAGACAGCGTTCGTCTCAGCCATTAACTTCTTAATATAAGAATGTCCTACGCGAGAGCGAACTGCTGTTCCGCCATTTTCTTCAACAACTTCCTTCACGGCGCGTGACGAGATTAAGTTATAAATGATATTTGATGCCGGGTAGCGCTTAAGTTCACGTGTAGCAATGAGCGCTGTAAGGGCAGAGGGATTTACTAAATCGCCCTTCTCATCCACAAGGAAGCAACGGTCAGCATCGCCATCAAAGGCAAGTCCAATATCAGCTTTATGTTTCTTAACAGCCTTCTGCAGATCTTTGAGATTGGAAGGTTCGATGGGATTAGCCTCATGGTTAGGGAAGGTTCCATCGAGCTCAAAGTACATCTCAATAACTTCAGCGTTCAGGCGCTTAAAGACAGCAGGTGCTGTGTATCCACCCATTCCATTACCAGCATCGATAACTATCTTCAGTGGTCGAATATTTGAGACATCAACGAGTGAGAGGAGGTGATCGACATACTCCTCAAGCATGTTCTGTGTCTTCTCAACTCCAACGTTGCGCATCGCCATAGGAGTTCCCTCTTTGACGAAGTTTTCAATTGTCACAAGCCCTGACTCTTTACCAATAGGGCGTGCACCACTGAGGCAGAGTTTGATTCCGTTATAGGCAGCAGGATTATGACTTGCCGTAAACATCGCACCTGGCAGATTGAGTTTGCCTGATGCGAAATACAACATATCTGTTGAAGCTAAACCAATACGGATGACATCAAGGCCTTGAGATGTAACGCCTGCTGCAAAGGCTGTGGCAAGAGTGGGAGATGATGGACGCATATCTTCGCCAATCACAACAGTGCCTGGCTCGCGCTCTCGCTCTAGAAATCGAGCAACGGCAACACCTGTAGAGAAGGCGAAATCAGCGGTGAGTTCCTTATCGACTAGCCCACGGATGTCGTATGCCTTGAAGATGGATGCGCTCATATGGATATCGTAAAGATACGGGTGAGGAAATAGAAATTAAGAAGGGACTGCGCGCAAGTGACCGCGTCGACCCACGCTTGATTGGGATGGCGATGGTGAGAGTTGGTGCTCATTCGGAAGAGCTGCCTGAGCTACTTCGCGGACTGCATCTGCAATCGCCATTAAATCATCATCACTAGGACCAGCGTTATCAACATCAACGCTCTGACGAATCACATTCCAACCATTAGGGACTGTCAGCCTTGCAGAATGCTTATCGCAGAGATCATAGGAATGAGGTTCTGAGAATGTAGCAAGAGGACCAAGCACTGCAGTGGAATCTGCATAGATATAGGTAAGAGTCATTGATGCAACGGAGCGACACGTCACGCGTGAACACACGCGACCTGTCCGAACCTGATTACTCATGTCAACAAGATTAGTGGGGGTGAGTCCAAAAGTTAGGGATTGAGTACTCGAATATTCGATGCGGGGATAGAAGATTTCGAAAGCACACTTCCGGCATTGAGTGGGATATAGCCATAACCGCTCTTTGATGAGATGAGTGCAGCTCCCGATGTGCCCGATGAGATCTCTGTGAAGGAGACTGCGCCCACAGAATCAGGAACTACGTAGGTCGCAATATCCTCAGAGGAAATCTTGATGGTCTTACTTCTGCCATTGGTATAGGTCAGCTCGAGATTGACCTTGATGCCAGTGCCCGTAAATACAAGTGTGGGTGCCAAACCAGTTGTGGCAAGGGTGTATTCGGTGAGATCTTGCGCTGACGTACTCCAGACAAAGTCACGCTTTCCTTGCACCAGAGTTTGAGAGAAGACAGAGCCAAGAATTGGTTGATCCGATGTGATGTGAAGTGCGAATTTTCCAGATGCCATGGTGACATCAAGTGGAATTTCAATCACTTTCTTATGTGCAATCACTCTTCCATCAATGCCGGTAGGAGCAAAGGTGCCATCTGTTGACTTGATCACGGCGGTGATGCGAGCATCAACATCACCTGGAACAAGCAATCGAAGTGTGTGAGTTGTTGAGCTCTTCTTTCCAGTCTGCTGTGGAATGGCAGGGATTTGTATCTTCTTTGTTGGCTCCCCCGTTGAATTAACAATGTCTCCACCGAGGGCCTGAAGCCCCTTGCCGCGTTCATCAATGACAAATCCATTGACGCGACCTGAACGTGGAAGCAGGTGGATAGCAATCTGCTTTGAACCAGGTGCTAACGAAGCGAGTGAGAGAGATGTAAAGGTATTTGCTTTAAGAGAGATGTTGCGTGGTGTCATGGCTCCATTTTCAGTAAAGATACTGATCTCAACAAGTGCGCGACCGAGTCCGCTATTAATAACATTGAGGGAACCTTTTGAAGTGATGTCCGCTGTTGCTCCAACGAACCATTGCGATGCAACAGGTGCGCTACATGGAACAGCGCCCGCCCACACACCTGTGCGCACTTGCCATGCAATAGGTGTGACAGATCCTGCTTCGACAACAGCAGATTGTGCTGCAACAGCAAAACGTCTAATACCAACCGGTGAGGTCTGCATTGATGACGTTCCTGTTTTGCGGACCAGAGTCTTTGGTGACGTTAATGAAATAGCGGTTGTAAGGCCCGTTGTATTAGGTGGGCATACCGTTGCTGGATAAGTGGTATTAAATCGGCTCGTTGAGACTGTGACATTGAGGATATTACTGAGAAAGAGCACAGTTGCTGTGGCCAGAGCCAAAATAAGTATGCGTTGATTCTTCATGCGATCACCGCATCCTCTATCTCACTTCTGCGGCGACCCGAAGGAAGAGCAAGAACAACAGTGGTCACAAGGACGATAAGAAATATCGAGATCCATCCACGTCTTAATGTGCCATCGTGGATGACAGAGATATGTCCACCAGTAGTGACTTCAAAGGATGGAAGATTGCTTGCACTCTCAATTTTTGCAAGGCGATACCCGTCCTGGAAAATCTGCCAACCATTGCTATAGCTCTCAGTCAAGGTAATAGTTCCAGGAGCGGGTACATAAGTTCGAACACCCTTAAATGGAAGGATCAATTCTTTTCCAGAGTAATCAATAAAGTTCAACCGACCTGTGTCCTTCAAAACTTTCCAGACAATTCCTGCATTGGTCGCAGAAGTTCGATTAAATCCACCCAATCCATCGATTGTTTGAACCACATCTTTACTCACAGGATTCTTGAGGAAGACATACTTAATTCCGTATGTGGAGAATGTCTTGCTTGATGTGACGCCCGTATTGTCAACGAGCCCTTCAATGGCTTCCGTAATCACAGGAATATCTTTTGGAGCAACATCTGGCTCACCTAAAGTGATTGCAGAGCCTCGGGAGATGTAATACGAGAGCGTTGTCTCATTGTTGTGGCGATAGGAGCGAAGAACGACAGTCTTTGCATCTTTTTCAATAGAGAGAAACGCTGGCAATATCTCCTTTGAGGTATTGCGAAGAGGTGAATCGGCGCCAGCTGTCACAAGCCAGAAGGTGGATGTCACTGAGTATGCCAATGTGATGAGTAAGATGAGCGCCACCGAAATGTGACGGTAATTCACATGCGACTGTTCAAGTCTGGCCCGAATCTTGTCGAACATCACCACAGCGGATGTAATCGAGAGCAAGGTGGCAACGGCAATGAAGGTAGATGCATTAGCACGCGTATTTGTCGCAGATCCATTGCCTGACACAACGAGTGCGCTTGCAAATGTTGCCGCCAATAAGAAAATCAAACCAAGTGTTGCAAATTTTCTTGCTGCAGTCGTTGAGAAGAAAGTAACGAAGAGAACGATGGCGATAGGACTAATACACCACCATGGAAGTGATCCAGGTCCACCAGGGTTTGCAAAGAAGGCAAAGTTGGCGCCACCACCTGGGATTGTCAGTCCGATTTCTGCAAGAAGTCTCGTTGGCTTCAAAAAGATTGCAAATGATCCTGGCGCTGATAAGGCAATCGGTAGAAAGACCAAGGTTGCTCGACGAATCACTCTCTGGATAAAAAGTGGACTCTTGTGGTTCTTCTCTGCAAAGAGAAAATCACGATAGAGAGCAAAAGCTGTAGCACCGATCATGATCACAAGCACTGATGGGTTAAAGGCAAAGAGGAGCCAGATTAAGAGCGAATAGGCGAAGATGCTTCGCCAGGTGCGCTTTTCAATATCTACCCAGTTACGTAACCCTGCAGCAAAAACCGGCACCAAGGCTAGGAAGACAAGTACTCCTAAACGTCCTGAGTTCACAGCGGCAATAGAGACTGGTGAGAGCGCATAGAGAAGGGATGCTCCAGCAGATAGCCATCGGTTATCTGTATAGCGCTTGAGGAAGTGATGTGAAGTCAGAAGGAAGATAAAGGGGGCTGCAATAAAAAAGAGCGTCACAAATACCTTTACATTTCCAAATGTAAGTAGCGATGCACCGCTGAGAATTAATACCCATGGCGGAGTTGAGAGACCGCTACCCATCCCAATCTCATGCCAACTTCCAAGATAGAGCTTGAAGAGATCTGTGAAACTACTTGGAGATTCTGGCAGCGCTCCCCCAGAGATGGCGCCCAGTCTGTGGCGTGCCCAGAAGATAGACATCACAGCAAGAATTGTGCACACCGCGACTAAGGGGCGAGCAAAAACTAATCTCCATGGCTTGGTCGAAATGGGAGTAAGTAAATCTTCATCTTCATTTATGGTCAGATCACTTGCAGCTGGAAGAGTTTCAGCGACATCTTCAGGCAATAAACGCGCTCTCAAAGATTCAAAGCCACGTAATACCGAGCTTCGCAGTTGTGTAAATCGCGATGGGATAAATGTTTTAACGACCCGGCTTGAAATATATCGACTCTTCTTGCGCGCCTTGCGCGCCTTGAGAAGTTCGGCGGGATGGATAAGAAGGGTTGCGATTGCCAATATCTCATCACTGGCGTATCCAGGAAGTTTTGCAAAGAGATATCCGATAGATCGCAAGAGTGCACCCGCAAGTAATTGGATGGAGAGCCAAGGAAGTGACCACCAACTTGAATTTGCTAGAAGAACGTAAGCGGCATTGCGACGATCAAGAAGAAGTGGGCGATGTAAGAAGGCGCCTTTAACATCCACTGCGCGACGCTCATTACTTGCAGCCTGTGCGTGATAGCCAATCGCATCGGTGACCACAGCAACAGAGTGACCTGCAGTGCGCACACGCCAACCAAAATCAACATCATCGCGGAAGAGTTCGAGATTCTGATCGAAACCACCGAGCTCTTCAAAGACATCGCGTCTGATAAGAGCTCCTGCAGTACTGACGGAGAGAGCTTCATAAACTCCATCGCGCTGACCCTGGTCATATTCATTACGTTCAAGTCCAGTCCAACGAGCACCATTACTTGCGAGACTAATTCCCACTTCAAGTAAGTGTGTACGGTTATGCCAACCCAATAACTTTGGTCCAGCCATCACAACGCTGGGTCTGTCAGCAAGTGCGGTTAAGAGTGATTCAAGGGCAGCTGGATGCAGCGCGCAATCATCATGAAGAATCCATAGCCATTCTTCATCACCTTCAATAGGTGCTGCGAGTTTTTCCACTCCATAAGAAACTGCTTCGCCAAAACCTGTTGTGCGATCAAGAGTTGCAACAGGGATGCGAGCGCCTTTGAGAAGTTTTGCTGAGCCATCTGTTGAGCCAGTATCTACTGCAAGAATCTGATCAACGTTTCGACTCTGAGAGATGATTGATGCAACAACTTCTGGCAACCAGGTTGATCCATCATGGACAACGAGAATTGCAGAAACGCGTTGCGTACTCATAAGGGAAACTTATCGTTTGAAAGTATGAAGGTAGCCGCGCTTATGCGGGGCGACGCTTAAGACGGCGGCGCTCACGCTCGGAGAGGCCACCCCAGATTCCAAAACGCTCATCATGTGCGAGCGCGTATTCAAGGCACTCTTGGCGGACATCACAGGAGAGGCAGACACGCTTTGCTTCACGTGTAGATCCACCCTTTTCAGGAAAGAATGCTTCTGGATCTGTTTGAGCGCAGAGTGAGCGCTCTTGCCAGGAGAGTTCAAGATTCTCTCCGCTAGCTAGTTGGATAGTTGGTCCAGCAGTGGGGGCTGATGGCTTGCCAGTAGATGTTCCTTCTGGGCGGATCGGCATATGCGAAGCTCCTCAAGTCATTAGGTCGCACTTCGGTGTGAAGAACGCGCTCTAGGAATGAATTACACCGTTGTAATCCCTCTGAGTCAACCCCAAGGTTGGGACTTTTCCCAAAAATTACGCAGGAAAGTGGGAAAAATAGAAAATTTCTACAAAATTATCGGTAAATCGAGCTTTTGTGAGAGGTAATGAGCACTTTTTTCTAGCCCTGCAGAGATCTGAGTTCCATGGGCGATAAATGAATGTTCCAGCCAAGTGCCATCGCCGATAGTGACATCGTCACCGATGATGCAGTCATCGATACGGACACCTGCGCCAATGGTGCAGCGGGCACCAATCGATGTTCCGCCGGTAATCACCGCATCAGGTGCAATCGTGGTGCCGGCCATCGCCTGAAAATCACCATCAATGAGATCGCGAGAGCCCTGAAAGAGTGCAGCAGGTGTTCCCACATCTAACCAATAAGACTGTTCTTGATAACCAAATACAGGGCGTCCACTTGCAACAAGCGCTGGGAATGTTTCACGTTCAACGCTTACAACTTTGCCCAGTGGAATCTGATCAATGACTTCAGGGCTAAATACATAGCATCCAGCGTTGATTGAGTTCGTGACTGGGTCATCCATCTTCTCAAGAAAAGCTGTGACGCGACCATTGGCATCAGTTGGAACGCATCCAAATGCACGGGCATCTTCCACATCGATTAAGTGAAGGGTGACATCAGCTTTGTTCGCGGTGTGAAACTTAATTTGATCTGCAATCGAGTGGCGACTTAAGACATCACCATTAAATACAACTACTGGTTCATCTCGTCCAAGTAGCTCAGCAGCATTACGAATTGCGCCTCCTGTGCCAAGGGGTTCTTCCTCAACGGCGTAGAGAATCTTCATCCCCCATTTAGCGCCATCTCCAAAGTAAGGAGTAAAGACTTCTGCAAGATAGGAGGTTGCTAAGACGAGTGTGTGAATTCCTGCTCTCTTTGCAGCAAGGATTTGATGTTCTGTGACAGGAAGACCTGCAACAGGAAGCATTGGCTTGGGAGACTCATCTGTCAGGGGTTTGAGTCGTGTGCCAAAACCTCCGACAAGGAGAATGCCTACAGCCATTATTTGGCAGCTACTTTGCTCATGATGCGAACTGTTGCGTCTTTTATCTGCGCATCCGTTGCAGTCATTGCAATGCGAATATGTGAAGTGCCGGCTTCTCCATAGAAGATTCCAGGGGTTGCGATGATGCCAAGATCTGCAAGCCATGAGACTGAATCCCAGCAATCTTCCTTGCGGGTTGCCCAGATATAGAGCCCAGCTTCAGAATGTTCGATCGTAAATCCTGCTGCAACAAGTGCCGGTGCAAGAGTTGCGCGACGTGCGTTATAACGTGCACGTTGTTCAGTCACATGTTTCTCATCAGCGAGCGCTGCAATCATCGCGTGCTGCACAGGCAGAGGCACCATCATCCCTGCATGTTTGCGCACTTCAAGGATTCGAGCAATCAGCGCAGGATCTCCGACAATAAAGGCAGCGCGATATCCAGCCATGGATGAGCGCTTGGAGAGTGAGAGCACAGTGAGAATGTTGGTGTTATCCCCACCTGTGTAATTCAAGATGGATGTGGGTTTTACCAAATCACCGAATTCGAGATAGCACTCATCGGAGACAACAACGCTCTTGTTCTTGCGCGACCATTCAATTGCAGCTTTCAATTCAGATTCGGTATGAACGCGACCTGTGGGATTCGATGGTGAATTCACCCACGCCATATCTGCTTGTGGCCATGAAGTAGCATCGAGTGAGACAGGAGTTGCTGTGGATTGCGCAAGCAGAGCTCCCACCAAGTAGGTTGGATATGCAATATCTGGATAGAGAACGCTGTGGGCTTCAAGGAAAGTGGGAAGCCATGCAACAAATTCTTTCGAACCAATCAGTGGCAGTACTGCGAATTCACCTGTTGCTCCAAGATATTTCTTTGCCCATGCCGTGATTGCTTCACGAAGTTCAGGAGTTCCTACGGTCACGGGATAACCAGGTGAGTTCGATGCTTTCTGAAATGCTTGCTGAATAAATTCAGGAGTCGGATCTACGGGCGTTCCCACAGAGAGATCGATTGCTCCTTGTGGGTGCGCTTTTGCGATAGCTCCGTATGGGGCTAGTGCATCCCAAGGGAAATCAGGAAGTTTTTGGCGCAAGAGCAGTCACATCTGCATGGTCGGTATTTGTCTCGCCGACCTTTGATGCTCCCCCAGGTGAACCGAGTTCGATAAAGAATTCTGTATTGATCTTCTTATAGCCCTGCCACTGACCTGGAACATCATCTTCGTAGTAGATAGCTTCCACTGGGCATACCGGCTCGCATGCACCGCAATCAACGCACTCATCAGGCTGGATATAGAGCATGCGGGTTCCGTCATAGATGCAATCGACGGGGCACTCCTCGCGGCATGACTTATCTTTTACATCCACACACGGTTCTGCAATTACATATGTCACGAAAGTCCTCCGGGGGCCTTTAATACTTGGGAGCGGTAGGCGGTAATTCTAACCCTGCGGGAGCGCCCTTGCACGATTATGGTTGCCATATGGCCTCCATGAGTTTGCGCACTCAGATAGCGCAGGCGCTCGGTAAACGAGTGACTATCCGACTCCGCGATAGCGATGGGGGCTTGCGAGATGTCGTAGGCGTTCTACAGAGTGAGACAGCTGTGCTCAATCGCCGTGGTGAAGTAGTGAACTTCAACCCTGATGAGGCCATGGCCTTTCGAGTTATACCTGTGTTTAATCGACGTGATGTGTCGACAGGATCTCTTTCCATCTATGACACCAAATCTAAATCACTTCACAGTGTTACGGGTACCGACGGAGTAGTGCGGATCTATTGTTGTGGTCCTACTGTTTATCGAGATGCGCATGTGGGAAACCTTCGCACATTCCTTCTCTCTGATCTGATCTCTCGCACTCTGCAGATGACTGGCTTTGACGTCACCTTGGTGCAGAACATCACCGACGTTGGACATATGGCAGATGACTTTGAAGAAGACAAAATGTTGGCAGAGTCTGCAAAGACAAAGGTGGATCCCTTTGAGATTGCTCGAATCTTTGAAGATAGATTTCATATTGATTTAGAGCGCCTGAATATTCAGCCTGCTGCTTCATATCCACATGCATCCGAGAAGATGGCAGAGATGATTACTTCAATCGAGAAATTGATTGCGATGAAGCGCGCATACGTCGGCACTGATGGATCTGTCTACTTTGACGCAACATCCTTTCCCACGTATGGCGCTCTGAGTGGAAATAAACTTGATGCTCTTCAACCAGGACATCGATATGAATTCACCGATGAAGGAGGCAAGCGTTTCCATGCAGATTGGGCGCTCTGGAAATTAGCAGGTGCTCGCACGCAAATGATTTGGGATTCACCATGGGGCGCTGGATTTCCTGGGTGGCATATCGAGTGCAGCGCAATGTCTATTGAACTCCTAGATTCTCACGTTGATCTTCATCTCGGTGGCATCGATCTGCGTTTTCCTCACCATGAAAATGAGCGAGCACAATCCAACTCACTCACAGGCAATGAAACCGTTGACACATGGGTTCATGGCGAACATTTGCTCTTTGAGGGGCGAAAGATGTCGAAGAGCGCAGGAAATGTTGTGCTGCTTCAGGATGTAATTGACCGCGGATTAGATCCACTCTCCTTGCGTTTTGCACTCCTTGAAAATCGTTACCGATCACAAATGGATTTAAGTTGGGCATCCCTTGAGGCAGCTCACGCAACTCTGAAGAGATGGCGCGTTCTACTTGCAAACGCTGGCACAAGTTCTGAGATGAAATTTGATCATGAGGTCATTGATGCACTCACTACAGATCTCGATACACCACGTGCTATGCAACGAATTCGCACCATTGAAAAGGATCCAACTATTGGAGCACTAGACAAACGCGCAATCTTTCTCTTTGCAGATCAAGTATTTGGATTAGATCTTGATCGTGGAGTGGAACAACGAGAAGTCAGTAGTGAGATTCAAGCCTTACTTGATGCTCGTATTACTGCTCGTGCTGAGAAGAATTGGGGTTTGAGCGATTCTTTGCGTCAGCAATTAACGGATGCAGGTCTAGAAATTAGCGATGGCGCTGATGGGCAAAGTTGGAGCTGGAAGTAGATTAAGGACGGCGTAATACTGCAACAACGCCTGCGATAAAGCCGATAGTTAAGAGTGCACTACCTGGGTTGTCTCCTTGAATCAGAAGTTCCTTACCTGCGCCAAATGAACCAGCAATCGAAATCACAGCCAACCAAGCAAGGAGTGCGAAGAGCTTGTAGCGACGCTTTCCATAGCGGCGACCCACATACCAAATGCCTACATAGGTGGCGAAGATACCAATGCTTACTCCAACTGGTGGAAGCGTTTGATGCACAAGTGTCGAAGAGACTGCGATCAGTGCGCCAAAGACGAGCGAGAAGAGAAATTGCATTACGAAGGAGAAATTCCTGCAAAGAGATCCATCTCGTGTCCACGAGAATCGAATGGCTCAGATTTCTCTCCTTTAACAAGTGTGTAGTACTCGTTGCCCCACACTTGTAGACCTAGGTTGTTAGAGAGTGCAAAGAAAGGGCCATCGACTTCAATCTGCGTCGCATGTGCTCGCATGGCATCCATCTTCTTCTCAACATATTCATTGCCATCAATCATTGCATGAACAAAAGAATCATCCTTAGCAAAGGGAAGATCCTCTGCCTTTTCTGCTCCCATGAAATCAGAGCCAAGTGCCTTCATCGCATCGATGCCCTCTTGAATCACAGACTTTGGCATCACATTCCAATAGATCTTCTCGATATTCCAGGAAGATTTCTCTGCTGCACGCATCGCAACCCGGTGAGCTTGAATGTGATCTGGGTGTCCATATCCCCCAATTTCGTCATAGGTAATGAGGACATGCGGCTTGATTTCTTCAACCACCTTCACAAGATCATCAGAAGCTAACTCCAGATCAGCCTGCCAGAAGACATCGGGACGATTGTTGGGTTCAGTTCCCATCATTCCGCTATCGCGATACTTCTTTTGACTTTCACCAAGGAAGCGATGATCGGTAATGCCAAGTGCTTTCATCGCATCGGCCAACTCAATAACACGATGTTCACCCAGTGAATCTGTTGCATGAGCTGCTAAGTGAGAAAGATTTTGAACAAGAACTTCGCCTTCTTCACCACGCGTGCAGGTTACGAGTGTGACGTCTGCACCAAGTGCTGCATACATCGCCATCGTGCTTCCATTATTGATGGTCTCATCATCAGGATGGGCATGCACAAGTAGCATGCGATATCCCTTATAGCTACTGCGCATTAATAGACCGGCAAACTTGTATCAATCTGCTTTGCCCAGGCAATAACGCCTCCAGAGACGTGGGATGCATCAGCAAATCCTGCACTCTTCAGGATTGCTAAACATTCAGCTGAGCGAACTCCACTCTTACAGTGAAGAACAATCGGCTTATCTTGTGGCAAGGATGCTAGAACGCTGCCGTCGATAAAACCTTGCTTAGGAATCAGATGTGCTGTTGGAATACTGACGATCTCATATTCACTAGGTTCACGAACATCGATGAGATAGAAATTCTCCTTATTATCAATCTTTGACTTGAGCTCTTGAACTGTAATAGTTGAACCAGAGCTTGCCTCTTGTGCTGCCTCTGAGAGAGTTCCGCAGAATGCTTCGTAATCAGGAAGCAGAGAAGTTTGAGTAGCGCTCTCACTACACAATGGGCAGTGAGGATCTTTACGCACTTTAATCTTGCGGAAAGTCATATCAAGTGCGTCATAGACCATCAATGAACCAATCAGTGGTTCCCCAACGCCAGTCAGCACTTTAATTGCTTCGGTTGTTTGGATTGAACCAACGGTCGCGCAGAGAACACCAAGAACTCCGCCTTCAGCACAACTTGGAACCATTCCAGGAGGTGGTGGTTCTGGATAAAGGCAGCGGTAACAAGGACCATACTCGGCCCAGAACACACTTGCCTGACCATCGAAGCGATAGATAGAGCCCCAGACATATGGCTTCTTGAGAAGAACGCATGCGTCGTTAACAAGATAACGCGTTGCAAAATTATCTGTTCCATCAACGATGATGTCGTATTGAGAGAAAATCTCCATGACATTTGAATTATCAAGTCGAGTCTCGTGAAGGATGACATTGACGTAAGAATTAATTTCGGCAATCTTCTCTTTGGCACTGAGAGCCTTGCTCTTACCAATATCTGATTGGCCGTGAATTATTTGACGCTGCAAGTTCGATTCATCGACAGTATCAAATTCCACGATGCCTAATGTTCCAACGCCTGCAGCTGCAAGATACATAAGTGCAGGAGAACCCAGTCCACCTGCCCCAACGCAGAGAACCTTTGCATTCATCAACCGCTGCTGACCTGCCATTGCGACATCAGGGATGATCAAGTGGCGGCTATAGCGACGCACCTCATCAACGGTAAGTGCAGGTCCTGGCGAGACTAAAGGAGGCGTCTTCATGCAGGCAATTCTGCCGTACTGTGCCTTTCGTGGCGAATTCAGTACGATTCACACAATGAGTACAGAATCAGCAACTGCAAACAATTCGCGTTCAGATAAGTCTCGACTTCCTCGTGACGAACGACGCGCAATTCTCCTCTCTGCCGCCCTTGAAGTATTTACTGCAGCTGGATATCACTCAGCAGCGATGGATGAGATTGCAGATCGAGCCAATGTCAGCAAGCCTGTTCTCTACCAACACTTTCCATCCAAACTTGATCTCTACCTTGCGGTTCTTGATCTTCATATTGATTCTTTGGTATTTGAGATTCAGAAGGCAATTTCTTCAACTCCCGATAACGAGCAGCGCGTGCATGTGACTATCGAGGCGTACTTCAATTTTATTGAGAATGAAGGTGAAGCTTTCCGCCTTCTCTTTGAAAGCGATATGAACGTTGAACCACAAGTTCGCGAACGTCTTAATCGAATGACATATGACTGTGCTGCAGCCGTATCGGGTGTCATCTCTAATGACACCGGCCTTCCTAAGGAAGCGGCGATGATGCTCGGAGTTGGATTAATTGGTTATGTTCAGGTGACTGCTCGCCATTGGCTTGAGCGTGATAGCAAACTCACACGTCAGCAAGCTATGGATCTCGTTGAAAACCTCATGTGGCGAGGAATTTCTGGATTTCCCCGTACTGACTCTTAGCGAATAAGATAGGTACATGAGTTCAAAGAAATCTGAAAAAGCAGCAAAAGTTCGTATCTCCATTACCAACGTTGGAAGTGAACTCTCTTTTGACTGCCCTTCAACTCCTGCTGAGATCAAGAGCGCAGTTACTGCAGCTCTGACAGCGCAGACTCCACTTTCTCTTCAAGATGTACAGGGACACGAGATCATCGTCCCTGCGGACAAGATTGGTTACGTCGAAATCGGCGAGCCAGCTGAACGCCGCGTCGGTTTCGGCGTTGTGTAAGTGAGCCTGACGTTCGCAGATCTTCCTCTTCGTAAAGAAACAATTGCAGCTCTAGCAGAGCATGGATTTACTTCGCCTTTCCCTATTCAAGAGATGGTGATGCCGATTGCGTTGGCAGATGGCGATGTCATCGGACAGGCAAAGACAGGAACAGGTAAGACTCTCGCTTTTGGAATCCCTGTCATCGAACGTGTTATTGCACCCAATGATTCAGATTGGGCCCAGCTACCTAATCAAGGTAAGCCACAGGTTCTCGTTGTTGTTCCAACGCGCGAACTCTGTGTGCAGGTCACAAAAGATATTGAAGAGCTCTCATTTAACCGTGGTATTCGCACGCTTGCTGTTTATGGTGGTCGCGCATTTGAACCACAGATTGAAGCGCTCAATAACGGCGTAGAAATCGTTGTTGGAACACCTGGCCGCCTTCTTGATCTCTATCGTCAAGGTCAACTGACACTCAAGTTTGTCTCTCGAGTAGTTCTTGATGAAGCAGATGAGATGCTCGACCTTGGCTTCTTACCCGATGTTGAAAAGATCTTTACGAGCACTCCAGCTCGCCAACAAACAATGCTCTTCTCGGCAACAATGCCTGGTGACATCATCGCTCTTGCTCGTCGCTTCATGAATCAGCCTGTACATATTCGTACACAAGATAATGAAGATGAAGGTGCAGTGGTCTCGCGCATCGAACAACATGTTGTCCGTGCACATGCGATGGATAAGATTGAAATGCTTGCTCGTATTCTTCAAGCAGATGGCCGCGGACCAACAATCGTCTTCTGCCGCACCAAGCGCACAGCGCAAAAGACTTCTGATGATCTCTTTGAACGCGGATTCCGCGCAGCAACAATCCATGGCGATCTTGGACAATCTGCCCGTGAAAAGGCTTTGAATGACTTTAAAGCTGGTAAATCAGATGTTCTGATCGCAACAGATGTTGCAGCCCGCGGAATTGATATCGATGGAATTACTCACGTTATCAACTACCAGTGCCCGGAAGATGAGAAGACCTATGTTCACCGCATTGGTCGTACCGCTCGCGCAGGAGCAGCGGGAATTGCAGTCACATTTGTTGACTGGGATGAGCTCGCTCGCTGGAAGATGATCGATACAGCTCTTGTACTTGGATTGCCAGAACCAGTAGAAACTTATTCATCTTCTGAGCACCTCTTTGAAATGCTCAATATCCCTGCAGGATCTACTGGGCGTATGACAAAGAAGAGCGCCACTACGGTTGAAAAACCTAAGAGTGAACGTCCTAAAAGTGATCGCCCAAAGAGTGAGAAGGCAGTTGAGCCAAAGAAGCCAGCTGCCGATCGTGTAAAGCGCGAACGCACTCGCACTAAGCGAATTTCTGAGTAATTAACTTGCGGCAAATACCTTAATTGCATTTGCCAACATCTGAACGGCAATAGCTGCAAGTAAGAGGCCTGCAATGCTTGCAAGAAGTGTGACCCCTGAATCCTTGATTAGACCAACAATCTTTGTCGATGCCATTAAGACTGTTCCAATAATCAGGTGAACAGCCAAAATGGCAATTACCAGACCGAGAATCTGAGCATTGGTATCTGCTTTCTGCACATAGATCATTGTTGCAACGATTGCGCCAGGACCTGCAAGAAGTGGTGTTCCCAGAGGAACCATTCCAATGTTGTTGCTTGCATTTTCCGTACCAGTGTTCTTATTGCCTGTCAGTAGTTGAAGAGCCACATAGAGAAGTAGCAAGCCTCCAGCTGCTTGTAAGGCTTCAATCGAAACATTCATGTAATCCAGAATGAAGCGACCAAAGAGAGCAAAGCTTGCAATTACAAAGAGGGATACTCCTGCTGCCTGCCAAGCAAGACGAACTCGCTCACGTGGTGACTTATCGCCGACAAGTCCCAAGAAAATTGGCGTGGCGCCCGGTGGGTCCATGATTACAAAGAGCGTGACAAAGGCTTGCGTGGCAAAGGTAACTGCTCCGAGTGAATTCATTTCTTAACAACCCTTCGCGCATCTGCAAGTGACTCTAATAGTTCCCATTGTGCCTGATGAGTTGTGTTTTCTGCTAACCCATTAAGTTTGCCTGTGCCGTGATAATCACTTGAGCCCGTAATAACAAGATTTAACTCTTGCGCGATGGCAGTCAAGGTGCTTTGTTCATCAGCGCTCTGATCTCGATGATGCACTTCTATTCCATTGAGCCCTGCTGCAACGAGATCAGAGAAGGTTGATGCCGTAATGATTTGGCCGCGGCGAGAAGCAAAAGGATGGGCAATCACAGCAACTCCCCCAGCTTTGCGAATTACTCGAATCGCATCAACTGGTGTGGGTGCAGCGTGGGTCACATAATATTTTGATTCATTATTGAGTAGCTCTAAAAAAGCCTCATCGCGTGTTGCAACTACTCCATTTGCCGCAAGTGCATCAGCTAAATGAGGACGCCCCACTGTGGCACCTTCTGGGGTCGCACGGTAAACATCATCAAGTGAGATGTTAATTCCATCTGCGCTCATGAGTTCAACCATCTTGCGCATACGTGGCACACGAGTATCGCGTGAATCTGAAAGCATCTGCTGCATAGCTTGATCTTGACCGTTAAAGAGAAGTCCAAGCATATGAACGCTGATTCCATCTGTTGTAAGACAGGAAATTTCTGCACCCAGCACGAGTTCGATCTGAGGTTGAATAGCAGAGACTGCTTCTTCCCATCCCGCAGTTGAATCATGATCTGTAATGGCAAGTGTTGTAATCCCTGCGGCTAACGCCTTCTTTACGAGTGCAAAGGGAGCATCAGTTCCATCGCTACAGGTTGTATGAGTGTGAAGGTCAATCATTGTTCTGTGATCACACTTTCTGGTCGAGTACGCAAGACGACAAGTATGCATCCAAGGAGAATAAGAATAACGCCAGGAATAATGGACAGGGTTGGTTGCTTACCAATATTAAAGACCAGCGACACAATCGCTGCGACGGGAACTTCAAAGAAGACAATCATGGAAACGACCGCTGGTGATACACGCTTTAAGGTCATGTTAAACATTGTGTGGCCCAGGATTTGAGCTCCAATAATCAGTCCCAGCAAAATCCACCATTCGCGAAGTGCAAAGCCAACAATGTCATAGCCCGATATGAGCGCCATGGGCAGAGCAGTGATTGCGCATACGAAGTAACAAATAGTCGTATAGGAAGTTGTTGCAAGGGTTTGTTGAGCACGCGAACCAATCAACATATAGGCCGCTGCGAGCGATCCTGAAATCAACGCTGCAAGATCCCCCACAAATGATCTGCGATCAAGTTGTAGATCAATCCCTGTGACAACAAGTACTCCGGTGAAACTGATGAGCATTCCAAGCCACGCCCGTGTTGGAATGTGTCCACCAGTGATCTTTACAAAGAAGGCAGCAAAGATTGGTTGTGTTGCAACAATGGCAGTTCCAGCAGTCACACTTGTCATACGCATCGATAGGAAGAATCCAACGAAGTGAACTGCAAGAACGATCCCAGCTAATACCGCCCACTTCACACCGGTGCGATCTAGTTTGTGGCGGAGAGCAAATGGAAGAGTCATGAGAGAGCCACCGAGATTGCGCCAGAAAATTAAAGTCGGAACAGGCATCGCGCTGAGTGCGATCAGAGGGCCAGATGAGCCAATTCCAAATATGCCGATTATCAGGCGAATGAGGTCAGGTCGTGCGGGTAGCTCAGTGTGGTTATGAACCGTTACTTTCTGGGCCTGCGACATAAGGCAAACCTAGTCGATACCTCAACGGTTACTCTTATCCCATGAGCGGAAATAACATCAATCGCATATTTCTCGCCCGTCTTGCTGGGACTGCAGTCTTTGACCCAAATGGGGATCCTGTTGGCAAGGTGCGCGATGCTGTGGCGACCCTTCGTTCTAACAATCAATCACCTCGAGTACTTGGATTAGTCGTTGAAGTTCCGCTACGTCGTCGCGTCTTTGTACCTATTACCCGCGTTACTTCTATCGAATCTGGCGCAGTCGTGATTACAGGTCTACTTAACATGCGTCGCTTTGAAACGCGCACCGGTGAGATGTTGGTCCTTGGAGATTTACTCGACCGCACCGTTGCCTTGACCGAAAATGATGAGGCTGTACTTGTTGAAGATATGGCGATGGAGCAGAACCGCACAGGTGATTGGCTCATTACTCGCGTTCACATTATGCGCAAAGGTCGCGGACTTCGTCGCAAGGGTGCAACCTCAACAGTTACGTGGGAAGAAGTAACTGGTTTTGCTCAACATGAAACTAATCAAGGTGTGTCAAACCTTCTCTCAACACTAAGCAACCTGCGCGCTGCTGACTTAGCTGCGGTGATTCAAGATTTGGCACCAAAGCGTCGCGTTGAAGTAGCTCGCGCACTCGATGACGAACGCCTTGCAGATGTTCTTGAAGAGATGGATGAATCTGAGCGCGTTGCGCTGATGGCAGAACTTGAAGGCGAACGTGCTGCAGATATTCTGGAGGAGATGGATCCAGATGATGCAGCTGACTTGCTTCGTGAAATTGGCGAAGAGCGCGCTCAAGAATTGATTGGGCTAATGGATCCTGAAGATGCCGAAGATGTTCTACGTTTGATGACATATGAAGATTACTCAGCAGGCGGCATGATGACTACAGAACCGATTGTGATGTCAGCTGATTACACAGTTGCAGATGCACTCGCTGCTGTTCGCCAGAATGAGATATCTCCAGCACTTGCATCACAGGTATTTATCGCTCGCCAACCCCTTGAGACTCCCACAGGTCGCTTCATTGGAATGGTGCATTACCAGCGCCTACTACGCGAACCACCTTCAACACTTCTTGGCTCCATTGTCGATACAAATACAAAGGGCGTTAATCCCGACGCATCCCTGCATGCTGTTTCGTCATACTTAGCTAGTTATAACTTGCTCTCACTGCCTGTTATCGATGCTAATGATCGCCTACTCGGCGCAGTCACAGTCGATGACGTGCTCGATCACTTGTTGCCTACCAACTGGCGTCACGATCACAGAGATTCTGCTGCAACATCAGCAGCACTTGAGAGCATTGACACTAATTTCACTGAGGAGGTGTAACGATGGCACGCAACTTTGGTTTGGATACACCGCGTGAGACTCGTCGCTCACTCCGGGGAAATATTGATCCTGAGACTTTCGGCCGCCTCTCAGAACGTTTTGCACGTTTCTTAGGCACCGCACGCTTCTTGGTCTATATGACAGCATTTGTTGTCAGCTGGGTTTTATGGAACACATTGGCACCGAAAGATATTCGCTTTGATACATACCCATTTATCTTCTTAACCCTGATTCTTTCACTTCAAGCATCGTATGCAGCTCCCCTGATTTTGCTTGCCCAAAATCGCCAGGCAGACCGTGATCGCATCGCTCTTAATGAAGATCGCGCGCAGAATGCTCGAAGCATTACTGATACTGAATATCTCACTCGTGAGCTTGCAAGCCTACGAATTGCTTTAGGTGATGTTGCAACCCGTGATTACCTACGTAATGAACTTGGTGATCTTGCTAAAGAGATTGTTGAAGAACTACGCAAGCCCGAGTCTGATGCCAAGTAAAGATTTTTCGCGCACTATCAGCTGAGAAACAATTGCTTCAATTGCCTTGGCACTTGGACTATCTGGCGCTGAGATCACTACAGGTAAACCTGCATCTCCACCTTCGCGCAGATCAGGGCTAAAGGGAATCTTTCCTAGTAGCGGAACATCAGAGCCAACTAATTGTGAAAGACGACGAGAAGTTTCTTCTCCCCCGCCTTCACCAAAAAGTGATGTGAGCTCGCCACATTTAGCGCACGGATATGCAGACATATTCTCAATCACGCCGATGACTCGTTGGTGAATTTGATGTGCAATGCGTCCAGCACGTTCTGCAACTTCAGCTGCAGCAACCTGTGGTGTTGTCACCACAACAATTTCTGATGAAGGCACTAACTGCCCCAGTGAGATTGCGAGATCTCCCGTTCCAGGTGGAAGGTCAATATAGAGAAGGTCGAGATCACCCCAATATGCATCAGAGAGTAATTGTTCAAGAACGCGATGCAGAAGTGGCCCACGATAGGCAATCGCATCTGATCGCTCAGGCTTAAACATCTCCATCGACACAGTCTTCACACCGAAAGATTCCAATGGAATGAACATCTGATCGATTGCGGTCGGGCGTTGACCGATAAGACCCATCAGGCGAGGAATTGAATGGCCATATACATCGGCATCAAGAATTCCAACACGTAGCCCCTTTTGTGCTGAGGCAACTGCAAGATTGGCAGTCAGTGAAGATTTACCAACGCCACCTTTTCCAGATGCAACACCAATTACGCGGGTGAGTGAATCCTTTTGAGCAAAGGAGATAAAACTTTCACGGCCGTTGCGCAATAGTTTTTTGATATTGGCTCTCTGCTCTTCATCCATCACACCGAATGTCAGTTCTATGGCAGAAATACCTTCCACTGCAGTCACTGCGCTTTCAATATCTTTCTGCAAGCGATCACGCATAGGACAACCTGAAATTGTCAGAAGAATTTCTAAGTGGGCGGTAGAACCTTTAATCTCAACAGATTTGACCATCCCCAGCTCAGGAAGAGCGCGGTGAAGTTCAGGGTCCTGAACGGTTGCAAGTGCTGCATGGACTGACTCAAGAATTGTCATAGAAGGTCTGGATCTATTTTACTTGTGCGCTTAGAAGTTGCTGGAGTTAAATTATCATCATCTAAGACGTTGGAAAGCTGCTTCTTAATGAAAGTCTTTGGATTGAGATCTGTGGGTTTGAGATCCTCAAAGCCTGGGCCGAGATTCTCTTTGAGCTCCTCTGTGGCCTTTGATGCCATTTCGCGCACTCGCTTTACAAACTTTGCAGCATCAACAGCAAAATTTGGCAGGCGTTCTGGGCCGATGAGAATCATCGCAAGAATTGCAAGGCCGATTACCTCGCCCGCACCAAAATCGAAGAACATAGTGGTGAACCTTACTCTGCTACTTCGAAGCCGTCAGCGTCAGAGTTGCTGACTTAGATACAGAGCCACGCTTGTAAGTCACAACGACAGAATCTCCAACGCTATGGGCACGAATTGTCACAATGAGCTCTTCGGGAGAAGTAATGGGACGACCATCTATTGCGGTGATGATGTCTCCAGCTTTCATCCCTGCCTTTGCTGCAGGGCCACCGGGCAATATTGCCTGCGCATTCTTTGCAATCAGTGCGCCATCGCCTGAGAAGTTCATGTCGACTGAAATTCCCATAACTGGGTAGGTTGCTTTTCCATTCTTAATCAATTGATCTGCAGTCTTTCGCGCCTGATTAATAGGGATCGCAAAACCTAAACCAATAGAACCTGCTTGGGAGTTAAAGCTTGAACCGAGTGAGGCAATTGCAGAGTTAACACCAATGACAGCACCTGTTGCATCAACAAGTGGTCCACCGGAGTTCCCGGGATTGATAGCTGCATCGGTTTGAAGCGCGTTGATAAATGAATTTTCAGAGTTTGATTCCCCTGCAGTAACCGCGCGGTCTTTTGCGCTAATAATTCCCAGAGTAACTGTTCCAGTTAAGCCAAGAGGTGAGCCAATGGCAATCACAGAATCTCCCACAGCAACTTTGTCACTATCTCCGAATTGAAGCGCTTTCAGTGGCGCACCAATAATTTTAAGTACTGCGAGGTCATAGGAGCTATCGCGGCCCACAACCTTTGCGACAAATGATGAGCCATCATTGAGGCGAACAGTGATATCTCCACCGCTTGCGACCGAGGCTGCTATCACATGGTTATTGGTGAGAATATATCCACTGCTATCAATCACAAATCCTGAACCAGTAGCACCACCATCAGAAGATTTTGCTTCAATCGAAACAACAGATGGCAAGACGCGCTGTGCTATTTCAGCAACAGAACCAACAGGTCTTTCAATTGTTGATGTTGACCGCACTAAATTCACTGAGTGACCAAATAGTGATCCTGATGACGACGCACCTAAGGCTCCAGCAATGACGCCAACAACGAGAGCAAGAACAATGGCAGAGCGCACCGTGATGTTCTTGCTCAGTCCACTCTTACTGGGAGCATCCCACCAGGGGCCGCCGTTGTTTATGCTCATAGACTTATTCTGCTACAACTTGGTTGCGAGTAATAATCCATCACCCGTTGGGATAAGTGAACTCACCCACGATTCTGAATCTGCTTTAATCAACTTCCCAGCTTCGCGCAGGGCAATGGTCTTTGGATCACGTTGAGCAGGATCGTGAACTTTTGACCCTCCAAAGAAGTTATCAATCACAAAAACTCCACCGCTTCGAAGAATGCGATGTGCTTCAGAGATTGCAAAGGATAAATCCTCAGGATTATGGCGGTATACAACTAAGTCATATGCGCGATCAGTTAACTTTGTCATGACATCCATGACTGAATTAGTGATGAAGCGATAACGTGATTGAGCTATGTCAGCATCAGCCATTGCAAGCTTTGCAATGGAAGTATGTTCCATCTCATCATCGATTGATGTGAGAGTTCCGCTTGCAATCATTCCTTCTAGAATCCAAAGTGATCCCACACCAGAGCCAGTTCCTATTTCAACAACAGATTGCGCATCAAGGATATGGGCAAGATGGCGAAGATATGCGCCTGTTCCATGAGATGCATCGAGAGTGCCGAGTTCAAGGCCTCGCGCTCGTGCGGCGATCTTTACAGCATCTTCTGCAATGAAGGATTCTGCATAAGAGTGCGGGTTGTTCATGAGAGAGACAATATCCAATCGATGAAGAAACGAACGCCGAATCCAGTGCCGCCTTTAGCATTTTCTCCAGAATCGGTTTCACTACGGCCAGTTCCGGCGATATCAAGGTGAACCCATCGAGAATCACCAACGAAATGCTCGAGATAGAGCGCAGCCGTGACAGAACCAGCTGAGTAATTTCCCCTGCTGGCATCATGATTGAGATCTGCAACATCGCTTTCAAGTGAATCTTGGTAGTCATCTACTAGTGGCATATGCCAGACGCGTTCACCCGATGATTCACCGACAGAGACAAGCTCTTTGGCAAGCTTCTCATCGCGGGTGTAGAGCGCGGCATATTGACGTCCTAGCCCAAGAGTTGCTGAACCTGTCAGCGTTGCAATATCAAATAAGTAATCAGGATCAAGATTTTCTATGGCATATGCCAATCCATCTGCAAGAACGAGGCGTCCTTCTGCATCAGTATTAATAATTTCAACAGTGGTTCCACCATATTGAGTAATAACATCAGAAGGTCGTTGTGATGTGCCAGAGAGCGCATTCTCAGCACACATCATCAGGACCGTGACCTTAACTTGTGGTTGCAAATCTGGAAGTGCACTAATAGTTGCAAGAGCTGCTGCAGCTCCTGCCATATCGCTCTTCATCGCTGTCATAAATTCATACGGGCGCTTGAGTGAAATGCCACCGGTGTCGAACGTGATTCCCTTACCCACAATGACAACGTGAGGAAGCGCTGACGCTGATCGTGCTTTTCCTTTAGGGATATAGGTAATCTCGATAAAACGTGGGCCCGGCTTAGGAGAAGAATTTCCGACAGCTCGAAGGCCACCAAACCCTGCAAGTTCTTTTCCCGAACGAATTGTTATTGCTAATCCCTTTTCATCGGCAATCTTCTTCGCCTCTTGCGCCATCCACAGCGGATTCTTGATATTCGAAGGCGTGTGGATTAAATCGCGTGCTGTGTAGAGAGCTCGAGCAATAACTCCAGCTTCTGAGACAGATGCAGAATCTTTCGTTGCAATAGCAATTGTGGCGATTTCTGCTGGTTTTCCAGTCTTAAGGTTCCATGTGTAGGCACCGAGAAGAATGGATACTGCATGCGCACGAATTTCTAGGCGAGATTGTGCAACCAGAGAAATCAGTTCGACTGCTTTTCCACGTACTTTGCGTCCGAGCGCAGCACCTGCTGTGCGAAGGGAGGCAAGTGAACCATCGCCCACAGCAACAAGATAGAGGCGATCTACCGTTGCATCATTATGGAGAACTGGAATTTCAAAGAGCTCGCCTGGCTTGCCTGAAGGTTGAAAGAAGTTGATTTCATCAACGAGGTTAATTCCAAAGTATTTTTCAAGAGATGAGATTAATCGAGGGCTTCCGACGAGCTCGATCTCTACATCGTTCTTCTTAGTAAAACCAAGTGCTAGAACATCTGCGCTAATGAGCGCTTCGATTTCTGGAGCAACTGAGTGAAGAATTTTCTTAAATCCGCTCTACTTTTTGATAAGAGCGACAGCTGCTTCAAGTGCTGCGCTGAGGTTATTTGCTTCCTGTGGATTGAGTTCGACCACTAGGCGCCCGCCGCCCTCGAGAGGAATTCGCATAACGAGTGAACGTGCTTCCTTGGTTACTTCCATTGGTCCATCACCGGTACGAGGTTTCATAGCTGCCATGGTGGGGACTCCTTGTTGGTCTAACTTAGGGCGGGCAAAACTTTCCTCAAGGAAAGTCGAGGGGAGAAGTATCTCGCAGAATGAGCCGAGGGTGAAATCGGCCAATGTGGGCTTTAGAGCCCTAATACGCCCGTGAGGCGAGCCTTTCCAGACTCAATAACGGCGATAACGGCGCGTTCTGGCACAGAGAGCAAGGTTGCAATTTCGCTACTTGATTTCGAACGCAAGTAATGCAAGGTCAAGATGATTCGCTCTTCTTCAGGAAGAGATGCGAGCAATTCAGCAAGGGTTTGAGGATTGCTAGAGCTGCTCATAGGAATAGAGGTTACTCGCTTGATTCTTAAAGAATCCAAGGAAAAGGGTGACTTATGTAAAAGATCGAGCAAATCGTGCGAGAGATATGCGCACGCCTACATAGAGAAAGGGAGCAACCAGTAGAAATATTGCCTTGGGAGCCACGATCGTTTCTGACCAATCGAATCGAGTCGAGGAGCCATGTAAGGCACTGAGTTGAAATGAACCACCACCCTTTAACACCTTTCCCACATGTGCAACATCGCAACGATGTGGCGGTTGCCATTGCGTCACAACCATGAGGTCAAGAAGTCCCAAAGATTTCAGTCGAGGATAGAACTTATATAGCGGTCCTGTGAATGCAGCAATAGAAGTTCCTACCCCTTCTTCTTGAGTCGATGTAACCCACACCTTCGTCTGCAACATCCAATCGCCTTGTGATTTCCAATCTGCAATTTTCTTCCATACGACTTCGCACGGTGCATCAATGGTCAGGCTAATCGAAAGCTTGTTACTTCCCATCTCTACTTCTTACCGTGGGCTATTGCGACTGCTTCTTGAACCGTTGTAGTCCAATGCAAGAGATCGCGCATTCCTGGCTTCACAAAGTTCTCATTTTCAAGATGTTCGACAAGTGCATGAAGGGGTTGAAAAACACCATAGGGATCAAGGATGATGACCGGCTTATAGTGAAATTTGAGATAACGCCCTACCCAAATTTCAAAGAGTTCTTCAAGCGTTCCCAGGCCCCCAGGAAGAGTAATAAAGGCATCTGATAGATCTTCAATCTTTGCCTTTCGGGTGCGCATCGAGTCAACGACAATGAGTTCATCACTGTCGTGATCTGCGAATTCAATATCGACTAGTTTTTGAGGGATGATGCCAACTGTCCGGCCGCCCTTACTGCGAGCACCACGAGCAATAGCACCCATCGCAGAGATGTGGCCCCCACCTGATACGAGTTCGGCCCCGCTATCTGCAATGCCTGCGCCAAGATCAAATGCCAAATCGATAAATTTGCTATCAATCGTGGGTGATGAAGAACAAAATACTGCAATGCGCATGAGGGACAGGATAGGGGTTAGGCTTAGAACATGTCTTCTCTAGCTCATGGCCATGGAATCGCAACACTTGCCGGTTCAACAGTGTTGGATGTTTGGTATCCATCCCCTGCGCTAGGTGCGCTCACTGGAACTGCCGATGCAACCCTGACATCAATGGTCGGAAGCGATGAAGCTCGTGGCGTAAGACGCGAAGTAGTTTCACTTGAAATTGATCTCACAGTTGCGCCTAAAGATGCAAAGGATGCCTATCTTCGCCTACATCTTCTTTCACACCGCCTTGTGAAGCCACACGGACAATCTCTCGAAGGAATCTTCGGATTACTAGCAAATGTGGTGTGGACTTCAGTTGGGCCGTGCGCGGTCGATGGCTTTGAAGCAACCAGAGCAAAGCTCAAAGCTCAGCATGGTCATGTATCAGTATTTGGTGTCGATAAATTCCCGCGTATGGTCGATTACGTGATTCCATCCGGCGTTCGCATTGCAGATGCTGATCGCGTTCGTCTTGGTGCATATCTCTCATCTGGCACAACAGTGATGCATGAAGGCTTTATCAACTTTAATGCCGGAACTCTTGGAACATCTATGGTTGAAGGTCGTATTTCATCCGGTGTCGTCGTTGGCGATGGAACTGATGTTGGCGGCGGTGCATCCATTATGGGGACTCTTAGCGGTGGCGGTAAAGAGGTAATTTCAATCGGTGAGAAGTGCCTTCTCGGTGCTAACTCAGGACTTGGAATTTCATTAGGTGATAACTGTGTCATTGAAGCCGGTACATACATCACAGCTGCAGCCAAGGTGAAGTTACCCGATGGAGAGATTGTGAAAGCTGGAACTCTCTCTGGTGCTAATAATCTTTTATTCCGTCGTAATTCATTAACCGGTGGTCTTGAAGCTGTAATGCGCACTGGCACGTGGGGTGGATTGAACTCAATTCTCCACGCTAATTAATACCTACTGCGCGAGTTGAAAATACGGTGAAGGAATCTTCACCCGACTCCTAAAGGTGTCTCCACGAAGAAGCTTCGTAGAACCGTTAGTACTAGTTCCCTTGATATAGGTCACTGCTCCAGCGCTATTAAGTGAAATTATTTCCAGACTTACTACATCAGGAAGCAAGAATGCAGTTGCTACCAATTGTTGCGTTGCACTTGCCTTCCATGAGGCAAATCGTGGATTAAGTTTGGGATCAAGGCCTGCAGGATCTGCAACTGATTGCGTATAGGACGTTGGTTGTCCCCACGCATCTACTGTGGTCTGTGTGGCACCGCCTGATGCTGAGAAGTAATAAGCCTGAATTGGTTTGCCGTTTGCAAGTATCGCCAAGCTAGTTGATGAGTCAATACTGGTGCGAATAACTGCAGCTTTCCATAGCGCACCAATCTTAGGCTCAATCTCTTTTGAGTATCCAACGAAGTTTTGATCTGCAATGTGTGAATACACATGGCAATCACATGAAGGCTTAAGAACGCCGATCTTTGAGAGCGCATATGAGCGAGAAGCAATCACTTGAGCTTCAAGGGCTGCTGTTGGCCATGCAGATGACATCTCACTTATCCCCCACAAGTATTCATCATGAATGCTCAGTGAGTTAGTTACTTCGATTGCGCCTTTAACAACCTTCATCTGCATCTGTCCGTAGCGATACTTCACAGCGCTACCTGGCTGTGAGAATGTCATGACTGAATTAGGGCCAATCCATCGAATAGTGAAACTCTTTCCACTTACAGGTCCCGTGATGACTCCACTAGCATCGAGCCTGAATGATGCCTTCTGCTTTGCTGTAAAGGTTGCAAGTGGTGCAGTATAAGTTGTTTCAACGACATCACCTGCATAAATCTGAATAAGCGAATCTGGCGTTGCAGAGACGAATGAGACTGATCGCAGGAGATGACCGATATTGACGCGGATAGTGGCGGTATCAACTACGGGAGCGATTACTACATCTTTGTAATAGTAATTAAGAATTGTAGTTGCGCTCTCGCCTGCTAAAGCATGAGCTCGCGCACCCATCTGGCTCATGCCAACACCGTGGCCATAGCCTGCACCAGTAAATGAAAAGCTTTGTGGAGTTTCAGCCTGCGCAGAGGGAATAAGAAAGAAAGTTACTAGTGCAAAAAGAAAGGCTTTATACATCCTCATCAGATGACGCGCTCTTTCTTGCATCCACAAATTCACGATAGGCAGCGATTACTTCTGATGGATTGCCTCGCATCATCAGTTTGCCCTTATTAAGCCAGATGACTTCATTACAAATATCTTCGATAGTTGCTAACGCGTGGCTCACAAGGATGAGTGCACGATCTGCTGTGCGAAGCTCCTTAATGCGATTAAGGCTCTTCTCCTTAAACTTCGCATCACCCGTGCTGAGCGCTTCATCGATAATCAAAATATCGGGCTCAACCACGGCTGCTACCGAAAATGCTAAGCGCGCATACATACCTGATGAGTAAGTGCGCATGGGTGCATCGATAGCTTCACCGAGCTCAGAGAAGTCTGCGATGGAATCAAAGCTTGCATCAATCTCCTGGCGTGACATGCCAGCTGCTAGTCCACCGAGATAGACATTATCTCGTCCTGTCATTGCGGGATTAAAGCCAACGCCGAGTGCAAGAAGTGTGCTGACGCTTCCAAATACCTCAACGCGACCTTGCGTTGGTGGAACGATTCCTGAAATCACACGCATCAGTGATGATTTACCAGCACCGTTAGATCCAATGATTCCAAGCACTGTTCCGTAATGAACATCGATTGACACTTCATTGAGCGCACGAACAATACGAGTGTGTTTCTTTCCTCGACCAAGTGTTTTTAGTCGAGCCTTCAGGGTTGGCTTCTTATCAATAGATGTTGTGTATGTAAGGCCGAGATCTTTCACCGAGACAGCAAGGCTGTGGGGAGAATGTTCGTGGTTATAGTCTGACAGCGAAATCACGCTCCCTCGATAAGAAGAAGTACGTTCCTGCCAAAAAGATGAAGAGCGCCCAGGCACTTGCATGAATAAGCCCGTTCATAGATGGCGCCTGTGCATGAACGACTACACGCGACCAGGAATCGAGAAGATAAAAGATTGGGTTTGCTATCTCAAAATTTTTGATGCGATCTGAAATATTTGTTGCTTCATACAGAATTGGCGACAAATAGAGCAAGCTTCGAGTCAAATACGGAAGCATGCTTGAAATATCACGGAAGTAGACATTGATACAGGAAATCAAAATAGCCATACCGAGCGCCATGATAAGCGCAATCAGGAGGATAGGTATCGCCCACAGCATCTGCCATGAATATGGCAATCCGATTATTGCGTGGATGATGGCGAAGACAATGAGAGTTGGAACAAATTTAAAGAGCGCAATGACTGTTGCAGAAATTGGCAACATGATGCGAGGAAATGAAGTATTAAGAATCAAGCGCTGACCTGAGGTAATTGCCTTAACTCCCCCGGTCAGACTATTTGCAATGAGGTAGAAGAGAAAAAGGCTGGCAGTCAGGTGTCCGAATCGTGTTGCATCGCTGCTTCCACCAATGACATAGATCAAAAGGAAATAGACCCCGGAGAGAAGCAGTGGGTTAAGAACTAACCAGAGCTGGCCAAAGATGGAGCCATAATTTTGTTCCCGAAGTTCAGAGCGAGAAAACTCGGCGATAAAGGTGCGACGACTCCAGAGTGAACGCATGTAATCGCGCATAGGAGGTAATCCTGCGCGGAATGGCTCATAAACAACTACTGGCTTCTCCACGAACGAAAGGCTACCGCAGCAGACACCTCGTTATTCAGATGAAGGGACGAGAGTCTTTGGTGATGAGATAAATCCTGCTCCCCATGCGAAGTGCATGGTCGGAATCACTGCCAGAAGTAGGAAATATTCACGAATTGATGAAGCAATTTTGACCGATGCCAATAGGACAAAGAGGAGATAAATCGCAGCTGGAATAAAAAGAATGGGGAGAAAGAATCCAGCGATGACAGAAAGCGTGAAGGCTGCAAGTGCAAACGGTGGTGCTAAATAACGGTAATTAATTGTTCCGCTATGACGACGAGAGACAACGCGGCGCCAACGCCCGTATTCAAAATACTGCTTGGCAAGTGCGCCCACTGTTGAACGTGGTCTATATGTCACATGAAGGCGAGGATCGAAATACACGACTCCTCCATTACTTCGTAGACGAAAATTGAGTTCCCAATCTTGGGCACGGGTAAAACGTTCATCGAATCCGCCAATAGCAACAAGTGCTTCGCGCCTAAATGCACCGAGATAGACAGTGTCGACAACTCCTGCCTCTCCACCTGTGTGAAAGCGAGATGCACCTACGCCAAGCGGACTGCGCATTGCACCTGCAACTGCGCTCTCAAATGGTGTGGTGCCCGCTGCAGCCATGACGCCACCGACATTGACTGCGCCAGTGCGATTTAGAATTTCAACAATCAATCTGAGATAGTCATTGGGAATTTGTGCATGTCCATCTACGCGGACTACGACAGGGCTCTGGGATTTGTTGAGCGCAAGATTCAGACCTGCTGCCGTGCGACCAGTTGGATTATCAACCAATACAACGCGTGAATCTCGGAGTGATATTGAATGAGCGATTTCCAGAGTGCGATCACGTGAAGGCCCCACTGCAAGAATCACTTCGATTTTTCCTTGATAATCCTGAGAAAGTATTGAGTGCACCGCATCTTCAAGATGTGCTTCTTCATTCAAAACTGGAAGGATGACGCTAATTGATGGGTGTGGTGAGCCAAATAACTCAGGAGTCTGTGTCGCCATAACCCCTCCACGCTATCGTCCAAGTACCCTACGGATGTGAAATCATCTCGTGCAATTCGAATTATTACATCACTCTCCATGGGTGTTGTCCTTATTGCATCGATCTCATGGCTTGGATTGGGTCAGGTCAGCGGACAAATTTCACGTATTGATGTCTTTGGTTCACTCAAAGACCGACCAGAAAAAACCTCACGCGCTCTTAACTACCTTGTGGTTGGTTCTGATACCCGCGAAGGACTTACCAAAGCGCAGATTAAGGCGCTGCGTGTGGGAAGCACTGCTGTGGCAGCTGGTGGACGATCAGACACAATGCTTCTTGTTCATATTTCCAAGGCACGCGATGCCGCATATATCGTCTCAATTCCACGTGACACGTTAGTAACGATTCCAGCTCACCGTAGCCAGGATGGAACGAAAGATATTCCTGCTCGTCCAGGCAAAATTAATGCAGCTTTTGCATTCGGTGGCGCACCTCTTCTTATCCAATCTATTGAAGCTAAAACCAATCTCAAGATTGACCATTATGTTGAAGTCAGCTTTGCTGGCTTCACAGGAGTTGTGGATGCGCTGGGTGGAATTGAAGTCTGTTCTAAAGTTGCAATCAATGACCCTAAGAGCCACCTTGTGATGAGTGCAGGTTCACACGTGCTCAATGGAATTGAAGCTCTCAAATATGTTCGAACACGTGACTTTGATGGACGTGGGGATATCGGCCGTATGGAACGTCAGCAACAATTTGTCAGCGCGGTTCTTCGTAAGGCAACAAGTAGCGGAGTTCTTCTCAATCCCATCAAGCTTGCAAAATTCTTCAACGCAACTATTTCGACGGTGAAGATGGATTCATCTGTGAATAAGAATGACTCACTTACACTCGCAAAGCAGATGCGCAACCTCTCCTCAGGCAATGTCCGCACGCTGACTGTGCCGCTCTCTGATCCCAATGGAAGTTTTCCAGGTGTGGGATCAGTTGTGATCTGGGATGAAGAACTTGCAACTGATCTTTGGACTCGCATCCGCGACGATGAAGCCCTCGTAGAGACCATTAAGCCAACAGCAAAAGCAACCACGGAACCTGTGATCATCGACAAATTTAAGAGTAAAACAGCTGCAGATAATCCATGTGCGCCCTCGAAATAGCCTCAAATTTTCGATATTCAAATAGCTCTGCAATAGACTGCTACGTATGACTCTGAAGCTTTCAGTAATTGGTTGCGGTTATCTCGGGGCAACCCACGCAGCATGCATGTCCTCACTTGGTTTCGAAGTAATTGGTATTGATACCGATCAGAGCAAGGTTGTTCTCCTATCCAAGGGCGAGCTTCCTTTCTATGAACCAGGACTAGACACACTTCTTGCTGCAGAGATGAAGACGGGTCGACTTTCCTTCACAACCGATTTCTCAGCTGTAGCTGATGCTGATGTTCACTTCATCTGCGTTGGAACACCACAGAGTAAGGATGGGTTGGCCGCAGATCTGACATATGTGAAGGCATCTGTTGCAGCGATTGCTCCTTTCCTCAAAGAAGGTTCACTCGTTGTTGGAAAGTCCACAGTGCCTGTTGGAACTGCTCAATTACTCCGTGATCAGCTCTCCACATTAGCTCCTCAAGCAGATCTTGCATGGAACCCTGAATTCCTTCGTGAAGGATTCGCTGTGGAAGATACGTTGACTCCTAATCGTCTCGTCGTAGGCGTTGCAAATGATCGCGCTGAAGAGATCCTTAAAGAGGTTTATAAGCCTGTTACTGATCTAGGCACTCCTTGGATTCGTGCGGATCTTCCAACAGCTGAACTTGTTAAGGTTGCAGCAAACTCATTCCTTGCCACAAAGATTTCATTTATTAATGCGATGGCTGAAGTATGCGAAGCCGCAGGCGGTGACGTAACTGTCCTTGCTAAAGCAATTGGTTATGACCCACGCATTGGAAGTCGCTTCTTGCAGGCAGGTATTGGCTTTGGTGGAGGCTGTCTTCCTAAAGATATCCGTGCATTTATGGCACGCGCTCAAGAACTGGGTGCAGATCAGGCACTTGAATTCTTACGTGAAATTGATGCAATCAATATTCGTGCTCGCCAACGCGTTATCGATGTAGTTCGTGCAGATCTATCTCATGATCTGACTCAGTACAAGATTGCCGTTCTTGGTGCGACATTTAAGCCAGATAGTGATGACGTTCGTGATTCCCCAGCACTTGATATCGCTGCTCAACTACAAGCAGCAGGTGCACAAGTTGTTGTACATGATCCAAAGGGCATCGAACCTGCACGTAAACGTTTTCCAAATCTTGATTACCAGGAGAAGGTCGTTGATGCAGTCAAGGGTGCAGATGCAATCTTGCACTTGACCGAATGGAAGGAATATCGCGAACTTGATCCATCCGTAATCGGTCAGCTCGTGAAATCAAAGTTCCTGATTGATGGTCGTAATATGTTAGATCGCAATATGTGGCGCGCAGCTGGTTGGCGCGTGCATGCTCTTGGAAGAACTGACTAGAAACCAGTTTTGGTATTGCGACGGGCGCTCAATTGAGCGCCCTTTGCCTTTGCTTCATCCGATAGCTCTGAGAGCTGATTTTCAATCTTCTTCGCCACCGCTGCATCACCAGAACCAATGATGCGCGCAGCAAGGATTCCTGCATTCTTGGCATTATCAATTCCAACTGTTGCCACTGGAACCCCGCCTGGCATCTGCACGATGGACAAAAGTGAATCCATTCCATCTAAGTTCTTAAGTGATACAGGAACTCCAATTACAGGAAGCGTTGTAAGGGATGCGACCATTCCCGGAAGGTGTGCTGCTCCACCCGCACCGGCGATGATTACTTTGTAACCCTTTGATGCAGCACTCTTTGCAAACTCAACCATCTCTTCAGGCATGCGATGAGCAGATACAACATCTGCACTATAAGAAATACCGAATGAATCAAGGGCTTTTGCAGCTTCCTCCATGACTGGCCAATCAGAGTCAGAGCCCATGATGATTGCTACATCTTTACGATTACTCATCGATAACTCCGCTCATATAGTCACGTGCATGCTGCACATCAGTGGTTAATTGTAGAAGGTCTGAACCGACTGCGGTGACATGGCCAATCTTGCGCCCTGCGCGTACTTCCTTCTTGTAATGGTGAAATTTGAGGTCTGGATTGCGCGCCATGAGATGCAGGTATGGGCGATACATATCTGTCTTCTCGCCTCCCAAGATATTTCCCATTACCGCAATATCAGCAGTCATTGAAGGATCACCCAGCGGTAGATCAAGAATCGCTCGCAAATGTTGTTCGAACTGACTTGTGACAGCGCCATCAATGGTCCAATGCCCAGAGTTGTGTGGGCGCATTGCTAGCTCATTGATATAGAGGTGCTCGCCTTTCACAAACATTTCAACTGCCATAACTCCTACGACTCCAACATCCTGCGCGATATCGAGAGCAAGCTTCTGTGCATTTTCAGCGAGTTCAGAAGAAATATTCTGAGCCGGGGAAATCGTCATCGTACAGATTCCATCTTCTTGAATTGTCTCTGTTGGAGTCCAAGATGTTGCTTGTCCATGAGGAGAACGCGCAACCATCACGGCAATCTCGGTATCAAATGAGATGAGTTCTTCAATAAGTAGTTGAGGCGTTGTTTTTAGTACCTCAGCAAGCTCATCTTGAGAATTAATCTTCCAGACTCCACGGCCGTCATAACCACCAGAAATAGCCTTTGCAATCAGTGGATAACGATCAATATCTGCAGTTGTTGTAACAACCTTCCATGCAGGAGATGGGAATGAACTTAGCTTCTCGCGCATCTGCGCCTTATCTTGTGAATAGATAAATGCTGATGATGGTGGATATACCTTTACGCCCGTAGCTTCAAGACCTTTGATGACCGATAGCGGCACGAGCTCATGTTCGAATGTGATGACATCACATGTGGCAGCAAACTGCTTAAGTGCCCCAAGGTCTGTGTAATCACCAACTATGTGAGGAGTGATCTGGGCGCCAGAGTCTTCGGCGCTTTGTGCAAAGAGAAGAAGATCAATTCCAAGTGCGGTAGCTGGCGCAACCATCATCCGTGCCAGTTGCCCTGCGCCTATGACGCCAACACGAGGAAATCTTTCGTTCACAGAAGCTATCGTAGATGAACGATGTCCCCCACTGTTACTCGAGAACCATCCTCGAGAATGAGTTCACCGGCAGGCGTGACATCAACGGCTTTGCCCGTCTTGTAGCTTCCATCAGGATGTTCAATACGAACCTGCTGCCCCACAGTTGAAGAACACTCGCAGTAGAGATGACGTAGATCTTCACCGCTCTGCCATCTTTCGAAGAGTTCTTCAAAGGTGGTCAGAAATGAGGCAAGTATCTGATTGCGATCAAGAATTCGAAATTGATGGAGTGAAAGTGATGTTGCATGAGCAACAGGAAGTTCTTCCTGTGTCATTCCAACATTGATTCCAACTCCGATAATGACTCCATCTCCACTTGCTTGCGCAATGATTCCCCCAACTTTGCCTTCACCAATAACAATGTCATTCGGCCACTTAAGAGAGGGAGAAAATCCTGGATCAAGTTTTGTTAGCGCGAAGGTTGCACTCAGTCCTGTGAGTAATGTGAGAAATGACCAATCAGATTTATCCCGTTGCGGTTTCAGATAAATAGAGAACATGAGAGCAGATGAAGTAGGTGCATCGAATTTTCTATCGAGTCGACCTCGTCCTGCACTCTGATATTCCGTTGCAATAACTTCGCCATGCTTCGCTTTTTCTTCAGCGACCAATTGAGCAATATCGTCTTGCGTGGAGCCCGTGACTTCAACCACGCTTACTCGCCAGTACCGCGAGATATTTTCTGAGATCACTGAAGTATCTAGCGGTGGTCTTGGCGCAACTGTGCTCACGACTAGTACCTTATGTTCATGAGCCCAGATCTGCACACTACCGCGGGAAAAATCGAAGACCTCCGCGAAAGAATTGATGAAGCCGTCCACGCTGGTTCTGCCCGAGCAGAAGAGAAGCAGCACGCAAAGGGCAAGGGAACCGCTCGCGAACGTATCGAGATGCTTGTAGATCCTGATTCATTTACCGAGATTGATGAGTTTGCTCGTCACCGCGCACAAAACTTTGGCATGGAGAAGAATCGCCCTTATGGTGACGGTGTAATTATCGGAACTGCAACGGTTGATGGCAGGCCAATAGCTCTCTATTCACAAGACTTCACGGTCTTTGGTGGATCACTCGGTGAAGTGCATGCAGAAAAGATTGTAAAGATTGCTGAATTTGCGCTGAAGTCAGGAATTCCACTGATTGGAATTAACGATTCAGGTGGCGCTCGAATCCAAGAAGGCGTTGCTTCACTTAATGGTTACGGAAGAATCTTCCGCCTTAACACTCGCTCATCAGGAGTTATTCCTCAGATTTCACTCATCCTCGGTCCATGTGCTGGTGGATCTGCATATTCCCCAGCGCTTACTGACTTCACCGTTATGGTGAAGGAGACCTCAAACATGTTTATTACTGGTCCTGATGTCATCAAGACTGTCACAGGCGAAGATGTTGGAATGGAAGAGCTCGGCGGAGCCTTTACTCACAACACCAAATCCGGAAATGCGCATTACATGGCAGATTCTGAAGCAGATGCGATTGATTATGTGAAAGCACTTTTGTCATATCTTCCGTCAAATAATATGGATGGTTCTCCTGTTCTTCCTCCAACAGAGACTCTCGATAAGAGCGCATCAGATACAGCGCTCAATACTTTGATCCCTGATAGCCCTAATCAGCCTTACGACATGAAATCACTCATACAGGCACTTGTTGATGAAGGTGAATTCCTTGAAGTGCATGCGCTCTATGCTCCCAATATTGTGGTTGGCTTTGCACGAATCGAAGGTCAATCTATCGGAATCATTGCTAACCAGCCATCACAACTTGCTGGAACACTTGATATCAACTCATCAGAGAAGGCAGCTCGCTTCTTGCGTTTCTGCGATGCATTTAATATTCCAATCCTTACTCTCGTTGATGTACCTGGATTTATGCCCGGAACTGAGCAAGAGTGGAATGGCATCATCCGTCGCGGCGCAAAGCTTCTCTACGCCTACGCTGAAGCATCAGTGCCTCTCGTAACCCTTATTACTCGTAAGGCATATGGCGGTGCATTTATTGTGATGGGATCTAAGTACCTAGGAAGCGATATCAACTTTGCATGGCCAAGTGCTGAAATTGCAGTAATGGGTGCACAAGGTGCCGTCAATATTCTCTATCGCAAAGATTTGGCAGAAGCTAAGGATCAAGATGCAAAGCGCGCTGAACTCATTACTGAGTACACCGAAAAGTTCTCAAATCCATACTTGGCTGCAGAGCGCGGAACTATCGATAGCGTGATTGAACCTGAAGATTCACGTCAATACATCACAAAGGCGTTTCGTACGTTAAAGACTAAGCGCGATACCTTGCCAGCTCGTAAGCACGGAAATATTCCTCTATAAGAATGAAATTTACTGTTACGGCAGGCAATCCAACGCCTGAAGAACTTCTTGCTCTTCAAGCGGTATTGACAAACCACAAAGCTGTCGACATCAAACCTGTCATTAAGCGAAGTGTCTTTGCACTTCCGCAACTACGTCAGCCCATGCCACATCAACTTACCTTTAGCGCACGAAAGCATCGATAAATGCCTCGAATTGTTTTAGCATCACAATCAACTTCGCGACGACGCCTGCTTGAAGATGCAGGGCTTAAGCCAACAATCATCGTCAGCAATGTTGATGAGGAGACTGATTTCTTCAATGCAATGGCCCCTGTTGATATGGTGATTGCTCTTGCAATATCGAAGGCTCACACAGTTCGTGAGTTAATTGATTACCCAGCAATCATCATTGGGTGTGATTCAACATTTGATGTGGACGGTATCTCTTTTGGCAAGCCTGGAACACCCGAGATTGCGATTGAGCGAGCACAGAAGATCAATGGTCGAACAGGACTTCTCCACACCGGGCATTGCATCATTGATACAGAACAAGGAATAGAAATTGCTGATCGCGTGACAACAAAAGTCACCTTTACGGATATGACAGAAGAAGAGATAGCCGATTATGTTGCTTCTGAAGAGCCACTTCATGTTGCAGGAGGATTTACTCTCGATGGCTTCGGCAGTCCATTTATTCATGTGATTGAGGGCGATTACACCAATGTTGTGGGTATATCGATGCCATTTCTTCGTAGTGCAATGAAGCAACTTGGTTATTCTTGGCCTCAAGTTAAGGAGATGTCATGAAGCGCGTATTGATAGCAAACCGAGGAGAGATTGCTCTTCGCGTCATACGTGCGTGTAAAGACCACGGGCTTGAATCTGTAGCGATGTACTCTGAAGAAGATCGCGATGCACTCCATGCTCAGAGCGCCGATTTTGCTTATTCACTCAATGGCACAGTTGCTAAAGATACTTACCTCAACATCCCTAAAATTATTGCTCTTGCAAAAGAGTCTGGCGCTGATGCCGTGCACCCTGGATATGGATTCCTTTCAGAGAATGCACATTTTGCTCAAGCAGTTCTCGATGCTGGGCTCATCTGGATCGGTCCCCCACCCGCAGCTATTAGCGCACTCGGAGATAAAGTCTCTGCTCGTCGCATTGCAGCTAAGGCAGGTGCTCCACTTGTTGCAGGCACGAAAGATCCTGTAACTGGCCATGAAGAAGTAGTTGCCTTTGCAAAAGAGCATGGACTTCCCGTTGCTATCAAGGCTGCATTTGGTGGCGGAGGTCGCGGCCTTAAAGTTGCGCGCACTATGGAAGAAATTCCTGAGCTCTACGCATCTGCAGTACGTGAAGCTATTGCAGGCTTTGGGCGCGGTGAGTGTTTTGTTGAGCGCTATCTCGATAAACCTCGCCACGTTGAAACTCAAGTACTTGTTGATAAGCATGGCCATGCGGTCGTTGTTTCAACTCGTGATTGTTCATTGCAACGTCGCCATCAGAAACTTGTAGAAGAAGCACCTGCACCATTTCTTACTGATACGCAGAATGAAGAGCTTTATCGCTCTAGTAAGGCGATCATGAAGGAAGCCGGTTATATCGGCGCCGGCACATGTGAATTCCTTGTTGGTCTTGATGGAACTATCTCTTTCCTTGAGGTAAACACACGTCTACAAGTTGAGCACCCTGTATCTGAAGAGGTAACAGGAATCGATCTTGTGCGCGAACAATTCCGTATTGCAATGGGTGAAAGCCTTGGATTTGATGACCCAGTTATTCGTGGCCACTCCATTGAGTTCCGTATCAACGGTGAAGATCCTGGACGTTCATTCTTGCCAGCACCAGGTCGCATTACTGCCTGGAATATTCCAACAGGACCTGGTGTCCGAGTTGATGCGGGTTTCCGTAATGGTGATGTCATCGGCGGAAATTTTGATTCACTGCTTGCGAAGTTGATTGTCACTGGGGCAACGCGCAAAGAAGCAATCCAACGTGCACGTCGTGCACTTGCTGAGTTTGAAGTAGGTGGACTTGCAACAGCTATTCCATTCCACCGCGCTATTGTCGAAGATCCTGCATACACAGAAGTTTTCAAGGTCTACACGAGCTATATTGAAAATGAATTTAAAAACGATATCCCCGCCTTTGAATCAAGTGCTGCAGAGATCCAGACTCGTGTTGCTGCAGAAAAACTCGTTGCTGAAGTCAATGGAAAGCGCTTTGAAATTCTCGTTCATGCACCAGAGCCTGTGGTCAAGCGCCATCGTGCAAAGCAATCATCAGGTGGTGGCTCAACGGGAACAGGACTCTCAAGTCCCATGCAGGGCACTGTCGTAAAGATTGCAGTTGAAGAAGGCCAGAGCGTTGAAGCTGGAGAACTCATCATCGTTCTTGAAGCGATGAAGATGGAGCAACCTCTGAACGCCCATAAGTCAGGTGTGATTAAGAACCTAAAAGCTGTCATCGGTGAGACCGTGGCCAGCGGAACAGTTCTCTGTGACATTATTGAGGTATGACCTCAACCGATCTTCTCTACTCTGATCCATTAGCTGCCGCTACAAAGGCAGCGGCTGAAATCGCAGTACGCACTGGCGTTGCTTCTCACGATGTTGCACTCGTAATGGGTTCTGGTTGGGTGACTGCAGCTGATGCACTCGGTGCTCCTGCATATGAGTGCGATGCCCATGAAATCACTGGTTTTTTTACACCTGCAGTTGAAGGTCATTCGGGAAAAGTTCGCTCTTATGAAATCGTTGAAAATGGAAAGACTATTCGCGCACTTGTATTTCTTGGTCGCACACACCTTTATGAAGGCAAAGGTATGGAGCCTGTTGTGCACGGAGTCCGTACGGCGGTCAAGGCAGGCTGCAAAGTCGTCATCCTTACGAATGCTTGCGGCGGAATCAATACTTCTTACAAGGTGGGTCAACCTGTCATCATCCGTGATCACATCTCTCTTACCGCTGCATCTCCTCTTTCTGGTGCAACATTTATTGATCTCACCGATCTCTATAGCAAGCGTATTCGCGAGATTGTAAAGAAGGCAGATTCATCTCTGGCTGAAGGTGTCTACGTGCACTGGCGTGGACCTACATATGAAACACCTGCAGAAATATTAATGATGCGCACCATGGGTGCTGACCTTGTTGGAATGTCTACAGTTCCTGAAGCAATTGCAGCACATGCACTCGGCGCAGAAGTTTTAGGAATCTCTCTTGTCACTAATGCTGCGGCTGGTGTTACTGGTGAGAAGTTAAACCATGAAGAAGTTATTGCGGCTGGAAAAGCTGCAGCAGATCGAATGGGAACGCTGCTCAAGAACACTATTCCTAAACTCGTCTAACGCGATTAAACTTCATTTATGAATCCCTCTCTGCGCGCTGAAGTTCAGGCGTGGATTGCTGACGATCCAGATCCCAAGACCGCGGCCCAGCTTCAATCGCTGCTGGATGCAGAAGATGAAACCGTACTCAGTAAGTACTTCAATGGATTTCTTCAATTCGGAACTGCAGGTCTTCGTGGCCCCATAGGTCCGGGCCCATCCTGCATGAACCGCGCAGTTGTCGGTCGCACCGCAGCAGGCATCGCTTCCTATATGAAAAAACGCGGAATGACGAAGGTTGTTATCGGGCGAGATGCTCGATATGGATCAGAGGATTACACCTTTGAAACTGCGGAAATCATGAGTGGCGCCGGAATGGATGTCTCCATCCTTCCGCGTCCACTTCCCACCCCTGTATTAGCTTTTGCAACTGCACATCTTGGATGCGATATCGGAATCATGGTGACTGCAAGCCATAATCCACCACAAGATAATGGTTATAAAGTTTATGTGGGACCCGTTGCTGATGGAATCAACTACGCATCTTCACAAATCATCAATCCAACCGATGGATTTATTGCAAGGGATATTTCTACCGTCACATCCTTAAAATCACTCCCCCGTGGAAGCAAGTGGAATGTGCTGGGTGAAGATGTCATCACTGAGTATGTGAATCGTACGGCAGCTCTTGCTCCACGTCCTGGTGATCTCAAGATTGTTTATACCGCTATGCATGGTGTGGGCACGGAGACGATTCAACGAGTATTTAATCATGCAGGATTTGCAACTCTCATACTTGTAGATGAGCAATGCACGCCAGATCCAGATTTTCCAACCGTCGCATTTCCTAACCCTGAGGAACCAGGAGCTATTGATTTAGCTCTCAAGAAAGCTCGTGATTTTGGTGCAGACCTTGTTATAGCAAATGATCCCGATGCAGATCGCTGCGCTGCTGCAATCAATGACCCTCAAGTCGGCTGGCGCATGCTTCGCGGAGATGAGCTTGGAATTGTTTTTGGTGAATGGATTGCGCGTTCAAAGCCGAAGGGAAGCTTTGCTAACTCCATCGTCTCCTCTTCAACTTTAAGAAAGATTAGTGGCCACTATGGCATAGATTTCCAAGAAGTTCTCACAGGATTCAAATGGATTGCAAAGATTGAAAATCTTGCCTTCGGATATGAGGAAGCAATTGGTTATGCCGTTGACTCTGATAACGTCAATGATAAAGATGGAATCTCTGCTGCAATCTTCTTGGCCCAAATTGCAGTCGATCTCAAGCGCAATGGTTTAACGATCTCGGATCTTCTCAATCAAGTATGGGAACGACATGGCTTCCATGGCACTGAACAGATCTCTATTCGAGTAACAGATATGTCTGCAATTACACATCTGCTAGCTGGCCTTCGCGCTAACCCACCACGTGAGATTGCAGGGCGAGCAGTCGAATCCATTGATGACTTAGCAGCACCTCGCGATGGACTGCCACCAACGGATGGCCTTCGCATCTGGCTAGCAGGGGGCATTCGCATCATCGTGCGCCCATCAGGTACCGAGGCGAAGATGAAGTGTTATATCGAAGTCGTCACTGCGACGTCTGATGAATCACAGAAATTACTCGACGAGATTCGTCAGCCTCTGAAAGAATTGCTTTCATGAGTTTCTATGGCCTTGTCGATGGATCAGAGAAATCTCTTATTCAATATCTAGATCAGCTCTCTGGCGTCGATCAAGTTGGCGCAGAAGCACGAGCTGCGATGCTTGCAACCAGAAGTATTAAGACAACGAGCAAGAAGTGGGCAATTGAAACTGCAATCTCGATGGTCGACCTCACAACCTTGGAAGGCGCAGACACACCTGGCAAAGTCCGAGCGCTATGTTCTAAGGCAGTAAGACCTGATCCCACAGATCCAACTGTTCCAAGCGTTGGCGCGGTCTGTGTCTATAACGATATGGTTGAAATTGCTCGCACGCATCTTGATGCAATCGGTGGAAAACATGTCCCTGTAGCGGCAGTGTCTACAGCATTTCCATCAGGGCGCGCATCGATGGAAGTGAAGATTCAAGATACACAAGATGCAATCAATGCAGGTGCTGGCGAAATCGATATGGTAATCGATCGTGGGGCTTTTCTTGCTGGTAAATACGGTTTGGTTTTTGATGAAATTGTAAAGATCAGAGAAGTCTGCGGAGATAAGGCACATCTCAAGGTTATCTTTGAAACAGGTGAGCTCGTCACTTACGATAATGTCCGCAAAGCTTCCTATCTTGCAATGCTTGCAGGCGCTGATTTCATCAAGACCTCCACGGGAAAGGTCGCTCCCGCGGCCACTCCTCCAGTAGTTCTTGTGATGTTGGAAGCAGTGCGTGATTTCTACGCAATCACTCAACGCAGAATTGGTGTGAAGCCTGCGGGTGGAATCAGGACTACAAAGGATGCAATCAAGCAACTCGTACTAGTCAATGAAACAGCTGGGCCAGAATGGTTGACTCCCGACCTATTTCGCATCGGTGCCAGCGCTCTACTCAATGACTTACTGATGCAACGCATGAAAATGTCAGATGGCTACTACGCTAGCCCTAACTACGTCACGATCGATTAGAAGAGGCCAGAATGACTTTTGATTACGCTCCGGCGCCTGAATCTCGATCCATCGTCTCCATCAAGCCTAAGTATGGCCACTTCATCAATGGCTCCTTTGTCGCTGGAAAGAAGCACTTTCCCACCATCAATCCTGCAACTGAAGAAATTTTGAGCCATATCGCATTAGGTGGAACTTCAGATGTTGATAAGGCTGTGATAGCTGCGCAGAAGGCATATACAAAGACGTGGTCGAAGTTATCTGGCAAAGAGCGAGGAAAGTACCTCTATCGCATTGCGCGCATTCTTCAAGAGCGAGCACGTGAGTTTGCAGTTCTTGAGACTCTCGATAATGGAAAGCCAATCCGTGAAACCCGCGATATCGATATCCCACTGGTCGCAGCACACTTCTTCTATCACGCAGGGTGGGCTGACAAATTAGATTATGCCGGCCTCGGTCATAACCCTAAGGCCTATGGTGTTGCAGGACAGATCATTCCTTGGAATTTCCCACTTCTCATGCTCGCATGGAAAGTTGCACCGGCACTTGCAACAGGAAACACAGTAGTTCTAAAGCCAGCTGAGACAACTTCTCTTACCGCGCTTCTCTTTGCTGAAGTCTGCCAACAGGCAGAACTTCCGGACGGTGTTGTAAACATTGTTACAGGCGATGGTTCCACGGGTAGTGCAATCGTCAACCACCCAGGAATACATAAGATTGCATTCACGGGCTCTACTGAAGTTGGCAAGAAGATTGCTCGTGCGATTGCTTCCACAGATAAGAAGGCAACTCTTGAACTTGGCGGCAAAGGTGCAAATGTGGTCTTTGACGATGCACCTGTCGATGAAACCGTAGAAGGAATTGTTAACGGAATCTTCTTCAATCAAGGCCATGTCTGCTGTGCTGGCTCACGTCTGATTGTGCAAGAAAGTATTGCTGAAGAGTTCATCGAAAAGCTAAAGGTAAGAATGGCAAAGATTCGAGTGGGAGATCCCCTCGATAAGAACACAGATCTTGGTGCTATCAATTCCAAAGAGCAGCTCATAAAAATCAAAGAACTCTCTGCTATTGGTGATGCAGAAGGTGCCGAAAGATGGAGTCCGCAATGCAATCTCTCCGATAAGGGTTTCTGGTTTGCTCCCACTATCTTTACCGGGGTCACACAAGCCCATCGCATTGCGCAAGAAGAAATTTTCGGTCCAGTCCTTTCAGTCTTAACCTTTAGAACCCCACAAGAGGCTATGGATAAGGCCAATAACACTCCCTTTGGATTATCTGCAGGAATCTGGAGCGAGAAAGGCTCCCGTATTTTCTGGGCAAGCCAACACCTCAAGGCCGGAGTTATCTGGGCAAATACCTTTAATAAATTTGATCCGGCATCGCCTTTCGGTGGTTATAAAGAATCTGGCTGGGGCCGCGAAGGTGGCAAGCATGGATTAGCTGCATATTTAAAAAATGGTAAAGAAACCGGGGCGAAATAAATGGCTACTAAGAAAGAGTCTCGCGTTGAAGTGAAGAAGACATACAAGCTCTTTATCAATGGCGCATTCCCCCGCAGTGAATCAGGACGCGTCTTTGAAGTGACTGCAAAAAATGGTGACTTTATTGCAAACCCAGCACTTGCATCTCGTAAAGATTTGCGTGATGCAGTGACAGCAGCTCGCGCAGCGCAATCTGGTTGGTCAAGAGCAACTGCCTATAACCGTGGACAGATTCTCTATCGCATCGCTGAGATGCTTGAAGGGCGAGCAGATCAATTCGCAGCAGAGATCGCTCTCACCTCTCACGTAACTCCTGCAAAAGCCAAGGTTTTGGTTTCTGAAGCAATTGACCGATGGGTTTGGTATGCGGGTTGGAGCGACAAACTTCAAGCTGTCAGCGGTGCAACGAACCCAGTATCTGGACCATTCTTTAACTTCTCTATCTCTGAACCTCAAGGAGTGGTTGCAATCGCATCCTCAGATAGCTTCCTTGAATTTATCGATGCGATTGCTGCAGCAGTAGTTTCAGGAAATACCTCTGTTGTCCTTGTTCCAGGTGGCTTGGCAGTTCCTGCAATGTCATTTGCGGAAGTTCTTGCCACAAGTGATCTTCCTGCTGGTGTGATCAATATTCTCACCGGTTCACTCGATGAACTCGCTCCATGGGCAGCATCTCATATGGATATTGATGGCTTTGATATCTCTGGAATTCAGAAGAAGAAGCATGGGGCACTCAAGGAGGCAGGAGCTGAGAATCTCAAGCGGATTCATTCCTTTGGCTCAGGAAAAACTCCTGCGCGCATCCTTGCCTTTATGGAATCTAAAACTGTCTGGCATTCAGTCGGAGTTTAAGCTCTTACTCGCCAGCAATCTTTAGGTAGGCCGGCTTCACAACGCTTTCAATAATAGCAAGACGCTCTTCAAATGGAATAAATGAGCTCTTGAGCGCATTAATAGTCACCCGCTGTAAGTCCTGGAAGGTCCAATCGCATTGATTGACCATCTCTGTCATTTCGCGAGTCATAGATGTAGCTGACATCAGACGGTTATCAGTATTGATGGTGACTCGAAAGCGAAGCTTTGAAAGTCTCGCCAGTGGGTGATGAGCAAATGAATCTGCAACACCTGTCTGAATATTTGATGATGGACACATCTCAAGAGGAACGCGGCGATCGCGCACATATGCAGCAAGTCTTCCAAGGCGCGGTGGTGTGTGATTGAAATCGATATCGTCAGTGATGCGAACTCCGTGGCCTAATCGCTCAGCACCACATAATTGAATTGCTTCCCAGATAGAAGGAAGTCCATATGCCTCACCAGCATGGATGGTGAAGTGTGCATTTTCACGGCGTAGAAATTCAAAGGTATCAAGCTGATCACTAGGTGGGAAACCATCTTCTGGTCCTGCAATATCAAACCCAACAACACCTTGATCGCGATATTTCACTGCAAGTTCTGCAACTTCCTGCGAAAGATCATTCTGTCGCATTCCACAGAGCAGTGCCATAACTCGAATAACATTTCCTTCAGCCTTTGCTTCAGCTTCTCCTTCACGGAGCCCTTCAAGAATCGCCTCAATTGCTTGTGAGAGCGTTAAACCCTTTTCGGTGATGAGCTCGGGTGCCATACGCACTTCGGCATAGACAACTCCATCGCGCGCTAGATCAACGGCGCATTCACGTGCAACGCGTACTATGTCCTGCTTACGTTGCATCACAGCAACGGTGTGGGCAAAAGTTTCAAGATAGAGAACGAGTGAACCTGAATCACAGGAACTACGGAACCATTCAGCAAGTTCAACTGGGTCATATGTTGGAAGCTCGTGGCCAATTTCTTTTGCAATATCAATAATTGTTTGAGGACGTAGCCCACCATCGAGGTGATCATGCAGAAGTGCTTTAGGTAAACGCTTCACCTGTTCTGCTGTTGGCTTCTTTGTTAAGTCACTCATTACTTAAATTCTCTCTAACACTAGAGGCAGACGATTTACTGTTCCACCTTCAACTATTGTGACAGCACCTTCGAGAATTTCCAGAGCGCGAGCAAAACGAGCAGCTTCATCAGTGTGCAAAGTCATGAGTGGAGCCCCTGCGGTGATGTAATCCCCAGGCTTTGCGTGGAGTTCGATTCCAGCGCCAGCTTGGACCTTCTCTCCCTGCTTTGAGCGACCTGCGCCCAATCGCCAAGCACTGACTCCGACTTTCATCGCATCCATCGTTGTAATCGTTCCGCTATTGGCTGCCTTCACAACGTGGGTCTCACGTGCAACAGGAAGTGCTGCATCAGGATCTCCTCCTTGCGCGCTAATCATGCGACGCCAATTATCCATGGCACTTCCATCTTTAAGCGCAGTCTCTGGGTCCTTGCCAACAATTCCTGCTGCATCAATCATTTCTCGCGCAAGGATAATTGTTAGTTCAACAACATCTGATGGACCTCCACCAGCAAGTACTTCAACAGATTCACGAACTTCTAAGGCATTACCCGCAGTGAGTCCGAGTGGGACATCCATAGCTGTCACTAGCGCACGGGTCTTGACTCCAGCATCTTTGCCCAGCTGAACCATGGTGCGAGCAAGTTCAGATGCCTTTGCAGGATCTGACATAAATGCGCCACTTCCAGTCTTCACATCGAGAACGAGTGCTGAAGTTCCCTCAGCAATCTTCTTACTCATAATCGATGATGCAATAAGCGGTATCGCCTCAACAGTTGCTGTGACATCTCGTAGTGCATAGAGCTTCTTATCTGCAGGAGCTAGACCAGCACCTGCTGCACATATGACAGCGCCAGTTTCTTGTAAAACTTTGAGCATTTCATCATTTGTTAAAGATGCACGCCAGCCAGGAATAGATTCAAGTTTGTCGAGAGTTCCACCCGTGTGACCAAGTCCGCGGCCAGAGAGTTGAGGTACTGCTCCCCCACATGCTGCAACAAGGGGCGCTAGTGGAAGAGTAATCTTGTCGCCAACTCCACCTGTTGAATGCTTATCTGCTGTTTTGCGATCGAGCTTCGACCAATCCATTCGTTCACCACTATTGATCATCGCATTGGTCCAACGAGAAATTTCACGAGAGTTCATACCATTAAGAAGAATTGCCATAAGAAGGGCTGACATTTGTTCATCTGCGACAACGCCTCGCGTATAGGCGTCGATAATCCAATCAATCTGTGGATCAGTTAATTCGTTGTGATCTCGCTTAGCTGCAATGATTTCAACGGCTGCAAAAGGTTCAATCATGACAATCGTTCGTTCATCTCTTCAGGGCCAAATGCCCATGGGAGTAGATCACCAAGTGTCTTAATGCCTTCATTGGTCGCCATCTGCAACTTCGATCCACCATGTTCTTGCAAGAGTTGGCGGCATCGGCCACATGGCATCAAGGGATTGCCTGCAATATCAACACACACAAATGCCACAAGACGTCCGCCACCTGATGCAATGAGCGTAGAGACCAATCCACACTCTGCGCAGAGAGTGAGTCCATAACTGGCGTTTTCAACGTTGCATCCAGTGATGATGCGACCATCATCGACAAGGGCTGCAACACCGACTGGAAACTTTGAGTATGGCGCATAGGCCTTCTTCATCGCACCGAGTGCTTCAGTGCGCAATACATCCCAATTAATATCCATGAGCTTTAACCGCCTCCACGTTTATAGGCAACTCCATCAGCTGCTGGTGCTCGAACTTTGCCGACAAAACCAGAGACGGCAATGATTGTTGCTATATAAGGAGCCATCAACATAAATTCTGATGGGATGGGTGTTCCAGTAATGGTGAGCAATCCTTGTAAGTTATCTGCAAAACCGAAGATGAGCGCTGCCGCTACCGCCCCCAGTGGGCTCCAACGACCAAAGATGAGAGCAGCAAGTGCGATAAATCCTTTGCCCGCAGTCATCTCCTTGCTAAAGGAGCCAACTGCGCCCAGTGTGAAGAATGCACCACCAAGACCGGCAACTGCGCCAGCGATCAGCACGTTGCGGAATCGAATCTTGTTGACATCGATACCAACTGATTCAGCAGCGGTTGGGTGTTCTCCCACAGAACGTGTGCGAAGTCCCCACTTAGATTTAAAGAGTGCAATATGAATAATTACTACAGCCACATACATCAAATAGACGATGATGCTCTGAGCGAAGAAGGTCGGCCCAATAACTGGAATTTTAGACAGGATTGGAATTTCAATTGGCGCAAAGGTTCCACCTGAGTTCCATGTAGCTTGATAAGGAATGAGCAACTTCTTATAGAGGAAGTTGGTAAGCCCAATCACTAGAACATTGAGCACAAATCCCAGAACTACTTGATCGATTCCATACTTAATAGCAAACACTGCAAGGAGCCAAGCAATTGCCATGCCTGCAAATGGTGCGATGAGAAGGCCGGCGATCTTATTCTGTGTAAGGGAGGCAATCACTCCTGACATAAATGCACCAGCAAGTAATTGGCCTTCAATTGCAATATTGATAACACCAGAGCGCTCTGAGAGCACTCCTGCCATCGCTCCAAAGATCAGCGGCACAGATAGAAATAGTGCACCTTGTAGGAGACCTGTGAAGGGGATGAATTTTCCTGCCGCTGCCCAGCAGAGGAATGACATAAGAAATGTTGCACCGAAGATTCCACTCGCAGCACGAATAGTCTTACGTGCACGAAATTGCATCGCAGCAATTCCAACAGCAAGCAGCGCAATCACTGCAAAGACCAGGGCACCTGTCTTTGAATTAACAATGATCTCTTTTGCAAGTACCCATTCGTTACCAAGCACAAAGCTATAGGTAACAGGTTGTCCTGTCTTTGGAAGAATTCCGAAGATTGCAAGAGCAAACGCCCCAAGGCTTGCCATCGTAATAATTCCGCGCTTGCGGCGACGTTCTGGCGCAGAGAGTGCGCGCACTTTAACGTTACTCATCAGCCATTCCATCCCTTCGAAGCAACAGTTTCGCCAGCATCGACGTTCTTAAGGCGGAAGAGAGATTTAATCAGTGCTGGAGCTGCAATGAAGAGAACAACCAGAGCTTGAATAACAAGGACAAGATCCAGTGGCGTTTCAGTGCTCGCTTGCATTGTTAATCCTCCTGCACGGAGCGCTCCAAAGAGGAGAGCTGCAAAGACTGTTCCGATAGGTGTTGCACGACCAAGGAGAGCAACAGTGATTGCATCAAAACCGAAACTTCCACCCACACCTGCAGTCATGGCTGGTTCTGATCCAAGAATTTGCACAGCTCCACCAAGTCCCGCGAGAGCGCCTGCAATAAACATTACCGAAGTTGTCACACGAGCTACTGAAATACCTGCTGTACGAGAAGCGGCAGCATTTGCTCCCACTGCACGGAATCTAAATCCCCATGTGCTGCGGCTTAAGAGCCACCAGATAGCACCTGCTGCAAGCAGAGCAATAATAAATCCAACATTGGCACGTAGATTGGGGCCAAAGAGATGCGGCAATCGTGCATTTTCATGCACCTCAGGTGCCAGTGGATCTTGTCTACCTGGTCGCAAGAAAGCTGTTGTACTGAGCAACCACAGCAAGAAATATCCTGCAACGTAGTTGAGCATGATTGTCACAATAACTTCATGAGCACCTGTACGAGCTTTGAGGAAACCAACAAAACCGCCGTATAGGCCTGCAAAGAGCATCGCTGCTGCAATTGCGGCAATAGCGTGAAGAACTATAGGAAGCTCGAATGTGAAACCAATCCAACTTGCTCCTATTGCACCTGCAATAAATTGTCCTTGCGCACCGATATTGAAGAGTCCCGCACGAAATGCTAGGGCCACTGATAACCCAGTAAGGATCAAAGGAGATGCTGCAACAAGAGTCTCCGACAGTGGGTAGAAACCTTGGAAGAAGTGTCCTTCTGCTAATTGTGGGTCAAAGATTGATCCACGGAAGAGCGCCCAGTAGGCGCCCGCTGCCGTTGAAATACCTTTACCAATCATCGATAGAGGTTGGCTCTTCAGCGCCAATACTTTGGAGTCAGAGAATGCAACAAGTAGTCCACTCACAAAGAGGGCCATGGCGAATGAGAGCGCAGGAAGGATGAGTTTCTTTAACTTCATGGCTTCACTCCTGCCATCAAAAGTCCTAAATCTTCACGTGAAGTAGTAGCAGGAACAATGGCAATAAATTCACCGCGATACATCACAGCAATGCGATCTGCGAGAGCTGAAACTTCATCAAGTTCAGTGCTAAAGAGAAGGACTGCTCTGCCAGCATCACGCTCAGCGATGATGCGCTCATGCACAAATTCGATAGAACCAACATCAAGGCCACGAGTTGGTTGAGAGGCAACAACAAGTTTTACTGGGCGTGATAGCTCTCGTGCAAGAACGACTTTCTGCTTATTTCCTCCAGAGAGCGAAGATGCACTGTCTTTAGATGACTGAGTACGAATATCAAATTCAGCTACTCGTTTAACAGCTTCTTGTGAAACAACGCTCTGAGAAATTACAGGGCCTTTTGCATATGGAGGTAGATCGTGCAGATCAAGGATAAGATTTTCTTCAATACTAAAGGAGGCGATAAGTCCATCTTCTTCGCGTGATTCCGGCACAAAGGCAATTCCTGAATGCAGAGCTTCACGAACTGATGCTTTAGTGATATCAACGCCATCGAGTGAGATTGAACCGTGAACATGTTCTTGCAGACCCACGATGGCCTCAGCTAACTCGGATTGCCCATTGCCTTGCACTCCTGCAACAGCAAGTATCTCTCCCGTGCGTAGTTCAAAGGAGACATTCTTAACCAGAGAGCGTCCTGTGTGATCTGAAATATTGAGATTCTTCACATCGAGCATGACGTTTCCTAGTTGCGGAGCCTTCTTATCAACATCGAGTGAGACAGGGCGACCCACCATAAGAGAGGCAAGCTCTTCTTGAGAAGCTGAAGGAGATGCCGTCCCCACAACTTTACCTCGGCGAATAATGGTGATCTTATCCGCAGCTTCTTTCACTTCACGGAGTTTGTGAGTAATAAAGACTATGGAGGTTCCGGTTGCTTTAAGCTTTTTCATATTACGCAGTAACTCATCGGTCTCTTGCGGGGTGAGTACAGCCGTTGGTTCATCAAGTATCAATACCTTGGCATCATAAATAAGCGCGCGGATAATCTCCACGCGTTGCTGAAGCCCAACTGGAAGATTTTCGACAAGTGCATCAGGGTCAATATCAAAATTAAATTCAGCTGAAACACGCAGAATCTCTTTACGCGCCGCCTCTAGATCGAGTAGTCCAGGACCTTTGGTTTTCTCGTGACCTAGAACAATATTTTCTGCAACGGTAAAGACAGGAATAAGCATGAAGTGTTGGTGCACCATGCCGATACCAGCAGCTAGGGCATCCAATGGCGAATCGATATTCACAACCTTGCCATCAACGCTAATCGTTCCTTCATCAGGTGCGAGTAAGCCATAGACAATATTCATCAGCGTTGACTTGCCTGCACCATTTTCACCAAGGATTGCGTGAATCTCTCCATTACCTACGGAGAGGTCGATTGAATCATTAGCGGTGAGGGACCCAAAGCGCTTAGTGATACCGCGCAACTCGAGGGACATGTATGAAATCTACTAGTTTTAATGGACTTTAGAAAGTTTATAGAAAAGAAAACTGGGCTAGCACCGAAGTGCTAGCCCAGTTTTATAACTGATTGGTCAGCTAATTACTTAACTGAAACCTTTCCATTGCGGATATCGTTACCGAGCTTTGTAACTTCGGTACGAAGTGCTGTAGGAACCTTACGGATCAAGTCATGGTATGGAGCTAGGAATGTTCCAGCATTCTTGAGGTTACCGTTGTAACCTGTTGAAGAGAACTTTCCAGCGTTTTCATCAGCGATAACAGCCTGAACAGATGTTCCAACACCCTTAACTACTGATGTAAGAAGCACTGATGCGTACTGTGGAGCTGCAACGAATCCATCTGAGTCAACCCAGATAACAACTGACTTCTTTGAAGTCATTGAGTTACCTGCTGTTGCTCCACCAAGTCCACCAGCAACTGGGAAGATTACATCTGCACCCTGCTGCTCGAAGTTCTTAGAGATCTGAAGTGCCTTAGCTGAATCTGAGAAGCCGCCAACGAATGTTCCGTCCTTCTTAGCTGTATCCCAACCAAGAATTGTGACAGTCTTGCCCTTTGCCTTGTTGTAGTGAGCTACACCCTTAGCAAAGCCATCCATGAAGATTGTGACTGGTGGAATGTTAAGTCCGCCGTATGTTGCAACCTTGCCGGTCTTTGAAACACCAGCTGCTAGGTAACCAGCTTGGAAAGCTGATTCATTTGTTGAGAACTGAAGTGGCTTCAAATTAGCAAACTTTGTTCCTGGGTAGACAGATCCGTCTGCACCATGATCTTCGCCATCCTGATCAACAATTGCAAAGTGAACTGTTGGGTTTGCCTTGGCAGCAGCAACAATTGCGCCGTTGATAAGGAAGCCAACGCCAACGATGATGTTGCACTTCTCGTCTACAAGCTTCTTAATGTTTGGTGCGTAATCTGCATCAGATGTTGCAGCAAGGTACTTAACTGTTACGTTCTTGTTTGCCTTTGCTGCAGCCTGTGCGCCTGCCCAAGCAGATGCGTTAAATGACTTGTCGTCAACGCCGCCTGTATCAAGTGCAAGACATGCCTTAGTTGCTGTAGCTGCAGTTGCAGAAGGTGCTGCACCGAATGCAAGTGCTGCAGCAGCGAAAACTGCTACAAACTTAATTGTCTTCTTCAAGGTTTTCCTCCAAGGAATAATTGAGTGGTTCTGTATTGGTGAGCCTAGTAGTTAGGGGTGAGAATGGTAAAAAAATGAGAGCTTTTTCGAGGGTGTGGCAGGTAACAATTGAGAAAACTCTCAAGTTCAACTTTAAAGCTATGCGAGGATTTTCTCTGCGGTAGCCGCTGCCACATTGATGGAATCACTCAGTGCGGCAAGATCCTTTGAGCGGATGGTGAATTCGATTCCCCCGCCGGTAATTCCATAACGGCGGCCATAAATACCAGCTTCTTCATCGAGAATATCGAGATATTGCTTCTTCGCTGCAGAGAGCGTGATGACATCGTAAATTGCCTTATCAACGCGCTTGACCACAGATGCAAAGAGGAACTTCTTGGTTGAACTTGTCACCGTAATGTATTGATCGGGTTCAATATTGATGAGTCCAATGTTGGAACCCTTCTTCTTTGCATTGCGAGCGACGATTGCCTTGAAAACTTCCGAGTCTGATCCTTGTGTGGCAACAAAGACAACATCGGCTCCAGCATCGAGAACTTGATTAGTCGCAACTGAATAAGAGCCAGAGACATATTTAACGATTGGAATAACCTTTTTCTTGCTGGCGAATACTCCAGCAGAGAATCCATCTTTATAAAGATCGGCTTGATCCGGGTTGGCAATCATTGCAACTTTGCCACTCTTGCTTACTTGCGCTGCACTAAAGCCTGCAAGGTAGGCCCCTTGAGTATCAGCAAAGACAACAGAGGTCACATTCAGCGCTGCAACACTTTCATCATTGATAATTGCAAATTGGGTGTTAGGAAATTCAACAGCAAGTGCTTGCAATGTTGGAGCATATCCAGCACCGATTGCAATGATGGGATTGCACTTCTTTGCGATGAGCGAGCGAATTCGCTTTTCACGGTCGGCACTCGTTCCATCTGTCACAACAGCTTCAAGGTTGAAATCAAATTGTTTCTGAGCTTTCTCAAGCCCTGCAGCGGATGCATCATTGAATGACTTATCTCCGCGGCCGCCGATATCGAAGGCAACTCCCACGTTGAGTTGGGTGGCAGCCTGTGCTGGGGCTGAGATAAGAGATGCTCCCAGGACAACTGCAAGAAGGAGTGAACGCAACTTCATTAGAGGACAACGCCTAAATTCTTATAGGTGGTGTTGATGGTCTGTTGAGCAACAGTTCGCGCCTTCTCAGATCCTTGGTGCAAAATATCGAGAAGATGTTTTTCATCTTCTAGTAGCTCCATCGCCTTTGCACGGATTGGGCGTAGGTACTCAACGACAACATCTGCAACGGCTGCTTTAAAGTCTCCATAACCCTTGCCATCAAATTCATTTTCGAGCTCTGCAATTGTGCGCCCTGAGAGAGCTGAATGAATCGTAAGAAGGTTGCTGATGCCAGGCTTTTCGGCAAGGTCATACTTCACCTCGCGCCCTGCATCCGTCATCGCACTCTTAATCTTCTTCAAGTTCGCCTCAGGTGTATCCATAATTTCAATAACACCTGCGGCCGATCCTGCAGATTTACTCATCTTTGCAGTCGGCTCTTGAATATCGTTGATCTTCGCAGCGGTCTTTAAAATATATGCCTCAGGCAATTGGAAGGTCTGTCCATATCGAGAATTAAATCGTCCTGCTAAATCGCGAGTGAGTTCGATGTGTTGACGTTGATCTTCACCAACAGGAACGTAATGTGCTTGATAGAGAAGAATGTCTGCAGCCTGCAACATCGGATAGGTAAAAAGGCCTACTCGTGCAGAATCAGCCCCTGCCTTAGAAGACTTATCTTTAAATTGCGTCATGCGACTTGCTTCACCAAAACCAGTCAGGCACTCCATGATCCAACCCAATTGATTGTGCTGCGGAACTTGTGATTGCACAAAGAGTGTGGACTTTTCTGGAGAAATACCGAGGGCAAGAAGTTGCGCTGCAGATACCAATGTCCGCTTTCGCAGAAGGGCTGGATCTGTTTCGATTGTAAGCGCATGCAGGTCAACGATGCAGTAGAAAGCATCGTGACCATCTTGGAGTTCTACCCACTGCTTGACAGCACCAAGATAATTTCCCAGGTGGAAAGAATCACTGGTTGGCTGAATGCCAGAGAGAACGCGCTTCATAGTTGTAATTCTCGCATGACTTAGTAGTTACGCGAGATCAATAAACGGCCAGCGCGCTTTCCTTCCATAGAAACCACTGTGATTCGCACGCCATTAACGCCAACAATGTCGCTAATTACAGGAATTCGACCTAAGAAATGCATGACAAATCCGCTTGCAGTTTCATAAGGCCCTTCTGGGAGTTCAATCCCGGTCTGCTCCAGAAGGTCTTCTAGGGAAATAAGGCCATCAATCTCAAAATCACCTGTTCGGGACTCGAGAGAGACTTCTTTCTCATCTCCATCATATTCATCGCGAATATCACCGATAAGGGTTTCGACAAGATCTTCAAGGGTCACGATGCCATCTGTTCCACCATATTCATCGAGAACAATGGCTAAATGCTGACGCTGATTACGCATCTCAGTGAGCGCAGGCAAAATTCCCTTGGTTCCAGGCAGATACATAATGTTGCGTGCAAGTTCTTGAATCTTTGCATTGGAATTTGCAAGGGAGGTATCGAGCAAGTCGCGTACGTGAATAAAGCCGATTACTTCATCAGATGATCCGCGCACAACTGGGTAACGTGAATGTGCTTTCTCAATTGCGAGCGCAATAGCCTTACCCACCGTTAGCGATGCATCCATGAAATCAACTTCAGTACGCGGAACCATCACTTCATGAACTTGGCGCTCTGATGCGTTAAATACTTCTTCAACAATGTCACGTTCTTCATCGGTAAGGGCAGCATGTCCTGCCACGAGATCTAGGAGCTCTTCTTCAGAAATCTGTGCGCGTTGTTCCTTAGGATCTAGCCCAAAGAGACGAACGACAAGATTTGTTGAATGGGATAAGACCCAGACGATGGGACGGAAAAGATTTGTGAGCACCTTGACGATATCTGCAGATGCGAGAGCAATAGCCTCTGTGCGATAGAGAGCAAGACGTTTAGGAACGAGTTCTCCAAATACTAAAGAGAAATAGGCGATGATCAAGGTGACGCCAATCAGTGAAGTTGTGTTTGCAGCCTTTGAGGCAACTCCTAAATCTTCAAGCCATGGGATGACATAGACGCCAAGTTTTTCTGCACCGAGGGCAGCTGAGAGAAAGCCCGTGACGGTAACGCCAACTTGAAGGGCAGCCAGTAATCGATTGGGATTAGCTGCCACCTCGGCAACCTTTGCCCCACGACGGCCGCGACCGGCCAACTGCTTTATCTGAGATTCGCGAAGAGAGATGAGAGCGATCTCGGCTGCAACGAAGAGTCCGCCCACAAGAATCAGGGCAAGGACGGTGAGAATTGCAGAGAGAAGAGAGCCGCTCGGGTGACTTTCCATGATGTGAGAAGTCTAGCGAAGGCACTTCCTAAACGCTCCCCCGTGACATAGCCTTGCCCTCGCTGGTCAACCGACCAGCACCTTCATCCTCGGACCGTCGGGCACGTACCTGCCCGGATAAGGAAATGTAAAAAATGGCATCAGTTGTATTCGAAAATGCATCACGTATCTACCCAGGCACAACAGCTCCTGCAGTAGACAAGCTCAACCTCACCGTCGCAGATGGCGAGTTCCTCGTTCTAGTTGGACCATCAGGTTGTGGTAAGTCAACGTCACTTCGTATGTTGGCTGGCCTTGAAGAGATCGACGGTGGACGAGTTCTTATCGGAGATCGTGACGTCACAAACGTTGCACCAAAAGATCGCGACATCGCGATGGTCTTCCAGTCATATGCGCTTTACCCACACATGACTGTTGCAGAGAACATGGGCTTCGCGCTAAAGATTGCAGGGGTTGATAAAGCAGAACGCGATAAGCGAGTTCGCGAAGCCGCAAAGTTGCTCGACCTTGAACCATACCTAGAGCGCAAGCCAAAGGCTCTTTCAGGTGGACAGCGTCAGCGCGTTGCAATGGGTCGTGCGATTGTTCGCGAACCACAAGTGTTCTTAATGGATGAACCACTTTCAAACCTTGATGCGAAGTTGCGCGTTGCAACTCGTACACAGATTGCTGCTTTGCAGCGTCGCCTTGGAATTACAACTGTCTATGTGACACACGACCAGGTTGAAGCTATGACCATGGGTGATCGCGTTGCAGTTCTTAAGGATGGCTTGCTCCAGCAAGTTGACACACCTCGTAATCTTTACGATAAGCCAGCTAATGCATTCGTTGCAGGCTTTATCGGATCTCCAGCAATGAACCTTCTCGTTGCACCTGTATCGGGTGGAAAGGCTCAGCTCGGAGATCTCAATATCGATGTTCCAGCATCAGCTGGTTCATCTGTCACAGTAGGTATTCGTCCAGAAGGTTGGGTCCCTGCTGATAAGGGCTTCCACGTTCTTGTTGAGGTAGTTGAAGAACTTGGTTCTGATGCGTTCGTCTATGGAAAGCCTGCAGATAGCAATGTGAAGTTTGCAAATGCAACTGAAGAAGGCGTTCAAGTTATCGTTCGCTGGGATCCAAAGAATCCACCAAAGCCTGGCCAGACTGTCACAGTGGCAAATGTTGCAGGCGCTGTTCACCTCTTTGATTCAACAACAGGTGCACGTATTAATTAAGTTCTACATAGTAAAAAACCCGTCGCATCACTGCGGCGGGTTTTTTATTCTTCAAATTCCAGCGAACCACGTAATACGTGTACTTTGCCGCGACCATATCTGCGCCATACATCAGTAAGAACAAGGGCGGTGTTCTCATCAATTCCAAGCAAGGTTCCTTTGGTAATGCTTTGAGCAATAAAGGCTGCAACGCGATCAGGTAACCAGCCAAGCATCTTGTCATAGTGTGGAATGACTTCAATATCGGGAAGTAGTGCAAGGCCTTCACTGTGTTGAGAACGGCGCAAACCCATAATGCTGCCACCAAATGCCATCGCTCCTGCTGAACAGCCAGCGAGAGATGTTCCACTCTTCCACTCTGCAACAATCGCATCCCACACAGGTGAATCTCGATAAATTTCGGCAACGCGATGAGGATCTCCCCCAGAGAAATAGATCAGCCCTGCACCACTAATTTTTTCTACAAACTCTGCGTTGAACGCATCTTCTCGCTCATGAATCGGCAGGTAAATACATTCACTACCAATGCGATCAGATTGTTCCTGACCTAATCGCTTCCACTTTGCACGGCTTGTGTCACCTTCGTGTGATGAGGCGGTTGGAATCTGTATAAATGTATTTTTCTTACCCCTAGAAATAGCACGATGCAGAAGCTGTGTTTCCAGCTCCTGCATCTGTACTGAATACTCACCAGAACCTACGAGCGCAATTGCACCAGGGCTCTGATCCATAGGCTTTCTTAAGCCGAAGCTTTAAGCCATCGCTTTCTTAAGATTTTCATCGATTGAGTTAAGGAACTCTTCCGTAGTTTGATAGGGCGAAGTCTTTGAGATCAGAAGTGCGAGATCTTTTGTCATCTTTCCCTGTTCAACAGTCTGAATACAGACCTGCTCAAGAGTCTTTGAGAACTTTGCAAGTTCAGGGTTGTTATCAAGCTTTGCGCGGTGGGCAAGACCTTGAGTCCAAGCAAAGATTGATGCAATTGGATTGGTAGAAGTTGCCTTGCCAGCCTGGTGATCGCGGTAGTGACGTGTCACAGTTCCGTGAGCAGCCTCTGATTCGCAGACCTTTCCATCCGGAGTCATCAATACTGATGTCATCAAACCAAGTGAGCCATAGCCCTGTGCGACAGTATCTGACTGAACATCGCCGTCGTAGTTCTTACATGCCCAGACATAGCCACCTTCCATACGAAGTGACATGGCAACCATGTCATCGATAAGACGGTGTTCATACCAGATGCCTGCTGCATCGAACTGTGACTTAAATTCTGCTTGATAAATCTCTTCGAAGATATCTTTAAATCGTCCGTCATATGCCTTAAGGATGGTGTTCTTTGTTGAGAGATAAACCGGGAACTCACGAAGAAGTCCGTAATTAAGAGATGCGCGAGCAAAGTCACGAATTGAATCATCAACGTTATACATCGCCATTGCGACACCTGATGATTCAAATTTAAAGACTTCAAACTCTTGTGGGGCTGAACCATCTTCAGGAACGAATGAGAGTGTGAGCTTTCCAGCTCCTGGAACCTTGAAATCTGTTGCACGGTATTGATCGCCAAATGCGTGACGACCGATAACAATCGGCTTAGTCCAGTGAGGAACAAGGCGCGGAACGTTGCTGATGATGATTGGTTCGCGGAAGATCACTCCACCAAGGATGTTGCGGATAGTTCCGTTAGGAGACTTCCACATCTTCTTAAGTCCGAACTCTTCAACGCGAGCTTCATCAGGAGTAATAGTTGCGCACTTAATGCCGACGCCATGCTTCTGGATTGCTTTAGCAGAGTCGATAGTGACCTGATCATCGGTTGCATCGCGGTGCTCCATACCGAGGTCGTAGTACTCAAGATTGACGTCGAGATAAGGCAGGATCAACTTATCTTTGATGAACTGCCACATTATGCGGGTCATTTCATCGCCATCGAGCTCTACAACTGTGCCTTCTACCTTGATCTTTGACATTATCTTCTCCGGTTAGTTTCTTGTGATTAAAGAGTTAAAACATCTGCTTGCTTAGCGCGGACTGCTTCAGCAGCTTCTTTCAGCGATGCAACTTCTGCATCGGTGAGCTTGCTTTCAACAACTTTGCGAATACCACTCTTGCCAATCTCTGCTTCAACGCCGAGATAAACACCTGAGATTCCGTATTCGCCATCAACCCATGCACACACTGGCATCACAGCACCTGAATCTTCAATGACTGCCTTTGCCATGCGAGCAGCGGCCGCAGATGGTGCGTAATAAGCAGAACCTGTCTTAAGGAGCGCAACAACTTCTGCGCCACCATTGCGTGTGCGATCAACAAGTTCATCAATCTCAGCTTGTGACAACTTATCTGAAAGTGGAACGCCACCAACTGTGCAGCGACTTGGGACGGGAACCATGGTGTCGCCATGTGAACCAAGAGTGAGAGTCTTTACCGATCCGACTTCAACGCCAAGCTTTTCAGCGACAAAGTTGGTAAAGCGCGCAGTATCAAGCATTCCTGCCTGGCCCATCACGCGACTCTTTGGAAAGTTAGTGGCAATCTGAGCAAGTGCTGTCATCTCATCAAGTGGGTTTGAAACCACGATAATGACTGCATTCGGTGAATGCTTAGCGATATTTTCTGCAACGCCACGGACGATTCCTGCGTTAACACCAATCAAATCCATGCGGCTCATGCCGGGCTTACGCGGAAGACCAGCAGTAATGACAACGACATCTGAGTTAGCTGTCTTTTCATAACCTGCACCTTCAGCAGTTGTTGTAGCACCAGTGATCTTGGTTTCAAATCCTTCGATGGAACGTGATTGGTTCATATCGAGCGCCAAGCCTTCAGGCTTTCCTTCAACGATATCTGTCAGAACAACTTCATCGAAGATGTTGTATTCAGCAAGACGAAGAGCTGTTGTTGAACCATAGAAACCTGCACCTACAACGGTGACTTTCTTTGACATAAAAGTTTTCCTTTTTAGCTAGAACTGAATATATCTTGACGTCGAGAGAACTCTACAACCCCTTTGGTAGGGCTATTGCCAGACCAAAGAGGACGATCGCTATTGCAAGCGGGAGGTAGCGCTCAATTCGTCGCTTATCCCACTGAGAGAGAGCAATCACACCTGTGCCAGCTGAGATGAGCAGGGCTGCGGTCCGAACAAATCCTGCAATACCAATAAGAACGCCTAGTGAAATCGCGATGTATGCAGCGCGAAGTTGAAGGTTTGTTATCGCTCGCATGCATCGACCACATTCGTCAAAAGCATCGCACGTGTCATCGGTCCAACGCCACCAGGCATCGGTGCAACAAATGAAGCCACGTTCATAACGCCAGGATCAACATCGCCGAGCAATCCTGCATCTGTGCGAGATATTCCAACATCAAGAACCGTAGCCCCTGGCTTAATCATGTCGGCTTTGAGGAAATGTGCCTGGCCGATAGCAGCAACGACAATATCTGCGCGCTTTGTGTGAGCAACTAAATCTTTTGTTCCTGTGTGAGTAAGGGTCACTGTTGCATTCTCTTGCTTACGAGTCAGAAGCAATCCCAATGGGCGTCCCACAGTCAGCCCGCGACCAATCACAACTACTTCAGCGCCTGCAAGTGAAATCTTGTAATGGTTAATCAATTCTACGATTCCACGTGGAGTACATGGAAGTGGCGCGTCATATCCTGCGACAAGACGACCTAAATTCATTGGGTGCAATCCATCAGCATCTTTCTCGGGGTCAATGGCTTCAAGGATGACTTGAGTATTGATTCCTTTAGGAAGTGGGAGCTGCACGATATATCCCGTGCACTCCTTCGCTGAATTAAGATCCTTAATTGCAGCGAGAACATCTGCTTGCGTAGCAGTGGCTGGAAGATCAATGCGGATGGAGTTAATGCCTACTTCTTGGCAGTCGCGGTGCTTTCCGCTCACATAGGAGTGTGAGCCAGGGTCATCACCGACGAGAACAGTTCCTAGCCCTGGCGTAATACCTTTGGCTTTCAGGTCCGTAGTGCGAGCAGCAAGATCCTTTTTGATGGAAGCAGCAAGTGCTTTGCCATCAAGTATCTGTGCGCTCATGAGTGAATCCTATTGGCTGCTCTATGCGTGTGAGAAATGCCTAGTACCGGTAAAGAACATTGCCACGCCTGCTTTGGTGGCTGCGGCGATAACTTCTTCATCACGCACACTTCCCCCTGGCTGAACAATCGCCGCAACACCTGCTGTAGTAAGGATTTCTAGGCCATCGGCAAATGGGAAGAATGCATCGGATGCTGCAACGCTTCCAGAAACACGATCGGCTGCGCGATCTACTGCAAGCTTTGCGGAGTCAACGCGGTTGACCTGACCCATTCCAATACCAACAGCTGCGCCATCTTTTGCAAGCAAGATTGCATTGCTCTTAACAGCGCGCACTGAGCGCCATGCAAATACAAGATCCTTCATCACATTTGCAGTAACTGGCGCACCCGTTACTTGCTTCCAATTCTTTGGGTCATCGCCTTCAGCGTTAATCAAATCTGTCTGCTGCACGAGCACTCCCCCAGATACAGGGCGAAGCTCAAGTGGTGAAATATTCGTTGTTGGGCAAGTAAGAATACGAATAGAAGGTTTCTTCATCAAAATCTCAAGTGCTGCAGGATCATACTCTGGCGCGATAATTACTTCAGTAAAGATCTGTGAAAGTGGTTCTGCCATTGCAAGGGTAACTTTTCTATTGGCCGCAACAACCCCTCCGAAAGCAGAAACTGGGTCACAAGCATGTGCCTTTGCATAGGCATCGGCAATATCTGAACCGACTGCAACGCCACATGGGTTTGCATGCTTAATGATGGCAACACACGGCTCAGAGTGATCAAGGGCTGCTCGCCATGCAGCATCGGCATCTGTGTAATTATTAAATGACATCTCTTTGCCATGTGACTGAACTGCGTTCACAATTCCAGCAGGGCCACCTCGATAGATCGAAGCCTTTTGATGAGGGTTCTCGCCATAGCGCAAGGAATTCTCGCGCTTCCAAATAAGACCAAGCCAATCCATATCTTCCATCTGCATACTGATGGTTGAACCCAACCAGCTTGCGATAGTCAGGTCATATTCAGCTGTCGTGCGGAAAACTTCGAGAGCTAAACGCTTACGTTCTTCATCAGTAAATCCACCAGCTTTGATGGACTCAATGACATGGTCATACTGAGATTCATTGCAGACAACTGCCACAGAGCCGTGGTTCTTCGCTGCTCCTCTGAGCATAGAAGGGCCACCGATATCGATCTGTTCGATGCACTCTTCGAATGAGGCGCCAGACATAAGGGTTTTAAAGAATGGATATAAATTAATCACAACAAGATCAAAGGGTGCGATATCTAAATCTGCAATTGCTTTCAGATGCTCGGGATTATTCTGATCAGCCAAAATTCCTGAATGAATCTTTGGATGCAACGTCTTAACGCGACCACCCATGATTTCTGGAAAACCTGTGTAACTACTAACTTCTGTGACAGCAAAACCGGCATCTTGAAGTGTCTTTGCAGTTGATCCCGTTGAGAGAATCTCAACGCCAGCATCAGATAAACACTTACCGAGTTCAAGAAGTCGGTCCTTGTCATAGACGCTGACAAGTGCGCGTCGTATTGGTTTGCGATTAGCCATTGGTCTTCTCCAGAGTTGGTAAGAGTTCTGCAATGGTCGCAACTATGAGACCTCGTTCGACAATCTTAATGCGCTCGTGCAGTGACTCCTGCGTATCGCCAGCAAGGATCTCCACACGCTCCTGAGCAATCACCTGACCGGTATCAACGCCTGCATCGACCCAATGAATCGTTGTTCCGGTCTCTGTAGCCCCAGCAGCCAGAGCATCGCGGACAGCTTGGGCTCCTGGAAATAGCGGCAAGAGCGCAGGATGGCTATTGATGATCTTGAATTTGCTGGTGATGCGCTCGGAGAGAATGCGCATAAACCCAGCGCTGACTACAAGATCTGGTTTAAGTGCTGCAATAAGAGTTTCAAGCTCGCGATCCCATTCAGCTCGATCTGCCAACATGGGAATAGTAAAAGTCTCAATACGTGCCGTGTGTGCACGCTCTAATACAGCTGCATCTTTCTGATCTGAAATAACTGCAACGATATCTGCATCAAGGTGTGCATCAAAGATTGCTTGAGCAAGAGTTCCACTGCCGGATGCAAGGATGACAATCCTCTTCATCGAAGATTTCGATTCATAATAAATGTTGTTGCCGCTGCCCCTACTCCAACTTCAACAGCAATAGAAAGTGCAAATTTCCAAATAGATACGCCCATCGCGCCCATTTCAGCTGTCATCAAGGAACCACTTGCCAGGTATCCAATAAGAATGGCGCCTACTATTGTGAAGATATAACTTTGAATCAGCGCTTGAATTCCATAGACAAGTGACCACCGAGCAAGAAGAATTCCAAGTCCAATGAACAGGAGAATTCCAAGGAGTGCAAATGGTTGCTTGCCGGTGGGAAGAATTCCAAGAAGTGGAAGCGCCGGTATTTGACCTAGGTGATACCACAAGGGAGAAACGAGAGTTCCAGCACCGACTGCTAAGCCAGTACCCGCAAAGTAAGAGGCTAGCGCAACTGCAGCATTGGGAAGATAGAGAACGTTGAGGAAGAGAAGAAGAATTCCACCGAAGAAACCAGGCTGAAGTGTTGTCGTGATGTCTTTAACTTGTGAAAAGTTAATGAAAATTAAGATGGTAACGACGACCAGAGATGCGCCAAGGACCAAAGCCCAGATACGTGCAGCAATGCGAACTGGACGTGAGAGCGCAACTCTGACGCCGGCAGTAAGAGTTGCAATGAGCGCTATCAAAAAAGCAATCAAAGGAGCTAAATACCACTGAGGTGTGATTGCATCAGATTTACTCAAGAATGAAAGCGCTGTAACAAGGAGTGCATATATCGCCGAGAAAATGATGCGCACGCCATTGATATCGTGAAAATCTCCCTGCAAGCGATCTATCGCGCGATTAAATGAAGATCGGATAGCAATGAATGGAAGTACCACTCCACCAATGGGCAGATAGGTCAGATACCCAGCTAATCCCGTAGGAGGAAGCGCTAATTGAAATGGAATGTGGTGTGCAGCGAGCCAAATCCAGACTGCACCTCTTATGGGATCGGTCGTACTGCCGCTTGCACTTCCAGCGGTTGCCCATGCGACAAGTGCGATAAATGAAAATGGGAGGAGAAGAAAAGCGGCGCTGCGTATTACATGAGACAACGAGACCGAGAGGACGCGTTGCATAGGAGAACTAGCGACCTAGAACATCGCGCATCAATTGCGCGGTTTCACTCGGTGTCTGTCCAACCTTAACCCCAGCTGCTTCTAGCGCATCTTTCTTAGCCTGCGCTGTGCCTGAAGAGCCCGAGACGATTGCGCCAGCATGGCCCATTGTCTTTCCTTCAGGTGCTGTAAATCCTGCAACGTATCCAACAACAGGCTTTGTCACATACTCAGAGATAAATGCAGCAGCACGCTCTTCCGCATCTCCACCGATTTCACCGATCATCACAATCGCTGTTGTCTCAGGATCATCCTGGAATGCACGAAGGCAATCAATATGAGTTGTGCCAATAACAGGATCTCCACCGATACCAACAGCAGTTGAGAATCCAATATCACGAAGTTCATACATCATCTGATAGGTCAGTGTTCCTGACTTTGAAACAAGTCCGATTGGTCCACGCTTTGTAATATCTGCAGGGATGATGCCCACATTGGATTGGTCAGGGCTAATAAGTCCTGGGCAGTTCGGCCCAATGATCTGTGTTGTTCCCTTTTGTAGTGAGTATGCATAGAAGAATGCAGAGTCATGCACAGGAATTCCTTCAGTAATAACTACAACCAGCGGCATCGTTGCATCAATAGCATCAATGACCGCAGCCTTTGCAAACTTAGGCGGAATAAAGACGACAGAGACATTAGCACCCGTTGCAGCCATCGCTTCAGCAACGGTATTAAAGACAGGTAATGATGTTCCATCAATATCGACAACTTGACCACCCTTGCCTGGTGTTACTCCACCAACAACTTTGGTCCCTGATGGCAACATGCGGCGTGTGTGCTTAGTTCCTTCAGAGCCTGTCATACCTTGAACGATGACCTTGCTTGATGAGTTAATAAAGATTGACATTACTTTGCCGCCAATTCTGCAGCACGTGATGCTGCTCCATCCATGGTTTCAGCTTGCTCAACCAATGGGTGGTTTGCAGCATTAAGAATTGCACGTCCTTCAAGAACATTGTTTCCATCAAGGCGAACAACGATCGGCTTCGTAGCCTTTGGTCCAAGTAATTCCAGCGCTTGCACAATTCCATTTGCCACAGCATCGCATGCTGTAATGCCACCGAATACATTAACAAATACGCTCTTCACATCAGGATCGCCAAGGATGATCGAAAGCCCATCTGCCATCACCTGCGCAGATGCACCGCCTCCAATATCAAGGAAGTTAGCTGGGCGCATTCCACCGAATTTTTCTCCAGCGTAGGCAACAACATCGAGAGTGGACATCACAAGTCCCGCACCGTTTCCGATAATTCCTACTTGACCGTTATCGAGCTTGACGTAGTTCAGGCCTTTTTCCTTTGCAGCAGCTTCAAGAGCATTTGCAGTGTCATGGTCAACGAGTGCTTCGTGATCTGGCTGACGGAAATCTGCATTCTCATCGAGTGTGACCTTGCCATCGAGTGCAACAACGCGACCATCTTCAGTCTTCACAAGTGGGTTTACTTCAACAAGAGTTGCATCCTCTGATTGGAATGTCTCCCAGAGCTTTACCAAAACATCGGCAACTTGATCTGCAACATCTGCGGGAAACTTTGCCTGAGCAACAATCTCTTTCGCCTTTGCAAGTGAGATTCCTTCGACTGCGCTGACTGGAACCTTTGCAAGTTTTTCTGGAGCGGTGTGTGCTACCTCTTCGATTTCCATACCTCCGGCAACAGATGCCATCACAAGGAATGTGCGATTGGAGCGATCAAGAAGAATGGAGACGTAATACTCATCAACGATAGGTGCTGCCTGAGCAATCATCACTTTGTGAACTGTGTGGCCCTTAATATCCATTCCAAGAATGGCACTTGCCTTTTCAAAAGTATCCGCAGGATCTACTGCAAGTTTTACTCCGCCTGCTTTTCCGCGACCGCCCACCTTCACCTGTGCCTTCACGACAACCTTTGTTCCCATCTTCGCAGCAGCATCACGCGCCTGCTCTGGAGTGGTTGCAACAGCGCCCTGCAGAACAGGAACGTTGTGCTTTTCAAAAAGATCGCGTGCTTGGTATTCGTAGAGATCCACGTAGGCTCCTTAAGAGATGAGGCTGTATAGAGCCCAATCCTAAGTGGTTATTTTAAAGAGTTGTGACAGGGGCATAGCGCAGCAATAAGCGCTTATCGCCATATTTGCCGAAGTTGATGGTCGCCTCAGATTTATCGCCTTCTCCGGCAAGTGCCACCACAGTCCCTAATCCGAATGTGTCATGTGACACACGCTGTCCCACTTCAAGAACCATCGCTGTTGATTTCTTGCCGGTAGCTCGTGGTGGTGGACCAGATGGAAGACGAGACTTCTTCACAGCAGATGATGTTGTAAATGTGCTGCGACCTTCATTCTTCCACTCGATTAATTCAGATGGAATCTCATCAAGGAATCGAGAACCTGGATTGTATTTCGGTGTTCCAAAAGTTAAACGATATTCAGCACGTGAAATATAGAGACGCTTTTCTGCGCGCGTTAATCCAACATATGCAAGGCGACGTTCTTCTTCAATCTCTTTGGGATCATCGAGTGTTCGTGCATGAGGAAATATTCCATCTTCCATACCTGTAAGAAATACTGTCGGGAACTCAAGACCCTTTGCAGTATGCAGAGTCATCAGTGTGACAACTCCCCCGTGGTCTTCACCGTCAGGAATCTCATCAGCATCGGCAACAAGGGATACCTTCTCTAAAAATCCAGAGAGTGAAATCTCTTCATCTTCACCAAGCTCTTCAAATGGGCGCTCTTCATACTCCATCGATGCAGAGACGAGTTCCTTCAAATTCTCAACGCGCACTTCATCTTGTGGGTCTTTACTGGCCTCAAGCTCTGTCAGCAATCCAGATTGCTCAAGGACTGCTTCAATAATCACAGATGGCTTTGTCTTTGCCTCCACCAGTGTCTGCAGCGCAATCAGCATTGAGGTAAAGGATGCGATGGATTGCGCTGCCTTATTAGGAACAGATGTCGCCTCTGATACTCGAAGCAGCGCATTCCAGAAAGAGATGCCTTGCCCTTGGGCGAAGATTTCAACTTCTTCTAGCGCACGATCTCCAATACCTCGCTTAGGTAAGTTGATGATGCGACGGATTGAAACTTCATCATCAGGATTAGCCAGAACGCGAAGGTAGGCGAGTAAATCCTTGACCTCTTTACGTTCATAGAATCGAAGGCCACCCACGACTTTGTAAGGGATTGCAGCGCGCATAAAGATTTCTTCAAAGATACGAGATTGAGCGTTGGTGCGATAGAAGACTGCGGTATCTCCTGGATTGGAGTGGCCCAGATCCTGTAAGGAACGAATTTCACTCTTAATAAACTCTGCTTCGTCATATTCAGATTCAGCAACATAGCCAACAAGTGGTGCACCAGATCCTGCATCTGACCAAAGGTTCTTCTCTTTCCGTGATTCATTCTTTGTAATGACAGCATTTGCAGCATTGAGAATATTCTGTGTTGAGCGATAGTTTTGTTCAAGCAGAACTGTTGCAGCATTCGGGTAATCAACCTCAAATTGCAAGATATTTCGGATGGTTGCGCCGCGGAATCCATAGATGGATTGATCGGCATCTCCCACAACGCAGAGTTCGGCGAGTGGGAATCCATCTCCTTCAACACCGGTGAGCTCTTTGACCAATTGATATTGCGCATGGTTGGTGTCCTGATACTCATCGACCAGGATGTGGCGAAAGCGGGAGCGAAAGCGCGCTTTGGCTTCAGGAAACTTCTGCAAGACCTGCACGGTCTTCATAATCAAATCGTCAAAGTCCATGGCATTTGCTTGCTGCAAGCGCTTTTCATACATCGTATAAACATCGGCGACGATGGTTTCGAATTGATTGGTGGCATGGCTTAAATACTCATACGGAGTTTGAAGTTCATTCTTTGCATTAGAAATCAGGTTCTGGAATTGACGGGCTGGATATCTCTTGGAATCTATGTTGAGAGTCTCCATCACTCGCGATATCAGCTTCTGTGAATCTGCTGAGTCATAGATGCTAAAGGTGCTGCTATATCCAAGGCGTTCAACCTCTTGGCGCAACATCCGCACACAGGATGAGTGAAATGTTGAGACCCACATGGATTTAGCAACCGGTCCCACAAGTTCGCTCACACGCTCTTTCATCTCACCAGCTGCCTTATTGGTGAAGGTAATTGCCAAGATTTCATAGGGACGTACTTCGCGTCGAGCCATGATGTATGCGATGCGACGAGTAAGAACTCGAGTCTTTCCAGATCCAGCACCAGCGACTACTAAGAGTGGAGAACCAGCGTGGGCAACGGCCTTTTGTTGCTGGGGATTGAGTCCATCCAGCAATGGGTCGGTCGTGGTCATGGCGGGGAGTCTATTAGGCTTGGGTGTCATGGAGCCTTTAGCAGATTCAGAGATCAAGCGCGTTTTAGTAATCAATGCCCACCCGGATGATTCCGACTTTGGCGCATCAGGAACTATCGCGCAGTGGGTGCAAAAGGGCATCGAGGTCTCATACGTTCTCTGCACCAATGGCGACCAAGGTGGAGAAGAGTCAGGTTTCACCAAGGAAGAGATGCCAGCAATACGCCAGCGCGAACAACGCGCGGCATGTAAAGCACTTGGAATTAGCGATGTCACATTCCTTAACTATGTCGATGGCCATCTTGAGCCAACGATTGCGCTGCGTAAAGATATTGTCCGTCAGATTCGTCGCGTGCAACCAGATCGCATCGTCTGCCAATCACCTGAACGCAATTGGGAGCGCATCGGTGCAAGCCATCCTGATCACTTAGCTGCAGGGGAAGCAACTATTCAAGCTGTCTATCCAGATGCTCGTAATCCCTTTGCCTTTACAGATCTGCTTGAAAAAGAAAACTTGCAACCGTGGAGAACGAAAGAGGTATGGATGCAAGGCCATGCCCATCCAGATCACTTCGTCGATATCACAGACACATTTCATTTCAAGATTGCTGCGCTAAAAGAGCATGCTTCTCAGACTGCCCATATGGAAAATCTCGAAGAGTTGCTCCGCGAATGGGGTCAGCGCAATGCAGGGATGGGACAACTTCCTGAAGGTCGTATTGCTGAAGCCTTTAAGATTGTTAACACCAACTAAATTACTTAGCTGACGCCTTAACTATTTCAACAGTCTGAATAGGAAATCCATCTCCTGCATACATCGCTTGAGTTCCACTCATTTGATATGCACCCACTGCACCAATTTTCTGCACAAGATCTAACCCCTTAGTGATCTTGCCCCAGATTGTGTAGTCGGGTCCAAGAGTGGTGTCTTGATAGACAAGAAAGAACTGTGACCCGTTGGTGTTAGGGCCAGAGTTAGCCATAGCCACTGTTCCTGCTGGGTAATTGATGCCGCCAGCCTTAGGAAGGTTTTCATTAGCATAACCTTTCCATCCTGTTGGTGAACCACTTCCACTTGCTGTGGGATCACCACATTGCAGAACAAAGATTCCTTCCGTTGTTAAACGATGGCAGAGAGACTTGTTGTAGTAACCAGCATTTGCAAGGGCGGAAATAGATGTCACTGTGATTGGCGCTTTGGCACCAAAAAGTGAAATAACTATCGGACCACAGTTTGTTGTAATTGTTAAAGTCTTTGCAGGGCTCTTTGCAGCAATAGTTGGTTGCTTTACTTTGGCCGGAGCATGACCTTTAGCGGTGCTCTTTGCGCAACCCGGAACTGAGGTAGCACGCTCAGCTGAATGAGCAGGAGTTGTTACTGACGTTGCTGCAAGAAGCATGAGCGCAATGGCTGCGACCTTCGCGGTTTTAAACATTTCTTTGGTTCCTATTCCCATTCAATCGTGCCTGGTGGCTTACTTGTCACATCAAGGACCACGCGGTTGACCTCGCGGACCTCATTGGTAATACGTGTTGAAATCTTCTCAAGAACTTCATATGGAACGCGCGACCAATCTGCAGTCATCGCATCCTCACTGGAAACTGGGCGCAAAACTATCGGATGGCCATAAGTGCGTCCATCTCCCTGCACGCCAACGCTTCGCACATCAGCTAAAAGCACAACTGGGCATTGCCAGATATCGCGATCAAGGCCTGCAGCCTTTAATTCATTGCGTGCGATCAAATCTGCTTCGCGCAAGATATCAAGGCGTTGCGCAGTTACCTCGCCAATAATGCGAATGCCAAGACCTGGGCCAGGAAAAGGTTGACGCCAGACAATCTCTTCTGGCAACCCAAGTTCAATTCCAACTTGGCGTACTTCATCTTTAAAGAGAGTGCGCAGCGGTTCTACAAGTTTGAATTTAAGGTCATCAGGCAATCCGCCGACATTGTGGTGAGATTTAATGTTGGCAGTCCCTGTTCCGCCACCTGATTCAACAACATCTGGATAGAGCGTGCCCTGCACAAGGAATTCAACATCTCCGCCAGCTGCGATATCGCGAGCTGCTGCTTCAAAGGAGCGAATGAATTCACGGCCAATAATCTTTCGCTTCTCTTCAGGGTCAGTAACTCCAGCAAGTGCGTTCAGGAACTGATCTACGGCATCAACGACAACAAGTTCGACTCCAGTGGAGGCAACAAAGTCGCGCTGCACTTGCTCTGATTCACCACTTCGCAATAGACCGTGATCTACGAAGACACAGGTCAGTTGCTTACCCACAGCGCGCTGCACGATTGCTGCTGCAACTGCTGAATCAACGCCACCAGAGAGACCACAGATAACGCGCTTATTACCAATAACTTCCCTAGCCTTTGCCACTTCATCTTCTGCGATGTTATGCGTATTCCATGATGGTTTACATCCTGCAATGTTGATCAGCCAATTCTTCAAGATTACTTGGCCATGTTCTGAGTGGAGAACTTCAGGATGGAATTGCACTCCTGCAAGCTTTCCTGATGCATCTTCAAATGCTGCTATAGGTGTATCGGACGTTGATGCTGTCACGTTAAAGCCACATGGGACTTCAGAGACTGCATCACCATGTGACATCCACACAGATTGCGCTGCAGGAAGACCTGCAAACATCTTGGAACCAGCTTTCACTGCAAGTGGTGTGCGACCAAACTCTGATTTACCAGTCTGTGCCACAACGCCAGCAAGAGCTGCAGCCATTGTTTGAAATCCATAACAGATACCAAAGACTGGAATACCGAGTGCGAAGATTGCAGGATCAACTTTTGGTGCGTGATCGGCATAGACCGATGAAGGTCCACCGGACAAGATAATTGCTTCAGGGTTCTTAGCACTTACTTCAAGTGCGGTAATCGATGATGGAACAATTTCAGAGTAGACATTAGCTTCGCGAACACGGCGCGCAATGAGCTGTGCATACTGTGCGCCGAAATCGACGACAAGAACGCCGTGCTTATCGGCCATGCTGCATAATGATTTCTACGCGCTGGAATGACTTCACATCTGAGTATCCGCAGGTAGCCATTGCACGACGTAGTGCACCGAACAAATTCATAGAGCCATCAGATGTATGAGATGGACCATTGAGAACTTCTTCAAGAGTGCCAACAGTTCCGACATTCACGCGCTGACCGCGTGGAACATCTTGGTGATAAGCCTCAGATCCCCAGTGCCAACCAAGTCCTGGAGATTCAACAGCCTTAGCAAGTGCTGAACCCATCATGACTGCATCTGCCCCGCATGCAATTGCCTTAGCGATATCGCCAGACTTACCAACAGAACCATCAGCAATAACGTGAACGTAACGTCCGCCTGATTCATCAAGATATTCACGGCGCGCTGCTGCCACATCGGCAACTGCTGTTGCCATCGGAACCTGAATTCCAAGAACAGTCTGTGTTGTGTGAGCTGCTCCCCCACCAAAACCAACAAGAACTCCAGCTGCTCCTGCGCGCATCAAGTGAAGCGCACCCGTTGTCGTTGCAACTCCGCCAACAATGACAGGGACATCGAGCTCATAGATAAATTTCTTAAGGTTAAGCGCTTCATTTTCTGCTGCAACATGCTCTGCTGAGACAGTTGTTCCACGAATAACGAAGATATCAACGCCAGCATCAATCACAGCTTTGTGAAGCTGTGCGGTGCGCTGTGGTGAAAGCGATGCTGCAACGGTAACGCCAGAGTCGCGAATCTGCTTAATGCGCTCCTTAATCAATTCAGGTCGAATTGGTGCTGCATAAATCTCTTGCATACGTCGGGTTGCATGCTTATCTGGCATCGATGCGATTTCACCCAGTGGAATACGTGGATCGTCATAACGAGTCCACAAGCCCTCAAGGTTGAGAACTCCAAGGCCACCAAGCTTTCCGATGGCAATGGCTGTCTCAGGTGAGACAACGGAATCCATAGGAGCTGCAATCAGTGGAAGATCAAACTTATAGGCATCGATCTGCCACGAGGTGCTGACCTCTTCTGGGGTGCGTGTACGACGGCTTGGAACGATAGCGATATCGTCGAATGAATAAGCCTGGCGGGCGCGTTTTCCGGGAGCTATTTCGTAATCCATAGTTATTTCTTCTTGCTGTAGTTAGGGGCATCGGCCACATCGAGAACATCATGTGGGTGGCTCTCTTGTAAGCCAGCTGCAGTAATTTGAATCAAGCGACCTTCACGGCGCAGAGTTTCGATATCAAGAGCTCCTGCATATCCCATTCCGCTGCGAAGTCCGCCCACAAGTTGGTGAACAACTTCTGCAACAGGTCCTCGATAGGCAACTTTTCCTTCGATTCCTTCGGGAACAAGTTTGTCTTCTGAAAGTACATCGTCTTGCATGTAACGATCTTTGGAGTATGACTTCTTTTCACCACGTGATTGCATTGCACCGAGTGAACCCATACCACGATATGCCTTGTATTTTCGGCCATCAATTTCTACCAATTCGCCAGGAGATTCTTCACACCCTGCAAGCAGTGAACCAAGCATCACTGAATGTGCGCCGGCAACAATTGCTTTGACGATATCACCTGAATATTGAAGGCCTCCATCTGCAATCAGTGGAATGCCAGCTTTATTACATGCCTTCGATGCCTCCATGATGGCGGTGACTTGTGGAACACCAACTCCTGCAACTACACGTGTTGTACAAATCGATCCTGGACCTACACCGACTTTGACTGCATCTGCTCCTGCATTAATCAGGGCTTGTGCACCTGCACGCGTTGCAACATTTCCACCAATGATTTCGATAGTGGATGAAAACTTCTTAATGCGCTCAATCGCATCGAGTACTGCTCGGTGATGGCCATGCGCTGTATCAACGACGATGACATCAACGCCTGCCTCAATCAGCTTCTGTGCACGGGCAAAACCATCATCGCCCACACCAACGGCTGCACCCGCAAGACCAACGTTCTTTACTAGCTTCACATGGGTGACTTGTTCATCGACAGGAAGGTTGCGGTGGATGATCCCAATACCGCCAGCTTTAGCCATCGCTATAGCCATGGTGGATTCAGTGACGGTATCCATGGCGGAAGAAATAACAGGAACTGCCAGAGTGATATTACGAGTGAGACGAGTTGAGGTATCGACCTCAGATGGCACTACATCGGATGCATCAGGAAGAAGAAGGACATCGTCATATGTCAGGCCAAGGAGGGCGACCTTCTCAGAATCGATCACGGCAGCTCCCTCGGATAGCAACGAGAGCGCAGTCTACCTGCTCAATTACGCCCCTATTGCCTGCGCGATTTCCTCACATGCGTGTTCGAGCCCCTCGGCACGAATGACTTGGTCGCATTTCACAGAATCCCAACCGGGTCCGCCCACCACAATGCGAGGCGCTGGTCGGATCGCTGGAATATCGTTCCAATATTTTTCTTCAGCATTCTTGGGAAGCTGCGCCCACAAGAAGATTGCCGGCGGCGCGCAGCGCGTCACCATCGCAGAGAGGGCCTCGAGTGGGGTGCGAGCGCCAAGAACGTAGGTTTGGATATTTCGTTCACAGAGAGCGGCAGCAAGAGCGTACAAGGGAATTGAGTGAAGCTCTTCTCCCACTGCAGCAATCAGGACAGGACGCGAATTCAGTGGGTTCTTCAATTCGGTAACACGGTGATGCATCGTACGAGTGAGAATTTCAGAGAAGAGGTGCTCGACCTCAATTCCCTTCTGATTATTTTCCCACTCTTCACCGATGAGAAAGAGAGTTGGGACAATCACATCAGCCCATGCTCCTTCAATGCCATACCTTTGGATTTCATGAGCCAGAGTCGTTTCAACAAAGTCGCGATCAAAACTTTGTAACGCTTTATAGAGCGCATCGACCACTTCTTCGCGGACTTCAAATTCTTTAACAATTTTCTTCAGGGGTACCGTCGTTGTGCAATTCTTTGCTTGTTCAGCAGCATCTGCGGGGGCAACGCCAGCAACGATCAGGCGGCGCATCATGGTCAGCTTTGCTACATCGTGAGGGCAGTAGCGGCGATGTTCGCCCTCTTCGTGTTCTGATGGGCCAAGGCCATAGCGGCGATCCCAGGTGCGCAAAGTGGCTGGGGCGACACCGATGCGACGAGCTACCGCGGCGACGGTGAGCTTCTCCTCGTTGACTCCTGAAGCGCTCTTTGCCATGGCGCTATCGTGGCGTGAAGTGGCCGAAATCACCACTTGAAAAACGGACATTTCGCACATTGAACAAGGCGTGACACGATAGGTACTTGAACAACCTATGAATCGGTTGTATCGTGCAGATAACGAGAACGAAGGAGAACCACATGGCTGAACTATCACGTCTACCGCAACCTATTGCTGAGCAATGGGAATGGCAGTACGAAGGATCATGCCGTTCGATGGATTCAGAGATGTTCTTCCATCCAGATGGAGAGCGCGGACCACGTCGACGCAATCGTGAGAACGCTGCAAAGGCTGTCTGCGCTTCATGCCCAGTCATTCAAGCCTGTCGCACACACGCCCTTTCAGTCCAAGAGCCTTATGGAATCTGGGGAGGTCTCTCAGAAGATGATCGCGCCACTATCTTGACTCAGCGCGGTATTCCTTTGATTTCGCACGCTTCATAATTTTTCCTTTTGAGGGAATAAGAAAATCCCCCGCACTCGTAGAGAGGTGCGGGGGATTTTTCTTTACTAATTTATTGAGTAATTAGTGACCGTGTCCACCTGGACCATGTGAATGTCCATGACCGCTCGATGCTGGCTCTTCATTTGCTGGACGCTCGAATACAACAGCTTCTGTTGTAATAAACATTGCAGCGATTGATGCAGCATTTGCAAGTGCTGAACGAGTCACCTTCACTGGATCGATAACGCCATCTTTTGCGAGATCGCCATAGACATCAGTTGCAGCGTTGAAACCTTCATTTGGCTTCATTGCGCGGACTTTTGCGACTACTACGTAGCCTTCAAGTCCTGCGTTCTCTGCAATCCAGCGAAGTGGTTCGTCACATGCCTTGCGAACAAGTGCAACACCGACAGCCTTATCACCTGTGAAGCCGAGGTTGTCGTTAAGCGCGTCAGCTGCATGCACAAGGGCAGCGCCTCCACCGATAACGATTCCTTCTTCAACAGCTGCGCGAGTTGCAGAGATAGCATCTTCAAGACGGTGCTTCTTCTCCTTCAACTCAACTTCAGTATGTGCTCCGACCTTGATAACGCAGACTCCACCAGAGAGCTTTGCAACTCGCTCCTGAAGCTTTTCGCGATCCCAGTCAGAATCAGATTGTGAAATCTCTGCACGAAGTTCGCCGATGCGACCTGTTACAGCTGACTTCTCGCCAGCACCATCGACAATTGTGGTTGTCTCTTTGGTGACCACGATGCGACGAGCGCGTCCGAGATCTTCCAGAGTTGCAGCCTCAAGCTTCATACCAACTTCTTCCGAGATGACAGTTGCACCAGTCAAGATCGCCATATCTTGCAAGATTGACTTGCGACGATCTCCAAATGCTGGAGCCTTCACTGCTACTGATGTAAATACTCCGCGCATGCGGTTTACAACGAGAGTTGAGAGCGCTTCGCCTTCAACATCTTCAGCAACGATAAGAAGTGGCTTTCCTGCCTGTGAAACCTTCTCAAGAAGAGGAAGGAGTTCAGCAAGAGCTGAGACCTTATTGGAGACAAGAAGGATGTAAGCATCTTCAAGGACTGCTTCCATGCGATCTTGATCGGTGACGAAGTATGGAGAGATGTAGCCCTTATCGAACTGCATACCTTCAGTGAACTCGAGCTCAAGTGCTGTAGTTGATGCTTCCTCAACAGTAATGACGCCATCTTTGCCGACCTTATCCATCGCTTCTGCGATGAGGTCTCCGATTGCGCGATCTTGTGCTGAAATCGTTGCAACATCTGCGATCTGCGCCTTATCTTTAACGACAGTTGCATTCTCGCGAAGTCGAGCTGAGATTGCCTCAACAGCTGCTTCGATTCCCTGCTTGAGATCCATTGGCTGTGCGCCGGCAGCAAGGTTACGAAGACCTTCCTTGACCATTGCCTGAGCAAGAACTGTTGCAGTAGTTGTTCCATCACCAGCAACATCGTTGGTCTTTGTAGCAACTTCCTTCACGAGCTGTGCGCCCATGTTCTCAACAGGATCTGAAAGTTCGATCTCCTTAGCAATTGTCACACCATCGTTTGTGATAGTTGGTGCGCCAAATGACTTAGCGATGACAACGTTGCGACCCTTAGGTCCTAGCGTTACCTTGACGGTGTCAGCGAGCTGATTAACACCGCGTTCCATTGCGCGACGAGCATGCTCGTCGAATTCCAACATTTTGCCCATGGACTACTTCTCGATTATCGCGAGAATGTCGCGAGCAGAGAGAACGAGGTAATCCTCGTTGTTGTACTTCACTTCTGTTCCGCCGTACTTGCTGTAGAGAACGACATCGCCGACCTTTACATCCATCGGTACGCGAGCACCATCATCGAAGCGGCCTGGGCCAACTGCAACAACTGTGCCTTCTTGTGGCTTCTCTTTCGCTGTATCTGGGATGACAAGACCTGATGCAGTTGTTGTCTCAGCTTCATTTGCCTTAACAACGATGCGATCTTCGAGCGGCTTAATGGCTACTGCCATGGTGGTACTCCTTCTTATTCGAGGTTTGACTTCGATATATCCACTGTGTTCGGGGCTCACCTGCTTTAGCAGTGTCGACCCTAGAGTGCTAATGCCAAGCCTATGGGGGCTTATTCCAGCGGGCAAATCGGGCCTACAGGCTGACCTGCTCCACCTTCAGGCTTGAATCAGCGTCAAAGGCGCCCTGGGTGGCAGGTCTACCAGCGCTGAGCATCAGGCTGCCGAGGGATGCCACCATCGCCCCGTTGTCTGTGCACAGGTCAGCACGTGGAATACGCAGCTGGATGCCTGCCTTCTCACATCTCTCGGTGGCAACGGCTCGAAGACGAGAGTTGGCGGCAACACCACCTGCGATCACCAGTGAATCAATTCCCGTTGATTTACAGGCAGCTAGCGCCTTAAGAAGCAAGACATCAACGATGGCTTCTTGGAAAGATGCTGCAACGTCTGCGCGAACGAAGGATGGAGTTCCTTCAAGATAACGTGCAACCGCAGTCTTTAGTCCTGAGAATGAGAAATCGTGAGGACGAGTTGCCCAGTCGTTCGTTGTTGTCAGCCCCCGTGGAAAATCGATTGCGCTCGCAGAACCGCTTACCGCTTCGCGATCTATGGCAGGACCACCTGGAAAACCTAAGCCGAGAATACGTGCAATTTTATCGAACGCCTCACCTGCAGCATCATCCATCGTCGCGCCCAGCTTTGTAATAGAGCCTGTGATGTCATCAACCTGAAGAAGGGATGAGTGGCCACCGCTGACAAGAAGTGCGATGGTGGGATCAGTTGGTTGATCGTGCGTTAAGTAATCAACGGATACGTGAGCGGCTAAATGGTTAACGCCATAGAGCGGACGACCAAGTCCTTGCGCCAATCCACTTGCTGATGCAACACCGACAAGAAGTGCTCCCACTAATCCAGGACCAGCAGTGACTGCAACAGCATCAATATCTGTAAGTGAAATCTTCGCATCTTTGAGTGCGCGCTGGATACTTGGCAACATCGCCTCCAAATGAGCACGCGATGCAATCTCAGGAACTACTCCCCCAAAACGTGCATGTTCATCAACACTGGATGCAATAACGTTGGCTAGCAATGTGCGCCCACGAACAATGCCTATTGCGGTCTCATCGCATGATGTTTCAATACCAAGGACTATGGGTTGCATTAGGCAAAGTCCTTTCGCATCACAAAGGCATCTTTACCTGGTCCGTAGTAATCCATGCGCACTGAGATCTTCATATAGCCAAGGCCCTTATAGAGCTCGATAGCCGATTCATTGCTCTGTTCCACTTCAAGCATCATCGCGCTAGCACCGCGCTGCCTCGACCACTGCTCAATCTGTCTCATAAACTCTCTAGCAATACCTTGTCTGCGATATTCAGGCAGCACTGCCACAGTGAGAATGTCAGCTTCAACCCCTGGGGCTGGCACAAATACACCGCAATAACCAACGATGGTGTTATCGCTTTCGGCAACAGACATAAAGCGCGTTGTGGGAATACCTGCAAACTCTTCCTTGAACTGAGCTGTGTTCCAAGGAGAGTAAGGAAATAACTGCTTCTCATAGGATGCAAGAACAGGAATATCGAGAGCAATCGGTTGGCGATAGGTAATCATGTGCGCTCCGCAGTTGGAACAGCATCTGGTCTGCGCAAATACATCGGCTCTGTGACGTTCTGTGAGGTGGCAAGGGCAACCAACTTCTTCATATCTGGATAGTGATCGATGATAAATCCATCAACTTCTGCAGGTTTACTCACTGCGGGTCCTTCAATGCGCACACCATCTTTATAGCGAGCCCAGTAGATCTCTTTACGACGTGCATCAATGGCGACTGTGTATTGACTCTCTTCAATTGCAATTGCATCCAGTGAACACACTCCAATCACAGGAATGGTGCGAGCAAGTCCAAAGGTGTGAGCAAAGGAAATTCCAACGCGCAAGCCAGTAAAAGGTCCAGGTCCCATTCCAACAACTACTTGCTTGGGTGGATGTGAAACTTTGAGAGCTTCAGCAACTAATTGCGATAGGGCTCGTCCATGATCTGTGGCGCCTTCATGGAACTTTTCAAAGAGAACGCTATCTCCATCAATGATTCCAACGATGGTGCGGGAAGTTGATGTATCAATAGCGAGCGTTAGAGTCATAGCTTTAACCCCTGCCAACGTGTTCCCACAGGTGTAATCGTGACTTCACGAATTTCCTCTGACCGATCAATAACTATCTCAAGACGCTCTTCACTTAATCGCGCCGACTCTGCCCCGCCCCATTCAATGACGGTGACAGCTCCTTCTCGTGGTGAATCTAAATCAAGATCATCGAGATATAGCGCTGCTTTGCCGCCTTCAAGTAACCGATAAGCATCGACATGAATAAGTGGCAGAGGGCCTTTATGAATACGAGAGATAACAAAGGTGGGAGATGTGACATCGCTGATTCCCAGTGCTTCACCGATTCCTTGAACAAGAACAGTCTTGCCAGCACCCAGTGGGCCATTCAGAAGGATGAGATCACCAGCTAGGCACTGCGCACCAATGCGCTTACCGAGCGCATGCATATCGGCAGCTGTTGTTATCTTCACTGGTTGAGGATAGTTGAATAAAAAGAAGAAGGGCCCCGGTCTCCCAGGGCCCTTCTCTACTTACCTGATGTGTTACGCGAGTGACTTGAATGTCGGAACGCGGAACTTCTTGTCATAAGACAAGCCCACCTTCTTTGCAGCGGTGGTGATAGGTCCCTGGTTAGGGAACTTACCTGTGTTTATCGCTCCTGCAACCATCTTCGCAGCGGCGATGTACTGAGCCGAGGTGTAGTAACAGTGGCCTGTACCAGCACCGACTGTGGCGCCAAGATCAGGTGAACCAGCTGCAGTGAACTTGGAGTACTTAGGAGCATTCTTTGCCCAAAGCATGACCAACTTATTCACTGGTGCTTGGTAGCTACGTGAGCTCTTTGCAGCAGCAATTGCAGCATCTTTAGCTGCAGCAAATTGTGCGTCATAACCATCGATATACCACTGTGCAATTGATGCAGGTGTGTACTCATCTGATTCAGCAGCCATGATCACTGTTGGCTTTGCAATCGTTCCCTTAAGACCAATGAGTCCAGGAATCTTTGCAACAGCTGCAGCATCTGCTGTTTCGCGTGGTGTTGCAGCTAGTGCGCCAAGCATGGCGTCAACTGCAGAGTTTCCACTGAATGCGAATGAGTAGATATCGCGATCTGATGCAACACGAGCTGCGTAATCAGTCTTTGAGTTATCAAATACCTTTCCACCTGTGAGCAATTCACCATCTGCGATAAGCAAACTTCCAGCAACTCCGACAGTTCCCATGTTTTCAAGAATTGCCACAGCTGGAGCAACAGCTAATGGATAAGTCTCAGCAGCACCTGCTGGACCTGAAGTTCCATCAACGTGCTTGCTTCGAGTTGGAATTCCAGCCATCGATCCGACTAAGAGAAGTGCAGAACGTGATGGGATGCCAGCTGCCTGAAGTGCCTTACCTGCAGGGCTTGCTGTATCTGGCCATGCGCCAGATGAGAGACCAGCGGAGAGTTTTCCAAGAACGGTAAGAACCTTACCGATATTAGCTAACTGCTCGCCTTGACGAGTTGCAGCATCAGTTGAATATCCACCGACCTTGATGCTTGGATCAAAGAAAGCCTTAAATCCATAGAGTGCATCACCGAAGTAGTTAATCATTGCATCACTTGGGTTAGCAGCAGGACAAGATAAGACAAGGCCATCTACGAGATCTGGATTTGTCTCAGCAAGCTTCTGTGAGTGCATTGATCCAAGAGAGTCTCCCCACGCAATAACTTTCTTTGTTGTTGGGAACTTCTTCTTGAATGTTGCAATGAGTTCTACGTTTGCAGCAAGTGCTTCCTTAACGTTCAAGCTCTGGCGTGAATAGCCAGAACCTGCAACGCCATAGCCAGCCGCAACAAGTGCGTTGACAACAGAGAGATCACCTGAAGATGAACGGGGACCAGGCTCAGCCGCATTGGTAATTGTGTATGGGCCAACTGGTGCAAGAGTTGCTGGGATGTTGATTGCTGGGCGAATTCCGTGGGACCAGATAAATACTGTTCCGTTGAAGTTCGCTGCTGCGATCATGAGGTAAGGAGCGCCATCAGCACCCGCACCTGCGCATTGAGTTACATAACTTGCAGTTGCGCACTGTGGGTCAGCTGCCTGAGCAACTGATGGGATTCCGATTACTGCTGTAGCAACAAGTGCTGCTGATGCAACAGTTGTTATTACGCGTGATTTTTTAAATGAGATTTTCATTAGTTTGGTAATCCCTTCGCAGGCATTGCTGGACGCTTATATGTTGATTCAACAACTGGTCCATTGCCTGAGTCTGTGGTGTACACGGTGTACTTGCCGCCATCTGGCTTAAGAGCACCAGTTGGGTCGTATGTACCAATCCAGTATCCAGTTGCACCTACGTGAGATGTGGCTGAATAACCAAGTGGAGTAAGGAATGGGTTAGCAAAAGATGCACCCTTTGCCTCGATAGTCTTCATCAAACCTTCACGTGTGAGGTTTGATCCAGCTGCTTGCAGAGCCTGCACTGCTACGAATGCATTAGACATACCTGCGACAACGTTATTGTCGAAAGTCTGTGTTGGCTGAGCTGTTGCATAGATTGACTGGAACAACTTGATGTATTCATCAGTTGCATCTGTTGGTGCAGGAGCGAATGAGAAGCCCTTTGCGCCGTAAAGAAGTGGAACATATGCCTTGTTAGTAGCTGCGATTGTTGTTGCATCGCCACCAACTGAGCCAAGTACCCACTGAGTCTTGAACTGAGCTGCATATGCATTTGCTAGAGCTGCAGTTGAAGCTGATGAGACACCGAAGAGAACTGTTACTTCAGCACCAGATGCCTTGAGCTTTGAGATCCAACCAGCACCTGTTGCAGGTAGTGACTGTGATCCTGATGCGTAAGGAATATAAGTTCCGAATGTGATGCCAGCCTGCTTAAAGCCTGCGAGCGCATCGCGACCGAAGTCATCATCCTGATAGATAAGTGCAAGTTTCTTATCTGCATACTTCTCTTTCAGGAACTTACCCATGACCTTTGCTTCCATTTGATAGGAAGGAAGGATTGAGAATGTAGTTGGGTAAGCCTTTGGATCTGCGAAACCACTAAAACCTGTGTTGACGAATAGCGATGGGATGCCGCGCTTTGCTAGCTGCGTTGATGCTGAAATCGCCTTTGTGCTTGCGGTTCCAAGTGTTCCAACGAGAGCAAAGACTTTATCCTTGAGGATGAGCTCGTTCGCCTTCGCGACAGCAGTTGTTGGGATGTACTGGTCATCTTTGATTACCAAAGTAATCTTGCGACCATTTACTCCACCATTTGCATTGACGTAATCGAAGTACGCCTTCATTGCGCCTGGAATCTTGTTATAGCCAGGGGATGCGATACCAGTCAGTGGGACGGTGATACCCAACTTGATTGTTGTCGAAGTTAAACCTGGATCAGATGCTGCTTGTGCTGGTAACGAGCTAGCCGTCATTGCTGCAACTGCTAGCACCGCAGAAGTTAGAGCTAACTTCCGACGATTTGTTCGGATCATGTCATTCCTTCCATCGAGGGCCTCTAGGTATTTCCCTAAAGGGATGTTCTAACGCTTTGCTCGCTTTTCATGGCGCGCACGCATTTGTTCGACAGGGCCATTTGGGACAAAGAGCACTGTCAAAATCAGTAATGTACTAACCAAGAGACCGGGCAAGTTATTGGCAACGCTCTCTGAGCTCTCGAAACGGCTTACGACCGAACCGACGATCTCAGGTATTGCTACCAGTGTCACTGCCCCAATCATTACGCCTCCAAGGGTAGTTACGCCAGATAGCACTGCGCCTGTCGCCAGAGAAAATGAGAGGGCTAGAGGGAAGGCGCCGGGTGAGACCGTGCTGATAGTCATGGCTAAAAGGGCTCCTGCAATGCCTGCAAGGCCCGCACTGACGGTGAATGCCAGCACTTTATTACGCCCAACATTGATGCCTGCAAGTTCAGATGCAACATCATTTCCTCGCACAGCCTTCCAGCTCCTGCCATAGCGAGAACTCATAACATTTCGTAACCAATAAATGGCGATGAGAGCGGCAAGGGATGCAATCCAGAAGTACCACTTATATTGAGTGAAATCAGTGCCAAGCGAAGATGGTGGTGCACCAATATCAAAGAGGAGACCTTGCTCTCCCCCAAAGATTGAGAATTGATTTGCGATGGATGGAAGACCAATTGCCAGTGCAAGAGTTGTTCCAGCTAAATAGGGGCCACTTAACCGCGCTGCTGCTAATCCCAATAAATATCCACCAAGTGCTGCAGCAAGAACTGCAATACAAAATGAGATCCACACTGGAACGCCCCAGTGATTGCGTGAGAGGGCTGCTGCATAACCGCCAATAGCAAGAAGTGCGCCATGACCTAAGGAAACTTGTCCTGAGTAACCGGTAAGAAGAATTATTGAAGCAATTGCAATGACATAGATTGCAACCGTTGCACCTTGGAAAACCCGTAGTTCATCTACTCGATTGCTCAAGAGAAAAAGAACGAGTCCAAAGACAATGAAGGTAAAGAGTGGATGTTTCTTAAGCACGGCGACCTGCCTTTGATCCAATAAATCCTTGAGGGCGCACTAATAACACAAGTAAAAGAAGTGCGAATGCAACCATGAAGACAAAAGTTCCATTGATGTAAATCTGAACTACTGCCAGAACTAATCCAAGGACCACCGCGCCAAGAACTGCACCCGGTAGCGATTCAAGTCCGCCAATCACTGCTGCGATAAATCCAAAGGTAAGTAAGAGGCTAAATTCGAGAGAGTCTGGAGATACTGCGCCCGTTCCATTCACGGTCTGCAAAAGACCTGCTGCAGCACCTGCTGCACCTGCAATCGCCCAACCGATGGTGCGAATTGCTCCCACTCTGATTCCAGCAAGCTGAGCGATCTCTGGCGAATATGCCGACGCTCTCAATGACAGTCCCAAATTAGTCTTCTGGAAGATAAATCCGAGAATAAGAACCATTGCCAATACTGTGAGCAGAACTAAGAGATTCATCGGCGAAAGTGCAATCGTCTCTTGCCTCACTTTGAATCCAACTTTTGATAGTGGTGGTTGAATCTGAATATCTTGATTGCCCCAAATAAATCCAATTGTTGCTCGAATAAATCCAAGAAGTCCAAGGGTGGCGATGATGGGAACGATGCCCGCAACAGGTCCTGATGTGCTGTGTTTAATCAGAGTGCGAATCAAGAGAATTTCAACTAATGCGCTAAAGAGCGCACCTAAGATCATTGAGAGAGGCAGTGCAATCCAGAAATTTCCAGTCTTTTGTACTAATTCAAAACCAATATAGGTAGAGAGCAGAGCCATTCCAGCTTGAGCAAAATTGATTACTCGGGTTGAGCGCCAAACCAAAACCATGGCAATCGCCATCAGCGCATAGATAGAACCAGCACCGATTCCGATGAAGAGCATATTAATAAATTGAATCATCAGTACCCCAAGTAAGCAGCGCGTACTGCTGGGTCGGCGATGAGATCAGAAGCGCTTCCAGATGTTGCAACTCGTCCAAGATTAAGAACCACTGCAGTATCTGCAATCTTGAGCGCTCCCATTGCATTCTGTTCAACCAAGACAACTGTCAGACCCATCGAGTCCACAATTCCGCGGATAGTCTGAAAAATCTGTTCAATCACAAGAGGAGCAAGACCAAGTGAGGGTTCATCAAGGAGCAAGAGATTTGGTTTAGACATTAAAGCGCGACCGATTGCAAGCATCTGACGTTCTCCGCCAGATAACGTATCCGCACGCTGGCTAAGGCGCTCACCTAAACGTGGAAAGAGTTCAAGGGCTTGCTTCTTAGATTCTGCAGCTTCCTTCTTATTGCGACGCCAGAGCGCTCCTAAATCGAGATTTTCTTCAACGGTAAGTTCTGCAACAACGGATTTACCTTCAGAGACATGCGAGACACCGCTTCGCACGTGAGACTCTGGCTTGCCATGCAAAAGATTGTGTTCGCCCCAATGCGCACTTCCTTCAGTTGCCTTATTAAGACCTGAGAGAGTGCGAAGTAGTGTGGATTTACCAGCGCCATTTGCGCCGATGACAGCAGAAAGCTTTCCAGTTTCAACAGTGAATGAGACTTCGCTAATGGCGCGAATTGCACCGTGATCAACGGTGAGATCTTTAACTACAAGGCTCAACTTATGCCCCCGTCCCAAGGTAGGCAGCAATGACTGCAGGATCACGACGAACAACGTCGGCGGATCCACTTGAAATTACTTCACCAAAGTTAAGAACATAGAGGCGATCACAGACTGACATCACTACATCCATATGGTGTTCAACAATTAAGACTGACATATGAACGGCGAGATTACGAATCAGTCCATTCATCCATTCAATATCTTGAGGACCCAATCCACCTGCGGGTTCATCAAGCATCAAAACTTTTGGTTCACTCACCAGTGCTCGCGCTATAGCAACGCGCTTAGTATCAGGATAAGAAAGTGTGTTTGCGCGGCGGTGGGCAAGTGCTCCTGCATAAACGCGCTCAAGGGCGGCCATAGAACGATCTGCAAGATCTGCTTCATCTTTTGTATTGCGTCCAAAGCTTGCAGATATCAAACCTGTCTTTGCAAACTTCTGTGCACCAATCATCACATTTTCAAGAACTGTGAGATCAGGAAAGAGTCCGACACCTTGCAAGGTGCGCGCGATACCAAGATCGGCTAATTCATCAGTGCGCGGCCATGAACGTTGCTTTCCTTCAAATGAGAACGTTCCAGAATCTGGAGTAACAAGTCCGCAGATTGCATTGAAGAGTGTTGTCTTGCCAGCCCCGTTAGGTCCGATAACGCCAACAACTTCTTTCTCATTGAGCTGCAGATAGACATCATGGAGAGCGCGAAGGCCACCGAAGGAGACAGAGACTCGTTCGGCGTGGAGAAGTGGCGTATTAGTAGACATGAGCTGAATAGATTCTAGGCACACGAGGACCAATTCGTGTGACTATCTCGTAATTAATTGAGCCAGATGCAGCACCCCAATCATCGGCTGTGTATTCACCATGGGAACTATTTCCAAATACAACAACCCAATCCCCCGACTTAGCCTTTGATGCAGCGCCCAAATCGACGACGAATTGATCCATAGAGACTCGTCCAATAATCGGTGCTTTCTTTCCTGCACACCACACTCCTGCATCATGAGCAACACGTGGAATGCCATCTGCATAACCCATCGCAACAACACCGAGTTTGGTATCGCCACTCGTGCTCTCTGTTGCTCCATATCCAACAGGAGTATTGCCCGGAACATCTTTCACTAAATACAGCGCTGCTCGTAATTGCATCGCAGGCCGTAATCCCAATGACTGCGAAGTACCTAATGTATTCACATCTGGTGATAGTCCATATATAGCAATACCTACGCGCACCATGTCGAATGCAGCTGCATGGTTTTTAAGAGTTGCGGCAGAGTTAGAAAGATGGCGAATAACAGTGGTAAATCCAAGTTCGTGCACCCGTGCAACCATCTCATTAAAGCGAGCCATCTGATTTAAATTCTGTCTTTCATCCGGTTCATCTGCGCGAGCAAAGTGAGAGAAGATTCCAACAATCTCCACATTCACAAGATGTGATGCCTCAAGTAAGTCCCATTCACTAAGGAACCCACCACGTGACATTCCTGTATCAACCTCTAAATGCACTTTGGCTTTCTTTGCAATTGATGCATCAGAAATCTCTTTCAGGGCGGCAAGGGATGCAACCGCTAACTCAATATCAAGTTCAATCGCCTTCTTAAAATCTGATCCCGGTTGAACAAGCCATGCCAAGATGGGTGCATCAATACCTGCCTCGCGAAGAGCAATTGCCTCTTCAAGCAGTGCTACTCCCAAATAATCAGCTCCTGCAGAAAGTGCTGCTTGTGCAACAGGAATAAGTCCATGTCCATAGGCATCTGCCTTCACCACTGCAAGCAAATTGGTTCCTGCAGCCTTCTTTAATAACTCAACATTGTGCTTGATTGCGCTGAGATCAACGATTGCCTCTGCTCTCATCGCTCAACCACCACCATGGCAGATGCAATTCCAGCATCATGAGAAAGAGAGAGGTGCACACTCGCACCATCAACGAGATCTGCGATCTCACCGCGGAAGAGAAATTCAGGTTTACCGTTTGGTTGGTTGATGACTTCGGCATCATGCCAATGCAATCCATGGCTTGGGCTTAAGGCTTTATAGAGTGCTTCTTTTGCAGCAAAGCGCGCAGCGAGTGATTGCGAAGATTGCGTGCGCTCTGATTCAGTGAAGAGCTTTTCGCGAAGACCTGGTGTGCGCTCTAGGGATTCGAGGAATCGGGCAATATCCACGACATCGATGCCGATTCCATCAATCATGGGAGTGAGTGTATTAGCCCCTAGTGAAGTTGGCTATCAGATGGAAAGAAGCGATCGATAGCGATAATGAGAACTAAGAGAGCTGACCCTAAAAGTAAGCCACCAAAGAGGTCAGAAAACCAATGTGTATTGCGGATGAGAGAAACGGTGCAGACTGTAAGGGCTAGTGCACCAACGGCAGCACTAGCAAGGCGACCGTTATATCTATCCACGTGTGCATAGCGATAAATCAAATATGCAATAACTCCCCAGATAAGAATTGCATTGGAGGCATGTCCACTGGGATATGACATTCCACCTGCATGCAAGATATCCAGCCCCATTCGAGGTTTGGTGCGACCTAGTGCATATTTAAATGCACCAACAACAACGTTGAGTGTGATGAATGCCAATAAACCTAAATTGACCGGTCTCCATGTTTTAAAACGTATCGCAATATAAGAACCGACAATGATGAGTGCGATTCCAGAAACACTTCGAAGACCAAGATCATCTAAGCGACGCACTACAAAGTATGAGAATCCATGAAACTTTGGGTGATGCCAATTGTTGAGCTCGCGGTCGATGCGGACTAAGAAGCCATCTGTTAAAACGATATAAGTAGTGAAGAGATAACCTGTAAAGAGCCAAGCAGACCAGTTGAGAGCACGGCGCATCTGCGCTTTGCGAAGATCAGGGAAAGTGCTCATCTTTATTCTACGGTGACTGATTTTGCTAAGTTACGTGGCTGATCAACATCAGTGCCACGTGCAACTGCGATTTCATAAGCGAATACTTGAAGAGGAACGGTGGCAAGAACTGGTTGGAAAAGAGGTGAAGCAACAGGAATACGAATGATGTGCTCTGCACCAATAACTTCAGCACCTTCGGGCGCGATTACGATCACGCGAGCACCACGTGCCTTCACCTCTTGAATATTGCTCAACATCTTCTCATCTAGTGCGTGCTCATCCTTGGCTGGAAGGATTGCAATCACTGCAGTTCCTTCTTCAATCAAAGCGATAGGACCGTGCTTAAGTTCTCCACCTGCAAAACCTTCAGCATGGATATAGGCAAGCTCTTTGAGCTTGAGCGCACCTTCAAGTGCTACTGGATATTCGATGCCACGACCTAAGAAGAGAACAGTGTTGTTCTTAACAAACTTACGAGTCAGCTCACGAAGTGGCTCAATGGTTTCAAGAATCTGTTCAACCTGTCCTGGTAGCTCAAGCATTTCGATATAGAGGCTCTTTACCTGTGCATCGGTAAGTGTGCCGCGCACCTGTGCCAATTTGAGTCCGATGAGATAGACGGCAACAATCTGCGTCAGAAATGCCTTAGTAGAAGCAACTGCAATTTCAGGGCCAGCATGTGTATAGAGAACAGCATCTGATTCACGAGGAATCGTTGAAGAGTTTGTATTACACACTGCCAATACTCGAGCACCTGCAGCCTTTGCATGGCGCACAGCCATCAGGAGATCCATCGTTTCACCGGATTGTGAAATAGCGATCACAAGTGAATCTTTATCAACGATGGGGTCGCGATAGCGATATTCAGAAGCAATCTCAACATCAACAGGAACTTTCGCCCACTTTTCAATCGCATACTTTGCAACCATTCCAGCGTGATAAGCAGTTCCGCATGCAATAACTGAGATGCGCTTAATCTTCTTGATTTCATCATCACTCATATGTAGCTCATCGAGCTGAATCTGATTGCTATCGCTCAAGCGACCAATCAAAGTATCTGCAATTGACTTAGGCTGATCGAAGATCTCCTTCAACATAAAGTGGGCAAAGCCGCCCTTCTGCGCAGCTGCCGCATCCCAGGTGATTTCATACTCTTTCAAGGCCAGCGCCTTGCCATCTAAATCGCAGATAGCAATCCCATCAGGATTGATAGTCACTACTTCATCTTGGCCTAGTTCAACAGCGCGCTTTGTGTAATCGATAAAGGCTGCAACATCTGATGCCAAGAAGTTTTCACCATCACCTAAACCTGCAACCAAAGGTGAATTACGGCGCACACCAACAATGGTCTGTGGTGCATCGGCATGAATTGCAAGAAGAGTAAAAGAGCCACGAAGGCGCTTGACCGCAGCTCTCATCGCAGCTGTTAAGTCACCTTTATATTCTTTGCGAAGTTCAGAGAGCAGGTGAGCCACAGATTCTGTATCAGTCTCTGATTCAAACGTATGGCCACGATTTTCAAGTTCTGCTTTGAGCTCTGAGTAATTCTCAATGATGCCGTTGTGAATAACAGCAAGCTTGCCTTCGTTATCAAGATGCGGGTGGGCATTGCGATCTGTTGGTCCGCCATGGGTTGCCCAACGAGTGTGGCCAATACCTGAGTGAACGGTCGGAAGATTTGCAGGAAGTGCGCCTTCAAGATTGGCAAGCTTTCCTGCACGCTTTTCTACAAATAAAGATGTGCCGGTGCCGAGTGCGATACCTGCTGAGTCATAGCCACGGTATTCAAGGCGACGAAGTCCTTCAACGATGGGCGTGAATGCAGATTGTGGTCCTGTGTAACCCACGATTCCGCACACGAATTAGTTCCCCAGTTCTGCCTTAACGGTTGCAGCAAGTGATGCTGCGATTTCTTGTGCAAGGTTATCACTCGAGGCTTCGACCATGACTCGAATGAGAGGTTCTGTGCCAGATGCGCGAAGTAATACTCGACCATGACTGCCCAAAGTTGCTTCAGCTTTGGCAACAGCATCGGTAATCACCTGAGATGTGCTGAGCTTGTCTTTAGCAACATGAGGAACGTTGATCAAAACTTGAGGAAAACGCTTCATCGTTGCAGCAAGATCTGCCAAAGTCTTCTTAGTGCGCACTACCTCTTGAGCTAATTGAAGAGCAGTAAGGATTCCATCTCCTGTGTTGGCAAACTCGCGCATAATCAGGTGGCCTGATTGTTCACCGCCCAATGAGAAATCACCTTCCAGCATCTTCTCAAGAACATAGCGATCACCCACTGCACTGGTGATGACTTCAATTCCAGCTTCTTTCATTGCTTGCATAAAACCAAGGTTGCTCATCACTGTGCCAACGATGGTGTTGGACTTCAGCGCACCGCGCTCTTTAAATCCACGAGCAAGAATTGTCATAATTGCATCGCCATCAATCACATTTCCCTGTGCATCTACTGCAAGGCAGCGATCAGCATCTCCATCATGGGCAATACCAAAGTCAGCGCCTTCTTTAACAACGCGTGCTTGTAAATCTTCAAGGTGAGTAGATCCGCAATTCTCATTGATATTCCATCCATCAGGTATGTGATGGATGGCAACGACTGTTGCTCCTGCCTTCTCATAGGCAAGAGGTCCCACAACTGAAGATGCGCCATTGGCACAATCAATGACAATCTTGAGTCCTGCAAGAGGAGTTGAAACAGATGCAAGCAGGTGGCTCACATAGCGATCACGCGCTGTCTCATCAAAGGTAATACGACCAACATTGCGCCCTGTGGGACGAGTCCATGGCTCATCCATACGCTTTTCAATCGCAGCTTCAATAGCATCATCGAGCTTTCCGCCACCGCGTGAGAACAACTTAATTCCATTATCTGACATTGGGTTATGCGATGCTGAAATCATCACACCAAGATCGGCGCCAGATTCACCCACGAGATATGCAATTGCTGGTGTGGGAAGAACGCCGACGCGATAAACATCAACGCCAGCACTTGCAAGACCTGCAGCAACTGCTGCCTCTAGGAATTCACCTGATGCGCGTGAATCTTGACCCACGATTGCTCGAGGGCGCTTGCCCTTATTAGAAGATGATTCAACGAGAATATGAGCTGCAGCTACTGCAACATCGACAGCGATTTCTGCTGTGAGAGTTTCACCGTTTGCTAAACCACGAATCCCGTCTGTTCCAAAGAGAGCCATAACAACTCCTTTACTGCAGGAACAAACGGGATAGCGAGATAAAAAGAATTAACGCTTTGAGTACTGTGAACGCTTACGCGCCTTCTTCAGACCGTACTTCTTACGTTCGATAACGCGAGCATCGCGCTTGAGGAAGCCAGCCTTCTTGAGAGCTGGGCGGTTTGCTTCTGTGTCGATCTCATTCAATGAACGAGCAACGCCGAGACGTAGCGCGCCAGCCTGACCTGAAACTCCACCACCGTTGATGCGTGCAAATACATCGTATGTATTTTCAGCACCTACTGTGCGAAATGGTTCAGAGACGAGCTGTTGGTGAACCTTATTCGGGAAGTAACCATCGAGAGTCTTGCCGTTAACTACCCAGCGACCTGTACCTGGTACGAGGCGAACGCGAGCGACTGCTTCCTTACGGCGACCTGTTCCAGCACCTGGTGCTGTGATTGCCTTGCGGTTAGTTGCAGCCGCTGGTGTTGATGAAGAGTAAGAAGTAGGTGTCTCTGTCTCGTCGATCTCGTTAAAAGTTGTATCTGACATATTTATTTACTTATCCCTTACTTCGCTACTTGAGAAACTTGAGTGAAAACATATGGTGTTGGAGCTTGCGCAGCATGTGGATGCTCTGGACCTGCATAGACCTTGAGCTTTGATGCAACCTGTGCGCCAAGACGGTTCTTAGGAAGCATTCCCTTGATCGCCTTCTCTACTGCGCGTGTCGGGTGCTTCTCAATCAATTCACCATAGACAGTTGATGTAAGACCGCCTGGGAAACCTGAGTGGTGGTGTGCAAACTTTGTTGTTGCCTTTGTCCCAGAGAGTGCGATCTTCTCTGCATTGATAACGATGACGAAGTCACCCATATCCATGTGTGGGGCGAATGTCGCCTTGTGCTTACCGCGAAGAAGAACTGCAGCGTGAGTTGCAAGACGACCGAGCACAACATCTTGTGCATCGATGACGTGCCACTTACGGACGGCGTCGCCTGCCTTTGGGCTATATGTACGCATGCTTTATTACCTTCTTCTTTTCTTTGAGCGTATGGACTTACATGGCGCACCTTGCTGGTGCAGGGGGGCTACTTTACCTGCCCTTCTAGGCCCGAGCCAAATCGGCTAATCAGCCTCATTCGCCCCTTGCCCACGCTTGGAAACTGTGATTTTTGCCCGTTCTAGGAGCTGATCATCACTTGGATAATCCACTTGATAGAGAGTCAGGCCGCGAGCAGGAAATACCAATGAATCAGAGACTCGCTCCTTATTAGCCAATAACTCTGCAATCCAGCTCGGCTCTTTACGGCCATCTGCCACGCAGACAACTGCTCCCACAAGATTGCGCACCATCGAATAACAGAAGGCATCGGCGACGACATCTGCCACCAGCACGCCATCATCTGTGCGCATCCACTCATACTTTTCAAGGGAGCGAATTGTTGTGCTGCCCTCTCGGAATTTACAGAATGCTGCAAAATCATGGTGGCCAAGGACAAGCTTACTTGCCTCATTCATACGATCGACATCCAGTGGTCGATACCAGGATGCAACATCGTGGCGTGTAAGAGGAGGAATCACATCATTGTTATCGATTAATTTATAGATGTAGTGGCGGCGCAGCGCTGAGAAGCGCGCATGAAAGCCGCTCGGTGCATCAGTAATTGACATGATACGCACATCTTCATCGAGGATGCGGTTGAGTTTGTACCGAAAATCTATGTAGTTAAGTTCACCATCAAAGATCGCATCAGGGACATCAACATGGATGACTTGGCCAGTGGCATGCACACCTGCATCAGTGCGGCCTGCAACGATGGATTTTGTATCTACTCGCGAAATACGCGAGATTGCTTCTTCAACAAGATCTTGAATCGTGCGTCGGTCAGGTTGAGCGCCCCACCCATAGAAGTTGGTGCCGTCATATGCGATATCAATGCGTAAACGACGAAACCCACTCTCGGGATGGAGAGTGGGTTTGGCCATAAGAATTACGCTATTGGAACGTACGGATTACTTCTCTGTTACGAGTTCGATTACTGCCATAGGAGCGTTATCGCCCTTACGTGGACCAATCTTTGTAATACGTGTGTATCCACCTTCGCGGTTAGCAAATGTTGGAGCGATTACTGTAAAGAGGTTGTGAACAACGCTCTTGTTAGCAATACGTGCCATCACTTGGCGACGAGCTGGAAGGTCACCCTTCTTACCGAATGTGATCAACTTTTCAGCAAGTGGACGAAGTCGCTTCGCCTTTGCCTCTGTAGTTGTGATCTTTCCGTGCTCGAACAACTGCTCAGCAAGAGTACGAAGAATCAAGCGCTCATGTGATGGGCCTGAACCCAGACGAGGACCTTTAGTTGGCTTTGGCATTGTCTTCTCCCTTATGCCTGATCTGCGTCAGCGAAGTCTTCATCTGACACGTTGTAGTTCTGGTGTTGTGATGGATCGAAACCTGCTGGGCTGTCCTTAAGAGACATTCCCATTGATACAAGCTTCGCCTTGATCTCGTCGATTGACTTAGATCCAAAGTTACGGATGTCGAGTAGGTCAGCCTCTGAACGGTTGACGAGCTCTCCCACTGTGTGAATGCCTTCGCGCTTCAAGCAGTTATATGAACGGACTGTGAGATCGAGATCTTCGATGGGAAGAGCAAGATCTGCAGCAAGGGCAGCATCCATAACAGATGGCCCCATCTCGATACCTTCAGCATCAAGATTGAGTTCGCGTGCAAGACCGAAGAGTTCTACAAGTGTCTTACCAGCTGATGCAACAGCATCGCGTGGCTTCATTGATGGCTTTGTCTCGACATCAACAACAAGACGGTCGAAGTCTGTGCGCTGTTCAACGCGAGTTGCTTCAACCTTGTATGTAACCTTCAAAACTGGTGAATAGATTGAGTCAACAGGAATGCGACCAATCTCTGCTCCAGCTTGCTTGTTCTGAACTGCAGTCACGTAACCGCGACCGCGCTCAACTGTAAGTTCGATTTCGAGGTTTGCCTTGCCGTTCAGTGTTGCGATGTGGAGTTCAGGGTTGTGAACTTCTACGCCACTTGGAACAGCAATATCAGCACCTGTGACAGCGCCTGCACCTGACTTGCGGATGTAGATAACAGAAGGCTCATCGTTATCACTTGAAAGAACTAGGTTCTTAATGTTCAAGACGATATCTGTGAGGTCTTCCTTCACACCTTCAAGTGTTGTGAACTCGTGGAGAGCTCCAGCAACGCGAATGCTTGTCACTGCTGCACCTGGAATAGATGAAAGCAATGTACGGCGCATTGAGTTGCCGAGTGTGTAGCCGAAACCTGGCTCAAGCGGTTCAATGATGAAACGTGAGCGGTTCTCGGAAATTACTTCTTCGCTAAGCGTTGGGCGTTGTGCAATTAGCACTGGTGCTCCTCTTTCTTCTCGCGGAAATCCACTATTTGATTTCCTCTAGGGGGTAGAAAAAATTACTTGCTGTAGAGCTCAACGATGAGCTGTTCTTGAACCTGTGTATCGATGATTGATCGAGCAGGTACGCCGTGGATGATGATGCGCATCTGTGCTGCGACAACTTCCATCCACGCTGGAACAGACTTCTCACCGAACTCTGCGCTTGCGACGATAAATGGTGTGAGGTCGTGTGACTTTGGAAGAACATCAATGATGTCCATTGGAGTCACGCGGAATGAAGGAATGTTTACCTTCTTACCATTTACAAGAAAGTGACCGTGGCGAACCATCTGGCGCGCCATGTCACGTGACTTTGCAAATCCTGCGCGGAATACAACGTTATCCAGACGTGTCTCAAGGATGACGAGAAGGTTTTCACCAGTCTTGCCCTGCTTGCGGTTCGCCTCTTCGTAGTAACCACGGAACTGCTTTTCGAGAACACCGTAGATACGTGCGCACTTCTGCTTCTCACGCATCTGCAATAGGTATTCAGATTCCTTTGAACGGCCGCGGCCGTGCTGTCCTGGTGGATAAGGACGTGATTCGATCGGACACTTTGGTCCATCGCACTTTGAGCCCTTAAGGAAGAGCTTTACTTTTTCGCGACGGCAACGCTTGCAGTCTGCTCCGGTATAACGAGCCATTTATTCTCTTCCTTCCTTAAACTCGACGAGGTTTCGGTGGGCGGCAGCCATTGTGTGGAGCTGGAGTTGTATCTGAGATAGCTCCAACTTCTAGGCCTGCTGCTTGCAATGAACGGATTGCAGTTTCGCGTCCGGAACCAGGTCCCTTTACGAATACATCTACCTTCTTGAGGCCGTGCTCCTGTGCGCGACGAGCTGCTGCTTCTGCGGCTAACTGTGCTGCGAATGGAGTCGACTTACGTGAGCCCTTGAAACCTACTTGGCCAGATGAAGCCCAAGAGATAACAGCGCCTGTTGGATCTGTAATAGAGATGATTGTGTTGTTAAAGGTCGACTTAATGAAAGCCTTACCTACTGCAACATTCTTCTTCTCTTTCTTACGAATTTTTACTTTGCCCTTTGCTGGGGCAGCGGTCTTTACCTTAGGAGCGGCCATTACTTAGTCACCTTCTTCTTACCGGCAATTGCCTTACGTGGACCCTTACGAGTACGAGCGTTTGTATGTGTGCGCTGACCACGTACAGGAAGTCCCTTGCGGTGACGAATACCTTGGTAGCTCTGGATTTCAACTTTACGACGGATATCGCCTGCGATTTCGCGGCGGAGATCACCCTCGATTTTGTAGTTAGCTTCGATGTATTCACGAAGCTGAGCAAGCTCTGATTCTTGCAAATCTTTAACGCGGGTATCTGGAGAAATCCCAGTTGCCTTAAGCGTTTCGTGGGAACGGGTGAGACCCATTCCGAAAATATAGGTGAGTGCAATCTCAACACGCTTTTCGCGTGGAAGATCGACACCGACTAGACGTGCCATGTATTCAACCGTTTCTGTATCCGGAGGTCCTCCGCAATGCTCCTCGACATTCTGTCGAGCCCTGGCCTACCGGTCCGGGGGTCTTAACTATTTCTAGTTAAGTCGCATCACGCGTACTTTCTTTTGTCTTGGCCTTAGCCTTGACGCTGCTTGTGACGAAGATTTTCGCAGATCACCATTACGCGACCTTTGCGACGAATGACTTTGCACTTGTCACAAATCTTCTTCACGCTTGGATTAACCTTCACGCGATTTTCCTTTTCTTTGTGGCGAATTACTTACTTGTAACGGTAAATAATTCGACCCTTTGTAAGGTCGTATGGACTGAGCTCTACGATCACACGGTCAGCAGGCAGAATACGAATGTAGTTCTTTCGCATCTTTCCACTGATATGTGCCAAGACCTTGTGTCCATTTGTTAGCTCAACACGAAACATTGCGTTAGGTAACGCCTCAGCAACAGTGCCTTCGATTTCGATCGCACCATCTTTACTTGCCAAGGATCAATACCTTCTTCTCTTATTTCATATGAACGAACAGGGTCGAACCCCGAAAAACCCTATGGATTTCTTGGAGCGCGAAGGGAGATTCTATTGCCGACCCCCCTTATAAGGGAAATTGGCTAGAAATGGGGTATTAAACCCCTATTGGCGAGGGATAAATGTCGTCGAAACCAGGATCGCAAGGCCTATAAAGACAGCGCTGGCTCCAGCAGAGGCTGCCACCAACCCAGCCACCGCTGGGACTACGAATTGGCCAAGGCGATTGCCAGTCAGGCGAGTTGAGACCGCAAGAGCTCTCTCATCAGGGGCTGTGAGTTGAGAAATCAAAGTCATTGTCAAAGGTTGCCCCACTCCAAGTGAGAATCCTGCAACAAAGACAACTGCTCCAAGCACCCATGCATTCGGTGCAAATGCCATCGCAACACACATTGCAATAGAGATGAGATTGCTCGTCCTGATTAATTGACGGGCACTAAATCGTGCACTGAGGCGACCTAGAAAGAAGCGAGATGCCATCGATGTTGCAGCGCGAATAGAGATGATGATTCCTATGGAGAGTGCAGAGAATTGATTCTCATTTCCATAGAGAGGCAAGAAGACCACCAAAATATCTGCAGTCGATGAGATAGCAAGGGAGGTAAAGATCGCTGCAAAGATTCCAGGTTTCTTCAGTAATTTTCCTGCAGCGCGCAGCGCACCAGAATCTTCTTTGCGGCCGCGCACAGTGGGTGGCTCATTTCGCCACGAAATAACCGGAACCATGGCGATTGCAGATAATGCGAGTGCGAGTGCAAATGCAGCACTGGTTGATTTCGGCATCACACCCGTAGAACCTGCAACAAGAGTTGCAAGAATTGGCCCAACCATTTGCCCGAGAGATGCGCTAAATGTGTAGCGTCCAAAATGTTCTTCATATTGATCCGTTGGACTTTTGAGTGCAACCATCGTCTGCCCGCCCACCATACAGGCAAGGTGTGCAAGGCCTGAGAGTGCAGCTGCTATTGCTAAGAGAAAGAGAGAGTGTGCAGTCAGCAGAAGCGCAGCCGATACCCCGATGAAGAAAGTTCCGATGATGATGAAACGACCTTCACCTATCTGCCCCACCATCTTGCCAAAAGTCAGAGCAAGTAGGACTGGAAAGAGCGCGTAGACAGCCGCGATGTATCCAATCGTTGATGCCGAAGCATCTAACTCAAGTGCGCGATAAGTGATCATCGGTCTGATGACGTAGATCGCGCCTTGAGTTATCGCAGAGCTATAAAGTAATTTTGTAGCCCATCGAGATTGAGACATCACGATTACGCGTGAGCGTCCTTACGAACCTTCTTCATTACGCGAGTAATAATTGGTGTGAAGAGAGCAAGCAATAGCACTGCGTAGAGGACCTTTGAGAGCGGTGATGCCCACAGAGTTCCGTAATCCCCCGCGCTAATTTGAAGTGCGCGTCGGAATTGAAGTTCTAGGTTCGGTCCAAGAATTAAACCGAGAATAAGTGGGGTGATTGGCATTCCAAATCGGCGGAATAAGAATCCAACAATTCCGATTGCAATGGCCACTTCGACATCGAAGGTCGATGTATTGAGAGCGTAAGCGCCCAACATTGCAAAGGTAACGATGCCCGCAAAGAGATATGGGCGTGGAACCTTTAGCAATTGAACCCACACACGTACCAGCGGAAGGTTTAGTACCAAGAGAAGTGTGTTTCCAATAAAGAGGGAAGCAATCAATGTCCAGATCAGCGCACCATTAGTGAGGAATAGCGTTGGTCCCGGTTGAATTTGATAAGTTTGGAAAGCTACAAGAATTACCGCTGCAGTTGCAGATGTCGGTAGGCCTAAGGCTAAGAGTGGAACGAGAGCGCCAGCAGCATTTGCATTATTGGCAGCCTCTGGACCCGCAACACCTTCAATAGCTCCATGACCAAACTCTTCAGGGTTCTTCGATAACTTCTTCTCTACTGAGTAGCTTAAGAATGTAGGTACTTCAGATCCACCTGCAGGGATTACTCCGAGTGGAAAACCTAATGCAGTTCCACGAAGCCATGGCATCCAGGAACGCTTCCAATCCTCACGAGTCATCAGGGCTTTGCCCTTCATAGGAATAATGTTCCAGCCTTCATCTTTAAATCGGCTTGCAATATAGAGGGCTTCACCGAGTGCGAAGATGGAGACAATGACAGGAACTGTCTCAATACCTTCAACTGCAGACTGGTTACCAAAGGTAAGACGGGAAAGACCTGATTGAAGATCTGCACCAACAAGTCCTAGAACAAGGCCAACTGCTAGTGAGATAAATCCGCGAATTTGCGAGCTTCCCAGGAGTGAAGAGACTGTTGTAAATGCAACCAGCATGAGTGCTACATAGTCTGCAGCGCCTACTTTGATCGCCATATCTGCAATAGAAGGCGCAGTGAATGCCAAGATTGCAGTTGCAATCGTTCCAGCCACGAATGAACCGATTGCAGCTGTTGCAAGGGCAGCACCAGCACGACCATTGCGCGCCATCTTGTTGCCTTCAAGGGCAGTCATTACTGAACCTGATTCTCCAGGGGTATTAAGCAAAATTGAAGTCGTCGATCCACCATACATAGCGCCGTAATAGATAGCTGCAAACATAATCAGGGCTGATGCTGGGCTGACAGTGTAGGTAATTGGAAGTAAGAGTGCGATCGCGAGTGCTGGTCCAATTCCGGGAAGCACGCCAACAAGAGTTCCAAGGAATGTACCGAGAAGTCCGAAACCAAGGTTGCTTAATGACAGCGCACTTGCAAAGCCATCGATCAGTGAATGGACGCTACTCATTAGAGTCCTTTCAGAATGCCAGCAGGGAGCTGGACGTGGAGGAAGTGGGTGAATGAGAGATAAATAATCGTGATGAATATGGTGCCAAATACAGCAGCCCGCAGATGCTTCTTATTATCGAAAGCCACTGTGATGCCGAAGAATGTGATGGTGGCGGCGATGATAAATCCAGCGCGCTCAATCAGAAGTAGAAATGCAAAGAGAGATGCCAGAACTATGGCAAAAGTCTTGTAATCAGATTTTTCAATAGGGTCTTCTGGTTCCAGACCTTCAGGAATTGCGCGATCTCCGCGCAGAATATTGATAATGAGAAGTGCGCTTAGACCCATCAAAAGAAAGGCAATGGCAAAAGGAAATACCTTCGGACTAACAGTTAAGTTAAATGCTGGAAGCTCTGTGCGGGCTGTATCCAGAAAAACAATAAAGCCAAGGAGAAAGAGTGAGCCCACAAATGTGAGCTCACTCTTTCCGCCTTGAGGCAATTTAACGTTGATGTCTAATTGACCTTACTTGATCAACTTGAAATCGGTGAGAACGTTGATGATTGCTGTGTTCTCTGTCTTGATCCACTTAGAGAATGCATCTCCAGCGCGGTACTCATCGATCCATGACTTAGCGACCAATGTGTCCTTCCAAGACTGTGTTGAGTGAAGTGCATCAATGACCTTGAGGGTATTGAGCAGATCAGCTGGTGATAGGTCAGATGGAGCAAGAATTCCGCGCCAGTTACCGAATGTGAGATCCACACCCTGCTGAACGAGAGTCTTACCCTTAACAACCTTCAGTGGCTTTGGAGAAGTGACAGCCAAGAGGCGCATCTTTCCAGCTGCAACATATGAAGAGAATTCAGATGTTCCAGCGATACCAACTGCAACACGACCACCGATTACATCAGGTGTAAGTGAACCGCCACCTGAGTAAGGGATGTAGTTGAGGTCAGTTGCCTTAACGCCAACTGTTGCAGCAAGAGTCGCCACTGTTACGTGGTCAACGCCGCCGTAGTTTCCGCCACCGATTGCGACAGTCTTTGGATTTGCCTTGATATCTGCCATCAAATCATTGATTGTCTTGTACTTCGATGATGTTGGAACTGCGAAAGCTTCTGCTTCACGCATGATTCCAGCTACAGCATTTGCTGTAGTGATGGTCAACTTTGAACCGTTTGTTGCAAGTCCACCAGGCATTGCAAAGCCTGTTATGAGAAGAAGATCGTTGCGACCCTTTTGATCATAGAAATATCCAAGACCAAGTGGTGCGTTTGTCTTATATGTAACGGTGTAATCCTTAAGAAGGCCTTCCTTCTTCATTGCATCACCGATTGCGATTGCTGTTGTTCCGTAACCGCCACCAATTGCAGATGATGAAACCCACTCAAGAGTTCCGTATGGCTTCATTTCTGGGTACCACCAGCGAAGTGATCCTGCGAATGTTCCTGTTGCAACCTTGGTACATGTGAGATCAGATCCGTTTACGCCGCGACCTGCAGCTTTTGTACCGTCGCGAAGACATTCATCTCCAACGTTTGCCTTTGCAGCAGGCTTTGCACCAGCATTTGCTGATGGCGCTGCAATAAGTGAGGCAGCGATTGCCACAACACCGAGCGCAATAACTTTCTTCTTAAGCATGGGTTCTCCTTTTGGCGCCCCGTGAGTCAGGGCCAGTGGAGAAGAGGCTAGATGTATCTATGGATAAATTGAATAGATTTCGGGTAACAGATTGATATCAAGAACAATTTTCAGGATATTTGAGCCTAAGAAAGTGTGTCGGAGGGCTCAATTCCAAAGCGTGCAAGCTCTGCCTTGCCACCATCGATGGAGGTGAGGACAAACGGCTTGCCATCAGGGCAGATAACAAAGGAATTTTCGAAGTGAGCTCCACGAGATTGATCGTTCGTCACAACGGTCCAATCATCTGCCAGAACCTTTGTCTTATGGGTTCCACGAGTGATCATCGGTTCGATGGCAAGTGCCATTCCAGGAATGATTTCAGGACCATTTCCTGCTTTTCCAAAGTTAAGAACATGTGGCTCTTGATGCATCTCAGTGCCAATTCCGTGGCCACCATACTCTTGCAAGATTCCATACTTACCTTGGGAATTCACATACTGCTCAATGGCAAAGCCAATATCTGAGAGCTTTCCACCATTCTTACCAGCTGCGATTCCTACCCACATTGATTCTTCACAGACATCCATCAACTTCTGATCTGCAGGGTCAACGTTTCCAATTCCGATAGAGAAAGCTGCATCTCCATGCCAACCATCGATGATGGCACCGCAATCGATAGAGACAATATCGCCATCGTTGATAATGCGAGGACCTGGAATTCCATGAACGATTTCATCATTGATAGAGACACAGATTGTCTTGGGATAACCGTGATAGCCAAGGAAGTTTGATGTGCCTCCCCCACGCTTGATGTTGGCTACAGCGATTGCATCAAGTGCATCGGTGCTCATGCCAGCTTTAATATTTTCACGCAGTACTTGAAGAGTCTGACCCACCAATAATCCAGCGCGACGCATCACCTTGAGTTGATCAAGGTTCTTTATCTGGATCGCCATAGAAGTAATTTAGCCGTGAACGCGACTTAACGCAGTAATCGCGCGCTCTGTAATATCTGCAACATCGCCATCAGCTGAAATTGTGATGAGCAAGCCTTCTGTGCGATAGAAATCAACAATAGGCGCAGTCTGTTCTTCATAGACAGCAAGGCGCTTTGCAATCACTTCTTCCTTGTCATCTTCACGCTGATACAGCTCGCCACCACATGATGCACACTTCAATGCTTCAGGGGATGCTGGAGCGCCACAATCCTTACACGTGCGTCGTGAAGAAAGACGTTTGATAATGATTTCATTTTCGATAGCAAGCTCTAGAACAGCTTCCAGTGGTGTCTGCTTTTCATTCAAAAATGCACGCAAAACTTCAGCTTGGACGGTATTACGTGGGAATCCATCAAGGAGAAAACCGTTGACGGCATCATCATGAGTCAGACGATCTTTAACCATCTCATTGGTAACTTCATCAGGTACTAACTGACCGGCATCCATGTAGCCCTTAGCCTGCAGACCCAGTGGTGTGCTTGCCTTGAGATTTGCACGGAAGATATCCCCGGTTGAAATATGGGGAATCGAATAGTGCGCGGCGAGAAACTGAGCTTGTGTTCCTTTACCAGCACCTGGTGGACCTACCAGGACTAAACGCATTACTTCAAGAAACCTTCATATGAACGCTGCTGCAACTGGCTCTCGATCTGCTTTGCAGTATCAAGACCAACACCGACAACAATGAGAATCGCAGTTCCACCGAATGGGAAGTTCTGTGATGCACCGAAGACGATGAGAGCAAGGATTGGAATGATTGCAACGAGTGCAAGATAGAGCGATCCTGGAGCTGTAATGCGAGAGAGAACATACTGAAGGTATTCAGATGTTGGACGTCCTGCACGAATACCTGGAATAAATCCACCGTACTTCTTCATATTATCTGCAACCTCATCTGGGTTAAATGTGATTGCAACATAGAAGTAGGTAAAGAAGATAATCAAAGTTGCGTATGCAGCCATATAAATAGGGTGATCACCGCGAACCAAGTTGCGTGAAATCCACACAGCCCAGCCAGCTTGGCTATTGGTGAAGTTCACAAGAAGAGAAGGGATATAAAGAAGGGAGGAAGCGAAGATAACCGGGATAACGCCAGCCTGGTTTACCTTGATTGGAATATAGGTTGATGTTCCGCCATATGCCTGACGTCCCACCATGCGCTTTGCATACTGCACTGGGATACGACGCTGAGCCTGCTCAACGAATACAACAGCAGCAACAACGAGAATTCCAACCGCGCAGACAAAGAGGAATGCAAACAAGCCCTTTTGAAGCTTGATAGACCAGAGCTGGCTTGGGAATCCTGCTGCTATCGATGTAAAGATCAAGATAGACATACCGTTACCGACGCCGCGATCTGTGATGAGTTCGCCGAGCCACATGATTACTGATGTTCCGGCTGTCATAACGATGATCATCGTCAAGATACGTTGCCATGAAGCATCAGGGATGATGGGAAGTGAACATCCTGAGATCAAACGTCCCGGTGTACGTGCAACAGCAATCAAACCTGTTGACTGCAAGATTGCAAGACCAATTGTTAAATAACGTGTGTACTGAGTAAGAGTTGCTGTTCCTGACTGGCCTTCATTCTTAAGCGCTTCAAAACGTGGGATAACCACGGTGAGCAGCTGAATAATGATTGAGCTGGTGATGTAAGGCATGATGCCAAGTGCAAATACTGATAGGTGAAGGAGCGCTCCACCAGAGAACAAGTTGATGAGACCGAAGAGTCCGCCACCTTGTGCCTGATCAATACATTGCTTGACGTTGCCATATGAAACACCTGGTGTTGGGACAACAGATCCAAAACGGAACAAAGCCATGATTGAGAGAGTGAAGAAGATTTTCTTACGAAGTTCTGGCGTCTTAAAGGCCATTCCAAATGCTGAAAGCATCAATCTTCTCCCTCTATCAAATCACGACTAGTTGTTTTTACAGTGTTGCTGTTGATCCGCCAGCTGCAGAGATCTTTTCGACCGCTGATGCTGAGAATGCATGTGCTGTAACTGAAACCTTGACTGCGATATCGCCATTTCCAAGAACCTTTACAGGCAAGGAATCGCGAACTGCACCCTTTGCAATGAGATCAGCAACAGTGACATCGCCACCCTTTGGGAAGAGCGCGTTGATTGTTGAGACATTCACTGCCTGGTATTCAATGCGAGCTGGGTTCTTAAAACCACGAAGCTTTGGAAGACGCATAACGAGAGGAAGCTGACCACCTTCGAAACCAGGGCGAACCGTGTTACGAGCGTGAGTACCTTTTCCACCGCGACCTGCAGTCTTACCCTTTGATGCTTCACCGCGACCCTTACGAGTCTTAGCTTTCTTAGCACCTGGAGCTGGACGAAGATGATGAAGTTTAAGTGTCATCTTTATTCGACCTCCTCTACCTTGATCAAGTGGCGAGCAGCAACTGCCATGCCACGAATTTCTGGACGATCTTCCTTAACGACAACATCGTTGATTCGCTTAAGTCCGAGTGAACGAACAGTGTTACGAATCTCTGGCTTGTTGCCAACGGTTGACTTAACCTGAGTGATTTTCAAACGTGGCATTAGGCACCAACTGTCATCTGTGAAGCGCGGATAATTGCTGCAGGTGCTACATCTTCGAGCGGACGACCGCGACGAGCTGCAATCTGTGCAGGTGACTCGAGCATCTTCAGTGCAGCAACGGTTGCGTGAACCATGTTGATTGCATTTGAAGAACCGAGAGACTTAGTAAGAACATCCTTAACACCAGCACACTCGAGTACGGCACGAACAGGACCACCAGCGATAACTCCGGTACCTGGACTTGCTGGACGAAGAAGAACTACACCAGCTGCTGTCTCGCCCTGAACTGGGTGAGGGATTGTTCCTTGAACGCGAGGGACTGTGAAGAATGACTTCTTAGCTTCTTCAACTGCCTTAGCAATAGCTTGTGGAACTTCCTTAGACTTTCCATAGCCAATACCGACAGTGCCGTTCTCATCGCCCACAACCACAAGTGCTGTGAATGAGAAGCGACGTCCACCCTTTACAACCTTTGACACGCGGTTAATGAAAACCACGCGCTCTGTGTATGGAGACTTCTCCTTCTCGCGATCATCACGGCGTTCGCGGCGTTCGCCACGACCTTTGCCTGCATTACCTTGGTTAGAAGGTGCACCAGTTGTAGGTGCTGCATCGTTAGTTGGATTAACAGCCATTAGAACTCCAATCCGTTCTCTCGTGCAGAATCTGCAACTGCTGCAATGCGACCGTGGTACTTATTACCTGCGCGGTCGAAGACAACTGTAGAAATTCCAGCTTTCTTAGCGCGTTCTGCAATGAGAGCTCCGACCTGCTTTGACTTATCTGTCTTATCGCCAGATGCCTTGCGTAGGTCTGCTTCCATTGTTGATGCGTAAGCAATTGTCTGGCTTGTGGTGTCATCAATGACCTGAACGAACAGGTGACGTGATGAACGTGAAACGACGAGGCGTGGACGTGATGGTGTGCCTGAGATCTTCTTACGAAGACGGAAAGCACGACGAGCACGCGCGTTCTGCGCTGAGCCCTTGCGGACCTTAACTCCGATTGCCATTACTTCTTACCTGCCTTTCCTGCCTTGCGGCGAACAACTTCGCCTTCAAGACGCAAGCCCTTGCCCTTATATGGATCTGCCTTGCGAAGCTTCTTAACCTTCGCTGCAGTTTCTCCAACGAGCTGCTTATCGATTCCGCTGATAATCAACTTTGTTGGTGACTCAACCTTGTAGGTGATTCCTTCTGGGGCTGGGAAGTTAATTGGGTGGCTGTAGCCGAGCTGGAATTCAAGATCCTTGCCCTTTTCAGCAACACGGTAACCAACACCGACGATGTTGATTGTGAGTGAGTAACCAGTTGTGACTCCGTGGACCATATTCGCAACAAGTGTGCGAGATAGACCGTGAAGTGAACGAGTGACGCGCTCTTCATTTGGACGAGCAACGGTGATAACACCCTCTGCCTGTGAAACCTGGATAGGTGCTGGAACTGCAATTGCAAGAGATCCCTTAGGACCCTTGACTGCAACGTTCTGACCTGTGATTGAAACTTCTACACCGCTTGGAACGGTGATTGGCATACGACCGATACGTGACATTAGATGGTTACCATACGTAAGCGAGAACTTCTCCGCCTACACCCTTCTTATTTGCCTGCTTATCAGTCAAGAGACCTGAAGATGTTGAAATGATTGCAACACCAAGTCCGCCGAGAACCTTAGGAAGCGCAGTTGACTTTGCGTAAACGCGAAGTCCTGGCTTGCTCACGCGGCGAAGGCCAGCGATTGAACGCTCGCGATTGGTGCCGAATTTAAGGTCAAGAACAAGGTTCTTACCTACTCCTGTTGTAGTTGCTTCAACGCGGTGATCTGCAATGAAACCCTCTTGCTTGAGGATCTCTGCAATTCTTACCTTGACCGATGATGACGGCATTGAAACCGTGTCATGGTAGGCAGAGTTCGCGTTGCGCAGACGTGAAAGCATGTCCGCGATTGGATCTGTCATTGTCATACGTGGCCTATGGCCTTTCTCGAATCAGTATCCAAACAATCTGTCTGGACTTTTTTCGTTTGTAGATTTACCAGCTTGCCTTTGAGATACCTGGAAGTTCGCCGCGGTGCGCCATTTCACGGAAGCAGATGCGACAAATTCCAAATTTTTGGTAGACAGAGTGCGGACGACCGCAACGCTGGCAACGTGTGTAACCGCGAACCTTGAACTTTGGCTTGCGAGCAGCTTTAACCTTTAGTGATGTTTTAGCCATTCTTATGCCTCCTTGAAAGGAAAGCCGAGCGCCTTAAGTAGTGCGCGACCTTCGTTATCGTTCTTAGCTGTAGTTACGATTGTGATATCCATACCGCGTGTGCGATCGATCTTGTCTTGTTCGATTTCTGGGAATACAACCTGCTCGGTAAGACCGAAGGTGTAGTTGCCCTTTCCATCAAATTGCTTTGGTGAAAGACCGCGGAAGTCACGAATACGTGGAAGAGAGATTGAGAGTAGGCGATCTGCGAACTCCCACATGCGATCTCCACGAAGTGTGACGTGCGCACCAATTGGCATGTTCTCGCGAAGTTTGAACTGCGCGATTGACTTGCGTGACTTGGTGACCTGTGGCTTTTGACCAGTGATGATTGCAAGATCCTTAATGGCACCTTCAATAAGCTTTGCATCACGAGCAGCTTCACCAACACCCATGTTGACAACAATCTTGACGAGTGTAGGAATCTGCATTGGATTTGTATATCCAAATTCGCTCTTCAACGTTGGTTGGATTTCGCTCTTATAGCGAGCCTTGAGACGAACATCTGTAGTTGTGCTCATTAGATGTCCTTTCCTGTGCGACGTGAGATACGAACATTGGATCCGTCTTCCGTTGTGCGAACGCCAAGACGTGTTGCCTTGCCATCTCCATCAACGATCATGACGTTTGAAATATGGATTGATGCTTCCTGTGTAATGATTCCGCCAACCTTGACGCCACGTTCGGTTGTTGATTCCTTAGTGTGGCGCTGAATGCGATTAACGCCTTCAACAGTTACGCGGGATCCATCTACATGAAGGACCTTGCCGGTTACGCCCTTGTTCTTGCCAGCGATAACCAAAACTTCGTCATCTTTCTTAATCTTCGCCATGGTTAGAGCACCTCCGGAGCGAGTGAAATAATCTTCATGAACTTCTTGTCGCGAAGTTCGCGAGCAACTGGTCCGAAGATACGAGTTCCGCGTGGTTCGCCATCAGCCTTGAGGATGACAGCTGCGTTCTCGTCAAACTTGATGTAAGAACCGTCTGGACGACGACGCTCTTTAACTGTGCGAACGATGACAGCCTTAACGACTTCACCCTTCTTAACCTGTCCACCAGGAATTGCATCCTTGACTGAACAGACGATGATGTCACCGATGCCTGCGTAACGGCGCTTTGATCCTCCGAGTACACGAATACAGAGAAGCTCTTTAGCTCCTGTGTTATCCGCAACGCGTAGGCGGGATTCTTGTTGAATCATTTTTTATTCGCCCCTTACTTAGCTTTCTCGATGATTTGAACTAAACGCCAGCGCTTTGATGCTGAGATTGGTCGTGTTTCCATGATCAATACGCGATCGCCTGCGCCTGCTGAGTTTGTCTCATCATGTGCTTTGAGCTTGTGTGTGCGGCTCATGACCTTTGAGTACATACCGTGTGAAACACGATTTGAAACCTCAACGGTGATGGTCTTATCCATCTTGTCTGAGACAACAATGCCTTCACGAGTCTTACGGGATCCGCGATCTTCAACTGGATTTGTCATTATGCGGCGCCTCCAATTCCTAATTCGCGTTCACGAATAATTGTGTAGATACGAGCAATCTCTTTGCGAACTGCACCGAGACGACCATGTGATTCGAGCTGACCTGTTGCAGCCTGGAAGCGAAGGTTAAAGAGTTCTTCTTTACCTTCACGAAGCTTTGCAGTTAACTCTTCAGCAGTGAGCTGACGAAGTTCTTCATTAGTAATCGCCATGGTTATGCCTCCTCACGCTTTACAACGCGGCACTTCATTGGGAGCTTGTGAATCGCAAGGCGCATAGCTTCAGTAGCTACAGCCTCTGTTACGCCTGAAATTTCAAACATAATGCGACCTGGCTTCACGTTTGCGATCCACCATTCTGGAGAACCCTTACCGGAACCCATACGAGTTTCAGCAGGCTTCTTAGTTAGTGGACGATCTGGATAGATATTGATCCAAACCTTTCCACCACGCTTGATATAACGAGTCATCGCGATACGCGCTGCCTCAATCTGACGGTTTGTCACATATGCAGGAGCAAGTGCCTGGATACCGAAGTCTCCAAATGCAACCTGTGTTCCACCCTTTGACGCACCTGATCGTGATGGGTGGTGCTGCTTACGGTGCTTAACCTTGCGAGGAATCAACATTATTGCGCGCCTCCTTCTGCTGGTGCTGCAGGAGTTGTATCTGCTGCAACGGGAGCTGCTTGAGTTGTAGTTACCTCAGCGCGTGGAGCACGTGGTGTACGTGGTCCGCGGCGTTCTGGCTTTGGAGCGCGTGCTTCAGCAAGTGCCTTTTCAGCACGCTCTGCACGTGAACCAATAACTTCACCCTTGTAGATCCACACCTTTACACCCAAGCGACCAAATGTTGTTGCAGCTTCGTAGAAACCGTAATCAATATCAGCGCGAAGTGTGTGTAGTGGAACGCGTCCTTCACGGTAGAACTCAGAACGTGACATTTCTGCACCACCGAGACGACCACCGCACTGAACACGAATGCCCTGAGCTCCTGCCTTCATCGCTGACTGCATTGACTTCTTCATTGCGCGACGGAAAGAGACACGTGCAGCAAGCTGCTCGGCAATTCCTTGTGCAACAAGCTGTGCATCAATTTCTGGATTCTTCACTTCGAGAATGTTGAGCTGAACCTGCTTGCCGGTGAGCTTTTCAAGCTTCTGACGAAGAACGTCAGCTTCTTGTCCGCGACGACCGATAACGATTCCTGGGCGTGCAGTGTGAAGGTCGATACGTACACGATCACGTGTGCGCTCGATTTCGATGCGTGAAACGCCTGCGCGCTCCATGCCCTTCTGCATAAGTCGGCGGATTTCGACATCTTCCTTGACGTAATCCTTGTACAACTTATCTGCATACCAACGTGACTTAAATTCAGTTGTGATGCCGAGACGGAAGCCGTGTGGGTTTACTTTTTGACCCATTAGTTGGACGCTCCCTTCTCTGCTAGTGGAGACTTATCTGAACGCTTTGGGTTACGTGTCTGCGCACGAGATGATGTGCGAGAGATCGACTTTGAGGTCGCCTTTGTATCGCTAACAGCAACTGAGATGTGGCTTGAACGCTTGAGGATACGGAAACCGCGACCCTGTGCACGTGGGCGGAAACGCTTCATTGTGCGTCCCTCGTCTACGAGTGCTTCTACAACCCAGAGCTCTGAAGCATCACGGATTGCTGGGTTCTGCGCCTTCGCATTTGCGATTGCAGAGTTAAGAAGTGTGAACACATCTGAACCTGCAGCCTGCGGTGCAAACTTAAGAACGTTCAGTGCTTCATCGGCACGCATTCCACGAACCAAGTCGACAACGCGACGAGCCTTCTGTGGTGTGTGGCGAATGTCGCGCAATACTGCGCGAGCTACGAGTGCGTCTTGTGTATTAGGCACGAGTTGCTCTCCGATCATCTTTAACGTGTCCGCGGAATGTGCGTGTTGGTGCGAACTCACCAAGCTTGTGACCGATCATTGCGTCGGTAATAAATACAGGAACATGCTTGCGGCCGTCGTGTACCGCAATTGTGTGTCCAATCATTGAAGGCGAGATCATCGAACGTCGTGACCATGTCTTAATGACATTCTTTGTATTGGCTTCATTTTGAGCATCCACCTTTTTGGTGAGATGCCCATCAATGAATGGGCCCTTCTTGAGACTACGTGGCATGAGGGCTCCTTAGCGCTTCTTGTTCGACTTACGACGACGGACGATCATTGAATCTGAAGCCTTCTTCTTACGAGTACGTGCTTCAGGCTTACCCCAAGGAGTCACTGGGTGACGTCCACCAGAGGTCTTACCTTCACCACCACCGTGAGGATGGTCAACAGGGTTCATCACAACACCACGAACAGATGGACGAATGCCTAACCAGCGCTTACGTCCAGCCTTACCGTAGTTAATGTTTCCTTGTTCTGCGTTTCCAACTTCACCAACAGTTGCGCGGCAACGAACATCAACGTTACGGATTTCTCCAGATGGCATACGAAGTTGTGCGTATGGACCATCTTTAGCAACGAGCTGAACTGATGCACCGGCTGAACGAGCGATCTTCGCTCCGCCACCTGGGCGAAGTTCGATTGCGTGAACAGTTGTACCTACTGGGATGTTGCGAAGAGGCAAGTTGTTTCCAGGCTTGATATCGGCCTTTGGACCGTTCTCAACTGTTGCGCCTTGCTCAAGCTTATTTGGAGCGATGATGTAACGCTTTTCTCCATCTGCATAGTGAAGAAGTGCGATACGCGCTGTGCGGTTTGGATCGTATTCAATGTGCGCAACCTTTGCTGGAATACCATCCTTATCATTTCGTGTGAAATCGATAAGACGGTATGCACGCTTGTGACCGCCACCTTGGTGACGAACAGTGATGCGACCTTGATTATTACGTCCACCCTTAGAGTGAATTGGACGGATAAGTGACTTCTCAGGTGTTGAGCGAGTGATTTCTGCGAAATCTGGAACAGTTGCTCCACGCTGACCTGGTGTAGTCGGCTTAAGTTTGCGAAGTGCCATGAGGTTTCCTCTCTTTAAGGTCCTATCTCAATTACGAGACAGGGCCTCCGAAGATGTCGATACGGTCGCCAGCGGCCACATGAACGATTGCTCGCTTTGTGTCTTTGCGCTTTCCATCACCAAAACGTGTGCGCTTATTCTTTCCTTGACGGTTCATAGTGTTAACACTGATGACCTTGACTCCAAATACCTTTTCAACAGCGATCTTGATCTCTGTCTTATTAGCATCTGTTGCTACTAGGAATGTGTACTTGTTTTCATCTAGCAATCCGTAGCTCTTTTCAGAGACAACGGGCGCTAGCAAAACATCGCGATGATCCTTCATTATGCAGATACCTCACTTTCGCGTGCTACTGACTTAACAGACTTTCCAGTTGCCTTGTCAGAAGCCTTGAACTTCAAGAAATCCTTGATCGCTGTCTCTGAAAAGACAACGTCATCTGACTTCAAGATGTCGTAAGCATTGAGCTGATCTGGTACTAGAAGGTGGAGATCATCAGCGTTACGAAGTGAGCGCCATGCAGCGTCCTCGTTACGTGAGATAACTACCAAAAGGTTTTTGCGTGATGAGAACTGACGAACTGCAGCCAGTGCTGCCTTTGTTGAAGGAGCTCCAGTTACAGAGTCAAGAACGTGAATACGCTCGTTGCGCTGACGGTCAGAGAGAACGCCGCGAAGTGCTGCTGCGATCATCTTCTTTGGTGTGCGCTGGAAGTATGAACGTGGACGAACTGCATGTGCAGCACCGCCACCACGTTGCAAAGGAGCACGGATTGAGCCCTGACGAGCGCGACCTGTTCCCTTCTGCTTAAAAGGCTTCTTACCTGAACCTGAAGTTTCTCCACGGTTCTTTGCCTTCTGTGTACCTTGACGTGCAGCTGCTAATTGAGCTGTTACGACTTGGTGAATAAGAGGAATGTTTGTCTGCGCATCAAAGATATCTGCTGGCAAATCAACTGAGCCAACCTTCTTACCTTCTGCATTCTTAACTTCGAGTGTAAGCGCCATGGTTACATACCAGCCTTTACAGTTTCAACAATTGCCTTCTTGGCAGCTGAGCGGATAAAGACGAGTCCACCATCGGTACCTGGGACTGAACCCTTGATAAGAAGTAGGTTGCGCTCAAGATCGACACCCTGAACCAAAAGATTCTGTGTTGTGACCTTCTCGTTACCCATACGACCCATCATGCGCATTCCCTTGAATACACGACCTGGTGTTGAACATGCACCGATTGAACCTGGCATACGGTGCTTACGATCCACACCGTGTGAAGAACCAAGACCACCGAAGCCGTGGCGCTTCATAACGCCAGCAGTTCCCTTACCAGTTGATGTTCCAGTTGCATCGACCATATCGCCGGGTGCAAATGTTGATGCGCCAATCTCTTGTCCTACTGTGTAATCAGCAGCTGAGAGCGTGCGCAGTTCTGCAACAGAGCGTCGAGGAGTGACGCCTGACTTTGCATAGTGGCCCGCAAGTGGCTTTGAAACCTTCTTTGGATCGATTGCACCAAAGCCGAGTTGAACAGCTGAGTAGCCATCCTTCTCAGGTGTGCGAATCGATGTAACAACGCATGATTCAACTGAAACTACTGTCACAGGAATCATCTTGTTATTAGAGTCGAATACTTGGGTCATACCAAGCTTCTTACCGAGAACGCCCTTGATGGACGAACCGTAAGACTGAGTTACAACTGTACGTGTCATTAGTTTTCGTCCTTTCCTTAGAGCTTAATCTCGATGTCGACGCCAGCTGGCAAGTCAAGACGCATCAATGAATCAACAGTCTTAGGTGTTGGGTCGATGATGTCGATGAGGCGCTTATGTGTGCGCATCTCGAAGTGCTCGCGGCTGTCCTTATATTTGTGAGGAGAGCGAATCACGCAATAGGTGTTCTTCTCTGTTGGTAGCGGCACTGGACCCGCGACGGTTGCACCAGTGCGCTCAACTGTCTCAACGATTTTCTTCGCTGATGAGTCAATCACCTCATGGTCATACGCCTTGAGTCGAATGCGGATTTTTTGTCCCGCCATGTCGTTCTCCTCTTTACTTTCGTTAGTTCAAACTGTTGTTAAATTTTCAAACTTTCTTGTTAAGTGGCGGTGGTTTTTAGGCCACCGCCACTACTACAAGATTTACTTCTTGATCTTTGTAACGCGACCTGCACCTACTGTGCGGCCACCTTCGCGGATTGCGAAGCGAAGACCATCTTCCATAGCGATTGGCTGGATGAGAGTTACTGACATCTCAGTGTTATCGCCAGGCATAACCATTTCTGTGCCTTCTGGAAGTGTTACAACGCCAGTCACGTCAGTTGTACGGAAGTAGAACTGTGGACGGTAGTTGTTAAAGAATGGAGTGTGACGACCGCCTTCATCCTTTGAAAGGATGTATGCAGATGCATCGAACTCTGTGTGAGGTGTGATTGAACCTGGCTTGCAGACAACCTGACCACGCTCAACATCTTCACGCTTTGTTCCACGAAGAAGAAGTCCGACGTTCTCGCCAGCCTGACCTTCATCGAGCAACTTACGGAACATTTCAACGCCTGTAACTGTTGTCTTCTGAGCGAGCTCACGAATACCAACAATTTCAACTTCCTCGTTAACCTTAACGATTCCGCGCTCGATACGACCTGTGATAACAGTTCCACGACCTGTGATTGTGAAAACGTCTTCAACTGGCATAAGGAATGGCTTATCAACATCGCGTGCTGGCTGTGGAATAAATGCATCCACTGCATCCATAAGTTCGATGATCTTCTCAGCCCACTTTGCATCTCCCTCGAGAGCCTTCAGTGCTGAAATACGAACGATTGGAGTGTCATCGCCTGGGAACTCATACTTAGAGAGAAGTTCGCGAACTTCCATTTCAACGAGTTCAAGAATTTCTTCGTCATCGACCATATCTGACTTGTTAAGAGCCACAACGATTGATGGAACGCCAACCTGACGAGCAAGGAGAACGTGCTCCTTAGTCTGCGGCATTGGACCATCTGTTGCTGCAACGACGAGGATTGCTCCGTCCATCTGTGCAGCACCTGTGATCATGTTCTTGATGTAGTCAGCGTGGCCTGGGCAGTCCACGTGTGCGTAGTGACGCTTCTCTGTCTGGTACTCAATGTGAGCGATAGAGATTGTGATACCGCGCTGGCGCTCTTCTGGCGCCTTATCGATATCTGAAAATGCTGTTGCAGCGTTAAGTGTTGGGTACTTGTCATGCAAAACCTTAGAGATCGCAGCAGTAAGTGTTGTCTTACCGTGGTCAATGTGGCCGATGGTACCGATGTTAACGTGTGGCTTATTACGCTCGAACTTGGCTTTTGCCATTTTGGTTCCTCTTTCGTTTATCTAGTGCTTAGTTATTAGGGGTTTATTTGTGCTTATTAGGGATTATTCGCCGCGAACTTTCGCAATGATTTCCTTTGCGACGTTGCCTGGAACTTCGGCATAGCTGTCGAACTCCATGCTGTAGCTCGCGCGACCTTGTGTTCTGGAGCGGAGATCGCCGACATAGCCGAACATCTCTGACAACGGAACTAGCGCCCTAACAACGCGGGCACCTGACCGCTCGTCCATGGCCTGAATTTGGCCACGACGACTGTTGAGATCGCCGATGACATCACCCATGAAGTCTTCAGGGGTAACAACTTCGACTTTCATCACTGGCTCGAGAATTGCAGGATCAGCAAGCTTTGCTGCTTCCTTAAATGCTGCGATACCAGCCACCTTGAATGCGAGCTCCGATGAGTCAACATCGTGATACGCGCCGTCAAGAAGAGTTACTCGTACATCTGTAAGTGGATATCCAGCAAGTGGTCCTGCTGTCATCGCTTCCTTACAACCTGCATCCACTGATGGGATGTACTCGCGTGGAACGCGACCACCAGTGATCTTATTTACGAATTCATATCCGCCTTCAACCTGACCTGTTGGAAGTGGCTCGATAGCGATCTGAATCTTTGCAAACTGTCCAGAACCACCTGTCTGCTTCTTGTGGGTGTAGTCATGGCGCGCAACTGGCTTACGAAGAGTTTCGCGGTATGCAACCTGTGGCTTACCAACATTTGCTTCAACCTTAAATTCGCGACGCATACGGTCAACGAGGATTTCAAGGTGGAGCTCGCCCATACCAGCAATGATTGTCTGGCCTGTCTCTTCATCAGTATTAACGTGGAAAGTTGGATCTTCTTCAGATAGACGCTGAATAGCAACGCCGAGCTTCTCTTGGTCGCCCTTTGTCTTTGGCTCAATAGCAACAGAGATAACTGGAGCTGGGAAGTCCATTGATTCAAGGATGACTGGCTTTGCAGGATCACAGAGAGTCTCACCTGTTGTGGTGTCCTTAAGACCCATCACAGCAACGATCATTCCTGCACCTACATTGTCACGCTCTTCGCGCTTATTTGCGTGCATCTGGTAAATCTTTCCGATGCGCTCTTTGCGGTTCTTTGTTGAGTTAAGGATTGTTGATCCTGTCTCAAGAACGCCTGAGTAGACACGGATAAATGTGAGCTTTCCAAGGTGTGGATCTGTCATGATCTTGAATGCAAGAGCTGAGAATGGTTCTTCATTCTTTGGCTGACGCTTCATCTCGATAGTTGCATCATCCATATCTGTACCGACGATTGCATCGATATCAAGAGGTGATGGAAGGTAGCGGTTTACAGCATCGAGCATTGGCTGAACACCCTTGTTCTTAAAGGCAGAACCTGTAAGAACTGGTGAGAGCTTTGCAGCGATTGTTGCACGACGGATACCGGCAATGATTTCTTCCTCTGAAACTTCAATTCCTTCAAGGAACTTCTCCATGAGCGCATCATCGTTTTCAGCAAGAGTTTCAAGCATTTCTGCGCGAGCTGCTTTGCACTTATCGAGCATGTCAGCAGGAATTTCTTCAACTGCATAATCTTCGCCCTTTTTAGTCTCTCCACGCCATACGAGAGCCTTCATAGCAATGAGGTCAACGACGCCGATAAAGTCTGATTCGTTTCCGATTGGAAGCTGCAAGACGAGAGCTACAGCATTGAGGCGATCCTTAATCATGCCTACGCACTTATCAAATGAAGCACCTGTGCGGTCAAGCTTGTTGATGAAGCAGATACGTGGAACTGAGTAACGATCTGCTTGGCGCCATACTGTTTCAGATTGTGGTTCAACACCTGCAACGCCATCGAATACAGCAACTGCTCCATCGAGTACACGAAGGGAGCGCTCTACCTCAACTGTGAAGTCAACGTGGCCAGGTGTATCGATAATGTTAATGAGATGGTCTTTCCACATACATGTGGTTGCAGCAGAGGTGATAGTGATACCGCGCTCTTGTTCCTGCTCCATCCAGTCCATGGTTGCTGCACCTTCGTGCACTTCACCAATCTTGTATGAGATACCTGTGTAGAAAAGGATGCGCTCAGTAGTAGTGGTTTTGCCCGCGTCGATGTGAGCCATGATTCCAATGTTGCGAACCGTAGCCAGATCGATCTTCTCTACTGTTGACGTTGCCACTTATATTCCTCTTCTCGACGTTTCGTAAGTTCTCGTATTAGTTTTCTGAATTACCAGCGGTAGTGAGCAAATGCCTTATTTGCTTCAGCCATTTTGTGGGTATCTTCGCGGCGCTTTACAGCTGCTCCGAGACCATTTGCTGCATCGATTAATTCATTCTGAAGACGCTCTGACATTGACTTTTCGCGGCGATCACGTGAGTAATCAACGAGCCAGCGAAGAGCAAGTGTTGAAGAGCGTGAAGCCTTGACTTCAATGGGCACCTGGTATGTAGCTCCACCAACACGGCGTGAGCGAACTTCAACGGCAGGCTTGATGTTATCGAGTGCACGCTTGAGTGTGATCAGTGGATCAACATCTGTCTTCTTGCGTGTGCCTTCGAGAGCGTTGTAAACAATTGCTTCTGCTGTTGAGCGCTTGCCGTGAAGGAGTACACGGTTGATAAGCGCTGTAACGATTGGTGAGCTGTAAACAGGATCAGCAACTACAGGAGTCTTTACTACAGGACCTTTACGTGGCATTAGCTAGCCTTCTTCTCTCTCTTAGCACCGTAACGTGAACGTGACTGCTTACGGTTCTTCACACCTTGTGTATCAAGTGATCCACGAATAATTTTGTAACGAACACCAGGAAGATCCTTAACGCGGCCTCCGCGAACAAGAACGATCGAGTGCTCTTGAAGGTTGTGACCTTCACCTGGAATGTATGCAGTAACTTCCATGCCGCTAGTAAGACGAACACGTGCAACTTTACGAAGCGCAGAGTTTGGCTTCTTAGGTGTTGTTGTATACACACGTGTACACACACCACGACGCTGAGGTGAACCCTTAAGCGCAGGTGTATTTGTCTTCGTAGTCTTTTCTGCACGACCACGACGCACTAACTGTTGAATAGTTGGCACTACATATCTCCTTTTTGTATCCGAACTTTTACGCTCACTGTCCGACCCACGCGGTCGGGTGTGTTGCGTGTAAAAGCACAGAGGAGAAAGGTATCTGCAGGCACCATGAAAGGTCAAAACGGCCCTTGTACTCCTGGGAGCCCTGAGAGATGGCTATTTTCGCCCTTTTTACCCCTTCGGCGTGTCGCCCATTAGGGCCAGAATCTCCGACTTTGGCTGCCTCAGAGTGAAGATCCATCGGGCGAAAGGGCCACTTTTTAGGCTCAGAACTGCCCCTTCTCCCCTGCCCTTCATCGCCACAAAGTCTCGATATCTCACACCCCTCAAAGTCCCCAAAAGCACGACGTAGGGCAGGGCAGTTCCGGGGGCTCGGACTCCTCGCAGGGTGGATGAGCCCCAGAGCTCATCGAAAAATTCAACCTTTTCAACCGAATCGATAGAAGTTCGTGGGCTGGAATGAAGAGCGCCCATCTTCTCCCAGAAGGAGAGCTCAAGGATCAGCTCATCGCCAATCTTCACCGCTATAGCCATAGCGAAATTCTAATGGGAAAAGAAAAATACCCGCCGCAATATCTGCGACGGGTATTTCTCACTAATGAATTAGCGAGGAATCTCGACTTCATCCAAGCGAACTGCTTCACCTGAACCACCTTGATCAAATGGTGTGAAGTCATACTCGTCATAGGCTGCGTAAACCGCTGCCTTTGCCTCTTCCGTTGGCTCAACTCGGATATTGCGGTAACGGGCAAGGCCAGTACCTGCTGGAATCAACTTACCGATGATGACGTTCTCCTTAAGACCCAAGAGTGGATCAGATTTTTCAGAGAGCGCAGCGTCTGTAAGTACGCGAGTTGTTTCCTGGAATGAAGCAGCTGACAACCATGACTCTGTTGCAAGAGATGCCTTGGTGATACCCATAAGTTCTGGGCGACCAGATGCAGCCTTGCCACCGGTTGTAACAACGCGACGGTTTTCAGCTTCAAAGCGACCACGTTCAACGAGTTCACCTGGAAGCATTTCAGTATCGCCAGCTTCAAGAACTGTGATGCGCTTGAGCATCTGGCGAACGATTACTTCGATGTGCTTATCGTGAATGCCTACGCCCTGTGAGCGGTAAACAGATTGGATTTCGTTAACCAAGTGAACTTGAGTTGCACGTGGTCCAAGGATACGAAGTACCTGCTTTGGATCAATTGCGCCGACGACCATCTTCTGGCCAACTTCAACGCGTGTTCCTTCTTCAACAAGTAGCTTCTGACGGCGTGTGATTGGGTAAGCAACTTCTTCGCCACCATCATCAGGGGTTACGATGATTTTCTTACCCTTTGCATCTTCACGGAATGAAACGACGCCTGCAGCTTCTGCGATTGGCGCAACACCCTTAGGTGTACGTGCCTCGAAGAGCTCGACGATACGTGGAAGACCGTGAGTGATGTCATCACCTGCAACGCCACCAGTGTGGAAGGTACGCATTGTGAGCTGCGTACCTGGTTCACCGATTGACTGTGCAGCAATAATTCCGACTGCTTCACCCACTGCAACGAGTTGACCTGCAGCAAGTGAGCGACCGTAGCAAGCTGCGCACTGTCCGACCTTGCTATCGCAAGTAAGAACTGAGCGAATCTTTACTTCATCTACTCCAGCTGCAACAAGTGCATCGATGACGCGATCACCAAGATCTGAACCAGCCTTAGCAAGAACTTCACCGTTGACTTCAATGTCCTCAGCCAATGTGCGGCCATAGACAGATGTTTCAACGTGATCGTGCTTAACAAGGTTGCCAGCTTGCTGACGGATAGCGATGGGAAGTGCGAGACCACGATCGGTTCCACAATCTTCTTCGCGAATAATCACATCTTGTGCAACATCGCAGAGACGTCGCGTGAGGTAACCAGAGTCAGCGGTACGAAGCGCTGTATCTGCAAGACCCTTACGAGCACCGTGTGTAGAGATGAAGTACTCAAGAACTGACAAGCCTTCACGGAAGTTGGACTTAATTGGGCGAGGAATAATTTCACCCTTTGGGTTTGCAACAAGTCCGCGCATACCTGCAATCTGACGAATCTGCATCATATTTCCACGAGCACCTGAGAAGACCATCATCCAGACTGGGTTCAGACGCGGGAAGTTATCTTCCATTGACTTTCCAACTTCAGCAGTTGCCTTAGTCCAGATCTCAATGAGTTCCTGGCGACGCTCGTCATCTGTGATGAGGCCCTTTTCGTACTGTGATTGAACCTTGTCAGCTTGTGTTTCATAGCCGTCGAGGATTTCACGCTTACGAGGAGGTGTCACAACATCTTCGATACCGATTGTTACTCCAGCACGAGTTGCCCAGTGGAAACCGAGTGACTTCAGTGCATCGAGTGTCTGTGCAACGGTGACCTTTGGATAGAACTCAGCAAGCTTGTCGACGATTGCGCCGAGTGCCTTCTTCGTTACATCGTGATCAATGAATGGGAAATCATCAGGAAGTGCTTCATTAAAGAGTGCACGGCCGATTGTTGTCTCGAGAGTTTCTCCCTTAACGCGAATCTTGACCTTTGCCTGCAATGAAACAGAGTGCTGATCGTGAGCCATGATCGCTTCAGCGATAGATCCGAATGCGCGAGCTTCACCAAGCTCTCCTTCACGTTCCATCGTCATGTAATACAGACCAAGAACCATGTCCTGTGTTGGAGATGTGATTGGACGACCGTTAGCTGGAGACAAGATGTTATTTGAAGATAACATCAAGATGCGTGCTTCAGCCTGAGCTTCTGCAGACAATGGAAGGTGGACAGCCATCTGGTCACCGTCGAAGTCAGCGTTAAATGCTGTACATACGAGTGGGTGAATCTGAATTGCCTTACCTTCAACCAGTTGTGGTTCAAATGCCTGGATACCTAAACGGTGAAGTGTAGGAGCGCGGTTCAGGAGCACTGGATGTTCTGCAATTACTTCTTCAAGAACATCCCATACAACTGGACGAGCACGTTCAACCATGCGCTTTGCAGATTTAATGTTCTGCGCGTGGTTAAGGTCTACAAGGCGCTTCATTACGAATGGCTTGAAGAGCTCAAGAGCCATCTGCTTTGGCAGACCGCACTGGTGCAACTTCAACTGTGGACCAACAACGATTACTGAACGACCTGAGTAGTCAACGCGCTTTCCGAGCAAGTTCTGACGGAAACGTCCCTGCTTACCCTTGAGCATGTCTGAAAGTGACTTCAGTGCACGGTTTCCTGGGCCAGTTACTGGACGACCACGACGACCGTTATCGAACAACGCATCTACAGCTTCCTGCAACATACGCTTTTCGTTGTTAACGATGATCTCTGGAGCACCGAGATCAGCAAGACGCTTCAAACGATTGTTACGGTTGATAACGCGGCGATAGAGATCATTGAGATCTGAAGTCGCAAAGCGTCCACCATCGAGCTGAACCATTGGGCGCAGATCAGGTGGGATAACCGGTACGCAATCGAGAACCATGGATGCTGGATTGTTTGTAGTTGTCATAAATGCGTTGACAACCTTAAGGCGCTTGATAGCACGAGTCTTCTTTGCGCCCTTTCCATTTTCAGAAAGATCAGTGAGCATTGCATGCTCTGTCTCGAGGTCGAAAGTTTCTAGGCGACGCTTAATTGCAGCTGCACCCATATCTCCCTTGAAATACATGCCGTAGCGATCACGCATCTCGCGGTAGAGGTTCTCATCACCTTCGAGATCTTGAACCTTAAGGTTCTTAAAGCGTGACCAGACATCTTCAAGACGTGTGAGTTCGCGCTCTGAACGCTCGCGGATTGCCTTGAGCTCACGCTCTGCAGATTCGCGAACCTTGCGCTTAACATCTGACTTCGCATCTTCAGATTCGAGTTCAGCAATATCTGCCTCGAGCTTCTTTGTACGAGTATCAAGATCTACATCGCGCTTTGTCTCGATCTTCTTACGATCGTTAGCAAGCTTCTTCTCAAGCTGTGGCATATCTTCTTCGCGAGCTTCAGCATCAACTTCTGTGATCATGTAAGCAGCGAAATAGATAACCTTCTCAAGATCCTTTGGAGCAAGGTCAAGGAGATATCCAAGGCGTGATGGAACACCCTTGAAGTACCAGATGTGAGTAACAGGAGCTGCAAGCTCGATGTGACCCATGCGTTCGCGACGAACCTTTGCACGTGTTACTTCAACACCGCAACGCTCGCAGATGATTCCCTTAAATCGAACGCGCTTGTACTTGCCGCAATAACATTCCCAGTCACGAGTTGGTCCGAAGATCTTCTCATCGAAGAGTCCATCCTTCTCTGGCTTGAGTGTGCGGTAGTTGATTGTCTCTGGCTTCTTTACTTCACCAAATGACCAATCACGAATATTTTGAGCCGATGCAAGACCGATTCGTAGTTCATCAAAGAAGTTGACATCTAACATGTTTGATTCGCTCCTTAAATTTCTTCTACTGAGCTTGGTTCAACTCGTGACAAGTTGATACCTAGTTCTTCGGCGGCACGGAAAATCTCTTCATCGTTATCGCGCATTTCAATTGCGACACCTTCAGAAGAGAGGACTTCGACATTGAGACAGAGTGACTGCATCTCCTTGATAAGCACCTTGAATGACTCAGGGATACCTGGTTCTGGGATGTTCTCGCCCTTCACAATGGCTTCGTAAACCTTGACGCGTCCGAGAACATCGTCAGATTTAATGGTGAGCAACTCTTGGAGTGTGTATGCGGCGCCATATGCTTCAAGTGCCCACACTTCCATCTCACCAAATCGCTGACCACCGAATTGAGCCTTACCACCGAGTGGTTGCTGAGTGATCATTGAGTATGGACCAGTTGAACGTGCGTGGATCTTGTCATCAACCAAGTGGTGAAGCTTCAAGATATACATGTATCCAACTGAAATTGGAGTTGGGTATGGCTCGCCAGAACGACCGTCGAATAGACGAGCCTTTCCTGAACGACCAATAAGTTGATTGCCATCACGGTTTGCAAGTGTTGAAGAGAGAAGACCTGAAATTTCATCTTCTAACGCACCATCGAATACCGGTGTTGCAATATTTGTTCCTGGTGCGCCCTTTTCTGCGCCGATCTCCTTGAGGTGGTTTGCCCACGCTTCAGAGACACCAGATACATCCCATCCTGTCTTTGCAACCCAACCGAGGTGCATTTCAAGAACCTGTCCGACGTTCATACGTCCTGGAACACCAAGTGGGTTCAAAACAACATCGACGGGAGTTCCATCTTCAAGGAATGGCATATCTTCCACTGGAAGAATCTTTGAGATAACACCCTTATTACCGTGGCGACCTGCAAGCTTGTCACCATCTTGAATCTTGCGCTTTTGTGCAACATAAACGCGAACCAATTGGTTAACGCCTGCTGGAAGCTCGAAGCCTTCTTCAGATTCGAAGATCTTCACGCCGATAACTTTTCCTGATTCACCGTGTGGAACCTTGAGAGATGTATCGCGAACTTCGCGAGCCTTCTCACCAAAGATTGCACGGAGCAAACGCTCTTCTGGTGTGAGTTCAGTTTCTCCCTTAGGAGTTACCTTTCCAACCAAGATATCTCCTGGCACAACATCGGCGCCAACACGGATGATTCCGCGCTCGTCGAGGTCTGCAAGAACTTCTTCAGAGACGTTAGGGATATCGCGAGTGATTTCTTCTGCACCAAGCTTGGTATCGCGTGCATCAACTTCATACTCTTCGATGTGGATTGATGTAAGAACATCGTCCTGAACCAGGCGCTGCGAAAGGATGATCGCATCTTCGTAGTTGTGACCTTCCCATGACATAAATGCCACGAGGAGGTTCTTACCGAGCGCCATTTCGCCATTTTGTGTACAAGGACCATCTGCGATGACTGAGCCAACTTCTAGCTTCTGGCCTTCAGTAACAACAACCTTCTGGTTATATGAAGTTCCCTGGTTTGAACGTGTGAACTTAGCCAGTGAATATGTTTGGTAAGTACCGTCATCGCCCATGACCTTAACTTCATCAGCTGCGACTTCAGTTACTACGCCAGCCTTTGTTGCTGTGACAACGTCACCAGCATCAACTGCTGCGCGGAATTCCATACCGGTTCCAATAAATGGTGCTTCAGCACGCATCAATGGAACTGACTGCCGCATCATGTTAGAACCCATGAGTGCGCGGTTTGCATCATCGTGCTCGAGGAACGGAATCATTGCTGTTGCAACAGAAACCATCTGACGTGGGGATACATCCATGTAATCCACTTCATCAGCGATGATGTATTCAACTTCGCCACCACGACGACGTACAAGTACGCGTGCTTCTGCGAAGTGATTATCAGGTGTCAATGGAGCATTTGCCTGAGCAATAACGTGCTCGTCCTCTTCATCAGCTGTGAGGTAATCAACCTGATCGGTGACCTTACCCTTCACAACTTTGCGATAAGGAGTTTCGATAAATCCAAATGCAGTTACTCGTGCATATGTTGCAAGCGAACCGATAAGACCAATGTTTGGACCTTCAGGAGTTTCGATTGGACACATACGACCGTAGTGAGATGGGTGAACGTCACGAACTTCAAAGCCCGCGCGATCACGTGAGAGACCACCAGGTCCAAGCGCTGAAAGACGACGCTTGTGTGTTAGACCTGAAAGTGGGTTTGTCTGATCCATGAACTGTGACAACTGAGATGTTCCGAAGAACTCCTTGATTGATGCAACAACCGGACGGATGTTGATCAGCGTCTGTGGAGTAATTGCTTCGACATCTTGTGTAGTCATACGTTCGCGAACAACACGTTCCATACGTGAGAGTCCGATACGAACCTGGTTCTGAATAAGTTCACCCACGGTACGAAGGCGACGGTTACCGAAGTGATCGATATCGTCCTTCTCAACGCGAACTTCGCGGCCGTAATCCATTGTGAGATCGCCGCGGTGCAACGCTACGAGGTAGCGAAGTGTTGCGACGATATCTGAAATGGTGAGCATGCTCTGTGAGAGCTCAAGATCAAGACCGAGCTTCTTATTGACCTTAAAGCGACCGACCTTGGCCAAGTCATAACGCTTAGGGTTGAAGTAAAGGTTTTCAATAAGGTTCTGTGCAGCTTCCTTCGTTGGAGGCTCACCAGGACGCATCTTGCGATAGATATCAAGGAGCGCTTCATCCTGTGTCTTTACAGTGTCCTTATCAAGAGTTGCCATCATTGAAGCAAAGTCACCAAACTCTGTGCGAATTTGTTCATCGGTCCAACCGAGTGCCTTAAGAAATACTGTTACAGATTGCTTACGCTTGCGATCGATACGAACGCCAACGAGATCCTTCTTATCAACTTCGAATTCAAGCCAAGCACCGCGGCTTGGAATAATCTTTGAAGTAAATACATCTTTATCTGAAGTCTTTTCAATTTGACGTTCGAAATACACGCCAGGTGAACGAACGATCTGTGAAACAACTACGCGCTCTGTTCCGTTAATAACGAAAGTTCCGCGTGGTGTCATAACAGGGAAGTCACCCATGAAGACTGTCTGCGACTTAATTTCGCCAGTCTCGTTGTTGGTGAACTCTGCAGTCACGAAGAGTGGCTGCGCATATGTCATATCGCGTTCTTTGCAGTCAGCGATTGAATACTTAGGTGGCTCGAATCGGTGGTCGCGGAATGAGAGCGACATCGTTCCTTGAAAATCTTCGATTGGTGAAATCTCTTCAAAGATTTCTTCCAAACCGGACTTCGCAGGAAGTTCTCCACGATTGGTGTTGGTTGATTCAGCAAGACGTGAGCGCCATAGATCATTACCAAGTAACCAGTCAACGCTTTCAACTTGCAGCGCGAGGAGATTTGGAACTTCTAGTGGTTCACGGATCTTTGCGAACGAAATACGACGGGGGGCAGTTGAACTCTTTTTCGCGGCCAAGAGATGTCCTTCCAGACAATATGCACTTATGTATGGACACGCACAACTGAAAGGCCCCCACCGCTATATGCAATGACCTTTAGAGAAAATATGCGAAGGGGAAGAGTATCGGCTCACCCCCTATCGGGGCAAACCGGAGGGTTATACCCCCCAATAGGGGGATTTGTCAGCCCGTTGGGGATAAAAAAGGCCCGGCCCCACGCGGGAACCGGGCCTTTTCTCTGAGAACTTACTTAACAGTGACCTTTGCGCCAGCTGCTTCGAGTGCTGCCTTTGCCTTATCTGCAGTCTCCTTGTTGACCTTCTCAAGAAGGGTTGCTGGAGTTGCATCGACGAGATCCTTAGCTTCCTTAAGACCAAGAGCTGAGTTGAGGTTACGAACTTCCTTGATAACCGCAATCTTCTGTGCGCCTGCTTCTTCGAGGATAACTGTGAACTCATCCTGTGCATCAGATGCGCCGCCGCCTGCTGCTGCTGCGCCGCCTGCTGCAGCAACTGGTGCTGCAGCTGTTACATCAAACTCAGTTTCAAATGCCTTGACGAACTCTGAGAGTTCAACAAGTGACATTTCCTTGAACTGTGTCATCAAATCTGCTTGTGAGAGCTTTGCCATTTTTATTTTTCCTTTTCTTTATTCCGCTGGAGTTTCTGCTGCATCTGTTGCTTCTGCAGCAACTTCAGCGACAACTTCTTCTGTTACTACTGCTTCAGCAACTGGTGCTTCCGCTTCTACTGCTGGAGCTTCTTCAGCAACTGGTGCTGGAGCAGCTTCTGCGACAGGTGCAGCCGCTGGTGCGCCTGCCTCCATCTTGATGCGAAGTGCATCGAAGGTACGCGCTGCCTTAGCAAGCGATCCCTTCATAGCACCAGCAAGCTTTGCAAGAAGTACTTCGCGTGACTCGAGGTCTGCGAGCTTCATGATCTCTGCTGTTGTAACAAACTTTCCTTCGTAAATTCCACCCTTGATAATAAGAAGTGGATTTTCCTTCTGGAAGTTCTTCAGGTTACGAGCTGCATCGATTGCATCGCCCTTAATGAATGCAACAGCTGATGGACCAGCGAGAAGATCATCTGAGATGTCTACGCCAGCGTTCTTCGCTGCAATCTTTGTAAGAGTGTTCTTTACGACGCTGTACTTGGTATCTGCACCAAGGCTGCGGCGTAGAGCCTTCATCGAAGTCACGGTAAGACCGCGATATTCGGTGAGGTATGTAGCAGTAGCTGACTTGAAGTCTTCAGTCATTTCAGCAACTGCTGCTGCTTTATCTGGGCGAGCCATTCGGTTCACCTTTCCTGTTAGTGACCACAGGCAATAAAAAATCCGTGACGCGTAAATGCGCACGGATTAATGTGAACACCTACGCGGGCTGAGATTCCTCAATTATCAAGTTCTTTCGAACCTGACCTGCGGTCTTTGGTTATGGGTAAATCTTAAGCAGGGGACCTGAACTGGTCAAATCCCCTGCCTAATAGAGCTAGTTAGCTGATGGTTCGCGTGTGAGGTTTGGATCTACAGCGATTCCAGGTCCCATCGATGATGAGACAACAGCCTTTGCGATGTAGCGACCCTTTGAAGAGTTTGGCTTCACGCGAAGTACTTCTTCAAGAGCAGCTGCATAGTTATCTGCAAGTTGTTCTGCAGTAAATGATGCCTTGCCGATGATGAAGTGAAGGTTTGAGTTCTTATCAACGCGGAATTCAATCTTTCCGCCCTTGATGTCATTAACAGCCTTAGTGACATCTGTTGTCACTGTTCCTGTCTTTGGGTTTGGCATCAATCCACGTGTTCCGAGGACCTTACCGAGACGACCAACCTTGGCCATCAAATCTGGAGTTGCAACAACTGCATCGAAGTCAAGGCGTCCCTTTGAAACTTCATCAATGAGTTCATCGCCACCGACGATATCTGCACCTGCTGCGCGAGCTTCTTCAGCGCGCTCACCGTTAGCAAATACCAATACGCGAGCTGTCTTACCTGTGCCGTGTGGCAAGTTAACAGTTGAACGAATTGCTTGATCAGCCTTCTTTGGGTCAACGCCAAGAACGAGTGCAACATCAATTGTTGAGTCGTACTTAGTTGTTGTTGTCTCTTTAGCAAGTGTTACTGCCTGAAGAGGTGTGTAGAGGTGGTCCTTAATGACCTTCGCTGCTACTTCGTTGTACTTCTTTGAGCGCTTCATTTCTTCCCCATTCCTGTATTTCTACAAGCTAGCGGTTGTGGTTAGCGAACCAGCGCGGTTCTCCCACATCTCATAGCCACCGTGGCTATAAGAAATTTACTTATGCAGAGACTGTGATTCCCATTGAGCGGGCAGTTCCTGCGATGATCAAAGCTGCTGCATCAATGTCATTTGCATTGAGGTCAGCCATCTTTGTATTTGCAATCTCCTTGACCTGAGCCATGGTGATATTTGCAACCTTGTTCTTGTGAGGAATCGCTGATCCCTTTTCAACCCCAGCTGCCTTAAGGATCAGGCGTGATGCTGGAGGAGTCTTTGTGATGAAGTCGAATGAACGATCCTCGTAGACAGTGATCTCTACAGGAATGATCTGGCCCTTTTGTGATTCAGTCGCAGCGTTATATGCCTTGACGAACTCCATGATGTTCACACCATGCTGTCCGAGTGCAGGACCTACTGGTGGAGCAGGTGTTGCTGCGCCAGCTTGGATCTGCAACTTGATGAATCCGGTGACCTTCTTCTTTGGTGCCATTTCTCTTCTCTTTTCCTTATTGGTTTCTTAAAGCTTCTGTACTTGAGCAAATGAAAGTTCTACGGGTGTTTCGCGACCGAAGATTGATACCAATACCTTGAGCTTTGCCTGCTCTGGCATGATCTCCGAAATTGATGCAGGAAGCGTTGCAAATGGGCCATCCATAACGGTGACTGATTCACCAACTTCGAAATCAACAAACTTCATATCTGCCTTATCGGCCTTCTTCACAGGACGTGGAGCAAGAATCTTCTCAACTTCATCCATGCTGAGTGGGCTTGGGTTATGCGCGTTACCAACGAAGCCTGTGACCCCAGGAGTATTACGCACTACTGACCAAGATTCATCTGTGAGATCCATACGGACAAGAACGTAACCTGGGTAGATATTGCGCTTAACCATCTTGCGAGCGCCGTTCTTAACTTCCATGACCTCTTCTTCAGGTACTTCAACCTGGAAGATGTAATCCTCCATGTTAAGAGATTGAATACGGTTGGCAAGGTTTCCCTTTACCTTCTTTTCATAACCTGCGTATGAGTGGATGACATACCAGTCACCGATAGCCGCGCGAAGTGTGCGACGAAATTCTGCGTTGGGATCGTTCTCATCTGATTCGATATCGCCATCTTCATCGCTTGCGAGCGCGAGATCATCGACGATGACATCATCAACAGGGGCTTGGATTACTTCCTCCGTTGGAGTCGCGATCTCTTCAGCGCTGGCAGCAAGAGCTGCTTCAAATGCGTCGGGCTTGAGTTCTTCAGTCATTATCCGTGGTCCTTATCCAAATACCCAGAAGACGACCTTGGTAAGTACCAAGTCGATGATGGATACGACTGCAATGATGAAAGATACGAAGACGAGAACAACAGCTGTATAAGTGGTCAACATATTACGTGTTGGCCACACAACCTTCTTGAGCTCGTTGACTACCTGGCGATAGAAAAGTCCAACGCGCGCGAAAATTCCGAGCTTCTCCTCGGTAACTTCAACTGCATCAGTCATGGTGACTTCCTTTTCTTTCGTTTCGGTAGAGCGTTCGTTCTGTACTGCGGCTTGCAGGGCAAGAGGGACTCGAACCCCCAACCGGCCGCTTTGGAGACGGCAACTCTAGCCAATTGAGCTATTGCCCTTCGCGACGAATTTTCAGGCGCGCCAAGGCGAGGAAGAAATTCATCGTGAGCGTCGAAGTGTAAGGGCAGGGGGCGTGCAGAGTAAAACTGGGTGCTCGGAACCACTCATTCTGAGCGCGCAAAGCACGCTCGTCATGGTGCAGACTTCCCCCATGAGCAGAATCTCCGCACGAATTGCAGCTATCGCAGAATCGGCCACTTTGGCCGTTGATGCAAAGGCGAAGGCGCTCAAAGCTGCCGGTCGTCCCGTTATTGGCTTTGGCGCTGGCGAACCAGATTTTCCAACTCCTGATTACATCGTTGAAGCAGCTGCTGCTGCAACGAAAGTTGTTGCAAACCATCGCTACACACCATCACCAGGTCTGCCTGAACTTCGTAGCGCAATCGTTGCAAAGACAAAGCGTGATTCCAACTATGACATCACAGTAGATCAGGTACTTGTTACCAACGGTGGAAAGCAAGCTGTCTATCAAGCCTTTGCAACAATAATTGATCCAGGTGATGAAGTACTCCTACCTTCGCCATTCTGGACTACATATCCAGAAGCAATCAAACTTGCAGGTGGCAAGAGCGTTGAAGTATTTGCTGATGAGACACAGAACTACCTCGTCACTGTTGAGCAGCTTGAAGCTGCTCGCACACCCAAGACAAAGGCACTTCTCTTCTGTTCACCATCTAACCCAACGGGTTCTGTCTACACACCTGAACAGTCAAAAGCGATTGGTGAATGGGCGCTGAAGAACAATATCTGGATTATTTCAGATGAGATTTATGAACACCTTCTCTATGACGGTGCTAGTGCGCCATCACTGCCTGTTTTAGTTCCAGGGCTTGCAGATACCTGCATCATCATCAATGGTGTTGCAAAGACATATGCAATGACAGGTTGGCGTGTGGGCTGGATGATCGGTCCAAAGGATGTCATCAAGGCGGCAACCAACTTGCAATCTCACCTGACATCAAATGTTTCCAACGTTCCACAGCGCGCAGCCATTGCTGCCCTTACTGGCAACCTCGATGCAGTGCATTTGATGGGTGAAGCATTTAACCGTCGCCGTAAGTTAATTGTTGATCTTCTCAATGAAATTCCAGGATTTACATGCCCCACACCACAAGGTGCGTTCTATGTATATCCATCAGTGAAGGGTGTGCTGGGCAAAACTATCCGCGGCAAAGTAGCTAATACTTCTGCAGAGCTTGCAACAATTATCTTGGATGAAGTTGAGGTTGCTGCTGTTCCTGGCGAGGCATTCGGTCCTTCTGGATACCTACGTTTTTCCTATGCAACCAGTGATGAAGATATCGTTGAAGGTATAGGTCGTATTAAGAAATTACTCTCAGAGTAATTTACAGGCTAAGACCTACAAGATTTACTTCAGTCTCTAAGGTAATTCCAAACTTTTCAAAGACACTCTGCTGAGCACTCTTTGCCAACTCTGCAATATCTGTCGCTGTCGCATTTCCTGCATTAGTAAGAGCGAGAACATGCTTTGTTGAAACGCGTGCACCACCATGGCTATCGCCCTTGTGTACACCAGCATGTTCAATCAACCACGCAGCACTTGTCTTGACCATGCCATCTGAAGTTGGCCATTTGGGAGCACCTTCTGGCAACTTTGCTGCAATCTCTTTCGAGACGATGGGGTTGGTAAAGAAAGATCCTGCAGACCATGAATCGCGATCGCCTGGGTTAAGCAACATCCCTTTAGCACCACGTAGTTCAAGCACCGCCTTACGTGTTGCATCAACAGGTGCCTTTTCGCCCACATCAATACCTAACTTCTTTGCAAGTTCTGCATAGGTAATTGCTGTAGTCATCTCACCTTGGCGCAGATTAAATTGCACATCCAAAACTACATAGCGACCAGGGTGGGATTTAAAGTGTGAATTGCGATAGGAAAATTCACATTCAGAGTTTGTGAAAGTCTTCAAACCCTTTGCTTGGCGGTCATATGTGCGCACGCGAGTAATAAATTCAGCAACTTCATGGCCATAGGCACCGATATTTTGAATAGGTGCAGCTCCCACTGTGCCAGGAATTCCACTTAAGGTTTCAAGACCTGCAAATCCACGATCGAGAGTGAGTGCAACAAATTCATCCCAGTTCTCGCCTGCGCCAATAGTCAGCGTTGCACCGCTGCATGCATCAACTTCAGATTGCATCGAGTGGCTCTTAATGCGAATAACTGTTCCTTCAAACCCACTATCTGCAACGAGGATATTTGTTCCTCCCCCAATAATGAGAATCGGGGTATCACCTGCTGCCTCGATTGCTGCAATGATTTCTGCTTCTGTGCCCACTTCAACAAACTTCTTGGCAGGGCCACCCACACGCAGAGATGTGTAATCGCGAAGATCAGCCATGTTCTAAGGCTACCTGCGTGGACTCAATATTGCAGTCTTGCCTCTAAAGCGCTCGAGGATGCGGTCGTAATTCTTCTTCGATTGAGCATCTCGATATTCAGGGTCAGTATCGTGATAACCATGATGGCGATCTTGCTCCAGTGGTAAATCCATCTGCAGTAAACGGCCATTGGAATGGCGAAGGTTGAGCGAGAATTCAATATCTGCATTGCGGTAATAGAGCGCGCGATTACTAAATCCCCGTGCTGTGAGTGCATCCTCGCGATGCATGGCAAGGAAGTAGCTAAAGAGAACATCGACTTCGCCAGCCCCCTTATCGTCAACGCTGCGCCATTCATCCTCAAGATTGATAAGTCCCCCGCGCCAACCAACTGCCACAAATTCACGTTTTTTGAGTTCTGCAAGAACTGGAGTGACGGCATCTCCCGTGAAGCGAGTGGAGGGATCCATAATCACAATGAATTCACTGGTCACATTGCGAAGGAGTGCGTTGGCACTTTCTCCCCATCCAAAGTCTTCTGTGAGTTGAACTAACGATGTGCGTGAATCAAGTTCGTTGACTAGAACTCCTGGGTCACCGACTACTAATATCGCAATCGCGCACTGGCTATGTTCTTTAATAGTTTTAACTGTCGCAACGGCATCTTCTTGGAAGCCATCAATAATCATTGCAACGGTGATCTCAAATTTACCTGAATTAATGGGGCGTATATCGCGCGTTGACTCATAGGTAGGAAAGCGCTTCTTGGGGCGAAGTTCATATCCGCCAGCAACATCGACTACTTCAAATCCCTGGGCTGCAATCTCATCACGTAATTGATCAGAGAGAGCGAAGTTCTTCTCGGCGCGAGCAGCAAGGCGAGCCTTTGCTAACTCATGAACTGAATCTGGTGCACTCACTTGTTTACTACCGCTTTGGCCATTCCTAGGACCTTCACACCTGCAGATGTTGCACTTAAAGAAAGTGAAATCTTTCCATCCGCAATTTCGGCAACGGTTGCAGTGACTGTGAGATCAACTTTTTCACCAGCAGGGACAATCACAGGCTTGATAAATCGTGCACTGTATTCGAGAACGTTGGCAGAGCCTCCTGCGAAGTCAGATACATACTTACCAACCAGAGCCATGGTGAGCATGCCGTGGGCAATCACATTGGGAAGTCCCACAGATACTGCAAACTCTTCATTCTGGTGGATTGGGTTCTGATCTCCTGATGCATCTGCATAAGCCTTAAGCAGTGCGCGATCGAGATGGAAAACTTTCTCATCCAATACTGTGCCCACTTCAATCATGCGCGCACAACCAATGTGGACCAGGCGGAGATAACGAGTTTGCCATCGCGATGTAAATCTGAGCGCACAGAGACAATTTCATTTCCAGCAGCGACGCGATAGCTCTCAATAGTTGCAGCGCATGTCAGGTTATCGCCGGCCTTAACAGGTGAGAAGATTTCAAACTTCTGATCTCCATGAACTAAGCGAGACCAATCAAGACCGATTTCAGGGCGTGTCAGGATCTCTTCAAATTGAGTCAGCGTGATCCGGATGGTGAATGTGGGCGGTGCGATTGTTGTATTGCTTTCGCCGATGACGGCGCAGAAGGCATCGATTTCAGATTGAGAAAGGGTTACTGAATCTGTACCCGCGAAGGTACTCCCGACCGAATCGGGGTTGAGCATTAGCGGGTTTCGCGATGAAGTGTTGAAGACTTGCAACGTGGACAGAACTTCTTAAGTTCCATACGGTCTGGATCGTTGCGGCGATTCTTCTTAGTGATGTAGTTACGCTCTTTGCAATCCACGCATGCCATGGTGATTTTTGGACGAACGTCCGCGCTCTTACTTGCCATGGTGTTGACTCCTTCGTAGATATCGAACTAACAGGCGCTTAGATTACCTGAAGCACCTTTATTGGTGAAATCCGTGCGTATTCCACACAGTATTACTAGTAGCGGAGGCGGGATTTGAACCCACGACACAGCGATTATGAGCCGCTTGCTCTACCAAGCTGAGCTACCCCGCCAAGGGTGGAACGAACTTTTGTAGTACTTATTTAATTATTACTTCTGTATTGCAGCTTGCGAGCCCCCCACCGGAATCGAACCGGTGACCTTTTCCTTACCATGGAAACACTCTACCGACTGAGCTAGGGGGGCAATGGTAGAGAGAGGAGTCTAGGGCTTAAGGGTAAAAGTAGAAAATTCGCAGCAATTACCGCGCAGGATCAAGGGCAATTTTGCCCGTTGATTCACGAGCAAGCATTGAACGATGCGCATCTGCAGCCTCACTCAGTGGATATGTCGCACCTATGACTGGCTTGAGTTTTCCATCAGCTACTAATTGGAAGAGTTCTGCCACAACATCATTGAGCATCTCTTTACTTCCAAAGCAATTGGCAAGCCAGAAACCAGAAACAGTCTTTGAACCATGCATCAAAGCTCCTGGATGTATAGGAGTTGGAGCTGTGCGAGATGCCATTCCAAATGTGATGATTTTTCCAAATGCGCCAAGGGCTGCAAGGCTGTGATCAAATGTTGTTCCACCGACCATTTCAAGAACAAGATCAACGCCGTGGCCACCGTTTGCCTTGCGAAGGTCTGCTTCAAGATCGCTTGATTTGGCATCAACCGTCACATCTGCACCTAGCGACTTAGCAAGTGCAGCCTTAGCACTAGAAGAAGTCACAGCAATAACTTTGCCGCCCCACATCTTTGCAAGTTGTATTGCAATCGTGCCAACGCCACCAGCTGCTGCATGCACCACAACAGATTGACCTTTCTGCAAATTTCCCATCGTCTTGAGTAAGTGCCACGCTGTTGCACCTTGCACCAACATGCACAGAGCCTGCTCATCTGTGACTGCATCAGGAATAGGAAAGAGGACAGATGTATGGGCAATAGCTTTTTGGGCATATCCCCCAGATGAGACGCTAGCTAAATAACGCTTGCCACCATGTGTGCCAACAACTTCAATACCCGGAATCATCGGCAGAGTTTGTGGTGATAGATACGAATTCTCTGTCTGATGCGTATCTGCATAGTTAATTCCTACAGCAGTGACATCAAGTAGCACTTCATCTTTACCTGCAACGGGATCGGCAACATCCACATACTTCATGACATCAGGTCCGCCAAATGCAGTTATCTGTATTGCCTTCACTAGCAAGCACAGCGATCTTCGAGAGCAACGCCTACTAGGGCTTCTTCAATATGTTCACCGCAACCTTGCCATGTTGGCTTTCCACACTTCTTGCATTCAACCTTGCTACACATATCAATTTCTCCCTAGAAGTACTTTCTAATTGATTTAACTATTCTATTCCAAAGAGTTGCTGTCTGCTCAAGCGGTGAAACTTCCAATACCTTGGATTTTGCTGGCTCATCTGGGGTAATCACATCTTTGAGAGCTGGAGAATTCTGATCCAGTGAATCAGCAATGATTCCAATATTGGCAACAATCGATAGTCCCCTGACTATCTGATCCTGATCGACATCTTTGCTATCTTCAATCAGGGTTTCAGCAAGGGCAGAGCCCGCCTCTCTCGCATCATCAGTGGGAGAAGATGCAAAATCATTGATGTCATCGGGTAAATCAACGTGAGCAGAGATGGCATAGCTGGCCGCAGATAGCGCCACTGCAATCTGCTTCTTTGTGGAATCTGCAATGCCACCTTCAACGGAAGAATCAAAGAGAGTGCGAGCAATCGTGCGAACTTGCACGAGGGTATGTTCAGTTGCAATCCCCTCGATATACATCTCCTCCGCCACATCTTTCTCAGCGGTGGGAAACCATCGAGCATGACTACGCGCTTCAACTGATTGTGCGCGGATTGCAGGAACTTCTTCAACAAGAAGGCGAGCTTGTGCAAGCCACTTACCTGCATCCTTTTGCGTGTATCCAGCTGCCACACCTTCAGACATCTGAGCGAGAAGTGCTGCAGCTTTCTCAGAAACATTCTTAATCTGCATTCTCGCTCTATCAATAGGAGTGTTGGGCACAGAGAAGTAGGAGAAGAAGATTGCAACTGCTGCCCCAATAAGGGTCGAACCTAAGCGATGCATCGCAGTATTCTGAGAAATTCCGGGTCCAATAACGATGAGAGCGGTAACAGGAACGTTGACCGCAGCGACTTCACCTAAGTGCAGTGCACGAGCAACAACAGCGCAGAGAACAATTGTTGATGCAATAGCAAGGAATCCAAAGTTGAAGAGGGATACCGCTAGCAGGGCTGTGCCGGCACCAATGGCAGTTCCAACAATTTGACCGAATCCTTCTCGGATGGATTTGTGAAGAGAGATACGAATACTCAGCGTTGAGACAATGGCGGCAACTACTCCACCATCTTGAATCAGTAGATCACCCAAGAACCAAGCTACGCCTCCTGATAATCCGGCAATGGTAATCTGACGGACCCAATACTTTCGGTCCGTAAATAACTTGATTATGCGCTTTAACATCGGGTGAGAGTTTACGCCTGAGTAGGATGCTCATATGCATCTAGCGCCTGGAGACATTCCTGAACTTCTTCGCGCTGCAAAGACAGTTGCCATCGTTGGGGTTTCAGATAAAGCTGACCGAGCAAGCCACGCCGTTGCCAAGCATCTACTTGAGAACTCAGATTATGAATTGTTCTTCGTTAACCCGCTCTTAGAGAGCGTGCTGGGACAGAAGGTCTATGCGTCACTATCCGAGATAGGAACTCATATAGATATTGTCGATGTATTTCGCAAGCCAGCTGATTGCCTTGCAATTCTTGAAGAGAGTATCGCTATTGGAGCAGATGCAATCTGGCTACAGCTAGGAATTTCCGTGCCAGAGGTTGCAACACACGGCAGTAAAGCAGGCTTATCTGTTGTGATGGATCGCTGCATCAAGATTGACTATGCAGCTTTGTAACTAACCCTTTGTAGAGCCGAGGGTAAGACCTGCGATAAATTGCTTACGCAGCACAAAGAACATAATGACTGTAGGGGCTGCTGCGATGATCGCACCAGCTGCAAGTAGGTTGAAGTCTGTGACGTACTGTCCCTGCAGACGACGCAGCGCTGAAGTGATCGGGCGCTTTGAGTCATCTGACATCAAGACAAGTGCCCAGAAGAATTCGTTATAGATCCATGTAGTCATCAGCACGCTCAGGGCTGCTAGAGCTGGGCGCAGGAGCGGCAAGATGACATTCCAGTAGTGGCGGAATACGTTGGCGCCATCGATCGTTGCTGACTCAGAAATCTCTTTCGGAATCGTCTTCATATAGGAAGAGAGTACGAAGGTTGCAAAGCCCACCTGGAATCCCACGTGGACCAAAATCAAGCCACCGTAGTTGTTATACAAGAGGTTTCTATTTCCAAAAAGTTCACCAACCCAGATAAACATCCAGAACACTGGGATGTAGGTAAGAACGATAGGAAGCATATTTCCTGCTGTGAAGAGTAAGAGAAGACCGAGGTTAAATCTGTACCGATAGCGAGTCACTACGAATGCAACGAGTGAGCCAAAGAACAGAGTCAAAATAACTGATGGAACAGTCACGATGAGTGAGTTAAGTAGGTAAACACCGATCTTCATCTCTTTAATTGCGTTGATGTAGTTATCAAAGGTTAAACGGCGTGGCCATGAGAAAATTCCGTAAGAGATAATGTCATTATATGGACGAAGTGATGTCCATACTGTCCAGAGAATTGGAAAGATCCAGACAAAGGCAAAGATCCCAATAAAGGTTGAGATGAAAGCATCTTTACGCTTCTGTTTGTTGCGGTATTCCACGTTTTGAACTACGCCGGCGCTCATTTGAGATCCTCTTTAAAGCTAATTCGAAGATAGGTAACGATTGGCACGATACAGAGTAGGAGAAGGATGACTGCATAGGCAGCGCCCTTCATGGAGATTCCTTGTCCTGCAAAGTTCTGGAATACCAAAAGGTTAAGCAATGGGAAGATCGTTGGACTTCCGTAGATGATGTAAACCAAGTCGAATGCTCGAAGCGATTCAATAAGTGTAATAACAACAATGATGATATTTACCGGTTGCATCGTTGGAAGAATAATCTTGCGGAAGATTTGCCAATCTGTAGCGCCATCGATTGCAGCTGCTTCTTTGAGAGCTGGATCAACTGATTTAAGACCTGATAAGTAGAGAAGCATGATGTAGCCGATATGGCGCCACGAGGCGATACCTAAAATAACCCAGGTATTGATTTTTGGGTCACCATAAATAGAGATTGCGTTTCCAATATCGCGTCCCATGAGGCCCTGCACGAAGCCACCTGGTTGCAACATAAAGTTCCAGATAATTCCGATAACTGCCAGGGATAGAACAACCGGCAAGTAGTAAATAGATTCAAAGAAGGCATGGCCTTTAATGCCGCGGTCAATCTGATATGCCAGCAAAATTCCGAGAGGTGTTGCAATCAGGACGAAGAATGCCAGCCAAATACCATTGTTCTTAAGCGCCTGATAGAAGAGTGGGTTGTTAAAGAAAATATTTTTATAATTCTGAATTCCTGCCCACTGAATATCCTTAAGGCGAATACCGTTCCAATATGTAAACGAGAGAATAATTGTGACAACCGCTGGAACCCAGAGAAGAATAATCTGAAGCAGAGTTGGAATTCCAACGAATGTTGCGAGAGTAAAGCGATCTGTTTTGGAAAGAGAGCGACGGCTACGCTTCTTTTGAACCGTAGCCGCCGTCTTCATGCCTTTAACTTACTAGCACTTGAACTAATTAACAAATATGTTATTAGTTCTTAGGAAGTGCATCCCATTGTGCTTGAACGTTTTCAAGGATCTTGTTGACATCAGAAGGCTTCTTAATGAAGTTCTGAATAGCTGGTCCAACAACTGGACCAGCAAAATCTCCACGAGCATCACGATCTAGGAAGAACATGATGTTCTTTGCTGATGCAAGAACAGCAAGCTTCTGCTTGTTGAATGCATCGTATGAAGAAGTATCAAATGACTTCGATACGTAGATATTTGTATCTCCGGCCTTGACTGCTTCTGCAATACCTTCTGGAGATGCCCAGAACTCTGCAAGAGCCTTACCACCAGATACGTTCTTGCCGTTTGCAGCAACTGAAATACCATCAAGTGGTGCATCAATTGTGTCGACACCGAACTTAGGGTTGATTTCTGGGAATGGAACGACCCATAGATCGTCGTAATCTGCCTGTGACTTCGCCTTGAAGTCGTTAGCAAACCATGAACCCATCATCATTGCGCCTGTCTTCTTCTGAAGAAGAAGGTCGCGCATGCCGTCCCATGAAATATCCATGACGTTAGCGTTCATGAATGGGATGAGCTGTGCGAAGTACTTGAATGTTTCCTTTGTGCGAGCATCAGTCCACTTTGCGCGACCGTTAAGAAGGTCGATGTGGTACTTGTAGCCGTTTACACGTGCGTTAAGAATGTCGAATGTACCCATTGCTTCCCAGCCGCCCTTTGCGCCGAGTGAGTATCCAACAAGACCAGCTTTCTGGGTGAGTGTCATCAACTTGACGAAGTCATCCCAAGTGTTGATCTTTTCTGGGTTCATTCCAATGTCTTTTACCATTGACTTGCGGTAGTGCAAGCCCCATGGGTAGTAAGTGGTTGGAAGGATGTAAGGCTTTTTTGATACTGGGCTTGTTGAACCCTTGATTGCTGCTGTTGGAAGATTTGACTTGAGGTGACCGATTTCGCGTGTGAGATCTGCGAGGAGTCCCATTTCACCGAAGTGGTTTGAGCGGTATCCAGCCATCCAACCGAATGCATCATCAGGTGAACCCTGCATGATTTGTGCAAAGTTGTTCTGGAAGTCATCAGAGTTAACTTGCTGAGCAACTACCTTTGCACCAGTCTTCTTTGTGAAGGCATCGTTTACTGCCTTAGCAATCTTGTCTCCTGTTGCGCCACCGCCACGTGTTGTCCACTTGACTGTGCTGCCCTTCAATCTTGTCGCTGCGCTTGCAGACTCTGATGAGAGTGCACCACCGGCTGCAAGTGCTGCTCCACCGATTGCTGCGCCCTTAAGTACTGAGCGGCGAGAAACTACGTTCTTCTCTTCTGACATTTTCGTCCTTTTCTCTAAGGTTGAAATTTCAACGAGCCTCGATTCATGAGGGTGCGTGAATCTTCGACGTGCTGAATCTAGAGGTAGGAGGGGTACCGAGCCTAGGAAGTTCGGGTAACGAAATGATAAAGATTGGCCGTGGGTTGATGCCTAAAGGGGCTTCTCTTCGAGGTAAAGGGCCACTGAGTTGATGCACCAGCGCTTATCTGTGGGCACCTCATACCCCTCACCTGTAAAGACATGGCCCAGGTGAGAGTCACAGTTGGCGCAGCGAACTTCGGTGCGAACCCGTGGGGCCAGTGAGCGATCCTCAATCAGCTTTACCGCATCATCTGCAGATGGTGCATAGAAAGATGGCCAACCGCATCCAGAATGAAATTTTGTCTCAGATGTAAACAATTCATTGCCACATGCCTTACAGCGATAGCTTCCAACTTTATCTGTATCGGTGTATTCGCCGGTGAATGGTCGCTCCGTTGCACCTTCACGAAGAACTGCATAGGAAAGTGGATCTAAGCGAGCTTTAAGTTCGTCCTCGTTAATTGCTGCCATGAAAAGAAATCCCTATCGTGGGATTCGTAAACCTTGCATGCCACCATCGACAGCAAGGGAGGTAGCAGTTGTTGATCCTTGCAGTGGACTTGCCAAATAACAGAGTGCGCGTGCAACTTCATCTGCACTGACAAGTCGGCCGAGAGGTTGACGAGCTTCAAGTGCTTTTCTTTCTGCAACAGGATCTGCAGCTTGTGCAAGTAATCTCTGAACCCACGGAGTATCTGCTGTTCCTGGATTAACACAGTTCACGCGAATTCCTTCAGCAACATAATCATTGGCCATAGCCATGGTCAGTGAGAGCACTGCGCCCTTTGTCGCACTATAGAGAGCGCGCTTTGGGATTCCTGCAGTTGCTGCAACAGAGCAGACATTGACGATTGATGCGCACTTGCTCTTGCGAAGAAGTGGGAGCGCATAGCGAGCTGTGCGCACAATACCCACAACATTGATATTCATAACCTTGTTCCACTCATCAGATGGATTGCCCTCAACATTACCCACCGCGCTGATTGCTGCGCTATTAATAAGTATGTCTAGCTGTGAAATCTTAGAAAAGGCAGCTGATACAGATTCATCATCGCTGACATCGCATGAAAGCCACTGGCCAACGCCTGCAAGGCCACCTTCTGCAATATCAAGACCATAAACAGTTGCACCACCTGATGCAAGCAGTTGTGCGGTTGCAAGTCCGATACCTGAACCTGCACCGGTGATAGCAGCAGTCAGACCTTTGAATTCTGACATTATGCGTTTGCCCATTCTTTTCCATGAGGGAATGTGAAGTCTGCAATGGACTGTGCATACATTTCGCCACCAGCACCTGGTTCAACAGGAGGCATGTAACGAGCATTCTGAATATTTGTTGGAACAACAAAGTGCTCATGCAAGTGATCAACAAATTCAACAACGCGTCCTGGATGGTGGCCAGTGACTGCAACAGAATCAAACATGGCAAGGTGCTGAACAAGTTCGCAGAGTCCAACGCCACCTGCGTGAGGACAGACAGGAACTCCAAACTTTGCAGCCATCAAGATATTGGCAATATTTTCATTCACACCCGCAACGCGAGTTGCATCAATTTGCATGAAGGAGAATGACTTTGCTTGCAGCATCTGCTTAAAGAGAATGCGGTTCATGCCATGCTCACCTGTTGCAACGCGCACAGGTGCAATTGCCTTAGCTATGGCTGCATGTCCTAGAACATCATCAGGGTTTGTTGGTTCTTCAACCCAGTACAGGTTGACATCTCCGATGCCCTTAATCCATTCAATAGCTTGGTTAACATCCCATACCTGGTTGGCATCAATAGCAATTCTGATATCTGGTCCCACTGCTTCACGAGCAAGACGCAGGCGACGCTTGTCATCTTCGAGCAATCCACCGCACTTTAATTTAATGAGTGTGTATCCAGCAGCAACTGCTTCCTTTGCAAGACGAACCATCTTCTCATCGGTATATCCAAGCCAGCCTGGAGTAGTTGTATATGCAGGAAGGCCTTCAGCACGAAGCTTTGCTTCATTGGCAGCACGCTGCGGTTCTGTCTTACGCAATAACTCTAACGCTTCAGCAGGTGTGAGCGCATCAGTGATGTATCTAAAATCAACAAGTTCAACGATTTGTTCGGGCGTTAGATCTGAAAGGAACTTCCATAAAGGCTTCTTTGCATGCTTTGTCACAAGATCCCATGCAGCGTTAACAACTGCGCCGGCTGCCATTTGTGTCACGCCTTTTTCTGGACCTAACCAACGAATCTGTGAATCACGAACCAAGCTGCGAGCGAACTCACCCATGCTGGTTGCAAGATCTGCAACATCGCGTCCCACTGCATACGGTGCAAGTTGTTCGATCATGTCGCACTGCAGATCATTTCCGCGGCCGCATGTGAAGACAAAGCCATGGCCTTCAAGTGTTGAGTCATCAGTTTCTAGGATGAGAAGAGCTGCCGAATAATCGGGTTCCTTATTCATTGCATCGGAACCATCGAGTCCACGTGAAGTTGGGAATCTGACATCGACAGTTCTAAATCCGGTTACCTTAGGCATGACATCCCTTTACTTGTATGAAAATTGACTCTTCGCTTGACCTGCAAAATCATATAGGATGATTTTATGGCGCGGTATAGCGAGAAAGTTAAGTTAAAGCGTTCAAATCTTGAGGTTACACGCTTTGCTCTTGGTACTGCTCCTCTTGGAGGACTCTTTGCTTCTGTATCTGATTCTGAAGGTGATGCTCTTCTTAATACCGCTCTTGAATTAGGAATTAACTACTTCGATACCGCCCCTCAATATGGTCATGGCGTTGCAGAGATTCGCGTGGGCAAGGTTCTGCGCAATGTGAAGAGCCCCTTCGTTATTGAAACCAAAGTCGGTCGCGTGCTGCGCCATGTTGAAGGAGTCGAACCTGAGAAATGGTTCCCTGATGCGCCTCGCGACATCGTTCCCATCTATGACTACACACCTGAGGGCATTAGACGCTCCTTTGATGAGAGCCTGGAACGTCTTGGCTTAGATCACATAGATATTGTCTTAATGCATGATGCTGAGGATTACATCCCAGAAGCAATTGACAACGCATTTCCAGTTCTTGCAGATCTTCGTTCACAAGGCCTCATCAAGGCCATCGGCCTTGGAATGAACTATGTCGAACCAGCTCTTGAGATTATGAAGAATACAGATCTTGATATTGCGCTCATCGCAGGTCGCTTTACTCTCCTTGATCAAGTAGCACAGCATGATCTCTTCCCATATGCGCTTAAGAACAAGATCGATATCTCAATGGGTGGAGTTCTCAACTCTGGCGTTCTTGCTAATCCTGTTGCGGGTGCAACATATAACTATCTTCCAGCATCTGATGAAATCATCGCTCGCGCTGCAAAGATTGGTAACTTCCTGAAAGAGCGTGGAATTCCACTTGTTGCAGCAGCTCTCCAATTCCCATTGCGCCACCCTGCTGTGACATCAGTTCTCACTGGTCCCCGCACAGCAGCTGAGCTACGTTCGAATGCAGAAGATTTCAATCGTCCAATTCCTGACACGATCTGGGGCGAACTAGAAGATGCAGGTTTGATTGAGAAGATCCAGGCATGAGCATTAAGCGCATCGGCCAAGTAATTGGAATCAAGCCTGAAGAGATCGCAGAGTATGAACGCATTCATGAGGCTATCTGGCCAACAGTTGCTGCCACTCTAAAGAAAGCCAATATCCAGAACTACTCAATCTTTCGATATGAAAATCTCCTCTTTGCCTATATGGAGTACACAGGCACCGACTATGAGGCGGATATGGCTCTTATCGCCGCAGATCCTGAAACTCAAAAGTGGTGGAAGATCACAGCTCCTATGCAGGTGCAAGTTCCGGAAGCTCGCGATGGCGAGTGGTGGCATACACTCCATCAAAACTTTTACCTCGACTAGTTAAGGAACTCCATGAAATTTTCAGTCCTTCATACCGCAAACGCGCAATACCAATTTGCCCTCACTACCGATGGTGTTCACCGCAGCGTTGAAGGGCTACCCACACTGACTGAGGCTATGCACCTGACTCTTGCTGAACTCAAAACTCGCACAGCTGGCGCAACCACAACCATCTCTGGAGAACTTGCACCCCCAATCGCTGCTGAAATTGAATTATGGGGAGCCGGAGTTACATACCTTCGCTCACGCGATGCTCGTAAAGAGGAGAGCGGAGTTCCTGATGTGTATCAGCGCGTCTATGAAGCAGATCGCCCAGAGCTCTTCTTTAAATCAACTGCAGTACGCGCACGAGGAACTAATGCACCTATCGGTATTCGCTATGACAGCGAGGCATCTGTGCCTGAACCAGAAGTTGCTATCTATATAAATAAGCATCGCGAAATTATTGGTTATGCGATCTGTAACGATGTCACTGCGCGTTCTATTGAAGGTGAGAACCCTCTCTACCTCTCACAAGCAAAGATCTATATTGGCTCAACAGCAATCGGCCCAGATATCACTCCTGCATGGCTTGCACCTGCAGCCAATGAGATGAGCATTAAGGCGAAGATCCTTCGTGGTTCAGCACTTATCTGGGAGGCAGAGACTTCTCTCGGTGCCCTCAATAGAACTCTTGAAGATTTAGTTAACTATGTATTTCGTTGCCAAGATTTCCCTCATGGCTTAATTCTCTCCACTGGCACAGGAATCGTGCCTCCCATGGATATCGCACTTGATGCAGGAGATATCGTTGAGATTAACGTTGCAGGCGTTGGAACCCTTTCAAATACAGTTGAAGTAATTCCAGAACGGTAAGAAATGTCTTCAATCAAGGTCTGGACGCAATGGGATGACCTCTCAGCTCCTGCTGGAATTACACTGCTATCTCCTGAAAACTTTCCATTAGATTCATCAGATCTTTCACAAATTGATTTCTATGTTCCTCTTTATATGGGAGGCGCAAAGGCTCTCTCCTATGCCGCACACATGCCCAATCTAAAAACTCTGCAGATGCTCAACGCTGGCTATGACGATGCACTTGCATACCTTCGACCAGGGCTAACGCTCTGCAATGCACGAGGCGTGCATGATGCATCCACAGCTGAATTAGCTGTGGGCTTAGCGATTGCTTCGCGCCGAGGTTTTCCTGAATTTATGCGCGAGCAGATTGCAGGCAGGTGGAGCCATCACCGCACATCGGCTCTCTCTGATTCCAAGATCGGAATCATTGGATATGGATCAATCGGTAAGAAAATTGCGAAGAATCTCTCTGGCTTTGAAGTATCCATCACCGCCTTTACCCAATCAGGCAGAGATGGCTCTCTCACCATCGATCAACTCGATGCTTATCTACCTCATCTCGATATTGTTATTTTGATTCTGCCGCTCTCAGATTCATCTCGTCATCTCTTTAACGCTAAACGACTTGCTGCAATGAAGGATGGCGCACTACTTATCAATGTCGCCCGTGGTCCTGTCGTTGATACCGATGCACTTGTAAAGGAGCTCAATTCAGGGCGCATCTTTGCAGCCCTCGATGTGACAGACCCCGAACCTCTTCCAGCCGAACACCCGCTATGGAGTGCGAAGAATCTTCTTCTTGTTCCTCATGTGGGTGGAAATTCAGATGCATTTGAACCACGTGGCAGGGCTTTGGTGCAATCTCAATTACAGCTTCTGGCTGCAGGTGCACCTCTTGAACATGTAGTTGCGCAAGGTTAAATTGCAATCGTGAGAATTGATTCGCACCACCATTTATGGGACCTCTCTATTCGTCCGCAAGAGTGGATGGTGGGCGATGGCATGGAGCCTGTTGCTCGCAATTTCAACACCGATGATCTGCGCAGTGCAATTGCTGGTACTGGAATTGAAAAGACAGTATTAGTCCACGCAACGACAACTCATGATGAAACATATGAACTTCTAGAGATTGCGCAATCAGATTCCACAGTTATTGGTGTGGTGGGTTGGTTGCAGATTGATTCACCCGATGCAATCGCTCAGTGCGAGAAATATCTTCAAGCAAGCGGTGGTAGTTACCTCAAAGGCATCCGCGATGTTGCACAAGACCTGCCTGACTCCAATTACTTAGCAAAGCCACAATCGATTGCAACTGTGCAACAACTTGGCAAGATGGGTCTGACCTATGACATCTTGACTAAGACGCCAGAGCTGAAAGCTGCAATTGAATTGGTCAAAGCGTGCCCTGATGTGCAATTCGTTCTTGACCATATTTCAAAGCCGTACATTGCTAGAGAAGAAATGCAGCCATGGAAATCTCTGATTACAGAGCTTTCATCTTTTGAGAATGTTTCATGCAAGATTTCTGGAATGGTGACTGAAGCAAAGTGGAATATCTGGAAAGTTGATGACTTTGCGCCCTACGTTGATCACATCATTGAGAGCTTTAGCCCAGAACGGCTGATGTTTGGCTCCGATTGGCCTGTAGCGCTTTTGGCCACATCAGGTTATTCGGAGGTTGTTCGCCTAGCCCAGAGCCTCACGGTGAAATTTACTGAAAGGGAAAATGAACTTTTCTGGCGTGAGAACGCTTTAACTGCATACAAGATAACGAAGTTGTAACAATCGGCTTTACCGCCTGGTATTTACCCATTATTTATTGAAGGTATCGAGCCTCCCCCCTAGGATTTCAGCACAGCAATTCCGCTGCTTCTAGAGGAGAAATACATGAAGAAAGGTCTCATCACAGTTGCTGCACTATCAGCACTGGCGCTAGTAACTGGAACAGCAACTCCAGTAACAGCTGCAGAGAAGACTCTTAAGATCGAATTGATCTCAAAGGGCGAAACGCACCAATTTTGGCAGGCAGTCCGTAAGGGCGCTGAAGATCAGGCTGCAAAGATGAACGCAACTGTTCACTTCCAAGGCCCAGCTGCAGAAACAATGATCGATAAGCAACTCGAAATGCTTGATGCAGCAATTGCACTTAAGCCAGATGCAATCGGTTATGCAGCACTCGGAACAACTGAGTCTGTTTCACACCTCGCGGCTGCTAACAAAGCAGGTATTCCTGTTTACATGTTCGATACAGCTGCAAGCTGCGATGGTGGAGTTCCAGCTCTTGGACCAAAGTCAACCTGCGCACTTGGCGTTGCATACACAAACTCAACAGCTGCTGGTTCACTAGCTGCTGACTGGATGGCTAAGTTGGTTGGTAACAAGGGTAAGGTTTTGGTTGTTGGTCACTCACAGACAAACCAGACTGGTATCGACCGTGCAAACGGCTTCATCAACCGCATGAAGGCTAAGTACAAGGGCATCACACTTCTTACACCTCAGTACGCTGAAGGTGGAGATGCACTTAGGGCTCAGGACATCGTTGCAGCAGCACTCGTTGCTAACAAGGATCTCAAGGGCGTTTACGGAACTAACGAAGGTGTATCAATCGGTGCTGGACAGGCATTCAAGGCTGCAAAGCTTAAGAATGGCGCAGTTAAGTTGATCGGCTTTGACTCTGGTAAGCAGCAGATGGCAAACATCAAGTCTGGACTTCAGACAGGTGCTATCACTCAGAATCCAGTTGGTATCGGTGCTAAGACTGTAGAAGCGCTCGTTAACTACGTTCGCAACAAGACAGTTCCTAAGAACCTTATCGACACAGGTTTCTACTACTACGATAAGAACAACATCACAAAGCCAGAGATTGTGGCTGACCTTTACGAATAAGTCTTAATTGACTCTTTTGTAATAAAAAGAAGTGATGATGGCCGGGAGCAATCTCGGCCATCATCCTTTATTATGAGTAACATCTCTTTTCAAATAACTTAACTTTTGGGGAATCAATGGCAACGACTCAGCTCCTTTCACTATCAGGTGTTAGCAAGGAATTCCCTGGCGTAAAAGCTCTCAACAACGTTCACTTTGATCTCAGCGAGGGTGAAGTTCACGCAATTGTGGGTGAAAATGGAGCCGGTAAATCAACTCTCATGAAGATCCTTTCAGGTATCTATAAGAAGGATTCAGGAGAGATTATTTACAAGGGTAAGTCAGTCAATATTCCCAACCCATTCGAAGCTCAGAAACTTGGTATCAGCATCATCCACCAAGAGCTCAACCTCATGCCACATCTGACTGTTGCTGAAAATATCTTTATTGGTCGCGAAGATAGATTCCCAGGTGGAATCTTCCTTAATAACTCTAAGTTGGTGAGTGCGACAATTGAATTGCTCAAGGAGTTAGATCTCATTCTCAACCCAAATGACATCGTCGGCGAGCTCTCGATTGCAAAGCAACAGATGGTTGAGATTGCAAAGGCTGTCTCCTACCGCGGATCAGTCATCATTATGGATGAACCGACTTCTTCTCTAACGCCAGCAGAGACAGATGCACTCTTTAAAATTATTCGATCTCTGAAAGCTGCTGGTAAAGGCGTCGTCTATATTTCTCATCGTCTTGAGGAACTCGAAAAAATCACAGACCGCATTACTGTGCTTCGTGATGGTGAATATGTCAAAACTCTCAAGACCTCAGAGACTGATATCCCTGAAGTAATTTCACTCATGGTTGGTCGCAAGGTTGATCAAGATCAACGCCCTGAAAACCGTTCAATCAGTAAAGAAATTGTTCTAAGAGTTGAGGGGCTCTCAGATCTACACCTACTTAAAGACATCTCCTTCGAACTTCGCAAAGGTGAAATCCTTGGATTTGCAGGACTTATGGGTGCAGGTCGCACCGAACTTGCCCGAGCAATTATGGGAGCAGATCCCAAGAGTTCAGGAACAATTACTTTGAACGGCACTGAAGTGAAGATCAAGCAACCTTCCGATGCTGTTGCAGCTGGAATTGGTTACCTCTCGGAAGATCGTAAGAGATTCGGTCTGCTTCTTAACCAAGATGTTACTTTCAATGTAATCCTCTCTTCCATCCCACGCTTTTCAAACAAGTTCGGCTTCCTTAAGGTGAAGTCAGCTGCAGGTATTACTCGCGATGTGATTGCTCAGCTTCGTGTGCGCACGCCTTCAGAGCGCCAATTCATGAAGAATCTCTCGGGCGGGAATCAGCAGAAAGTTGTCATCGCCAAGTGGCTCACACGTGACTGTGAAGTTTTGATTTTCGACGAACCAACTCGCGGTATCGATGTAGGCGCTAAGGATGAGATCTATCGCCTGCTTACCAAGCTCGCTGAAGAAGGAAAGTCAATCATCATGGTCTCTTCCGAGCTTCCAGAAGTTCTACGCCTTTCAGATCGCATCGCAGTCATGTGTGATGGTCGTTTGACAGGAATTATCGATAACAAAGATGCAAACCAGAACGTCATCATGGAACTTGCCACCAAGTTCAGCGAATCATTAACGACAGCTAACTAATACGGGAAAAGAGAGAGAAATGTCAGAAGCAATCAACGCAGGTACCAAGGCTGAAGGAAGTAACAAGGTCACTGCCTTCATTCGCCGAGAAATCGGACGAGTAACAGCACTTGCCAGCCTCGTGGTCATCTTTACCTTCTTCACCGTAATGCGCCCGGTCTTCGCCTCATGGGCAAACGTCTCTGGCGGAATCTTGATGTCAACAACGGTGATTGGCCTGATGGCAATCGGCGTTACCTTCGTCATTATTACTGGCGGTATCGACCTCTCGGTCGGAACTTCCATGGCTTTGGTTGCGGTGATCACCGGTAAGACTGTGATGAATATGCATCTGAATGTGTGGAGTGGAATTCTTCTTGGGATGTTTGTTGGAACCGTTCTCGGATCCATTAACGGTCTTCTCATTACTGTGCTTAAGCTGCCTCCTTTTATTGCAACTCTTGCAACGATGAAGGGTGCTCAAGGTTTGGCCCTGATCACTTCAGATTTGAAACCAGTTCTCTTTACAACAGATGTGAAGGGCTGGGACTCCATCGCACAGGGAAATATCATCCCGAATTTCCCCAATGCGGTACTAATCCTTTTGGTGGCTGCAATCGTGGCATCAATTATTCTCAATAAGACAGTCCTCGGTCGCTACACATTTGCAATCGGTTCAAACACAGAAGCAACAAAGCTCTCTGGCGTGAAGGTCAATCGTTGGTTGATCGCCGTCTATGCACTTTGCGGATTCTTCGTAGGTCTTGCAGCAGTTGTCATGACTTCACGTCTTGGTTCTGCTCAGCCTGACCTTGGTCTTGGTTATGAGCTTGAAGCAATCGCAGCGGTCATCATCGGTGGAACATCACTTCTCGGGGGTAAGGGAACAATCTCTGGAACCATTATCGGTGCCCTCATCATGTCGGTTCTGATAAACGGACTTCGTATTCTCGAGCTTCAACAGGAATGGCAGTACGTAGTCGTTGGCGCAGTGATTCTCCTTGCAGTCTATGGAGATAACGTTCGCCGTCGCCGTGCAGGTGAAACCTCGCACTAACTCTGTATCTCTTGCGAGAGCTTCACCCTGGACCTACCCTTGGTGAGGACTACAGGAGGCGGCCATGATGAAGTACAAGTCAGTTAAAGGATTACTTAAGGACGATGAGTCACTCATCCCTGTAAATTTCATCGATAAGCTTGAAGATATTCTCCATGGATTTCTAGGGATTGTCTTATTTATTATTTCAATACTAGCTGCTGGTTATACCTTAAAGCGTTTGATTGACACTCACCCATTCTTTCCACTCGGAATGATCCAAGCCATTAATGACATTCTCTTTGTTGTCATCATCCTTGAGATCATGCGTACTGTTATCGTGCGCTTCACAGATGGAATTTTCCAACTCGATAACTTCCTCATCATTGGAGTTATCGCAGCTGTTCGACACATTCTCACAGTCGGTGCATCGCTGACTATGCAAGAACAGAAGTCGACAGAGTATTTCAATCGCGCATTGACAGAGATGGGCGTTAATACCGGAATTGTTTTAGCTCTTGTATTTGCGCTATTTCTATCTCGCGCAGCGCGCAAACCTGGCGCAAAAAACTAGCTTGCTGACCTCATTCACACGAGGTCTTTCTGGTGGCGGGTGAAGGATTTGAACCTTCGAAGGCAGAGCCGGGGGATTTACAGTCCCCTCCCATTGGCCGCTCGGGCAACCCGCCAGGGTCATACAAGTCTTACGGCGCTTTGGTAAGTGCGAGCGGCAAACGATACCTTAGGCACTTGAACTTTGAAAATCACAAGATTAACCACAAGGGAGTGCCACGGATATGGCTGACAGCAGTTTCGACGTAGTCTCAAAGATCGACCGCATGGAGCTAGATAACGCTATAAACCAGGCCATTCGCGAGATTGATACTCGCTTTGATTTTAAGAATACTGGCGCAAAGATTGAACTCTCGGGAGATAAATTAGCTATCGAGGCTGACACTGAAGAGCGCGCAAAGGCGACCCTGGATGTCGTTAAAGACAAGTTGATTAAGCGTGGAGTTTCACTCAAGCACCTTGATGCTGGTGAGCCACAGTTATCAGGAAAGATCTACAAGATTGCATCGACTATGAAGGAAGGCATCTCGACAGAGAATGCAAAGAAGATTGCAAAGTTTCTTCGCGATGAAGGCCCTAAATCAATTAAGACTCAGATTCAAGGCGATGAGCTCCGCGTGACATCCAAGAGCCGTGATGATCTGCAAGAGGCTATAGAGCAGATTAAAAATGGTAAATTCGAATTTGCAGTTCAATTTGTAAACTTCCGATAAGTGGCTAAAAACCGGAGCGAGTATTCGCTAGGCCTTCTCTTTGGCGTCAGCGCATACATGTTGTGGGGGCTATTTCCACTCTATTGGCCACTCCTAGAGCCAGCTAACCCATGGGAGATTGTTGCCCATCGCGCTGTGTGGACGCTGGTCTTCTGTGCGATTGTTCTAGCAATCTCCAAGCAAATTCATTCAACTATTGCAATCCTTAAGAGTCCAAAGAAAGTAATTGGATTACTTGCCACCACTGTTCTTATCTCTATCAACTGGATTACCTATATCTGGGCAACCAATAATGGACATGTTGTAGAAGCTGCCCTTGGTTACTACATCAACCCACTCATCATCATCTCCTTCGGCGTTATTCTCTTGCGCGAGAAGATGCGACCGCTGCAGTGGCTAGCTGTTGGTATTGCGGCTATTGGCGTTGGCATCCTTACCTATGACTATGGCCGCCTTCCCTGGGTTGCGATTTCACTTGCTCTCTCATGGGGCACCTATGGCCTTGTGAAGAAGAAGTTAGATCTTGGCGCACTCGATGGGCTCGCAATTGAAACCTTGATATCACTTATCCCCTATGGCTTTTATCTTCTCTATCTTGGTCACAATGGCACAGGGCAGTTTGGCCATAAGCCCCTTCTCACGATTCTTCTCATCAGCGCAGGTGCTATCACCGCTATTCCACTCTTACTCTTTAACGGCTCAACTACTCGCCTGCCCTATAGCACCATCGGATTACTGCAATACATCACTCCAACAATTCAATTCTCTATTGGTGTGTGGCTACGCCATGAAGATATGCCGACTGCGCGATGGATTGGTTTTATTGTGATCTGGTTTGCTCTTGCTGCGTTAGGTACTGATCTGGTGCGATCAAGCAGAGCGGTCGACAATAGCGTCGCACAGGGAAAATAGAGCACCTGTCACATCGTTGACAGGAAGTGGTCCAAGCGCTGTGCGAGCATCACGAGCAATATTCTGCAGTTGACCGCGCGATTCATCGAGTGCGCTATGTCCTCGTAGAGTCTTGAGGACCTGTGCAACAACTGCTTCATCTTTAATTGGAGCTTTTAGTAATTCAATGAGATCACGATCTTCTGAGCGAGTAGATTTCAAAACATTGAGTGTGACCAGAGTTGGAATACCTTCTCGCAGATCAGTTCCTGGAGTCTTTCCAGATTGATGAGATTCACTAGCAATATCAATGACATCATCTGCTAACTGGAATGCAATGCCAATCTTTTCACCAAATACTGTGAGAGTTTCTTTCACATCTGTTGGAGCACCTGAGACCATCGCGCCAAATCGCGCACTTGCAGCAATCAAAGAACCAGTTTTATCTGCCACCACTTGCAAGTAATGATCGAGAGGATCTTCACCATTTTGGGGCCCTTGTGTCTCCATGATTTGGCCGATGACAAGACGCTCGAATGTGGATGCCTGCAGGCGCACCGCTTCAGGTCCAATATCTGCAAGAAGTGCTGAAACCTTTGCAAAGAGGTAATCACCGGTAAGGATCGCAACGGTGTTGCCCCAGCGACTATTGGCGCTCTCCACTCCACGACGAAGCTTTGCTTCATCCATCACATCATCGTGATAGAGAGTTGCCACATGAGTGAGTTCGCAGACAACAGCTGATTCAATGATGCCAAATCTATTTTTATCTCCGTAGTGCGATGAAAGAAGAGTTAAGAGAGGTCTCAGGCGCTTTCCACCTGCTGCAACGAGGTGACGGGAAGTCTCTTCCACCAACGGGTAATCACCTTGGATATGGCTAAGGAGAAGGCTCTCAACCTTTGCCATTCCTTCTGAGAGTTCAGCCTCTAATTCAGGGGCTAAGCCAGGTATTCCAAATTTTGACATTAGCGAATGAAGAAAGCTGTTGATTCAATAAAGTTGATAAGCGGTGCAGGAAATACACCAAGAATCACAGTAACCGCAGAAGTTACTGCAATTGTTGTGGTGGTGAGAGCTGATGGAATGACAACGCTTGTGCCATCTTCAACAGGATCTTTAAAGAACATCAGAACAATGACGCGAATATAGAAGAAGGCTGCAATAGCTGATGAGAGCACACCAGAGATTAGAATCCATGTGCTTCCTGATTCATATGCAGCTGAGAAGATTGAAAACTTTCCAATGAAGCCAGATGTTAAAGGAATTCCGGCAAATGCGAGAAGGAAGAAGGCAAAGACTGATGCGATAAGCGGTGAGCGCTTTCCTAGTCCACTCCAACGGTTGAGGTCTGTGACCTCACCTGATGAGTCACGCACGAGTGTGACAACACCGAATGCTCCAACGGTGGCGATGCCATAGGCGAAGAGATAAAAGATCGAGGCATCAAGGCCTGACTTGCTGAGTGCAATAACGCCTGCGAGAAGGAAGCCTGCGTGAGCGATAGATGAGTAAGCGAGCATGCGCTTAACATCGCGCTGTGTAATGGCGACGACTGATCCAAAGACCATCGTGACGATTGCAATCAAAACTAGTGCTGGCTTCCACTGCCATTGCGCATTAGCGAAGGCAACATAGAAGATGCGCAAGATTGCACCGAATGCAGCAACCTTTGTTGCAGCTGCCATAAAACCTGTTATTGCAGTTGGTGCGCCTTGATAGACATCAGGTGACCATGCGTGGAATGGAACCGCGCCCACCTTAAAGAGAAGACCCACAGAGATAAATGCGATTCCAAGAAGCAAGAAGACATCGTTTCCTGAACCACCAACGACACTTGATTGGATTCCAACAAATGTGACAGAGCCTGAATACCCATAAAGATATGCAACACCGAAGAGGAAGAATGCAGATGAGAAAGCACCGAGTAAGAAGTACTTCAGCGCTGCCTCTTGTGACATCAATCGGCGTCGCCGTGAAAGTCCTGCCATCAGATAAAGCGGCAACGAGAGCATCTCAAGGGCTACAAAGAGAGTGATGAGATCTGTTGAAACTGGGAAGAGCAACATTCCAGCAACAGCAAAGAGAGTCAGTGGATAAACCTCAGTAACGCGAAGATCTAACTGAAGTGATTCACGTTCTTCATGGGATCCAGGAACTGCAGCAGCAAGTGCTGTGAAGTTCTCTTGATCTGCAATGAGAAAGACTGAAAGAAGAGCAATAATCAAGATCGAACCTTGGAGTAGAACTCCCGCTCCATCAAAGGCCACAGAACCCATGGCAGCATCGACAGATGCTTGATTGCGCACTCGCACAAGAGCTACGAAAGCTGTAACAAGGGATGCGACAGTGACGAATAGCTGTGAAGAATGTCGAGATGCACGAGGAGCAAATGCCTCAATGAGAACACCGATAAGAGCACCACCTAGAACAATCAAAATAGGTGCTAACTGTGCGTAGTTAAGAACTGGGGCTGTGAATTGCATTTACTTGCCTGCGCTCTCTGAAGGAAGTGGGTCAGTAAAACCTTGTGATTGGATCACATGAGCAGATGCCGGGTTAATGACATGAAGAAGTGGTGATGGATAGAAGCCAAGTGCCACAATCACAGCAATAACGGGAGCGATGGCAATCTTCTCGCGAAGGTTGAGATCAGGAAGGTTTTCATTACCTGGAGTTGTTGGGCCGTGAAGCGCCTTCTGCACAGGAATCAAGATATAGAGAGCTGCAAGAACGATTCCGAATGTGGCAATAACTGCAGCAACTGGGTAGCGAGTGTATGTACCAACAAGAACAAGGAACTCACTGACAAAGCTTGAAAGACCAGGTAGAGCAAGGGATGACATTCCAGCTATAAAGAATGACCATGCCATCACTGGTGTGACGCGCTGCAAGCCACCAAAGTCTGCAATTGTTGAAGAACCGCGGCGAGAGATCATCCAACCTGCCACCAAGAAGAGAGCGGCAGTTGAGAAGCCGTGATTGAACATATAGAGAGTTGCACCGCTATGACCTTGTGTAGTCATTGCAAAGATTCCCATGGTGATAAAGCCAAAGTGTGAGATCGATGTATAGGCAATGAGGCGCTTGATATCACGAGCTCCGATGGCAAGGAATGCTCCATAGAGAATTGAGATGACTGCAAATACCAAGATGATTGGCGTAAATGTCTTTGATGCATCAGGAAAGAGTGCAAGACAGAAGCGAATCATTCCAAATGTTCCAACCTTGTCGAGAACACCGAGAAGGAGGACCGATGTTCCTGGGGTTGCAGCAGCAGCTGCATCTGGAAGCCATGTGTGAAGTGGCCAGACTGGAGCTTTGATTGCAAATGCGATGAAGAAGCCAAGGAAGAGCAGGTTCTGAGTCGTTGAGCTCATGTAGTTATGCATCTCAGAGAGCTTTGTAATATCGAATGTATGGCCACCATGTGTGCCAGAGATGACATACAAACCAATGATGGATGCAAGCATTAGGAGTCCACCGAAGAGGCTATAGAGCAAGAACTTCACGGCAGCTGCCGCGCGCTCTCCGCTGCCATAACCACCAATAAGGAAGTAGACAGGAATCAACATCGCTTCAAAGAAGACATAGAACAGGAATACATCTGTTGCTGCAAAGACGCCGATCATCATTGTTTCAAGAACAAGGATAAGAATGTAGAAGACTTTGGCTGACCACCGTCCTCCTTCAGATTCATTCCACCCAGCAAGGACCACAATCGGTGCCAAGAGAACAGACATGAGAATCAGAACGAGTGCAAGACCATCAACACCGACTGCGTAGTTGATACCAAAAGAAGGTATCCACTCAAGTGATTGCACAAATTGGAATGCAGTATTTGCTTCATCAAATTTAAACCAGGCCAGAACACCAGAAATAGCAACGAGAAGTGTTGTGCCAAGAGCGGCCTGCTTGATGCGAAGAACTTGATCATTTGGAATAACTGCAATCAGGAGTGAACCCAATAGCGGTAGCAACATCATGCTTGTGAGCGCGTTCATTGTGTGACCACCCAAATTCCAGCGATCAAAGCGATCGCACCGATAAGAATGAGCGCTGCGTAGCTGCGAGCGAACCCTGTCTGTGTTTGGCGAAGGACTGCGCCGGCACTGAGTGCTGTGCGACCCACACCTCGAACTGCGCCATCAACGACGTTTTCATCACCTCTAACAAGGAGAGAAGTAAGTGCTTGTCCTGGACGCATAAATACTGCTTCGTTAAATGAATCCTGCATCAAATCCTTGCGGGCGATGCGGGTAAATACTGAAACATCTTGTGGGGCCTTTGTTCCAACTTCTGCAAGCTGATACTTCCTCACTGCAATTGCCACACCAATTGCAACTGCAAGAAGTGCAAGGCCTGAGACAACCATTGGTTGAAGCAGAACATCTTCGCTCTCGGCATGTTCTCCCACAACTGGAGCGAGCCAATTCACAAGTGCGTGACCGCGAGTAAAGAGGAATCCAGTCGTGACAGATCCAATTGCAAGGATTGCCATAGGAAGCCACATCAACAACGGTGATTCATGTGGATGTTGGTTCTCTTCCCAGCGCTCTTTACTTGTAAAGGTAAGGACCATGACGCGAGTCATGTAGAAAGCTGTAATGGCGGCGCCAAGAAGAGCAGTTGAACCAAGGAGAATTCCCTTTACTCCCCCTGCATTAAATGCTGTTTCGATAATTGCATCCTTGGAGTAGAAACCAGCAAATGGCGGAACGCCGATAATTGCAAGGTAGCCAAGTCCAAATGTGGCAAAGGTAATCGGCATAAATTTACGAAGTGCACCGTAGCGACGCATATCAACTTGATCATTCATGCCATGCATGACTGAACCTGCACCCAAGAACATTCCGGCCTTAAAGAATCCGTGTGTCAGCAAGTGCATGATGGCAAATGCGTAACCAGCAGGACCAAGGCCTGCACCAAGAATCATGTAACCGATCTGAGACATCGTTGAAGCAGCAAGTGCCTTCTTAATGTCATCTTTTGCGGTACCAACGAGTGCACCAAACATCAAAGTGATTGCACCGACAATCACAACGAGTAGTTGCGCAGTAGGTGCTGCATCGAAAACAAAGTTTGAGCGAACAATGAGGTAAACACCTGCTGTAACCATCGTCGCTGCGTGGATCAAAGCTGAGACCGGCGTTGGGCCAGCCATCGCATCCCCAAGCCATGCTTGCAATGGGAACTGCGCAGACTTTCCTGTTGCTGCAACGAGCAACATAATTCCAATCGCTGTCAGCGCTGCCTTGGAAGCAGTATGTGATGCCTCTTCAACTCCGCTAAATGAAACAGTGCCAAGAGTTGCAAACGCAATCATGATGGCAAATGAGAGCCCCATATCGCCCACACGGTTCATTACAAAAGCTTTCTTTGAAGCCGTTGCATAGGCAGGCTTCTGGTTCCAGAAACCGATGAGAAGATAGGAAGCAAGTCCCACGCCTTCCCAGCCAACATAGAGATTGAGGTACGAATTACCTAGAACGAGCAGCAACATCGCTGCAATAAAGAGGTTCAGGTATGCAAAAAAGCGTCGACGGTTCTCATCGTGGGACATATAAGAAATTGAGTAGATATGAATCAGAGTCCCAACGCCTGTAATAAGAAGAACAAAGCAGATGGAGAGCTGATCGAGCAAGAGCCCTGCATCAACATTGAATGTGCCGACGTTAATCCAGGAGAAGAGCTTCTGAGTTACAGCGCGCTCCTCAGTTGAACGGCCGAGCATCTGTGAAAGTTGGTAGAGCCCCACAAAGAATGAACTTGCAGAGAGCAAAGTCGCAAGTAGGTGTCCCCACTTATCAGAGCGGCGTCCTGCAAGGAGGAGAAGGGTTGCACCAAAGAGTGGAAGTGCGATGAGGTAAACGAGAGAAGTTGATGTTGTCATCATTATCGCTTCAACAAACTTGCATCATCAATAGATGCTGATCGGCGTGAGCGATAGATAGTCACGATAATGGCTAGGCCCACTACAACTTCACAGGCAGCCACAACCATCGTAAAGAAGGCAACGACCTGTCCATCAAGTGTTCCGTTGATGCGAGAGAAAGTAACAAGTGTGAGGTTTGCAGCATTAAGCATGAGCTCAACACACATAAAGACAACGATTGCATTACGGCGAACAACAACACCAACTGCACCGATTGTGAAGAGGAGCCCTGAGACATAGAGATAGTTATATGGATTCATTTACTTCTCCTCCGTCACAGTGTTATCAACTTCAGAGAGTTCGAATTGAGCAGAATCCAACATATCTCCACGGGCTTTAAGCGTTGCAGAGATCGAGTTAGGAGCTGCGCTTCCATCAGGAAGCAGCGCTGGAACATCGACTGCGTTGTGGCGAGCAAAGACACCTGGATTAGGAAGGCCTGCCGCGCTACCAAGGGATGCACCACGGAATCGCGCAATAGCTTGTTCGCGCTGAGTTGGACGCTCAATAGTGCGCTGGTGATGAGCAAGAACCATTGCACCTAGCGCTGCTGTAATCAGCAGCGCTGATACAACCTCAAATGGCCATACATATGTTGAGAAAAGAAGCTTTGCAAGTGCTTGAACATTGCCTTCGCTATTTGCTGCAGTTAATCCATAAGCACCATGGCCAAGTGTTGCGCGACCAATCAATGAAACAAGAAGTCCACCAAAGCCAAGGGCAGCTGTAATTGCAATTGGGCGAAGACCAGGAATTGTTTCAGTTAATGAATCTGATGCATCAACACCGACGAGCATAAGAATAAAGAGGAAGAGCATCATGACTGCGCCTGTATAGACAACAATCTGAACAATTCCGAGGAAGAGCGCATCTTGGGCTATATAGAAGATTGCAAGTGTGATCATGACCCATGCCAAGAGAAGTGCTGAGTGCACAGCCTTCTTCACGAGAAGCATCCCGATCGCTGCCACTACTGACAGTGGTGCAAGCAGCCAGAACATGATTGCTTCAGGAGTGTGAATCGTTAACATTACTTTTCACCCTGTGATGGATGAGCTTCCTTCACATCGCCGTTGTAGTAATTGGTATCAGTCATCCCTGGATACATTGGATGAGGTGGTGCAAGCATTCCTTGACGAAGTGGGGCAAGGAGATCTTCCTTTTCAAAGATCAACTTCTCGCGCTTGTCATCTGCAAGTTCATATTCATTTGTCATTGTGAGTGCTCGAGTTGGGCACGCTTCAACACAGAGACCACAGAAAATGCAACGAAGATAGTTAATTTGATAGACAGCTCCGTGGCGTTCTCCTGGAGACATTTGATTACCAGGTGTGTTATTTCCACCTTCAACAAAGATTGCATCAGCAGGACATGCCCATGCGCAAAGTTCGCAGCCGATGCACTTCTCTAATCCATCTGGGTGGCGGTTTAGTTGATGGCGGCCATGAAAACGTGGCGCAGTAGGTGCCTTCACATCAGGATATTGAACAGTCTGGTTCTTCTTAAACATCGTTGAGAAAGTGACCCAGAAGCCCTTTGCTTGCTGCGCAAGAGTTGCTGGCCCTGGTTGCTCAACCTCAGTAAATGGAACAGAGTTGATATCAGCTTGACCTGAATTTCTCTTCTCAATGAAGTCAGTCATTACTTGCCTCCTGAGACGTTGATTGATTGCACATTAGGTAAAGATGGAACAGGGAAATCTGGAGCTTCACCCATAGGAAGATCGGCACTGCGGACCTTCTCTTTATTTCGTTCAACAAGTGAGCTCATCGCCATCACGATAATGACGACACCCGCTGCAAAGGCAAGAATTGCAGAACGTGGAGCGCCCTCTTGCTGAAGAACGCGCAATGAAGCAACAATCAAGATCCAAATCAGTGAAACAGGAATCAAAACCTTCCAACCAAACTTCATGAACTGGTCATAGCGAAGACGTGGAAGGGAGCCACGTAGCCACATAAAGATAAAGAAGAAGATGTTCACCTTGGCAAAGAACCAAACGAGAGTGAACCAACCGCCAAGCCATTGCTCTGTGAAGCCAAGGCCAGGGAGTGCGTGATATCCACCAAGGAAGAGCGTTGTTGCAAGAGCTGAAACCGCAATGATGTTCACATATTCAGCCAAGAAGAAGAGTGCAAACTTTAGTGATGAGTATTCAGTGTGGAAACCACCAACGAGCTCACCTTCAGCTTCAGCTAAGTCAAATGGTGCACGGTTAGTTTCACCAACCATTGAGATCACATAGATCACAAATGAAGGAAAGAGAACGACGGCGTTCCAGATGTGCTGGTGCTGAGAACTGACGATATCTGATGTGGACATCGAACCTGCATAGATAAAGACTGCAACAAGTGAGAGTCCCATTGCCACTTCATAAGAGATGACCTGAGCACTTGAGCGAAGTCCACCAAGAAGTGGGTATGTAGAACCTGATGACCATCCAGCAAGAACTACGCCATACACACCGATTGATGTGACTGCGAGGATGTAGAGAACACCAACAGGAAGATCTGTAAGTTGAAGAGCGGTCTTATGTCCAAAGAGATTTACAACGCCAGTCATTGGAATAACAGCAAAAGACATAAAGCACATTGCAGTTGCAATGATCGGAGCAATAATGAAGACGACCTTATCTGCAGCTGCAGGAATGATGTCTTCCTTCAGGGCAAGCTTGACTCCATCAGAAAGTGATTGAAGAAGTCCTGCAGGACCCACGCGGTTAGGGCCAGTACGCAGCTGCATCTTTGCAAGGACGCGACGCTCAGTCCATACAGACATCAAGGTTGCAAATACACAGATACCAAAGACCATTACTGCCTTAACCGCAATGATCCAGCCTGGATCTGTTCCTAGAAGTTCTGCTGTTGTCATGCCTTTACCACCGTTACTACATCGCCATGCACTGCATCGAGTGCGACAAGTGATTGAGATGCAAATGAATTACGTGGAATCCACACTGCATCTTCATGGATATCTTCGACAAGCACTGGAATTGTGATGGAGCCGTGTGCATTGGAAACGCGAACTTGCTGACCTGTTGCAACGCCGATTGATGCAGCGCGCTTTGGTGAAATCACAGCAACTGTTGGTCGACGTGTACCAGCCAAATTATCTTCACCCTTTTGCAAGCTACCCATATCAAGCAAGCGACGCCATGATGAAAGAAGTGCATCATTTCCTGAAACCGACTTTGCAGTACCAGCAGGAACAGGTGCGAGCTGAACGCGAGAGCCATCCCATGAACCAAGTTGATTGAATTCACGAGCAGATGAAGTCACAGTTCCCAGTGAGATTGGGTTGCCGAGTGCGTCTGCAAGCATAGAGAGAATGCGAACATCGCTACGGTTATGAGAGTCTGCAACTGCTGAATCAAAGGCACGTGCGCGACCTTCCCAGTTTAAAAAGCTTCCACTCTTTTCAGTAATGGCAGCAACTGGCAAGACAACATCTGCAACAGCTGTTACTGAACTTGGAGCAATTTCGAGTGAGACAACAAAAGACTTCTTCAGGGCTGCTATTGCTTCGCGAGAATGTGGAAGATCGTGTGCATCAACGCCACCGACTACAACTGCATCAAGATCACCTGATGCAAGTGCATCAATAATTTGTGTTGAAGTGCGACCTGATGTTGCTGGAAGTGAATCGACTCCCCACGCAGCTGCGATATCAACTCGTGCTGCAGCATCTGTAACAGGTCGACCACCAGGAAGAACGTTTCCGAGAGCGCCTGCCTCAAGTGCTCCACGCTCGCCTGCGCGACGTGGAATATAAGCAATCTTTGCACCTGTCTTTGCAGAAAGAGCAGCAACTGCTGTGAAAAGCCCTGCACTTTCAGATGCGCGCTCTCCCACAAGAATTACTGACTTTGCTGTGAGTGCAAGACCTGCAACTGCGCCAGCCTCTGACCCCGGTGCAACCTTGATGAAATCAGCCTTGAGCTTATCCATTGCAATGGAGCCCTTAGTGGCAACAGCTGAGACTTTAAGTCCGCGCTTTTTGAAGTTCTTATTGAGACGCAGGAAGATGATGGGAGATTCTTCTTCAGGTTCGAAGGCAATGAGTGCAACATGATCTGCTGTGTCGATATCGCGGTAAGTAGTTGATGATCCAGCAACGTGTGCTGCAAGGAAGTCACGCTCTTCATCAGATGTAACACGAGCACGGTAATCAATATCGTTTGTGCCGAGTGCAATACGTGCAAACTTTGAATAGCCATAAGCATCTTCAGTTGTGACGCGACCGCCTGTAAGAACTGCTGCGCGCTTTCCCTTAAGACCAGCTGCTGCTGCAGCTAGCGCTTCAGGCCATGATGCTTGTACAAGTTCACCTGATGAGTTACGAACAAGAGGATGTGTAAGGCGATCAAGGGAAGTGACATATTTAAATGCCCAACGACCCTTATCGCAGTTCCACTCTTCATTTACTGATGGGTCATCGCCAGCAAGACGACGAAGTGTTTTGCCGCGACGAACATCGGTGCGCATATCGCACCCTGATGCGCAGTGCTCGCATGCAGATGGTGTTGAAACTAAATCGAATGGGCGAGCACGGAATCGGTATGAAGCACCAGTAAGTGCGCCCACTGGACAGATCTGCACAGTATTTCCTGAGAAGTAAGATTTAAATGGATCGTTCTCATAAATTCCAACTTGCTGCAGAGCGCCACGTTCATTCAACGTAATAAATGGGTCAGATGCGATCTGCTCTGAGAAGCGTGTGCAACGAGCACACAGAACGCAACGTTCACGATCGAGAAGAACAGATGAAGAAATATTGATTGGCTTCTCAAAGGTGCGCTTATAGCCATCTAGGCGTGCATCGGGGCGACCATTGCTCATCGCCTGGTTCTGCAGCGGGCATTCCCCACCCTTATCGCAGACTGGGCAATCAAGTGGGTGGTTACCAAGTAATAACTCCATCACGCCTTTCTGCGCCTTATCGGCAACAGGTGATGTGAGCTGTGTTTTAACAATCATGTTTGGTTCAACAGGAATGGTGCAAGAAGCTTGTGGCTTTGGAAATGCACGGCCGTTAATTTCAACATCGACTAGACATTGACGACATGCACCGACTGGATCAAGAAGTGGGTGATCGCAGAAACGTGGAATCTGAATTCCAAGCTTCTCTGCTGCACGAATGATGAGAGTTCCCTTGGGAACTGAAACTTCAAAACCATCGATAACAACGGTGATGAGTTCAACTGCAACTGCAGAATCTTGAGTTGTTGTCATTACTTCACCGCCCCTGCAAAGAGTGTGGACTTCACTGGATCGAATGGGCAAGCACCGTTTGTGACGTGTGCGATGTATTCGTCGCGGAAGTACTTGATGGAAGATGTAATAGGAGAGGTTGCGCCATCACCAAGTGCGCAGAATGAACGACCCATGATGTTGTCGCAGAGATCAAGTAGCTTCTCAAGATCTGCTTCTGTGCCTGTTCCATTTTCGAGATCACGCAAGATTTGTACCAACCACCAAGTGCCTTCACGACATGGTGTGCACTTACCGCATGATTCATGCTTATAGAACTCAGTCCAGCGAAGTACTGCGCGAACAACACAAGTTGTCTCATCAAAGATTTGCAAAGCCTTTGTTCCAAGCATGGAACCGGCTGCAGCAACACCCTCGTAATCAAGTGGAGTATCAAGGTGTGCATCGGTAAAGAGTGGAGTTGAAGATCCACCCGGTGTCCAGAACTTGAGCTGATGACCTGTGCGAACTCCGCCTGCGAGTTCAAGAATTTCACGAAGAGTAATTCCAAGTGGTGCTTCAAATTGTCCTGGGTTATTTACATGTCCTGAGAGTGAGTAAAGAGTCGCTCCCTTTGACTTCTCTGTACCCATTGATTGATACCACTCTGCGCCATTGTTGATGATGGCAGGAACGGATGAGATTGATTCGACGTTGTTCACAACTGTTGGACGCGCATAGAGACCTGCGATTGCAGGAAATGGTGGGCGAAGACGTGGTTGACCGCGGAAGCCTTCGAGTGAATCAAGAAGCGCTGTCTCTTCACCACAAATATAAGCACCTGCTCCAATATGGAGAGTGATATCAATTCCTTTACCAAGGTGTCCGGCCTTATATGCATCTTGTATTGCAGCATTAACGCGGCGAACAACGTGAGTTACTTCTCCACGGATATAGATAAATGCGCGCTCTGCACGGATTGCATGGCAGGCAATGATGCAACCTTCGATGAGTACATGCGGATTAGCCATCAATAGTGGTGTGTCTTTACATGTTCCTGGCTCTGATTCATCCGCATTCACAACAAGATAGTGATCTTTATTATCACCTTGTGGGATAAAGCCCCACTTCATTCCAGTTGGAAAACCTGCGCCACCACGACCGCGAAGTCCTGAATCCTTCACCAGTTGAATTACTGCATCGGGATCCATTGCAAGAGCCTTCTTTGATGCTGTGTATCCACCGTTACGTGTGTATGCCTCGATAGTAAAAGAATCTGGTTGATCCCAGTGTGCTGAAAGCACGGGAGTTAACTTTGACATTACTTACCTTCCTTTGAAAGCTTAAGTCCAAGAAGTGTTGGCTCTCCTGCTTGAACGCCTTCACGAGCACGACCATCATCAAGACCTGCAAGGACCGCAGATGCTTGCTTGTAGGTAACAAGTTTCTTTGGGCCACGAGTTGGTGCTGGTGGATTTCCAGCACGAGCACCATCGACTAGTGACTTCGCAGATTCAACTGTCTGGTTGTCATAGAACTCCCAGTTAGCCATGACTACAGGTGCGTAATCACATGCTGCGTTGCACTCGATATGTTCGAGAGAAACTTTTCCATCTTCTGTAACGCCATCATTTTCAATACCAAGGTGCTCTTTCAGCGCTGAGAAGATTGCGTCCCCTCCCATAACTGCGCAGAGTGTGTTTGTGCAGACACCTACGTGGTACTCACCCACTGGCTTGCGCTTGTATTGGGTGTAGAAAGTAGCAACTGCAGATACTTCAGCAGTTTCAATAGCAAGCAGCTCTGAGATTGTTTCGATGCCTTCATGTGTGACATAGCCAGATACAGATTGCACATAGTGAAGTAAAGGCATGATGGCAGAACGACTACGTGGGTAGCGCTTAATAATTGTCTGCATGAGGTCGCGATCTAGTGTCATCGGTCAACGCCTCCCATAACTGGATCAATTGATGCAACAGCGCCGATAATGTCAGCGACCATTCCACCTTCACTCATTGCAGATGTTGATTGCAAGTTATTAAAGGAAGGTTCGCGGAAGTGAACTCGGTATGGACGTGTTCCACCGTCTGAGACAACATGTGCTGCAAGTTCACCGCGAGGGGACTCAACTGCGGCATATGCCTGTCCTGCTGGAACGCGGAATCCTTCGGTCACAAGTTTGAAGTGATGGATGAGTGATTCCATGGATGTGCCCATGATTTCGCGGATGTGCTCAAGTGAGTTACCAAGTCCATCTGCGCCCAGTGCAAGCTGTGCTGGCCATGCAATCTTCTTATCGGCAACCATCACAGGTTGTCCTTCAAGTTTGTCGAGCTTATCTGCAGCTTGCTCAATGATGCGAAGTGATTGCTCAAGCTCTGCCATGCGCACTAAGAAGCGACCATAGACATCGGCAGTATCAGCTGTAATTACTTCGAATTCATAATTTTCATATCCGCAGTAAGGCTGCATCTTGCGAAGATCCCAAGGAAGTCCCGCAGAGCGAAGTACTGGTCCTGTGATTCCAAGGGTTGTGCACCCTGCAAGATCTAAGTAACCAATTCCTTCGGTGCGCTTCATCCAGATTGTGTTACCGATAAGAAGCTTTGCATTATCTTCAAAGTTCTTGCGAAGAGTCTTTACAACTTCGCGAATCTTTACAGTCATACCTGCTGGAAGATCCTGTGAAACTCCACCTGGGCGGACATAAGCCATATTCATGCGAAGGCCCGTGATTTCTTCAAAGGTATCGAGAACGATTTCACGATCGCGGAATGCAAAGAACATAGGTCCCATGGCACCGAGTTCAAGAGCGCCTGTACCAAGGGCCACCATGTGGGATGAAATACGGTTGAGCTCCATCATCATCACGCGGATTACTGATGCACGCTCTGGAACATCATTGGTAATACCCAATAGCTTTTCAACTGCAAGGCAGTACGCGGTTTCATTAAAGATGGGTGCCAAGTAATCCATACGGGTTGCAAAGGTGACAGCTTGTGTCCAGTTGCGGAATTCAATGTTCTTTTCAATTCCTGTGTGAAGATATCCAATACCTGTGCGCACTTCAGTGACAGTTTCGCCTTCAAGTTCGAGAACCAGGCGAAGAACACCGTGTGTTGATGGATGCTGTGGACCCATGTTGACGATGATGCGCTCTTCTTTTGATTCACCGATTTCAGAGACGAGTGAATCCCAATCGCCACCGGTAACTGAGAAGACTGTGCCTTCAGTTGTCTCGCGTGAGGATGCGTATGGATCTGAATACGTTGTCATCGGTAGCTCCTGCGATTTGAAGGTGCAGGTGTTGTTGCGCCCTTGTACTCAACTGCAATTCCACCGAGTGGGTAATCCTTACGTTGTGGATGTCCATCCCAGTCATCTGGCATCAAGATGCGAGTAAGACCTGGGTGGCCATCAAAGATGATTCCAAACATGTCGAAGCTTTCACGCTCGTGCCAGTTATTGCCTGCCCACACTTCAACAAGGGATGGAATATGTGGATCAAGCTCAGATGTGGCAACTTCAAGGCGAAGGCGCTGGTTCTTTGTGAGCGACAGAAGTGGGTATAGAGCAACGAGTTCTGCGCCAGTGCGATCTGGGTAGTGAACACCGGAGACACCCATACACATTTCAAACTTCAACTTATCGCGCAAGATAAAGGCAACTTCAACAAGACGTGACTTCTTAATGTGCAGTGTGAGTTCGCCGCGGTCAACAACAACGCGAGTGATTGCATCTGCGAAATCTGGGTATGCGCGTTCTAAATCATCGGCAACGTCATCGAAATATCCGCCGAATGGGCGTTCGGTTGAACCGGTTGAAGCCGCTGTGCGGACAAGGCCGCCGTATCCTGAAGTATCTCCGGTGCCACTGCCTCCGAACATACCTTTCTGATCTTCGCTCATTTACGCCAGCAACCCCTTCATCTGGATTGTTGGCTTGGCATTAAGAGCTGCAAGTTCAACTTCCTTGATAATCGCTTCGCGATTGGGACCAAGCTTTGTATCGCCAATAAGAGCGTGTAGCTTGATGATTGCATCCATCAACTGTTCTGGACGTGGTGGGCACCCAGGTAGATAAATATCAACTGGAACAATGTGATCAACGCCTTGAACGATTGCGTAGTTGTTAAACATTCCACCCGATGAAGCACAAGCACCCATGGAGATAACCCACTTTGGCGCTGTCATTTGATCATAAATCTGACGAAGCACTGGTGCCATCTTCTGTGAGACGCGACCTGCAACAATCATGAGATCTGCTTGACGAGGAGATGCGGAGAAACGTTCCATACCGAAGCGAGAAATATCGTGCTTAGGAGCTGAACCAAGTGCCATCATTTCAATCGCGCAACATGCAAGACCAAATGTTGCAGGCCAGAGCGAGCTCTTGCGCATGTAACCGGCAAGACCTTCGACAGTGGAGAGAAGGATTCCGCTTGGTAACTTATCTTCTAGACCCACGAATTAATCCCATTCCAATCCGCCGCGACGCCACACATATGCATATGCAACGAAGACTGTTCCAATAAAAATTGCCATTTCAACTAATCCAAAGAGGCCGAGCTTGTCGAAGGTAACTGCCCATGGATAGAGAAAAACAATTTCAATATCAAAGACAATAAAGAGCATTGCAGTGAGGAAGTACTTCACCGGAAAGCGACCACCTTGAATTGCTTGCGGTGAAGGTTCGATTCCGCACTCGTATGCTTCAAGCTTTGCGCGGTTGTAGCGAGCAGGGCCGGTAACTGCTGCGATACCCACAGAGAAGGCGGCAAAGCCAAAGCCGATGGCGAAGATCACCAGGATCGGAATATATGGATTTGCGCTCACGAACCAAATCCTAAGCGTTGGCAGATGCTGATTAAACCGTTACGGCTTGCGGGCTTTGTGAACTGCGACAACTCCGCCAGTCAGGTTCTTCCATGAAACATCGACCCATCCGGCTGCCTCAATCTTTGCGGCGAGCGCCTTTTGATCTGGCCATGCCCGGATCGACTCTGCCAGGTAGATATAGGCATCGGGATTTGATGAAGTTTTTCGGGCAACCCAGGGAAGAGCCCTCATGAGGTAATTGGTATAAATAGTGCGAAAGGGACGCCAGGTAGGGCTTGAGAACTCAGCAACAATGAGGTGTCCCCCAGGCTTTACCACCCGGAGCATCTGTGCGAGCGCTTTCTCGGTGTTTTGGGTATTGCGAAGGCCAAAGGAGATGGTGGCGGCATCAAATTCACCGTCGGCAAAGGGCAGATTGAGGGCATCAGCCTTGGTAAAGGCTAGATGGGGGCGAGCTTTACGCCCTGCTGCAAGCATCCCCTCACTGAAATCAGCTGGGATGACATCGGCGCCAGCTGCAGCCAAGGGCTCTGAACTTGAGCCTGTGCCGGCAGCTAAATCCAGGATCTTCATCCCAGGGCGTGGAGCAATGATCTTCGTTGTCGCCTTGCGCCAGGCCTTGGTCCGGCCCAGGCTCAAGAGATCGTTGACCAGGTCATAGCGCTTTGCAACGCCATCGAACATGGCGGCAACTTCCTCGGGATTCTTATCCATATTGGCGCGTGACATGCGCATATTCTCTCTGAAGGTAGGCTCTGCGCACAACTTGTATCTGATTTGAAAGATGAGAGGCTCACCCGATGTCACTTCACTCTGGCTCACTTCGCGCGGCAGTATTTCCTCGTTCTACCGCGCTCACTCAAGCGCTCTTCGTTGTTGGCGGCATCGCATTTATCTCACTCCTTGCTCAAATCTCACTTCCTGTTCCGGGCTCACCAGTTCCAGTCACAGGTCAAACACTTGCAGTGCTCTTAATCGGAACTACCTATGGCGCTCGCCTAGGACTTCTTACTTTTGCAACATATCTATTGGCCGGAATTGCAGGAGCACCAATCTTCGCTCCCTCTGCAACAAGTGCCAATCATGGAATCGCACGTTTAACAGGGGCAACAGGTGGATACCTCGTTGGAATGCTCGTTGCATCTCTTCTTCTTGGTTACCTTGCAGATCGCAAAGCCGATCAAAAGTTTCGCACATCATTTCCGGCTCTCCTTCTTGGCGATCTCGTCATCTTTACTTTTGGACTTACTTGGTTACATGCATCCCTTGATATGACATGGGCTGCGACAATCAAAGCAGGCTTCACACCATTCATTCTCGGTGAGGCTCTTAAGATTGCAATCACTGCAACATCACTTCCGCTGATATGGCGAAGAATTTCACGCAGCCTCAATCGCTAAATGCCTTCCCTCATCCCCGTCACCACAACTCGTATTGGTGATCACCTTCCACTTCTAGAACTCCTTCCCAATGACGCACCACTTTCTTGGGTGCGCAACGGTGAAGGCCTTGTGGGATGGGGAGTTCATGCAACAACTACTGTCAGTGGAAAAGATCGCTTTGAGAAAGCTCGCGAATGGTGGCACCACCAACTAGAAACATTCGCTGTTGCAAACTCCGTTCACGGAAGTGGCACAGGGCCAGTTCTCTTTGCCTCGTTCTCATTTGATAGAAATCAAGAGTCTGTGCTGGTTATTCCTAAGGTTGTTGTTGGACAGAAAGGGTTGCAATCCTGGATTACATGGATTGGCGATATCGCACAGCCTCTTCTTCCAGAAAAGCGTGAAAATATCTCACAAGGTACCTTCACCTTTGGCGATGGAAGCATAAGTACGGCAGCGTGGAAAGAACGCGTTGCGCAAGCAATCACACGTATTGAAACAACGAAGGTCGACAAGGTTGTTCTAGCACGAGACCTCGTTGCAACGACGAGTGCAGATATTGATGCACGTCCCATCCTTGCCACACTCGCAGCTGAATATCCATCGACATGGACATTTGCTGTTGATGGTCTTGTCGGTGCAACACCTGAACTCTTGCTTCGCCTCTCTCGCGGAATGGTCACTTCACGGGTGCTTGCCGGAACTATTCCAAAGACCGGCGATGACGAGAAAGATTTAGCACTTGCGGCATCCCTTGCTCGTTCTTCCAAAGATCTAGAAGAACATGAATATGCAGTGCGGTCAGTGGCCGAAGCTCTTGAACCAATCTGTTCTTCAACAAATGTCCCTGAATCTCCCTTTGTTCTTCACCTTGCCAACGTCATGCACTTGGCTACCGATGTCACTGGTGCTCTCACAGAAAGTAAGCAGCGCGTTGATGCGTTTTCACTACTCAAAAGCCTGCATCCATCAGCTGCTGTCTGCGGAACTCCACGAAACATTGCCTTTGACATCATCGATGAAATTGAAGGCATGAACCGCGGTCGTTATGCAGGCCCTGTTGGATGGATTGATGCAAGCGGCGATGGTGAACTAGGTATTGCTCTTCGCACAGGTCAGATCACTGGAAAAGAGATTCGGATCTATGCAGGCTGCGGAATCGTTGCTGGATCCAACCCAGAGAAAGAGCTAGAAGAGAGCAATGCAAAGATGATTCCGATGCGCTCTGCCTTGCAGAGCTAACTACATTGACGAGACGCTGTTATAAATCCCTTTAATAAAATCTGCATTCGCTTCGCGGTTTGGAACATTGACGACAACAACGCTTATTCCTTGAACCAGAGCTGAAAGTTCAGTAATCAGTTGAGCCTGTGAACTAATTGTTTTTGCAGCAATTCCCATCGATTGAGCAATGGCTGCCAGATCTAATCCGTGTGGAGTTCCGAACACATCTTCAAAGCCATCTACCCCGCGTTGTGAAAGTGTGGAGAATATGCCGCCACCATCGTTGTTAATAACAAATATCTTGAGATTGATCTTCTCTTTATGAATAAGACCAGTGAGGTCATGCAAAAAGCCAAGGTCGCCAAGCACCGCAATGGTTTCCTTGCGCTGAGAAGCGATACCGAGTGCAGTTGAGATATTTCCATCGATGCCTGCAAGTCCTCGGTTGGCAAAGGTTTCAACGCCTGTGCGCGCTGCAGCAAAACCTTCGAGGTCGCGAATGGGGCGGGATGACGAGATAAATAGTGAAGTGCCAGTTGGAACTCCGGCTGCGATTTCGCGCGCGACAAGTTGCTCTGACCAGGTTGAAATATCCGCAACCATCTTCTGTGCACGAAGGGAGTACTTCTTCCACTTCTCTGCGTACTCTGCATCAGCAGGCTGGACTTCAACAACGGGAAGCTGAGTGAACTTTTGATCTGCCATGCGGTCGCTATCAACTGTTGCCATACGTGGATCAATAACGATTTCTTTACGAGCCGTCTTGATGAATGCGTTGATAGAACGAGAAAGAGTTGTACGGCCAATAACCACAACGGTATCGGGTGCTAAATCATCTGCGATGGTCTTTGATGTCAGGAATACGCTGGCATGGGAGATAGCGTTATCAAATGTGAGTGGATCTTCGGCAATAACTGGCCAACCCAGTTTTTTTGCAAAATCTCTTACAGCTTCAGCGCTAAGGCCTCCGCGATCGTGACCGATGACCAAAACTCCACGAGTTGATTTCGTGTAGAAAGTTCCGGGGGCTTTACGATCAAATACTTTTGGTGCAGAAATTGTTAAATCATTGAGCCAGTTATCACTCTTATCGCCCACAAGCGGTTCTTCAAATTGAATATTGAGATGAACTGGGCCGCTCTGGAGTGAGTTAAATGGAAGTTCCATCGGATAGACGCTGCCTGACACATCTGCGAAATATCGGACAGCTTTACCAAAGATGCGAGCTTGCTCGGTTGTTTGATTAGCACCTGTCTTGCGAAGGGAAGCAGGGCGATCTGCAGTAAGTACTAGAAGTGGAATATTGGTGTGTGATGCCTCTAAAACTGCAGGGTGGTAATTAGCAACTGCTGTTCCGCTTGTGCAGACAATCGGCACCGGGCGTCCTGATGCTTTAGCGATTCCAAGTGCGAAGAATGCTGCTGTGCGCTCATCGATGCGGACGTGAAGATTCATAAGTCCTTTGGTGCTTGCCTGGTGGAAAGCAATTGAAAGAGGTGCATTACGTGATCCTGGAGAGATCACTACATCGGTAACACCTGCTTCAAGAATCTGGCGAACAATGACGCGAGCAAGGAGCGTGGATGGATTAATCACAGGAGCTCCGCTGTCTTCATAACGCGATTCTTCCACCATTCATAGCGCTCTGGTTCCACCTCTAATCCTGCGAATTCAGGCTCAACTTCAGTGATGTCGATTGCACCGTTGACGATAGGAAGGTGTGCAACATTTGCAGAGAGCAGTGAGCCTGTTCCTAGCCCGCAATCAAAGTTCATTTCAGGAAATGATGCAGCAAGTTGTAATCCGTAGTTGATTCCTACTGCGCTCTCAAGGGCACTTGAAATGACAACAGGGAGTTTGTGGTGCTCGGCCAACTTATGGGCACGAGCTATTCCACCCAGCGGTTGCACCTTGAGCATCAAGATATCGATAGCACCATTGAGATCCACAACAAATGGATCTGATGCTTTACGCAAGACTTCATCGCCAGCAATCTTGATATCAATCTTTAACCTCTCTTTTAGTTCGCGAAGCTCTTCCACTGTTTCACATGGTTGTTCCGCGTATTCGAAAGGGCCGAGATTCTCGTAGATAGCGCGAAGGTTTGTCACTGCCTCTTGCACTGACCAAATTCCATTTACATCAATACGCAGCTTTACCTTTGGGCGAAGTGATTTCACCTTCGCAAGGCGTGCAATATCTTCTGGCAAATTATCGCCAACTTTTACCTTAAAGGTTTGCACTCCCGGAAATGAATCAACGATTCGTTCGATATCTGCTGGGGTATTCAGTGCAGGAATCGTCCCATTAACCTTTACTGAGGTGCGATAGAGCTTAGGAGCAGGCTTAGTTGCAGCCTCTATCGCACACATCAACCATGGTGCGGATTCCTTGTAATCGTATTCAAGAAATGGTGAGAATTCACCCCAGCCATATTCACCCTTAATAAGCGCAACTTCGCGAAAGTTGATGCCACGAAAGTTTGTCTTGGTGGGCAGCGCAACCACGCGCATGGTGTCAAGCAGGGATTGATCCATAAATTTACGGACGCTTAGGAAACTTTCCGAAATCAGGCTTGCGCTTCTCTTTATACGCGTCTCGGCCTTCTTGGCCTTCTTGCGATAAGTAGAAGAGAAGAGTGGCATCTCCGGCCAATTGCTGAACGCCTGCAAGTCCATCATCTGCGGCGTTCATTGAAGCTTTGATCAGGCGTAGTGCCATCGGAGAGTTCTGCAACATCTCGCGGCACCATGAAACTGTTTCAGCTTCTAACTCTTTCAGTGGAACAACGGTGTTAACAAGTCCCATAGAGAGAGCTTCTTGAGCATCGTATTGACGAGTCATAAACCAAATTTCGCGAGCTTTCTTCTGTCCAACAGAAGCTGCAAGAAGTCCTGAACCATAACCACCATCGAATGAACCAACCATTGGTCCTGTCTGACCAAACTTTGCATTATCTGCAGCGATTGAAAGATCGCAGACGACGTGAAGAACATGTCCTCCGCCAATTGCCCAACCAGCGATCATTGCAACGACAGGTTTTGGTGTGCGACGAATTTGTACCTGAAGATCTAAGACATTGAGGCGACCAACACCTTGTTGCGAAAGTGAATCATCTCCAAGGTATCCATCATCTCCACGAACACTGATATCTCCGCCAGAACAGAATGCTTCATCACCTTTACCTGTAAGGATGATGACGCCTACTTCTGAGTTATCACGTGCTAAATCAAATGCTGATTTCAATTCAATAATTGTTTGTGGACGAAATGCATTGCGCACTTCTGGGCGGTTGATAGTGATCTTTGCAATGCCATCTGCGACTTCGTATGTGATGTCGGTAAATGATTCACCGCCGCGACCTGTTACCCATGCTGGGATAGTCCGGTCACCAAAATCACGCTTAATAGGCTTGCTCACGATTCCTCCATGTGGTCTACGAGCGATAGCCTACGCGTGCAATGGAGCAGAACGCACAACGAGAACTTCGCTCAGCCGATCCCGAATGGACCGCCAGCGAATCGATGGCTCATGTCTCCGAAGCCCTGAAATCAGATGGGCCAGCACTGGTATTTGGCCGCTCATCACTCACCCATGTTCCTCAAGCCATCAGCCTTGTCATCGCAACGACAGGAAGCTCTGGCACTCCTAAGGAAGTTGGGATTGCTGCATCCGCACTCCTAGCTTCAGCGCGTGCATCCAATAGTGCACTCGCTGCACAACCTGGAAACACGTGGTCACTTTTACTTCCGCTGACACACATTGCAGGAATTAACGTTCTGATTCGTGCGCTTGAACTTGGAAGTGAACCTATTGATCTGCGTAACTTTCAAGGTGAATATCCCCATGCAGATTTCACTGCAATCGTTCCTACACAATTATTTAAAGCCTTAAATGGAGATGACCAACTCCTGAAGCATCTGACTGGCGCAAAGGCTGTCTTAGTCGGTGGAGCTGCACTTGCAGCAGATCTCCATCTGCAAGCTAAGAACGCTGGAGTCAATATTGTTGTGACATATGGAATGACTGAAACAACAGGTGGTTGTGTGTATGACGGGGTTCCACTTGATGGTGTGGAAATTTCTATTACATCTGAAAAACGAATTGCGATTAAAGGACCGGTCCTTGCACAGACTTACCTTGGCGCCCAAGCACTCTGGGATTCACAGATTAAAGATGGATGGTTTCTCACATCTGACTTTGGGCGTTTGGAGAATGAAAAACTCATTGTTGAAGGCAGAAGTGATGATGTGATTATCTCTGGTGGAGAAAATATCTCACTGAGTGCCATCGAGAGCTCTCTGACTTCTCGCTTTCCCCAAACAACCTTTGCTGCATTCTCGGTCAAGGATGCGCAGTGGGGACAATCGCTCTATGTGGCCATTGCTGATGGAGGAAGTGCTACTGAGGATGAGGTTTCACAATACTTATCTGAGCATTTTGGAGATTTCAGTGAGCCCAAGGGATATCTTCATCTTCCCGAACTTCCGCTGACTGGTATTGGTAAAGTAGATCGTAAGAAACTCACGCAGCTCTATATGGAGGCACCTCATTAATATCTGGATTCAAGGTGCTCGTCCGCGCACGCTTCCTGCAGCAGTTGCACCAGTCATTGTTGCCACGGTTCTTGCAGGTAAGGAGTGGAAGCCACTTCAAGCACTACTTGCACTCATTGTGAGCTTGGCTCTTCAGATTGCTGTCAATTACTCGAATGATTACTCCGATGGAATTCGTGGCACAGATGATGTTCGCGTTGGGCCAGTTCGCCTCACTGCATCAGGACTGGCATCTGCACAATCTGTTAAGCGCGCAGCGCAACTTTCATTTCTCGTAGCGTGTATTGCAGGGCTTGCTCTTGCATCCCTTTCCTCCTGGTGGGTCATTCTGATCGGCCTTGCATCTGTCCTTGCTGCCTGGGGTTACACCGGTGGACATACTCCTTATGGTTATCGAGGATTTGGCGAGCTCTCTGTCTTCACATTCTTCGGAGTAGTTGCCACCGTTGGTACTTACTACGTCCAAACACTTCACATCACAGCCGCTTCCTTTGCAGCATCTATTCCTATGGGATGCCTGTCATGTGCTCTTCTTGCAATCAACAACATTCGCGATATTCCAGGTGATCACGTTGTCGGCAAGAAGACTCTTGCGGTCAAGCTTGGTGATCAGAACACACGTAAGTTCTTTGTATTACTCCTTATTACTGCCTACATCTTCCCTGTGTTCACAGGTCATCCTTTAGCGCTACTCACCTTGGCCACAGCACCTGCCGCCTATGCGATTGCTCGAGAAGTTCTTGCTGGAGCAAAAGGTGCAGATCTGATTCCATTACTGGGGCGAACTGGTCAATTGCAGCTTCACTTTGCGCTCACATTCGCTCTCGCACTCTCTTTCTAAAGAAGTAGAATCAGACCATGATCAAGCTTGAAGGTTTTCTGATACTCCTCTCGGTAGCTCTGACCCTCTTCACATTTATTGACTGCGCTATGCGCGATGAAACTCAAATTAAGAAGTTACCTAAGTGGGGCTGGCTTATTGCAATTCTTTTCACAGGAATCTTCGGACCTATCGCGTACTTGGCTATTGGTCGAGATCGCGGAATGAAAGGTCCTAAGCCTGGCAAGAAGCGCATCCTTCCGCCTGATGACGACCCAGATTTTTTACGCAGTATTTAATACTCGCTTACGTTTTCCAATTGATTCCAAGATGATGATTGAAATCATCGATGAAAAAGAAATGACGCTGCTCACCATTATGAGCGAGTCACTCACCATTACTGCGTAAATAAACCATAAGAAGATACTGAATGAGCTCACGCTCAAAGCTGCTATTGAGACTGCAGAATCCTTGCCTGCAGAAATATTCTTGTAGGACTTTGCAATCTGAGGGCCCTGAGCATAGAGGAGCGAGATCAAGAGTGCAGAAACCAAGAAGCTCGGTAGAACTAGGACAAGCGTTGTAAGCAAAGATGCATATGCAATCAGAATTGATAGCGACTTCACGTTATTCCTCATGACGGCCATGATTACGCTTGCATTGATTAGGCCCGCACCTACGTTAGTTAAGAGAACGGATGGGGATCTAATATCGAGCCCATAAGCTGCCCATGAAGTCGCAACTCCAAACTGAAGCATCCACGAAATCAGACTGACTCCGCGACCGTGTCCTAACCTACGAACACGAAGTGCTTGAGGAAGTCCAAAGAACATTCCAAGAGCCCCGGCAATGAAGCCAACGACTTCTGCAGATATCACTAGTTAATGTACTTCTTACAAACCTGAGTAAGTATGTTTGCCGGTTCCCCACACATTGACATAGACATAGTTAAATAAGAATGTTGATCCTGCAAAGATGCATAACCATGCTGCGCGACGACCGCGCCAACCAACAGTTACACGAGCATGCAGATATGCCGCATAGGCAACCCAGGTAATAAATGCCCAAGTCTCTTTTGGATCCCAACCCCAGTAACGTCCCCACGCACTTTCTGCCCAGATTGCTCCAGCGATTACTGCAAAGGTCCAGAGTGGAAATACAAATGCAACAAGGCGATAAGAAAGTTGATCGAGAACTTCAAGGGATGGAACACGTTGCAGCCACACAGGACGTGCTCCACGTGATTCCACACGCTCAAGATAGAGATAAGCAGCTGCAACCACATTAGCGAGTAAGAAGACGCCGCCAGAGATGATTGCAGCAACCACATGGATAACTAACCACGTTGACTTCAAAGCTGGCACAAGTGGTGCGCTATTGCGATAGAGAAGAGTGATTGCTGTGCCAAGGGTTAAGAGAACTGAGAGTGAGACAAAGAGCCCAAGCCAGCGAAGGTCATATTTACGAAGTGCTGCAAGATAAGCACCGGTGAATGCTAAGGCACCTGTAATTGAGAATTCATACATATTTCCCCATGGGACATGCTTTGCAGAAATTCCTCGTGCCACGATTCCAGCAAGAAGCAGAATGAAACCAAGGATCATCATTGCAGTTGCAATACGTGCGCTTTTCTCCGTGCGCTTGTAATCAAGAGTCTTCACGAGAAGGCTGCCATCAGTTGCATCAGCGATTTCAGGAGCGCGAACAGCGAAGGCTGTTTCGAAGGCATGGGCGATAAATGAGATTGTAAAGATGGCCATCGCTGAATACACAAAGTAATTTGAGATGTAGGCCCAAGTTGTCTGCATTACTTATCTCCCCTAATTGCGCTTACAAAATTCTGCATCTCAACTTCAAGTCCCGGTGCGCTGTTCTTTGCAAGTCCGGCAACTTCAACTCCGCCAGATGTAATGCGAACCCAGATTCGACGACGACGTCCATAGAGTGAAGATAAGAGACCTAGGACGGCAACAATACCTCCGATGAGCGCATATCTCTTTCCGGGATCTTCGACGATCTGCAGATTGATCCACGGAAGAACAGTCTCGAGTGTGATGGAGCCCTCAGGATAGGTAAATGTCTCACCAGGTTTAACTGAACCTAATCCAACTTTCTCTAACTTGCTTGTATCAATTCTGTATACAGATTGAGGGATACCTGAATCAAGACCTAAATCTCCTTTCCAAATGGAGAAGAGAAGCTTGGGATCTAAAAGCTCCGGGAAGATTGAAATCGCACCTTGGCCAGTACCACGTGCATTTGTTGGAACAAAAGATGAAACAAAGCCGATTTGTGGCTCTGCATCAGGAACTTTAATGGCACCAATCGAGCGCAGATTTCCATCTTGTGGCAAGAATGGAATGGGGCCTTGTAGCGCAACATTGCCTTGTGAATCTCTTACTGTGACAACTGGGCTATAGCCATTTGCTTGCAAGTAAACGCGTGTATTTCCAAAGGTAAGGGGCTTATTAACCTTTATCTCTTTCTTATACGTAGTTCCCTTATCCGTAATTGTTACCCACGCGGTGTAATCCTTTGGAGCATTTGTTTTGGGATCATATTGACCTACGAATTTATCGAGCTTAATTTCAAAGGGTGGAAGAGACTTCTCTCCGGTGAGCTTTCCAAAGGAGAGTGAGTCATAGGAAGTGGCAACGTTGATAAACCGCTCTCCTACGCTGACGATTGCTTCACCGCGCATCCCAAAGAGAGATCCGAAGCTCACACCCACCAATATGAGAATGAGTGAGAGGTGAAAGAGAAGATTTCCTGTCTCTCTCAAGAAACCTTTCTCAGCAGAGATTGAATTGCCTTCAACGCGCACTCTAAATCTATTCTTCTTAAACCATGTAGCTGCGCGCTCCAATGATTCGGGGTTACCTACGAACTCTTGATGATGTTCAAGCCTTGATAGATTCTTGGGAGTTACTGGTGGTTGGGCACGCATTGCCTTGTAATGTTCAACGCTTCGTGGCAGAACACAACCGATGAGTGAGATGAAGAGCAAGATATAGATGGCACTAAACCAAGGAGATCCATAGACATCAAAGAGTGAAAAACGGTCATACCACTTAGCTAAATCTGGATTCGTTGAAAAGAAATCACGCACAGCAATAGCGTTGGTAATGCGTTGAGGAATAAGTGATCCTGGAATTGCAGCAACACCCATCAGCATGAGCAAGATCAGTGCAGTGCGCATACTTGTGAGCTGGCGCCATGCATAGCGAATGAGGGCTAGAAAACCTAGCTCTGGTACTTCGATCTCTTGACTCATTAGATCACCGGCGCAAAGTCAGAGATTAGTGAGCGCATCTCAATCATGAGATCAGTCCATAGGCCCGTGAGTTGAAGTAGGCCAATAATTATCAGAAGTGCACCACCTACTTTAGAAACCTTGTTGCCACTTTTGACCAATACTTTTCGCAACTTCTCAGATTTATCGAGAAAGAGGCCAGATGCAATGAAGGGAAGTCCGAGTCCGATGCAGTATCCAAAGGATAGAACTGCACCACGCACTGCACTCGATTCTTGAAATGCAAGAGCCTGCACACTCGCAAGCGCTGGACCAATACATGGTGTCCAGCCAACTCCGAATAGAAATCCGAGTAATGGTGCACCAATGAGTCCACCGTTGGTAGAAATCTTTGGCTTGATTGTTGGCATCAGTGGGAATGCTCCAAGAAAAATAACACCCATAAGGATTGTGAGAACTCCAAGTACTCGCGTGATAACTTCTTCATTGGTGGCAATGTGAGCACCGAGTTCTCCAAAGAGAACGCCATAGGAAATGAAGAGTGCACTGAAGCCGAGAACGAAGAGAAGCGAACCTAAGAAGAGCTTTCCTCGGGCGTTTGAAAACCCTGCAGCGAATGAGAGATAGCCCGGCACAAGCGGAAGCACACACGGTGAGATAAATGAGATCAGACCAGCAAGTACTGCAATGGGAAAGGCGGTGAGTAAGAAACCATCCATGATGTGGTTGACGACAAAGTCACTCATTCTGCACTCACCTCTTCGATGAGTTGAGTAAGAGAGGCAACAGTGACAGCACCTGAAATACGTGCAGCAACCTTGCCTTGTCGATCTATAACAACCGTTGTCGGAATTGCATTGGCAGGAAGAGATTTACTAAACCCAGTCAGGATTGAGTCATCAATCAGTGTTGGGTATGGGGTTCCGCGCTTTCGCGTAAATGCCTCAGCATTAACGGGGTTATCACGTGTGAGAATTCCAATGAATTGAACATCAGGGAAGGTGCGAGAGAGTGCAGACAGAGTTGGCTCTTCAGCTCTGCATGGTGAACACCAAGAAGCCCACACATTGACCACTGCAACTTTGCCTGGAGTGAAGGTGAAGTTCTGTCCACTAAGCGTCATCCCTGAAATTGCAGGAGCTGCGATTCGGTTTCCAGCTTTAATCTTTGTTACCGCACCACTTCCGGCGATAAAACTCTCTTGCGCTTTGGATGCTCCACCATTGCTGCACCCAGTCAGAAGCAACACTGATGCGAGAGCGATGGCAAGTTTTTTCATATTACTTTGGTGGAAGTAGATGCTTGGCAGGTTCGGAGTATGAAGTCCCAGAAATCATTCCGTCTTCATCAAAGTGAACACTTGTCACTGATGCCAATGTGCACTCGCGCTTACGGGGATCGTGCAACATGCTGCGGCCTTCAATGGCACTACGTAGAATCCAAATTGGAAGTTGGTGTGAGACAACGATAGCATCTTTACCGTTAGCTGCTTTTTTGGCATCAAAGATTGCTGCAAGCATGCGCGAGATCTGCTCTTCATATGGTTCTCCCCATGATGGCTTCCAAGGGTTATATAGATGGCGCCATGCAGATGGATGCTTGAGCACTCCGCTACCCAATTCAAATGACTTTCCTTCGAAGATATTTGCAGCTTCAATGAGTCGATCATCGGTCTTAATCTTGATGTTATGTGCAAGTGAAATTGGTGCTGCTGTCTCTTGCGCTCTCTGTAGTGGTGAGACGTGAAGAGCCCCAAGCTCAATTGACTTAGACCACTCACCAATAGTTTGCGCCATCTCTTGTCCGCGCTGAGAAAGTCTCCATCCAGGCTGACGTCCATAGAGAATCTTGTTTGGATTCTCTACCTCGCCATGGCGGATAACGTGGACTGTAGAACTCATGGAGTAAGCATAAAGCGTCTAAAAACCGCCTCAATCGCTAAGGTAGTGACATGGCACTCACCTCGAAACGAGCAGCCTTCTTCGATGTAGATAACACCCTTGTTCGAGGGTCCACGCTCTACTTCCTTGGAAGAGGCATGTACCAGCGTGGGTTCTTCACCAACGCTGATATCTCTCGCTTTGTCGTCGCCAATATTCGATTCCGCATGACGGGAACTGAGAAGAAAGAAGTCATCGAGAAATTCCAAAATGCTGCCACAGATTTTATTGGTGGGCATGCCGTTGATGACATTAAGAAAATCGGCGAAGAAATTTATGATGAATTCGTCTCTCCCAAACTCTGGCAAGGAACATTTGATATTGCTCAATCTCACTTGGATAAGGGTGAAGAAGTCTGGCTAGTAACAGCTGCTCCGCAAGATATGGCAAACATTATTGCTCAGCGACTGGGTCTGACGGGTGCACTCGGCAGTAAAGCGCATATTGAAAATGGAATCTACACAGGCACCCTCGATGGAAAACTTCTTCACGGAAGCGAAAAGGCTTTGGCTATCCAAGAACTAGCTAAAGAACATAGATTTGATTTAGAAGATTGTTACTCATACTCCGATAGCCACAATGACATTCCATTGCTGCAGGCAGTTGGGCATCCCTGTGCAATTAATCCCGATGCAGTCTTGCGCATTCGCGCACTCGCCGAAGGTTGGCCCATCCATGATTTCCGTCGAGCACGTTTTCTCAATCGATTGCTCGGCCCTGCTGTCAGTCGCCTTGCAGCACTTGCAACCTTACTTACTCCTCGCAAGCGCTAGATCTGCCCGCTCTGCACCTCAATTAGCGCACCTACCTCACCTACGGCTATCGTTGGCAGGTTATGGAAATTCGCTCTTACGCTGACTATCTACGCGCACTCGATGATGCCGCTTTAATTTCCATGTTCTCGCACCGCCCAGACCTCGTGACTCCAGTACCGCCAGATATGGCAAGCCTTGCCGTGCGCGCATCCTCTGCTCCCAGCCTTGCTCGCGCAGTAGATGCCTTGAACAAGTGGCAACTTCAAGTTTTGGAAGTCTGCGCAATTCTTGCTGAGCCATTCTCTGAAAAAGATGTCACAGCTCTTACAGAGAAATCAGCTCTCTTTGTTATTCCTGGGCTTACTGAGCGGGGCCTTCTCTATACCGATAAAGATGGACTTCGCACACCCACAACTCTCAAAGAAGTTCTCGGTAATGAGATTGCCGGTCTTGGACCTGCCTCTATGTCGAAATTAAAGTTAAAGAAGTTAGATGACGTCCCTGCACCATCTAAAAAAGTTCTCGATGCAATGGTCTGGGGACCACCTCGTGGCTCGATTGCAGATGTCAAAAAGCCAAGTGTTGGAGTGCAATGGCTTCTTGAAGAAGGATTCCTCATTCCCTTTAATCAGCAGACTGTTGTTCTTCCACGTGAGGTTGCAATCTACCTGCGTGGAAACAAAGTTCATCGCGAATTAGAAACTTCTCAACCATCGGTGACTGGCAGTAAGCGAGATATGCGCAATGTCCAGCCAGCGGCGATTGCAAATATAACTACCTTCTTGCGGTGGACAGAAGAAGTTCTTAACTTCTGGGCGCAAGAGCCTGCAACAGCGCTTCGATCAGGGGGCTTGGGTGTTCGTGATCTTAAAGAGCTTTCGCTGCACTTAGGTGTCGATGAATCCTGCACAGCATTTGTTGCTGAAGTTGCATACCTTTCGGGGCTTTTGACAATTGATCCTGATGACAAGATTTTGCCCACACACCAATTTGATATCTGGTTAACTCAGAACGCATCTGTGAAGTGGCAGTTACTGGCATCAGCATGGATGAGCACCTCCCGCGTTTCTGGCCTCGTTGGAAAAGAAGGCAGTAAGAATGTTGCACCACTCGGGCCAGAACTAGATCGCTCATCTGCTGCAACTACCCGACGTCTGACACTCACACTTCTGCAAGAGAATTCAGAGGTTGCAGTAGATATTGATTCACTCTTTGCTGCAGCAACTTGGCTTGCACCAGCAAAGCGCGCAGGAGGATTGCAGAAGGATTACATTCTCTGGACTATGCGCGAAGCTGAATGGCTAGGCATAACAGGACAAGGTGTTTTATCCTCATATGGCGCAGACTTTCTGACAGGTGGAGATAGCACATCAGTTGATACCGATCTTCCTAAGGCCGTTGACCACATTCTTATTCAGAGCGATAACACTGCAATTGCTCCAGGACCTCTAGAACACGAAGTAGCACAAGAGCTTGCACTCATTGCAGATGTTGAATCACGCGGTGGTGCCACAGTATTTAGATTCTCTGAAGGATCAATCCGCCGAGGACTTGACCATGGTCGCACTGGTGAAGAGATTTCAAAGTTTCTTGCAAAGACTTCCAAGACTCCAATGCCACAGCCTCTTGATTATTTGATTGCAGATGTTGCAAAGAAGCATGGCAAATTGCGCGTTGGAAATACCGCATCCTTTATTCGCTGTGAAGATTCAGCGCTTATTACTCAAATTATGGGAGATAAGCGCCTTGATGTTCTAGGCATTCGAAAGATTGCACCTGAAGTTCTCATCTGTGGGCACGATGCAACTGAGGCAATGAATATTCTGCGCAGTTGTGGGTACTTGCCAGCAGCTGAAGATTCTCGCGGACTTCTCTTAAGTGGTCCACGTATTCAACGAGCACAGACAAAGGCGCGACCACCACGCATTATCGGTGAATACGAGCGACCAGATGAGATTCAAATCGAAGGTGCACTTCGTGCGCTGCGTACCGGTGAGAAATCTAGTCGTAAGCAGAGCACTATGCGCAATATTGCAACCGAAGCTCTCGGTTCATTGCCACGATCGACAGCGAATGAAACGCTGGAACTCTTAACTGACTACTTACAGAATCAACCAACAAAGTCACTCTCCATTGGTTATGCTGATAACAATGGTCTTGTTTCACATCGAATCATCGATCCTCTGAAATTATCTGCAGGATCACTGGTTGCGCGCGACCATGCCACCGGTGAAGTGCAGACCTTCCGAATCGCGCGTATTACGGGGGTTGCAGCCTTATGACGAGCGAGAAAGCCTCCGAATACGGCAGACTTGAGCCTATGTTGGCACCCCTTGAAGCTCTCGTTCGGTGTGAATCTCCCACTGAAGATCTTGATGCGTGCCGCGAAGTAGTTCGTCTTGCAAGCGATATCGCAACGCGCGTTCTCGGAGTTCCTGCACAGATTAAAGAGATTGAAGGGCGCCCCGTATTTTGGTGGGGAGATGAGCAACCTGAAGTATTAATCCTTGCTCACCTCGACACAGTCTGGCCACATGGTTCCTACCAACCACTCTGGGAGATCAAGGGGGATGTTCTTCGTGGTCCTGGAACATTTGATATGAAGGCTGGATTTATCCAAGCTCTCTATGCACTCAAAGGAATTGAAGGGTCTGTCGCACTTGTGGCAACAACAGATGAAGAGACAGGAAGCCACGCATCTAAGGCGCTCATCAAAGATTTATCATCGAAGGCAAAAGCTGTTCTCGTCCTTGAAGCCTCCCTCGATGGCAAAGTAAAAACTGGTCGTAAAGGAACTGCGATGTATCAAATCAAAGTTCTTGGTCTTGCAGCGCATGCCGGTCTTGAACCTGAGAAGGGTGTGAATACAACAACAGAGATCGCACATGCCATCTTGGCTCTTTCATCACTTGAAAACGCTGAGCATGGAACAACTGTTGTCCCCACACTTCTTCATTCAGGTAATACGACAAATACTGTTCCTGATGTTGCAGTCCTTGATATTGATGCCCGTTCATTTTCACAAGCCGAGCTTGAGCGCGTTGATAAAGCAATTAAGAATTTCACAGCCGTTAATCCAAAGGCTCGCCTAGAAATCACAGGAGGGCTCAATCGCCCACCATTGCAACCGTCTTCGACGAAAGCTCTCTATGAGCGCGCAGAGAAAGTTGCTGCAGCGATTGGGATGAAGCCACTGGGATGTGCTGAAGTAGGCGGAGCTAGTGATGGAAACTTTGCAGCAGCAGCTGGTGCACAAGTACTTGATGGACTTGGCGCTGTGGGGGGTGGAGCGCACGCTCCTACTGAATGGGTGAGCGTCTCTTCCATGCAAGAACGCAGTAATTTTCTGCATGCATTTATCAAAGACTTACTAGCGAAGGAAGTTTCATGACCGATGGACCGCTGATTGTCCAGAGCGATAAAACTCTTCTTCTCGATGTTGATCACGTTCTATCAACAGAATGCCGCCGCGCTATCGCACCCTTTGCAGAACTCGAGCGTTCTCCAGAACATATCCACACATACCGCCTGACAAATCTAGGTCTCTGGAATGCACGTGCTGCAGGCCATGATGCAGAGCTTGTCATCGACACTCTTATTAAGTACTCACGCTATGCAGTCCCACATTCATTACTCGTCGATGTTGCAGAGACAATGTCTCGCTATGGTCGCCTTCGCCTTGAAGCAGATCCCGTCCACGGACTCATCCTTGTTACAACTGACACAGGCGTACTGGAGGAAGTAATCCGTGCAAAGAAGATCGCTCCGCTCCTTGGAGTTCGCATTGATAAGGAGACAATTGCTGTTCACCCAAGTCAACGTGGACAGATTAAACAATCACTTCTTCGCCTTGGTTGGCCAGCAGAAGATTTTGCAGGTTATGTTGATGGTCAAGCACATGACATCGCACTCAAACAAGATGGATGGAAGATTCGCCAATATCAAGAGCATGCTGCAGAAGGTTTCTGGCATGGTGGCTCTGGTGTTGTTGTGCTTCCGTGCGGTGCTGGAAAGACAATTGTTGGCGCAGCTGCAATGGCACATGCAAAGGCAACAACCTTGATTCTTGTGACAAATACGATTGCTGCTCGACAGTGGCGTGAAGAGCTACTCAAGCGCACAACTCTTCTTGATGAAGAAATAGGCGAATATTCAGGTGCTAAGAAAGAGATTCGCCCTGTCACCATCGCTACATACCAAGTGATGACAAAGAAGAAGAATGGTGTCTATGCCCACCTTGATCTCTTCGATACTCATGACTGGGGACTGATTATTTATGATGAAGTCCACCTACTTCCTGCTCCCATCTTCCGCTTTACTGCAGATATTCAATCTCGTCGTCGCTTAGGCCTGACAGCAACACTTGTGCGCGAAGATGGAATGGAAGGCGAAGTCTTCTCACTTATTGGTCCTAAGCGTTTTGATGTGCCATGGAAAGAGATTGAGGCGCAGGGATACATCGCACCCGCTGAATGTATTGAAGTGCGCGTTAACCTGACAGAGGCAGAACGTCTTTCCTATGCGACTGCCGAACCTGAAGAGCGTTATCGATACTGCGCAACCACGCGCACTAAGCGCAATGTTGTTGAAGAACTCGTCGCTCACCATGCAGGAGAACAAGTTCTTGTTATTGGTCAATACATTGATCAACTCGATGATCTCTCGGAGACTCTTGGAGTTCCACTGATTAAGGGCGATACGCCACAAAAGGAACGCGAACGTCTCTTTGCAGCATTTCGAACTGGTGAAGTCACCTGTCTGGTCGTTTCCAAAGTTGCCAACTTCTCTGTGGATTTACCTGAAGCCACGATTGCAATTCAAGTATCAGGTGCATTTGGGTCACGCCAAGAAGAAGCACAACGTCTGGGCCGCATCTTGCGACCTAAGGCAGATGGGCGCGGAGCTAAGTTCTACTCTGTTGTCTCACGTGACACTATCGATCAAGATTTTGCACAGAACCGTCAGCGCTTCTTAGCTGAACAGGGTTACTCGTATCGAATTATTGATGCCGACGATGTTTTTCAAGGGAAGTTCTAAAGCGTTCTGGATCGACTTTATAGAAGTCATGGTGCTGGCCATTGATGTGAATCACAGGAACTTCATGTCCATATAGCTTTTCTAGTTCGGCATCGCCATCGATATAGATAATCTCAATCTCAAATGCGAGTTCTTCGCGCATGCTCTCTAAGGTATTCACAGCATCTTCACACAGATGACAGCCGTGGCGAGAGTAAACGGTGACCATGACTGCATTCTCGCACCCTGATAGCGTTACCCGCTATGAGAGGCCAGATAAGACAGAGTGGACCTCTCGTCCTCATTCTGGGCTTACTTGCCTCACTTCTTATCCCAACGCAATCTGTTGCACTCTCCAATTTCAAAGTAGCGCCATCAACGATTTGGGGTTACACCTACGCAGGTAAAGCAACCGGTTCCACACAAACCCGACCACCTAAAGTTGCTCACTTAGAACAGAAATCAAAGTTTGTTGTGAACTACAAGAACTTTCCAGAATGGGCAAAGAAAGATTTCCAGGCAGCGGTAGATATATGGGCAGCAAATTTTGCGTCTAGTGTTCCCATTACCATTGAAGCATCATGGGGGCGCTCAGCTTCTTATGGTGTTCTCGGCAGTGCGCGTCCTGGAAATTACTACTCTGGTTTTGATGGCGCACCTGATCAAAGTCTTTGGTATCCATCAGCTCTAGCAAATGCGCTAGGTGGAAAAGATTTAGATCCTGAAAATCCCGAAATGGTCATTCAGGTGAACGCTGTCGCTAATTGGAACACTCGTAACGATGGAGCACCACGTGCAAATGAATATGACCTTCAATCAGTCTTTCTCCACGAGATGGGCCACGGTTTAGGATTCTTATCTACTGATTCTTATGATCGATTCTTTGGTTATGGAACTATCGAACAACCAACTCCCTATGATGCATATGCTCAACTTGCAGATGGTCGCCGCCTTTCGGATCTTCCATCTCCCTCCATCGAACTCGGTAAGGCTCTGACATCAACACTTGTCTGGGCAGGTCCCCTCGGTATTGCTGCCAATGGTGGACAGAAACCAATTCTCTATACGCCTTCGCGCTATGAAGAAGGCTCATCTGTAAGCCACCTTGATGAAGCTACATATTCAAATCTTGGTGCGAATTCGATCATGACTCCCAATCTTGATGCAGGTGAAATCTTTAGAGAGCCAGGTTCTCTTCTACTTGCAATGCTAGAAGATCTACGTCGTAGACCACCTGTGGGTCTTGCTGTTGGTGTGCCACAAGTAGTGCGTAATGCTGCCGCCATCATCGCCGATAGCTCAGCAATCATCACCTTTGATCCTCCTGCAAATGCACGTACAGCGCAGATCACAAGTTACTCAGTGCGTAATCTCAAGACAGATCAAGTAAAGAGCTCTACTGAGTCTCCGATTATCTTCACAGGACTTAAGAATGGCACCAGCTATAGCTTTAGCATCGTTGCCTCCAATACCAACGGAACATCAGATGCCGTGATTACTGCACCCATGACTCCACAAGTGGGTTGGAAGAGATTTGTGATTGACCAGAACGCAGATGCAAAACATGTAACAAGCACACTCTTTAACGGTAAGCCACTCATTGCATATTCTGATTCCAAGAGTGGAATTTTAAAGATTGCAATCTGGGATGGAAAAGTGTGGAAGAAGTCCACAGTAGATGGAGCAGGCGGCACCGCTGGGCGCACAAAGTCAGCAATCGCAAGTCCTGTATCGCTCTGCGTTAATGGCTCTGGCCTTGCCCAAACTCTGCACATCTTCTACTCCGAAAGTGATGATCGCGACCTTCACTATGCAAGCTATGACGGCAAGAAGTTTCTCTATGAAATCGTCGATGGCAATGGTGTGCAGGTAAATGATTACAAGGATCCTGTTCGAGTGCGCACAGGTAGTGATGTCAGCATCTCCAATGCATGCGTAGCAACAGCAGGTGGAATTCAAGTCTTTTACCGCGATGAGAGCCAAGGCATTCTCTTGGGGGCAACTAAGGCAAAAGGTGCCACTAAGTGGAGTTATGAATTAGTCGATGGTGATCGCAAGACAGATGGTCGCAGTACAGGAGATGTTGCATTTCATCTTAAGGCGCTCTTTGATGGCAAGAAGACATATGTTGTCTATGACTCAGTCTTAACAATTAACCAGAAGAAGCAAGCAACTTCTGGTGAAGTGCGCGTTGCCTCTCGCACAACTCTTTCTAGTGAACCTTGGAGCTATTTCAACCTTGACACTTCAGGTAGTGCAACGCCTATGACTGGCTTTGATATCTCGATTGCAAAGACTCTCAATGGAATACAAGCCACCTGGTTAATTTCCTCCCCTGCAACTGCCCCTAACCCAAATCAAATTCGCTGGAGCACAGTACAAAACCCACCAACGCAGAACGTTGCAACGAGTGAGCTCTATGGTGCTCCCAGTAAGTACCTCAACACCGATGGAACATTGATTGCCTATAACTGCTTCCAACGTCTCTGTGTTCTCGATAGCGCTAGAGCGATACCAACAATTAAATTAGTTTCAACTGAACAGAAGCCTGATGGAGTGGATTCTGCGTGGGTTGTTCTCGATCGAGTGCGCTATCTCGTGGCCGGATATAAAGGCCAACTATCAATGTTTCGCCCTTAAGTTAATGTAAAGAGCGAAAGAGTCTGAGAGCTGGTCTTTGCAAGACCCACAACACCTAATTCCTTTGAATATGCCAATGAGATTGGTTCTGCAATCCCTGATGAGCCATATGCTCCAGAAACTACACCTTTGCTATCGAGTATGAGAAGCAGAACTGATGCACTGGTTGGTTTCCAACCAATAACTCCAGGCACGGCAGCGCTTGATGAGATTACGCCATATGTTGTGTTTCCTGCTGTGAGAACTGTTGAAGTTCCAAGGGATGGAACTCGCATAGTCCATGCTGGTGCAAATGCCATGGTGAACTTTGTGAAGGCGGTTTCCACAATCTTTCCACTCTTCACAAAACCTGTAAGTGCGAGTGATGAATCAGCGGCAAGCCATGTGCGATTTGCCTTGGGTGCTGAACTTCGAACGACTGATGCGATTGCTCCGGTCTTTGACACTCGAATTAACACACCATCGCGCACACCAGCTAACTTCTTTCCACCCAATGTCTCTGCACTGCTACCAAAGACAGAGACAGAGCCATCGCTATGGCGAACAACTGCGCTCAGCACAGTCTTTGATGTTCCTATAAAAAGCTGTTTGCCAAATACTCCTGCAGCATTTGCACTCACAAGGAATGGTTTATCTTGCACTTGCCCAACGATAGAAACTCCACTTGCATTGACTGAGATTGCGCTAATCAGTGCGGGTGCCGGTTGTGAGAGTGTGAATGTTCCCAAGAGATCACCCAGTGGTGAGAGCTTCCAGAGAGTTAGTTGGTTCATATCCCCGCGAAGTTTGGTGACAGGTTCTGCAATAACTCCATCAGGATTTTCAGCTTGAATCGGAACTGTTGCGCTCTCAACAACAGCGATTGCAGATGATGCACCTGCGAGCCACACATTGCCGAGTGGATCTACCGCAGAAGCTAGAGCTATCTCATCCACGCCTGAATCAATGGTCTTCTGCCACAGCTGCGCACCACTTATATCCAGCCCCGTAAGGAGAATATTTGAGTTCACCCCATCTGAATTGCTGATGATGATGATTGTCTTGCCCGAGACAATCATCGACTCTGCACTCACTGTTGTAATGATGGTTAATTTCTTTACTGAAACAGATTTGGGTGCAGCAATTGCTGGTGATGTCCCAACAATCAGTAGAGCAAGGAAGAGGGAAAGTCGCTTCATTATTGAGCGAGTTCTCCAGCGCGACGAGCAGATGCTGCCATCGCATCTGCAACTATCTGAGAAATTCCTGCTTCATCAAAGACTGCGATTGCCTCCGCTGTTGCACCCTTAAGGCTCGTAACCTTTTCACGCAGACGTGTTGGTGTGTCCCCTGATTCATCAAGGAGAGCTGCAGCGCCCACAATCGTTTGAATGCTCAGCGTTGTTGCATCTTCCTTTGACAGTCCCATTGCAACTGCTCCATCAACCATCGCTTCCACAAATCTAAAGAAATAGGCAGGCCCTGATCCACTTGTTCCGGTGAGGGCATTCTGTAAATCTTCAGGAATCTCAATCGCCTTACCAGTTGCGGCAAGTAGTGTTTGAACAAATTTCTTTTGTGCATCGGTAACTCCTGCGCTGAGTGAATATCCAGCCATTCCCTTACCAATGAGAGTCGGAGTATTGGGCATGACGCGAGCTATGTATTGATGGTTTCCAAGACCTGCTGAGATGCCCGCGATGGTCTTTCCAGCCAGCAGTGAGATGACAAGGGCATCGCTACGCAGATGTGGCGCCATCTCAGGCATCAAGTCTGTGAGGCCTTGAGGTTTGATGCCAAGAAGCACCACATCACTTCTTCCTAGAGCCTCACCCAGAGTCTTAACAGCAATTGAATATTTGGTAACTAATTCATCGCCTCTTTCAGAACGTCGAACAACAGCAGTAATTGATGATGCAGGAGCTCCAGATCGAATGAGGGCAGCGATAAATGCTTCACCCATTACTCCAGCACCAACGACTGCAATCTGATTAGCCATGGCGAAAGAGTACGCGTAGGCTCTGCGACTATGTCAGAGATAAAGCCAGGTTTTGCACGCGACTGGGTCGAATTCGCAGATCCCAACGATGAAGAAGAAATCTTCAAATGCGACCTCACCTGGTTGACCTCCTTCTGGACCTGCATCTATGGCGATGGCTGCCAGGGTGTTTTCAAAGACCGTCCTAATGATGGGTGCTGCACAGAAGGTGCGATGTATTCAGATGAAGATGATGAAGAGCGCGTTCGTAAGGCAGCAGAGTTCCTGACTCCAGATATGTGGCAGTTCTATGAAGAAGCTCGCCCAAAGAAGCCAGGTGGAAAACTTCGTATTACAGATCTCGATGAAGATAAAGATCGCAAAACTCGTACTGTCAATAACGCGTGCATCTTTCTTAACCGTAAAGGTCATGAGGCTCCAGGATTTACCGGTGATTTTGGTTGCGTACTGCACCACCTTGCACAGAAGAGAAATATTCACTTTGTAGATACAAAGCCAGATGTTTGTTGGCAATTGCCACTTCGTAGAAGTTTTGAAACTCGTGAAGTCGGCGAGCGCGAATATTCAGTCACAGTCATTGGCGAATACGAACGCCTTGGTTGGGGCGATGGCGGAGATGATTTCGATTGGTACTGCACAAGTAATACCGATGCTCACGTCGGTAGTGAACCTGTGTATATCTCCAACAAGGCCGAGCTTTCACAGTTGATGGGTAAGGATGCATATGCGATCCTGGCCGAGCACTGTGATCGCCGCGTTCAGGGTATTCGCGATGCTCAGGCTCGCTCACTGCCGCTCTTTATTATTCAACACCCAGCCACACTCGCTGCCGGCAAGTAGTCAGCGCTCTCCTCTAACCTACGACTATGGCTAAGGTTGAGAAGGAACCATTTCGTTGCTCTGAATGCGGATGGGCATCGCAGAAATGGGTTGGTCGCTGCGGCGAATGCCAAGCATGGGGCTCTGTTGAAGAGTTAGCTGCTCCTAAGAAGCTCTCACTCGTTGCAGGCACTGTCACCTCAAAGGCCACACCTATCGGCGATGTTGATCTCTCATCTGCTTGTGCACGTGCCACAGGTGTCTCTGAACTCGATCGCGTATTAGGTGGAGGTTTAGTACCAGGAGCAGCAATCCTTCTTGCTGGAGAACCTGGAGTTGGTAAATCAACTCTTCTCTTATCAGTTGCTGCGCAAACTGCCGCTAAAGGAATTCCTGCGCTCTATATCTCAGGTGAAGAATCTGCATCCCAAGTGCGTCTTCGCGCAGAACGCATCAATGCAGTTGACCCCAAGTTATTTCTTGCATCTGAAACTGATTTAGGCGCAGTCATTGCCCATATCGATGCAGTTAAACCTGAACTTCTCATCATCGACTCCGTGCAGACAATTGGTTCATCTACTGCAGATGGCTCCCCTGGCGGTGTCACACAGGTGCGCGAAGTTGCGGGCGCACTCATTCGCATCTGTAAGGATCGCGATATCACTCTGCTTCTGGTTGGCCATGTTACTAAAGATGGATCTATTGCAGGCCCCCGTCTTCTTGAACATATCGTCGATGTGGTTCTGCAATTTGAAGGTGAGCGTCACTCACGCCTTCGCCTTATCCGCGCCATAAAGAATCGCTTTGGTGCAAGTGATGAAGTGGGGTGCTTTGACCTAAGTGATACTGGTATTGAAAGCGTTCTGGACCCCACTGGGCTCTTCACATCGCGCCATGCAGAACCTGTGCCAGGCACCTGCGTCACAGTCACTCTTGAAGGTCGCAGGCCACTGCTTGCAGAAATCCAAGCACTTGTGAGCGCAGGGCGAGAAAATGATTTCGGAAATGCTCGTCGCGTCACAAGCGGCCTTGATTCTGCCCGCACATCAATGACACTTGCAGTCCTTGAACTTCGCGCACATATTCGCGTCGGTGGTCGCGATGTCTATGCAGCAACTGTTGGTGGAATGAAGATGTCTGAACCTGCTGCAGATTTAGCACTGGCACTTGCTGTGGCATCTGCTGCAAAAGGTTTAGCACTTCCAGCTGATCTTGTTGCTATCGGTGAAGTCGGCCTTGCTGGTGAGATTCGCAAAGTAAGCGGTGTGTCTCGTCGCCTTGCTGAGGCATATCGCCTTGGATTTAAGCGCGCACTAGTTCCAGCAGGTTCTGATGTAAAGATCGATGGAATGGAAGTTGTTGAAGTCTCTCGCCTTGATCAAGCGCTGCAGCGAGTAAAAATCACTGGCGAATAATGCTCGAGAAAGAGATTATTTCTTGGTTTAAGAAGAATAAACGAGATCTTCCGTGGCGCAAGACTGACACATGGGGCGTTCTGGTTTCAGAATTTATGTTGCAGCAAACTCCGGTTAATCGAGTGCTACCTGTTTATATCGAGTGGATGAAGCGCTGGCCGACTCCTGCACTGCTTGCTAAAGCAACTCCTGCGCAAGTGATTACTGCATGGGGCCGCCTTGGTTATCCACGTCGCGCCCTTCGATTACATGAATGCGCAAAGGTGATTACCAATGAATATAAAGGTGTAATTCCACGGGAGGAATCAGAGCTGCGCAAGCTTCCTGGCATCGGTGAATACACAGCAGCTGCCATGGTCGCCTTTGCATTTAGTGGGCGCTCACTCGTACTGGATATCAACATCCGAAGGCTCTTTGCTCGCATTATTGATGGAGTTGAATCCCCCAAGCTTTCTGCAACTAAGGATGAGAAATCACGCTATGAAGAACTCATTCCTAAGAAAGACCCACATTTATGGGCTGCTGCCACGATGGAGCTCGGTGCACTTGTGTGCACATCACAATCGCCTAAGTGTGGAATCTGTCCTGTGGCACATGAGTGCACATGGCGCAGCCTTGATTATCCAAAGTCAGATCTCATAAAGCGCACGCAGAGTTGGCATGGAACAGATCGACAATGTCGCGGAACTGTTGTGCAGGCGCTGCGTGAGAACGATGTGCTCACAAAAGCTCAGATCTCATTGCTATGGGATGTTCCATCACAGCTCGAGAAAGCGCTACTGACACTTCTCGATGATGGACTTATCGAATCTCGCGGCAAAAGTAAGTACTCCTTGCCGCGAAATTAATTACGCTGTTGGAGCTTCTGCTAAATCCCCAGGGCTATCAGGTGATGCAACCTTTGGAGAACCTGTAAAGGTGAACTTGGCTTCTGCGCCTTCGCCTTCAACATCGACCACAATGATTTCGCCAGCCTTAAGCTCGCTAAACAAGATGCGCTCTGAAAGTGAATCTTCAATCTCACGTTGAATAACGCGACGCAATGGACGCGCACCAAGAAGTGGGTCATAACCACGCAGAGCAAGGAGATCTTTAGCAGCCTGTGTGAGTTCGATTCCCATGTCCTTAGCCTTCAAACGCTCATCAAGACCTGCAATCATGAGATCAACGATCTGAATAATCTGTTCTCTCGTGAGCTGGTGGAAGACGATGACATCATCGATGCGGTTAAGAAATTCTGGGCGGAAGTGGTTCTTGAGTTCATCTTGAACCTTGCCCTTCATGCGATCGTAATTCGTTAAATCATCATCAGCATTGGCAAAGCCAAGCCCGAGTGACTTAGAGATATCGCGTGTTCCAAGGTTGGTTGTCATGATGATGACAGTGTTCTTAAAGTCGACTGTGCGACCTTGTGAATCTGTCAGACGACCATCTTCAAGAACTTGAAGAAGTGAGTTAAAGATATCTGGGTGTGCCTTTTCGATCTCATCGAAGAGAACAACTGAGAATGGACGGCGACGCACCTTTTCAGTCAGCTGTCCACCTTCGTCATAGCCGACATAGCCTGGAGGTGCACCGAATAGACGTGATGCGGTGTGGCGCTCTGAGTACTCAGACATATCAAGTTGAATCAACGCTGTCTCATCACCAAAGAGGAATGAGGCAAGTGTGCGAGAGAGTTCGGTCTTACCAACACCAGAAGGTCCAGCGAAGATAAATGAACCACCAGGGCGCTTAGGATCTTTTAGTCCTGCACGAGTACGGCGGATTGCTTGTGACAAGGCCTTAATCGCTTGATCTTGACCGATAACGCGGCGGTGAAGTTCATCTTCCATACGAAGAAGACGTGCTGTCTCTTCCTCAGTCAATTTAAATACTGGAATACCAGTTGATGCTGAAAGTACTTGAGCGATGAGTTCTTCATCAACTTCAGTAACCTTATCGAGATCAGTTGCCTTCCAATTCTTTTCTGCTTCTTGCTTCTCTTGGATAAGAGTCTTCTCTTTATCGCGAAGAGATGCTGCTCCTTCAAAGTCTTGTCCATCGATTGCAGATTCTTTCGCCTTGCGAGCATCAGCGATCTTGTCATCAAATGCACGAAGTTCGGCAGGTGCTGTCATGCGCTTAATGCGAAGGCGTGAGCCTGCCTCATCAATGAGGTCGATTGCCTTATCTGGAAGGAAGCGATCTGAAACATAACGATCTGCCATATTTGCAGCAGCCGCGAGTGCACCATCAGTGATGGAGACACGGTGGTGTGTTTCATAACGATCGCGAAGACCCTTAAGAATTTCAATGGTGTGAGCCACAGATGGCTCCTTCACCTGAATAGGTTGGAAACGACGCTCAAGTGCTGCATCTTTTTCGATGTGCTTACGATATTCATCAAGAGTTGTTGCACCGATTGTCTGGAGCTCACCGCGAGCAAGCATCGGCTTTAAAATGCTTGCTGCATCAATAGCACCTTCTGCAGCTCCTGCGCCTACGAGTGTGTGAATTTCATCGATGAAGATAATGATGTCACCGCGAGTTTTAATCTCTTTAAGTACCTTCTTTAAACGCTCTTCAAAATCTCCACGGTAACGAGAGCCGGCAACGAGCGCACCTAAATCAAGTGAGTAGAGCTGCTTATCTTTGAGTGTTTCAGGAACATCATTCTTAGCAATTGCTTGGGCAAGACCTTCGACAACTGCAGTCTTTCCAACACCTGGCTCACCAATTAGAACTGGGTTGTTCTTTGTGCGACGAGAAAGAACCTGCATCACGCGTTCAATCTCTAATTCGCGACCAATAACAGGATCGAGCTTTCCTTCACGAGCAGCTTGTGTGAGGTTGCGACCGAATTGATCAAGGACGAGTGATGTTGATGGCGTTCCTTCTGCAGGACCACCTTGTGCAACGGTCTCTTTTCCTTGATATCCGGAAAGTAATTGAATAACTTGTTGGCGCACACGATTAAGATCTGCACCTAACTTGACGAGAACTTGAGCTGCAACGCCTTCGCCTTCGCGAATAAGTCCAAGAAGAATATGTTCTGTGCCAATGTAATTGTGGCCAAGTTGTAACGCTTCACGAAGTGAAAGTTCAAGAACTTTCTTCGCACGTGGAGTAAATGGAATGTGGCCACTAGGTGCTTGCTGACCTTGACCAATGATCTCTTCAACTTGTGCGCGAACGCCTTCAAGTGAGATGCCGAGTGATTCAAGACCCTTTGCAGCAACGCCTTCACCTTCGTGGATAAGACCAAGGAGGATATGTTCTGTGCCGATGTAGTTGTGGTTGAGCATGCGTGCTTCTTCTTGAGCTAGGACAACAACGCGTCGAGCTCGATCGGTAAAGCGCTCAAACATGGGCATTACTCCTTCTACTTAATTCAACGAACTATCGGCAAGCCTATAACCCAGCGTGGGGAAGGCGCGAGGTGGATGGCCTATATGTCATAGAACCCCAGATATGGGGCCGATATTCCCGCCAGGCTCTAGAGATTGAGGAGCATGCGGGTATTGCCCAGGGTGTTGGGCTTTACCGACTCCAGATCAAGGAATTCGGCAACACCTGCGTCATAAGAGCGCAGGAGCTGCTGATAGACATCTGGATCGACAGGCGTGCCATGAATTTCAACAAATCCATGACGACCAAAGAACTCTGTTTGAAAGGTGAGACAGAAGATTCTCTCCACACCAATCTCGCGAGCACGTTCAATAATGCGCTCCATCAATTTGTTGCCAATGCCTTGCTTATGCAAACTCTCTTTAACAGCAACTGTGCGCACTTCAGCGAGATCTTCCCAGAGTGTGTGGAGTGCTCCACATCCCACAACTTTTCCATCAAGTTCTGCAACAGTAAATTCCTGCACACCTTCGTAAAGGGTCACAGTCTCTTTTGCAAGCATCTGACCTGGGGCAGCGTAAGAATCAACGAGTTCGCGAATTGCCTTCACATCAGTTGTCTTAGCAGGACGAATAACAAGCATTCTTAATCTGCTTCAGGTTTTACGAGTGGGAACAAAATTGTTTCGCGGATTCCAAGACCAGTCAGCGCCATGAGAAGTCGATCAACGCCCATTCCCATTCCACCCATAGGTGGCATTCCAAATTCCATAGCACGTAAGAAATCTTCATCAACCTGCATCGCTTCAAGGTCGCCTTTAGCGCCAAGCTGTGCTTGCTCAATCAGACGTTCACGTTGAATCACTGGGTCGATAAGTTCTGAGTATCCGGTTGCAAGTTCAAAGCCGTCAACATAGAGATCCCATTTTTCAACAACTCCCGGAGTTTCGCGATGTGCACGAACAAGTGGCGATGTATCAACTGGGTATCCCATAACAAATGTCGGCTCCACCAATTTATCTTGAGCAACATGCTCAAAGATCTCTTCAGCGAGCTTGCCTGTTACCCACTTTGGGTCAATCTTCATGCCAAGCTTTGTTGCATACTTCTTCAGCTCATCGATGGAAGTAAGCGCTGTTACCTTCTCGCCGACTCCTTCAGAGATTGCGTCATAGAGTGAAATCTCTTTCCATGTGCCACCGAGATCTGCTTGGCGACCATCGTGATGAGTCACTACATGTGAACCAGCAACTGCCATGGCTGCATTTTGAATAAGTGAACGGGTGACATCAGCGATGGAACGCCAATCGCCATAGGCCATATAGGACTCGACCATTGCAAACTCTGGTGAATGTGAAGAGTCAGCCCCTTCATTACGGAAATTACGATTGATTTCAAAGACGCGCTCAATGCCACCGACAACGCAACGCTTTAAGAAGAGCTCAGGTGCAATACGCATATAGAGATCCATATCGTATGCATTACTAAATGTCTTAAATGGACGAGCTGTAGCCCCACCATGCATCACCTGAAGCATTGGAGTCTCTACCTCAATAAAGCTTTCACTATTAAATGTCTCTCGCAATGAACGCATCACTGCAGGGCGCATACGTGCTGCTACTCGTGCTTCAGGACGAACAATTAAATCCACATAACGCATGCGAACGCGTGTCTCTTCAGACATCGGTTTGTGATCGTTAGGAAGCGGACGAAGAGATTTTGAAGCTAGTGCCCATGAGTTTGCAAGGATAGAAAGTTCACCGCGCTTGGAAGTAATGATTTCTCCAGTAACAGAGACCATGTCACCTAAATCAATATCTGATTTCCATGCATCAAGTAAATCTTGACCGACTTTGTCGAGAGATAACATCGCCTGCATTTCGGTGCCATCACCCTCGCGAAGAGTTGCAAAGCAAAGTTTTCCTGTGTCACGCTTAAAGATGATGCGACCTGTAAGGCTTTCGATATCTCCGGTTGCCACATCCACTGCAAGGTCTGTGTACTTCTCTCGGACTTCCTTCAAAGATTTAGTGCGTGCTACTGCAACCGGATATGGCTCAATTCCGCGCTCAATAAGGCTTGCACGCTTCTCGCGACGAATCCGAAGTTGCTCGGGTAGGTCATCCTCTGTGGCGGGCGAGTTATCAGTTGTCATAGTGCAGTGAGTCTACCTTTTCAGGCTACTGATTCTTCTCATGAATAAGGCGAAGGCCGATAAGAGTCAGATCTGGCTCATGCTCATCGATTGTTTCAGAAACTCCAATAATGAGTGGAGCAAGGCCACCTGTTGCAATCACGGTGGGAGCATCGTCGTAATCCTTCACCAATTCTGCAGTGATTCGATCAACGAGACCATCAACTTGTCCGGCAAATCCAAAGATTGTTCCTGATTGAAGAGCTTCAACGGTGTTCTTTCCAATTACGTTCTTTGGTCGAATAAGTTCAACCTTGCGAAGCTGGGCTGCGCGAGCAGCAAGAGCATCCACGGAAATTTCAATTCCGGGCGCTAACGCTCCACCAAGGAATTCACCTTTAGGGGAGACAACATCCAAGTTTGTTGATGTTCCAAAATCCACAACAATTGCTGGACCGCCATAGAGAGTGTGAGCCGCAAGAGTATTAACAATGCGATCTGCTCCAATTTCTTTGGGATTATCAACAAGCAGTTGAACACCAGTCTTAGTTCCTGGTTCAACAATGGTGATTGCGATATCACTGAAGTAAGAATTAATCATTGTGCGAAGTTCACGAAGAGTTGCAGGAACTGTCGAACAGATGGCAAGACCTGTGAGCGTGTAGCCACTGACGAGCGCGCTGTATTGGAGCCAGAGCTCATCAGCAGTAGTACGTGGGTCTGTCTTAACACGCCAAGATTTGATCAGTTGATCTTTATCAAAGATTCCCAAAACCGTATTTGTATTTCCGACATCAACTGTTAACAACATGGCTACTCCGCTCTCATATCTAGACCAATATCAAAAACTGGAGCGCTATGTGTAAGTGCTCCAATTGCTAAGAAATTAACTCCGGTTGATGCATAGGCCTTGGCATTCTCAAGTGAAATTCCACCTGATGCCTCAAGCTTGGTTGCACCGGCAACGATAGAAACTGCCTCTGCACACTGCGCAGGACTCATGTTATCCAGCAGCACTACATCAGGCTTTAAAGGCAAGACTTCGCGCAATTGATTCAAAGTATCGACTTCGATTTCAATCTCTGAAGTCGGGAATTCTGCGCGGACTTTAGAGAATGCCTGCGCTGCTGAACCTGCTGCAGCAATGTGATTATCTTTAATCAGCGCAGCATCGCTGAGTGACATGCGGTGATTAGTTCCACCACCCATACGCACTGCATATTTCTCAAGTAGTCGCATGCCTGGAGTTGTTTTACGAGTATCGCGAATCTCGCACGTTGTGCCTGCGATGGCATCGACCCATGTGCGAGTCAGCGTTGCAATACCGCTCAAATGACCTAAGAAATTAAGTGCTGTTCGTTCTGCAAGCAAAATGGCACGGGTATCACCTCGCACAGTCATCAAGACTTCACCCTGCTTCACTGATGCGCCATCTTTCACACGAACTGCAATATCAGTCAGTCCTACCTCTTCAAGAACGGCGCATGCCATATCAATACCTGCAACTACACCTGCTTTGCGCGAGACAAAGTCGGCAACAACTTTCTCACTTCCAGAGACAGTTGCCACAGAGGTAATGTCCTGGCCGCCTTGTAAATCTTCAGCGAGTGCTCTCTTAATGAGGTCGCGATCAATCACTTTCTAACCTCCTGATAGCCAGTTGTCCAATAACCTTTTTGATCTAACTGTTGCACGATGCGTTTCTTCCACACATCACTAGTCTCAGGGAAATCTTCACGCCAATGCGAGCCACGAGTCTCTTGTCGAATGAGCGCCGCTTTCACAATTGTCTGCGCAAGCTGAAAGAGGTTAGTGGTCTCCCATGCTTCAACACATGGTTCGGTGCTCTTCTTATCTTCAATGCGAGTCAAATCTGAACTAGTCTTGAGTAGCGAATCCGATGAGCGCAGCACTCCTGCACCGCGGCTCAGACTCACCTGAATGTCATGGCGAACTTTTGGATCAAGCAGAATTGCCTGAGATGCATTCTCGATAGGTTCACTCTTCTCAGGCAAGTGCTCTGCAATGTCTGCTGCAATGCGTGCGCTAAATACAAGGCCTTCAAGAAGTGAGTTAGATGCAAGTCGATTAGCACCATGCACGCCAGAACATGCTGTTTCACCGCATGCATAGAGGCCATTGACACTTGTGCGGCCATTGAGATCAACGCGCACCCCACCTGATGCATAGTGCGATGCAGGAGCCACAGGAATCAAATCTTTCAGTGGATCAATGCCATGAGAAATACACGATGCATAAATAGTTGGAAAGCGTTCTTTAAATCCTTCAAGGTGGCGAACATCGAGCCAGACATGATGAGCACCAGTTGTATTCATCACGCGCATAATGGAGATTGCCACAACATCGCGTGGTGCAAGTTCTGCAAGGGGATGTATTCCTTGCATAAAGCGCACACCTTTATCATCAACAAGATATGCACCTTCTCCGCGCACAGCCTCACTAATCAATGGTTGTTGTCCCTCTGAATTATCACCAAGCCACAGAACCGTTGGATGGAATTGAATGAATTCAACATCAGCAACCTTTGCCCCAGCGCGAAGAGCCAATGCAACGCCATCTCCTGTTGAAACAGATGGATTTGTTGTTTGAGCAAATACTTGACCTAGCCCACCTGTTGCAAGGACTACGGCGCGAGCAAGACCTCGGCCAACGCCATCTCTACTACCTGCACCGATAACGTGAAGAGTAACTCCGCACACTTCACCAATATCATTCTTGAGCGCATCGAGTACAAGTGCATGTTCAACAACTTCAATCTCAGGATCGTTCTGTACTGCAGCAAGAAGTGCGCGTGAGACCTCAGCTCCAGTTGCATCTCCCCCTGCGTGCAAGATGCGATTACGAAGGTGTCCGCCTTCACGAGTAAGCGCTATTTCACCGCTATCTTCTTTATCAAAGATTGCACCACGTTCAATTAACTTACGAACAGCCTCTGGGCCCTCAGTAACAAGTACGCGCACAGCATCAACATCACAGAGCCCAGCGCCTGCAACAAGAGTGTCTTTCTCATGAGCCTGCGGTGAATCACCATCACCAAGTGCTGCTGCGATACCGCCTTGAGCCCACTTAGTTGAACCTTCATCAACGCGCGCTTTTGTCACAAGCAAAACTGATAATCCATATGTGCGACATTGCAGCGCAGTCGTTAAACCTGCAATTCCCGAACCAACGACAATGACATCAGCAGTCGCAGTCCAGCCCGGAGTTGGCGCTAATAACTTCATGCGCGATTTCCCATAGGCATATTGTCAATCAATCGCACACCATTTATCCACCCGGCAACAATCGCACGAACCTCACGAGTATCCGAATGAGCGTGAGTGAAGGTCTTCTCATCGATGAAATCTGCATAATCAACAGTCAGGGCGCTCTCAGTTGCCAAAATCTCTCTCAACTCACTCTCTGACTTTGCTTGAGTCAACGATCTATAAATCACCTGTGCTGCGTTTCGACCCTCTTCAGTAAGTCGCACATTTCGCGATGAGAGAGCAAGTCCATCGTTTTCACGAATTGTTGGCGCTGTGATGATTTCAATATCTCCTGCAATTGTTTTGATTAATTGCAGTTGTTGAAAATCTTTCTCTCCAAAGATCGCCACTTTTGGTTTTAGTAATTCAAAGAACCGATTGACCACTGTGAGCACTCCATCGAAATGTCCTGGTCGTGATTTACCTTCATAGATATCACCCATCGGCCCTGCAGATTTCCTCACATAATCTTCTGGATAAATCTCTGATTGGGTAGGAAGCCAGAGATGTGTAACTCTGGCTGCTTCGGCAATTGCAATATCAATATCTGGCGTGCGGGGATATTGTGCTAAATCTTCCTTACTTTCAAATTGCAAAGGATTAACAAAAATACTTGCAACAACATCAGAGCTATATTTCTTAGCAAGTGCAAAGAGTGAAGCGTGGCCGGCATGAAGTGCGCCCATTGTTGGAACAAATGCGCAGGCAGAAGGAAGCTGGCGAGCATCTGTTACTACTTTCATGGCTCCAGTCCTTTCAGGTACCGGGCAGGCAGTGAGGTAATTCTAAGGTGCTAGGACAGTTGCGCCAAAAGCTCAGAAATTTTGCCGTGTGTAAGAAGAAGGGCATCGGGTTCAATCTCATGCCAGGGTTCCAGAACAAAGCGACGTTCAAAGGCGCGTGGGTGTGGAAGTTCTAACTCTGTGGCGCTACTGAGCAAAGTGCCATATTGAATGAGGTCGAGATCGATTATGCGAGGTCCCCATTTTTCAATGCGCTCACGGCCAAGAGATTTTTCGATTCCATGAAGTAGTGAAAGTAAATCTATAGCTGGCAAATCACTTTCAAGAATGCAGACAGCATTGATGTAATCAGGTTGTTCTGGACCGCCGACAGGTTTAGTCGTGTAGTAAGAAGAGACTGCAGTAACGATAGTTGCCTCTTTGAGCATCGCAACTGCCAGATCCATCTGTTCTTTAGGATTGCCGATATTGGCACCCAGTGCGACTACTGCCTTCATCGAGTGATGGTGACTGAAATATCGGATGTTTGTGCAGAAATCGGCGCCTTCGGTTTATGCACCGTGACAGCAATATTTGAAATCTCTGGGTGTGCACTCTTGATTCGATCTGCAATACGTCCCGCTAGTCTCTCAATGAGTTGAACACGCTCGCCGGTAATTTCTTCAACGACAACATCTGCCAGCGATCCGTAATCAATCGTATCCGCTAAATCATCGCTCACACTTGCGCGAGATAAATCTAAATGAATCTCAAGATCAACAAAAAAGTCTTGTCCATTTTTTGCTTCATGGTCGAAGACACCGTGATAACCAAAGCCCCAAATTCCCTTAAGTGTGATCACATCACTCATGAGCGAATTGCCTCAACATTTGCCTTCACACCGTGAACTCTAACTGCCCAGATCCCCTTGCCGACAAGTGATTGAGTGACTGCAATGGTGGCTACTTCTCGCTCATCAGGATGTTCTCCCCCTAAGAATCTCTTGCGAGAATGGCCAATTAAAACCGGGTAGCCAAGTGCGATAAATTCTTCAATCCGATTGAGGACTTCCCAGTTATGTTGCGCATCTTTAGCAAAGCCAATACCTGGGTCCAAGATGATGTTCTCGCGCTTAATCCCTGCTGCAAGAGCCTTATCCAACTGAATAGATACCTCTGCAATCACATCAGAGACAACATCGCCATAAATAGCTTTTTCATTCATATTCTTAGAATGTCCACGCCAATGCATCAAGGTGTATTTACAGCCCAGCTGTGCAATTGTTGAAAACATTTCCGGGTCTGCTGCCCCGCCACTTACATCGTTAACAATTGTGGCTCCAGCTTCGACTGCAAGCTTGGCAGTTGTTGCTCGCATTGTGTCGACACTGATTTCAACGCCCTTTGTTGCAAGCTCACGAATGATAGGAATGACGCGTGCTTGCTCTTCTTCCTCTGGAACACGGTCTGCTCCTGGCCGAGTTGATTCACCACCCACATCAATAATATCGACACCGTCTTCAATCATTTCTAAACCATGTGCGATTGCAAGAGATGCTTCATAGTGCTGGCCACCATCGGCGAAAGAGTCAGGGGTGACATTGAGAATGCCCATTACCAACATAAGTTTTATCGATTCGTAATAAGGCTAATTGCTTCAGCACGCGTTGCTGCATCGCGCAAAACTCCACGAACTGCAGAAGTTGTCGTGCGAGCCTGAGATTTGCGAACACCGCGCATTGACATACACAGATGTTCACAATCAATAATCACAATCACTCCCATGGGTTTGAGAATCTCAACAAGTGCATCTGCAATTTGAGTTGTGAGACGCTCCTGAACTTGAGGGCGACGTGCAAAGAGATCGACAAGGCGAGCAACCTTTGAAAGACCAGTGATCTTTCCACTGGGGATATAACCAACATGTGCAACGCCATGAAAAGGGGTGAGGTGATGTTCGCAATGAGAAAAGACTTCAATATCGCGAATGATGACTAGCTCTTCATGGCCAATATCAAAAGTCGTTGTTAATACATCTTCTGGCTTCTGCCAAAGTCCTTCGAAGTTCTCTTTAAACGCACGAGCTACTCGTGCTGGAGTCTCTTTCAAGCCCTCACGTTCAGGATCTTCACCAAGAGCTAAGAGAAGTTCGCGCACTGCCCTCTCTGCGCGCTCCTGATCATATGGATGCGCAGCATGACCATCGCTAGGCCCCATTGAAACGGAGGAAATATCAGTCACGCGAAGTTGCTTTCTTCACGCGACGTGACTTGCGAGGAGCATCTGCAGGAGTTGCTCGTTCAGGAATATCAACAGGTGGTTGTGTTGAAGGTAAACGATTTTCTGATCCTGTCCATGCTGGACGCTTCTGCCATGACTTCACCTTTGAAAAAATTCCGGCAATCTCTTCCTTGTTAAGAGTTTCTTTTTCAAGAAGTTCTAGAACCATTTCATCAAGGATGGTGCGATTAGCTTCCAGGATGTCATATGCCTCTTGATGCGCAGTCTCGATGAGTTTACGAATCTCACGGTCAACAATCGCCGCAACATTTTCAGAGTAATCACGTTGATGTCCGTAATCGCGGCCCATAAATGGTTCTGATGCATCTGTGCCCAATTTGATTGCACCAATTGCTTCCGTCATTCCGTATTGGGTCACCATGGCGCGAGCAAGTGCAGTTGCCTTTTCAATATCGTTAGAAGCTCCAGTTGATGGATCATGGAAGATAAGTTCTTCTGCAGCGCGTCCACCTAGTGAATAAGCCAATTGATCTAGTAGTTGGTTGCGAGTTGTTGAGTATTTATCTTCATCAGGAAGAACCATCGTGTAACCAAGTGCGCGACCGCGCGGCATGATCGTGATCTTGTGAACAGGATCTGTATGAGGAAGTGCGTAGGCAACAAGTGCATGTCCTGCCTCGTGATACGCAGTAACGCGACGCTCCTCTTCAGACATCAAACGTGATTTACGTTGTGGTCCAGCCATGACGCGATCGATAGCTTCATCAATCTGTGTATTGGTAATCGTCTTCTGGCCCTCACGCGCAGTAAGTAGCGCTGCTTCATTCAATACATTTGCAAGGTCTGCACCGGTAAATCCAGGTGTGCGGCGGGCATAAGCAACGAGTTCAACATCCTTGGAGAGCGGCTTGCCCTGTGCATGAACTTTAAGAATATCTTCACGTCCCTTGAGATCTGGACGTTCAACCGGAATCTGGCGATCAAAGCGACCTGGACGAAGAAGTGCAGGGTCTAGAACATCAGGGCGGTTAGTTGCAGCAATCAAAATAACTTGGCCATTTGCTTCAAAGCCATCCATCTCGACAAGGAGTTGATTCAGAGTCTGTTCACGCTCATCGTGACCGCCGCCCATACCTGCACCGCGCTGGCGACCTACTGCATCAATTTCATCTACGAAGACAATCGCAGGTGCATTTGCCTTAGCTTGATTGAAGAGATCGCGCACGCGAGCTGCACCAACTCCAACAAACATTTCAACAAAGTCAGAACCTGAAATTGAATAGAAAGGAACTTTTGCTTCACCTGCAACTGCGCGAGCAAGGAGAGTTTTACCTGTTCCTGGAGGACCATAGAGAAGAACTCCCTTAGGAATCTTTGCGCCAAGGAGTGCATACTTCGCAGGATCAGCTAAGAAATCTTTAATCTCTTCAAGTTCTGCAATAGCTTCATCTGCTCCTGCAACATCATCAAATGTGTTTTGCGGAACATCGTTATCTTGAAGCTTCGCGCGAGATTTTCCAAATGAGAAGACGCGATTTCCTCCTTGAGCATTGCTCATCATGAGGAAGAACAAGAATCCAATAATCAGAATTGGACCAAAGGTGAAGAACAGTGATGTGAGGAATGACTGTGTGGGAACGCTGACGCTCCAACCCTTGGTAGGTGGATTAGCTGTCAGCACATCAACCAAATTTGGCTCTTGGCGAGCTATATAAGAGGCTTCAACTTTCGATGCACCTTTGATGGTATTTCCGCTGGAGAGAATCAGGCGAATCTTCTGTGATTTATCAACAAGGACTGCCGACTCAACTTGGGCCCTTGAAATAGCATCGATTGCTTGTGAAGTTTTGATCTCTGTATAGCGATTGGCTGCATTAGTAATCTGCCCAAAGATGCTCACGCCAAAGATTGCAACAATGATCCAGAAAAGCGGGCCGCGGAAAATCTTCTGCGAGCGAGTAAGAGGTGCCTTCTTTCCACCATCTTTATTCGATGGCTTAGAAGCTTTCTTTGATGTCGCCTTCTTCAATTTATTCAGTGGGTTCTGGGAAGACATGAAACTCCTTATGAGTACATGTGCTTAGCAAGCACACCGATAAATGAGAGGTTGCGGTACTTCTCGTTAAAATCAAGACCGTAACCAACGACAAATTCCTTAGGAATATCAAAGCCAACGTATTTCACATCGACATCTACCTTTGCAGCTTCTGGCTTACGAAGGATTGCAAGAATTTCAACAGAGGCCGCTCCGCGAGAGAAAAGATTTGATTTAAGCCATGAAAGTGTTAAACCGGTATCGACAATATCTTCAACAATTAGAACATGGCGACCTGTGATGTCGCGATCAAGATCTTTGAGGATTCGAACTACGCCACTTGATTTAGTTCCTGAACCGTAGGAAGAAACTGCCATCCAATCCATTTCGATATGAGTCTGCATCGCACGAGTGAGATCGGCCATCGCCATAATTGCGCCCTTGAGCACACCAACCAAAAGAACCTTTTTATCTGCGTAATCTGCATCAACGCGTGCTGCAAGCTCTGCAATCTTTGCTGCAAGCTCTTCTTCTGTTGCGATTACCTTTTCAACATCGGTTCCGACTGCTGCTAAATCCACGTGGTCTGCTCCTTGATACCTAGGGCTGGGCTAAGAGCGAAAGTCTGCCCGAAATTCGCTCAACCTTCACACCACCAGGAAGGCTCAAAGCTCCTTGACCTCGCCAAGAAGTGACCAGCGCCTCAACACCAGCCAGATGGTCGGCGGTAATTGAGCCTGACGGGGCTCCAGCAGCATAGAGAGCAGCTCGCAGGACCCGAGATCGGATTGCTCGTGCCAAGGTAGCTAGGTGTTCACAATCTAGATTTGTGAGGTCAGATGCTGAGATTTCACTCTGTGCGATCTCATCAAGGGCATCGGCATCATCGCGCAAAATCCCAGCGCTACGAGCAAGTGCAGCAGCAACGCCAGGCCCAAGCTTTTCTTCCATAACAGGAAGAACTTCTGTGCGAACTCTGACACGAGAAAATTCAATATTGCCATTGTGTGGATCATTCCAAGGTGCGATCCCTAACTCACCACACGCAGCAACAGTTTCTGCCCGAGTGATCTTTAATAGTGGACGAATATAAATTCCATTTTCGATTGCCATACCCGAGAGTGAACGTGTTCCAGAACCACGAGCAAGCCCTAATAAAACAGTTTCTGCTTGATCATCGCGTGTGTGACCTAAGAAGACTTTCGTTGCCTTTTCTTGCGCAGCGCACGCACTAAGAGCTTGGTAGCGTGCATCACGAGCGCCGGCTTCGAGGCCGGACTCAGTAGTGACCACAACTTTCTTAACAATGACTTTGCCATAACCCATCTCTTTCAATTGCTTCTCAACTTTTTCTGCCTGCGCACCTGAATCACTCTGTAATTGGTGATCGATTGTTACTGCAATAGGTGTAATCGCAGATTGTTTTGCTTCTGTAAGTACAGCCGAAGCAAGTGCAAGTGAATCTGCTCCACCAGAGACTGCAACCAGCACAATGTCTCCGGCTTCAAGCCGTGCAAGGTGAGGTTTTACAGCGTTGCGAATTGCAACGATGGAATCAGTCATAGTTGAAGGTTAGACCCGACCACCAAATGGCATAAGCCCTTTAACGCTATAGATATTGGAGTAGAGCAAGCCTTTGCCCTTTGAATTGGCCTCCCACATCATTCCGCCACCTGCATAGATGGTGATGTGGTGGATAGTTGAGATTGTGCCCTTATAGGAATAGAAGAGAAGATCGCCAGGTTGCAGCTCTGTAAGGGATACATGCTTTGTATAGCCTGAATACAAGGCAGAGTTGAGACGATCCCAATTTGGCCAATCAAGCCCAGCTGCTTTATATGAGGCATAGACAAGTCCAGAACAGTCAAATGAATTTGGTCCTTGAGTACCCCAAATATATGGCTTGCGTGCAAGAACTTGTTTCTTTGCAAATGCAACAGCTTCAAGTCTCTGCGCTTCCGTTGTGCGAATTGTTGTCCGGCCCTTGAAACCAATATCAGGCCAGACCTTCGCTTGGTTGACGGTGTTGGCTGCAGTATTAGCTTGGCTCTCTTCGAGCAAGGCTAACTGGCGCTGTTGTTCAAGAGTCACACGAACATTGCGAGCATTAGCAAGTTCTTTCATCAACTTGTCTTGAACTGCGCGAAGTTTATCTACTTCCTTCTGCTGTAAGGCCTGTGCATCATCTGCAATCTTCTTCGTGGCAGCGACTTTTGCAGTAGCGACTTCTTGAATTGCCTTTGCCTCGTCGGCTTTCTTCTTCGCCGCCTTTGCAACAATCTCTGCTGCCTTATAGCGTTCTAACGCAGTTGTATTTCGAGCACCCAAAGTGTTGAGCGTTGAAAGTTGATCGACTAAATCTTGTGGCCCATTAGAACTGAGCAAAGGTTGGATATCACTCATATTTCCGCCGAGGATGTATGCATTGGCTGCGAGTTTTCCGATAACGCGATGCGCTTCTGCGACAGCTGCTGCAGTTTCTGCTGCATGCTTTGCAGCCGCATTCGCTTGTCCTGTTGCAATTTCAAGTTCTTTCTGTGCTTTGAGATAGAGAGCTCTCGCAGCATTGGCTCTCGCAGTTAATTGTTTGAGAGTGAGATTTGCTGCAGCTAAAGTTTTGGCTGCAGCATCTGCTGCTGCCTTCTTTGCAGCTTCGGCTTGTTTAGCCGCTTCAATTTCAGCAAGCGTCGGCTTTGGCTTTGCGATGGCAGGGGTGGTCGCAAGAGTCAAGCTAGCAATGATGGCAAGGCACATCAAGGATTTATTGCGGCGCATTGTTTAAGAATAATTGAGCGCTGTATGTATTCGGCGGGTATCGCCTAAGTGTCGCTAGTTAGCCACATCTCGTCGACTAAAAAGCACTGTCGCAACTATCGCACCGACTAATACATAGGAAGTTCCCAGAGTTAGAGCATGCGAATATGAAATATCTGGGCTACCGCCTTGAGCGATTGTGGTCAGCTGATTTCCAGGCATCCACCTGAGGAAGACGGGTTTGACTGCACCCAAGAGGTTTTCAATGATGAGAAGCCAGAGTACCCCGATTGAGATTGCAGATATAGGCGAACGAAGCAGTAATCCCAGAACCATTCCAATAATTCCGAAGTACACGACTGAGATTGCCACATTGAGCAGAGTCTTGCCAATCTCGTGGAATCCATCTGATGTGAACCATAGTTCGGTAGAGACTTTTGCTCTATCGGATAAGAAATATGAGATTGCAATGCTGACTGTTGCAGCAATTGCAATCATAATCAGAGCGAAAATCTTCATTGCAATAAGTTTTCCCGCAAGAATTCGTATGCGGCCAGGTTGGCGAACCAAAAGGTTTCGCAGGGTTCCATAGGTGTATTCCTGCGCTGTCTGGGCTGCAAAAACACAGAGGGCGATAATTCCGAGTAAGCCACCAACGGATGCAAATCCATAGACAGAACCGCCTGCGAGCTGCAGGATTTCACGACTTACCTGGCGACCACGATCTGAATTGCCTTGAGCAGAGTCAATCATCAAGTAGAGAAATGTTGATGTGAGACCAGTAAAGAAGAGAGCTGCTCCGATTGTTCCTAGGAAGAGCGTTGGTCGACGCAATTTTCGCCACTCTGCAAGAACTATGCGAATCACTTTCGATCTCCTGTCATCTCAAAGAATGTCTCTTCAAGGTTTGGCATCTGCGGTGAAAGTTGAGTAATCAAAATTCCCGCTTCAAATGCCTTGCGGTTGAGAGTTCCTGCCCACTCCGCAGGACCTTCGATATGGGCCACTTCAGAGCGAATCGTTGCCTTATGTCCATCGGCATGCGCAAGCTCGATAATCTTTTGAAGATCACTCTGTGAATCTGTCTTTACCAAGATAAATGGTTGTTGCATAAGGAAGAGATCTTGAATTGGTCCAGCGAAGACAACTTCGCCTTTGCGCAACATCACGATGTATTCGCTAATAAGTTCGAGTTCAGATAACAAGTGAGATGAGACAAATACTGTGGTGCCCTCACTCGCAAGCTTCTTAAGGAGATCGCGTACTTCTTGAATTCCTTCAGGATCTAGCCCATTGGTTGGCTCATCTAGAACCAATACTTTTGGTTGCGGCAGAAGTGCTGCTGCAATTCCAAGGCGCTGCTTCATTCCGAGTGAATATGTTTTATATTTCGAATTCCCTCGTCCATCAAGTCCTACTGTCTTAATCAATTCAGCTATACGTTCAGTTGGAAATCCACCGAGTGTGGCCAAGACTTTAAGATTCTCTTCACCGGAAAGTGCAGGATAGAAAGCAGGGCCTTCAATCATTGCGCCAACGCGTGAGAGATATTTCTCTGGGTGTGTAATGGATTCACCAAGAACTTCAGCAGTGCCACCTGTGGGAGTAATCAAACCAAGGAGCATACGAATTGTTGTCGTTTTACCTGCCCCATTGGGACCCACGAACCCGCAGATAGTGCCGAGTGGAACTTCAAAGTTTGCTTGTGAAACAGCAAAGCCTGAGTCATATTTCTTACTGAGATCTCTTGCTGAGATAGCCATGGTGGTCATATGGGCAATATAGCGTTCAAACCTTAGGATGCTCTTATGAGTAAAGAGGTCTGGGGCTATCACGAGCATCCACAGCGACGCGAACCAGATTGGGATGTGAATCCACAGACTGCTGCGGTACGCGAAGGGCTTGCACGTTCTGGCTTTGGTGAAACATCAGAGGCTCTCTATCTCAATAGCGGCTTCACATATGCTGATTCACAAGAAGCAGTGGACTCTTTTACCGATGAAACAGACCACTTTCTCTATAGCCGTTTTCACAACCCAACGGTTGCTATGTTTGAAAAGCGACTTGCTGCCATTGAAGGTGCAGATCACTGCGTAGCTACCGGTTCAGGAATGGCTGCAATGTTTGCATCCCTTGCCTGTCTTGTTGAGTCAGGCGATCACATCGTTGCATCGGCTGCAATGTTTAGCTCATGCCATGTTGTGATCACAGAAATCTTGCCTAAGTGGGGCGTTACATATGAGCTCGTAAAGGCAAACGATAAAGCTGCGTGGGAGAAGGCGCTGACAAAGCCAACTAAGGCTGTCTTTATTGAAACCCCAAGTAATCCACTCTTAGAAATTGTTGATATTCGCTTCGTTGCAGATTTAGCTCACAAAGTTGGCGCAACAGTTATTGTCGATAACGTGATGGCATCTCCTGTATTACAAAAGCCACTAGAACTAGGCGCAGATGTAGTGATGTATTCAGCAACAAAACATATTGATGGACAAGGTCGCGTTCTTGCAGGCGCACTTCTTGGTTCCTTTGAATACATCTACGAGAAACTCATTCCCTTCACCCGCCACACAGGTCCATCACTGAGCGCATTCAATGCATGGGTGCTCGTGAAATCTCTTGAGACCATGGAACTTCGCGTTACTCGTATGTGTGAAAATGCCCAGAAGCTTGCAGAATTCCTTGAAACGCGAAAAGAAATTAAGAGGGTTCGCTATCCAGGTCTTGCATCCCACCCTGATCGCGATGTCATCAAGAAGCAGATGAAAGCTGGCGGAACCACAATAGGAATTGAATTTGTGGGCTCTCAGAAAGATGCATTCCGCTTTATGGATTCGCTTTGCGTTATCGATATCTCTAACAATCTTGGTGATAGCAAATCACTGATTACTCACCCTGCATCGACTACCCATCGTCGATTGAGCCCTGAAGTGCTGCTTGAGATGGGCATTACACCTTCTGTGTTGCGTCTATCAGTGGGTCTTGAGCATATTGATGACTTACTCAAAGATGTAACTCAGGCGCTTAATAGCTGAGCAACAACAAGTAATATAGATAGCAGACTCAAGTAAGTAATAGACCAGTGGAAAATTCCTGCAGCAACTTTGTTGTAATTATCTGAATTCTCTTTTAAAGCAAAGAGCTGGAATGTGAAGACTGCTCCAAGAAAGACAGTCACGCACAGAACCCAGACTGGTAGATGAGCTAACTGAATCATTGCAGCGGATGAGACAACCATGGCAATGGTATGAAACCACATCTGACTAATAACAATCGATTGGCTTGCAACAGATGGCAACATCGGAATTCCTGCTGCTGAGTAATCATCTTTATATTTAATAGCAAGTGCCCAGAAGTGCGGTGGGGTCCAGAAGAAGATCACCATAAAGAATGCAACAGGCACCCATGTCAGAGTTCCTGTAACAGCAGCCCAGCCGATAAGAACTGGCATACATCCTGCAGCCCCACCCCAGACTATATTCTGCGAAGTATTGGGCTTAAGAATAATTGTGTAAATAACCACGTAATAAAAGATTGCTAGGGCAGTTAATAGAGTTGCAAGAACAGTGGTGAAGAGTAGAAAAATTGCGAGTGAGACAATTGTGATAAACCAAGCAAAGATTGTTGCATTTGCGTTGCTGATGACACCAGTAACTAACGGACGCTTTGATGTACGAGCCATTAATTTGTCAGATTCAGATTCAATCACCATGTTAAATGCGTTAGATGCACCTGCAGCCAATGTGCCACCAATGAGCGTTGATGCAACCAGTCCAAAGCCGGGTAGGCCTTTCTGAGCCAAGACCATGGCTGGAAGGGTCGTGATGATCAGGAGCTCAACCACGCGCAGCTTCATCAGGTCTACATAGGCGCGAAGGAGTGACACACGCTTAGGGTACTCACAATTAACAGTCCCTCATGAGTTCATTCTCAGTTCTCTCTAAGGATGTACGCCTATCTTTTGGATTAACAAAAAGGGTCCACAATGACACCGAAGAAGCCTGATTGGTTTGAACTTACTGAAGCCGGAGATTCATATGCCGGTATTAAGAAGGTCAATAAGAAGTTACCTATCGCCACTTTAGCTCTAGCGGGAGCAGTGATTCTCGGTGGATCCGTCTTTGCAACAGCCAATAATGAACCATCAGCAGTTGCGGAAACACCAACTGCTTCTCAATCTATAGCAGCTGTGCAATCTAGTACTTCCAATAATTCAATCTCATCCACTACACCAACAGCAAAAAGTTCTTCTGGCATGAGCGCCCTACCAGTTCCAAAGGTGACAGCAGCTCCTCAGCGCGGTGAAGGTGGCGAAGGTAGAGAGCGCGATCATGAAGATCGCGAAGACGACTAAGCAGTTGTTACAACTACCTCAGTAACAACTTCAGCTGGTTGTGTGGGAAATACCGGCAGGAGTGGTGCTGCAATCTTTCCTAAAATTCGGTCGACTGTTGCGCGGGCAAACTTTTCAGCACGAGAGCTGGTCTTTAATCTGTCAGCAATAATGACAAAGACATATTCGCGATCTCCTGCCTCAACATAGCCGGCAAGATTTGCAGTTCCATTGAGAGTTCCAGTCTTTGCTTTCACAAGGCCAATGGCTTGCGGAGCTGTATCAATAAACCTATGGCGCAAGGTGCCAGTAAGTCCGCCAATGGGAAGCCCACCAATCAAGGGTGCAAATCGAGAGTCGCTTCGAATCTTTATGAGAAGGCGACCTACTTGCATTGCTGTTACGCGATTCTCATTCGAGAGTCCGCTTGCATCCTTAATAAGTAAACCTTTGCTTTCGATCCCAAGTCCCTCTAGTACCTCTGCAAATGTTTCTGCAACACCCTGATTATTGAGTGCATGCCCCGCCGCTTGTGATGCAAGACGTGCGATGCGCTCTGAAAGTAAGTTATCGCTCCATGTGAGCGTGAATGCGAGAATTTCTTGAAGCTCAGGTGAATCAGAGGAAAGTATCTGTTCAGATGAAAGTAGTTGTGCTTCCTCCGATGTTACTTTCTTCATAATCGGACTCACGCCTTTTTTAATAAAGAATTTCTTCAGGTTAGCAACATCTTGTGAATACAAATCAGAGTAATAGATGGTTGAGTATTTAATTGATCCTGGATTCACTTCTTTCAGTGCAGAAAGTGAGTTGTATTCAATGCGAGGAAGCGAGGTGCGCCCCATCTTCTTCGCCTGCACATCACTCAGGCTTATCCATGGATCAAGGGAGCCTTGGATCACAATGCTTTTCTTGCGCACTCCAATCCATGATGAAGTCGTAAATTTCTGTGTTGGATCAAGGTATGTAAGAGCTGCTGCTGCCGAATACAACTTAATAACTGAGGCAGGTTTTCTTGGCGAATAAGCGCTCTTTTCAAAGACCACTTCACCTGTAAGTTCATCGATAACAATCACCGAAGGGTCAGCGAGTGCAGATCCTGACGTGAGCCTCTCAAAGGTTGCAGCAACGTTGAGTGGATCAAGTGCACTTGCCTGAACGGGCGAAAGATTTGAAATGGCAAGAATAAGGCATGCCAGAATTCCAAATTTTTTCATGGCAGGAATTACCAGGAATAAGCGATAACGATATTGAGAATAGTTAATCCAAGCATCGCTGCCCAAATTGAATTCTTGAGTACTGGCTTCTTAAGGTTTGTGTAGCCAAGAGTCAAAATGACTGCAAGCACAAGGCCCTTAACTCCAAATTTAGTGTGGTTGGCGGGTTCATCATGGACTTGATCCCACAGGCCAACCATCACAAGGGCTGCAATCAGCGCTGTGAGCGTTGCATGCACTAATCCAGGATTGATCTTCTTTGGATTCTTATTAACCTGCAAGAGTAAGAGAGCAAGGATCGCAACTACACAGAGAAGGTGGATGCCAAAAGCGATGTGATAAACAATCTCCATAGGAACTCCTTGAAAGTTATTGGTATTGCTGGCTGCTTAAGTTTAGAGTGCATCCATGGAAATCAATACGCCTGCAGTCATCGGACCGGGTGAATTTTTCCCAGTGGTAGGAGTTGGCCCTCATGAAAAACCTTGGCCAACAGGAGCTCACTATGATCCTGAGCTTCTCGAAAATGGCGATCGTAGAAATGTATTAGACCATTACAGATATTGGACCGTTGAGGCAATTGTGGCCGACCTCAATACAAAGCGACATAAATTGCAGATCGCAATTGAAAATTGGCAACATGATTTAAATATTGGCTCCATTGTGCGCACAGCTAATGCATTTAACGCTTCCTACGTTCATATCGTTGGTAAGCGTGACTGGAATAAGCGCGGTGCAATGGTCACCGATAGATATCTCACCGTTCTGCATCACCCCACTATTGCTGAGTTCGCCACGTGGTGTGCTGACAATGACACTCCGATTATTGGAATCGATAACGTCCCGGGATCTAAACATCTAGAAGGTGCAGAACTTCCTGAGAAATGCGTTCTGCTCTTTGGCCAAGAAGGTGCTGGAATGTCAGATGAAGGAATTGCTATCTGCCAAGATCTCTATGCGATTGAGCAATATGGTTCAACGCGCTCTATGAATGCATCTGCTGCAGGTGCTATCGCGATGTATCACTGGGCGCTGCAGCACTTGCCTCGAGCAAAGTAAAGATAAGGGTTGCAGCCACTACACAGGGCATAACCCACCATGCGTGCGAACCAAGTGTGTGGGTAGAAAATAGAGCAACAACCATCGCTACTGCTACGCGCCAGTCATCTCCGATAATAAAGTCATACCAGAAGAAGAGAAAGCCACCAATCCAGCGAACTATTGGGGAAGCACTTTTCGTCGGCGCAGTAAATGTTGGGATCTTCGGAGAGCGAAGAGAGTAATTCTTTGCTTTGCGAGCTTTTAAGACTTCAATAAGCGCAATACAGATTCCCAATACAAATCCAATAATCGGAAGCAACGACAAGTCCTGATGTGGCCACTGAACGCCGGCGCCTTCTGCTCCCCAGAATATTCCAAAGGAAGTAAGGAGTGTGCCAACAATAAACTTCATTGTATTTTCTGGAACTTTTGATAACGGCTTTTGAATCGCAAACCCTGCAATCGTTACTATCACCACTGCAATAATCGCCGCCCAGACAGCAAGAAGAAAAGCTTGGGGATTCGTTCCATTTTGAATGACACCAAATGTCAGAACTATAAAGACAACTTCAAGGCCTTCAAGTAGAACGCCTTTAAATGAGAGCATGAAGGCATACCAATCAGTCACAACAAAGTGCGATACACGTGCAACGCTCTTCGCAGCGCTCACCTCTTCGGAGAAGATTTTCTCTTCATCATGAAGTGCCTTAAATCCGCTGGCACGCAATATTGCTTTACGAAGCCATTGCATTCCAAAGATAAGTAGCAATCCCCCAATAACTAATTGCAGGATGTGCTCAGGTAGCCTTCCGATACTAGGTCCGAGTAAAAGAATGAGTGCGGCAAGCAGAATGAGTGCTGAGATCACTCCTTGAAAGGAGGATTTCCAATTTCGTGATGTTCCAGCAGCCAAGACGATTGTGACCGCTTCAACTGCCTCAACAGCGCAGGCGAGAAAGACTGAGGTAAAGAGAGCGAGATCAGCACCGCTTAGCGAATGCAGCATCTAGTCGTTGAGGGTGAGTTCTTCAGAATTCGGTTCTGCAGCAAGAGCTTCACGCACTGATTTTAATCGGCGCTCAACCTCATCTGCTTCCTCCATACGGCCAAGCTGGCGCATGACTGAAACCATGCGGGTCTCGATGTCGAGAATGAAATCGAAATCTTTTGGTTCATCCTCAGCAATGATTATCAAGACTCCATCAAGAGTAGAAAGCCCATCTTCAAGTTTTCCGAGAAGAATTTCAGCTTTTCCAAATTCGAAGAGTGCAAAAGTTTCACGGTCATGGTCGTGGGCTGTTTCAAATACATCGATAGCTTTCCGTGCGGCATCGATTGCCTTCTCGCCATCGCCAAGTTCGTTATAACAAGAAGCGATTTTCTGATCGCATCGAGCAATATGGATAACTTCTTTCTCCATTTTAAACATTTTGCGGGCTTCTTGGAAGCAGATAATCGCTTCAGTAAAATTCTTTAGCTCGCGCTGAGCACAACCAATCAGGTGCATATCATTTGCTGCACCGATTGTGTTGCCATCTACTAAATGCTCCTGCGAACATTCATACATAGTCTCAATAACTTTTTCGTAATTCTTTGATGCATACCACCACTCACCGAGTGTGCAAGCAAGTTCAAGTGCGATTGGAGATTTGTTCTCACGCAAAATAGAAACAGCTTGGCTCATTGCAGTTGCAGCTTCATCCATGCGCTTTAACTGATTGAGGTTGTAACCAATAGCGGAATACGCCTGCGCTAAACCTTCACTCTGAGCAGCTGTTCCAAGTTCGGAGAAGATATCTCGGGCAGTCTCGGCAAGGGCAAGAGCTTCGTCGTATTGGCCACGAGCAAAGATTCGCGCAGAGAGTTCATAGAACGTATTGGCACGTTCTTCGCCTTGGACCTCAGGGATTCGATCCCAGAGCATCTCCTCGGTGACGAGCTCTTCTTGACCGTAATCTTCGCCCATATGTGACCTCCCGAATGTTCAGCAGATTCCCGCACTGTAGACCCAAGGCTGGTGCTGGCGCGGTCATTTCAACTCGCACATGGGTAAATTTCCGATTAACCTTGCCTTCTTGCGAACCATTTGCATCTACTCTAAAGGGGCCCTGTGATGAATGAAGTAGTCCGCAGCGCGCCCAAAATCCCTATGCGCCATCGCCTGACCCGCGATGAATGGCGTCGTATGGCTGCCATGTTCGGCTTTATCGCCTTCCTGCATATCGCAGGTGCACTTTTGATGTGGAAGGCAACCTCCGGTAAATACGAATTAGCCGATGGCTCTCTCTTTGGATGGGGCACAGCAGCTCTTGCCTACACGCTTGGTATGCGCCATGCCTTCGATGCCGATCACATCAGCGCAATCGATAACACAACTCGTAAATTAATGTCTGAAGGCAAGCGTCCACTTGCAGTTGGCTTCTTCTTCTCACTTGGTCACTCCTCCGTTGTCGCAACACTTGCCATCTTGCTCAACTTTGGGATTAAGGCAGTGGGTTCACAGCTCAAAGATGAGAATTCATCGCTGCACCATTACACGGGTTTGATTGGAACGACAGTTTCCGGGACATTCCTCATGCTGATTGCAATTCTTAACTTGATGATTCTTATTTCAATCGTTGGAGTATTCCTGCAGATGCGTAAGGGAATGTATAACGAGGAGGAACTTGAGAAGCATCTGAATTCTCGCGGACTTCTCATGCGATTCTTCGGTCCCATTGCTCGCCGTATTGATGCAAGCTGGAAGATGTATCCACTAGGAATTCTCTTTGGCCTTGGCTTTGACACAGCAACAGAAATTGGTCTACTTGTTCTTGCAGGTTCATCTGTTATTGCAGGTCTTCCATGGTGGGCAATTATTTCTCTTCCGCTCTTCTTTGCTGGTGGAATGAGTTTGCTCGACACCATTGACGGTTCATTTATGAACTTTGCATATGGGTGGGCATTTTCAAAGCCAGTACGTAAGGTGTATTACAACATCATCATTACTGGGCTATCTGTCGCAGTTGCACTCTTTGTTGGTGGACTTGAACTCTGCCAAGTCTTTGCCAACCAACTCAGTCTCACGGGTGGATTCTGGGATTACGCCCTCGCATTTAACCTGAATTCAGCTGGTTATTTCATTGTTGGAGCCTTTGCTGTTGTCTGGTCAGTTGCTCTTCTTCTTTGGCGATATGGCAAAATTGAAGAACGCTGGCATAACACAGCACACGCAGCTCAAATGGCACGTGGTGAAAATACCGACCACGCAGCAGCTGGAATTGATTTAGGTCCGATTACAACCGGCTGGAAGATCGATTAAATCTGATTCGCTCTTGCGCAATCGCAGCTCCCAGTAAAACTACTAAAGCACCCACTGGTTCATACCAAGTGACTTTCTCGCTGAGAAAGATCACTCCCACAATAACTGCCACAAGTGGAGTCAGATATGTGACGCTACTTGCGATCGCACTACCGGCAAACTCCATCACTTTAAAGTTCCAAATATAGGCAAAGCCACTACCAAATACTCCCAGGGCAATCATTCCAAGGACTGGCGTCAGACGATATTCATCTTTAGCAATTCCATTAAAGAGATAAAAGGGAAGAAGTGTTGCTGCAGCCAATGTCAGCTGTGTTGCAACAATAGATTCTGATTTGGCCTTATAGGGGATCACATACTTGCGCGTGTAAGGAAATGAAATTCCATAACAAGAAACTGCCGTAAGTAATACCAAGATCGCCCAAAGTGGGTTATCGCCCAAGCCTTGCCATGCCCCCAAAACGATAAGCACACCAGCGAATCCGATGATGAGCCCGATGAATTGAAAGGTTTTGGGTTTCTCTTCTCGATTAACAACCAGAATCGCAAGCAGCGTCATCAGCGGTGTCACCGCATTGATAATTCCAGCAAGAACTGAAGTCACCTCAGTCTCAGCGAGAGCAAAGAGAACTCCAGGAATGACATTGAGCAGCATCGCTACTACCCACAAATGAAGAAGTAATTTCTTATCTGAAATCATCGCAGCGCCTTGGATCTTGGCATAGAGCACCAAAGTGAGCGCACCTAATGCGCAACGACCAAAGGCGACGCCAAAGGGAGTAAGAAATTCAAGGCCCAACTTGATGAAGATAAAAGAACAACCCCATACGCAGCCAAGGGCCAGATAGGCAGGAAGCCAAGTCTTGCTTTTCATGTCGTGAAGATACATGTGTGGGCCCAGACAGGCTCGAACTGTCGACCCACGGATTAAAAGTCCGTTGCTCTACCGACTGAGCTATAGGCCCCAACTAATGAACTGGCGCAGTCTACTACCTCAACGCCCGCGGCTAGCACGCAGTAATCGGTCCCGAATCGCAAGGGAGATATCGTCACCAGAAGGCTGCTGCACAACTACGCGCAATAACGATTGCTCATCTGCACTTCGTAGCGCGGCATATAGCACTCGCGCATAATCTTCATTGTTTATAGGGGAAGCCAACCGAATGACTCCATCAGGTGTTGGGATTTCACTTGAGGCGATAAAGCCATCACCTTTTTCTGGAGTGATATCAAGAATTACCTGCGCACTTGGTGAGTAGTGATTTTCTAGTGAACCACTCACTCTGATTTCACTTGCATCATAGGAGAGATCAAGTTTGGTCAGTTCTTCAATCATCTCTTCCGTAATTGCACCAGGGCGAAGAATCTTTGGGCTTTGTGTTGTGCAATCGATGATGGTGGATTCAATTCCCACCTGTGATGGTCCGCCATCGAGAATCAAATCATCCTGTGCCAAATATTGAGAGAGCTCATCGCTAACAGCCGTAGCTGTTGTGGGTGAAACATGACCAAAACGGTTTGCACTTGGGGCTGCAATGCCTTTTCCACCAATCTTCTTAAACTCATTTAGCAGTGCCAGTGCGACGACATGGTTGGGAACGCGAAGCCCCACAGTCTCCTGTCCCCCAGTAATGAAATCTTGCGCAAGTGAAGAGCGCTTGAGAATCAAAGTCATCGGACCAGGCCAGAATGTGCGAGCAAGTGCTATTGCGTAATCTGGAATCTCATCTGACCACTGCGCAATATCTTGCATATCTCCCACATGAACGATGAGTGGGTGATTCACAGGGCGGCCCTTTACTTCATAAATCCGTGCCACAGCCTGCTGGTTGGTTGCATCGGCACCAAGTCCATAGACAGTCTCTGTGGGGAAAGCGATGAGAGAGCCTGATTTCAAACTCTGTGCGGCGCGAGCCATCGCATCTGCTGTGCAGTTGGATACGAATTGCCCGCTAGTCATAAGTTCAATTATCCAGCCTTTTTGCGAGAAGATAACCACATGGCCGAGCGCATCAAAGTTATGCAGATCATCGCCCGCATGAATGTGGGTGGACCGGCCGTCATTGTTGCCGAGCTAATGCGCGGAATTGATTCCTCTCGCTTTGAGCAGATTCTTATTACTGGTTATTGCGATGAAACAGAAGCTGACTTCCTCGATGAAGTTGCCACTGATATCAAAGCAACGCGCATCGCAGGTCTGGGTCGCTCTGTCTCTCCCATTGCAGATTTCACAGCCTTTCTAGGTCTGATTCGAACCATCAAAAATTTTAAGCCAGATGTCATCCACACCCACACAGCCAAAGCTGGTGTGCTCGGTCGGTTGGCATCGATTATTGCAGGTCGCGGCGCTGTTCGTATTCACACCTTTCATGGCCATCTCTTGCATGGATATTTCGCAGGGTGGAAGACACAACTAGTTGTATTGATTGAGAAATTCTTTGCAAAGCGCACACATCACCTCATTGCAATTGGCACACAAGTCCAGCGCGAACTCATTGCTGCAGGTATTGGTACGGCAAGCCAATACAGCGTCTTCTTTCCCGGACTTGCCAAACCTCACACTGCAAGCAAGGCTGAGATTCGCAAAAACCTTGAATTAGATTCGGCCACTATTTACTGCACATTCGTTGGTCGCCTTACACAGATCAAGCGCCCCGATCGACTCTTAGATGTTGCAGCTGCCATGGTTAAGCGCGAAGTTCCTATTCACTTTCTCATCGCTGGTGAAGGTGAGCTCTTTGAAAGTTCTAAGGCGCGAGCTGCTGCAGAAGACTTGCCAGCGACATTCTTGGGATGGCGCAAAGATATTGATGATCTACTTGCAGCAAGTGATATCGCAATACTGACAAGTGATAACGAAGGTATTCCGCTGACGCTGATTCAAGCAGCTCAAGCTGGGCTACCTATTGTGGCCCCTGCTGTGGGATCTATTTCAGATATCGTCGAAAACGATAAAACCGGTTTTCTCACCTCACTTCAACCAGGTGCGATGGCTAGCGCTTTAAGCGCACTTGCAACAGATTCAGCACTTCGAAATCGCCTTGGTGCCGCTGGAAGAGTTCGAGCACATGAGTACTTCTCACTCGAGAGAATGCTCAGAGATCACACAGATATCTATAACCGTAGCCACAAGAAGTAAGAGATAATAGCTTTATGACAACTCGTAAACGAATCTCCCTCATTGCCCTTCTCTCGATTGCTGTGGCAGGTGTCATCTCACCTTCTGCTCATGCAGCAGCTACTCGCTACATCACAGTCTCGGCGCAAGGCACAGTCAAAGTTGTTCCAGATGCTGTGCGCATTAACGCAACTGCCACATCCGTTGCTGCATCCAGTAAAGAAGCACTCGCTGCCACTGCAAAGACTGCAACTGCTGTGCGGGCTGCGCTGAAAACAGCAAAAATTGATACGAAAGATATTGCGACTCAAAGCGTAAGCGTCTATCCAGAGTACAAATACACCAATGATGGCGGCTCTACTCTGACTGGCTACCGTGGATCACAATCCTTCACTATTACTGTGCGAGCTGCTGATACTGCTGGATCACTCGTTGATGCACTTGTTGCAGCAGGCGGAGATAATCTGCAGATCAATGGTGCAACACCTTTTGTTCTTGATTCCACAAAGTCACTAGAAGCTGCTCGTGCTGCTGCAGTAAAGAGTGCAAAAGCAAAGGCAACATCGTATGCAAAGTTGATGGGTGTAAAGCTTGGCAAAGTGAATTACCTCGTTGAAAACTCTGCTCCAATAAATTACACACCTGTGATGGCTGTTGCTAAAGCAGAATCAGATGCAACGGTGATTGATTTAGGTCAGCAAGATGTGAGCATCTCTGTCACTGTGCAGTGGTCACTGCTCTAAAAGAAGCCATTTTCATCCCTCTATCTAGGGGCTTTTTCACCGAGTTTGGTCGTGCACGCTTAAGAAGGTACGATTTGCGAGCCTCAAACGTCCCCATCGTCTAGGGGCCTAGGACATCGCCCTTTCACGGCGGTAACACGGGTTCGAATCCCGTTGGGGGCACGCTTCGAAAGAAGAGAAAAATGGTCGAACGCATGTAAATGTGTAAGGCCCGGTAGCGCAGTTGGTTAGCGCGCCGCCCTGTCACGGCGGAGGTCGCGGGTTCAAGTCCCGTCCGGGTCGCGAAAGAAGAGAGTGTCCACACACTCTCTTCTTTTTTAACTACAGCAGGATCACAACTACATATTGGCTCGGTAGCTCAGTTGGTACGAGCGCGCGACTGAAAATCGTGAGGTCGACAGTTCGATCCTGTCCCGAGCCACAAGTAATAGACCGAGAAGTGATTTACAAAAGTGTGGGCTCGCCCATCAGCTCTTCAAGCTTTGCTTGGAGAGTTTTTTCATCTCCCTCTACCAAGAGCCTCTTATCGCGGCCAAGTTCACCAAAGACGATGGTGAAATCACGAGCGCGCAGATTAAATGCATTGGCTAACTCTTTGATCACTGCTTGATTTGCTTTGCCATCAACTGCTGGGGCTTGCACAGCAACTACTAACCGTGGTGGATCACCCACACTTCCGCCAACTTTATTTCGCGAAGTATTGGGACGAACTCTAATTTCTAGAAGAAAGGGCACTGCTCAAAGAAAATTTAGCCTGCAGAGCCAGAACCTGAAGGTCCTGCCTTGCGCTGCACTTGTGGAGCGCCACCGCTGCGTTGTCCGCCACGAATCTTTGAACCACCTTCAGAATGTGTTTGAGTGCCTGGAGCGCCCTTCTTATTCTTCTTTGCTTCAAGGGCAGCAAGCATTCTTGCTTTTACATCATCATTCTTATCGGCCATGGTGTGAGTCTACCCCTCAGATGGAATTCGTAAGAAATAGACGAGCTTTGCCAGCCACAGCGCTGCCCCAACAATAATCAATGGAAGTCCATAGGTATCAGGCCAGGTATAGATAGAGATAGCGATCAAGCCATAGAAGGTTGCAAGTCCCCACAAGGTGAAAGCTGTTATTCGACGATTAAGACCCTTGCGCATCAATCGATGAGATAGATGATCGCGTCCACCTTGGAAAGGTGAGATGCCTCGATAGAGGCGTGAAATAACGGCGACAGTGGTGTCCAGGATGGGAGTGGCCATCAGAAACAGTGGAATCGCAAGTGATTTATAGGAAGGAACAACTCCTGGACTCAAACGAATCGTTAATACAGAGATGATGATGCCAAGGAAGAGGGAACCCGCATCTCCCATATAAATCTTTGCAGGATGGCGATTCCAGATGAGGAAACCTGCTGTGGCACCTGCAGTCACAATCGCAAGTGCGCTGACCAATATCTGCTGGCGATTGTATGCAATAAAGAAGAGAAAGAAGGTAATAACAGCAACGGTTCCCGCCGCCCCACCATCGTGATTATCAAAGAAGTTGATCGAATTACACACTCCCACAATCCATAAGACGGTGATGAAGTAATTCAGTAGGTGGTTATTAAAGGCAAAGCCCATGGTGTCTGTGACAGTCAAAATGACTGCAACGATAATTCCGGTGAAGGTCTGTGCAACAAGACGTGGCCACGGCTCAAGACCTTTCAGGTCATCCCAGAGACCCATCCCTGAGATTGCAATTGCAGGAATTAAGACAAAGCTTGCTAATTTAAAAGTTTGCGCAGAGAAATCAACTGCAAGAAGTGAGCCATACGATGCTGCAACGATTCCCACCGCGATGGCCACGCCACCTAAATAAGGAACGGGTTCTTTCTGTGCTTTGCGCGCAAGAGTTGGCGCATCAACTGCATCAAGGCGCAGAGCGAGTTGGCGAATCGGTGGGGTAATGAGGCCAACAAATATCAGAGTGAGGAAACCCAGTAAGAAAAATTGCTCGATGGAATAATTCATGGTGTTACTAAAAGATTAGTTCTGTGCCTTGAAGTAATTTGTGCGAAGTTCATCAACTTCAGATTTACGATATCTGCGATGACCACCCAATGTGCGGATGGAGGTGAGCTTTCCTGCCTTTGCCCAACGAGTTACTGTCTTGGGATCGACTCCGAATAAATCAGCAACTTCGCGAGGAGTCAGCAAAACTTCTGCATCAGGCAGACGATTCATATGCTCTCCCACAAATTTCGCTCATTGGAGCACAGATTGAAATGTCCGTTTTGCTCCGTAATGACGGGAAGTATTCCCCACCAGTACCGCTGCTGGCAATACCGCTGAAGATGAATAAATGAGCGCTAGATAGCTGATTCGAAGGCTTGAACGCCGCGCCAACGGCTCACAAGGCGCTCATATCCCTGTCCTGCAACTGATCCGTCCCCTACCGAGAGTCCCGACAAGCTAAATGCGACATCTTCAATAGATGAATCTTCATTAATTCCATCAAGGCCTGCTGCGCGCAGTGATGCATCGAGATAGGCAGCCAAACCGCCGTAATCGAGTTCCACCAGTGATTGCGGATGAAAGAGTTCAAGCCAATCAATCATATTTTCAATCTCTTGCTCGACAGGACCTTGTCCAAATGCACCAAGAACAATTTCGTGGGATGCAAGTGATCGCTCACGCGCCTTTGCCATCGTGGTGCGAGCAAAAGAATAGGGTCCGTCATCATCTTCTCCGCGCACTCGCTCATCGGGAGTGAAGAGAGAGAACCACCGTGGAGGAATAATCCAGTTTTCGGTGATGATGTGGGGAACGCGATCTTCCAATAGATCAACGCCAGTCGTAATGACCTCTTCCAATGACGGTGGAATAAAAAATGGAGTAATCGATGATGGAAGTGATTCCTTAAAATCATCGAGTGCTGCCCAGCAACGAGTTGCAGTCGACCAAGGTGAGACATAACGGATGCCATTGATATCAAGAACGTGCGCACCATCGGGGCGCACTGCTGGTGGTTCAGGAAAAACTAAACGGCGAAGTGCGAGCGCCTGCTCTTCTTTGCGTGAATCGATATTTGCATCAATATTCTGCCAACGAATTCGGTCGACAGGTTCAAATGCTGAAAGTGGTTCGTAGATACGAAGGGATGCAACGTACGGAGTTGGTCTCACGCTCGTGGGATGTAATTACCTTCAGCAAAGGGATCGTCATCATCCTGATTCTGCTGATTAGGAACATCACCATGGAGTTCCTTGGTGAGGCGATCGAGATCCATCTCCTGAGAGTTGTACTTCAAATCGCGAGCAACCTTGGTTTGTTTTGCTTTTGCACGGCCGCGGCCCATGGGCGACCTCCTTACGAATAGCTAATGTGTCAGATGCGTAGGTTATCGCGCCTGGCCACTTGACTCCAAAGCAACGGCGAATGAGCCTGTTTTGAGCCTATGGCGCAGGGCGAAGTAGCCCATGACCTGCAGGAAGACGCTCAGGGTCATCGTAGGGATGCGAAAGCGGTGGTCTCCGATAGTTCCCATAGCCACAAGCCAGGAGATCACGACAGGAATGAATGAGGCATAGGCCAAATTGGAATAGATGCCCTTCATAGAGCGCAGCCAGAAGAATCCAATGAAGAAGAGTGAGATGCAGCCGATGACCCAGAAGAATGAAATTCCGCGCCCTACTGATTTATAGACCAAATCATTTCCTGATTGGCTGCCCTTTGCAATATTCACAATTGGATCAATTTTTAGCCATGGATTACGCGCCATAGTTCCATTGCCCAATGGACCTGACCATGGTGACCAATAGAACCAACCCTTATTGATGAAGAGGCGAATTGATTTACCAGGGTGTGTGGCATACCACTTGATCACACACTTCACGACATCGTTATCAGTCACAGCAGTTGCAGGTGGAACTGGTTCGCATGGAACATCAGGACCTGTGTGTGCATAACCACCTTGAGTTCCATTGCCAGCACCAAGTCGCATTGTGACACCAAGGTTTGTTGAAATAACTGACTTATCAATGGACTTCATATTGCGTTGAATCATGATGGCAGGAGCAAGTGTCATGACACCAATGACTCCAACAAGAATAAGTGCCTTTGCTTTGCGCCCCATGGTGATGAGCGCCCAGAAAACTGCGATAACAAGTGAGGTGAGAATCCAGCGGGGCTGCATAAAGGAAGCAAGTGCTGAAAAGAATCCAACCGCAACTACTCGGAGAATAAATTGGCGATCATGGCCACTCTGACGTGATTTCATAATCAAGCCAACGACCATCAACATACAAGCTGCAATCGGGCTTTCATATCCGACTGCGAGCGAACTTAGTGACAGCGTTGGATTAAATGCAAGAGCCAATCCAATTAGGAACATATATGGCTGCAAACGAGTGTCACGCAGCTGCTTTACAAAGTAATAGCTTGCATAGGCATAGAAAATTGATTGGGTAAATGCAATGAGGTAAATAACGTGGGCCAATGAAATCTTTGTAAGAATCCAGATAAGAATTGGATAACCAGCAGGCCAGTAAGACAAGATGCTCTTATCGCTGAAATAACCTTGCTGAAGAAGGCCATCGACGCCACTTAAGTAATTCTCACCATCTGCGCCAAGCCATCCACCTAACATCGCACCATCTGTGCCCTTGATATTGGCCATGATGATCAGTTTGATGAAGAAGGCAAAGACAGGAATACCAATCAGGTAAAAATTAATCTTCTTCGCAGATGTTGCCTGCTTCTTCTGCGCGAGCTTGGACTTACTTGCCATGAAATTTACCCCTTGTAGTCAGATACCAAGTATGAACGAGCGGCGTCCTTATCTCCAGAAGGCTCAACGACACCAGCAACCCAAGCTGACATTCCGCGTGCTGCAAGAGAGCGAATAACCAAATCTCCGATGGATGGGTCCACCACTGCCGACATTCCAATACCGCAATTCCAGGTGCGCTCCATATCTTCTTGTGGCACTGATGCAACTTCTGCCAAGAATTTAGTGGCTTGTGGAAGTGCCCATGTGGATCGATCGTACTTTGCTGTCAGTCCTGCTGGAATAACGCGCGCAGTGTTATCTGCAAGTCCCCCGCCAGTAATGTGGCTGAAAGTTCTCAACTTTTCACCTTGCGCCTTTATCAGCGCTAAACAATCAAGTGAATAAATCTCTGTCGGGGTAAGAAGGATTTCACCGAGAGATTGAGAAAACCCACCGTAGGTCTTTGCGAGATTAAGTTTCTGTGAGGCAAGGATGTGGCGAATCAGCGAGTAGCCATTTGCATGGAATCCACTTGCTGGCATTGCGATGATCAGATCGCCTGCCTTCACGCGATGTGCCCCAAGCTGCTTATCAGCATCGACTGCACCAGTTGCAGCTCCTGCGATATCAAATTCATCTTCATCTAATAAACCTGGATGCTCTGCGGTTTCTCCACCGACAAGTGCTGTTCCTGCCTTGACGCATCCACGTGCAATTCCAGCAACGATATCTGCAATGCGCTCAGGGATCACTTTTCCAACAGCGATGTAATCAGTCATAAAGAGAGGTTCTGCCCCACACACAACAAGATCATCAACAACCATTGCAACGAGATCCTCACCGATGGTGTCGTACTTACCCATCGCTCGTGCAATCTCTGTCTTAGTTCCCACTCCATCAGTTGATGTTGCAAGCAGCGGTTGCTTCATCTCTTTCAGCGCAGATGCATCAAAGAGCCCTGCAAATCCACCGATGCCACCCATGACTTCAGGTCGGGATGCGCGAGCAATCGATGCCTTCATCAGCTCTACTGCGCGATCTCCTTCATCGATATCAACGCCAGAATCTTTATATGTTGCCATTACTTATGAACCTTGTCGGTGTGAATATCGGTCACTTCAAGGCGCATCTTGCCTTCAGACATATCTGTAGGAATAGCGATGGGATAAACGCCTGAGAAGCATGCGCGACAGAGTTTAGATTCTTCAACATTGGTTGCTTCAATCAATCCCTCTTCAGAGACATAGGCAAGTGAATCTGCGCCAATAGAGCGACGAATTTCTTCCACTTCTAAACCGCTTGCAATCAGTTCTGCGCGAGTTGCAAAGTCGATTCCATAGAAACATGGCCACTTAACGGGAGGAGAAGAAATACGCACATGGATCTCGAGTGCTCCGGCCTCACGCAACATACGAACTAGTGCGCGCTGAGTATTGCCGCGGACGATTGAATCATCGACAACAATGATGCGCTTTCCCTCAATGATTTCACGAAGTGGATTGAGCTTTAAGCGGATACCAAGTTGGCGAATTGTCTGTGATGGTTGGATAAATGTGCGACCCACATAGGAATTCTTTACAAGACCTAGCCCATAAGGAATTCCTGATTGCTTTGCATAACCAATAGCTGCAGGAGTTCCAGATTCAGGAACAGGAATAACAAGGTCTGCATCAACAGGTGCTTCAATCGCTAAACGCTGACCAATACGTCCGCGCACAGCATGAATGCTCTGTCCTGCAATCGTTGTATCAGGGCGAGCGAGATAGACATATTCAAAGATGCAGCCCTTAGGCTCAGGCTTTGCCCATATCTCAGATCGAATTCCATCCTCATTAATTGCAAGAAATTCACCAGGTTCGACTTCACGAACAAATGCAGCACCGACAATATCGAGAGCCGCAGATTCAGATGCAACAACCCATCCTCGTTCGAGCTTTCCAATAACAAGTGGACGAACACCGTGGCGATCGCGCGCTGCATATAACGTGTGTTCATCCATAAAGACGAGTGAGAAGGCACCTTCTAGTTTTGGCAGAACTGCCATCGCACTTGCTTCAACATTCTTCTCATCTTGCAGACCAATGAGCGCTGTCATGATTTCAGTATCTGTCGTTGCACCGCGATCATTTTTTGGCACATCTACTTCAAGTTTCTGGACTAACTCTGCAAGGTCTCCTGTGTTGGTGAGATTGCCGTTATGGGCAAGAGCGAGAGTTCCATATTTTGTGGGGCGAAGCGTTGGTTGTGCATTGACCCATGTGCTTGATCCTGTTGTGCTGTAACGACAGTGGCCGATTGCAAGATTGCCTACAAGGGATGCTAGATCTGTTTCGGTAAATACTTGAGAGACAAGGCCCATATCTTTATAGACCAAGATTCGTTCTCCATCAGATGTTGCAATTCCTGCTGATTCTTGGCCACGGTGTTGAAGTGCATAAAGACCATAGAAGGTTAGCTTTGCAACTTCTTCACCCGGTGCCCACACGCCAAAGACTCCACATGCATCTTGTGGACCTTTATCGTCTTCAAGAACATTGTGATTTAACAATCCATCGGGGCGACGGCTCATGGGGTCATCCTAAGCGGTAGTAGTTCGGTTAAATCAGCGCGCACACCTGATGCAACTATGAGGCCTTCTGCCATTGCATCTGCCCAGTTTTTCTCACCACGGGCTAGTGCAAGCCAAGTCTGCGCATCCATTTCAATCACATTCGGTGGAGTGCCACGGGTATGCGTTGGACCTTCACCGCATTGCACGGCAGCATAAGGTGGAATTCGAACTTCAATGGCACGTCCAGGTGAGCGCTGCGTCAGCAGAGCAAGAGTCTGCTTCACTTCTACAAGTACTTCAGGATCGCGCATTGACATCATCCAAAGAGTTTCGGGAACGTTTCGGTGTGAGCTTTACGAAGTTCAGTCAGTGAAATCTTCGCATCGTTGATAACGAGAGAATCTCCCCCTGTTGTTCCAATCTTTGTCAGTGCAATCTTCTGTGATGCAGCCTCATTCGTAAGAGCTGCAGTTTGAGATGGCTCAATTGCCACCACAACGCGTCCTGGAGTTTCACTCAAGAGAGAAAGCCCCACGTTGTCGAGTTGCACAGTCGCACCCGTGTTGTGACGCAAGACCATTTCAGTCAAAGTTGCTGATAATCCACCTTGGCTCAAATCGTGAGCTGCTGTGAAAATCTTCTTCGTGCGACCTGCAACCAATAAATCAATCAGACGCATTTCACGTTGAAGGTCTGCAACTGGTGCAATTCCGCCACGTTGGTTATGCATATATGCCCATTCACTACCTGCAAGATCATTCTCTGTTTCACCCAGGAGATAGAGATCAAGACCTGCACGATCAAATGACATAGGTGTGCGAGTGCGAACATCGTCAATCACTCCAAGAACACCAATGACAGGTGTTGGAAGGATTGCAACCGCACCTGTCTGGTTATAGAACGAGACGTTTCCACCTGTAACAGGTAGACCCATTTCTAGGCACCCATCAGCAAGGCCACGCACTGTCTCTGCGAACTGCCACATAACCCCTGGATCTTCAGGAGAACCAAAGTTCAAACAGTTAGTAACTGCCAATGGTTTTGCACCAGCTGTTGCAATGTTGCGAGCAGCCTCCGCTAACGCCAACTTCGCACCTTCATAAGGATTTAAATATGACCAGTTCGCATTGGCATCGGTTGCAACTGCAACGCCCAGATGTGTCTTTTCATCGATACGAACCATTCCAGAATCATCTGGCTGTGACTGAATCGAATTACCTTGAACATATCGATCGTATTGATCTGTCACCCATGACTTATCTGCAAGGTTGGGAGTAGCTGCAAGCCTCAGAACTGTTGCCTTGATTTCATCAGTAGTAGATGGAATAGGAACGTTGATAATCTCTTTTGCAACTGCATCGATAAATGCAGGTTGTGCAAGTGGTCGGTTATAGACCGGGCCATCGTGAGCCACGGTGCGAGGTGGAACATCAACAATCAATTCACCATTCCATGTAATTTCAAGGTGATTGCCATCGGTCACTTCACCGATAACTGTGACCGTTACATCCCACTTCTCACAGATTTCAAGAAAGCGGGCAATCTTGCTTGGTTCAACAATTGCACACATACGCTCTTGTGATTCAGACATCAAAATTTCTTCTGGTGAAAGTGAAGGATCGCGCAGTGGGACCTTGTCGAGTTGTACCTTCATGCCACCTGAACCGCCTGATGCGAGTTCTGATGTTGCACAAGAAAGTCCCGCACCGCCAAGATCTTGAATACCAACAACGAGATCTTCAGCAAAAATTTCAAGTGAACATTCAATCAAAACCTTCTCCACAAATGGATCGCCAACTTGAACTGCTGGACGCTTTGCAGGTCCTTTTGATTCAAATGTCTCGGAAGCAAGCACTGATACGCCGCCGATTCCATCGCCACCGGTCTTTGCACCGTAGAGAACAACGAGGTTTCCAGCACCAGCTGCCTTTGCAAGCTTGATATCGCTATGTTTCATAACGCCAATACAGAGCGCATTTACAAGGGGATTTCCGAGATAAGTCTGATCAAAGACAACTTCGCCACCAATATTTGGCAAGCCAAGACAGTTTCCATAACCACCAACGCCAGCAACAATGCCTGGCAATACGCGACGTGTATCTGGCGCATCTGCTGGTCCAAAGCGAAGTGGATCCATCACAGCAATCGGACGCGCACCCATTGTCAAAATGTCACGAACAATTCCACCAACGCCAGTTGCTGCGCCTTGGTAAGGCTCAATAAATGATGGGTGGTTGTGCGATTCGATCTTGAAAGTCACGGCATATCCCTGACCAACATCGACAACACCAGCATTCTCACCAATACCAACAAGGAGTGCATCAGTCTTTACTGCCTTATCTCCAAATTGCTTTAGGTGAACTTTGGAAGATTTATAAGAGCAGTGTTCAGACCACATCACTGAATACATCGCGAGCTCTGATGAAGTTGGACGACGACCAAGGATTTCCTTAATGCGCGCATATTCATCCGGCTTCAATCCAAGTTCTGCAAAAGGTTGTGTTGCATCTGGATTTGCTTGCGCTGTTGCAACGGTGTCAAGTGACATTACTTCACCATCGCTTTCAATACAGATGTGAAGAATCCAAGACCGTCTGCAGTTGGACCAGTGAGTGAATCGATTGCATGTTCTGGGTGTGGCATCAAGCCAACGATATTTCCACGCTCATTTGTAATTCCCGCAATCAAATTGCGTGAGCCATTGGGATTCTCTCCCACATATCGAGCAATGATGCGTCCTTCGCCCTCTAACATCGCGAGTGTTTCGTCATCACACATATATGCGCCTTCGCCATTTTTTAGCGGGATGACAATCTCTTGACTTTGAGAAAACGAAGAAGTCCACGCTGTATTGGTATTTTCAATACTGATCTTCTGATCACGACATAGGAAGTGAAGTTCATGATTACGAGTGAGGGCACCTGGAATCAAGTGAGCTTCGGCAAGGACCTGAAAGCCGTTACAGATACCTAGTAGAGGCATGCCGCCTTGGGCAGCGTTGATGATGGGCTCCATCACTGGGGAGAAACGTGAGATAGCACCGCAGCGCAGATAGTCACCGTAGGAGAAGCCACCAGGGAGGATGACTGCATCTACGCCGTGAAGATCTGCATCGTTATGCCATAGAGCTACTGATTCGCCACCGGCATGGCGAACTGCGCGAGCAGCATCTCGATCATCGAGAGTGCCCGGAAAAGTTACAACACCAATTTTCATACTTATTACTTCTCTACTCGCACTGTGAAGTTTTCAATGACAGGGTTGGAGAGAAGTTTTTCGGCTGCCTTCTCAACATCGGCAAGTTGTGCAGGGGTTGGATCGCCATCGACTTCGATTTCAAATCGCTTTCCTTGGCGAACATCCTTAGCAAAGGTGAATCCAAGTCGAGGAAGCGCTGCTGCAACTGCCTTTCCTTGGGGGTCGAGAATTTCGGGCTTTAACATCACATCAACCACGATCTTTGCCATTTCTTATCTCCCTGTTGTTAGAACTTGCTGCCGGTAATTCGTTCAAATGCTTGCTCATATCGCGCCGCAGTTTTTTCTACTATCTCTGCAGGCAATTCTGGGGGTGTGGACTTCTTGTCCCATCCACTGGAAGTCAACCAATCGCGGACAAATTGCTTATCAAATGATGGTTGTGATTTTCCAGGAGCCCAACCATCTGCCTCCCAGAAACGTGAAGAGTCAGGAGTCAGCGCTTCATCACCCAATGTGATTTCCCCGGCCATATTGATACCGAATTCAAATTTAGTATCTGCCAAGATGATTCCGCGGCTTCGAGTAAAGTCAGCAGCTGTGTCATAGAGCCTGATTGTTAAGTCGCGAAGCTCTGCTGCTTGATCTGCGCCAACAATCTTTGCCGCACTCTCAAAATCAATATTGATGTCATGATCGCCGATTTCAGCCTTTGTGGCTGGTGTGAAGATGCTTGCTGGAAGCTCGGAACCATCTAATAACCCAGCTGGGAGTGCATTTCCACAGACTGCTTGGTTGCTCGTGTATTCAGTGAGCCCACTACCTGTGAGATATCCACGAGCAACACATTCAATGGCAAACATTTCAAGAGGTTGAACAATGACTGCGCGGTCGGCAACAGATGCTGGAACATCATCGCTAATGATGTGATTGGGGACGATATCTGCAAGAAGTTCAAACCAGAAGAGTGAGAGCTGCGTCAGAATTGCGCCCTTATTGGGAATGGTTGTCGGCAATACCCAATCAAAGGCTGAGATGCGATCGGATGCGACGAGAAGAATTTCGCCAGAATCGTTTGTGTAGAGGTCTCGTACTTTTCCTGTGCGCAGGTGTTTCCAGCCATCGATTGATAGTGCTGGCGGTGCGCCAGCTGCGCCGAAGCCGCTCACCGGATAGAGGCGGGTTTGTACTGCGCTGCGGCAGGGTGCGCGGAAGTAATCGCATCGATGCGACTGACAACTCGAGCTACTTGTTGGCGAGCATCGCCAGTAAATTCAATAGGGTTACCAATGAGCGCATCTAGTTCTGCGCGCTTAAATGGAATGCGATCATCGCCGGCTAAGGCATCAAGGAAATTATTTGCTTTGCCTTCGCGCATACCAAGGGCAGCAGCAACTGCATGTTCTTTAATCACTTCATGTGCAACTTCGCGACCAACGCCTGCTTTCACAGATGCCATCAAAATCTTTGTTGTTGCTAAAAATGGCAGGTAGCGCTCTAGCTCTGCAGAGATCACTGCAGGGAATGCTCCAAATTCATTAAGAACTGTCAGCATCGTTTCAAGTAAGCCATCCATTGCATAGAAAGCATCAGGAAGTGCAACGCGGCGAACAACGCTGCATGAGACATCGCCTTCATTCCATTGATTGCCAGCGAGTTCAGAGACCATCGATGCATAGCCACGCAAAATAACGGTGAGGCCATTTACTCGCTCACATGAGCGTGTATTCATCTTATGAGGCATGGCAGATGAACCAACTTGGCCTGCTTTAAATCCTTCAGTGACAAGTTCTGCACCAGCCATCAAGCGAATTGATGTCGCAAGAGATGATGGTGAAGCAGCTAACTGAACAAGAGTGGTGAGTACTTCATAATCCAGTGAACGTGGATAAACCTGACCGGTTGAATCAAGAACACGATCAAAGCCGAGCTCCTTTGCGATTGCTGATTCAAGTAATTGATGCGCATCAGTAGAACCAAGCAAATCAATCGAATCTTGCGCAGTTCCTACTGGCCCCTTAATTCCGCGCATTGGGTAGCGGCCTTGAAGGGAAGCAAGGCGCTCATATGCATAGAGAAGTTCTTCGGCAGCAGATGCAAAGCGCTTACCAAGAGTTGTGATCTGGGCTGGAACATTATGTGAACGCCCAGCGATTGGCTGATCTGAATACTGCGCAGCTTTCACACCAAGGGCTGCAAGAAGTGCCACAGTCTTATCGTGAACAATTGCAAGACCATCACGAACCTGAAGTGCTTCAATATTTTCTGTCAGATCACGACTTGTCATTCCTGCATGGATTGCTTCATGTCCTGCCAGTGCGTTGAACTCTTCGATGCGTGCTTTGACATCGTGACGTGTGACCTTTTCACGTGCATCAATGGAAGCTAAATCAACTTTTGTTAATACCTTTTCATAATCCTTAATGACAGCATCAGAGATTGGGTGACCGAGCTTGGATTGAGCACGAGCAACTGCAAGCCATAGCTTGCGCTCTGCAATAATTTTCTGTTCTGGCGCAAAGACCTGGCGCATCTCATTCGATGCATAACGATCAGCTAATACGCTCACTGGTGCATTCTCCCCCATTTAATTGCCCTTCTCAGCGACCGACGCATTGAGCGCGATATCAGAGCGGTAGAACGAACCTTCTAGTTCAATCTGTGAGATTGAGCGATATGCGCGGTCGCGAGCTTCCGTCAGATCTGAACCTGTTCCAGTGACAGTCAAGACTCGACCTCCTGTTGAAAGGAGTGAGCCACCGTTGAGGGCTGTGCCTGCATGGAAAACCTGTGACTTTTCAATTGTGGGAATCGATGAAATAACAGCACCAGTCTTGGGTGATTCTGGATAACCCTGCGCAGCAAGAACCACAGTGACTGCACTTTCATCGCGCCACTGCAGAACTGCATCATCTAAATTATTTGTCGCTGCGTTATAAAGAAGCGTTGCAAGCGGTGTCATCAGACGTGGAATCAACACCTGTGTCTCAGGATCACCAAAGCGCGCATTAAATTCAATCACGCGAATGCCGTCATCAGTGAGTGCTAAACCTGCATACAACAGACCAACAAATGGTGTGCCACGGGCAGCCATCTCTGCAATCATGGGAGCTAATACTTTTTCATATGTCTCTTCAACAATGTCATCAGGTGCCCAAGGAAGTGGCGAGTAAGCACCCATGCCACCAGTGTTGGGACCTTCATCGCCATCATATGCGCGCTTGAAATCTTGGGCTGGTTGCATCGGCAAAACATTGCGTCCATCTGAAATTCCAAAGAGTGAAATTTCAGGGCCATCGAGATATTCCTCAATGACAACTCGTGAACAGCTCAGCGCATGATCTAGTGCTACTTGGCGATCATGCGTAACAACAACACCCTTACCTGCAGCAAGTCCATCATCTTTGACAACATAGGGAGCACCGAATATATCGAGCGCCTTTTCAATCTCTGATTGTTCAGTGCATGTGAAGCTGTGCGCAGTTGGAACACCAGCATCGCGCATTACACCTTTTGCAAAATCTTTTGATCCTTCTAATTGTGCAGCAGCTTTGGATGGACCAAAGACTGCAAAGCCAGCTTCGCGTAATACATCGGCAACGCCATTAACGAGAGGCACTTCAGGGCCAATCACAACAAGATCAACAGCTAATTGCTGTGCGAGTGTGAGGATTGCGTTGTTATCAGTAATCGCCACGGGATGAAGAGTTGCAAGGGATGCAATACCTGGATTACCGGGTGCTGCATGTAGTTCTGTGCAACTTTTATCTGCTTTGAGTCCTAGTGCGAGTGCGTGTTCGCGACCACCGCTTCCGACTAGGAGGATTTTCATGGCTTAGATGAAATCCTTGACGACAATTGTCTGTGTGCGCCCGGGCCCAACGCCGATAGCGCTCATCGGAGCACCTGAAATCTTTTCAAGGAAGGTGATGTAATCCTGTGCATTCTTAGGCAGATCACTGAGCTTCTTAGCACCTGAAATATCTTCCTTCCAACCTGGCAAGTACTCATAGATTGGCTTTGCGTGGTGGAAATCAGATTGTGAGGCAGGTAGTTCTTCTACGCGCTTTCCATCAATCTCATATGCAACACAAACTGGAATCTGATCCCAGCCAGTGAGAACATCGAGCTTAGTAAGGAAGAAATCTGTAAGGCCGTTAACGCGAACTGCATAACGTGCAATAGGTGCGTCATACCAACCACAGCGACGAGCACGCCCAGTTGTAACACCAACTTCTCCACCAATGGTGCGAAGTTTCTCGCCATCTTCATCAAAGAGCTCTGTTGGGAAAGGCCCTGAACCAACGCGAGTTGTGTAGGCCTTAACAATTCCAATCACGCGATCAATCTTTGTAGGTCCAATTCCAGAACCAGTACAAGCACCACCTGCCGTTGGATTAGATGATGTAACGAATGGATAAGTACCGTGATCGACATCCAAAAGAGTTCCCTGTGAACCTTCGAGTAGTACACGCTTTCCAGCTTTTAATGCGTTATCAAGCAAAAGCACTGTATCTGCAACGTATGGGCGCAAGATTTCTGCATATCCAAGGTATTCAGCAAGAACATCTTCAACTTCAATATCTTTACGGTTAAAGACCTTGATAAGTACTTGGTTCTTATCACGTAGTGCGCCTTCAATCTTCTGGCGCAAGATGGATGGATCAAAGAGATCTTGCACGCGGATACCGATGCGGTTGATCTTGTCAGCATAGGCAGGTCCGATACCGCGACCTGTTGTGCCAATCTTTGATTTACCAAGGAAGCGCTCTGAAACTTTATCGATGGTGCGGTGATACGGAGTAATCAAGTGAGCATTGGTTGAGATAACCAACTTGCTGCAATCGATACCGCGTTCTGTGAGTCCTTTAATTTCTTCAAGCAATACACCTGGGTCGATAACAACACCATTTGCAATCACAGGAATAACGTTGGGAGAGAGAATTCCAGATGGAAGTAAGTGAAGTGCATACTTCTGGTCTCCGATTACAACTGTGTGGCCTGCGTTGTTTCCGCCTTGATAGCGAACAACATAATCAACGCGATCACCGAGCAAATCGGTAGCTTTACCCTTGCCTTCGTCGCCCCACTGAGCGCCAAGAAGTACTAATGCAGGCATGGATAAAGCCTCTCCGACTCGTTGTTAATTACTTAAGTAGTGATGTGCCAGTTGAACGAAGATCTTCGCAAGCAACGCCAACACGTGCAGCGATTCCTGATTCAGCAGCCTTACCCCACGCACGTGGATCGTAAGCCTTCTTATTTCCCACTTCGCCATCGATCTTAAGAACGCCGTCGTAGTTCTTGAACATATGCTCAACAACTGGACGAGTAAATGCGTATTGAGTATCTGTATCGATATTCATCTTGATAACACCGTAATCAAGTGATTCCCGGATTTCTGTAAGAAGTGAGCCTGAACCACCGTGGAATACGAGGTCCATTGGCTTGCTTCCTGCCGGAAGACCGAGCTTTGTAGCTACTGCATCTTGAAGTGTCTTAAGAATCTTTGGCTGAAGAACAACGTTTCCTGGCTTATAAACACCGTGAACGTTTCCGAATGTTGCTGCCACCATATAGCGAGCTTTGGCATCGTGTCCAAGAGTTTCGATTGTAAGGAGTGCATCTTCAGGAGTTGAGTAGAGCTTTGCATCGTGCTTTGCCTCGATGCCATCTTCTTCTCCACCGACAACGCCGATTTCGATTTCAAGAACTGTGCGAGCTGCAACTGACTTATCAAGAAGTTCGCGAGCGACCTTCATGTTCTCTGGCATATCAACTGCTGATCCATCCCACATATGTGAGCTAAAGAGTGGCTGCTTGCCTTCCTTCACACGCTGCGCACCGATTTCAAGAAGTGGACGCATGAAACCGTCGAGCTTCTCCTTTGGGCAGTGATCTGTGTGAATACCGATGTTTACGTTGTAATTCTTTGCAACAACGTGTGCAAATTCTGCGAGCGCTACTGCGCCATCAACCATGTGCTTAACAGTTGAACCTGAAGCGTATTCAGCGCCGCCCCAAGAGAATTGAATGATTCCATCTGACTCTGCTTCTGCGAATCCACGGATCGCACCAATGATGGTCTGCGAAGATGAAACGTTGATTGCTGGGTATGCAAATGATCCGGCCTTAGCGCGGTCCAACATTGCTGCATAAACTTCAGGGGTTGCTATTGGCATTGTGACTCCCAAGTCAGTGACTAGAACTGGTGTAAACGCTCTTGACGCACCGTTGGGTCTAAGTGAGGCTTACGCCTAATCCAACCACCTACCTCCGCGTATGAAAAATCGGCACACTCAATACGCGAGAGGAAGGGGCTTTTCTTAGGCTATGGGTGGAGGGTCTTCTGTAGGAAGGCGATCAGGCCGGCGATGAGGGCTGGATTACTCAACACCTTGAGCAAGATGGCCAGGAAAGCTGCGATTGTCATTTTTCTCCTTTCGAAATGTTCATATGTGTGAAGGTGCGCATTATTGGCAGATTAAGAAATAGAGAAATGAGCATTTGCACTCATTGTTGATAACTCATCCCTTTAAAAAGAACTCCTTCAACGGTAACCTGCCTCGCATGGCTAACGACTCAATTGAAAATCTCTCCACCGAGACTCGCACCTTTGCGCCAAGTGCGGCATTTACTGCTCAGGCAAATGCACAGGCAACTCTCTACGGTGAGGCAGAGAAAGATCGATTAGCGTTCTGGGATAAGCAAGCAGAAGCTTTAATCTGGGAGAAGAAGTGGGATAAGACCCTTGAGTGGGAATCTCCTTATGCCAAATGGTTTGTTGGTGGAAAACTCAATGCAACGGTGTCAGCACTTGATCGCCATATTGCAGAAGGAAATGGAAGCCGCACCGCATTTCACTTTGAAGGTGAACCAGGCGACACTCGAACAATTTCTTATGCACAGTTACTCACCGATGTCAGCAAAGCTGCCAATGCTCTAACATCAATTGGAATCAATTCTGGCGATCGAGTTGCCATCTATATGCCTCTGATTCCTGAAGCAGTTGTTGCGATGCTTGCCTGTGCACGTATCGGTGCAATTCACTCCGTTGTCTTCGGTGGATTCTCCGCTGACGCGCTCTTATCTCGTATTCAAGATGCTGATGCAAAGTTAGTTATCACTGCAGACGGTGGATTTAGAAAAGGCGCAGCATCTGCACTCAAGCCAGCAGTGGATGACGCCCTCAAGGGCAAGACCAACGTCGCTCACGTACTGGTTGTAAAGCGCACAGGGCAAGAGACTGCCTGGGTTGATGGTCGCGATCTCTGGTGGCACGATCTCGTTGACCCACAATCTTCAACGCACACACCTGAATTCTTCGATAGTGAGCACCCGCTCTTTATCTTGTATACATCAGGTACAACAGCTAAACCCAAGGGAATTTTCCACACAACAGCTGGTTATTTAACTCAGGCCGCATACACACATAAAGTTGTCTTTGATATCAAGCCAAGTAGCGATGTCTACTGGTGCACCGCAGATGTTGGTTGGATTACCGGCCACTCCTACATGGTTTATGGCCCACTGATTAATGGTTCAACACAAGTGATCTATGAAGGAACTCCTGATACTCCGCACAAGGGACGCATGTTTGAGATTATCGAAAAATATGGCGTCACTATTTTGTATACAGCTCCCACTCTGATTCGCACATGGATGAAGTGGGGCGATGAATTTCCCAATAAATGTAATCTCTCAACGCTTCGACTCCTTGGTTCTGTCGGCGAACCAATTAACCCTGAAGCATGGATGTGGTATCGCCAAGTAATCGGTGGAGATAGATGTCCTATCGTCGACACATGGTGGCAGACAGAAACTGGCGCCATCATGATCTCTCCTCTGCCAGGTGTTACAGCAACTAAACCAGGTTCTGCAATGAAGGCACTTCCTGGAATTAGCGCACAGGTTGTTGATGACAAAGGTGTTGCAGTACCAAATGGACATGGTGGTTTTCTTATTCTTGATAAGCCATGGCCATCGATGTTGCGCGGTGTGTGGGGCGAAGATGAGCGTTATAAAGAGACTTACTGGTCACGCTTTCCTGGAATCTACTTTGCAGGAGATGGCGCAAAGCTCGATGGCGACGGTGCAATCTGGTTGATGGGCCGCGTTGATGATGTCATGAACATTTCTGGCCATCGCATCTCAACGACAGAGGTTGAATCCGCGCTCGTATCCCATGAAGCAGTTGCAGAAGCAGCTGTGGTGGGTGCTGCAGATGCACTCACAGGTCAAGGAATTGTTGCCTTCGTGATCTTGCGTGGTGGCGTTGAACATGCCGATGGCGATCACTTGATTAAAGAGCTGCGTGATCACGTTGCCAAAGAAATTGGTGCCATCGCAAAGCCGCGTCAGATTATGGTTGTGAACGAACTTCCTAAGACTCGAAGCGGCAAAATCATGCGCCGTTTACTCAAAGATGTCGCTGAAAACCGCGCTGTTGGAGATGCAACAACCTTGGCAGATCCCAATGTGATGAAGCTGATCTCAGAAGGCTTGAAGTCTTCTAAAGACGAGGATTAGCCAGGGCCTTCTCAACTTCTTTACGAATATCTGCAATCACACCAGGTGCATGCTTGCTCACCTGTAAATAGAACTTACTTTCAGAGACTGCATTCTGTCCAGCACTCCATGGCGCCCATAGCAAGATAGTTCCGATGACGTAGAAGAGAAGAACATACTTTCCTACTTCTAGAATTGCACCTAAAACAGAATCTATAAAACGTAGAGGGCCACGAATAAGTGTGAACTTCAAAGCTTTTGCGATCTGGGTTCCAACCCAGGCTGCAAAGTATGCACCCACAACGATTGCTGCAATAAGCCAGCCACTCTGGTCATATTTCACTACCAAATACATAGCACCCACACCACCTGCGATAAAGAAAGCTGTGCGCAAGATTGTGGTGAGCAAGCCATTCTTATACCCGTTAAAAAAGGCACCTACTGCGATGAAAGCAATGACGAGATCAAAGATCATTTCACACCTAAGTACTTCATCACTGATAACTCAATCTCTTCAACTGATTTAAAGGGTCCATATTTCTTATGGACCACCTTTCCAGATGCATCGATAAACCATGTCACGGGAACGCCCATGCCAAACTTTCCACGCGTTGAGCCATCTGCGTCATAAAGAATGGGCCAGGACATTCCGTGGGTCTCAACAAATTTCCTCACCACAGCCATGTTCTTCTCTTCCACCGCAATACCAATAATTGGAACAGATTCTTGCTTTGCTATGTAATGCGCAAAGTGAGGAAGTTCTTGGCGACATGGAGCACACCATGTTCCCCACACATTAATCAGCGCAGGTCCCACAATCGAATCAACTGCCACGCCTTGTGATCCATCAAGACAATCAAGTGCTGCACCTTCACTTGCCACTGTCTTTATGTCGGCGCAGCTCACGACTTCACCTTTAACAGGAATCGGTTGAGTGAGCGAACATCCCGTAAGTGTGATGGCAGAGAGGGCGATGACAAGAAGCTTCTTCATCGGAAGTCCTTATCTGTCTTTACCAATAGCTTTGCCTTCTCTTTATCCATTTCACCAATGCCAACCGATGGACATATCTTTGCAACAGGACATGCACCGCATGCAGGTTTACGTGAATGGCACACACGCCTTCCATGCCAAATCATTCGCTGCGAAAGGTTTGTCCACTCTCTCTGAGGAATCAGTGCACCTACTTCATGTTCAACTTTGACCGGATCCATAGATGTGGTCCATTCAAATCTTCGTGAGAGCCGACCGAAGTGTGTATCAACTGTGATTCCTGGAATATCAAATGCGTGACCTAATACAACGTTGGCAGTTTTTCTTCCCACACCTGGAAGAGTAATGAGTTCTTCGATAGTTGCAGGAACTTGGCCATCAAAATCTTCAACTAACTTACTTCCAAGGCCTTTAATGTGACGCGCTTTTGCATGATAGAAACCTGCTGAGAATATATATTCTTCAATCTCTGCAAGAGGGGCCTTCGCATAATCTTTCGCCTTCTTATACTTCTTAAAGAGCGCTGGCGTAATAGTGTTAACTCTCTTATCTGTGCACTGCGCTGAGAGAACTACAGCCACAATAAGCTCAAGCGGATTATTAAAATCTAATTCACAGCGGATCTCAGGGTAGGTCTTGGTCAAAATCCGATAGATAGCCCGAGCATCTTTTCGGGTTTCGCTATCGGCGCTCATGCGAGTAAACTACCGACGTGCCTCAAGAAGATGAAGTCGTAAGACGCGCCCCACTCTTTACCGCCCTCGATGATGCCCAATCGGCATCACTTCGAGCCTCTATGGACTCTGTCAAAATTTCCAAGGGTGGAATTCTCTTTAAAGAAGGCGATGAAGGCGAACACGTCTATGTCATCGTGGATGGAAAGCTCAAGCTCGGAACAGCAAGCGGTGATGGTCGCGAAAATCTTCTCTCGATCCTTGGACCAGGTGAAATGTTTGGCGAGCTCTCTCTCTTTGATCCAGGCCCACGAACATCAACTGCAACAGCAGTCACCGATGCAAAGCTCTTATCTCTAAGCCATGAGAAGTTAATCCCTTGGCTTAAGGGAAATCCAGAAGTTTCACTCCACCTTCTTGCTCGTCTTGCCCAGCGTCTTCGCCGCACCAATGAAGCAGTGGGCGATCTTGTCTTCTCTGATGTTCCAGGTCGCGTTGCAAAGGCACTTATTGATTTGGGCACACGCTTTGGTAAGAAGACAGATGATGGACTCTTTGTTCACCACGACCTCACACAAGAAGAGCTAGCTCAACTCGTTGGCGCATCCCGCGAAACAGTTAATAAAGCTCTCGCTGACTTTGCAGGTCGCGGATGGCTCAAGCTTGATGGCCGCGCTGTATTGATTACAGATCTTGAACGCCTAGAAAAGCGCGGTAAGTAATTACTTAACTTCTACAGTTAACTCAACCTCAACAGGTGCGTTAAGAGGAAGTTCAGCAACACCAAGTGCGCTACGTGCGGCAATTCCAGCTTCTCCCCAGATATGCATGAAGAGCTCTGATGCTCCATTTGCAACTGCTGGTTGTGCTGTAAATCCCGGAGCGCCGTTCACATAACAAACCACGCGGACAACTTTCACAATCGAATCAATTGGCGCAACTAGCTCAACTGCAGCGAGTGCATTCAGCGCACAAATTTCAGCAAGTGCTTTTGCTTCATCGACAGTGAGATCAGAACCAACTTTGCCTTCTCGTGCAATCTTTCCATCCACCATTGGTAGCTGGCCTGCAGTAAAGACAAGGTTGCCTGTGCGAGTTGCTGGAACATAGGCAGCAATCGGCTTTGATGTAATAGGAAGTGTTAAGCCCTTTTCAGCAAGCTTTGCGCGAACATCAGTCATTACTTAATCTCGCGCTTCATATAGGCAACGAGCTGCTCGCCACCTGGTGCTGGAATCACTGTGACGAGATCCCATCCATCAGAACCCCATGTATCGAGAATCTGCTTTGTTGCATGTGAAAGAAGTGGAACTGTTGCATATTCAAATTTCATTAGTTGCTCCCTAGCGCTGCTTTGACGAGTGATGAAACGAGTGCTCCATCTGCTTTTCCTGCAATCTGTGGCTTGATAGCGCCCATAACCTTGCCCATATCGCCAGGTCCTGATGCACCGGTTGATGCAACTGCTGCAGCGATCATCTTCTTAATATCATCTTCGGAAAGTTGAGCAGGCAAATACTTAGCAATAACTTCGCCTTCAGCTTTTTCTTCCGCTGCCTTGTCGGGGCGATTAGCTTTTGCAAACTCTTCCGCTGCTTCGCGACGCTTCTTTGCCTCACGTGAGAGAACAGTGATGATCTCGTCATCGGAGAGCACGCGTGCCTCTTTGCCAGAAACCTCTTCGTTGGTGATTGCAGTCAGCACCATACGGATCGTGCCTGATACAACCTTGTTGCTACTGCGAATTGCCTCGGTGAGGTCGCTCTTAAGTGTCTCTTTAAGTCCCATGGCTGTATCTTCTCATGCCTATGACATACGTTCTCCGCGAGGCCGAGATGCCTATCTTGCCGCCAGGCCATGAGGATATTCGCATCCTTCATTTTTCTGACCTGCACCTAACGTCTGCACGGAAGAATGAAATCGCAGATATCAAGTCATTTGTTTCACTTAAGCCTGATCTTGTCATTAGCACCGGTGATTTCTTGGCGCATAAGAATGCTGTGCCAGTAGCCCTTGATGCACTCGATGGATTACTTGATATTCCTGGCCTCTTCGTCTTTGGCTCTAATGATTACTACGAACCAATTCCGAAAAATCCTTTGAAGTACTTGCTACCCAACCATGGCAAGCGCAAACATGGACCAGAGCTGCCCTGGCAAGAACTCGATTCCGGATTACAAGCTCGCGGATGGAAGAACATCAACACATCCCGCAGCACACTCACTATCAAGAAAACTATCGTTGAAGCCCGTGGCACAGATGATGCACATCTTGAATTTGATAATTACTCACTCGTTGCTGGTGAAGCTGGTAAATGTCATGTTGCAATCGGTGTTACGCACGCACCTTATTTACGCATCATCGAAGGAATGAAGAACGATAACCTCGATGCAATCTTTGCTGGCCACACACATGGTGGCCAAGTCCGACTTCCATGGCCTGGTGGATCCAAGGCACTCACAACCAATTGCGACCTACCGAATTGGCGAGCACGCGGACTCACCGTTGTGAAAGGTGAACCACTGCTAAATGTCTCAGCCGGAATGGGAACAGGACCGTTCTCACGAATCAGAGTTGCAAGTCCACCAGAAGTTTCACTGGTGACACTTACTGCAGCTTTTTAATTTACTTCTTCAACGCCTCAATATCGGCATCAACCATAAGTTCCGCAAGCTCTTTCCAATGAGTTGTAGCTTTCCAATTAAGGGCTTTTGTTGCCTTTGATGGATCACCGATAAGTGCATCCACTTCTGTTGGACGGATGTATTTCTTATCTGTCTCAACATGGTCTGCCCAATTAAGTCCTGCGCGTGAAAACGCTGCTTCTGCAAAGTCTTTCACTGTGGCCCCAATGCCGGTAGCAACAACGTAATCAGATGGCTTATCTTGCTGAAGCATCAGCCACATTGACTCGACATACTCTTTTGCATAACCCCAGTCGCGCACGGCATCGAGGTTTCCGAGGAATAGTTTGTCTTGCTTGCCTGCCTTGATCGCAGCAACTGCGCGTGTAATTTTGCGAGTAACGAATGTTTCACCGCGACGAGGTGATTCGTGATTAAAGAGAATTCCATTTGTTGCATGAAGTCCATAACCATCGCGGTAGTTAACTGTGCACCAGTAGGCCATCAACTTTGCTGCGGCATAAGGAGATTGTGGACGAAATACTGAATTCTCATTCTGTGGCGGCGGAGTAGAACCAAAAAGTTCTGATGTTGATGCTTGATAGAAACGGATATCGAGGTCAGCTGAGCGAATTGCTTCAAGAAGACCAACAGCGCCAACAGCATCAACTTGGCCTGTGTATTGAGGCATCGTGAATGAAACCTGAACGTGTGACTGCGCACCGAGGTTATAAACCTCAGTTGGCTTGATTTCGCGGATGAGGTTGGTAAGTCCAACACCGTCAATCAAATCTCCGTAGTGCAAGAAGAGCTTTGGGTTCTTCTCGTGTGGATCTTGGTAGATGTGATCGATACGAGATGTATTAAATGTTGAGGAACGACGAATAAGGCCGTGTACTTCATAACCCTTTGCAAGCAAGAACTCTGCAAGGTATGAACCATCTTGGCCGGTAACACCAGTAATTAGTGCAACTTTTCTACTCATCGTCTAGCCACTCCCTTTGCAGATGCATCTTTATACCAAGCGATAGTTGATGCAATTCCATCGCGGAGAGAAATCTTCGGTGCCCAACCTAGCGATTTTGCCTTCGAAACATCAAGGATCTTGCGTGGAGTTCCATCGGGTTTTGTTGAATCCCATGCAATTTGACCCTTAAAGCCAGCTAATTCAGCGACTAGCTCTGCAAGTTCTTTAATCGTCAGGTCTTCACCACTACCGATATTCAGGTGCTGAGAAGAGTCATATGTTGATCCAAGATGAACAACTGCTGCTGCCAAATCATCAACATGGAGGAATTCACGCTTTGGTGAACCGGTCCCCCATAGAGTCTCTGTTGCAACGTTGTTCTGTGTTGCTTCAACAAAGCGGCGGATAAATGCAGGAAGAACGTGTGAACCTTGAAGTTCAAAGTTGTCGTTTGGGCCATAGAGATTTGTTGGCATCAATGAGATCCATGTGCGGCCATACTCTTTACGAAAAGATTTAATCAGTTCGATTCCGGCAATCTTTGCAATTGCATAGGCAGAGTTAGTTTTCTCCAGCGGACCAGTCATTAAATACTCTTCTTTAATTGGCTGTGCGCAATCGCGTGGATAAATGCAACTTGATCCAAGAAATATGAACTTTTCAACATCGGCAGCATGCGCCGCCTCCATCAGATTGCTCTGGATGCGCACATTATCTGAGAGGAACTCAACTGGAAATGCGTTATTAGCGCCGATTCCGCCAACCTTGGCAGCTGCATCGACAACCAGTGTTGGCTTAGTTTTCTTTAAGAACGCAGTCGTTGCATCGCGATCAAGCAGGTCAACTACTGTGCGATTAACTGCAATGACCTCAGCACCTGTTGCCTGATAGGCGCGCGCGATTGCAGAGCCCGCAAGACCTGTTCCACCTGCGACAACGATTGTCATGGTTGCAGTCTAGTTGCGGTTAGCGTGTGAATTCAGCAGCAACGAGTTCTGCAATTTGTGCAGTATTTAACGCAGCTCCCTTGCGCAAGTTATCTCCGCATACAAAGAGGTCAATCGCCTTTGGATTATCCAAAGACTGACGAACGCGGCCAACCCATGTTGGATCTGTTCCAACAACATCTGCCGGAGTTGGGTACTCCTTCTTCTCTGGATTGTCATAGAGAAGAACGCCTTCAGCCTTCTTCAGCGCATTCTGTGCAGCTTTACGGGTAACAACCTTTGAGAAAGTAGCGTGGACTGTAAGTGAGTGAGTTGTAATCACTGGAACACGAACACAAGTCACAGCAACTTTAAGCTTCGGCATTCCAAGAATCTTGCGAGATTCATTACGAACCTTGAGCTCTTCAGATGAGTAACCATCTTCTTTGAGTGAACCTGCCCATGGGACAACGTTCATTGCAAGAGGTGCTGGGAATGGACCTAAATCCGTAATGACTCCACGAAGATCTTTAGCAACTGATCCAAGGTTCTTACCTGCGACCTTTGAAATCTGATCATGCAATGCATCAATGCCGGGTTGTCCAGCACCTGATGCTGCCTGGTAGGAAGAGACAACGAGTTCTTTTAGACCAAACTTCTTATCGAGTGCTCCCATTGCAACAATCATCGATAGCGTTGTGCAGTTTGGATTAGAGATAATTCCCTTAGGACGCTTCTTAATGTCCTTTGGATTTACCTCAGGAACAACCAATGGAACTTTCTTATCCATACGGAAAGCCCCTGAGTTATCGACAACAACTGCACCACGCTGTGCTGCAATCGGTGCCCACTCAGCAGAAATCTCATCTGGAACATCGAACATTGCAATATCAATTCCATCGAAAGCTTCAGGAGAAAGTGCAACTACGGTGAGTTCTTCACCGCGACAGATCAACTTCTTGCCCGCGCTACGAGCAGATGCAATCAGGCGAATCTCGCCATAAACATTCTTGCGCTTGCTCAAGATATCGAGCATGACTGTGCCGACCGCACCTGTTGCACCAACAACTGCTAATGATGGAAGTTTCTTTGCAGCCTTTACTTTCTTAGCTGGCTTTGCACTCTTCTTTGTCATCGACCTGTTCCTCCATATACAACTGCTTCAATCTGATCAGCATCGAGGCCAAAGGCTGAGTGTGCAGCTTTTGCTGCGCGCTCAACATCAGCCTCTCGAACGATGACAGAGATGCGGATTTCAGAGGTTGAAATCATCTCGATATTCACGCCTGCATCAGCCATAGATGCAAAGAAGGTCGCTGTCACACCTGGGTGTGAACGCATTCCTGCACCTACAAGTGAAAGCTTTCCAATGGTGTCGTCATAAATAATGGATGCAAATCCAACTTCACCTTGAATACGCTGCAAGACGCCTGTTGCTTTCTGTCCTTCAGCTTTTGGAACAGTGAATGAAATATCTGTAAGGCCGGTAGCGGCTGCAGATACGTTCTGCACAATCATGTCGACGTTGATGTCATTATCGGCAATCGCTTGGAAGATGCGCGCTGCAATACCCGTGCGGTCTGGAACACCCACAATTGTGACCTTTGCCTCTGACTTATCGTGCGCTACGCCAGAGATGATTGCTTGCTCCATGGTGCCTCCTTCAGGATGGTTTTCAACCACCCAGGTTCCTTCGTTAGGTGAGAAAGATGAACGGACGTGAATCGGTAAATTAAAACGGCGTGCATACTCAACGCATCGCAAGTGAAGAACCTTTGCACCCGCAGCTGCAAGCTCTAGCATCTCTTCATAAGTAACAGTCTTGAGTTTGCGAGCATTAGGCACAACACGAGGATCTGCAGAAAATACTCCATCGACATCTGTGTAAATCTCACAGACATCTGCATCAAGGGCTGCAGCGAGTGCGACAGCAGTTGTGTCAGATCCACCACGACCAAGAGTTGTGATGTCCTTTGTATCTTGCGAAATTCCTTGGAAGCCAGCGACGATTGCAATTGCACCACTATCGATGGCTTCGCGAATACGTCCAGGGGTTACATCGATAATGCGCGCTTTGCCATGGACAGAATCTGTAATCACTCCAGCTTGAGATCCAGTAAAGGACAGCGCTTCAAAACCTAAATTGTTAATTGCCATGGCAAGAATTGCCATAGAGATTCGCTCACCAGCTGTGAGTAACATGTCGAGCTCCCGCCCTTGGGGAATCGGAGTCACAGCATTGGCTAGCTCGATCAATTCATCAGTGGTATCGCCCATGGCGCTGACAACAACGACGACCTGATTGCCGGCCTTCTTTGTTGCAACAATGCGGGCGGCAACGCGCTTCATGCCCTCGGCATCAGCGACGGAGGAACCGCCAAACTTCTGAACAATCAAACCCATGGCCTAAGTGTGAAGCACGAGAAAAGCTGGCGCTAGCCATTAATTAGAAAATCCTAATATATGAGACGGCCTACCGCCCATATAGTGAGACTAAAGGGTGGTACGCCCCTCGAATGCTCGCCCGAGCGTGACTTCATCGGCATATTCCAGATCTCCACCCACGGGCAGCCCTGATGCAAGGCGAGAGACATTAATGCCCATCGGCTTAATCAGGCGAGCTAGATAGGTAGCTGTCGCCTCTCCCTCAAGGTTGGGGTCCGTTGCCAAGATGATTTCAGTAATCGTTGAATCAGATAGACGCTGCATTAATTCACGGATGCGTAGCTGATCAGGACCAATTCCATCGATAGGACTAATCGCTCCACCAAGCACGTGATACTTGCCGCGAAATTCTCGTGTGCGCTCGATTGCAATCACATCTTTACTTTCTTCAACCACACAAATCTTTGTTCCATCACGACGTGGGTCTCGGCAGATCCGACATTCAGTCTCCTCTGAGACATTGCCACATTGCGTGCAGAACTTCACTCGCTCTTTAACGGTGCGCACTGCCTCAACAAGACTTGCTGCAATCTCTGAATCTGATTGCAAGATATGAAATGCGATGCGCTGAGCAGACTTAGGTCCGATTCCAGGTAGGCGCCCTAAAGCATCAATCAGATCTTGAATTGCTCCTTCATACATTCCGGTTGACATTAGTCGTGGCTCGTTTCGCTAATGACAGTTGCACCAAGTTCGGCTGCAAGGAGAGCCGCCCCTGATAGCTGTGTGGCATCTGTTGGTGCCTCTGATGTTCTGACTGCACGTGCTTCAGGAGTAGAAGTTGTATCGATGCTCGGATCAACAGTTACTTCAATCTTGCGATCAAGTCCCACAACTTCTATAAATGCTTGGCGCAGAATCTCATCTGACTCACTGCGCACAAATGAATCCCGCGCACCAGCATTCACAATGCCGATTGTGATGATCTTCTCGTCCACACCAAGAATCTGTGCACTGGCTGAAAGCAGTGACCAGGTAAGGCGGCGGCGCTTCTTCACATTCTCAATCACATCTGGCCATAAGCGACGAAGGCCTGCAACATCCATGGAATCCATACGTCGCTCAGGTGCTGCAGGTGCTTTCTCTTCCTTAACAACTGCAGCAACAACTTCTTCCTTTGCCTTAGCTGCCTTTGCAGGCACTTCACGCTTTGCCTCAGCTGTTACAGGGCTGATGTAATCAGCAGGATCTGCAGCTGGTGCCTTTGCAGCAGGTGCTGCAGCGCGTGGTTGAGGAGCAATGGATTCAACGCGTTCTAAACGTTCAATACGTGCAAGAAGTCCCGCTTCGCTGGAATCTCCCATAGGCAAGAGGATGCGTCCGCAGATAAGTTCAAGAATTAAACGAGGAGCAGTTGCACCACGCATCTGTGTAAGACCTTCTGCTGCAATATCTGCAGCGCGTGAAAGAGAAGCCTGCCCGATGCTCTTTGCTTGAACGCGCATACGTTCGAGTTGATCATCAGGGAGTTCGCGCAAAATACTGTTGGCATTAGTTGCCTCAAGTGCATCCACAATCATCAGATCGCGCAGACGTTCAAGTAAATCTTGTGTGAAGCGACGTGGGTCATGCCCTGATTCGATAACGCGATCAACAGTCTTAAAGAGCGTTGCACCATCACGAGCAGAGATTGCATCCATCGCATCATCAAGGAGTGCGCCATCAGTAAAGCCAAGTAACTGAATCGCAATTTCATAGCTGACACCATCTTTTCCAGCACCAGCGAGTAGCTGGCCAAGGACAGAGAGTGCATCGCGCACAGACCCACCAGATGCTCGAACTACAAGTGGAATAACGCCCTTAGCAACTTTAACGCCTTCAGATTCGCAGACCTTCTCAAGATGTGTGCCAAGGATCCCAGGCGGTACTAAACGAAATGGATAGTGATGTGTTCGAGAACGAATAGTTGAAATCAACTTCTCTGGCTCTGTTGTAGCAAAGATAAAGATGACGTGTGCTGGTGGCTCTTCAACTACTTTGAGCAGCGCATTAGCAGCGCCCGGCCCAAGCTGATGTGCCTCATCAATAATATAAATCTTGTACTTGCTTTGCACCGGTGCAAAGAATGCTTTATCGCGAAGATCGCGGGCATCATCGACAAGTCCGTGTGTAGCTGCATCGAGTTCGATGACATCGATAGAACCTGGGCCATTGGCAACAAGATCAGTACACGATTGGCACTTGCCACATGGATTAGGTGTTGGGCCTTTTTCACAGTTGAGTGAGCGCGCCATGATGCGAGCGCTAGAAGTCTTGCCGCAACCGCGTGGGCCGCTAAAGAGATATGCGTGATGTGTTTTACCTGATTCAAGCGCGTTAGATAAGGGAACAGTGACATGTTCTTGCCCGATCACATCTGCAAATACAGAGGGGCGATACTTTCGATATAACGCTAACGACATCTTTATCTACTCTCGTTAAGGCCGCGATTCAATTCACTTCTAATTGACCGAGACTTACTTATTCACTTCTAGGGACCTCCGGTGCACCCGCCAGAGCGTACCTACCCTTGCTGTATTCCTACCCTGGGGGAGTTCGGCACGGTGACGTCGCACCGGAGATCTGAGCCAATCTTATGTGTCAGGGCTGACGCTACGCACCGCTACCCTTGGGGCGTTAAGGCTCGCGCCTTAGCGCTGGAGGATTCGCATAGCGGCCGAGTGCGCACGCTTGGAAAGCGTGTATAGGGAGACCTATCGAGGGTTCAAATCCCTCATCCTCCGCCAGAATGACTGTGGATAACCCGATTCAGATTCTCTGAGATTTTGAAATTCTCGGGCATGGATAAATTTCTCCACAAACGAACAGCCGCGATTTCTTTAATCTGTGCTCTCTTTATGTCATCTTCATCGCTAGCAAATGGCGTTGGAACGGTTGTTACCCCACCCAAAACAAAGTGTTTCATCGAAGTCCAAAATGCTCATATCTCAACTTCAATCTTTGAGCAGCAGGGTCGTTTAGCGGTGAAAGTGAATGCGACTTCAAAATGTAATGTTGCACAAAGAAATGTCGTCTTGACGGTCGAAATATTTAAAGAAGGTTTCGGCGCTCCGCATCTTGTAGCCCAGAGAAGCACCCGAGCCGATGACCTAAAATCGCAAGGCTTCCTGGTGAAAAATCAATTCACATTTGCTTACTGTAAGAACACAGCAAAATCTATGTATTATGGAGTGGCTTTAGCTCGAGCAACCATTCGAGGAAAGCGCTATTTAACACCACCAGTCTGGTCTGAGAAAACTCTTGAACTCGAATGCGGCACCTGAGTTAGACTTTGTTCATGAGCGAAAACCCAGACAACTTCATGAGTGATGCGGATTTAGCGTGGGAACGTTCTTACTTTTCTCTGATGGCGGATTTAAAGAGATCGAATTTGTCGAGGTACGAAGATCTAGCGGTTAGATTATCGGCTGGTGGCGAAGAGATACTCGAACTACCAACTAGAACTTACAAAATTTCAGTGGACAGAAACGGTTGTGGATATAGCTGTAGAGAAGAAGTCGGGATGGACTTTCAAAGATTGGGGTGGACGAAACTCACCCAAAATCCCTCCGAAAGAATTACTGCCATTACAGATGTGTTGGCTGAATGTGAAGCAAGAGCTCAGATAGACGTCTGAGTAATGTATTGAATCTCAACGCCTAGGTACTTAGTCTGCAAAAGGCTATAGCTTACGAAGCGATGGTTGTAATCGTTGGCAGCGATAGATGCTTATTAGACATCAAGCTTGAATACCCGCACTCGTCGCAGAGAATCATTGGACCGTTTTCTGCATTCATGACTAGTTCGAGGTCTTGAGAACGACACAAGAAGCACTCTGGTAGATCGTTAATTTGTGACATGACAACCCCTTTCTATTGCATTGATTCGGCTGGGGAAGCAGTTAAATCATCCGCCGGGGTAGTGCGCTACTCGCGAGTTGAGAGTGAATGTCCGGTAAATAACAGTTGAAGAATTTAGATCTCTACGCCTATGTATTTAGTCTGCAAGAACTCGTGAACTCCATCGAAGCCACCTTCACGGCCAAGTCCTGATTGTTTCACGCCACCGAATGGCGCTGCCGGATCTGAGAGCAGTCCGCGGTTGATACCAACCATGCCAGCTTCAATTCCTTCAGCGAAGCGAATGGCTCGCTTGAGATCTTCCGAATACACATAACTAATAAGTCCGTATTCAGTGTCATTAGCCATTGCGAGAGCTTCTTCATCTGTATCAAAGAGAACTACTGGAGCAACTGGACCAAAAACTTCATTGGCGAGGATTTCATCATCCTTAGAAACTTCAAGAACTGTCGCAGGATAGAAAGCACCAGCACCTTCAGGAGTTGTTCCTCCGAGGTGAACCTTCGCTCCTCCTGCCTTTGATGCATCGACGAGTTCTGCAATCTTGTTACGTTCCTTCATCGAAACACTTGCACCAAGTTGTGTGCCAGCTTCGCGGCCAACTCCCATCTTGAGCGCTGCCATCGCCTTAGTAAATTCTGCGATGAACTTATCGCCGATAGAGCGTGCAACATAGATGCGATTTGCTGCGGTGCATGCAGCTCCTCCATTGCGCATCTTTGCCATCATCAAACCTTTAACTGCCTCTTCGATATTTGCATCATCGAGAACCACGAATGGTGCATTGCCACCGAGCTCCATGGAGCAGCGGATTACTTGATCGGCTGCTTCCTTGAGAAGAATCTTTCCAACAAATGTTGAACCAGTAAATGAAAGATTCTTAACTCGTGAATCATGAAGGACCTTGCTAATTGCAGGACCCGTTTGTGCAGGAAGGATGACATTGAGAACTCCCTTTGGAAGTCCGCAACGTGCCAGTATGTCAACGATGGCCAGGGCAGTCAGTGGAGTTTCACCAGCAGGTTTGAGAATCATTGTGCAACCTGCGGCAACTGCTGGGCCAATCTTGCGAGTAGCCATACCTGCAGGGAAGTTCCATGGGGTAATTAGGAGTGAGACGCCAATAGGTTGGTGAGTTACCAAAATGCGCTTATCTCCTGATGGAGACATACGGAAATCTCCTGAGATGCGAACAGTCTCTTCAGCAAACCAACGGAAGAATTCGGCGGCGTAATTAACTTCTGCTTTTGCATCAGGTAGCGCCTTGCCATTTTCTGTAGAAATGAGCTCGGCCAAGTAATCAGCTTCAGCAATCATCATTTCAAATGCTTTGCGCAAGATTTCACTGCGGACGCGAGGTGCAGTCTTTGCCCATGAGGCTGCGGCACGGTCAGCGGCATCGACAGCTGCGAGGTTCTGTTCATCGCTGGAAGTGGCAACTTTGGCGATTACTGAGCCATCGCTGGGATCGATAACGTCCAAAGTCCCGGTGCCATCGACCCATTGACCATCTATATATAACTGTGTGCGCATAAGATAAGCATACTTACGAGAATTCAACGGGTCACCTAAAATGGTTACCTACGCAGCGGTGATGCTCTAGATGCAACGCCAAAGGGAGTAGTTGTGGCTAAGTCTTGGACTGATGATGCACCCCAGCCTGTGGCACTTCAGGATCACGCACACGTAAAAGATCCCTTCTCCTACAAGGTCAAGCGATTCTTCTTAGGTGGTGCGCTCAACCGCCACTCACTCGGTCATCAGAGACTGAGTAAGAGATATGCCCTCGGAATTCTTTCATCTGACTGCATTTCATCATCTGCATACGGTTCTGAACAGATTCTGATCGCACTCTTGCCAGCATTCGGTCTTGCAGCCTTTGCAATCTTGATGCCGATGACTGCAGTTGTCTTAGCAATCCTTGTTCTTATTACCTTGTCTTATCGAAACGTCATCGATATTTACACAAAGACCGGTGGCGCATACATAGTCTCGCGCGATAACTTCGGACCAGTGGTTGCACAAATTGCAGCTGTTGCACTGATGCTCGATTACATCGTGACCGTTGCAATTCAATCCGCTGCAGGTGTTGCAGCAATTATCTCCACATTCCCATCTCTTGAACCTGGCAAGATGTATATAATCTTTGGCGTTATTGCATTTCTCACCTATGGGAACTTGCGTGGAGTTAAAGAGGCAGGAAAGGCATTTGCACTTCCTACCTACTTCTTCATCGCTTGCATGTTTATCGTCTTTGGTATGGGTCTCTATCGCTTAGCTAATGGCACTCTCCCAGTTCTTGATACTGATCTTCCTGGCGCAGTGCATGTGGGGCAAGCACAAGGCCTACTCACCTTCTCTGCCATCTTTATCTTGCTTCGCGCCTTTGCAAACGGTGGTTCATCACTAACTGGACTTGAAGCAATCTCTGACGGTGTTGCACTCTTTAAGACACCAGAGCATGTCAATGCAAAGCGCACTCTTGTAGTGATGAGTACTTTGCTTGGAACCCTTGTTTTTGGTGTTTCCTACTTCGCTCACCACATCCATGCGATGCCATATGAATCTGGAGTTCCAACTGTAATTTCACAGATCGCAAAGGCAGCAGTTGGCACTGGAACCTTTGGTTCTGTCATGTTTATCTTGGTTCAGCTTGCAACAATGCTTGTCTTGTTTGCAGGTGCAAACACCACATATAGCGCCTTCCCATTGCTGGTGAACTTCGTTGCCTCCGATGGCTACCTTCCACGCCAGCTCACAAAGCGTGGACACCGTTTAGCTTTCTCTAACGGAATCTTGTTGCTCTCAGGTGGCGGAATTCTTCTTGTATTAATTACTGCAGGCTCTGTCGAACACTTGGTTGCTTTCTATGCACTCGGTGTCTTTACCGGTTTTACCTTGGCTGGCTTTGGAATGTCTCGCTACTTCTCTCGCACCAAGCCTAAGAATTGGAAGCTTAAAGTATTCGTGAACTCACTTGCAGGTTCAGTATCTCTCGTGATTGTCATCATCTTCTCTGTTGTGAAGTTCACTGAAGGTGCTTGGTTGGTACTTGTCACCGCACCTATCTTGGTAGCAACCTTCCTACGTCTGCGTCGTCAATACACACGTGAACAAGAAGCTTTGTCTGTAAAGGGTGATGAAGAGCGTGCAACATCCATGGCACGCCACGATGTCACCATCTTCGTCGATAGCGTTGATATTGCAACAGTTGGAGCAGTTCGTTATGCACGAAGCCTAAAGCCCCATAAAGTCAAAGCTGTTCACTTTGTTATCGATGATCGTCGCGCTGAAGCAATTCAAAAAGCATGGGCAGAATCTGAAGCGTTGGTAGATGTGCAACTCGATCTCATCGACTGCCCAGATCGACGCATTGCAAATTCAGCGCTGGACTATGCAATTCGCAAGACTGAGAAGCCTGATGTTGAATTAACAATTCTTCTTCCACGTCGTTCTTACTCACGATTCTTAGGACGCTTACTTCACGATCAAACAGCTGAAGAGATTGCAGCACCGATCTCACAGCTGCAACGAGTAGTTGCAACGATTGTGCCATTTGACGTCAATCGCATTACATCTGGCGGAGATCTTCATATCCATCACGAACATGAAACTTTAAGAACTGTGACTACACAGGAGAAGATCAAGCCAACACAAGTAGCTCCTCAAGTCTTCGCACCTATTACTCACCATGCTGCAGATGTCACTCCAATTGGCAAAATTCAATGGCGTAGGCGCTCTAAGGTCCATGGTCGCGTTACCTCAATTGCAACAGCTCCACGTGGTTCTGCGCCGATGCTGCAGGTGGAAGTCTGGGATGAAACTGGCGGAATCACTCTGAACTTCCTTGGACGCCGCGAGATTGCAGGACTTGAAGTCGGTATGGAGATGCGAGCTGAAGGTATGGTCGGTGAAGAAGAAGGTCAGCTGACTATCTTGAATCCGTCATACGAGTTACTTGTCTGAGAAGAACTCTCTCAAAAGCGCTGCGCACTCGTTCTCAAGCACACCAGAGGTAACTTCCACCTTAAAGATTGAGCGTGGATCACGCAGCACATCCCACACAGATCCCACAGCACCTGCCTTCTCATCCCATGCTCCAAAGATGAGGTGAGAGATACGCGATTGAGCGATAGCTCCCGCACACATCGCACATGGCTCAAGAGTGACAATAAGGGTGCAGCCATCGAGGCGAGAATTCTGTAATCGTGCCGCTGCATTACGAATAGCAACTACTTCTGCGTGTGCAGTTGGATCGTTATTAGCTTCACGCTCATTTGAGCCTTTACCAATTATTACGCCATCTTTATTTATAACAATGGCTCCAACTGGAATATCTCCTGTAGCAATTGCAGAACGAGCAATAACAAGTGCTTCATTCATAAACTCTTCTGGGGTGCGAGGTGAAATTTTAAGACTCCAATAACTCAGTGAGTTGCTCGCTAAATCCTAAGCGATTAGCAATCGCTTCAATCTGCTCATCGGGAAATAAATCTGCATCATCACACAGTGTTGAAAGTTCCATGCTGTGAAGTCCAAGGTCAGAGAAGATGTCGAGATCACCTGCTGGAAGCGGTTCATCATCTTCTTCTGGCTGATCAAGATCTGCAAGCTCAAGAAATTCTGCTGCAACTTCATAATCAATTGCGCAACTAATATCGCTAATAAAATATTTAACATGCGTGCCCAGCACACGAATAGCTAAGAAGAACTCATCATCGATAGTTATGAGAGCTACAGCCCCACCGTTTGTCTGTTGTTTCTTGAGGCGGTCAATGATGTGAGTTAGGTCATCAGGGTCAGGCAGGGATGCAATAGACCAGCGTCCATCTTCATGCCACGCCTCAATCGCGAAGTCCTGGGTTTGCTCTGACACATCTCCCATATTGTCACTCATTGAAGTGGAAAGAAAGCCCTGTAAGGTAGATGACATGAAAGTTCACGTTGCGAATCACCCACTGATCTCTCACAAACTCACTGTTTTACGTGATGAAAGAACTGATTCACCAACCTTCCGACTTCTCGTTGAAGAGCTCGTGACACTTCTTGCATACGAGGCAACCCGCGAAGTGCGCACCAAGACTGTCAACATCAAAACTCCAGTCACTGCAACCACAGGATTAGTTATGGCTGAACCACGCCCAGTCGTGGTTCCCATCTTGCGTGCAGGTCTTGGAATGTTGGAGGGAATGACAAAGTTACTTCCCACAGCTCAAGTTGGATTCTTAGGAATGGTTCGCGACGAAGAAACTTTAAAGGCAAGCACCTATGCAAACCGTCTACCTGAAAATCTTTCAGGTCGTCAATGTTTTATTCTCGATCCAATGCTTGCAACCGGTGGCACATTGGTAATGGCAATCAATTACCTGATTGAGCGCGGTGCAAATGAGATTACAGCGATTTGTTTACTTGCAGCTCCTGAAGGAATTAAAGTTCTTGAAGATGAATTTAAGGATGCTGGAATTCCAATCACTCTAGTAACTGGTTCACTCGATGAGAAACTCAATGAAAAGGGATATATCGTTCCCGGTCTTGGCGATGCAGGCGATCGTCTCTATGGTGTTGTGTAAATGGCATCAACTTCTCCTGGATACGGAATCACAATCCGTGTCGAAGGTTCTCCTGAGCTCCAACCAGTTGCGCTCATCACAACAACAATTACCAATGCAGGGGCGACTATTACCGCCCTCGATGTTGTTGAATCTCTTCTTGAAAAGGTAGTCATTGACGTTACATGCGACACCATTGATGCCGATCACGCTCAGGAAATTCATGATGCACTATCAGCTCACAATGGGCTTACTGTTCGTAAAGTCAGTGATCGCACATTCTTGCTCCACCTCGGTGGAAAGATTGAAGTAACCTCCAAGGTTCCTCTAAAGACTCGCGATGATCTCTCTCGCGCATACACACCTGGTGTTGCTCGTATTTCACAAGCAATCGTCGATGACCCATCAGATGTTCGCCGCCTGACTATGAAGCGCAATACAGTCGCTGTTGTTACCGATGGTTCAGCGGTATTGGGCCTTGGAAATATCGGCCCAGCCGCTGCCCTTCCTGTGATGGAAGGTAAGGCTGCTCTCTTTAAGCGCTTTGCCAATGTTGATGCGTGGCCAGTCTGTCTTGATACACAAGATGTCGATGAAATCGTTCGCACAGTCCAACTGATTGCACCTGTCTATGGCGGCATCAACCTTGAAGATATTTCAGCACCGCGCTGCTTTGAAGTTGAACGTCGCCTGCGCGAACTTCTAGATATTCCTGTATTTCACGATGACCAGCATGGAACTGCAATCGTCGTTCTTGCCGCCCTGCGCAATGCGCTGAAGTTGGTCAAGAAAGATATGTCAAAGGTGAAAATCATTATGAGCGGAGCAGGGGCTGCAGGTACTGCGATTGCACGTCTGCTTGTGCTCAGCGGTGCCACCAACATCATTGCATTTGATATCGATGGTGCTATCTCTAAAAAATCTGCATCTGATGGTGCAATGCGCGACTGGTTTATAGAACATTCGAATAAGGATGATTTCAAAGGTTCAATTCACGAAGCGTTATCGGGAGCTGACATCTTTATTGGTGTGAGTGCACCGAATGTCCTCAAAGAAGCAGATATCGCCTCAATGGCTGCCGGTTCCATCGTCTTCGCACTTGCCAACCCAGATCCTGAAATCGATCCTGTGATTGCACGTAAATATGCTGCAGTTGTTGCGACGGGACGTAGTGATCACCCAAATCAGATCAATAACGTTCTTGCCTTCCCTGGAATCTTCCGCGGTTTGCTTGATGCAAATGCTCATAAGATCACAGATAAGTTATTGGTAGCTGCCGCTGAAGCAATCGCAGATTGTGTGAGCCCATCACAGCTCAACACATCATTCATTGTTCCCAGCGTCTTTGATCCCAACGTGGTGACACAGGTAGCTGCTGCCGTAAAGAAGTCGGTGTAATGGAACTCTTTGCATCCTTTGATGCACAGTTCACCGCTCTTGCTCCCTTTGTTTTCTATATTTTGGTTGGTGCAATTGTTTTTATCGAGACTGGACTTCTCTTCGGTTTCTTCCTACCGGGTGATTCAGTCCTCTTTAGCGCTGGTTTAGTAGCTGCAGCTCAAGGCGATATCAATATCGTTCTGCTGGTCACAATCATCTTGGCTGCTGCATTCTTTGGTGACCAAGTTGGCTTTGTTATTGGCCGCGTTGTCGGTCGTCCTTACTTGGATAAGCACACATCGCCTCGCATGCGCAGAATGATTGAGCGCTCTGAACGCTTCTATGAGAAAACTGGATGGTGGGCAGTCGTTGCTGCTCGCTTCTTCCCCTGGATTCGAACCTTTGTTCCTCCTATTGCAGGTGCATCAATGATGAATTACTACAAATTCCTATCTGCTAACGCGCTAGGCGCTGTGCTCTGGGGGGCTGGAATTACTCTAGCCGGTTATTACGCAGCAACGCTGCCGTGGGTAAAGACCTCTTCTTACGCAATTGCCGCATTCTTTATTTGTGGGTCAATCGTTTCCGGCCTTGTGAATTATTCACGCCGCCCACGATAACTCCCACATACGTCATCGCAATACCTGTCACCAAGTAGGCCGATACATGCACGCCATCTGTGGGTGAATAGAGATCAATCAAGAGTGAACCCACTAATTGACCGCCCACACTAAAGAGTGTGAATGTCAGAACGCCAAGATGTTGAACAATGGTTGATGTGAAAGCAATATAGATAACTCCAATGACTCCGCCTGTATAGATCCACCAAGGACCAGCTGGAAGTGGAACAAGATCTTCTGAGTTAGCCAGAACCAAGATGGCTAAGAAGATGACAAGAAATGAAGTGCCCATAATGAAGTTGAGTAGCGATGTTGTAAAGCTTTGATGGGAATACTCATTGATCTGACCATTCATTGCTCGCTGTACGCCAACAATGGCGCCCGCAACACATCCCATAAAGACTGCAATCAGTGAGAGATTGCGTGCATCGATGCGGTCATAGACCGAGATAAAGACAGCAAAGACAGTGAAGAATGCGGCGGCGATACGACGAGGTGTGATGTGTTTCTTTCCACCACCTGTAAGCCCGATGCGATCGACAACAAGGGAGGCTGCTGTTTGACCCGCAATAGATGCAACAGAGTAGATGGCAACGCCAATTAGAGGCACGATGTGAGTCTGCACAGCAACGAAGCTGCCCCCGAGAGCGCCTGCAAAGAGAGTCCACTTGGGTAGCTCTTTACGTGCCACCGCCCCACGCAAATTGCGAGCACCTTCTTTAATAGAAGGAGTAAAGAGAGCGATAACAGAGATGATGATTAGACCTGATCCAAATGAGACGAGCGCTGCTTCAACGCCATTGCCAATCAAATGTGAGAGCTCGCCATTAGCGCGCGCCTGCAGAGCAATCATGACTCCAGAGATCGCTGCTAGAAAATCTAGGCGCTGGTTCTTTGTGGACATAGGCAAATCCTATTAACTTTCCAGGGCCAGAGTTATCTCTAGCCATTCTTCTTCGCGAGTATGTAGTTCACTCTGCACCTTTTCTATCTCAGCAGCGATTGCAATCAAACGCTCTGGATTGAAGCTTTCTGCCTCTTGCTCCTTCAGCAGTTCTGCAAGGCGTTCCTTGCCTTTTGCAACCTGACGCTCAACGCGAGTCAGATCCTTCTTCAACTGACGTTGTTCGGCAGCACTTGAAGTGGATGAGAACTTTCCACCGGAAGAGGCTAGAGATGCAATCGATGCAACGCGCTGTTCAAGATATTGATCCACACCTCGTGGCAAATCACGAAGATGCTTATCGCCCAGTAACCCCCAGAATCGGTCACAGACGCGTTCAAGGAAATATCTATCGTGAGAAATCACAATAAGAGTTCCACCATAGCTATCGAGTAAGTCTTCTAACTCTGTAAGAGTCTCAATATCAAAATCGTTAGTTGGCTCATCAAGGAGTAATACATTCGGTGAATCCATCAGTAATCGCGTGAGCTGCAGACGGCGACGTTCTCCACCTGATAAATCCCCCACCGGTGTCCACTGCGCATCACGATCAAAGCCAAGACGTTCACAGAGTTGAGATGCTGAAAGTGTTTTTCCTTTACCAATCTCCACATGTGTTGCAACATTTTCTACCGCTTCAAGCAATCGCCATGTGGGGTCAAGTTCATCAAGGTGCTGTGTGAGAAAGGCAATCTTGACGGTAATACCTGTAACAAGCTTGCCTGCTGCAGGTTGCAACTGACCTGCCAAAGTGCGCATCAGAGTTGTCTTTCCAGCACCGTTAATGCCCACAATCCCGATGCGATCTCCTGGACCTATGTTCCATGTCAGGTTATCAATCAGCTCTTTATCGCCAGCTTTGATTAGCGCATGATGAAGTTCAAAGACAGTATTACCAAGTCGGTTGAGGGCAAACTTTAAGAGCTCTGTTGAATCACGTGGCGCTGGCTCTGCTGAAATCAATTCATTAGCTGCATCAACACGAAACTTAGGTTTTGTTGTCCGAGCAGGTGCACCCCGGCGCAACCATGCAAGTTCTTTGCGAATCAAATTATTTCTGCGAGCATCCATTGCATTAGATTGGCGAGCTCGCTCAGCCTTAGCTAAAACAAAGGCTGAGTAACCACCGTCATACTCTTCTACTTTTCCAAGGACGACTTCCCACGTGCGCTCGGTTACTTCATCGAGGAACCAGCGATCGTGTGTCACAACAAGTACAGCTAAGTCTCTGCGGTTCTTTAAGTGAGATGCAAGCCATGCAACACCTTCAACATCGAGGTGGTTTGTTGGTTCATCAAGAAGAATCAAATCAAGATCATCGATGAGCAACTTGGCTAATCCAACGCGGCGCTTTTCTCCACCAGATAGAGATGCAAATGTTCGATCAAAGATATGGTCATCAAAGCTTCCAAAGAGGCCGGTAAAGATTTCGCGGATGCGAGGATCACTTGCCCATTCATGTTTCTCACGATTGGCGATAACAACATCGCCGACAGTTGCATGAGGGGCAGCACTATCTATTTGAGAGAGAATGCCAATCTTTGAAGCATTCGACTTTGTTACTCGTCCTGCATCAGGCTCTTCTACGCCTGCAATAATTTTCATGAGCGTGGATTTACCAGCGCCATTGCGACCAACGATTCCGATGCGATCGCCTTCTGAAACACCGAGTGATACTCGCTCCAGAAGTGGGCGGATATCAAAGGCTTTAGAGACCTCTTCGATATTCACTACATTGCGCGCCACGGTAGGAGAGCGTACCTTTGAACTATGAAGGTCACTGACCGCGCATATGCGTTAGAGCTCGATAAGAATGACCCTCTTGCTCCCTATCGCAGCAAATTTGTAATTACAGACCCCAATCTCTGTTATCTCGATGGGAATTCTCTAGGTCGCCTGCCCCATGCAACTGTGAAGGCTGTCAGTGACTTCCTCTCCCATGAATGGGGCAATGAAGTTGTAACGGGGTGGAGCCACTGGATTGATGAGGCACAAGTTGCAGGAGATCTCTTAGGTCGAGCAGCTCTCGGTGCAGCAGCTGGACAAGTGCTTGTCTGTGACACAACATCTGTGAACTTTTATCAACTATGTCTTGCAGCCATTAAGGCACGCCCTGGACGAAAGACAGTAATTACTGATGCTGCAAACTTTCCCACCGATCGCTACATCCTTGCAGGCATTGCAGAACAACTTGGTCTCAACCTTGTGATTATTGATAATGAAGATCCAACTGTTGCTGAGAATGAATTAATCACAGCAGAACTTCTTGAAAAATATATGTCTGAAGATGTTGCACTCGTAACTCTTGAAGTTATTCAATATCGATCAGGTGCTCGCTCAGATATTGAATCCATTACAGATCTAGCCCGTTCCTACGGTGCATTTGTAGTCTGGGATGCAAGCCATGCAACAGGTGCCATTCAGATGAACTTTGATGAGCACGGTGTTGACCTCGCAATTGGTTGCACTTATAAATATGGAAACTCAGGTCCAGGTTCACCTGCTTGGCTCTATGTGAGTAAGCGCGTGCAGAAGGAGCTTCAAGTTCCTATCCAAGGATGGTTCGGAAATGAAGATCAATTTGGAATGGGTCCTCACTTTGTGAAGGCACAAGGCATACGAGGATTTCAAATTGCTAGCCCATCCATTATTGGAATTCGTGGTGTGCAGATCGCCTTTGAGATGATTGCTGAAGCTGGAATTGATGTCATTGCATCAAAGGCAGCAATTGGCACACAGATGATGATTGACCTTTATGACGAATGGCTAGCACCCCTTGGTTACACACTTCTGACATCGCGTAATCCCAAAGAGCGTGGTGGGCATATCTCTCTTGGACATCCCGATGCTGCAAAGATCTGTATTGCACTTCGTAAGTTCGCCAACGTCATTCCTGATTTCCGCACACCGAGTGCTATCCGTTTAGCTATATCTCCCCTTCCAACTTCATATGTTGAAGTTTGGGATGGTTTCCAGCGCATCCGCGATCTCACTGCGAGTCGCCAATTTGAAAAGATTGAAGGATCGGATTCACGAGTGACATGAGCGATAACTATGAATCGGCACTGACATACACCTCTTACTTAGCAGTTGATGATCTTCTCAAACTTCAGAAGCCACTCTCTGATGGTCCCGAACATGATGAGATGCTCTTCATTATCATCCACCAAACGTATGAACTCTGGTTTAAGCAACTCATCCATGAATTCCAGCAGGCGCAACGTGCACTTGAATCTGGCAATACCCACTACGCACTCTCTATTCTCGGACGTATTCGCACCATCATGAAGGTCTGCGTTGCTCAAGTAGATATCTTGGAGACGATGACACCGCTGCAATTCAATGCTTTCCGCGGTTATCTCTCATCTTCTAGTGGCTTTCAATCAGCACAATTTAGAAAGGTGGAGGCAATTCTTGGTCGCCGTGATAGTCGCATGGCAGGACACCTACCTCCAGATATCCAGGCAGAGATTAAAGATATAACTTCACGAAATTCACTCTGGGATTCCTTCTTGGATTACCTCACCAAGCGTGGTTACTCACTCCCTGCAGAAGTTGTGGGTCGGGATAAATCAATAGCTTATGAATCTAGCGCTGCTGTGCAAGATGTATTGCTAACTGTGCATCAGAAGGATCCAGAGAGTGCGATGGTCTCTGAGCGACTTGTTGATATCGATGAAGGTATTCAAGAGTGGCGCTATCGCCACGTGAAGATGGTTGAGCGCACGATTGGCCACAAGATGGGAACTGGTGGATCAAGCGGAGTTGAATACCTTGCGAGCACACTCTTCAACCCAGTCTTTAAAGACTTATGGGAGATTCGTTCTCGCTTCTAAACAGGCAGCCCTTTAATCACAAGCTCTGATAAAGCAAGACGTTCGCGCTTTGCCGTTTCTCTTTCAAGAAGTGGTCCCGCAAGTTTTTCAGGTGCATCCTGTGTTCCTATTGCAATGACAACTACTGGAATGAGTTCAGGTGCAATAGAAAGCACATCCTGTGCCACAGCCTTATCAAATCCAGTCATCTGGTGGGCAACTAATCCGCGGTGGTGAGCTTCAATAACTAATTGTGCAACAGCTAAGCCACAGTCATATTGATAATCAGCATGAATTGATCCATCAGCACGAACTGTCTTTCCAGCCACCAAAATCAGAGATGAAGAGTTCTTTGCCCATGACTTATTGAAATCAACGAGTGAGGAGAGAATCTGAGAAAAGACTCCATCGCCACGCTTTCCCACGAAGAAGCGCCATGGCTGCCCGTTAAATGCAGAAGCAGCCCAGCGAGCTGCCTCGAGAATTGCGGTGAGATCTTCACTACTGATAGTTGCAGTTTCGTTATATGAACGTGGGCTGCGACGAGTTGCGATGATTTCGTGGACGGGAACTGAAGTCTCTGCTTTCATAACGTGAACCTTATTGCTCAGATACAGTTCTCGCATGTCGATTTCAGAGTGGATACATCACACTGCTGATTCGCTGATTGCACACAACTTGCAAATTCCACTCTTTCTCCTTCTAATCTTCTTTGCATTTGCTGAAGCAGCGCTATTTGTTGGATTTGTCCTACCTGGAGAGACTGCATTGCTTATTGGTGGAGTTCTCGCTCACGCAGGAGTGTGGAATGTGTGGGTGTTTCTCATAGCTGCGATTATCGGCGCAATTACTGGAGACTCTGTCGGTTATGAAATAGGCAAACATTTAGGGCCCCGAATTAAAGAGAACGCCTTTGGTCGATTTGTTGGTGAGAAGCGTTGGAAGCTTGCGCAAGCAATCTTTGATCGCTATCACGGTGGCGCAATCTTCTTTGGTCGAGCACAAGCGCTCCTTCGTGCCCTTGTGCCAGCGCTAGCAGGGATGAATAAAGTTCCTTATCGCATCTTTATTAAGTGGAATGCAGCTGGTGGAATCGTCTTCTCCACCATTGTTGTCCTGCTTGGCTTTCAATTTGCCAGCTCACTTGTAACGCTTGAGAAGTATCTTCGTTACTGGGCAATCTTCTTTCTAGCAGTCGTGATTATTGTTATTGCAATTCTCAAACGAAAGCTTGAGCATCTACTCGAAGATTAAGCCTTCTTGGTATTGATAATCTCTATCTTTTCACCATAAGCGGCTTCAGCAATCTCTTTACGGCGCTTGATATAGGCATCAGATGCACCAGTAATGAGATGTTCAAATCTTTGTTCACCCTTGATCAGTGGATGTAGTTCTTGTGCCGTGTTCTGTGATCCCCAAATTGGTGGTTCTTCACGAGTGATTGTCACAATCGAATGTGGGTTGATTATTCGGTAGATGATTGAAAGTCGGCGCAGTCCAATATATACAACATGGCGCAGTCCGCGATTTATATGATCTTGTGCAAGAAGTTGTTTATATCGCAACCACGATGGGCGAATAGGTTCTTCTCGCGCAGCCAATTCATACAAAATCTTTGCAATCTCTGCACCGCCCGTTGGATCAGGTAGTTCCGCACATTTCTTGCTTAATCGTGCACGAACTTCACCATCTTGTAACTTCTTCACCGTTGCGGTGATATCCCCAAGGTCTGCTTGATTAGCGCGCAGCGCAAATCCCATGTCATGGCACCACTGTGCTCGCGCTTCTTGATCATCGGTGCCGCGAATATTAGAGACAAAGACTGTTGGAACCTGAGCTGGCAAGAGCTCGTGGACTCCGTTGTAACCAGTTGCGCAGACACTGGCATCGAATGCACGCAGCACCCGACCAAGTGGGAAGTGGCGAACAACGCGGATATCAAGGCCAGAAGGCGCCAATGACTTTCCATCTTTATCCAGTGGCTGCTTGGTAAGGATGACCTGTAGATCTTTCCATCCGAGCAAGCCTGAAAGCGCTGCAGTCATCTTCTCATTCACATCGCTATCGCCAGTTCCGAGTTGAACCAAGACTGCTGGGCGGTTCAGATCAAGGCCTAGGATATTGCGAGCCTCATCGCGCGATAGCGCAGTATCTTTTTGAAAGAGTGAGACGGAAGATGTCAGCTGTGCATCTTTTCTTTCTGCAGTTGGCCCAAAGTCATAAGCACGAGCGAAGTCACCTGGTTCGACTATGTAATCCATCATCTGCGATTGCAAACCTAAAACAAAACGTTGTGGCTTCTTCTGCCATAAACCGCGTCTCACCCAAACCAGTGCCAACTTTGGATGGGAAACTTTTGCAGCGATTACACCTGGATAAGGAACAACGCCATCGAATGACATCACACGAGCGCCTGTCTCATCAACGAGTGCAAGTAATCGATCACGCAGATACTCATCCCATTTTTCACGAGACATCCACATGCGATCACGACCTGGAATGTATTCACAACGAATTCCCATAAATTCTGGAATCTCTGCAATACCTCCGGCCATTGAAACAATAATGGGGTTTGCATATTCTTTAAGAGCCAACGCAATTGCACTTGCACGTGCAAGGTGTCCCATTCCCACGCCATTACTGGTCGCAAGAATAATTGTTGGTTTTTCCATAAGGCTCAAAGGTTATCAACCCTTTACGCGTAAGCCACGCGGAAAAATCCCTATTAGTTGCAAACTTTTTTGCCTTCAGAGATACTTATCTCGCGTTAATTCGCAACCAAAAAGGAGAGTACTTCTCAAACCGTTTCTAAATCAGAAACATTTGCCGTACAGCTTTACAATGACTACACCAACAGCGATTCAATCGCACCACAGCGCAACACATCGTTATGTACCAACAACATCAACACCCATCTCCCCTGAAAAGGTTGCCGCAGTCCTTGCAGCCGAATGGGATCTCTTCACTAAGAGCACCAAAGGCTCTGCAGCTGAGAGCAAGCGAGCATTTAACTCACTGCCTCTAGGTGTCACCTCTAGCTTCCAGCACTGGGAACCATACCCAATCTCGATCGTTTCAGCCTCCGGCGCCTATATGACCGATGTCGATGGGCGAAAGCTCCTTGACCTATCTATGGGTTTTGGCGCAATGCTCGCTGGCCACCTCAACCCAATCGTCGTGGAAGAAGTGCAGACAGCGCTCAACCAGGGAATGCTCTTTGTCACCCCATCGCCTTCCTCTACCGATGCTGCAGAGAGAATCTGTAAGCGCTTTGGTATCGATCAGGTCCGCTTCACCAACTCAGGCACTGAGTCAACGATGTATGCAGTTCGCGTTGCTCGCTCTGCCACCAGAAAGATGGGCATCCTTAAAGTAGAAGGTGGTTACCACGGTAGCTATGACCCATTTGTTGTCTCAGCAAAGCCGCCACTGAATCTTGCAGGAGATGCGGAAGATCCAACTCCTTACATCGAACCCAACTTGGTTCCAGGTGATATCTATGTTGTTCCTTATAACAACATAGATGCTCTTGAGGCTATGTTTGAAAAGAATGCAAAGAAGATTGCCTGCTTTATCGTTGAACCAGTTCTTGAAAACCTTGCAATCATCCTTCCTGATGCGGGATATCTCGAGCGCGTTCGCGAACTCTGTGATCAATACGATGTAGTTCTTATCTTTGATGAGGTTAAGACTGGTCTAACAGCTGGAGCACACGGTGCATCTGCGCGTTTAGGTGTGAAGCCAGACCTTATTACCCTTGCTAAATCAATCGGTGGCGGACTTCCACTTGCAGCCTTTGGCGGCAAAAAGAAATATATGGACTTCGTTACCAACGGCAAGATGGCTCACTTTGGAACATTTAACGGTAATCCCCTTGCGATGGCAGGTGTTCGCGCAATCGATCGCATCTGTTCAGATCAAGTTCTTGTCGATGCAGAAGCGATGAATATGCAGGCACTTACTCGCATCGGTGAAGTCATTGATGAGTATCAACTTCCGGCACACACAGTTGGCTTCGGTATCAAGGGCTGCGTTACTTGGTCAACAACACCAGTGCGCAACTACCGCGATTACAAAGCAACTGACTTTGGTGTTGCTGAAGCACATTGGCTCTTTGCTCTCAACCGAGGCATCATCACTCCTCCAGGACTTGATGAGCAATGGTTAATCTCTGTGGCTCATGGCCAAACAGAGATTGATATGTTGGTTGAAGATTTCCGTGAATTCGCTAAGGCAATACGCGCTTAAATTTAAGAATAGATAAGGCCCCGCACTCTCCCTCAAAGAGTACGGGGCCTAATCTATCTATTTAGTTGTGTCCCGGAATTAAGAACCGAAAACAGTCTTCCAATCAGTAATTGTCAGGCTGTAGTAAGCGCCACCTTCAAGAGTCTTCTGGTTGAACTTCAAGATTCCAGAAGGTGACTTTGTGGTGAGATCTGGACGCGCTGTGTAGCCGCCAGTTGTGTGTACCTGAGCGTTGAAGTAGAAGTACTTCTTTGTGTCTCCAGGCTTTGCAACTATGGCAGTAGCGTCGATGATTCCTGATAATTCCTCATCAATTGTCATGAACTTGGAAGCATCCTTAGCGAAGTAATCCTTGTTGAACTCTGCCACTGTTGCGAGCTTTCCATCAGCGATGCGGAATGCAACGATGCGTGCAACGTGTGCGTTGTTACCTGGATCTTCTTGAAGCAAGACGATTCCATCTGTTGTGACAGTCATGTTATCTGGCTTGCTTAGGTATGGAGCTTCTGTTCCATCGAGGAGGAGTTCAAGCTTTGCGCCAAGTTCAGGCTTTTGACCATCAACAAATGTCAGTCTCCAGAATCCGCCACCATCGCGTGAAACGCCTGGCTCTGATGGATTCTCTTTAGTCGCACCTGGATCCTTATTGGATTCAGTTGTAATGAAGTAGAAGACGTTTGGATTCTTTGGATCCCATTCGCCATCTTCAACGCGAGACATTTCTGTTCCCTTTGCGGCGTGGTCTGCTGCTTGAGTCTTGATATCGCCATCCCAGATTGTCTTTGCGAATGTCACATCGACAGCCTTGTTCTTGCCGTATGCGGCGCGGAAAGCGTTGTCATTTGCGATATTTGGAATGCTCATAACGTGAAGGTCACCGTTTGTAAGACCTGCCTTATCAGCAAATGTTCCTGATGCTGTCTTTGTTCCGACATACATGAAGAGCTGTGAATCAGTAGCTGAGCCATCTTCATTACCCATAACAACTGTGTTCTTGCCTGGCTTAAGGTTTGGCATCAAGTTCTCCCATGATGCAAGACCCATACGTGGAAGGTTGATTCCATTGCCATCCATATCGAATACGAAGCCGCGACCACTATCGCCATCTTCTTCACCAGTTAGGAATACTGCTCCGTCATATCCAAGTGTTGTTGAACCATCCTTGAATGAAAGTGCTCCTGCTTGGACGAGAGTTGCTGCACAGAAACGGCTGATGAACCTATCCATACCAACTGTCTGTGTAGTTGGAGCTGCTCCAACTGGAGATGCTTGGTATGCCTTTGTGTTGTAGTTGTAGAAGCTCCATGACGTAACCATGTCTGAAGCCCTGAGAACACGATCGCCTGCCTTGTTCAATGTGAACTTAGTAATTGAAGTTCCCTGAATTGGCTTGCCCTTATCAGCAGCCTTAGCCAATGTTCCGATTGCTCCATATGAAGGAACTTCGTGAACTGAAAGAAGAGTGATTGTTCCATCTGCATTGCGCATTGCGCCCATGCCATCTGGAATACCGCGAACGGTAAATCCACCAAATGTATCTCCAGCATATGCAAGCGGCTTAATCTCTGCTGCATCTGTTGAAGCAATAATGTATTCAGGCTTTGTCAGCACTGAATTTGCCACAGCTGTTCCCGCAACCAATGTTGCTATCGAGAGCACCGCAGCTACTTTGTAGCGAAGCTTCATGTTGATCCATTTCCATTGAGTTCAAATCAAGTCGGGTTCGTCTTGATTTTGTGGGGAAAGTTTGGCTTGCCCAAAAATCTGAAGAGAAAATGCAGGGTGAAATTGAAGCAAAGACTTGCCTCTGTCTTTTCTCAGCAAATTCACCACCCGTTCACTTTTCTCATTTACTGTAAGAAAGTGAATCCAATTTCGCGAAGAATCCTAGGTTTCGGATTTATTTCATCCTTGGCCACCATAGCTTTTCCTGCGCTGGCTGCCACAACTCCACCAATAAAGTGTCGCGTTCTTGGGCAAACCACTACCTACAAAGGCAAGCTCTATACCTGCGTCAAGGCAAAGAGCAAAGGTAAGACAGTCCTGGCTTGGGATTCTGGGAAGGTCATACCTGTTGCAAAACCTTCTCCATCTGTATCAGCCACAGCATCTGCAACACCTTCTGCATCACCAACTCAATCGGCTGCGCCTGTTGTTAACATGATTGACATTCCTATTGCTAGATCTTCAGAGGTTATAACAAATTCAACAAAGTCATTTACCACTAAGAATCGTTATGGCTATAGCACTACCTATTTGATTGCTCGAGGCTCAGATGGACTCATTGGAATGAATGCCACCTGCACACATAACGGGTGCACTGTGAAGATTGATAACGAAGGGTTGCTCTGTCCATGCCATAGTGCTCTCTTTGATCCTAAGAATGGTGCGCTCTTGCGGGGACCTGCCTCATATCCGCTCGAGCGTGTAGCAGTGCGTGAAGTAAATGGCACAATCTACATAACTGATTAAAGCTGCCAAGCACGAACTCCGCCAGCAACTCCGGCAGAGTTTGGAACAATCACAACGTCATCACCCATCAAGTTAAGGTCACGTTGCTGAATGCTGTGTGAATTACCACCGCCTATATAGAGGCGATCCCAAAGAAATACTGGGCGAAGTTCAGAGACCATCAAGCGCACGCGACGTGACCAGAATGTATTTCCCATACGGTGGCGTTCACGATCGCCAATCCATGTGTCATACGTTGTATTGCGGCGCACAGTTGCATGAGAGAGTTCAAAGTGAGGCGATAACTTACCGCCGTGGAATATGGAAAAGCCAAGTCCAGTACCAAGGGTAAGAACAATCTCAAGGCCAGAACCTGTGACTACACCTGCGCCATGCACCTCTGCATCATTAAGGACCTTCGCTGGAATTCCTAAGCGCTCAGCAACTGCAGCTTCTGCATCAAAGCCCCACCATTGCTCTTTTAATTCAGGGTTCATGCGAGTGTGAGGACCTGCATCATTAATGTAGTGAGGTGTTGCAACTACAACACCATTACGAATCATTCCTGGCAAACCAACAGTGACGCGAGCTGCCTTAGGAAGAGATTTTGCAATATCGGAAACTGTTTCAAGGAAGCGCTCGGTTGAAAGTGGATATGGAGTCTGAACACGCGTTGGAGCTGCGTGCATAGTTCCTGATTCATCAAGAACACAGCTCTTAATAAAGAGACCACCACAGTCAATAGAGAGTGTGAATTGGCTCATGAGAGTGAATCCATAACTGTAATTGTTTCACCGAAAACGAGATCTTTAGCAACGCTCTGCCATGCCTTGCTATTCTCATTCACCATATGCGCATCCCATGATGGGCGATCGCTCCAGATTTCCCAGACGTTTACTACATTTTCCTTTTGAGTATCGCGATAGATGTCGATGAATTCACACCCAGATTCGGTGCGAATCACCGAGATGTGCTTGGAAAGTGCTTGGACAAAATCATCATATTTTCCTGGGCGCACGTCGATAGCCACAAAGAGGAAGATTTTGCTCACTGGATAACGATACCTGCTTATCCAATCACCGGTAAATGCACGTCAGGAATTCTATGCTCGCGATGAGCGACAACTGAAGCGCTGTGATATTTCTCGATCTCACCCAAGAAATTGGCATCGAGGTATGGACGCCCATCAACTATTGAGCCCTTCACCCCTTCGATGACTGCTGCCACATCTTCTCCCGACATTGTTTTATGAGTCTCGAGAGCATGCGCTAGCGCCAATACCTGATTGCGATTTTCACGCAATATCTCCTCAGCTTGAGTCAACAATGAACTTAAGTTCTCTTCGATGCGATCACTTAAAGCCATTCTCATCTGCTTCTCAGTGTCCTCTTTTCCTTTTCCACCACCGGGAGAGCCCATCTCAAAGCGACGGTTACTCACATGTGATGAAATGGTTGATCCCATTCCCCAATGTCCTTCCATCAAGGATGCAATAGTGGTCGCACTCTCGAGGTCTCCTGAAACACCAGATGAGTTATCTCCATCAAAGAACATTCGCTCACCGGCCAATGAAGCGAGTGAAACCAAAATATCTGATTTATATTCACTCTTCCAACGGGTGAACTGATCATCGGGCGGAATACTTGCCACCATTCCTAAGTAATCAGAACCTTTTTCAATCGTTGCTAAATCAATAGACATATGTTGGCGCGTGCGATGTGCCATGACAGCGTGGCATGCTTCATGAACAGCAATTGCATGTCGCTCACGCTCGATGTATTCAACATCCTCTGATGGCCCAAGCTCTTTCTGCTGCTTAGCCTTAACAATGTCAGACCATTCAATAGAAGTTCGGCCATTACGGATAGCCATAATCAACGCTTCGTTGATGGTGTCCTTAATCGTCGCACCTGTTGCATAAGGAGTAATCGTTGCAATCTTGTCGATCTCCTCCGCTGTGAGTGAGTGTGAAACCTTTGACAAGTAACCCTCATAAGTGCGAACACGACCTGCTTTGCTTGGATATCCCACCCGATACATACGATCGATACGACCTGGGCGAAGTAGAGCTTCATCAAGTGCTTCTGGCATATTGGTTGCCATCACAACAAGAATTCGAAACTTAGGTGGATTTTTAGGACGCATACCTAAGGTGCGTCGAACAATACGATTAAAGAATCCACGAGGCTTCTTAAGTCCAGAGAGTTCAGTCAGAAGCGCTTGTAGCGTTCCCATTCCTCCACCGCCACCGCCGCCTGCAGCACCACCCATAACAAACTTGTCGCGAACAAGTGCTGAGACTGCAGGTTCTGAAAGATATGCCCCACCGTGGCAGTGGCTCTCAAATATCTTTGATTTTTCCATGGTGGAGGTTCGCTGTGGTCCACCAGAAGAAACAATTCCACGATTTCCCAGAGAATCTGCTTCATCAAAGAAGACAACTACTCCGCCATAGCGCAGCGCTAACTTACGAAGCTTACGGAAAAGACTCTTGACTTTAAGCACGCCAACACCAAAGAACATATTGGTAAATGCACCTGGATCTACGAATACGAATGGCTTTCCAGTTTCTCCGGCCATGGATTCAGCCATCAGCGTCTTACCTGTTCCAGGAGGGCCCCACAGAAGAATTCCACCTGGCACATAACCACCGTGCTTTTCAATCTCTTCAGGGGACTCAAGGAAGAGTAAGTTTTCACGGATGCGATTGAGAACGTGATCCTGTCCCCACACATCACTAAATCGAGTTCTGATGTCATCAGGGAAGTAAGTATCAATACCTCCACGACTTAAGAACCAGAAGATCGCTGCAAATTGAATGATGACAAAGAAGACTGCAAAGAGGAGTTGTCCAAGAAATGGCAGTGCAGTAATAAATGCTTTAGGGGCTAAGAAGAGCGCCTTGATAGGTGGTTCTTTATAAACCGCACCAAGAATTACTGCAAGAAGGGAGATGACAAGCGCCCATTTGATTAAGCGAGATAAACGAAAGCGAGTCCAATCACTGAGTCTGTGTAGTTGGCGATCTACAAATGCAAAATATTTTGTCCAAATGCCATGATAGGGCGCTAAGAGTTCAGCAATAATGAAGTGAATCTGGCGAATAATTTCGATAACCGCAAGACCTATAAGCCATGTCTTGGTACGCGCTGTCTCATTGAGTGCATCCTCAACGCTCAATATTGGATTGTCAGCAAGGTTTGACCAGGTAAGTACGAGGTAGGTGATACCAAAGAACAGCAAAAACTTAGCGCGGTCGTAGATAGAGAGATGAATTCGAGTTTTACGGTCAGTATCGCGAGGTCTACTGATTCCATTTTCTAACTGACTCATTTTGCTCCCCGTACTGTGTAGGACTTAACAATTTCTTCCATAACCTTCTTATTCTTTGTGTAGCACTTGGTCTCACATCTGACCATCAAAATATATAAAGTCGTACGGTCATTGGACATGAGTACTGTCTGATTAAATGTCTGTTCCGTGCCATCGATAGAGAAGCTATAGATGGTCTGAATGCCGCGGGCACCCTTCTCGACTACCTCTCCGTCTTCAAGAATCTTAAAATCAGGAACTCCCAAATCAACACCATCACTCAATTGCGTGATGGGGACGATGACATTGCGAAGTGAGTTATATGAGAAGTCATTAATTTCAGAGCCAGTCAAGTCTCGAACTCTGACAAATACCAAAGGCGATTTGACTGCCTTTAAACTAAATACTTGCGAGACCTTAATCTTCGAGTCAGTTGAGTAAGCCACCTGCCATTTGACTAAAGCTTGTCGAGAATCTGCTTTATCTTTCTCTGAACCCTTTTCATATTTATTGAGCGCTGCATAACTCAGCCCATGCCAGTTCTTAGGAACTGAAAAGAAAACACCTTCTGCTTTCGAGGCTGCATAAATCTTAGAATTTTCACCGCAACCTGTGAGTGCAAGAGTCAGCGCCATACAAAGAGCCAGGATGCGTCCGCTTCTCATTCCGAGATTCTGCCTGAGAAAACAGGAGTCCGCTAGATGAAATTAGGCTGCTGCCGGCAGGTGCACGCCCACTTTTCTCCTATGGTGAGCCTAATTGGGCAAAAAGAAAAGCCCCCAGTGTGAAAGGCACCGAGAGCTTAACTTGTGCGCGCGAAGGGATTCGAACCCCTAACCTTCTGATCCGTAGTCAGATGCTCTATCCGTTGAGCTACGCACGCTTATTGAATTGTGTATTGCGAATGCGAATACTACAGGCTTTTCCTACCTCTGAAAAACTGGCCTAAATAAGCCTATTTCAATGCTTATCCACGCCAAGAAGTATTTAAAGGTCGACCTTCTGCATAACCGGATGCAGATTGAATTCCAACAACTGCGCGCTCTGCAAACTCTGCAAGGTTATGTGCTCCTGCATATGTGCAAGAAGAGCGAAGCCCTGAAATGATTTCATCAATTAAATCTTCAACACCTGGTCGGTTTGGATCAAGGAACATTCGTGATGAAGAGATTCCTTCTTCAAAGAGTGATTTACGTGCGCGATCAAATGCATCTTCTTGTGAGGTGCGAGCGTTTACTGCTCGCTTTGATGCCATTCCAAAAGATTCCTTATAAGCACGGCCTGAGCTATCACGCATCAAGTCGCCAGGTGATTCATAGGTTCCTGCAAACCAAGAACCAATCATTACTTGTGATGCACCTGCAGCAAGGGCTAGTGCAACATCGCGAGGATGACGAACTCCACCATCTGCCCAGACATGTGCACCTAACTTCTTTGCCTCTGCGGCACACTCAAGTACTGCAGAAAATTGTGGGCGGCCAACACCAGTCTGCATACGTGTTGTGCACATTGCTCCCGGACCAACACCAACCTTAATAATTGTGGCTCCTGCTGCGACGAGATCGCGAACACCATCTGCTGTCACTACGTTTCCAGCAACGATAGAAACATTAAGGTTTAACTTCTTGATAGCCTGTAACGCTTCAATCATCTTCTTCTGATGTCCATGTGCAGTATCGACAACAAGCACATCAGCCCCGGCAGCAACTAACTTTGCGGCCTTATCGGCTACATCACCATTGATACCCACTGCTGCCGCAATACGTAGCTTGTTGTTCTTATCGACAGCCGGTGTATATAGAGTCGCACGAAGTGCGCCCACCTTGGTGATAATTCCAACGAGCTCGCCGTTTGCCGAAACAACTGGCGCAACTGTGCGAAGGCGCTCGTTCAAGAATTCAAATGCTTGGCGTGGATCAAGGGTGTCAGGCATTGTGGTGAGCTCTTGTGTCATGACTTGGCTCAGCTGGGTAAAACGATCGACTCCAGCTAGGTCTTCTTCGGTCACGATGCCAACGGGCTTCTTGCCATCGACAATCACTATTGCGCCATGTGCGCGCTTATGGATGAGAGAAGCCGCATCTGCGACGGTCTCTTTCAGGGTCAATGTAATAGGTGTTTCGAAGAATGTATGACGTGACTTAACAGATGCAATGACATCGGCAACAACTGGGATGGGAATATCTTGTGGGATGACAACCATTCCACCGCGGCGTGCCATGGTCTCAGCCATACGCCGACCTGCAATAGCGGTCATATTTGCGACAACTAGAGGGATTGTTGTTCCGCTGCCATCGTTAGATGTCAGATCGACTTCCATTCGGCTAGTGAGTTCGGAATTGCTAGGAACCATGAATACATCGTCATAGGTCAGGTCATAGACCGGCTGGTTGATAAATCGCACGTACTGAAGCCTACCGCCGATAAGGCAGGGGCGACATAATCGCCTCATGATGCGCTGGCGCGGGGCGATGCTCGATATATCTCGCCATTACTTCGATGCCACCTTTATCAAGAAGACCATCAGCTCCCTAGCCATCTTCGACTACAACACCCTCCACCTACATCTCACAGATGACCAAGGCTGGCGCCTTGAGTGCAAGGTATTCCCACTTCTTCATGAAGTGGGTTCGATTCGTAAACAGAGCCAGAATAATCACGGCCTTCTAGACCCTACCTATGACGGTAAACAACACTCTGGCTACCTCACGCACAAAGATGTGCGCGAGATAGTTAGCCATGCGCACTCACTTGGGATGCAGGTAGTTCCTGAGATAAATATTCCAGGGCATACCGGTGCACTACTAGCCGCCTATCCTCAATACGGAGTAAACAAAGCAGCGGTGGAAGTAAGTGGGCGTTGGGGCATTTCAGATTACTTACTGCGTCCATTTCCAGAAACTTTTGAATTTCTCACAAAGGTATTTGAAGAAGTTGCCTCTATCTTTCCATCTGAATACATCCACGTTGGTGGCGATGAATCACTGATTGATAATTGGTTGAAAGATCCTGAAGTTGTTGCCTTCATAAAAGAGAGGGGTTTTGTCACAACAAAGGAACTCTTCATGTTCTTTATGAAAGAGATTGAAAAAATTATTTCGGGCTTGGGTAAGAAGATGGTGACTTGGGATGATGCTTTTGCATTTGATCCTGAGCAGGCAACTCAAGCAACGGTCATGTCATGGCGAGGTTCGGCGATTGCCCAGATTGCACTCGATCATGGGCGTGAAGTTATACAAGGTCCAGTCTTTCCAACATATTTAGATTACTCACAAGAAGTATCTGAATCCGAGCCCCTTGCCATTGGCGGTCCTGTCACTCTCGAAGATGTCTTGGCATTTACTCCACTCCCCGGTGTTACAGGAGTTCAATTCCAACTATGGGGTGAGTACATTCAATCTCCTGTGCATGCCGAGTACATGATGTGGCCACGTGCTGCTGCCCTTGCATTTTGTTGCTGGGGTGATGGCGAAGACTTCGAAAGTTACTTCGCAGAAAGAAAACCTAAACTGGACGTGCTAGGTATCACTATTCGCGATTTAGACCCTCTAAAGCGAGCCAAAATCGCACACTTGGGCATAGGTCCTTACTATCGTGGATTCGACACAGCCTCCATGATGGAAGCCCTTGAGAAATCAGCTGTGGCCGGAGAAGTTGCGCAAGATTTCTAAAGTTTCTTTCCAACTCCAATTTCACCTGGACGTTCAAAGATGATCTGGTATCCAACAGCCTTATAGAAGGCGAGTGCGTTCTGATTCTTTGCACTTAAAATCAGGTGAACACCTTGAGAACCAGCGCTACGCAACGAATCCTCCATTGCCTGCATCAGCTTCTTTCCCCACCCTTTTCCTCGCATCTCTGGAACAAGGTTGATGTGTGCATGTGAGGGGAATTCTTCGAGGAACTCAGATGGTGACCGTAATGGATTATGAATTAGATGAGCAATACGCTCATCTCTGCTCCATGAATCTTGTCGTGAGATATCGGGCTTGCTGTAAACAGCTTGCTTCGCAGGCCACCACACCGCGTCAGTAACCGTTTCAAATGAGGTCGTATCAAGAGTTGCAATGCAATATCCGAGAGGAACTCCATCGTCACTTTGCACTACATAACAATGTTCTGAAGATAGATGAAGGTATGGACCAACCCAAATATCACCCAATAGATCTGGTTGGTCAAAGATTCCCGTTGCATCTTTACCTGAATCTCCAGTGATGACGCAGATGTCATAGAGGGTTCTCTCATCTTCTAGAGAGGCTAAACGAATATTCATCGTTACTTCAATAGCGCTAGAAGGCGAGCAACTTCAGATGCAACAGCGTCACGGCCTGGTGCGATGTACTTTCGAGGATCAACTAACTTGGAATTTGCTTCAAGCGCCTCGCGAATCTCGTGTGTAAATACATTATTAAGGTGAGTTGCAATGTTTATCTTGCTCATGCCCGCTTTGACTGCCTTTTGTAAATCAGGGTCGCTCACGCCAGATGAACCGTGGAGAACCAACGGAACAGAGACCGTGCGTGCGATTTCTGCGATGAGCTCGAAATCCAGAGTTGCATCGCGGGTGGTCATGGCATGAGAAGAGCCAACGGCAACGGCCAATAAATGAGCGCCAGTAGCCTCTGCGAAGGCCTTTGCCTCAAGTGGATTGGTGCGAACTCCAGGGGCGTGAACGCCATCTTTGCCGCCAACTTCGCCGATCTCGACTTCGAGGGTCGCGCCGTAACTCTTACAGAGAGCTGCCATGCGCGCACTCGCTGCGACGTTCTCGTCATAAGAAAGCTTTGATCCATCAAACATTACTGAGTCATAACCTAGATCAAGTGCTTGTTTCACTAGATCTTCACTCTCGGCGTGATCGAGGTGAACAGAGACCGGGGCTGAAGATGACTCAGCGATAGCAATTGTTGCAACCGATATCGGCTTTAACCCTTTGTGATAGTTAACGCAGTTCTCGCTGATCTGCAAGATGACGGGAAGTTTCGCTTGTTCTGCACCAGCAACGAGAGCCTCAGCATGTTCGAGCAAGATCACATTAAATGCGCCAACGGCAGAACCCGCACTCTTGGCATCGAGTACTAACTTGCCGGCATTGGTGCGTGACATCGCGCTCCTTAGACAATCACAATCTCAACGCCAAGTGCGCGGAAATCTTTGACTATCTTAGGGTCTATTCCATCATCTGTAATAAGGACATCAATCTCACTGATGGGACGAATGGATGCAAAGGCGCTCTTGGCAAACTTTGAACTATCTGTCACAACGACAATTTTGCGGGCTCGTGCTGCTATCTGGCGATTGACGCGAGCTTCATCTTCATGACGAGCAGCAGCTCCGATGACTGAATCAATTGCTTCAACGCCAAGGAATGCAATATCAATATTGACTTCTTTCAAGACCTCCTCAGCAAATGGTCCGGTGAGTTCATATGACTGCGGACGAGCAACGCCACCAGTCACAACAATCTTGATTTGATGGCGCACAGTGAGCTCTGCTGCAATATTTACTGCATTTGTAACAACGGTGAGCGCTGGTTGAAGATCAGATGGATCACCAGGTGCAAATTCAGCACGAGCAACAATGGCGCGAGCAACAGCTGTAGTCGTCGTTCCACCATTGATTCCGATGATGTCATAGCGAGAGACCATCTCAGCTGCTGCTTGGGCAATGCGCTGCTTTACTTCATCTTCTTTTGCAACCTTGTAGGTCAGTGGGATACCAAGTGATCCACCCGTAGCAACAGCTCCTCCATGTGTGCGAGAGAGAAGTTGCTTCTTTGCAAGCGAATCAAAATCTCTGCGGATAGTGGCCGCCGATACTTCAAGTTCGTGTGCAACATCTTCTACTTCAACGCTACCTTTTTCGACAACAATCTCCAAGATTCTGGAAAGTCGTTCTTGTCTGCTCACTTCACGCTACCAGCAGTAAGGCCGCCAACCAGCCACTTCTCAATCAGCGCAAAGAGAACAACGACAGGCGCAATTGCAATGAGTGAACCCGCAAAGAGGTACTGCCACTGCACTTGGTAAAAGCCAATCAGAGCGGTGAGACCAACTGTTAGAGGTTCTTGCTCAGGTGATGAAGTGAGAGTCAGCGCGATCACGAATTCATTCCAGGCGGCGATAAATGTGAAGATAAATGCAGTTGCAAGTCCAGGGAGAGAGAGTGGAAGAACGATACGCACGAGAGTCGACACGCGACTGCACCCATCAATCCAAGCAGCTTCCTCAATCTCTTGAGGAATGCTTGAAAAGAAGCTGGAGAGGATCCAGATAGAAAATGCCATATTGAATGCCGCATACACGAGAATGAGTGCAAGATAGGTATTTACTAAGTGCAGTTTTGCAATTTCGCGGAAGATTCCGATTACCAGTGCAGTTGGAGCAAACATCTGAGTAACAAGCACAAGGAAGAGAAATACCTTACGACCTCGGAAATTATTGCGAGCAACGTAATATGCTGCAGGAACGGCGATAAACATAACGATTAAGGTTGCCGAAAGAGAGATTATGAAAGAGCTCTTAATAAATGTTGCAAGGGGAATCTCTTTCCAAACTCCAATAAAGTTACTAAATGCCCAGTGTTTAGGGAAATAGGTGGGAGGTATTGCTGTGATCTCCTCCTTTGGCTTGAGAGCGGTGAGAAGCATCTGGAGATATGGGGCGAAGAAGAGGAATCCCAGTACCCATGCGGAGAGGGTCAGGCTTACCTTCTTTCCCGTAAAGCGCTTATGGCGCTTAGGAACCACGAGAATTGCCATTACCTATCCTCCTGGCTCTTTGAGACTTTCAAGAAGATTCCGATAAAAATAAGAATGATGATGAGATTGATGGAGGCCATAGATGCAGATTGGCCAATATCTTGGTCGCGGAAAGAGATCTTGTAGCCAAGGGTTGTGGTTGTGTCAGTCTCATAACCAGGACCACCAGCTGTGATTACCCAAATGATAGGGAAGGCATTAAAGATATTAATGAGGTTGATTGCCATGGCTACAAGTAGAGCGGGCTTAATGAGTGGAAAGGTGATGTTTCTATAGCCCTTCCAGGAAGTGGCACCATCAACTTTTGAAGCTTCCACTATATCTTCAGGAATGGTTGATAGCCCTGCAAGAATTACAAAGGAAGTAAAAGGGATAGACACAAAGACTGCAACAATCATGAGCCAAACAAATGACTGCTTCACATTCGCCAGAAAATCAACAGGTTCTTTATAGAAATGTAGATCCATCAAAATCTTATTGAGGACACCGTAATAAGGATCAAGTATCCATTTCCAGATGGTTGAGCTCATAACTACTGATGCTGCCCAAGGGATAATGACGGCCCAGCGAACAACTTTGCGCCCTGGATACTTTGCATTGAGAAGCTGTGCAACTGGGAGTGAGATTATGATTGTGAAAAATACAATTCCAACTACCCAAATAAATGTGCGAATCAATACGTTCGGAAGATCAGGATTTGCGAGAAGACTCTTATAGTTTTCAAGGCCAGCCCACCCTTGGGTAATGCCTGAAGAGCTGACATCTTGGAAAGATGTGCGAATCATTTCAAATGCTGGCCAGAGGACAAAGCCAAAGATCATAAAGAGCGCCGGGAAGATCCACGGAAGAGCACCGAGACGGGACTTACGTGCAAGCATGTTCGGCATGAGCCCAAATCTCCTTAGCTGTGATTGCGGTCATTCTAATTGTTGCTAGAAATAAAAAGTAGAGCGGGGGTTCGCGATTACTCGCGAACCCCCTACCCTTACTTCGTTGTCACTGTAAGTGACAGATCAGGCGACTACTTAGTTGCCGCAAGCGCCTTTGCTTGGAGTGCATCCATAGTCTTCTGTGGATTTACAAGCGCGGTTCCAACTTGCTGCTGGATAGCACCCTTTACTGCTGGCCATGATGCTTGATCTCCTGGGTAGAAGATTGCAGATGGAAGCAACTTAATAAATGGTGCAAGTGCTGGATCCTTTGCAGCTGCTGCTCCCGCTGACTTTGTTGCAGGAATGAAGCCGCCTGCTGCCTTAAGGAATGCTGCGTAGTTATCTGGCTGGAAGATGAAGTCCATCCACTTAGCAATCTCTGCCTTGTGTCCATTTGCCTTGTATGCAGTGAAGTAATCCTGAACACCAAGTGTGATCGGAGTCTTTCCTGGTGCTGCAACGAATGAACCTGAACCGAGGTTAACTGAAGCTCCACCATTGTCCTTAAGCCATCCTGCAAGGAAGACTGAACCGTTGATGAATGCTGCCTTACCTGCTGCAAAGAGCGCCTGTGCACAAGCTGTGCGGTCACACTTTGCTGGGTTTGGCTGAGTCAACTTCTGATCTGTGAGCTTCTTAAGGAATGCCATTGTTGCGACATTCTCCTTAGAGTTAAGAACCCACTTACCGTTCTTAAACATTACGCCACCGTTACCGCCAGCCCAGATTGCGAATTCAGCTTGTGCTTCTTCTGGTCCGAGTGGAAGTGCATATGGGTAAACGCCTGGAACCTTCGCCTTGATCTGCTTGAGTGTTGCCTCAAGTTCAGTCCACGTTGTTGGAAGCTTGGTTACGCCAGCCTTCTTCAGGATGTCCTTGTTGTAGAAGAGTGCGCGTGCTGATGCTAAGTCTGGAACAGCGTATGCAACACCGTTGTACTTAGAGTTGTTAAGGAATGTAGGGACGATGTCATCAAGTGTTGCCTTGCTGACCATTTCATCCGCACGGTAGAGAAGACCTTCAGCAGCTGCTGCTGAGTAGTCACCCTTATTTACAACGTCAGGTGTCTGACCTGTTGCAACAAGTGTCTTTACTTTGTCATCAATTGTTTCCCAAGAAACAACGTTGACTGAAACTTTGATTGTTGGATTAGCTTTAGTGAATTTTGCTGAGAGGTCATCCCAGAATGGCTGCATATTTGCGTAATCTGCTGCGACCATTTTTAGTTCGACTGAATCTGCCGCCTTAGCTGATGTGCCAAGGACAGAAGCTGCGATCAAACCTGTGGCTGCAACGAGTGCGCCGAGGCGAGTCACTTTCTTCATGCGTATTACTCCTGACGGGTATGGGCCCCGGCAAAGGGGCTTCGTTGGAGGTAGTCGACCACCTCTCAGGGGGTAAATCAACGCTTTGCAGGTAACTGTTTGATAACGAACCTATAACGACAAAAATGTGCAATTTTCTTGACTTTCACAGGTGCCTGCGCCTACGGTTGCGCCATGACTATCGCACTCCACGCAGATGCCGAAATCGCCTCCCAGCCCCAGATTTGGCGCCAGGTAGCTGACTTCGCCCCTAGCGTCTTTGGCAAGCTGCCCCAGAAGGGCGAGCGCGTTGCCGTCGTCGGCTGCGGAAGCTCGTGGTTTATGTCGATGGCATATGCCTCACTACGTGAAGCAGCTGGCCATGGCGAGACCGATGTCTACGCCGGATCTGAATTCAACTATGACCGTAAATATGACCGCGTTGTCTCCATCTCTCGCTCTGGCACAACCACTGAAGTCGTTGAATTACTTGGCAAAATCAAGACACCTTCAGTTGTTCTTACAGCGATTCACAACTCACCTGTTGAAGATCGCGCAACTGAAACTATCGTGATGGATTTTGCAGATGAGCAATCAGTTCTGCAAACTCGTTGGGCAACTGCAGCCCTTGGCTTGCTCCGTGCTCACCTTGGTTTTGACCTCAACTCAATCGTCAAAGATGCAGAAGAAGCACTCGTAAGCGATATCTCTGAACTCGTTGAAGTGGAACAGATCAGCTTCCTCGGACGCGGCTGGACAATTGGTCTTGCACATGAGGCAGCACTGAAGACTCGCGAATCATCACAGTTCTGGGCTGAGGCATACCCTGCACTTGATTACCGCCATGGTCCTCTTTCCATCTCACAACCAGGTCGCGCAGTCTGGGCATTTGGCGATATCCCTGCTGACTTAGTGCGCGATATCAAATCAACGGGCGCTCTCTTTGAATCAAGCAAGCTCGACCCAATGGCTCATCTCATCCGTGCTCAGCGCGTAGCAATCGCTATCGCAAAGAAGCGTGGCGTAGATGCTGATAATCCACGTGGTCTAGCACGCTCCATCATTCTCGATAAGTAATTACACTCATCTCTGTGAGCTATGTAGTCGCAGTAGATGTAGGCGGAACCGAGATCAAGAGCGCTCTGGTCGACTCTGAATTCAACGTTATCGCAACTACCACTGCGCCTACTCCAAAGGCCGATACAACGGGCGTCGAATCCGTTAAAGTAATTTCTGCCATCGTCACTCAATTTTCCACGCAACATCCTGTTGATGCTGTCGGATTAGCAGTACCTGGCGCACTCGATGAGCCAGCAGGAACATCTCGTTGGTCAGGCAATCTGCAGTGGAAGAACCTTCCTATTCGCAATCTCTTGGAAGATGCCATCAAGATTCCAGTTGCATTCGGCCATGATGTGCGCACAGCAGCTGTTGCTGAGATGCGCAGTGGCGCAGCTAAAGGTGCCCGCAATGCAATCTTTATTCCTGTCGGAACCGGTATTGCTGCAGCGCTAATCATCGATGGCGAGATTCGATCTGCTGAAGGATTTGCAGGCGAAATTGGTCATGTCAATGTTAATGGCAAATATCCATGTGTCTGTGGCAAGAGTGGATGTTTAGAAGCTGCATCATCAACTCTTGCAATCAGTAAAGCCTATGAAGCACAGAGTGGAAAGAGCGGAACGACAACGGAGGAGATTTTCAAACTTGTAGTTGCAGGCGATGCTATTGCAATAAATGTTTGGAACGATGCAACTGCTGCCATGGCACGTGCATGTGAATTACTCATCACCATTCTCGCACCAGAAGTCATTGTCTTTGGTGGCGGTTTATCTAATGCAGGAGAAACATTCCTAAAACCCATTAGAGATTATTTAGATTCATCTCTTACATTCCAGCGCAAACCCCGGCTAGAAATTGCACATTACGGATCTAAAGCCGGCACTATTGGTTGTGCAATGTTGGCCTTTGATCGCGTGAAGGCAGGCTAGTAATGCATATACATGGCGCATCTGCCGTTATTGATGGAAAACTGCAAGAGAAGGTCTGTATTAAGGGCACCGATGGGGTCATCACTGCAATCACTCTGAACTGCGCAGAAACTCCTGATTCAAGCCACTCTGGAACTTTGATTCCAGGCTTTGTTGATATTCACTCACATGGTGGCGCTGGTTTCTACTTCTCAGATCTCTCACCAGAAAACGTTGCAGCAGCGCGCAATACCCACCTTTCCCATGGCACCACAACTCATATTGCATCCCTTGTCACAGAACCCATTGGCGTTCTCGAAGAACAGATTCTGCGCTTAGTACCTATGGTTAACGCCGGAGTCTTTGAAGGAATCCACCTAGAAGGTCCTTATCTTTCTCATGCGCGCTGCGGTGCTCATGAGCCATCCCTTTTGCGTTCACCTGATATCGATGAACTGTCCGCTCTGCTTGATGCGGGGCAAGGTGCAATCACCATGATCACTCTTGCCCCTGAACTCGATGGTGGCATTGAAGCAGTTGAATACTTAACTTCTCGTGGAATTACTGTCGCCCTTGGCCATTCACAAGCAGATGCAGCAACTACAAACGCTGCCTTTGCAGCAGGTGCCAAGCTCATAACCCACTTCAGCAATGGAATGCCGAAGCCAGTAGCGGGTGCCACAACTATCGCTGAAGCATCCCTTGCTCAGAAGAAGATTCCACTTGAAATGATTATTGATGGAATTCACGTCTCTGATGAAATACTTAAGGAAGTTCTCGCATCCGGTGATCAACGCACTATTTTGATTACTGATTCGATGTCAGCGGCAGGTGGTGCTGATGGTAGTTATTCGATTGGGTCCCTGGATGTAGTGGTCATTGATGGAGTAGCACGATTGACTTCAAATCACTCTCTGGCAGGAAGTACGCTCACCATGGATCAAGCATTTATCAACTTCCTGAAAGTAAATAACAACATTGTTGATTGCGTATTAGCAGCATCCACGCTGCCGGCAAAGACCCTTGGACTGCACGCAGTCGGTGAGATTGCAGTGGGCAAGAAGGCTCATATTCTGGAATACAAAAGCTCAGAGATCGTCGTGGTTGCCTCATGAGTTCACTCGAATCTAATCGCCAAGCAGCTGCAGATTTCTTTGAACAAATTTGGAATCAGAAAGATGAATCAGCTATCGATCGCTTTATCGCACTCGATGCTGCAGGTAATGACCCTAAATTTGGTGTGGGGCGCGAATCATTTCGCGAACAGTGGAAGAAGTGGCATGCAGCATTTCCTGATCTTCACTTCGATGTTCGAGAAATCATCGCTGAGGGCGATCGCGTTGTGACTCGCTGGCATCTGACTGGAACACATACAGGTGCGCAGTATTTAGGTAAGGAGGCATCAGGTGCAAAGATTGCAGTTGATGGAGTCTCTATCGACACCATTAAAGATGGAGTTGTTCTTGATGGATTTGATGCTTGGGATTCACTCGGTTTTCGCGAGCAGCTAGGAATTTTAAATATTTCCTCGTAGTTGGGTAATTGAAACTTTTAGCAATGAAAGAAGGCGCCCACAATTGTGAGCGCCTTCTTTCAATCTAGAGGCTTCTAGCCGACCTTCTTCACGCGCCCGTCTAGGACTGGGAGCTTGGTGACTTTGCCGGCAGCCATATCAGCCTTGAGCGCATCGACGAATACGTCGAGGAGTGCTCCATAGACCTTAGCCTTTGATGGTGAGAACACATTTACATAACCGTCGCCACCATAAATGATGAAGTCGAGAGTTGTGAGTGTGTACTCCTTACTGTCTTTAGCAATTGGTGTGCCATCAGTCTTTGTGACATCAATGATTCTGCTACCAACTGGTTTTGAAGAATCAAAGGAGAACTTAAGTCCTGATACCTGCGGGAAGCGTCCATCAGCTGGATAGTTACCACCTACACCATTTTCAAGTGCCTTCCATAGATTTTCACCTGTAACAACTGTTGTCGCTACTTGGTTACCAAATGGATAAACAGTAAATGCATCACCGAGCGTTACATCGAGTGCCCCTGTTCCAGTGCGCACCAATGTGGTATCCGCTGGAATGTAGGTCTTTGCTGGGAATGTATCTCGAATTCCGCCACCGTTTGTTAGCGCGAAATCTGTCTTGTACTTAGTACGCAAGAGATCAGCGATGTAATCTCCCATTGGGTTTTCACCAGAACGTTCAACTGCTGGCGTTCCACCTCGTGGGAATACTTCTGATACTTGACCGATCTTCACATCAAGCTTTGAAGTTAGTTGATCCTTGTACTTCTTTACAAGTGCAGCACCTGCTGCATCCTGTGTTGTCACTGTGCTGACAACACCAGTTGTAATAGTTGGTGCTGCTGCTTTCAAAACATGCTGTAGTGAAGTTCCAACAACTTTACCGTTACGGATACAGATCTGTGAACGTGTGTACTCAACTCCTGCATTTCGAACTTCTCCCAAGAGAACAGGTGCCTTGAACTTATTATCACCTGGAATTACTGTTGAGAATGTCTGGTGGCTATGGCCACCGTAGATAGCTGTTGCGCCTTTGATGTTGCTTGCAAGGAAGTTGTAAAGACCCTTTGCGACACCATCTGCGTTCTCTGTCCACCCTTGGTGCAGAAGGACAACGACGATATCTGCGCCTGCAGCCTTTGCATCGACAATTGCCTTGTTGATTCCTGCAACGCCAGCTTCAATCTGAATTGTCTTCTTAGCACCATTTGCATCGACGTAATCCAAGTTTCCTGGGAATACTTGTTCAATCGTCTCTGGTGTGTTGGCTCCGACTACGCCCACCTTTACGCCACCACGATCAACGATTGTGAATGTCTTCGCTGCTTTTGTGCCTGACTTTAGAACCTTAAGGGATTCGTCGCCATAGTTGGCAGCTACCCACTGAAAATCTGATGCTCCAATAACTTTCTGAACATGTGCCAAGTTACGGTCATGCTCGTGGTTACCAAAACCAGATGCATCAAGCTTCATCAGGTTGAGAGATTCGATAGTTGGAAGCTCTTCGAATGTTGTCGAAATTGGAGGCGCTGCTCCGATGTTATCGCCGGATGAGAGCGCAACTGTTGCTGCAGATGCCTTACGATCTGCATCCCAGTTACTCATCAAAAGTGCTGTACCGAATGATGACCCTGTTTCAATTGCACCGTGCAAGTCACTGAGCTGCAAAATTTGCACATTCTTATTGGTTGCATAACCAACTTGAGCAAGTTGAGCTGCAGTGAATGATTTCGTTGATACGCCGGGCGCTGAAAATCCATAAGCGTTAACGGCTTGCACGATAGGGGTTCCACCAGGTTGGCCCGCAACGACTGGCATGGTCACATTCGAGTGATTCGTTGCAGGTACAAAAATTGGGCATGAGCCCGCACCGGCTGATACGACGTAACCAGTTACTGCAGGGGTGACATCTGCACCTGGAGTCCATCGAACAACTACACCTTTTGAACCGATGTAAGAAGTTACACCTGTTGGAGCATTCGGTAGTGAGTAGGTCACTGCCTCGGCTGTTGGCACCACAAATGAGAGTGCGAGCGATACGACAACGGCGAGAGCGCCGATGCCGGTAAATCTAAACTTTGTGATTTTCATTCTTACATTAAATTCACAGGGGATGTTTTTTAAGAAAAATCCCAGTAACGCGAAAATGTACAACAGGTAAACAAAGGTAAATTGTCGAGTTCAGAGTCCAGCCATACGCATTAACACTTCGCGGTCGACAGACTTGCGACGCGGCTTGCCTACAGGCTCACCTGCAGCAATTTCAGCTGCGTTAATCGCCTGCCAATGCTGCTGAGTTATAACTCTGTTATGTGTAATTACATCGGTGATATCACCTGAAGTTTTAGGTGTTCCAAGATCTTCCATGAGCAACTTCATCACATCGGCTGCATCTGACTTATTTGTGCCGATAACTCCTGAAGGTCCACGCTTTGCCCAGCCAACGACATATACATTTTCACTTACACGGCCATCGGTATTAACAACCCTGCCCTTTTCGTAAGGAATTCCTTCAAGAGATGCTGCTTCATAGCCAATTGCAGTAATTACTAAGCCGCACTTAATACTGAAGGTTTCATCGCTTCCGGTCTTCTGAAAGACAACTTCTTCAACACGAGCGTTGCCCTTGATCTCCTTAGGTGTTGCCAAGAATTGGAACTTCATCGTGCGCTCGTGGTTGGTGGCATCTTTTTCCGAAATCAAAAGCATGGCATCGAGATTGCTCTTCACATCTTTCTCGGGTGCATCTCCTGCGCGCGCGATGGCGGCTTCAATATCTGCCTTATCCATTACTACGTTGGTGTGTTCTAGCTTAGGAAGGTCGCGAAGTTCAGGTGAGGTAAAGGCTGCATGCTCAGGGCCACGTCGTGCACTGATAATCACCGTGCGCACTTTGCTCTCTTTAAAAGTATTAATTGCATGATCTGCGGTATCAGTTGAATCTAGCTCACTTGGTTCAAGAGCGAGCATGCGAGCCACATCCATTGCAACATTTCCAGCGCCAATAACAACTGCTGTTTCGGTACTTAAATCAATTGATTCATCTTTGAAATCAGGATGTGCGTTATACCAAGGCACAAAAGTCGCTGCAGACATTGATCCCGGAAGATCTTCGCCAGGAATTCCGAGCTTCTTGCCCAGTGCTGTACCTGTTGCAATCACTACAGCGTCATACTTTTCTTTGAGCTGTTCGATAGTGAGATCGCTACCAAGTTCAACGTTGGCAAAGAGTCTAAAGTTTGGTTCGTTCGCAACCTTTTCAAATACCTTTGCAACAGTCTTAATCTTTGGATGATCGGGTGCAACTCCACTACGGACTAGTCCCCAAGGAGTTGGAAGGCGTTCAATCATGTCGATAGAGAATTGAAGCTCTTCTGTCTGAAGATTCTGCAGAGCAAGGGCTGCAAAGTAGCCGGCAGGTCCTGCACCGACGATTGCTACTTTGTATTGAGGCACACGAATCCTTTGTTCAAGAAATACTGGCGGAGACGAGGAGATTTGAACTCCTGAAGGCTTTTACACCTTACCTCGTTAGCAGTGAGGCGCACTCGACCGGGCTATGCGACGTCTCCAAGTGGTGTGCTAAGTCTAGCGTCTCCAGAACTCTGGCTCTGCCTTGGTTTATAGACATCTTTTGCCTCGGAAGCTTGAGTACTAGACTTTCCCAAACTTCACCTTCTGTTGAGGAAAAGAAAGGTTGGCGATGATTGTCACTGCGATTTTTAAAGCAAAGCCTGGAAAAGAATCTGAACTCCACGCCGAATTACATGCAGGTGCGAGTGCCTCATGGGGAGAAGAAGGCGTCCGTGGATACTACGTGCATCAACTCATAGATCAGCCTGGAAGCTTTATGAATATTGAAGTTTATAAAGATGCTGCAGCATTTGCCGCCCACCTTGAAACCAACCACGTTAAATCTTTCCTTGGAAAACTCGAGGACCTTCTTTCAGAGCCATTAACCGTTTATCAAGGAAGTGCTTTATTTGGAGGCGAAAGTTCAAAAGCTGCTCTGTAGCACTTGGACTTAATCATTATGCGACGCTTACTTTCTGTTGAACGCCACCAAAAGATTCTGGAAAAAGTTGCTTCCGAGAACGCAGTAGATTTTGCGAGCCTTGCAGATGAACTTGGCGTCTCTTCAATGACTATCCGTCGTGATTTACGAATTTTAGAAGAAAGTGGATATTTAAAGACAACTCGTGGTGGTGCATCGGCGCAGCTAATTAATACCCAAGATATTTTGTTACACCCTCGTGCGGCGGATCAAACACTCGCAAAAACTCAGATTGGCCAATATGCGGCGTCGCTGATTGAAAGAGGAGAAGTTATCTTCGTTGGACCAGGTTCAACGACTGCAGTATTTGCACAATTTCTCCCGAGCAACTTCAATCTCACTGTGATTACACCTTCACTCGCTCACGCTTCCCTGCTCTCTTCACGAGGAATTGAAGTGATTAGTACTGGTGGAGTAGTAAGGGATCACCTGGCGCAAACCGGAGTAATCGCACAAGAAACTATTCATCGCTACATCGCTACACGAACAATCATTGGTGTTGGTGGGGTCTCAAAGAAGGGTGGGCTTACAGAGTTTGTTGAATCTGTGGCAGATGTCAGCCGTTCTATGATTGAACGTTGCGAAGAAGTGATCGTCCTTGTCGACCCTTCCAAGAGCGGGGTAACTGCCAATTACCGAGTTGCAGGCCTTGATGTGGTGGATGAATTTGTTACATCCAGCGAAGGTGTTGATTCCTTGAAGCGCCAGGTAGGCGCTGAGGCGACCATTCTGACCCCAAACGGGTAACATTTCATCACATTTTTTGTGTTAGATTTTGTCCCTATCGGGAGGAAGTCAGCGTATGGCTATCGAACTAACGTCAATTTTTAAGGCTCAAAAGCCTATTATCGGAATGGTTCACCTGCCAGCTTCCCCTGGCCAACCTCAATTTAAGAGCAAGCCTAACTTGGTTCAATTTATTAACTCAGTCAAAGCCGATGTCAAAGCGCTCCAAGATGGCGGGGTCGATGGCCTTCTCTTCTGTAATGAGAGCGACCTGCCTTACACCACCCGCGTAAATTCAGAAGTAGGAGCATGGACAACCTTCATGATTGGGGCCGTACACGATCAGCTCAAACTTCCGTATGGGGTCAATCTCTTATGGGATCCGATTGCTTCTATAGAAGCTGCATCTGCTTCAGGTGCAGCATTTGTTCGGGAAGTTATGTGTGGATCATTTGCGAGCGAGATGGGGTTGCTTGCTCCAGACCCTGCACTTGTAGCACAGACTAGAACTCGGTTGAAGGCAGAACATATAGCGCTCTTTACAAATATCGTTCCAGAATTTGCGTCAGCGCTAGAAGGGCGCACAGTTCAACAACGAGCAAAAGCTGCTGAATATTTTGGATTCGATGCAATTCTAATTTCTGGACCAGTTGCGGGAGTTCCATTTAGTAATGAAGATCTCCTAGCAGCAAAAGAGACAGCAAAGAATATTCCTGTCTTTGCAAATACTGGAGTAAATGCAAAGACGATTGGCGAGACTCTCAAAATCGCGGACGGTGTGATTGCGGGTAGCAGTATGAAAGTAGATGGTAAGACTTTTAACCCTGTAGACCCAAAGCGAGTTATTGAACTCGTTGAAGCTGCAAATAAATCTCGTTAGGAGATATACATGGCAAAGGTAAGTTTCATTGGTCTTGGAATAATGGGATCAGGGATGGTTAGTAATCTCGTTAAGGCTGGCCACGATGTAACAGTGTGGAATCGATCAGCGAGTAAGTATGGCGAAATTGAAAAGGTTGGTGCTAAAACTGTCTCAGACCCAACTGAATTACTTCCTGGTGCTGATTTTCTTATGTACTGCCTTGCAGATGATGCGGCAGTCGATGCCATCTTCTTAAAGGGCCCTTCACTCGCCTCCAAAGTCGAGAAGGGAACTATCGTGATTGACCTTTCGACAATAGACCCTGAAACCAGTGCTGTTGCACGAAAAATCTATGAGGACCGCGGAATTTCCTTCTTGGATGCACCTGTATTTGGAACGAAGGGTGAGGCCCGCGATGGAGGACTTTGGATAGTAATTGGTGGATCTAAAGATGTTTTCAATCAATCTCTGCCAGTTCTAGAACCTATCAGCGAAACACTTCACTACATGGGTGAAGGTGGCAATGGAACGAAAATGAAGCTGGTTGGGAATCTCCTTGTTGCTTCACAAATTGTTTCGATAGGTGAGGCGCTTTCTCTTGCAAAGAAAGCTGGATTAAACCTCACAACAGTTCTTGAAGTCGCAGCAGTTGCCGATTTTAAGACTCCGATTTACGCCGGTGTTGGCGCAGGAGTCATCAAGGGAGATTACGAAGTGAATTTTCCTCTTAAGCTAATGTTAAAAGATGCTAAGTTGATTCAAGCCTTCGCAAATCGCCTAGATTCTCCAGTATCGATTGCAATAACTACTGAAGCGCTAGCTAAGGAAGGCGTTGATGCGGGTATGGGTGAATTAAATGCTTCCGCAATTGTGAAAGTGATTTCAAACCGAGCTGGAGTTGATCTAAGTGAATAAGCGACTTGAAGGAATGTTCAACAGTAAGTCTGGAAAATGCATCAACATCGCACTAGATCTTGGGGTTTTTGGAGATAGTTCATTTTCAAAAGGCATTGAGGACTTATCTAAAGCGCTCCCTGAAATTGTTAAAGGTAAGCCGGACGCCATCCAGCTAAATCCGGGTGGATTGAAGATCTATAACTCACTCAAGTTGGATACCGATATCGCGATTGCGCTTCGCTTGGACGTCACAAATGTGTATGAAGCTCGCGATATCGAATACCCGTGGGATACGGCAAACATCGCAACCCTTCAGGATGCATTCGCTAAGAATGTAAATGTTGTGGTTCTTAACCTGCTCAATCTTGATGAAAATTCACGTCTACAAGAACAATGCATCCAAAACATTCAATTAATCGGGGCAAAGTGCCGTGAAGAAGGTATCCCTCTTATGATTGAGCCACTAGTGATGACTGCAAAACCAGGTGCAGGTTCAGCATCTGTTGGAGATGTCGATAAAATTGCTGCTCTTGTACGCCAAGCTGTTGAATTAGGAGCAGATCTGATCAAAGTGGATCCAACAAATCCTATGAGCGACTTCGGGCAAATCGTAGAAATCGCCTCTGGTATTCCAGTACTAGTTCGTGGCGGTGGTTCCGTTCCTGCACATGAACTCCTCGAAAGAACTCGTGCAGCAATTGATACCGGTGCCTCAGGTGTCGTATATGGAAGAAATATTGTTCAGCATCCAACGCCAGCGAAATTTATCCAAGCTATCCGTGCAATTGTTCATAAAGATGCCTCTGTTGATCAAGCAATGCTCGTGTTAGAGAAGAAGTAGCAAGATGACCCAGATGATGAAGGCAGCTGCAATAGCAGGAATTAACAAGATTGAGGTCGTAGATGTTCCAATGCCTGAAATTGGACCACGTGATGTTCTCTTAAAGATTAAGTCTGCGGGGTTGTGTACTTGGGAACAACGTATCTATACGGGACAAGCAAAAGCTGACTACCCACTCCTTGGTGGCCATGAAAATGCAGGAGAGATTGCTGCAGTTGGTGAACTTGTCACGAATGTCAAAGTTGGCGATCGCGTCACTATGGGCTCCTCTGCTTGTGGCACTTGTCGCGCTTGTCTTCGTGGTGAAGATAAAGGTTGTGTTGAACACTTCCTTAATTTTTCACTCAAGGGTGGGTTCTACGGACCTGGTGGTTTTGCTGAATACAAGGTCCATCGCAGCGACGGAGTCTTTAATGTTGGAGACGCCCCCTGGGATCAAGCAGCCCTTGCAGAGCCTCTTTCCTGTGCAATTCATGCAGCCAGACTGCTGGGTGCACAACTCGGTGATACCGCTGTAGTTTTTGGTGCAGGCACAATGGGGCTACTGAACATGATGGTATTAAAAATGTCCGGCCTTCGTGTGGGTGTTGTCGATGTTAACGAGGGACGACTTGCAAAAGCAAAGGCGCTGGGTGCTGATGTAATTCTGAAAAGTGGGCCAGATATTCGCGATAGAGTAAAAGCTGCCTTTTTGGGTGGAGTCGACTATTCGATTGCCGCTTACGGAAGTGAAGAAGTAAACCAAGACGCACTAGATGTTCTCAATACTCGTGGAAAAATCTGTCTCTTTGCATCCGCACACCCAGTTACTCCATTTTCAATTGACCCGAACTTGATGCACAATCGCGAGACTTCAGCTGTAGGTGTCGTAAGCGCTGATAGACGAGATCATGCAGTTGCAACAAATTTGATTGCGACTGGGCAGATTGATCTATCGCCAATCATTGATGCAACATTTCCAATACTGGATGCGGCAGAGGCATTCCACCGTGCTACATCAGCCCCAAGTTATCGCGTGATGCTTAACCCTTAAACAGAATTAGTAATCCATTTCATGGAGTTTGTGCATCTGCTCTTTAGTTGATTGATAGAGCGAAGAGTAGATTTCACTTAATGGGGCATAGGTAGCTGCTAATTTTTTATCTGGTTCAATTATCTTTGACTGCCCCTGCCATACAAGAATCTCTTCAGGACCAGAAACTAAGCCAACGGCAACTCCTGCTAGAAGTGCATCACCATATGAAGCTCCAAAAGTAAGTGGTGCCACTTCTTGAGGCACACCAGAAATATCACTAACTGCTTGAAGCCACACAGCGTTCTTGGTTCCGCCACCTACAGATTTAATTCTACGCGGACGGGCTCCTATAGCGGTGAAGAGGTCAACATGCTGCTTGACGCCATGTCCCATTCCTTCTAAAACGCTTCTAAAGAGATGACCACGCGTATGCGTCAGACTTAAACCAAAGATCATCCCTCGTGCACGAGGGTCCATGATCGGCGTGCGTTCTCCGCTGAAGTATGGAAGGACAATCACACCTTCAGCGCCCGCTGGTGTTGCTTCCGCCTCCCTTACGAGAACTGAATAGGAATTATCTCCACCATTTTCTTCAGCGGTAATCAGCTCTTTTGCAAAGTTATCTCTAAACCATCTAGTAAGCGCGCCACTTGTCGCCATGCCTGCAAGTAAGCACCAGGTGCCTGGGAATAGATATGGATTAGCCCAAAGCCGCTTATCGCGTGCTTGGTCGTTATCGGTAACTTGGATCATAAAAATTGTTGACCCATACATCATCATCATTTCACCAGGTTCAATAACACCAACACTTAACGCTTCGGCTCCAGCGTCAATAGTTCCTGTAGTTACCGGAGTCCCAACTGCTAATCCAGTCTCTTTAGAAGCAGATTCTGTTATGTGACCAGCTATCTCTTGGCTCCACAAGATTTCTGGAAGCTGATTAACCTCTAAAATCCCCTTAGTGTACTTCGGATTCCATTCACGCTTCCAAGGGTCATACATTGGAACCATTGCTCCGGCAGAAAAATGATCGACGACGACGCGTGACGTAAGGCGAGCAACAATAAATGTTGTCGCATCTACAAACCATCGCGCTTTCTTGTATATCTCTGGTTCATTCTTCTTCAGCCAAAGAATTTTAGGACCTGTTGATTGTGATGAGAGGCTATTGGCTGTCTCATTGAATATGACATCTTCTCCGTGTTTTGCATTTAATTCATCAATCTCAACTACGGCTCGGGTATCTATGCCATAGAGGATTCCCATACGGAGCGGTTTGAAATTTTCATCAATCGGAAGCACGTCAGGGCCAATGGCGCTTACAGCTACTCCCTTTACGTCCTGTGGGCTCACACCATCTGTAGATAAAAGGGATTTAGATAGGGTGCAAAAGTCTCCCCACCAAGTTAGTTCTGGATCGTGTTCGGCCCATCCAGCATGAGGGAAGAGTAACTTGTGTGGAATCGCAGCTTGAGCAATAACTTCACCTTGCGGAGTAGCGAGCACTCCTTTAGATTCATAAGTGCCAATATCTATTCCCAGAAGTAGGTCCTGACCCATGTTGGTGCTCCTTTTAGCCTCGAGAGAAACTTTCCTCTACTGGGAACTTTTCGACAACCCCAATGAGCAACTTCTTTAGACCTTCCAGGTCATCAAGCGAACAAACTTCAACACCTGAATGGGTGTAGCGAGTTGGCCAAGCGACATCAACGCAGGCAACTCCCTCACCAACAAGCTGCACATATGAAGCATCAGTAAGAAGGCCAATGGTTGCGTGGCGTTGAAGTGCAACTTTTTCAGTTACGGCGGCATCTTCTATGACCGAGAGTAAGCGTGGGTGAGGAATTAGACCATTGAGTGTTCCGCGGCCATGGAATGTATATGTACCAACGACAGGTCCACTTCCAACCTTGACTGAGTTTCCTCCGTGGATATCTGGTGTATCGGAGGCTGCGACTAGATCGATAGAAATTGCCGCTGTTGGACGAATTTGTTGGGCTGCAACCATGGCTCCACGTAGATTGAATTCTTCTTGGACGGTGCCCACAAGATGAAGTGTGACCTTGGGACGGTGCTTCTTAAAGTGTTGAGCAAGTTCAACAAGTACTGCGCAACCACCCCGGTCGTCTAGTGATGTTGCAGCAATGCGATTATTGATCAAATGCTCAAAGCTTGGACGGTATAGAACAGAAGTTCCAATACGAACGCCTGCCGCTTCAACCTCCTTTGCAGTTGTCGCTCCAATATCCACATAGCACTCACCAATTGGCTTAACGATGTATTTATCTTCTGAAGGAGTCAGATGATGGGAAACAAATCCAATAACACCGTTGATAGTTTTACCTGAAGTGGTTTGAAGAATCACATTTGACGCAGCAAGGATTCGCTCAGGAACTCCACCAACTCGTTCAATGCGGATAAAACCATTGTCTTCTACACCTTTAACGATCATTCCGAGTGAATCGGTGTGAGCAAAAATCATTAGATCTGAACCTTCGGGGGAAGTTCCCTTAATTGTTGCAATGACATTGCCCAGAACATCAACGCGGATTTCATCAACATAGTCTTTAAGATCTTCCTTAATCTTCTTGATCATCTCATCCTCAAATCCAGACATAGCTGGTGTAAGGCAATACTTTTCTAAGCGTTCGATTAGTGACATTTATGACCTCAATGATTTCGAGATTGATCGGGAAACTCTACGTCGCTCGAGGACAACGTTAAGAATCATGACAAAGACAAGGACCGCACCTTGCGCCGCAAGATAGAAGAACTGGCTAAAGCGAAGTGCATTGAACCCAGAAGAGACCATTTGCAGAACAGCAGTTGCAAGAATTACCCCAGTGATTGTTCCAAATCCACCGTTTGGATTGATACCACCAAGAACAACAACAACAATCGCAAGTAGTATGTAAGAGGATCCAAAGTCAGGACTTGCCGCTGATGTACGTGATGCGATGATTAAACCTGCAAGGGATGAAAGAAGTGCGGAGATCAAATAAATCCATGCAATCACTTTGCGATCACCCATAACGCTGTATTGAGCTGCTTTTCGGTTAGTTCCAACTAGAAAGACTTTAAGACCAAGAGTTGTGCGGTTAATAAAATATCCCACAGCTAATGCGATGACTACCATTAACACAAATGGCGTTGGAATTCCAAGGAAAGTTCCATTTCCAACGCGCATGAAATTTTCGGGTAGGCCCGATACTGAAACTCCATCGGTTATGCCGATGGCAATTCCGTTGAAAAGAGTTCCAGTGGCAAGTGTGGCAAGAATTGGTGTGACATCTAAGCGCGCAATAATAATTGAGTTGACTGCTCCAGCGGCTAGACCAACAAGCGTTCCAACAACACAAGCAATGATGATCCATGAGTAAGAGAGGGTCTCTGATTCACCCATCTTAGTTGTCATAATCCATGCAGCAACAAGTGCAGCTGCATTCGAAATTGCAACAATCGAAAGATCAATCCCACCGGTAAGCATAGAAAGCATTACTGCGATGCTGAGGATGGCAATTTCAGGGATCTGATACGCCATTGAGGTGAAATTAGCGGATGAGAAAAAGATGTCACGTGAAACTAAAGAAAAAATAGCAAAAGTTCCAGCTGTGATGACCATTAGTTGAGTAACTTTTCGGTCAGCAAGTAAGCCAGAATTTATCTTGTTGAAGCGCTTGTTCATTACCCAGCCACCTCATCGCTCGTGGAAACTCTTCGGTTTTTAGCTTTCTTACTCTCATTAATTGCCTGAACGGTAATACCAATGAGGAGCAAGGCGCCAATCGCTGCGCGCTGCCACGAACCACTGACACCAAGAAGAATCAGATTTCCTTTTATAAGGCTGATTAGAAGAACACCTAGAACTGTTCCGAAGACTGTGCCGTATCCACCCATAATGCTTGCGCCACCAAGGACTACTGCAGCAATAATGTCGAGTTCGGATCCATAAAGATCATATGGGTTGGCTTTTCTTTGAAGCGATACATACAAAATTCCAGCAAGCCCTGATATGCCTCCGACAAACATATATACCTTTGCTTGAGTCCGCTTAATGGAAATACCTAGGCGTCGTGTTGCTTCCACGCCACCACCTAGTGCATAAACGGATCGACCAAACATTGTTCGATTTAGCATGAGTGAAACAAGAATGGAGATGATTACTACTGGAATTATTAATACGTGCAAACGAGCAAGCGTCCCCTCGGCTGGCTGAATCTTGAGAAGATCTGCGGTTGCAAATTTGTCGAGTGCAGCTGGAATATCGCTAATAAATGATGATCCGATAAACGTGAGCATAATCCCTCTAAATATTCCAGAGGTTCCCAAGGTCGCAATCAGTGTGGGTATACCAAAACTTGCGATCGCAATCGAGTTAAGCGCTCCCAAAATAACTCCAATTACAATTGCGAGTGCAATAGGTAACATCACATTCCCAGGGTTCCAATCAAAGTGCTTCATCAGAACAACAGCTGAGTAACCCGAGAATATTCCAACCACGGGGAAAGAGACGTCAATTCCCCCACTGATAATCACAACAAGCACTCCTAGTGCAAAGAGAAGCTGCACAAATGACGATCGGAAGATATCAAAGAGGTTAGCTAAGGAGTAGAACTCTGGACTTTTTGCACCGATAATCACAGAGAGAAGAACTATTGCAATAATAAGGGCAGTCTCATTGCGACGAAGGAGTTTCTTAAAGTCCATAATTAACTTAACTCCTTATAAAGAACTTCTTCATCTAATTCTGACTCATTAAATTCCTTTGAGATTTGACCATTCTTGATTACGAGCACTCGGTGACAAATCTGAATTAACTCTGGAATGTCATCAGATACAACCAGAAAGCCCATTCCCTCTTGTGCGCGATCGCGGATGATTTCAAGAATTTCGCGCTTAGAGCCAATATCCACACCCACTGTTGGTCCATTAAGAATCATTAACTTTGGATTCATGGCAAGCCACTTTGCAAGTACCACGCGTTGTTGGTTACCACCTGAGAGAGAAGTGACTGGATTCAACGAATTCTTTGTCTTAATGCGAAGGTCTTTTATCCACTTCTCACCAGCCTCAGCTAAGCGCTTCTTAGAAAGGCGTTTACCCCTACTTTGATACTGATCGACTCCAACTGCAACAAGGTTGCGCAAGATCGATTGCTCGAGGAATAGTCCTTGTGTAAGACGATCAGGTGGAACATATCCGATTCCAGCTTTGAGGGCCGCAGGAGATGAATTCAAGCGAATTGATTCGCCCTCCACAATTACTTCTCCCGAGTCGATTGGATATTGACCAAAGATTGCTTCAGCAAGCTCGGTACGTCCAGAACCCAAGAGGCCTGTGATGCCCAGAATTTCACCCGGTGCGATAGAAAATGAAATATCTGAAAATGTAGGTTTTGTGATCAGGTTCCTTACGTCAATTACTTTTGTGGAGGCTTTCTTTAGAGGGGGAGCTATGCGTGTTTCTGAAACATTTAACCCTGTCATAGCTTCTGAGATTGAATCCCGTTTAAAGTCTCTCATAATTCCATCCGCGACCACTTCACCATTTCGAAGAATCGTGATGGTGTTACAGATTTCTTGGATCTCATCAATTTTGTGACTTACGAATATAGTAGCTACACCGCGCTCCTTGAGTTGTTCTACTACTTCAAAGAGGTGCTTTATCTCTTTGCGTGTGAGCGCAGTTGTTGGTTCATCCATAAATAACATCTTCACGCCCTGATTAGTTGCTCGAGCAATTGCAATCAGTTGTTTTGATGCGATTGAAATGTCTGTGACGGATGCATTAATGTCAATATCTACACCGATTAAATCAAGCGCGTTAGCGGCAATTTCTTTCGTTTTGCTCTTACTAAAAAAACGTGAATTCTGTGAGATGTAAGTAGGAATCGCAATATTCTCAGCGACAGTAAGATTTGGAAGCAGAGAGAAATCTTGAAAAATAACTTGTACGCCTTCGTGAACGGCTTCACGAGGTGAGAGTTTAGTAAATGATTTATCGCCTAACCTTATGAGCCCCGTATCAGGAGCGTGAACACCACTCATAATTTTAATAAGAGTGGACTTACCGGAACCATTTTCTCCAGCGATACAGTGAACTTCTCCACTTTTTACCGAAAGTGAAACCCCTGAAAGTGCCTTTGCACCACCAAAACTCTTTACAACATTTTCAACCCCATATTCAGCGGTGAGCAGCGTAGACATTTTCTGTTACATGCCTTTCTTCGCTGTAGTGGGTCGCCTTTAGTTTATTACCTTTTAAGTAAAAGTGGGGCGCGGTTATCCGCGCCCCACTTTTTTCAAGCTATTTTTCCCAATGATTAAATTGGGTACTTAGCCATGTTGTTCTTATCAACAATAACCCAAGCAGCTCCTGCCCAACCCTTGGTTGTTCCAGGAATCTTTACGATCTTGTTGTAGCCAGGAACCTTAAGGTCCATTCCTGCGGTGATCTTTCCGCCCTTATTGAGGACTTCAAGCATGTTCAACATAGCTTGACCTGCAAGTGCTGAATCCCAGAAGAAGATCTTGTCGATCGCTCCGGTAGCAAGGTACTTGCTTGTCATTGAAGGAATAGATGTTCCCATTACGCAGACCTTGTCGTTAAGACCAAGTTCTTCAACAGCGCGGCCGATTCCGACTACGTCGTTAGCTGATGAGCCCTCTACACCCTTGAGATCTGGGTACTTCTTGAGAAGTTCCTTGGTCTTGTTGTATGCAACATCTGCATCTTCCTTAGACTCAATTGGATCTTCAACACGAGTGACACCTGAATACTTTGCCTTAGCCTGTGCAAGCGCTCCAGCAACCCATTCGTTGTGGCTTCCGTTTGTAAGTGTTCCTACGAATGCTGCGTACTTTCCGCTTCCACCCATACATGTAGCAAGGTTATCCATCATGACTGCGCCGTATGCAGCGTTATTAAACGCTTCAATGTCAGCATCAGCATTCTTGATTCCTGCTGCTTCGTGTGTAACAACCTTGATGCCAGCCTTCTTGGCCTTAGCAATCACACCATCTGTAGAAGCTACGTCGTTTGGCACAATACCAATGCCAGTAACTTTCTGTGCAATAAGATCTTCAATCATCTTTGACTGCTTCTCTGGTGATGCATCTGTTGCACCAGTCATAGTTGCGTCAATCTTGTTGGCTTTAGCCCATGCCTTAATACCTTTGTCCATGTTGTCGAACCAGCCGACGCCGATCAACTTAACGGAGACTACATAACGCTTCTTTGCTGCCGCTTGGCTGCCTGAGATGCCAGCTGAAACAAGCAGTGCGGTAGCAGCAACAACTGCTACGAGCTTGTACTTCTTCATTCGTGCTCCTTTTTTGTAACTTAGGCAGGGAACCACTTCAGGTTGACCCCTTGAGTTAAGGTGAATATATTCTGTTTTAACAAATTCGGTCAAGAGTTTCGTTAAAAAACCATCTTTATTTATAACATTTTTGTTATAATTCGTGAATTACCCGAAAGGTAAACTTAAATCATGCAAAAGATCCTGAATGTCCCCACAGAATTCGTCAATGAGATGCTCGAGGGGATTCTCGATGCCTACCCCAGCCAGCTCAAAGCTGTTGATGGCGATAACCACTCATTAGTGCGTGCAGATGCACCGGTAGCTGGCAAGGTCGGAATTACTACCGGTGGTGGCTCTGGTCACCTTCCACTCTTCCTGGGATATGTAGGAAAGGGAATGCTTGATGGCGTTGCGGTTGGTGATGTCTTTCAAAGTCCGACAGCAGAACAGATGCTCGCGGTAACGAAGAAGGTTGATGCTGGTGCAGGAGTTCTCTACATATATGGAAATTACGGCGGAGATGTTTTTAATTTTGATTTCGCAACTGAACTTGCAGCAGCTGAAGGTATACGTGTCGAGACCGTTCTCGGGGCTGACGACGTTGCTTCAGCACCTAAAGGTGAAGAAGCTCGACGTCGCGGTATTGCTGGGATTTTTTTCCTCTATAAAGTTGCAGGTGCTGCTGCCGCAAAGGGTCTTTCGCTAGATGATGTTGTTGCTGTGACAAATAGAGCTGCTGCTCAAACTCGTACCATGGGAGTTGCTCTAAGCCCAGTAACGCTTCCTGCTGTTGGACATCCCACCTTTGAAGTAAAAGCCGGTGAAATGGAAATCGGTATGGGCATTCACGGTGAACCTGGAATTCGAAAGAGCAAACTTGAAACTGCTAATCAAATTACCGAAGAGTTAGTCTCGGCAATCAAAAAAGATTTAGATCTAAAATCTGGCGAGAAGGTGTGTGTTTTAGTCAATAGCCTTGGAGCAACTCCCCCAGAAGAGCTTTACATTATCTTCCGCCAAGCAAAGAAATTGCTTACTGGCTACGGGGTAAATGTGGCTCGCGCTTATGTTGGGGAATTTGCTACCTCTCTTGAGATGGCAGGTGCTTCGATCAGCGTTATTCGCGTCGATGATGAACTACTTAACTACATCAATACACCTGTTCACACACCTTTCTTCACACAAGCATGAGTTCGTTTACTGAATCGATTGAGACTGTTGCGGCAGCTCTTGAAGCCAACTCAAAAAAATTTGAAGAGTTGGATTCAGTTGCTGGTGATGGTGACCTTGGGATTACTGCAGGAAATATTGCAAAAGGTCTTCGTGCAGGTGCTGCGGGTGCAACCGGCGACTTAAAAGCAGATTTGATGTTGATCGGTAGAGAGATAGCTAAGAATGCGCCATCAACTTTTGGCACACTTTTTGCTACTGGATTTATCCGGGCATCTGCAGCAGTTGCTGATGTTGATGCGCTTAACAATGTGCAAGTTGGCGTTGCCGCGGCCTATGAAGGTATTGCCACACGTGGCAAGGCTTCACTTGGCGAACGTACTCTTCTTGATGCCCTGCATCCTGCTTCGGAAGCACTTAAAGGTGCAACTGATCTTAAATCTGGACTTAATGCAGCAGCATCTGCGGCGCGAGCCGGAGTTATTGCTACAGCATCAATGGCACCTAAGCACGGTCGTGCAGGGTGGATTGGAGAACGAGCTCAAGGTAATGAAGATGCGGGAGCGACAGTAATCGCCGTCGTTTTTGAAGCGCTGAAAAGTTAAGTTAGGAACCGTCTCGAAGCTCGATTAATCTTTTCTGTGAAAAGTTAATATCTTCAAACAGGATCTCACATCCTTCACCTGTCGGTGATTGAGCCAAAAAACCTACTTTGTGGTTCTTGGTCTCTTTACCAAGCGTGAAAACTCTAATGAGTTGCCAAATTTTCCCATCTGTTGCTGCATGTAGTGCATAGACATTGTCCTGCCTTGAGACCCGATACCAAATTGAATTGTCTGGCACGATAAAAGAGTTGGCATCATCAGAGACGTTGAGTGTTACTACTGAAACAACCATTGGATTTGAATCGGGTGAATATTCAAAACAAAACTTTGCCCAGTAATTTTCATCGCTCCAAATCAGCAAAACACCCGCATCATACTGAGACTTAAATCCAACGCTGATTTTCGCAGAAAACTGAAAATCTCCTTCAGGTGGGACTCCTAAGAAAGTGGTGGCGTTCATTAGAGATTGTGCATCTAGTGAATTCATTCCTGCTGGATTTATATAAATATCTGAGTGTGGAAGCGCTAAAACTTTAAGCTTTTTTTCCTTTGCATTGTAATTCCAAAGATCTGATTGCTTAGACTCTAAATCAAAGGGGATGTTATCAATTCTCACGTAGATAATTTAGCAGTGAGGCGCACTCGACCGAGCCATGCGAGGTCTTCAAGTTCTGGCGAAGCCTAGCGTCTATGCCGATAGCCCTGAACAAGCTGGTTTTGGCCCGCCGTTGGGATTGCCATAACGATGATGGGTAATCGCAACAGATTGTTCAATAAGCCATCGAGGAGTTTCGATATCTCCACGTTGTGCAATGGGGCGATGATCTACTGAAATACCTTTGAGCATCTCTTCATAAATGGGTGGCTTACTCGAAGCTAGCCAGCGAACACGAGCATATTTCTCTTTCACATCACTCAAATCAGTTGTGAAAATAACCTTTGCACCAGTTTTTTCAGAGATGTAATGAATCAATGACTTTTCATCTTGTGTGGTGGATTCATCGACTACAACAACAATTGGCGCCAAATAATGACGATAGCGCTGGAAGTTCTTCTCAACAATGAGCCCACTTCGATCGATTGCTTGTGAACCAACTTTTGCCCACCATGTGTTCACGCCAAAGATTGCAGCTTCCACATTCGTCACTCGCGGCCAGTTGCGAAGTGTATTGACGTAGTTAAGTCCGCCAGCTTTAGAGTTAGGTCCGACTGCAGAGCGCTTCCATCCACCAAATGGCTGGCGATTAACAATCGCACCAGTAATTCCGCGGTTGACATAAAGATTGCCCGCTTCGATGCGATTGATCCACTCTTCACACTCTTTCTCATCGAGAGATTGAATTCCAGCTGTTAGCCCAAAATCTGTTTCGTTCTGCCAAGTAATTGCTGTATCAAAATCAGGTGCTTCAATCACAGCAAGTACTGGACCAAACCATTCATTGCGATGTGACCAAGACTTTGCTTTCACTCCAAGCTTCACACCTGGCCGCCACATAAGCCCCGCGTTATCTAATTGCTTAGGTTCAACAAGCCATGTTTCACCTTGCTCAAGTTCAGTGAGTGCGCGGGTGAGTGCAGTCTCCGATGGGCGAATGATCGGGCCTACTGTTGTCGAGAAGTCCCATCCTGCTCCCACATGCAGTGATTCCACAGCATCTTTGAGCTGACGTATAAATGCTGGGTCGTTATAGATATGAGTATCAACGATTGCAATCGATGCAGCAGAACACTTCTGTCCTGCATGACCAAATGCTGATTGCACTAAATCTTTCACTGCTGCATCGATATCAGCACACGCTGAAATCAGAACTGCATTCTTTCCGCTGGTCTCAGCCATCAAATTGATTTCAGGACGCCATGATGTAAACAGGGATGCTGTATCAAATGATCCGGTGAGGATGAGACCATCAATTCCTGGGTTAGTGACGAGGAACTTTCCATTTTCATCATCGCGCATCGGCAAGAACTGCAGAACATCTTGTGGCACACCGCCGGCCCATAGGTGGCTGACAATCTCCCAGGCTGTAGCAACAGTCTCTGGCGCTGGTTTGAGGATGACAGTGTTACCGGCAGCAAGTGCTGCGCAGACGCCGCCCATAGGAATTGCATACGGGAAGTTCCATGGTGGAACGACAAGAATTGTGCCAAGCGGTGTGGATTCACCGAAGTTTTGTGCAGTAGTTGCATAGAAGCGCGCAAAGTCGATTGCCTCTGCAACTTCAGGATCTGCCTCCGCCACTGTCTTTCCCGCATCGCGAGACATCACAGCAATTGTCTCTGTGGTTGCCTTTTGCATAATTTCGGCTGCTTTAAAGAGGATGGCAGTGCGATCTTCAATGGTGAGCCCACTCCACTTTTCTTGAGCCTTCTTAGCGGTAGCAATAGCTGTATCTACATCTTTCACTGAACCAACTGAGTAGTGATACCAAACTTTGCCATTATCGGAAGGGTCAGTTCCCTCTTCTTGCTCCTTGGTAAATACTTCCTTGCCATTGATGACTAACGGAATCTCCTGATCTTTAATCGCACGAACCTTCTTAATTGCTTTCGAGACTGCATCGATGAACCGTGGCTCTGTCGGATCAGCATTACGTTCATTCTCAAAGGTGGTTGAAGTATTTGCTAGATGCTCCACATGGCGAAGGGACTCAGTAGTAATTGTGTGACGCTCTGCAATTGACTTGAGAAAGCGCTCCTCTTGCTCTTTAAACTTGGCTGGATTCTTTGAGATTTCAAATGCCGCCTTCAAATAGTTCTCATCCGATGTGTTCTCATCAAGGCGACGAACAAGATAGGCAACTGCGGCTGCGAAGTCATCCTTACGAGTAACTGGTGCATAGAGAAGAACGGGCTGTCCTGCACGGGTAACAGCGAGTGCTTCAGCATTTGCCATCCCTTCAAGCATCTCAATATCAATTTGATCAACGATGCCGCGAGATTTTGCGACTTCCAGGGCCCATGTCATGTGAAATAAGTTGTGGGATGCAATACCAATACGCACAGCCTTTGAATGCTCTGGGCGAAGGGCGGCATCAACGAGTCGAACAAAAGAGGCATCTACATCTGACTTCGAGCGATAAGGCGCAGGACTCCAGCCATGAAGTTCAGCTTCCGCACGTTCCATCGCAAGGTTTGCACCTTTTACGAGGCGAACCTTGATGCTTCCTCCGCTGCGCGCATATCGGAGCTTTGACCATTCAACGAGCTGAGCAAAAAACTGATGGGATTCTGGAAGGTATGCCTGGAGCACGATTCCAGCCTTCATAGATTCAAATTCAGCTTCATCAAGCACGCGCATAAATGCTGCGACAGTCATTGGAAGATCGCGGTACTCCTCCATATCCAAGTTAACAAATACACCGTGCTGAATAGCTTCGCGATAGAGAATTCGCATCTTGTCAGAGACTCGGGTAATTGATCCCTCGACATCGATAATGATTAACTGAGCAACAATGGATGAGAGCTTTACCGAAATATAATTCACTTCTGGTCGGCGCATCATCTCTAGAATTGATTGAAAGCGAAGTTCTGCTTCGTGGTCACCAAGGACAGCTTCACCTAAGACGTTGATGTTAAGTGAAATGCCCTTCTCGGTTCGCTTACCAAGGTGCTTTGAAAGTTTCTCAACTTCAGATGCAAGAATTAAATCTTTAGACAGTGCCCGCACGCGCTGGTGCACTGCAGCAACAACTGGAGTTGGTAATACATTCGAGATAATTCCAATTGCGTGTAGTCCAATTCCATTGAGTGGACCGAACCCCGTGATACTTGCCTTCTTAGCAGCACGGCGAAAGATTCGTGAAGAAGATTTAACCGATGAGATGCGCATCACTTCATCTGTGAGTGTGATGGTTGCTTCAATTGCTTTGGGATCTTTAAAGAGACGGGCTACACGCTTACGGTTGGCCTTTTCGCGACGGTCGCGCAACTTATCTGACTGTTCCATTAATTCTTTTGTGCGTGTAATAGCTATCGTTGCGAGCGTATCCAGCGCTACATCAGTCTCAAATATTGAGGGCATTTCGCAAGGTTATCAAGGGATATTCACCCTTGCAGACTATACAAAAGTGAGATTAATAAGCGTAGGATTCAAAGATGAATAACGAGAATGCAGACGTTACGACAGATAAGCCAAAGCGCATCCACGATCAAGCGCCTTCCGAGCTCTTCTCAAACTTTATGAAATCCGGCTGGACGCCATCTGATCTGACAGATATCGCACCGCTGGAAGTTGTGACCTATGCATATTCGCGTCGCCAAGTGTTATCAGCTGCCTTTAAGGGAATTCGTCTCGTTCTACCTGCTGGCGGATACAAGGTTCGTGCCAATGACACTGATTACAACTACCGTCCACATAGCGCATTTGTGTATTACAGCGGTGTGCAAGGAGCAGATGCAACTGCTGATGCTGTTCTTGTCCTAGAACCATCAGGTGATTCACATATTACTTACCTCTATATGCATCCTCGTTCAACGCGCGATACTGATGCTTTCTATCGCGATGCAAAGTATGGAGAACTCTGGGTTGGTCGTCGCTTCACACTTGATGAAGCTAAGGCGCGCTATCAAATTGATACTCTTCAATTAAATGATCTTGAAGCTTTATTGAGTGATGGCAAAGAAACTCTCACGCTACGCAGTGTTGATCCTGCAGTAGACCTTAAAGTGAAGAAGCATGATCGCGAAGAAGAATTCTCAATTTTTGTATCAGAACAACGTCTGTGCAAAGATGAATATGAAATTCGTGAGATGCAGGCAGCAGTTGATGCAACAGCGCTCGGCTTCAACGATGTCATCCATGCGATGCCTTCAGCAGTTGAAACACCTCGTGGTGAACGCGTTCTCGATGCTGCCTTCTATGGTCGCGCTCGAATTCTCGGTAATGATTTGGGATATAACACCATCGTGGGTGCAGGTTCACACGCATGCGTGCTGCACTGGATTCGTAATGACGGAGATGTTCGTCGCGGTGAATTGGTTCTTGTTGATGCTGGTGTTGAAGTGGAATCTTTCTACACAGCAGATATCACCCGCACGCTGCCCGTCGATGGGAAGTTCACTCCAGCTCAACGCGCGCTCTATATGTTGGTCTATGAGTCACAACTTGCAGGCTTTGCAGCAATAAAGCCTGGAGTTCTTTTCTCTGAGATTAATAAAGCCTGCCAAGCAGTATTGGCAAAGGGTTTGGCAGATATGGGAGTGCTAACCGTTTCAGCAGAGGAATCACTGAAGCCAGAAGTTGGTCTGCATCGACGTTGGACGCTTCACGGCGTAAGCCATCACTTGGGACTCGATGTTCACGACTGCGCACAAGCTCGCAAAGATCAATATCTCGATGCACCGCTTCGTGAAGGCATGGTTCTCACTGTTGAACCAGGTCTCTATATCCAACCTGACGATGAGTTATTCGCACCTGAATACCGCGGTATCGGAATTCGCATTGAGGATGATGTTGTTGTCACGGCTGATGGTTGCCGCAATATCTCTGAATATATCCCACGCCACCCAGATGAGATCGAAAAGTGGATGAAGAGCGTCTTAGGACGCTAGAGCAAAACCTGCTGCAACGGCCGCAATAGATAGTCCAAATGTGAGTGCAATGTTTATTGCTGTGCGCCTGCGGAAAGGTAGCTCGCGATCAACATCGAGCATAAATGCTGACCATGTTGTGAATGCACCACAGAATCCCATAATGAAGTAATTATCTTGTGTATAGCCAAGGATAAATGAACCAACGACGTTGACAATCAATATTCCAACAGGGAATACATATTTAGTTCTAAAGAATTTATCAATCAAATAACGAAGTGGTGCACCAAGTGCTGCACCTGCGATAAAGGGAAGTAATCTCATGACTTCGCCTTATCCTTAAGGATATTGAGGATGAGCAAGCTCACCGCAAGTGATGCTGCCGCATAGAGCAAGCCACTTAATGGGTTTGATTCGTGAATAATGAAAGCAAGTGATGACATAGTCGTAAATCCACCGGCAAAACCTGTAATCCAGAAGAGTCGTTGGTTAATCGTAGTTTTCATCCGATAGGCGACATAACCAGCAGCGAGTACTCCCAATTGATTAACCACAAAGACGCCAAGTGAGAGTGTTGGAAGAGTCTCAATAACCTGCCAGCGTAAGAGTGAGCCAAAGACTCCACCGATTGCGACTAACAGGATCTGCAAAAGTGTCACTTCAACTTCTTCGTTGATTTAAAGAGTGTGGTGATAACGCTGATAATCAGGGATGCAAGCAGTGCTGACCAGAAACCCGTGACTTCCAACTTCTCACTCCAACGCGCAGTCAACGACAACATTGCAGCATTAACAACAAAGAGGAATAGCCCAAAGGTCACGATGGAGACCGGAAAAGTTAATACCTTGATGATGGAGCCAAAGATGCTGTTGATGAGCCCAAAGAGCAGTGCGACCCAGAGATATGTTCCAACTCCACCATCAACGGTGATGCCAGGAACAATCAACGTTGCAATCCACATTGAGAATGCAAGAACTGCCCAGCGGATGAGCAACATTAGTTGCGCTTTTCTCGCTTTAACAATCCTGAGAACATGCGTGCTGGATCGTATTTAATATCAACAACGCGCTCCTTCATAGGAATGATTGCATTGTCAGTGATCTTGATGTGCTCTGGGCACACTTCAGTACAGCACTTTGTGATGTTACACATTCCAAGCCCATGCTCTTCTTGTGCTGTGCGCTTGCGGTTCTTCAACATATCAAGTGGGTGCATATCAAGTTCTGCGATACGGATAAAGAATCGTGGGCCAGCAAATGACTTCTTATTCTCTTCGTGATCGCGGATTACGTGACATGTGTTCTGGCATAAGAAGCACTCGATGCACTTACGGAATTCTTGGCTGCGTTCGACATCGATCTGTTCCATTCGGGCTTCCCCTGGAGCGAGCTCCTTTGGATGTTCGTATGCAGGAATCTCCATCGACTTCTTATAGTTAAAAGATACGTCTGTAACGAGATCCTTAATTACCGGGAATGCTCGAAGTGGCGTCACAGTAATGGTTTCATCCTCATCAAAGGATGCAACCTGTGTCATGCAAGCAAGGCGTGGCTTGCCGTTGATCTCCATAGAACACGATCCGCACTTGCCAGCCTTACAGTTCCAACGAACAGCTAAGTCGCCCATCTGTGTTGCTTGAACACGGTGAATAACATCGAGAACAACTTCACCCTCGTTGACATCTACCTGCACATCTTTAAGACCACCGTCTGTTGCATCTCCTCGCCAGATGCGAAGATTAAGTTTGCGCGCCATTAGTTGGTTCCGCCTTTCGCAATTTCTGCCGGTGTCATGTACTTCTCGAGTTCGTGAACATCAAAGAGGTCAAAGAGCTCTTTCGGAATTACCGGAAGGGCCTGCGCCTTGATGTTGACTTGGTTACCATCGAAAGATGAGATGTGATTGACTTGACGCCAGGTGCTATTCATTCCTGGGAAATCATCGCGAGTATGACCGCCACGTGATTCTTCACGTAGCAGTGCTGACTTTGCAGTTGATTCAGCAACGAGCAACATATTATCGAGATCGAATGCCAAGTGGAATCCTGGGTTGAACTTACGTCCACCAGCTACTGCAACATTCTTACTGCGAGCGCGGATATCTGCAATCTTTGCAATTGCATCCTCAATCTCAGAACGCGTGCGAATAATTCCAACTAAGTTATGTGTGACTTCTTGAAGTTCTGCGTGAAGTGAATATGAATTCTCTCCACCTGCGCGACTAAAGGGGGCCTCAATGCGTTCTGCTGCAGCTTTAATAGTTGCATCAGAGACAGGGTTTGCACTGGCGCTCTTCACATAATCTGCAGCACCTGCACCTGCGCGACGACCAAAGACAAGTAGATCTGTGAGTGAGTTACCACCGAGACGATTTGATCCATGCATACCGCCAGCAACTTCACCTGCTGCATAGAGTCCCGGGACTCCTATTGCTGCTGCTGTATCTGGCTCAACTTCAACGCCACCCATCACGTAGTGACATGTGGGGCCGACTTCCATCGCTTCCTTCGTAATATCTACGCCAGCTAGCTCATAGAACTGGTGCCACATAGATGGAAGGCGCTTCTTGATAATTTCTGCAGGAATTCGCTTGGAGACATCAAGGAATACTCCACCGTGCTCAGTGCCACGACCAGCTTTTACCTCTGAGTTAATTGCACGAGCAACCTCATCGCGAGGAAGAAGCTCTGGTGGACGACGGTTATTGTCCTGATCTTCATACCAACGATCTGCTTCTGCTTCGTTATCTGCGTACTTATCCTTAAATACATCTGGGATGTACTTAAACATAAATCGTTCACCCTCTGAGTTGGTAAGGATTCCACCTTCACCGCGAACAGATTCTGTTACAAGAATTCCGCGTACTGATGGTGGCCAGACCATTCCTGTTGGGTGAAATTGCAAGAACTCCATATCAACGAGGTTCGCACCAGCTTTGAGAGCAAGTGCATGCCCATCGCCTGTGCCTTCCCAAGAGTTAGAAGTAATCTTGAAAGTCTTTCCTACGCCGCCAGTTGCAATCACAACTGCTGGTGCTTCAAAGAGAACCTCTTCGCCACTTTCGCGCCAATAACCGTATGCGCCGGCGATCTTGCCATTCTCTTTAAGAATTTCAGTAATGGTGCACTCTGCAAAGACCTTCATCTTTGCTTCCATGTCGCCAAATTCGCGACCGTCCTTCTGCTGCAACTGAACAATTTTCTGCTGCATCGTGCGGATGATTTCAAGACCTGTGCGATCTCCTACGTGTGCAAGACGTGGATATTCATGTCCACCAAAGTTACGTTGTGAAATCTTTCCTTCTTTGGTGCGATCAAAGAGTGCGCCCCATGTCTCAAGCTCCCAGATGCGATCTGGCGCTTCCTTCGCGTGAAGTTCTGCCATGCGATAGTGATTAAGGAACTTTCCACCACGCATCGTGTCGCGAAAGTGAACCATCCAACTGTCATTGTCATTGACGTTACCCATAGAGGCAGCAGCGCCACCTTCTGCCATAACAGTGTGGGCCTTACCAAAAAGTGACTTACAGATGATGGCAACGCTTAAGCCTGCTTCCCGCGCTTCAACAGCTGCGCGAAGACCTGCTCCACCTGCACCAATTACTAGGACGTCGTATTTATGTCGTTCGAGTGTCATATCTGTCATCGTCCTTTAGAAGAAGTAGAAATTGGTCCAGGCGCCAGTTGCAACTTGGCGAACATAGATATCTGCAAAAGCAACTCCAGCAAGTGAGTACCAAGCAAATTGCTGATGCTTATGGTTAAGCGCTGACACCAAAGTCCAAAGCTTGTAACGCACAGGATGCTTAGAGAAGTGCTTCAAGCGACCACCAACTGTGTGGCGACATGTGTGACAAGACAATGAGTAGAACCAGAGAAGTGTTGAGCTCACAAGAAGCACAACAGTTCCAACGCTCATATGTCCCCACTGTCCTTCAACGTTCTTAAAGGAAATGATTGCGTCATAGGTGAGGAAGACGTTAAAGACTAGGCCTGCATAGAAGAACCAACGGTGGGCATTCTGGAAGATGAGTGGCGCGCGAGTTTCACCGGTGTACTTGGTGTGAGGTTCTGCAACTGCGCATGCAGGTGGTGATAACCAGAATGAGCGGTAGTAAGCCTTGCGGTAGTAGTAGCACGTCATACGGAAACCAAGAGGAAAGATCAAAATGATGAGCGCAGGAGAGAGTGCGAAGTTAAAGATTTGCGCACTTACTGGTGTCCAGCCGGCGAGTGTTGCTTCAGGAACGCAAGCTTGGGAGAGACATGGAGAATAGAAAGGAGAAATGAGATGATCTTTGTAGTAATTCGCGCCTTCAAATGCACGGAATGTTGCATAGATAACGAATGAGAAGAGAACTCCAAAGGTAATCGCAGGCTCTAACCACCACTTATCGGTGCGCAGTGTGCGCTCTTTGATCTTCGCGCGCGTTGGAGAAAAAACTCCGGACATATGTGCTCCCCTAGATTCTTACAACTAATGAGAGAAGTGTGCGCTTACAAGCGCAAAGTCGCTAGGCGGTAACCCTCGTAAAGCTTATGAAGTCAGCCACAACTCAAGGGGAAAATGCGAAACCCGCCACAGTATCTGGGGCGGGTTTGGCATTATGCGCGGAGGACGTGGGATTTGAACCCACGAAGGTTTCCCTTGCCGGTTTTCAAGACCGGTGCACTCGGCCGCTATGCGAGTCCTCCGTGGGAGAGATTACCCGAAATCGGCTTCTTGGAAAAATCGTCTAGTTATTTACGCTGGAAGTTCAAGCAATTGCTCGATGATGATTGCAACACCATCTTCTTCACAAGGACCAGCAATGCCCTTTGCATATTTGACTCCATCAGGATGGCCATCTGCCATTGCAAATGATCGACCACACCATTCAAGCATCGAGAAATCATTGGGATTATCTCCAAATGAAACACAATCAGCTGCATCGATATCAAGACGAGCTGCCATCTTTGCAAGCGTCATTCCTTTAGAAACACCAAGTGCTGATATTTCTAGAAGTGAATCAGAAGGATTTGAGTGAGTAACTGTCACCAATCCTTGAAGTTCAATTGTTGCAATCGCGAGCATCTCATCGGATGAGAGCTCTTGCTGTGAGCAACGAGCAAGGACTTTGAGTGCAGGAGAAGTCACAATCTCTTCAATCTTTTCAACACCGACATTATCAAGGCCCACATCCCAGCGCGGAATATATGCCTTCTCGCGATGGAAGTAATTATGTGATTCCACTGCAAATGAAATTTGGGGAATAGCTTTGCGAAGTCGGTTTACTGCCTCCAGTTGCGCATCTACTGGGATTAGCCATTCCTCTAACACTTTATCGTTTTGTAAGTCATACAACATTGCACCATTGCCACAGATTGCATTACCAATTCCAAATGCTTCTTTAATCTCAGGCATCCAACGTGGAGGACGGCCTGTCACAAAGAATATGTGCACGCCCATCTCGTGCGCTTTTCTGAAGGCATCAATGGTGCGCTGAGTAATATCGCCGTAATGAGCGACGATGGTTCCGTCGAGATCAGATGCGATTAACTTTGGGCGGCGCTGGAAATCTTGGTGAACGCTCACACAAGCTCGAATTTCTTCATTCCAAGGAATGGTTGAAGGGCTGCAGGAACATTTACTGTGCCATCTGCATTCTGATGGTTTTCAAGAATGGCAACAATCATGCGAGGAATAGCCACCAATGTGCCGTTCAGTGTTGCAATCGCCTTAGTACCATCTGCATCCTTGTAACGAATATTCAGGCGTCGAGCCTGGAATTCGGTGCAGTTAGAAGTACTTGTTACTTCGCGATAAGCGCCTTGTGTTGGAATCCACGCTTCGATATCAAATTTACGTGTTGCAGAGGAACCAAGATCACCGGATGCAACATCAATCACGCGAAATGGAATCTCCATCGCGTTCAGGAAATCTTTCTCCCACTGCAATAAGCGCTGATGTTCTGCCTTGGCATCTTCTGGCTTACAGAAGGTAAACATCTCGACCTTGTCGAATTGGTGCACGCGAATAATTCCGCGAGTATCTTTCCCATATGTTCCAGCTTCACGACGGAAACATGTTGAGTAACCGGCATAGCGAAGTGGCAACTTATCTGCAGGCAAGATTTCATCCATATGCATCGCAGCGAGTGGAACTTCAGAAGTTCCAACAAGATAGACATCATCTTTTTCAATGCGATAAACGTTTTCAGCAGCCTGTCCTAAGAAGCCAGTTCCTTCCATCGCAGCAGGATTAACAAGCACAGGTGGAATTACTGGTGAGAAACCGTTCTTGAGCGCACTTTGAATTGCGTAATTAACGAGTGCGAATTCAAGGAGCGCGCCGACGCCGGTGAGAAAGTAAGAACGAGATCCTGCAACTTTGGCGCCGCGCTCAGTATCAATAGCGCCCAGCAACTTACCTAATTCAACGTGATCTTTTGGCTCAAAGCCATCTTTAGTGAAATCACGTGGTGTGCCCACATGTTCGATGGTGACAAAATCTTCTTCGCCGCCAATAGGTGCTTCAGTATCAAGCAAGTTTGAGAGCTGAAGAAGTAACGCCTTTGCCTTCTCTTCAATCTCAGAACGCTTTGTGTCGGCAGCCTTGACCTTGTCAGCTAACTCTTTTGCATTAGCAAGCAGGGCGGTTTTTTCATCACCTTTAGCCGAGCCCACGCTCTTTGAGAGAACGTTCTGTTCTTGGCGCAATGTTTCAAATTCTGAAAGGGCAGCGCGCTTGATCTCATCGATGGCAATGATCTGATCTACGAGCTCAACGTTTTCACCGCGGCCCTTTTGAGAAGCACGGACGACATCAGGGTTCTCGCGTAGGAACTTGATATCGATCATGAACGCACCTCTCGTGGATAAGAACCTAAGAATCTAATGTCATCGCATATTGCGCGAAGCTCTTCAATCGAACTACCGACGGGAGCATCCTTGATATGGCCTTCGACATCAATAATGAAATGGTAGTGACCAAGCTCGCGACCTGTTGGACGTGACTGGATGAATGTCAGGTTGACGTCATGTTTTGCAAAAACCTGGAGGATTTCAAGCAAAGCACCTGCATGGTCGATATCGATAAAGACCGCCATCGAGGTGCGATCGTTTCCTGTTGGCTCAGGAATCCATCCAGGCTTTTGAGCACAGATGAATCGAGTGACGGCGCCTGCATTGTCGCCAATATTGTCTTGGCGGATTTCAAGTCCGAAATGTTCAGCTGCTGCACTCGATGCAATCGCTGCGTCGAGCTCGCCCTTGCTCACAGCTTCAGCTGCGGCAGATGTTGAAGCGGTGGGAACAATCTCTGCATGCAGATAGTTGGCTGCAATATATGCGCGGCACTGTGATTCAGCATGTGGATGTGTACCGATGCGCTTAATTGTTGTTGCACCTGGCTTTGTCATAAATGCAAAGGTGACAGGCAAAGTGACTTCACTTGCAATCGTCAGTGGGTCTCCACTTGCGAGTTCATCAAGTGTGCGAGCAACAACACCTTCAACAGAATTTTCGATAGGAACGAGTGCATATTGTGCTTCGCCCTTGCGCACAGCATCGAGTGCGGCTGTGACATTTGCATAAGGAATCTTCACATCGGTATCGCATGAGATCTTCTTAAGAGCAGCCTCAGTAAATGTGCCGACAGGGCCTAAGTAGGCGAATGTATGGCTTTCGGTGGCGCTCACCGGTTAAGGATACCTGAGTACCTCGCGTGCATGTGACGGCATATTTGTGATGAGAATATCGACGCCCACCTTCTCGCAGAGTTTGATATCTGCAGCATCATCAACAGTCCAGACATTGAGGGACTTTCCGAGCTTTTTGATTCGCATTGCACGGATGGGCTCTTCCCGAAGTTCATTGATTCCAGGGCCGATGGAAGTCGCAGAAGATAACTTTGCTTGAAACCACTGCGTGTTCTTATGCATCAGAAATGTCGTTGGAATAGATGGATCAAGTCGCTTGATCTTCTCTATTGCAAACCAACTAAATGACATTACTGACGCATCAATCTTTTCAATTCCTTTAGTTGCGCGCAGAGTTTCGACAACAACTTCTTCAATCCGATTACCCGAAATAACTGGGTGCTTTGTCTCAATGAGCACACCCTTTTTATTCTTCACAGCAAAGGCGAGAAACTCATCCAGGGTCAGAATTTGTGGGTATGCACGCGATACCTCTTTATATGTCATCTCGGCAATCAACCCGGGATTTCCTGCGCGCTCGAGCATGCTCGCGTTATGCCAGAGAACGGCAACCTCATCTTTGGTTAATCGAACATCGCACTCAAAGCCATCAGCGCCTTGAGCCACTGCGCCTTCATAGGCAGCAAGAGTGAGCTCTGGATAGTCCGCGCTAGCGCCGCGGTGAGCATAGATAAGCATGAGACTTAAGAGTAGCAAAGAGATTAGGCTTACCCGCATGAGCTATTTCGCAACGTCTGCGCGATCTGCCGTTGGCCTTGTTCGAAGTGGCAATGAAGATAGCGGCCTTGCATCATCGCACCTTGTTGCCGTTGCAGATGGAATGGGCGGACATGCCGCAGGTGAAGTTGCGTCCAAGATTGCGATTACAACTCTTTCTGAACTCTCTGCAATCTTTACCAATCCAGAGATTGATTCAGAGTCAGCTGATGACATCTATCTCAATGCCTCTCACGAGATTGATCAAGCACTCAAAGTCGAAGTTGCCGAGAACCCACAGCTAGCTGGAATGGGAACGACTCTCACCTCTCTATTCCTGCGTGATAACTCAGTAGCTCTGCTTCATATTGGTGATTCACGCGCATATCGCCTGCGCGGTAACTCATTTGAGCAGCTCAGCGTTGACCACACCGTTATTCAAGAACTACTTAATCAAGGTGCCATCTCTGAATCAGATATTGCAACCCATCCTCAGCGCTCTGTGCTGACTCAAGTCTTGATGGGTGAAGGAAATCTCGAACTTCCACTACCCGTATTCGAAGGAAAAATTAAGGATCGCTACCTAGTATGCAGTGACGGTTTGAGCTCAGTCCTGACTGATAAAGAGATGAAATCTCTTATCAAGGGCAAGAATCGTGATGAGGCAGTCAACGCTCTTATCGATGCAACCTATATCAACGGTGCACCCGATAACGTGACTGTAGTAATCGCAGATCTCGTTGAAGAGGAACAACCAACTACTACCGAGAAGATAGGAGCAGCCCAATGATGAACTCATTGCTCGGCGGTCGCTATCTACTTGGTCAGATGATTGGTACAGGCGGCATGGCCGATGTTTATACCGCCCAAGATCAACGTCTTTCACGTGAAGTTGCCATCAAGATATTGCGCAGTGATTTAGCAAAAGATCCAGCATTTGTTTCGCGCTTTCGTAAAGAGGCAAAAGCTGCAGCAGGACTCAATCACCCTGGAATCGTTGCTGTCTATGACTCTGGTGAAGAACCTGCTCCATACATTGTGATGGAGCTTGTCTCAGGCCACACGTTGCGCGAACTAATTCATCAAGGTGAGCGACTTCCACTTAATCGCGCACTTGAAATCGCTGAAGGAATTCTTGCAGGTCTTGAGTATTCACATGAACGACAGATCGTTCACCGCGACATTAAACCTGCAAACGTCATGATCACCGATAGTGGTGATGTAAAGGTAATGGACTTTGGAATTGCACGTGCAATGGATGACCTCGGTGCAACACTGACCAGCACATGGAATGTTGTTGGAACTGCGCAATATCTCTCACCTGAACAAGCTGTGGGAGAGCCTGCTGATTCACGTAGCGATATTTACTCAACAGGATGTTTACTCTTTGAATTACTGACAGGTGAGCCACCATTTACTGGAGAGACTCCCGTCTCTATTGCATATCAACATGCATCCAGTACTGCCCCACTAGTGCGCACCTTAAAATCTGATCTGCCTGAAGGTATTGAAATTGTTCTCGCTGTTGCACTTTCTAAGAAACCTGAAGATCGTTATCAAAGTGCACAAGCGATGCTCGATGACATTGCAAAGGTGCGTGCTGGTGAAGAGGTAACAACCAAGATTGCCACCACACCTTTTATGACTCGACGTCGGGCAATCATTTTCGGCGGTTCATTCTTTGCTGCCTTGGCACTTGCAATCACTGGCTTACTCATGAGCGGTGGCGGTGCAAATTCAGGACCAATGGTTCCAAACGTTGTGGGATTAAGTGAAGAGATGGCACGTGCCCTACTTTCTGATTACTCCATTACTATTAAGCATGCCCACGACGGTGCTATTCCAAGAGATCGAGTTGCAAGCCAGCTTCCTCTTGCAACCACGCGAGCCAAAGTTGGTTCAGCTGTTGTCCTTACTATCTCTGACGGACCAGGAGATGCCATCGTTCCTGACAATCTTGTTGGCATGTCACTCATTGATGCGCGATCTGCGCTCACATCAGTTGGTCTTCTTGTCTCTCAAACAATTGCTTCCCCTTCAGATCAACCACAAGGAACTGTGCTCGATGTGATGCCTGCAGTGGGATCAGTAACTGAGGCAGGAAGTTCTGTCATTCTCACCATTGCAAGCGGTGAGGTAACGGTCCCGAACTTGATTGGTATCGAAGCTATTCAAGCTAAGACCCTACTTATCCAAGCAGGATTTTTGATTAAAGAATTTTATGATTACGACTCGGCACAACCTGCAGGCGTTGTTATCCGACAAGCACCAGAGGCTGCAACAACACAGACCATTGGTAAGTCAGTAACAATTACGATCAATAGACAACCGTAATTACTTAGAGCTACCCACAACAGGAGATAGTCCAACAGCACGCTTTGGTGCATCCACATCTCCACACTTAACCAACCAGTTAGAAAGCATCTGGTGGCCGTGTTCAGTTAATACAGATTCAGGATGGAACTGAACTCCTTCAATAGGAAGAGTTACATGGCGCATAGACATCACAACACCTGATTCAGTAGATCCTGTAATTTCAAGAACTGCAGGAACAGTGTCGCGTTCAACTGCAAGTGAGTGATAACGAGTTGCCGTAAAAGGTGAAGGAAGATTTGCAAGTACGCCTGCACCATTATGAATAACTTGTGAAGTCTTTCCGTGAAGTAGCTCTGGTGCCCGAGAAACTGTTGCACCGAATGCTTCACCTATTGCTTGGTGGCCTAGACATACTCCAAAGAGTGGAATTGAATTTTCTGCACAGTAATTGATCATGGCAATACTGACGCCCGCTTTATCGGGAGTGCCAGGTCCGGGAGAGATCAAGACCCCGTCATACTTCGCCGCTTCGCTTGCTTCGACTTCATCATTGCGAACAACGGTGCACTCAGCGCCCAATTGCTGCAGATACTGCACCAAATTGAAGACGAAGGAGTCATAGTTATCGATGACGAGGATTCGAGCCATGCCGTAATTGTGCTGTAACCTAGGCCCCATGCCAAAGTCGAAATTGCGTAAGAAGGTTGCCGAGCGTCACGCTCACGAAGAACAGCATCATTTTGAGGAAGAATCACCAATCCTCGAGAGCCCATCTTGGCTTGCTCCAGTAATGGTCGCTAACTTCCTCATCGGTTTGCTCTGGATCGTCATCTTCTATGTCAGCCAGACTGCTTATCCAATTCCAGGAATTGGCGCATGGAACATGATCATTGGTTTTAGCTTTATCGCAGTTGGTTTCTCACTCGCAACTAAGTGGCGTTAAAGAACTCTTAACGTAAGGCCAACTCTTATGGCAAAGAATGTAAAGCGTCAGTTCCCAAAACCATCAGAACTTGCACCGCTTCTTCAATTTTCGCTTCCTACTCTGCGACGTAAAAAGCGTCGCCTTGAGCAGGCTTACACAATCTGGGATCTGCGCGATATCGCAAAGCGCCGCACACCTAAGGGTCCATTTGATTACACCGATGGATCTGCAGAGAGTGAAGTAAGTCTTGAGCGAGCACGCCAGGCATATCGTGACATTGAATTCATCCCAAGCATTCTCAAAGATGTATCTACTGCAGATTTAACTCGCACAGCTCTCGGCGAAACTTTCTCGATGCCTCTCGGCATTGCACCGACTGGCTTTACTCGCATGATGCAGACAGAAGGCGAAATCGCAGGTGCGCGAGCCGCAGAAAAATTTGGTATTCCTTTTACGCTCTCAACTCTTGGCACAACAACTATTGAAGATGTTGTTGCTTCAGCACCCGGTGGTCGCAACTGGTTCCAGCTCTATATGTGGAAAGACCGCGATGGAAGTATGGCTCTTGTTGAACGCGCTAAGCGTGCCGGCGTTAAAAACCTGATGCTCACAGTTGATGTTCCAGCAGCGGGACAACGCATTCGTGATTACCGCAATGGACTCACTGTTCCTCCACGTTTAACAGCTGGAACAGTTATTAATGCAATCCCGCGACCAGCATGGTGGATTAACTTCCTAACCACACCTTCCATTGAATTTGCATCAATGAAAAATTGGGAAGGCACCGTTGGTGAACTCCTTGATTACATGTTCGATCCCACAATGACTTGGGAGGATCTCAAGTGGATCCGCAAGCAATGGGATGGCACTTTGACTGTTAAGGGAATTCAAAACCTTGAGGATGCCAAGAAAGCTGCCGATCTAGGTGCTGATGCAATTCTTCTCTCAAACCATGGCGGTCGCCAGCTCGATCGTGCTCCAGTGATGTTGCACCTACTTGCAGATATTAAGAAGGAATTTAAGAAGGATTACGAGATCCACATCGATACCGGAATCATGCATGGCGCAGATGTATTGGCTGCTGTGGCACTCGGTGCTCAATTTACTTATGTGGGACGCGCATACCTTTATGGCCTGATGGCTGGCGGTCAAGATGGTGTTGAGCGCGCCCTGGAAATTATGCGCACCCAAATGGTTCGCAATATGAAGTTACTTGGTGTGAATTCACTTGATGAGTTAACGCCGAAGCATGTTCGCTTCCTAAATCGTCAATAACGATTACTCTAGCGTTCATGAAGTTAGCGCTTGCAAGCATCTCCTATCTCATCACTGTATTTGCATTAGTCCTGCTTGCAATTCGAGTTCGCCAACTCATCGCTATCTATAAGAAGCAGCAACCAGATCCAACTCGCAGCAACGATAAGTCTGCGCGCTTTAAGAATATGCTCAAAGAAGTTCTTGGTCACACTAAGATGCTTAACTTCACTGGAACAGGAATTGCACACTGGTTTGTGATGATTGGTTTCGGAGCACTCTTTGGAACTCTTGTCACTGCATATGGTCAAGTAATCAACCCAGAATTCACACTTCCTATCATCGGTCACTTTGTTGGCTATGAACTCTTTGCTGAAGTTATCGCAGCGCTGACCGGCATCAGCATTGTTACTCTCATTGGAATTCGCCAAGTAACTCGCTTTCGAATGCTCAATCGCTTTAGTGGTTCTGGAATGGGTAAGGCATATTACGTTGAAGCAACGATTTTGGCTGTTGTCTTCTGTGTGATTGCACTACGTGGATTAGAAGGTGCACTGGCTGGTGAAACTTCATGGAATTGGCATTATGCAATCTCTTGGCCAGCAGTTCTTGCATTTAACTCAATGTCCACTGCATCCATTGAAAGCGCAATCGTTATTGTTGCAACGCTCAAGATTGTTGTTTCAATGGCTTGGTTTATCGTCATTGCCTCCAATCTCACTATGGGTATTGCATGGCACCGCTTCTTGGCTTTCTTTAACATCTACTACAAGCGCAATATTGATAAGCCAGCACTTGGTGCGCTTCCTGAAATGCTTTCCAAGGGAAAGCCTGTTAACTTCGAAGATCCAGCAGAAGATGATGTATTCGGTCTTGGCACACGTGGAGATATCTCCTGGAAGGGCTTGCTGGATATGACCAGCTGCACTGAGTGCGGCCGATGCCAATCTCAGTGCCCTGCTTGGCACACAGATAAACCTCTCTCTCCCAAACTTTTGATTATGGCGATGCGTGATCACGCAATGGCAAAGGTTGTTGAGACTGAGAACCTTGTTGGTGAGAACGCACCCATTGATCTTGATGTCCTCTGGTCCTGCACATCATGCGGTGCTTGTGTTGAAGAGTGCCCTGTAGATATTGAACACGTTGATCACATCGTGAATATGCGCCGCTTTCAAGTACTCGTTGAATCTGAATTTCCCACAGAACTTGGTGGCACATTCCGTAATCTTGAAAAGGCAGGCAACCCTTGGGGTGCCAATAAGCAAGATCGTGAAGGATGGATTGCAGAGTGTGACTTCCCTGTGCGCGTTGTCAGTGGCGAACTTCCTGAAGAAGTTGAGTACTTATTCTGGGTTGGATGCGCTGGCGCATATGAAGAGCGTGCAAAGAAGACAACAAAAGCAGTCGCTGAACTTCTCCACATGGCTGGAGTTAACTTTGCAGTTCTTGGAAAGCGTGAGACCTGCACCGGAGATCCTGCACGTCGCTCCGGAAATGAATTCCTCTACCAAATTCTTTCTCAAGAAAATATTGCAACATTTAATGAAACATTCGGTGATCGCCCTAAGGGGAAGAAGAAAGTTGTTGTTACCTGCCCTCACTGCTTCACAACCATTGGTCGCGATTATGCACAGAGTGGCTTTGAACTTGAAATGTTGCACCACACACAACTTCTCAACACTCTGATTAAAGAGGGGCGCTTGAAGCCAAGCCCGCATAAGTCAGATAAGAAGCTGACCTATCACGACCCTTGCTATCTCGGTCGTCACAATCAAATCTATGCACCACCGCGCGAACTACTGCAAGCAAGTGGTTGCGATGTGGAAGAGATGCCACGTAATAAGGAACGCTCATTCTGTTGCGGTGGTGGCGGTGGTCGCATGTGGATGGAAGAGAAGATTGGTACACGCATCAACCTCAACCGCGTTGATGAAGCAATCGACACAGGTGCGCAAGAAGTTGCTGTTGCATGTCCGTTCTGTCGCATCATGGTTGGCGATGGAATGGTTGCTCGTCAATCAGATGTTGAAGTTCTCGATGTTGCGCAAATATTGCTTAGGAACGTGAAGAGCTAAGTAATACCTTTGTAATCGCAGCGCCCACAAGAAGACCACCAAGGTGTGCGTGCCAATCGACTCCGCCGATCGTAAATCCAAGAACGAAGTTCAGACCAATAATCACAAGTGTGCTCTTTACTTCAGCACCAATCTTGCGACCAATAACAACCCAAGCACCAAAAAGGCCAAAGACGGCGCCAGATACTCCGATGGAGTAACCATTGTTGCCGAGATACATCGCTGATGCGAGGGCTCCGCCAATGAGTGAGACGAAGAAGATCACTAAGAACTTTGTGCGACCTAAGAAGGTTTCAATCGGTGTTCCAAGTGAGTGCAGTGCAAGCATGTTGAAAGCTAAGTGAATAGGGATTGTGCTGGAATTATCATGAATTAACGCAACAGTGAGAAGTCGATACCACTCGTTTGTTACCTTAAGTAGATCGATTCCATAGAGAGCGAATGTTCCAATAATCCCTGAATCAACAAGTTCCCAGAGATAAAAGGCGCAGATAACAGTGATCAGCGTAAGAACTGCTGATCGCTGCTTCATACGTGGCATTAATTACGCGATAGTGACGCTATTGATAACAACTGGTGTTACAGGCTTATCTTGCGCGCCTGTTGGAGTTGAACCAATCTTGTCAACGACAGCTTGTGATGCGGCATCTTTTACTTCACCGAAGATTGTGTGCTTGCGGTTGAGCCAAGTTGTTGGAGCAACAGTGATAAAGAACTGTGAACCATTTGTTCCAGGTCCTGAGTTAGCCATTGCAAGGATGTATGGGCGATCGAATTGAAGTTCTCCGTGGAATTCATCTGCGAACTGGTAACCAGGTCCGCCGAATCCCTGTCCGAGTGGATCTCCACCTTGAAGCATGAAGCCAGCGATGACGCGGTGAAAGATTGTTCCGTCATAGAGCTTCTCTGTTGACTTCTTACCAGTGCGTGGATCAGTCCACTCTTTAGCACCGGTTGCAAGACCGACAAAGTTTTCTACAGTCTTAGGTGCGTGGTTAGGAAAGAGCTCGATGACGATATCGCCAAGGGATGTGTGCAGAGTTGCTGTTGATGACATGTGATTTCCAATCGCTGCTTGATAGTAAAAAACCCACCATAAGGTGGGCTTCTTGTGGAGACCAGGGGAATCGAACCCCTAACCCCCGCCTTGCAAAGGCGGTGCTCTACCAATTGAGCTAGGTCCCCGTATTAGAACGGGTGGGCCCAGGTGGACTTGAACCACCGACCTCTTCCTTATCAGGGAAGCGCTCTAACCAGGCTGAGCTATGGGCCCGCAAACGAACTTTCGAACGTGAGCAGAAGCGCAAGGTTACTTGAAATTCATCAAGTAGCCAAAACGGCTAAGCCATAACTACAGGCGTGAACCCTACTACTTTTGCGGAGAAATCTCATCTTCGCTGTTGCAGGTCACAGATAACAGGGTCGCACCAACATCCAGGTTCACCAGGCGAACGCCCATTGAGTCACGCCCAGTTTGGCGCACTTCAGCAGCTGGGGTGCGCATCACGGTTCCAGCAGATGTGATCGCCAGAATTTCATCGCTATCAACTAAGACAAGTGCTGAGACAAGTGTTCCGCGAGAATCTTCATCAATCTTTGCAGCCTTAATTCCAATTCCGCCGCGACCTTGTAATCGATATTCATCAATTGGAGTCTTCTTGCCATAACCACCATCGGTAGCTGTAAAGACAAATGCACCCACAGATGTTTCGGCATCAACGCGTGACATCGTAAGAAGTTGATCGCCTGCGCGGAACTTCATACCTATGACACCTGATGTTGATCGACCCATTGAACGAAGTGATTCATCATCTGTTGTAAAGCGCAGAGACATCGCCTTCTTAGAAACAAGTAACAACTCATCGCCATTGCGAACAAGGGATGCGGAGACAACTTCATCTCCTGGCTTAAGTGAGATTGCAATCAATCCACCGGTGCGAGGTGAGTCGTATTCAGAAAGTGGAGTCTTCTTCACAAGACCATTCTTTGTGGCAAGAACTAAGAATGGTGCTGCGTTGTAATCCTTAAATGAAAGTACTTGTGCAATCTGCTCATCTGGCTTAAATGCCATCAAGTTTGCAACGTGTTGACCGCGAGCATCGCGACCAGCATCGGGAAGCTCATGAACCTTTGCACGATAGACGCGACCTTGGTTAGTAAAGAACAATAGCCAGTCGTGAGTGGATGCAACAAAGAAGTGATCAACGACGTCATCTTGCTTAAGAGCAGCACCCTTCACGCCGCGACCTCCACGACGCTGTGATTTATAGAGATCAGCGCTGGTGCGCTTTGAATATCCGCCGCGAGTAATAGTGACCACAACATCCTGATCTGGAATTAAATCTTCTGCAGAGAAGTCACCTTCGCTTGCAACAAGCTGTGTGCGGCGCTCATCGCCATACTTTGCGATCAAATCTGTAAGCTCTGTCTTGATAATTTCGCGCTGTTTAGCCTCTGATGCCAAGATTGCATTGAGTTCGATGATGTCAGCCATCAAGCCTTCATACTCATCATTGATCTTCTGACGCTCAAGGGCTGCGATACGACGCAGCTGCATATCCAAAATAGCGTTCGCTTGAATTTCGTCAACATCAAGGAGCTTCATCAAACCTGTGCGAGCCTCTTCAGGTGTCTTTGATGCACGGATAAGTGCAATCACAGCATCGAGTGCATCAAGTGCCTTCAGGTATCCCTTAAGGATATGTGCACGCTTCTCTTTCTCAACCAAGCGGAACTTGGTGCGACGGACAATAACTTCAACTTGGTGCTCGATGTAGTACTTGATGAATTCATCAAGACGCAGTGTGCGTGGCACGCCATCAACGAGAGCCAACATATTGGCACCGAATGTGTCTTGCAACTGTGTCTGCTTATAAAGGTTATTCAGGATGACCTTAGGAATTGCAGATGATTGAAGAACAATGACTAGGCGCTGGCCTAAACGCTCATTACCTTCATCGCGCACATCAGCGATGCCCTTGATCTTGCCATCTTTAACAAGTTCTGCGATCTTTAAAGCTAAATTATCTGGGTTTACTTGGTATGGAAGTTCAGTGACAACAAGGCATGTGCGCTTATTGATCTCTTCAACATTAACCACTGCGCGCATCGTGACTGAACCACGGCCTGTGCGATAGGCATCTTCGATTCCACCGCGGCCAACAATGAGCGCCTTCGTTGGGAAATCAGGGCCCTTAACGATGGTGAGCATATGGTTGAGAAGATCAGGGGAAGCCATCTCAGGATGTTCGAGGGCATAGATAACTGCTTCGCCAATTTCGCGAAGATTATGCGGTGGGATATTTGTCGCCATACCCACTGCGATACCTGCAGAGCCGTTGACGAGAAGGTTGGGAAAACGTGATGGCAATACATCTGGCTCTTGTGAGCGACCGTCGTAGTTAGGTGAGAAGTTGACGGTATCTTCATCGATATCGCGCATCATCTCCATCGCGATAGGCGCAAGGCGCGCTTCGGTATAACGCATCGCTGCAGCTGGATCGTTACCAGGTGAACCAAAGTTTCCGTTTCCATCTACCAATGGATAACGAAGTGACCACGGCTGCGCTAAACGAACAACGGTGTCATAGATCGCGGTGTCACCATGCGGGTGGTAATTACCCATGACATCACCGACGATACGAGAAGATTTGTAATAACCCTTATCTGGACGATAGCCAGCGTCATACATTGCATATAAAACACGGCGGTGAACTGGCTTGAGGCCATCGCGAACATCAGGGAGTGCGCGACCGACGATAACTGACATCGCATAGTCGAGATAGCTTCGCGCCATCTCAACTTGAAGGTCAACTTTTTCGATGCGATCGAAAGTTACCTCTTCCGGTGTTGTCTCATCAATAGCCATTAGATATCCAAGAACCTAACATCCTTAGCGTTGCGCTGAATAAATGCGCGACGTTGTTCAACATCTTCTCCCATAAGAACTGAGAATAAATCATCGGCTGCTGCTGCATCATCAAGAGTTACTTGAATCAGAACTCGGTGCTCAGGATCCATTGTGGTATCCCACAACTCTTTAGCAGGCATCTCACCAAGTCCCTTAAAGCGCTGAATTCCGTCATCTTTAGGTAAACGCTTTCCAGCATCCAGGCCAATCTTGATCATGCCATCGCGCTCTCGATCGCTAAATGCGTATTCGACAGAGTCTTTACCGCCCCACTTCAACTTATAGAGCGGAGGCTGCGCGAGATAGACAAAACCATTTTCAATCAGTGGGCGCATAAAGCGGAAGAGGAGTGTGAGAAGCAGCGTGCGAATGTGCTGACCATCAACGTCAGCATCTGCCATCAAAATAATCTTGTGATAGCGAAGTTTTGCAATATCGAAATCATCATGAACACCGGTACCGAGCGCAGTAATCAGTGCCTGCACCTCATTGTTCTGCAGTACACGATCGATGCGCGCCTTCTCAACGTTAAGAATCTTGCCACGAATAGGCAATACAGCTTGATTACGTGAGTCGCGACCACCCTTAGTCGAGCCGCCTGCAGAGTCACCTTCGACAATGTAGAGCTCACACTTTGAAGGATCAGTCCACTGACAATCAGCGAGCTTTCCTGGCATTCCGCGACCTTCAAGCAAACCTTTTCGATTACGCGCTAAGTCGCGTGCTTTACGTGCTGCAACGCGAGCAGATGCTGCATCAATTGATTTACGAATAATGTCTTTGCCCTCTTGAGGGTTTTGTTCAAACCATGCAGTCAGATGTTCATTAACTACCTTCTGTGTAAAGGACTTTGCTTCGGTGTTGCCCAGCTTTGTCTTTGTCTGTCCTTCAAACTGTGGCTCACCCAGTTTGATAGAGACAATCGCTGTCAGACCTTCACGAACATCATCTCCTGTGAGGCGATCTTCCTTCTTGCGGATCAAACCTTGTTCTTCGGCGAACTTGTTGACGACAGATGTGAGTGCTGTGCGAAAGCCTTCTTCGTGTGTTCCGCCCTCATGTGTGTGAATGGTATTTGCAAAGGTATAGACGGATTCAGAGAAGCCGTTATTCCACTGCATGGAGACCTCAAGAGAGAGGCGCGCCTTCTTATCTTCGGCGATCAGCGCAATGACTGATTTATGCAGTTCTCCGCGAGTTGAATTCAGGTGCTTTACAAAGTCAGTAATTCCACCTTGGTATTGAAAGCGCACAGTGAGCTGTTCGCCTTTTTCATCAACGTGGCCAGGTCGCATATCTGTGAGAGATAAAATCAGCCCGCGATTAAGAAATGCCATCTCTCTAAATCGTGCAGAGAGAACTTCAAAAGAAAAATCAGTTGTTTCAAAGATTTCTTCAGATGGCCAGAATTGAATTGTTGTTCCGGTCTCTGTCGTTGCCTCACCTTTTTTAACAGGCGCAGTTGGAACGCCAAGTTTGTACTCTTGTGTCCAGATAAACCCATCGCGCATTACCTTTGCAGATAGATTTGTTGAAAGCGCATTAACAACGGATGAGCCAACACCGTGGAGACCACCAGAGACTGAGTAACCACCGTCTCCGAACTTTCCACCCGCGTGCAATACGGTCAGAACAACTTCAAGAGCTGGCTTCTTCTCAATCGGGTGAATATCAACGGGAATTCCTCGACCGTTATCAACGACGCGAAGAGATCCATCTTCCATCAGCGTTACGGCAATCTCTGTGCAATAGCCTGCGAGCGCCTCATCTACTGCGTTATCGACGATTTCATAGACAAGGTGGTGAAGGCCGCGCTCACCAGTGGAGCCGATATACATACCTGGGCGCTTGCGGACTGCCTCAAGACCCTCAAGGACGGTGATCGAGGAGGCGTCATATCCGCCGGATTCCTTCTTCACATCAGCCAAGGGGGGCTCCTTCAAAAGTCCTGTATGGGGCTGTAGAGCGGTAATTCCTCAACAGCAGGCGCAAATCCTATCGCTAAATAGAAAGTCAAATAACCCTGAAAAGCCTTAGGAGTGGGAAATACCGCGCGAAGAGCAGGCGGGTGAGGGTTCCCATTAAAAAGTTGTAAAAATACCGTCTCTCCACAAGGTTTATCCCCATTGTGTATGAAGTTACATGCATGTAATTCAGCGTGTGCAGTCACTGAGTAACATCGCAACATTCTCAGCAAAGACTCAGGTTGTAAGAGGATGGTGTGGCTATGACAACTAGTGAATCAACCGGTCAACGCATCCTCGTCGTCGATGACGAGACAAGTATTAGCGATCTCATCGCAACGAGTTTGAAATTTGTTGGTTTCGATGTGCGAACGGCTGCAACAGGTTCGCAAGCTCTTACTATCGCTGAAGAATTTAAACCACACGCAATGATTCTCGATGTCATGTTGCCTGATCTGGATGGATTTGAAGTCTGTCGCCAGATTCGTAATGAAGGAATTGAAGTAGGCGTTCTCTTTCTCTCTGCCAAAGACGAGATGAAAGATAAAGTACAAGGCTTAACCATTGGCGGCGATGATTACATGACCAAGCCATTTAGTCTTGAAGAACTTGTTGCACGACTTCGCGCACTTCTTCGTCGCATCGGTGTTACTGAGCAGACAATGGATGATGAAAAGATTCGCTTTGCAGATCTTGAGCTCGATGAGGCGACTCACGAGGTCCATCGCGCAGGGCACTTACTTGAAGTATCTCCTACTGAATTCACTCTGCTTCGCTACCTTCTCATCAATGCAGATCGTGTAGTGAGCAAAGCACAGATTCTCGATCATGTCTGGGATTATGACTTTGGTGGAGATGCAGGAATCGTTGAAACCTATATTTCATACCTTCGCAAGAAGATTGATATCTATGAACCTGCGCTCATTCACACCGTGCGCGGTGTTGGCTATCGACTTAGATTGCCAGCTGTTAAGTAACTCTTATGCGCTCGCCATTTGCCACCTGGAGCCTACGTAGTCGACTCACTCTCGGCATCGTACTTCTGACCGCTTTTGGTTTCTTTAGCGCAAGCATTGCAACGCAATCACTTCTCAAACATTACTTAACTTCAGAAGTTGATAAGCAGCTAGCTGTTATTACCAGTGGCACTTTTGATCGTGTGCAGCAATCAGGTATTGCTCATGAAGCAAGTGAGGGCGATCTTGGGGAAAATGTTCCTCCCACAACAGGAAAAGGTCTTGGTTCACCACTTACTCGTATCCCCACATCAACATCACTCACACTCCTTGATGAACAAGGAAATATTGTCGGAGGCCTTGGAGGAGATCTCAACTCAGCGCCCATCAGTGATTACGTCATAGGGCTACTGCCTTCAGAGGTTGCATCCCATGGCGAGAAACCATTTTCTATCGAAGTTCCCGGTCCAGATTTCCGAATAATTGCACGCGCTCTTCCCAATAACGGCGGGACAATTGTTGCGGCGCAATCGTTGGGCGATCTGGATCGCACCACTTCACGACTTGGTTTTCTCTTTGCACTCATCGGTTTACTTCTCTTGCTTCTTATTGCTCTGGCTGCTCGCACAGTTATCAAAGTGGGCTTGCGGCCTCTTGAGGATGCGGAGAAGACAGCGGAAGAGATTGCTGCAGGAAACCTCTCTGCCCGTATGCCACAAGCTGATCCATCAACTGAAGTGGGTCGCCTTGTCACTTCACTTAACACGATGCTCACACGTATTGAAGAAGCATTCTCTGTGCGCACAGAAAGTGAGAACAAACTACGCCGCTTCGTTGCTGATGCATCTCACGAGCTGCGCACACCCATCACCGCAATTCGCGGGTTCTCTGAACTGCACCGCCAAGGCGCTGTCACTGGTGAGAAAGAGACAACCGAACTCATCGGCCGAATTGAGAATGAATCAAAGCGCATGGGCTCACTTGTAGAAGATCTCTTGCTTCTAGCTCGCCTAGATCAAGCGCGTGAGATGGATTCAAAGCCAGTTGATATCAATAAGGTTGTTGAAGATGCGGTAATTTCAGCTCGCGCTGCAGGACCTGAGCATCCCGTGACCCTGAATTCAACAGATACTGAAATCTTCACACTGGGGGACGAAGTGCGCATCCACCAAGTAGTTGCAAACTTACTTGCCAATGCTCGTGCTCATACTCCTGCAGGAACACCCATCACGGTTTCTATCCATTCAACCGATACTGGAATTGAAGTATCCGTGGCAGATAAGGGACCTGGTTTATCTATCGAGGATCAAAAACGAATCTTTGAACGTTTCTATCGCGCAGATGCATCACGTGTTCGAACTGGCGCTGATGGCAGTGGGTTAGGTCTTTCTATTGTTGATGCTGTGATGCGCGCCCATGGTGGAAGCGTCTCTGTGGAATCAACACTGGGTAATGGCGCTGTATTTAGCTTGTTATTCCCCCGCAGGGCCGAGTGACTCCATCGCCTTAAGTGTGGCGATACGTTCTTGAATCGGTGGATGGGTACTAAATAATTTAGAGACTGTCTGTCCATCGAGCGGAGATTCAATCCAGATATGCGCAACCGCATTTGATTTCTGACGCACGACAGTTGAATCAGCAGCTAATACTTCAAGTGCTTTACGCAACCCTGCTGGATTTCTTGTGAATGAAACTGCAGTGGCATCAGCTAACGCCTCACGCTTACGTGAAATCGCAGATTTTAATAACATCGCCGCAATGGGTGCGAGCATAAGAACGACAAGAGAGAAAACAAGTGCGAGTGGATTTGAATTACCGCCGCGATCTCTATCTCTACCTCCACCAAACCACATCATGCGAGTGAGGAAGTCACTCAAGATTGCGATCGCACCAGCCGTTGTTGCAGCAACTGCTGAAACCAATGTGTCGCGGTTTGCCACATGTGACATTTCGTGAGCAATAACGCCTTGCAGTTCATCGCGATCCATCACCTCAAGGATGCGTGTTGTAAAGGCAATCAGTGCATGTTCTGGATTTCGCCCTGTGGCAAATGCATTAGGAGCGCTATCTTCAACGATGGCAACCTTCGGCATTGGTAGTCCACTTGCAATGACAACTTCTTCAATCACATTAAAGAGCTCTGGTGCATCCTCGCGAGTAATCAGCTTGGCACCTGTCATGGTGAGAACTAATTTATCTGAGCCGTAATACGAACCCCACACACCAATCAACGCAAAACCCACCGCCATCGGCACCATCGTTGATGCTGTGCCCACGCCGAAATATGTCATTGCAGCATATGCAACAAACCATGTTAGAACACCCATCGATGCCAGCAGGAAATAGGTCTTTCCTTTATTAGCAGATTGCAGTGCGCGAAAGTTATTTTCAGCCATAAATTGAATTAGAACTTAACGTTAGGAACGTTACGATCTGTAGCGTTTTCTACTTCATAGAATTCGCGAGCGCTTACCTTGGCAAAGCCTGCAAAGAAGTTGGTAGGCACTGTCTTCACAGCTGTATTGAGTGATCGCACAGTGTCGTTATAGAACTGGCGTGAGAAGGAAACTTTATTCTCTGTAGTTGAAAGTTCTTCTTGGAGAGATAAGAAGTTAGGAGATGCTTTCAGATCTGGATATGCCTCAGCAACTGCAAGCAAGCCACGTAGGGCGTTGGTGAGTGCGCCATCAGCTGCTGCAACATCTGCAACAGTGGATGCACTTGTTGACTTAGCACGGGCTGCAACGACAGCATCAAAGGTGCTCTGCTCATGTGCGGCATAACCCTTGACGGTCTCAACGAGGTTAGGGATCAAGTCTGCGCGGCGCTTGAGTTGAACCTCAATCTGCGCGAATGCCTCATCGACGGTGATGTTCAGTCGTATGAGGCGGTTGTACTGAGCAACAGCAAAGATAACAAGAAGGACAAGTGCGCCAATGACGATAATTTCCATACTTACTTCAACCCCTTAAGCCTGGTTGGTATTCCCCCAGATAGAGATTATCTAGGAGTTATTTGATTTTACTTTGGTGGAAATTCATAAAGGAACGGCTTGGAGTTGGCCCGCGCTGTCCTTGATAACGAGATGCATAGATTGCTGAGCCGTAAGGATGCTCAGCAGGGGATGAGAGTTTAATCAGACAGAGCTGACCGATTTTCATGCCTGGGAATAACTTCACCGGCAGGTTGGCAACGTTGGAGAGCTCGAGGGTGATGTGACCTGAAAAACCTGGATCGATAAAGCCGGCAGTTGAGTGGGTAAGAAGTCCAAGGCGCCCCAGTGATGACTTTCCCTCTAAGCGGCCGGCGATGTCATCAGGAAGTGTGATGATTTCATAGGTAGATGCGAGAACGAATTCACCTGGGTGCAAGATAAATGCTTCGCCATCTTCGGCGATGACTTCGCGGGTGAGCTCTGGTTGCTCGATTGATGGATCAATCACTGAGTACTTGTGGTTCTCAAAGACGCGGAAGAACTTATCCAGGCGGACATCAACTGATGAAGGTTGGATCATCGCCTCTTCAAATGGCTCAACGGCAACGCGGCCTGATTGAATTTCGGAGCGGATATCGCGGTCACTGAGTAGCACGGGCAGAGCCTATAACGCCTGGTGGCTAATCAAGTGGATCGTTCGCCCATAGCCAAATATTTCTATCCTCCGGCTGGCCTTCAAGGGTTTCAAAGGAGTTAACACCGGCGCGATGACGCTGCCAATCATTGGCCGCCAAGAGCCTAGAAAACCCTGCGAGTGCAACCGGGTCTTTTAACTCTTTCGCACTTCCAGTAAATAGCAATGGTCCTGTATGATCAATAATTGAAGTTCCGATAACAATCTGATCGTTTTCAACTTTCATAATTTCTATGACGCGAGATTGTTGGGGCCAATCTATATGCGAACCTGTACGAATCTCCCAGAATGCATGGGTGCCATCGCTCTTTAAGCACTCTTGAATTTTATGATCGTGGACATGTCCAGAGAACCAGAGAATGACATTGGGGTATTTTTCAAGGAGTTCGCGAATTTCTTTCTCAAGCGCAGGTTTACCCTCACCATCTGGCACATACCCGTTAAATAGATTCTCTAACGGGTGGTGTGAGGAGAGAACGACGTACTTATCTTTCGATGCTTCCAAGAGTTCGCGTAACCACTCAAATTGTTCGCGATGAATGCACCCTTGCCAACCGCCGTATCGATTTACTGTATCGAGCCCTACGAGTCGAACACGTGGGCCGATATTGCGATACCAATACGCCGTCTCTGGCTGCTCACTATCTAAACCATGGTCGTGACCACAGTTTGTATGGATGTCTACCCATTCATCGAGTGTGACTAATTTGCGTCGTGGGTCGGCAGTTACTTCGACAGTATCGAGGTGATCAACACCTGGATAAACCGCAGGCCCCACTTCCCCAAAACCAGTGAAAAGGGTTGCTAAATCATCCATGCTCTTGAGCGCAGAAAGTTTTGAAGTACCTTGCACTAAATCATTAAGAAGTGGTGTAGGAGCGGCAGTCCCTTGAAGCAGTGCATCGTGATTTCCGTGGACTGCTAGCCACTTATGTTGCATGCCTTCTGCAATAAATTCCGCTTCCGAGGCCTCCAGTAGCCCTTTGTAATGTGGGAATCCATGCTCTGTGTGAGGTCGATCAGGATCTATCCCTTGTGGGGGGCCGTCGGGATGGTAGTACCGAACATCATAGGTTTCAGGATTTGATGAATGAGCTGCTTCTGACTTCTCTGCGCTTCCACTCTTAGGGTTGATATTTCCACCTTCAAGAATACTTTTATACCAAGATAGTTCGTTGGTCTGTGCGTTATCAGTGACATCACCCGTAATAATTACTGCATCGATGGGTGCACCTGTCATTGGTGCATGTGTAATCTCGTTTGCAGCTCTAACCATGGCTTCAAGGACATGAGTAGTTAAGAACTCCTGCGCTCGATATGTTCCCACATAGGGAACTAGCGCAGAGAGTGGACTATCTGGATCTGCAAGACGATCAAGGAATTCCAGGCGAGCCGGTGATGCGGCATCACAAATATGAAGATCGCTCATATGGATAAATGCTGCGATTGCCTTGCGTTCGCGCGGTTCAGCACCAACTGCAATTTCACCACTATCCATAACTAAATCAGTCCATGGTGATTTCGGGTTCGCTTTGCAACGAACAATCTTTCCATTCAGTGAGTTAGGCATTTGCTATCAGTACTTCTTTCGTATTGATTGAAAGGTTAATCATTTCTCCTGGGTGCAAATCACCAGATTCAGAACTTGGTTTTAGTGATTGCACAATGGTTCCATCTGTTAATTCACAGATGATGCGTGATGATGCACCAAGAAATGAACGCGTTACTACCCGAGCATTGCCATGCTTTTTTGCGTCTTCAACGTCAAGTTGTTCAGGGCGGATGAGCGCTATGACATGCCCATCGCCGCCATCGAGATTCCTTACCTTGTAGCTATCGCCAAAGATGGATACTGATTTGCCTGAGCGCACGCCTGGGATGTGGTTCATAACCCCTACGAAATTCGCTACAAAAGCAGTCGCTGGGGTGTTGTAGAGAACATCCGGTGTGTCAATCTGCTCGAGACGGCCGTTGCTCATCACTCCAACACGATCAGAGATGGCCATCGCCTCTTCTTGATCGTGCGTTACAAATAATGTTGTTGTACCAAGTGAGAGCTGAAGTCTGCGGATTTCCTCCCGGAGATTGGTGCGAACTTGTGCATCTAGCGCCGAGAGGGGCTCATCAAGTAATAAAACTTCAGGTTCGATAACAAGTGCTCGAGCAAGAGCTACACGTTGCTGCTGGCCTCCAGATAGTTGATGGGCAAAGCGCTTGTGATGGTTTCCAAGTCCGACTAATTCCAGAATTGAGTTAACTTTCTTATCGCGCTTCTTCTTTGCAACTTTGCGCATCTTTAATCCAAATGCAACATTCTCTGCAACGCTTAAGTGTGGAAATAAGCTGTATGCCTGAAAAACCATTCCCATATTACGAATGTGTGCGGCCTCATCAGTAATCACTTTCCCATTAAGCGTTACCGATCCTGAATTCGACTTTTCTAGTCCTGCGATGATGCGCAGCGCGGTCGTCTTGCCACATCCAGATGGCCCAAGTAGTGCAACAAGTTCACCTTTAGCCACATTGATGTTGAAATTATCGAGAGCAAGTACTGATCCAAATTGGCGGCTTAAGCCCTTAACTGTGAGTGAGTCTTTGCTCATTATTCCTCTTCCTGAACGGTTGTTGAATTCTTGCTGCCAAAGAAACTAAAGCCGAAGAGCAATATCCATGCAAAGAACAAGGAGCCAATTGCTAAAGCTGTTGCTCCAATAATGTTCTGCTGTGAGACGTTTGTTACCCAAACAGGGAAAGTCGACCAGTGAAGTAGTTGTGCCAAAGTGAATTCACCAAGCGATAACGCCACCATCAAAAACAGTGCAGCCAATATCGAAGGGCGAATTGTGGGAATAACTACAGATGTAAGCGTCTTTAACCAAGAAGCGCCAAGATTGCGTGCAGCATTGGTAATCGTTGATAAGGGATGACCTGATAGCCCAATATCGAGGGCCCGATATGTGTATGGCATCGCAATAACAACATAGAAGAATGAGAGTTCGTAGACTGAATTCTGCATAAAATCTGGCATCGCAAGTTGAGCGCCAGTCGCAAGTGCTACGACTGGAAATATCAGAGGCAAGATAGTGAGAATCTCCACCAGTCTCTTGTAGCGCTGACCTGATAGGTGAAGCCAAGTAACTGTTGGGACCATGATCAATAGATTTAGGACTACAGCTAGCGAAGTTACCCTGAGTGTGATCCCAAGATTTTCGATGAAACCACTCTGAGCAAATATCCATCGGTATGCCGCAAAACCATGTGTGTGCTCAGCACCATTGCGAAGTGAAAACTCTGTTGCTGCATAGAGTGGAAAGAAGATGAAGATGCCAGTAACAATTAAAACGAGATTAGCGGCGAAGTTTTTCTTCATCGCACTTGCCATCTTGCGGTGCGATTCTGAATCCAAATATAGGGGATCATCGCAACAAGAGAGATGACAATCATTCCAAATGCCAACGCGTATCCAAGATTGGCTTGGTTAATTGTTACGTTCCCATCAACGAGGGCACCAATTTGTAGGGGGACGAGGGCAATATTTCCCACTGTCAATGCTCTTGCAGTTGCAAAGGCTGAGAATGCACTCGCAAACAGGAGCAAGTAGCACGCAATAAATGAAGGCATCAAGATAGGTAGCCCTACCTTTTGCCAATACTGAAACTTTGACGCACCTAAGTTTGAAGCTGAATCTTTCCACTCCTTGCGCAGTGAAGTAAGCGCTGGCGTAATAACAATGACCATAATGGGGATTTGGAAGTAGGCATAAATAATAATTAGCCCAGTGAAGGAAAATAGTGTGAATCCCAATCCATACAAATCAAGTCCTACTGATTTAAGGGCGCTGATAACTAATCCAGCTGGCCCGAATGCAGCAAGGAACATAAATGCAAGAGGAACGCCGCCAGTGTTGGCTAGAACTCCACTGATTGAGGCTATAAATTTCTTAAGAGTTTGATTTCCCTGCTTCTCAATTGCCATTGCAATTGCTAGCCCTGGGATAGCTCCAACAAGACCAGAAAGTAGCCCAAGTGTGATGCTGTTCTTAAATGCCATTCGGTATGGATCTTGAAAAAGCATTGTGATATTGGAAAATGTAAAGGCGCCTTCATTGCTCTTAAAAGCGTTGCCGGTAAGTGCGCCAATCGGCCAGAGAAAAAAGACGAGGAGAAATAGAAAAAGAGGTAGTAGTGCAATGGGGGAAGAGGTAAGAAAACCGTGAAAGGCGCCCTTTTTTACAAGAGCGCCTTTCACGTCAACGTTGGAGGTCGTTGACTGTTTCATATGTTTAGAGCTTTGGCCATTCAGTTACAACAATTGCCTTTTGTTCGGTTTGCTGATCTGGTGACGGAGCAATTCGCTTTGCTGTCTTTGGAACAGCGAAGCCTTCTGGAGCATCAACGATTGTCTTCTTCTTAATCATTGCTGCTTCTGTGATTGGGTGAGCTGCACCAGCTACCCAAATGTTCTGTCCACCCATGATCAACTTAAAGAGCTTTGAACCTGAAAGCTTCTTATCTGCTGCTGTGATGTCCTTTGAACCCTTACCGATGTTCTGTGAGTACAAGAACTCTTCCCAGAGGCGCGCTGCTGCGCAGTGTGGTGCCTTTGTGTTGATTGCTTGTAGGTAAGGAGTTCCCTGAAGAGCAACATCTGAAGGAATAACGAACTTCAGTGGCTTGCCTGCCGCCGCTGAAGATGCAATCGCTCCTGGACCGTTGAAGTCCCAAGTGATTGTTGCCTTGTATGCACCAGCCGCGTAGTTCGCTGAGTTTCCAATGACAGAAACAAAGTTTCCAGCTGCCTTTGCAGCCTTCAGTGCTTCGATTCCCGGCATGATATTTGTCGCGCTTCCGCCATTAGATGCAGCGATTGCGAAGAGGCCCATAAGTGCCTGTTGTGATGATGTTGGATCTCCTGAAAGAGCGAATGCGCCCTTAAATGCTGGATCTGTTAGGAGAGCCTTGATTGATGTTGGCGCCTTAGGCAGTGATGCGTCATATGAGATCGCCATCAAACCGTAGTAATCGCCGTACCAAAGTCCATTTGAATCTTTCCATTCTGCAGGAATGTCATTCCATGTTGCTACCTTGTAAGGAGCAAAGAGTGCCTTGCGGCCGATTCCAAGTGCGTCAGGAAGTACTGAAACTCCGATATCTACAACATCTGGCTGCTTTGATGCAGGAGCTGTCTTAATTGTCTGAATTTCGTATGCTGAAGAACCTTCAGGATTGTCATCGTTGATCTTGATACCAAATGCATTGGTGAACAAGTCGATTGCTTCACCGTAGTTTGCCCAGTCACGTGGGACTGTGATGATGTTAAGTTCCTTCTCAGCCTTGGCTGCCTTTACGAGGGCATCCATTCCGCCGGCTTGCTGAAGGTTTTGAACTGTGCAGTAATTAACTGCTGCTTGTGCCGGGCCTGTTGCAACAACGAGTCCTGACGCCAAGATTGCTGCAGATGTTGCAGCAATTACTAAACGCTTTGCGCGCATATTTGTGATCCCTTCCTAAGGATTGTGCGCTAAGTATCAGCACCGATTCCAAACATTGGGGGATTGCAGGGTTAAAGGTGAAGGCAATTCTGCTGAACTGTTAGTGAAGGCTTGGTATCACAACAGTGAAGAAATGTCGGCGACAGAGTTAACAACAGATGTCGCGCCGGCTTCGATGAGCATTTTTTCTCCATGCGCACCGCTTAAGACACCAAAAATATTTTTAGAACCGTATGCAAGTGCCGACTTCATATCAGAGGCGGTGTCACCAACAACCAGTGAATACTCTGGTGAAGGGGCATTCACTTTCTGCGATGCATACTTCAACATATCTGGATGTGGTCGTCCTCGTCCCACTTCTTCTGGTGTCACAGTCAAATCTACGAGATCAAACCAACCTAATTCTGTAAGCAAAACGTTGAGAGTAGAGCGGCTAAATCCTGTTGTTAGCACAACAGGAATTCCTTTTTCACGAAGTGCAGCAAAGAGTTCTAGTGTGCCAGGAATTGGAGAAATACCTTGTTCTGCAACTTCGTTTACATACGCTTCTTCGAAGGTGACATTGGCTTGTTGTGCCTTCTCAGGATCTCCTAATAGCGCAGTAAATACTTCTATCTTTGACTGACCCATTGTCTCGAGCGCATATTGAGTCCACTCATCACTTTTTGTAGGCCACAAATCTGGTTGTGTATTTTCAAAGGCAACCTTAAAAGCTTGAATGACAATTCCATCATCTTTCACAGTGGTTCCCGCGACATCAAAAGCAGCCATCTCTAGATTCATTGGATCTCTTTCAGTGTGGTTTCTGCAATCGCCGGTGCGAGTGAGTTTCCGCGTCCACCAGGGCCGGTGACCGAAATAATATTTGACGCAATTCTGCGGCGATCACAGACTGCTCCTTCTGTCTGCTGGCTATAAACACCGCTCCACCTATGTTTTATGGGTGGAAGCTTTGTGCCGAAGAGATCGCTAGCAATGTTGTGGAGGTATTTATAAGGCCCCTCCTCTAACTTAAATGGAAAAGGTTCATCGTATGCGTGCGTATCACCCATGGTAATAGTTCCATCCGCTCGTTGCACCAAAAGCAATTGCATGTGATTCTCCTTTGCTACTGGGTGCTGCGCAGGTAAATGCTTCAAACTAGGAACGTCATACCCAGGGTAATAGCGCATCGAATCGCCATCAGCGATAGATGTTGTGATTACTTCATCGAAAGGTTCAGTACTCATCATCTGCAAATACACTTTTCGGATTGGCGCAGAATCAAACTGCTCCTTGAAGAGGGAGCTGTGATCAGCACCTGGGCAGTGAATAAGAAAATCTCCCTCAAATACTTCACCGCTCTTTGCAACTGCAGTGACTCGATCTCCCGAAGATTTAATATCGATAATATCTACAGAACTTCTCCAGATATATTGGGGGTTCTTACTCAATCCGTTTCTCAGAGATGTCAGCACTGAATCTGGTTCAACTGCGCCATCTAATGGACACCAGAGCGATGCAAGAAAATTTCCACGCAGCGCTGGATTAATCTTCTGGGTCTCCTTCTTTCCCAAGACTTCCCATTTGCGCAGACGCGCATCACTCTTCTCAAGACACTCTTCCATCACGCGAAGTTCCGCTTCATTCTGCGCAAGTGTGAGTGAGCCATTTCCTCTAAATGTAAGTTCGGAATTTTCTTGGTGAATCTCTTGCCAAAGTTCGCGGGCGCGGATAGCAACATCTAGCTCTTCACCACTCTTGCGACCGCTGACCCAAATGAGTCCAAAGTTTCGAACTGATGCGCTCTGTGGTGTGAGATCTCGCTCAAGGTGGACCACCTCATGGCCGGCTTTGAGAGCAGCTCTGGCATGGGTAGTCCCGATGACTCCTCCACCTATAACCAAGATCTTCATGAGGGTGAGTTTCTCAGTAGGTGTGTGAACAGGCGACATCACCCAGGCAAATGGTTGGGAAAAGCTCCCGGTCACGCTTGCGTAAGTTACTGGCGGGTAGCACCATTGCCCCATGAGCCATTACACAGCCAACCTGCGCGATATCGAATTCTGCCTCTTTGACCTCTTGGGCCGTGAAAAAGTTCTGGGTACATCTATCTACTCAGACCTTGATCGCGACACAGCGATGGGAATGCTGGAAGAAATGAAGCGTTTATGTGAGAACGATCTTGCCGCTTCATTCGTTGAAGGCGATCGCGTTGGTGCAGTTCTCAATAAAGAGACCGGAGATGTCAATCTTCCTGCAAGTTTTATCAAATCGTATAAAGCATATGTCGATGGTGAGTGGTGGCGCCTTGATGCACCGGTTGATTTAGGTGGAATGAAAATCCCGCAATCTGTTCGCTGGGCAATTGCTGAAATGGTTCTTGGATCCAATCCTGGAATTCATCTCTATGCATCTGGTTATGCATTCGCTCAAGTTGCTTATGTTCTTGGAACAGATGATCAGAAGATTATGGCTAAGCACATGGTCGAACGTCACTGGGGTGCAACGATGCAGCTGACAGAACCAGATGCTGGTTCAGATGTGGGTGCAGGTCGCACTAAGGCTGTGCAGCAAGCAGATGGAACTTGGCACATCACAGGTAATAAGCGTTACATCACATCAGGGGACGCAGACTTTTATGAAAACGTTATGCACTTTGTTCTTGCTCGTCGTGAAGGTGGCGGACCAGGAACAAAGGGTCTCTCGCTCTTTCTTATTCCAAAGTTTATGTTTGATCTTAAAACGGGAGACCTTGGAAAGCGCAATGGCGTCTATGTCACAGCGCTGGAAGATAAAATGGGACTCAACGTCTCTGCAACATGTGAAGTGTATCTTGGTGAGAATGAACCAGCTGTTGGTTACCTACTTGGCGATGTTCATCAAGGTATTGCACAGATGTTTAAGATCATTGAATTCGCTCGCATGATGGTGGGAACAAAGGCAATTGCAACTCTCTCTGCTGGTTATCACCAGGCTCTCGCCTATGCCAAGACCCGTGTGCAGGGCGGTGATATGAAGGTCATGAACGATAAGGCGAGCCCTCGTGTGACCATCATTAAGCACCCAGATGTGCGCCGTTCACTGATGGTGCAGAAGGCATACTCCGAAGGTATGCGCGCACTCATTCTCTACACAGCATCGATTCAAGATGAGATTGAACTCGCTCGCGCAGCTGGAGATACCGAGAAGACTGAAACGATGGAGAAACTGAATGATCTCCTTCTTCCTGTTGTTAAAGGCTTTGGTTCTGAGAAATCTTGGACTCTTCTTGGCACAGAATCGCTACAAACATTTGGTGGAGCCGGCTTCACACGTGATTGGCCGCTAGAGCAATACGTGCGCGATGCAAAGATTGATACTTTGTATGAAGGCACAACCGCAATTCAAGGTCTTGATTTCTTCTTCCGCAAGGTTGTGAAAGATGGCGGACGCTCACTTGGGCTACTTGGTAAAGAGATTCAAGAATTTGCGCAATGCGGTGGCGTTCATGCAGATGAGAAGGCGGCGCTTTCTAAGGCGCTCGGTGATCTCAACGGAATCATTGGTGTTCTTGTGGGACATGCAATGGCATCTCAAGAAAAGGCTGATGAGATTTATAAGGTGGGCCTCAGCACATCACGTGCACTGATGTGCGTGGGTGATGTCATCATCTCGTGGCTACTACTTCGCCAAGCAGATATCGCAGCAGCAAAGCTTGCTGCAGGTGCTGGAAAAGATACTGATTTCTACACAGGCAAAGTTGCATCAGCAAAGTTCTTTGTTGCAACAGTTCTTCCTCACATCACAGCAGATCGCAAGATTGTTGAAGGAACTGATGCATCCATCATGGAGATTCCTGAGTCCGCTTTCTAAGTAATTAAGTTAGACTCAGGCGGTGCTCACCAAACATCGCGGCGAATTCCTGCTTGTTCTGGGAGCTTTCTTCTTCTCATTCTCAGGCATCATCGTCACCGTTGTCATGAAGCACCTTCCAGCACTTCGCTTAGCTGAGGTGCGCTCAGTCTCAGCCGTTGTCATCCTTGGAACCTACGTTCTTCTAACCCGTCCTGAAATTATTAAGGTGAAGAAGGCAGAGATTCCTCGCCTTGCCGTATATGGCGTTGTGGGCTTTGCCTTTGTGAACTTTGGCTATTTATTTGGCATCCAACGCGGTGTGCCACTGGGCCTTGTCCTTATTATCGAATTCACCGCATCCATCTGGATCGCACTCTGGATCAAATTGGTGCGCAAAGGTTTTGTCTCAAATCAAATGTGGCTCGCAGTTGCACTCTCATTCACCGGTCTTGTTCTCGTTGCCAAAGTTTGGGAAGGCTTTAAATTCGATCTCATTGGATTACTTGCTGCAACTCTCTGCGCATTCTGTCTTGCTGCATATTTCCTCATGAGTGAGCGCATCGGTAAAAGTCGTGTACCGATTGCAACGATGATCTTCGGAATGGGTTTTGCATCCATCTTCTGGCTCGTTGTTCTTCCCCCCTGGACATTTCCTTTTGAAGTATTTTCTGTGCAGATGGATCTTGGCGGAATTGCAAAGGGCGCGATGCTTCCAGGTTGGTTACTTATCGGCGCAGCTGCAATCTTTGGAACAGTTGTTCCCTACATGCTCGTCCTATCAGGAATGAAGTTGCTCACCGCATCAACAAGTAGCGTAATTGGAATGTTGGAGCCAGTTATCGCAGGTGCATTTGCCTGGATCTGGTTTGGTCAAAGTTGGGATGTGATTCAGCTCATGGGCGCTGCAATTGTTCTTATTGGGATTTATCTTGCAGATAGAGCAAAATCGGTTATCAACTAAGGAGGTTGGTGCTTAAACCAGTGCATTAGTTATCACCACTTAAGTGTGCGATACTGCCTAAATATTCCTTACGAAACTGGGTTGGTATTACGGGTAACACTTATTTAAACCGAAAAAATCTATTCTTTACACCGATAGCGATTCTTTTAAGTTTTACTCTAAGCGTAATTCTGTCCTCTCGGGCTGAGGCAGATTCTCTTAGCCAAATCTCTTTAACATCTCCAGAGGCAAACGTTGCACTTATAGCCGCAGTTCAATCTCTTAACTACACCGAAATCCCCGCCTCTCTTGCAGGAATGACATATGGCCCAGGCGTTTATAGAAGTACTGCCGCGTTAGGTTTGGCGGGAGAAGTAATTCTCGATGGTCACAATCATCTAGATTCGCAATTTGTGTTCGTGACTAATGCTGCATTCACTACAGCGGCAAGTTCAGATATTACTCTTATAAATGGCGCGCAGCCGGCAAACGTATTCTGGGTCTCCGCCGGTGCAATCACTACTGGTGCAGGTTCAGATATCTCTGGAAATTTTCTCTCGGAATCTGCAATTACTCTCGGTGCAGGTAGCGTCGTCCATGGTGATTTATTTTCCAACACCGCAATCACTTTTGGTGCTGGGGTAGAGGTTATTCCTTCAGTATTGATCATTGCACCAACTCCAAGTCTAGTAACCAACACTCCCATTACAACTGAGACAGTGACAGCTGAAGTTATTCCCTCAGTATTGATTATTGCGCCAACTCCTGTTCCAGTAATCGAAACTCCCATTACAACTGAGACGGTAACGACCGAAGTTATCGTCGTCCTACCAGTTGTTGAATCAGAAACAGTTGTAGTTGCCAGAGAAGTTGAGCCGATTCCGGTTGCAGTCGTAGAAGTAGTTGCGATTCCTGAACCAAGCGTCGCTATTCAAGCTCCACAGCAGGTGCAATCGGTTGTAGAACAACTACCAGTCTCTGTATTTGAATCTCCCCTAGTTATCACCATCCCCGCTGCTATCGAAATCCCTGTGTTTTTCCCAGTTCCTTCTTCTGTGCAGGAAATATTGCGTGTAGATGAAGTTGTAAAGGCAATACCCGTTGCAGATCCTGAAATATTCAAGAAGCGCACTCTCATTATGACTATTTACTTCACGAAGAATTCCTCGTTTGTTGACGCTAAAAGCCTTGTAGCGATGAAAAATTTAGTCTCAACGGTTGCTAAAAAGTCTGTTTCGGATTATGAAATTCGCGGATATGCAATTACACCAACTGGCCTAAACAATCGCACGCTTTCATCGACGCGTGTACAGGTTATAAATTCGATTCTTATTAAGAATAAAATCACGAGTTCAAAAAAGGTAATTCAACTATCAAGCAATAAAGCATCGTCCACGCGGGTAATTTCTCACACCGATCATCGTGTAGAAATCTGGGCTTAGTAACTACTCGTTCCAACCGCCATCGCCGGGTGATGATGGCTGAATATCTGAAGCAGCTGTTGACTGTGTGAAGTCGCGTCCTGCTCCCACATTTGGTGCCATATCGAAGAAGCGTGCAAAGTGAAGTTGTGCTGAGACTGTAATAGTTCTTGTTGGTCCATTACGGTGCTTTGCAACGATGAAATCCGCTTCACCTGATCGATTCTGTGAGTCATACATATCATCGCGATGGAGCAAGATAACAACGTCAGCATCTTGTTCGATCGAACCTGATTCGCGAAGGTCAGAGAGCATCGGCTTCTTATCAGAGCGTTGTTCAGGTGAACGGTTGAGCTGAGAGATAGCGATAACAGGGACATTGAGTTCCTTCGCCATCAGCTTGAGGTGACGTGAGAATTCAGATACTTCTTGCTGACGGTTCTCAACGCGCTTACCTGATGACATCAGCTGCAGGTAGTCGATAACAATGAGTTTGAGATCATGGCGCTGCTTCAGACGTCGCGCCTTTGCGCGAATCTCCATCATCGAAAGATTTGGTGAATCATCGATAAAGAGCGGTGCATCAGAGATCTCACCCATACGACGAGCAAGCTTCGCCCACTCATCATCGCTGAGTTGCCCTGAGCGAATATTGTTCAGACCAACACGTGCCTCAGCAGAGAGCATACGCATGGTGATTTCAGATTTCGACATTTCAAGTGAGAAAATCACAGCTGCTTGGTTCTCGTGAATTGCTGCATGGCGGGCAATATCAAGACCGAGCGTTGACTTACCGACTGCAGGACGAGCCGCAAGAATAATCATGTTCCCTGGATGGAAACCGTGTGTGAGCGCATCAAGATCGCGGAATCCAGATTTCACACCTTCAATACCAATACCTTTAGAGATTGCTTCGATTTCATCGAGGGCTGCAGGTAGCAAAGTACTAAGCTGCACATAATCTTCCGATGAACGTCGCTCTGTTACTGCATAGACCTCTGCTTGCGCAGCATCTACTGCATCATCGACTTCACCATTTTGATCGTAGCCAAGTTGAACAATCTTTGTTCCAGCTTCAACAAGGCGGCGCATGATTGCATGTTCTAAAACAATCTTTGCGTAGTAACCAGCATTAGCTGCTGTTGGAACAGATGAGATAAGAGTATGTAAGTAAGGTGCACCACCTGCGCGTGCTATCTCACCGCGCTTTGTGAGCTCTGATGCAACAGTGACAGCATCCGCTGGTTCTCCGCGACCATAGAGATCAAGAATCACGTCATAGATAAGTTCATGTGCTGGGCGATAGAAATCGCGCTCACGCAATACTTCAACAACATCTGCGATTGCATCTTTTGATAACAACATTCCACCGAGAACAGATTGTTCTGCTTGTAGATCTTGTGGTGGTGTGCGCTCATACTCTGCACCGACTGTATTAAAGGTGGCAGCGCCTCGAGAGTTGTTAGGCAGTTCTGCAATACTCATGCGACATACCTTCCTCTAGACCACTGACATCACTCGTTATATGCGAGAAATTTGGGTTGAAGTCAGCGTGGCCCGGACAGCCTTCACGCCTCTTAAGAAGGCGTGAATGCGGGCTTCAACGGGGCAAAGGTATGTCTGTGGCCCGCGTTTTGCGAGAAAGCTTCGATCATGATGGGGATAAAGGTGTGCATAAGTAGGTGGATAAGCGTGGATTGCTGTGCATAAGATGTTGATGAAATGTGGGTAAGTACGCGATTGGTGCCAGCGCTCACTAAAGGTGCAGGTCATGCGCTAGATAGAAGTGCACAGCCTTGTGGAGGAAAGTAAATATCAACTTCTCAATTGGTGAGATGTCATCTCATATTCATCTTTCTAGGCAAGACTTCACCCATGATTGTTGATTACGCGCTCTATCAAAGTGGTCGCAGATTTACTGAGCCTTCCAATCTTCCTTCGCTGATTCAAAAAGCAAAGAGTGAAGGTGGTTTTGTCTGGTTAGGTCTAGCTGAGCCAACACAGAGTGAATTTGAAAAGGTCGTAGCTGACTTTGCATTCCATCCTCTTGCTATTGAAGATGCGGTGATGGCTCATCAACGTCCAAAGTTTGAAGAGTATCCCGGTGTTCAAGCATTTGTTTTAAAGACAGCCTTCTATGAAGAGAAGGGGAGCCAGATTTCAACTGGTGAAATCTTCTGCTTTATTGGCGATCACTTCATCGTTGTCGTGCGCCACGGAAACGGTGCTCCACTTATCAATACGCGACATGCACTTGAATCAAATCCTGAGCAGTTAGCAAAGGGTCCTTATGCAGTACTTCATGCAATTCTGGACCACGTTATCGATTGCTACATTGATATCTCACTTGAGCTAGAGACAGATGTTGTTCAGGTTGAACACAAAGTATTTGGTGACACACGTGATAGCGCCTCACAAGAGATTTACTTACTGAAGCGCGAGGTCATCGAGTTCCGCCACGCTATCGACCCACTTCTGTCACCACTTCAACAGATTGCAAGTATCGGTGCTCGTAACGTACCCGCAGAGCTCACACCATTTTTCAGAGACACTCTTGATCACCTATCACGTGCCTCTGATGCTGCCTCTGGACTCGATGCACTATTGACTTCAGCCCTTCAAGCAGAAATTGCACAAGTGCAGCTACAACAGAATGAAGATATGCGCAAGATAACTTCCTATGTTGCTCTTGCGTCAGTTCCAACAATGGTGGCTGGTATCTATGGAATGAACTTCGATGTAATGCCTGAACTACGCTGGAAATTCGGCTATCCGCTGGTGGTGGGCTCTCTTTTTCTTATCTCTATCCTGCTCTATCGGAAGTTTAAAAAGTCAGGCTGGCTCTAAGAGTCTGGGTGAAATAAGAAAGACCCGCCGCATAGAGCGACGGGTCTTTCTCTTTAGAGCTAATTAAGCTGAGACGACAGTCAGTGAAACTGTTGCAACGATGTTATGTGCAAGAGAGACCTTTACTGTGTGAGTTCCCGTCTTCTTAATGTGACCAGATGTCTTGAGGTTATGGCGATCGATATCAACGCTTGTAGCTGACTTAATAGCAGCTGCAATGTCCTTATCTGTCACAGAACCGAAGAGGCGACCAGCTGTGCCGGTCTTAACCTTGACAGTCACTGTTGCCTTTTCAAGAGTTGTCTTGATCTCTTTAGCGTGATCGAGATCGCGGACTTCGCGGGCAGCACGTGCACGACGGATTCCTTCGATCTGCTTCTCGCCACCTAGTGACCAAACAATTGCAACGCCACGTGGCAACAAGAAGTTGCGTGCGTAGCCATCTTTAACTGTTACGACATCGCCTGCGTTACCAACCTTATTTACTTCACGAGTAAGAATGAGTTTCATAATTCTGGCCCCCTTATCGTGCTGAAGATGTGTAAGGCAGAAGAGCTACTTCACGGCTGTTTTTAACAGCTGTTGCTACTGCGCGCTGATGTTGTGTGCATGCACCTGTTACTCGGCGAGCGCGGATCTTGCCGCGATCTGAGATGTACTTACGAAGGGTCGCAATATCTTTGTAATCGATATATGTGACCTTGTCGCGACAGAAACTGCATGGCTTCTTCTTGAACTTCTTATTAAGGGCAGCAGCCTTCGCGCCCTTGTTCTTTGGCTCTCGTAGAGCCCGGTTATTTCTTGCTCCCATTGTGGTGCTCCTTTTCGGGTGCCCCTCTATCTCTAGAGGGAATGGATTGTCGGTTGGTTATTGTTTAAAAAGGTGGTTCGTCGGTTGTAGATGTTCCCCATCCACCACCGGCTGGTGACGTTGTTGCTGCAGCCCAAGGATCATCATTAAATGACTCTGTAGCAGCAGGTGTTGCAGCTCCACCGGTTCCGCCTGCGCGCTGGGTACGTGTGACCTTAGCTGTCGCATTGCGAAGTGATGGACCTACTTCATCTACCTCTACCTCAAAGACTGTTCGCTTTTCGCCTTCTTTTGTTTCGTACGAACGCTGCTTAAGTCGTCCAGAGAGAATGACGCGCATTCCCTTTGTGAGTGACTCTGCAACATTCTCTGCAGCTTGACGCCAGATCTGGCATTGAAGGAAGAGGCTCTCGCCATCTTTCCATTCATTTGTAGCCTTATCTAAATAACGAGGGGTTGAGGCAACACGAAATTTCGCTACCGCTGCACCACTTGGGGTGAAACGTAGCTCTGGATCGTCAACTAAGTTGCCGATCATTGTGATTGTTGTATCTCCTGCTGCCATTTTATTTCCTCATTTCTAGTTTTCTTCTCTGGGTGGTCTCTACTGGTGGAGTCCGTACGGATAAATTACTCGTCCATTCCGACAGCGCCGGCGAAAATCGCCGACCCTGTTGATGAATGTTTATTCTGGACGCATAACCTTTGTGCGCAAGACAGATTCGTTCAGGTTGAGCTGACGATCTAACTCTTTGATTGCCGCTGGCTCGCAGTGCATATCGACAACTGCGTAGATGCCTTCTGGCTTCTTATTGATTTCAAATGACATACGGCGCTTGCCCCAAACATCGAGCTTGTCGACGCGGCCTCCGCTGTCTTTGATGATCTTGAGATATGTCTCAAGTGATGGTGTGACTGTACGTTCTTCGAGTTCTGGATCGAGAATGACCATTAATTCATAGTGACGCATGCGTTAACCCGACCTCCTTTGGACTAAGACGGCCACGGCATTTCCGTGACAGGAGGGTTAATACTCCTCATAAACAATCCCAGGTGGGCTCGCTTACGAGGAGGTTAAGGGTAACTCTCGCCTGTAGATAAGAGAAATTGGGTAGGAAATACGCGTGAGCTCTGATGGCGGGCGGCCAGGCGGACCAACAAGATAAGCGAGGCCCCAATGCGCGCCAGGGCGATAGCTGAATAAGCCACAACCGGCAGCCCGAACTTCGCACCTGTTACCTGAGCCAAATGCTGCCAAATAGCCAGGTGATACATCACCTCAGCACCTTGCCAGAACCAGAAGACGGTGAGATCGCGCCTATCAATGAGTGCAATGACTGCAAGTGGTGTTAACCATAAAACATATTGTGGTGAATACACCTTGCTTACCGCCATCACAATAATCATCACAAAGATTGCAGTGTGTGCAAGTGTTGGGGGAGTTCGCAATTGCAACAAGAAAATTATGACAGCAGTTAAACCAATAGTAAGGCAGAGAACAGATAAATAGTTCTGATGTGTGAGATTAAGTCCCAGGTTGGAGAGTGAGTACCAGACCGATCCCCAATCAGAACCACGATTGAGGTTAAGGTCATAGAAGCGCCACCACCCAACAGGAGTTGTGAGTGCAACCGGCAAGTTAATTGCAGCAAATGTTGCAAGTGAAATTGCTACATACTTAAAGAACTTTGCAATCTTTTCTTGTCTGAAGAAGATGATAGCAATCGGAATCAATAAGAAGACGGGTAAGAATTTTGTGGAGATTGCAATGCCGAGTGCGATGGCGCTTGCCACCTCTGCCTTTCTATCAAACCAATAGATGGCAAGCATCATCATTGCTATCGCCCACAAATCCCAATTGATAAAGAGGGAGGCACCTGCTGCAGGAGCTAGTGGAAGTAGATACCCAAACTCAGGTTTGATTTTAAAGGTAATAAATGAAATGAAGATAAAGAGAAGTGCCAATAACAATGCGCTTCCGTAGAAATAGTCATTGATGCCGTGAGGGATTATCTTTGCGGTCAACCACATCACCGCACCTTGTATGACGGGATACTCAACAGAGTCTGCGCCACTGCTATATGCCCACACTCCTTTATCCAGGCTCCGCTCGCCATAGAGAGCGGGAATATCTGAATAACAGGCGTGCACGTATTGATCTGGTGATTGCCAGCCAGTAGCAGCGCAGTGGTTGAACTTTGCAAAACTTAAGAGGGATGCAAGAAGTGCAAGAAGTAGAACTACGCGAGTAGAAACGCGCATTGGTTACTACTTCTTCTTCATTGTTTGGCGACCACCGCTTGTCATAACGACAGGGTCTAGGCCGCCAATATTTGATGGTGCTGGAAAGCTCATGACTGGCTCATCTTTGAGAGCGCCCTTCATAAATGCTGTCCAAATCTTTGCAGGGAAAGTTCCACCTGTGACAGATGTGAGTCCACCAATACCATTAAGAGATTCAGATGCGCTGTCGCGAAAGAGTGCAACCGAGGCTGCAAGCTGTGGCGTGTAGGCGCTAAACCAAGCAGAGGCATTTGATTGTGAAGTTCCAGTTTTACCTGCAGCAGGGCGACCGAGTGAAAGAGCTGCAGCACCTGTTCCGCCATTGACCACGCTCTTGAGTGCATATGTCAGATCTGCCATGACATCTTTTCTAAATACTTCTTGTGTCTGTGGTTTTCCTTCATAGAGCACGCCCTTATTAGGGCCGGTGACAGAGGCAACCATGTATGGCTTTGAGTAAATACCTTGTGCTGCAAATGTTGCATAGGCATTTGCCACATCAATCACGTGAGGGCTTGCAACACCAAGCACGACAGAAGGTGTTGCAATCATTGCAACTGTCTCAGGAATTCCAGCACGTCGTGCAACGTCAACAACTTTATCCATACCCGCTTTAATGCCAAGTGGAACAAAGACGGTGTTGATGGAGTGCTGCGTTGCAGTAAGTAGATCTACTTGACCCCAACCTTCATCACCATAGTTAGAGACTTCATATGGCTTACCTAAATCATCAAATGTCTGTGGTGAATCACCGTTCCACATCGATGTAAGAGGTATTCCTGCCTCCAGCGCTGCAGCGAGTGCAAATGGCTTAAATGTGGAGCCTGCAAGGGCAATGGATTGGGTCGCATCATTTAATTGGCGAACCACATAATCTTTACCGCCATACATAGCAATGACTTCACCTGTTCCTGGGCGAATTGCAACAAGAGCGGTATGTAAATTAGTTGGTGCAGGACTTGGTGTGAGCTTATTGACTGCATCTACTGCAGATTGTTGTGCTCGCTGATCCAGAGTTGTCTTGATGACATAACCACCAACAAGAAGTTGGTCTTGGGAAAATCCAAGTTTGCTCAACTCTTTTTGCACAGCATCGATGATGTACCCCTTAGGACCACTGAGTTGTCCAGAAGTTGTGCGAGGTGCAACAGGTGGAAGTTTTGCAGCCTTTGCTTCAGCTTGTGTGATCCAACCTTTATCTAGCATTCCTTGAATCACATATCCAAAGCGGCCTTCAAGCCTCTTTGCATTCTCTTTCGATAAAACTGGGTCGTAGTAACCAGGTGAGCGCAAAATACTTGCGATGACCGCACTCTGAGAAATAGAGAGTTGGTTTGCATTGCGGTTGAAGTACTGCTGAGCAGCTGTCTGCACGCCATATGAACCGCGACCAAAGTAAATAGTATTGAGGTAATTTTCAAGAATCTGATCTTTTGTCAGCGCATTCTCAAGTTTGAGTGAGATTACAAGTTCCTTAATCTTTCGCTGAATGGTGCGGCTCGGTGTTAAGAATGCAGTCTTTGCATATTGCTGAGTGATGGTGGAACCACCTTCACCGTTGAGTGAACCTGATTTCAAGTTATTCAGAAGTGCGCGTGCAATACCTGTTGCGCTAAATGCGCGGTTGGAATAGAAGTTTCGATCCTCTGCTGCCATCACTGCATAGCGAAGACGCAGTGGAATTTTTGCAAGGGGGAGTATCTGTCGGTTCTGAGTTCCGATGCGACCGATTTCAGATCCGTTTGAATATTGAATGATGGTGGATTGGCTATTGACGTATGCATTGGGATCAGGGATGGAGACGGTGAACCAGGCAAATGCAAAGAGAGTTGCTCCTGCGACAAAGCCAAAGCCAGCAATGAATACACCCGCGCGGATTAACTTTGTCTTGATCATGTGGCTAGATTACTGTGGAAATACAGCTACTTCAGCGAAGCAAAGTCTTCGTCCTCGAGTGTTCGTGTTTTTCGAGGTGCTTTACGCTCGCGGCCATCTCCAAGTAAGTAGGTTGCACAGAGATGATTCCAAGAACAATCGCGGCAGACTTCAACGACATACACAGAGAATTCACCGAATTCAGATTCCATCTCTAATAATTCATCGCCATTTTTGATGCGACCTGAGTATTGGCCGAGTTGATCACCAAATGTGTAGCGAAGTTCAACAAGTGAATCCTTCTTACACACAGGGCACTTTCTGCCCGCTTTTTCGCCATGGTGCTTGGCAGCGCGCATCAAATAAGGATCTGCGTCACAGGCATCGACGACACCACGAAAGAGTGCGAGCAGGGTTGCGCGCTTATCGAGTGAATAGTCGATGAATCCTCGCTTGGTTTTCATAGCAGGAGAAGAATAATCCAAATTCTTTAACTACGCTTACTTCATGACCTTTTGGCAGCTTCTTAGAGATGTCAAACTCTTTCGCCTGCTTCGAGTGCGATGGACTGGTCAATTAACCGATGGAATCTTTCAAAGTGCACTTGCATCCTTCGTTCTCTTCTCGCCAGAGCGACAAGCAAGTGCGGTAAATGCCGCAGTTGCATTTGCTGTTGTCTTACTTCCCTATTCCATAGTCGGACCATTTGTTGGAACGATTCTTGATCGGTTCTCCAGACAACGCGCAATCTTCTATGCAAATCTCACACGTGCGATAACTCTCGTAGTTATCGCCTTCCTTATCTTTAACAATTACACAGGAGTTGAGATAACTGTTGTGGTTCTCGTTGCATTCGGTGTGAACAGATTGATTCTCGCTGGGCTCTCTGCAGGTATTCCTTTGATGACAACTCCTCATTCGCTGATATCTGCCAATGCAATTGCTGTGACAGGTGGATCTGTCTGGGTAGTTCTTGGCGGTGGCATAGGACTTGGAATTCGCAGGCTTCTTGATACATACGCATCCGCCGACCATGCAGATGCCATCATTATTCTTGTTGCAGCGTGTGGCTTTCTTGCAGCAGCACTTCTTGCAGGGCTCTTAAAGAAAGATGAGATTGGCCCACTGCCTCACGAGAAAGTTCGAGGCAGCTTCACTCAAGGCTTACGAGAGATGCGCGATGGATTTAGATTTCTTGAAGAGCATGCAGATGCTGCTCGCGGTATTGCAGCAACTGCAATTCACCGTGGTGGCCTCACAGCTTTCACTCTGACTGCGCTATTACTAGAGCGCAATACATTCAACGATCCTGCAGACAGTGAGGCAGGTCTTGCTGGCCTTAGCTTCACTCTCTCCATCGCTGCAGTGGGCTTTATTGTTGGAGCAATTGCGGCTCCTTATGGTGTGAGAAAGGTAGGTCGCCATCGATGGATGCGCTTATCTATCGCCGCAGCAAGTGCAAGTGCACTCCTGCTTGTTATCGATCGAACACCCCCACTTCTTGCAGCAACTGCCTTCTTCACAGCGCTATGTGGTCAGAGTGTGAAAGTAACTAATGATGCACTCGTGCAATCAAAGATTGACGATGTCTTCCGCGGTCGCGTCTTTGCTGTCTATGACGTATTAGTAAATGGTGCCATTGTCACAGGCGCACTGATTGCTGCGTGGGTATTGCCCATCAGTGGTGACACATGGATATTGCCACTTATGATCTCTGCAGCATGGGCACTAGTCGCAATTGTGCTTTTGCGCCCACAGAAGTTCTTTCTTAAGGGTGTCGCCTAGCTTTCCACCATTGCAGTAACTCATTAGTTGCGCGTTCTTCACCGAGTGGTCCATGTTCCATACGCAGCTCCATAAGGAAATCAAGTGCCTTACCAACATCGGCAGATGGTTTAATTCCAAGCAGTGACATCACTTGTGCTCCATCGAGGTCTGGACGAATCTTTGAGAGTTCTTCTTCCTCCGAGAGTTTTGCAATGCGTGCTTCAAGGCCGTCATAGGTGCGTGCAAGACGATCCGCCTTCTTTGCGTTACGGGTTGTGCAATCTGCGCGAGTAAGAACATGTAGATGTGTGAGTAATTCACCAGCATCGCGCACATATCTGCGCACAGCAGAGTCAGTCCATTCACCATCACCATAGCCATGGAAGCGAAGGTGAAGTGCGACAAGAGTTTCAACTGCATCGATAGTCTCGTTATCAAAGCGCAGCGCCTTCATACGGTTTTTAGATAGGCGAGCACCAACGACTTCGTGATGATGGAAGGAAACCCCACCACCCTCAATGAGATTACGTGTCTTTGGTTTTCCAATGTCATGCAAAAGAGCAGCAAGACGAATAACAAGGTTGGGGCCACCTAAGCGCTCTTCTTGCGCGATCGCTTGTTCAAGGACGGTAATGGAATGCTCATAGACATCTTTATGGTGATGATGTTCATCAATTTCAAGACGAAGCTTTGGAATTTCAGGCAAGACAAGTTCTGCAATTCCTGTGTCGACCAAAATAGTTATTCCAACACGAGGATGAGTTGACATCAATAACTTTGTGAACTCTTCACGGACACGCTCTGCTGAGATGATAGAGATACGAGATGCCATAGAGCTCATCGCCGTAAGAACATCTTCATGAATTTCAAAGTTGAGCTGACTTGCAAAACGCGCAGCGCGCATCATGCGGAGTGGATCATCGGTAAATGATTGTGTTGCACTCGCTGGTGTGCGCAAGATTCCTTTACCTAAATCACCAAGTCCGTCGAATGGATCAATAAATTCTGGTTTTGAGCCAGTAAGTTCAAGTGCCATGGAATTTACTGTGAAGTCACGGCGAGAGAGATCTCCTTCGATGGTGTCACCAAATTCAACATCGGGGTTGCGAGATTCTTCTTCATACTTTTCGGTGCGATATGTTGTTACTTCAACAGTTGTATCACCGCGTTTACCTGCAACAGTTCCAAAGAGAATTCCTGTATCCCAGGTGTTATCTGCCCACGAGTTAAGAATCTTCTTTGTTTGATGCGGATGCGCATCTGTTGTGAAATCTAAATCATTTCCGAGGCGACCAAGAATTGCATCGCGCACGGGTCCGCCAACGAGAGCAAGGCGAAATCCCTCTTTCTTAAATTCTTGCGCGAGTGAGCTGGCAAGGGGAGCGCGTTCGATCAGGGAGCGAATAGCTAATTCGCCCGCTGCTCCTAAATTAACCTTCTCAGCGCTCACAATAGGTAAGGGTAGTCGCGTACGATTACTCCATGACCCCGGCACCTGGTGCGGGCAGCGAAGGTACGAAAAAGAAACGCAGGCGTAAACGCCCAGCTAATCGCTCTCCGCAATCTCAAGATTTAGCGAGCTCTTCCAACTCTGCTTCACAGACCCCAAAACCCGCACCGAAAAGTTCCAAGTCAAAGGCGCCCTATGCCAAGCGGGTGGATGAAGTCAGCGCAGGCGGACTCGTCGTCGACACAACTGGAAAACTCGGATTACTCATTGGCCGTCGTGATCAAAAGGATGCATCAGGTAAAAGAATTCTCTGGTCACTTCCTAAGGGACATATTGAAGAGGGTGAATCACCCGAACAAGCAGCTCTTCGCGAAGTGCAGGAAGAGACTGGCATTGAATCCATCATTGAGAAATCACTCGGTGTTATCGATTTCTGGTTTATGGCAGGCGGCAAAAGAATTCACAAGACTGTTCACCACTATCTCTTCCGTGAAAGCGGAGGTCTCCTTGCACCGCAAGAGACTGAAGTCGATGAAGTTGCATGGTTTCCCCTTGCAGAGATCGTTGAACGACTTGCCTATCCCGATGAGAAGAAGTTGATTGCGCGCACCAATGCATCACAAGAGTTGAGCGCGATATGAAAAAACTTCTGGTCGCACTCTTTACTCTCTCATTCTTAGCAATGCCTGGTGCCCAGGCAGAGACACCTGTTATTCGCATAGTTGATAAAGCACATACAAACTTTGATGGGACTTTTCGCAATAATGAGCTCGCTGCATCGCTCTTGCCTAATGGAAAATTAGGAAAGTTAGTCTTTGGTTTAACATCTTCAAAGCGCACCTTTGTTATCGATGCTGCCCTTATATCTGAAGTTGAGAATATGGCAGATGGTTACACATTCGGAGATAAAAAAGATGCTGCAGGATCACAAACTGCACGCAATTGGCTTTTTCGTTTAAGAAATGTCGTTGCATATAACAATGTTGTGGCGCTCCCATATGGAAACCCTGATGAGAAGTTGGTTAAATCTCTTGCACCGAGTGAACTGAAGTTTTATTCACTCTATGCGCAGGAGAGGTTACAAACCTCGCTCAAGCGTTCTGTTAGCGCGCAAAATGGTTGGGGGTCGGGCACTTCTCGCTTGAGTTACCCATTCATTAAGACATATTCCAAGAATCGACGATTACTCACAGGGCTCTCCACAATCTCATCATCCAGTGACATTACTGAATTGCGGGCACGTTTAGCAGTTGTGATGAACCCACTTCTGACTCGTGAAGATCGAGCATATTTTAGTTACAACGCACATATTGCAGTTGATAAATTAGCTAACCGTCTAAAGGTGATTCCTGGTCGCTACCAAATCACTTCAAAGACAGTGAAGCTTCCAATTACTTTGGTAAATAACTTTGATACAGCATCCGTTGTCAGCGTCTCACTCATTCCAATGAATTCACGTATGCAGGTTGAGAACATCAATAACATCACAATCGCTGCCAAATCTCGTCAGCAGATTCTTGTGCCAGTCGATGTGATTGCTCCCGGATCTACTCTTGTTCTTGCCCAGTTGATGAACTCAAAGGGACAGCTTGTAGGTCAGGTCTCTAAGTTAAATCTGACAGCCACGATTATTGATTCGCGTGTTGCGTGGTTTACAACAGGTGCTGCAGTTCTACTCTTCTTAGGTGCTGTGACTCAATCCGTGCGCCGTGTGAGGAGATCTCGAATTGAAAAATAATGAGCTCTTCCGTGCTTCTGGAATCATGGCTATCGGCACCATTCTCTCTCGCATCACTGGTTTTATTCGCGCACTCCTTGCAGTTGCAGTACTTGGTACAGCGCTTCTTGCCGACACCTACAACGTGGCAAACACAATGCCAAACATTTTATATAACCTGCTTGTTGGTGGTGCACTCACTGCAATCTTTGTTCCGCAACTCGTACGCTCATTTTCAGATGAAGATGGTGGCCATGCATTTGCATCGCGCTTAGTCACAACAATTTCAGGAATACTTCTTGCACTTGTCGTCATTGGTGTGATCTTCGCACCCGCTCTCGTGCGCCTCTATGCACCAGAGTTTTCAACGCCTGGCTTTGAAACTGAGCAACACATAGCCGTGGCCTTTACTCGTTACTGCCTGCCTCAGATCTTCTTCCTTGGTCTCTTCACAATGCTGGGCCAAGTTGCTAATGCGCGAGGCTCATTTGCACCCCTTATGTGGGCACCGATTGCTAACAATCTAGTTGTCATTGTCGTCTTTGCAGCAATTCTTGCAGTCCAGAATGCAATCACTATTGATTCCATTACCGATTTTCAGGTGCAGTTACTGGGTTGGGGAACAACCCTCGGTGTTGTCATTCAAGCCCTGATTTTGATTCCAGTTGTGAAGAGATCTGGAATTCACCTGCGCCCGATGCTTGGTGTGAAAGGCCTTGGTAAATCATTTGGTTTAGCTGGGTGGACTCTTGTCTATGTTCTTGTTTCACAGCTTGGTTACTTAGTAACTGTCAATGTGGCAACAAGTGCTGCCGTGCGCAGTGCGCAAGCGGGAATTACAACAGGTGTGGGTTTCACTCCTTACACAAGCGCCTACTACATCATGCTTCTGCCATATTCAATTGTGACAATATCTATCGTTACAGCGCTTTTGCCACATCTCTCAAAACTAGCAATTGCAAAAAATGTTGAAGAGGTGCGCAAGCAATTGATTCGCGCTATTCGCATGGTTGGTGTTGTTACTGTGCCGAGCGCGGTTGCGCTGCTTCTCTTTGGTCCACTGATGACAGAAGTTCTCTATATGGGAATTAGTCTTGAAGACTCTCGCTACATTGGTTTTGTCTTATCAGCACTCAGCCTTGGTCTTGTTGCATTTTCTATCAACCTCATTCTTATCCGTGGCTTTAACGCCTTTGAAGATACAAAGACGCAAGTGACATCTATCGTCATTATCAATGTGATCTCTGTGGGACTTTCTTATCTTTTCCTTGCAACACTCGATAGCAATTGGGTAACAGTTGGTTTAGGTATCGCATTCTCTGCCAGCTATATCGTCGGTCTCTTTATTACGATCTCACTTTTAAAGAAGCATGTGGGTAAGTTGCAGGTCAGTGAATTTGCATCACAACATGGCCGTCTCTTGGTGGCAGCACTCATTGGGATGCTTCCCTTCTTTGCACTTACTCAATACTTCGGCTGGGCGTATGAAGAGACAACACTGACTATTCGCGCCCTTCGACTGATCCTCGTGCTCGGTGGAAGTGGTGTGGCTTACTTGCTTTGCGCAAAGCTTTTCAAGGTGAGTGAAATCTCAGGGCTGCGAGCCTTCGCCACATCTGTTCTGCAACGACGTCGCAAGAACTAGTAAGCCCATGGGAGGTATTGTCCGCATATGAGCACTGAAGTACGAGAACTCGTCATTGTTGGATCAGGTCCTGCCGGATATACCGCTGCAATCTATGCAGCACGTGCGCAGTTAAACCCTGTTATGTATGAAGGCTCCGTTACTGCAGGTGGCGCACTCATGAACACCACAGAAGTTGAAAACTTCCCAGGATTTATCGACGGCATCATGGGTCCAGATTTAATGGATAACATGCGTAAGCAATCAAAGCGCTTTGGAACAGAACTAATCACTGATGATGTAGTTGAGATGGATCTGACCGGCGATATCAAAATCATTAAAGATGGTTCAGGAAATACTGTTAAGGCTAAAGCTGTCATCCTTGCAATGGGATCTGCTTATCGCGAAATCGGTCTTGAGAATGAGAAGCGTCTATCCGGTCGCGGTGTTTCATGGTGTGCCACATGTGATGGTTTCTTCTTCCGCGATCAAACAATTGCAGTTGTCGGTGGCGGAGACTCTGCAGTTGAGGAAGCCACATTTCTTACCAAGTTTGCAACCAAAGTAGTTTTAATTCACCGCCGCGATGAACTTCGTGCATCAAAGATTATGCAAGAGCGCGCATTTGCCAATCCAAAGATTGAAATGTTGTGGGATACCGAAGTCACAGATGTTTTGGGTGCTGAAAAGGTAGAAGCTCTGCAGCTTCGTAATCTCAAGACTGGGGAAGTCTCCAAGCGCGATTTCACAGGACTCTTTGTTGCAATCGGACATATTCCGCGCTCTGAACTTGTTACATCATCTGTAGCGCTCGATAACGAGGGTTATGTGAAGGTGGAGGCTGGTTCAACGAAAACAAATCTTGCAGGAGTCTTTGCTTGTGGGGACTTGGTCGATCACACCTACCGCCAAGCAATTACTGCAGCAGGTTCTGGTTGCCAAGCGGCGCTAGACGCTGAAAAATTCTTATCCCACTAGTAGCCTTCACACATAGACGAAAGACAAATAGGAGTAACGATGAGCGCACCAACTAAGGTCACAGCCGCTGATTTCGATCAGGTTGTCCTCAAGAGCAGCATTCCAGTTTTGGTTGATTTCTGGGCTGAATGGTGTGGTCCATGCCGCGCAATCGCTCCCATCCTCGATGACATTGCAGCAGAGCATGGCGCAAAGCTTAAGATTGTCAAGCTCAATACTGATGAAGAGTCAGCAATCGCTATTAAGTATGGTGTGACATCTATTCCAATGCTCAATGTTTATGTCAACGGTGAAGTTGTGAAGACAATCATCGGCGCAAAGCCAAAGCCAGCTCTTCTTAAAGAGCTCGAAGGCTTTATTTAATATCTTCTTAAGATATTGATAATAAGTTTGTAGGAGATCAATTATGAAAGAGATGTCTCCCGATGAGATTCGCTCTTTCCAACAAGAACGCGGCCTGCATGTAACAGGTGAACTCAACGAGCAGACCGTTCGAGCACTTGATGAATCGCGCTGGAAGCTCGGTGATCGCTCTCTCTATCTACAAGCATCTCCCTTCATGCGCGGTGATGATGTTGCAGCTCTGCAATCTCGATTAACTGAGATGGGATTTAACTGTGGCCGCGTCGATGCAATCTTTGGTGTGATGACAGAGGCTGCAGTAAAAGAGTTCCAACAATCAGTCGGTGTGAAAGTCGATGGCAAGTGTGGTCCAGCAACAATCATCGCACTTCTTCGCCTTACAAAAATTGTCTCAGGTGGAGCACCTGCCGCCCTTCGTGAAAGTGCGGCGCAGAAAAATCGCGGACCAGCACTTGCCAATAAGGTAATTGTTATTGATCCAGCATCCGAAGAACATGAGAAAGAAGTTGTCTATGACATCGCACAGCGCCTCGAAGGTCGCTTACTTGCACTCGGCGCAAGCGTCTTCTTAACACGTGGTGTTAATAACAATCCGAGTGAAGCAGAGCGCATTACCTTCACCAATCAGAATGGCGCAGATTTATTAATCTCACTGCATGTTGATCACCACAAGAATTCTGCAGCGCGCGGTGTTGCAACCTTCTTCTATGGCAATGACCAGCATGGTGTTCATTCAATTGTGGGAGAGAGATTTGCATCTTTAGTGCAACGCGAAATTTGTGCGCGCACTGATTTTCTTAACTGTCGCACCCATGCAAAGACCTGGGATTCACTACGCCTGACAAAGGCACCTGCTGTTCGTGTAGATCTTGGATATGCATCCAATGATGGCGATGCCGATCGCCTTGCCCGCCCTGATTTTCGCGATACCGTTGCTGAAAGTTTTGTTATTGCTATTCAGCGCCTGTATTTAGCTGCCGAAGATGATGCAAAGACGGGAACTTTGCGAATTTCTGACCTTCGTAGCGCCGGCATCCGCCGATAATCGGCGCACAAGCATCTAAAGGTTTGTGGGAGACTAATCCTTATGTCCGAGCTTTCCATTCGCTATCAAACTGGTGCTCCACAACATCTCGAGACGAGATTTGCTGCGCGAGCCGCCGGGATGTTGCCATCTGAAATTCGCTCACTCTTTGCTGTTGCATCGCGTCCTGAAATTGTTTCACTTGCAGGTGGAATGCCAAATCTTTCAGCCCTTCCTATGGAGATGATGGCTGGCGTTGTCAATGAACTTATTCTCACCAATGGCGCTGAAGCACTTCAATATGGAAGTGGACAAGGCCACCCCAAACTTCGCGAACAGATCTGCGATGTGATGGCACTTGAAGGAATTCGCGCCAATGCTGATGATGTTGTTGTGACAACTGGTTCCCAGCAAGCACTGGATCTCATCTCTCGTATCTTTATTGATCCAGGCGATGTTGTTCTCGTTGAAGCACCTTCTTATGTGGGAGCACTTGGAACATTCCGCCAATATGAAGCATCTGTGGTTCACGTTGAGATGGATCAAGATGGACTGATTCCTGATTCATTGCGCGCTGCAATCAAGAGCGTTCGCGCAACAGGTCGCAAGATTAAATTCCTTTATTTGATTCCTAACTACCAAAATCCAACAGGTGTCTGCCTTCCAGCAGATCGCCGCACAGAGATCCTGGCTATCTGCCGCGAAGCTGAGATCTTTGTTGTGGAAGATAACCCTTATGGCCTACTTGGCTTTGATAAGCCATCACCAAATGCGATGCGCGCTGAAGATTCAGAGAATGTCATCTACTTAGGTTCATTTTCAAAGACAATCGCATCAGGTCTTCGTGTGGGTTGGGCTCTTGTTCCACAATCACTCAAAGATAAGTTAGTCATTGCTTCTGAATCATCAATTCTTTGTCCTTCAAACTTCACACAGCTGACCATCTCTAGCTATTTAGCAGATCAGCCATGGCGCGATCAGATTGCAAGTTTCTGTGAGCTCTATAAGGTGCGCCGCGATGCGATGCTGGAATCACTTGAACAACATTTCCCAGCAGAGGCAACATGGACAAAGCCTGGCGGTGGTTTCTATGTCTGGGTCAATCTTCCTGCTGAGATCGATACAAAGGCTTTGATGCCAAAGGCGATCGTTGCAAAGGTTGCCTATGTTCCAGGAAATGCGTTCTATGCAGATGGACTTGGCTCATGGTCGATGCGACTTTCTTACTGCCACCCAACTCCTGAGCGAATCCGTGAAGGTGTCAAAGCACTCGGTGGAGTAATCAAGCAAGAGATGCAGCGCCGCGGCACTGCAATCAAGTAATACTTCTTACTTTCCTTCGATTAAATCAACGATGCGCTGCAAGTCTTCGCTGCCAGCAAATTCAATAATAATTTTTCCTTTTCCTTTGCCGCTCTCAACGCTGACGCGTGTATCAAGGTAATCACTTAACAATTCAGCAGCTGCAAGGCCTGCACCAGAGACTCCTTTGGTTGCAGATTTCTTCTTTGTTGCAGTTGTTGGCTTCATCGTTGCAATGATCTCTTCGACTGCGCGCACAGATAATCCTTCAGCAACGATGCGAGATGCGAGCTTTTCAATATCTACAGAATCTGTAAGGCCTAGGAGTGCGCGTGCATGTCCTGCAGAGATAACTCCTGCTGCCACCTTGCGCTGCACAGCATCTGGCAGATTTAAAAGACGGATGGTGTTGGAGATCAATGGTCGTGAGCGACCAAGCTTGAGTGCGAGTTCATCATGTGTGCAACCAAAATCTGAAAGAAGTTGTGCATATGCCGCACCTTCTTCCAATGGATTGAGGTTGCTGCGGTGAATATTTTCAATGAGAGCATCGCGAAGTAATTCATTATCTGGAGTTTGGCGAATGATGACAGGAATAGAGGAGAGCCCTGCAGCTTTTGCTGCGCGATAGCGACGCTCTCCCATAATGAGTTCATATTTATTATCAGAAACCTTGCGAACCACAGGTGGTTGCAAGATACCGATTGATTTAATCGATGCGATTAATTCATTGAGTGCAGTCTCATCAAAGACTGTGCGGGGCTGGCGTGGGTTAGGAGAGATTTGATTGATAGGAATTTCATTCTGTTGTGCAACTTCGGTGCCTGCAACAGTGAGAGATGTTGGGATCAGTGAATCAAGATTTGTTCCAAGACCACCGCGCTTAATAGCCATTATGCGATTCCACCTTTGTAATTGATGCTGACTACATTGCCATCGAATACGACTTCATCTTTAGCTTTTCCGCGCTCTGCAATCTCTCGCGCAACCTGCATATAGGCGATAGCACCAGGTGAGAGTGGGTCGTATGTCATCACTGTCTGGTTATAAGAAGGTGCCTCTGAGACGCGCACAGCGCGAGGAATAGGAATATCAATAAGTTCATTGGGAAAGTGAGAGCGAACATTTGCTGCAACATCATTGGATAACCGCGTGCGTGAATCAAACATCGTTAAGACAATCGTTGAAAGATTAAGGTTTGGATTCAACCGCTTCTTCACAACACCATAAGTTTCAAGAAGTTGTGACAGGCCTTCAAGTGCGTAGTACTCAGTTTGAATAGGGATTAACAATTCTTTTGATGCAGCAAATGCATTGATGGTAAGTAAACCAAGGGAAGGTGGGCAATCGATAAAGATGTAATCGTAATTAACGCTAATACTTTCAATCGCTTCTTTGAGTTGTAGTTCTCGTGCAACCATTGAAACTAAATTAATTTCAGCATTGGCAAGAGATGTATTTGAAGAAACGCAATCAAGAACAGGAAAGCCGGGAACTTTTTGAACAACTTCTAGCATCTGCGCATTGCCCATTAAAACTTCATAGACACCAGCACTCTCCCGGTGTTCTACTCCGAGGGCGGTGGATGCATTTCCTTGTGGGTCTAAATCGATAACCAAGACTCGAAGGCCACCCATTGCTAGGGCAGCTGCGACATTGACGGTGGTGGTGGTCTTACCCACCCCACCCTTCTGATTGGCCACAGTGAAGATGCGGGTGGAGGCTGGCTTTGCCATGGGATCTTTCAGGCGGCGGACACCTACGACTTTTGTTTCACGTGAATCATCGCCAGGCATGCACGAATCTAATCACGCATCTCTATTGAAAGGTTAGAGAGGGGCGCTTCCTTTACGTAACTCAACGATGCGCCCCAGTCCGATTCCCTCAAGGGTAATTTCATGCAATTTGGCGTTCTTCATATCGGCCATTTCAGCTGCCGCGCCCTCCCCCTTCATGGCAAGGAGCGCTCCATTGGTCTTAACCATATGCCAGCTCATCTTCTTCAACTTCTCAAGGGGTGCAACTGCTCGGGCGGTGACGAAATCAGCGCTCTTCTTCACATCCTGGGCCCTGCCTCGGATTACTTCGATAGAGGTGCCGGCGGTCGCCTCTTTGAGGAATTCCACTCTGCGCTCAAGGGGTTCAATCAGGGTTACCTGCAGATCTGGGCGGGCCAGTGCGATAACGATGCCAGGCAAACCTGCCCCAGATCCGATATCAAAGAGGGAGGCCCCTTGTGGGAGAAGGGTGGTGATATGTAGGCAATTGAAGATATGGCGCTCCCAGATGCGCTCGCCTTCGCGGGGCCCAATGAGGCCACGCTCAATTCCGGCGGTGACGAGAAGTTCGGCAAAGGCTGCAATCTCAGCTTCTCGCTCTGGGAAGTAGCGGCCGACTAGCCCCTCTACTGATTGTTCCACGTGAAACTTAAGCCGGGTAGATAACTACGAAGCGGTTTGGGTCTTCACCATCGGATTCTGAGGTGAGGCCCAGAGTCTGGATTGTGTCGTGGATAATCTTGCGCTCAAAGGCGTTCATTGGGTCCAACTTGATTGAGCTACCTGTGGTCTTAGCCTGCTCAGCCATTTTTTCGGCCAAAGCGGTAAGTTCTTTGCGGCGGCCAGCGCGGAATCCATCGATATCGAGCATAAGGCGGCTGCGATCTCCTGTGGCGGTCTGAACAGCAAGGCGTGTGAGCTCCTGGATTGAGTCAAGGACTTCACCTTCGGCGCCAACGAGGTGCTTAAGCTTGCCACCGACGATTGCTAGGGATGCGCGGCCATTTTCAACATCGATATCGATATCTCCATCGAGATCTGCGATGTCGAGTAAGCCCTCAAGGTAGTCGGCTGCGATATCGCCCTCTTCCTCAAGCTTTGCCACGCTCTTGGGAGCCTTGACAGTTGCCTCTACTGACTCTTCTACTTCAACAACTTCTGTTACATCTGACATTGTGTGCCCCTTTTTATCCCTATAAAGCGTTATTAATAGTATTTGTCCGTATTACTTCTTCTTCTTTTTCTTCTTTGGCTGCTGACGTTGTCCCAGAACTTCTGGCTCTGTGGCCTGGTTCTGGTCAATTCCTTCTACTTGCCCACCCTCACTCTTTGCCTTGTGGGCGCGTTTTCTCTGGAGCTCTTCATATGCAGGAGATCCTGGAGTTGGGTTTCTCTTGATGACATAGAACTGCTGACCCCATGTCCATAAGTTTGTTGTCGACCAATAAATCAAAACACCCACAGGGAAGTTCACACCTGAGATGGCGAAGATGATGGGGAATAAATACAACATGATTTTCTGCTGCTGCAACATCATGTTATTTGATGAATCCATCTTTGGCATTCCCTTAACCATCAACTGACGTTGAGTTGTGAAGGTTGTGCCTGACATAAATGCAATGAGGAGAACTGTCACGATCTTTACTGTGACCTTATCTGAACCTAAAAAAGTCTCAGAGATTGGTGCGCCAAAGAACTTTGCTTGGGCTGCGCTTACAAGATATTCACCTTTAAGGAAACCATGTGGTTTGTTATGAGCAATACCGTTGAGCACAGTGAAGAGTGCGAAGAAGATTGGTGCTTGGGCAAGGATGGGAAAACATGATGCGAGTGGGTTTGTCTTGTGATCCTTATAGAGCTTCATCATCTCTTCTGATTGCTTCTGGCGATCATCTTTATACTTCTTCTGAATCTCTTTCATATGTGGTTGCAGAGCTGTCATGGCGCGCTGACTCTTGATCTGCTTCACAAAGAGTGGAATCAAAATAATTCGGATCAGGATTACAAGGCCAACGATGGAAAGTGACCATGTCACACCTGAGTTAGCACCGAAGATAGGTGAAAGAATTTTATGGATAAAGACAATGACACCAGAGACGATGTTATAGAGAGGATTGAGAATAAAGCCCATTAGTTAGCGCCCACCACTTCTTTTTCGTTATCGTGTATAAAGTTCTTTACATCTGCACAATCAAGGTGGGCATCGACATAATCGACTCCCCCTTCTGACCATGGGTTACAGCGCACAATGCGCCATGTCGCCATAGCTAAACCTTTAACTCCATAGCGTCCAATGGCTGTGATCGCATAATTTGAACATGATGGGTAGTACTTACAACGTGGTGCGATATTTGTAGTTGCCACCTGATATGCGCGCACGAGGGCTGTAAGAATCTTTCTCATTACTTCGCCGCTATCTTGTGAGAGCGAGAGATTAATTTTGTAATCAGCTCCGAGATTTCGGTTTCAAGGTTGCTATCACCATCTTGTCCGAGTGCGCGGATGACTAGAAGAGATCCTGTTGGAAGAGAAGGAATCAGTGGTGTGATTGCGTGGCGAACTTTGCGCGCAACGCGATGACGCTTTACTGATCCACCGACTGCTTTACTAATGATGAGTCCACATTTGGCAGATGCATCATTTGTGACAGGTGAGATGTAGAGATATCCAACGAAGTGCTGTGTGGTAACTCGGATGCCGCTCTTAGTTGCGCGAGCGAAATCTGAGCTTTGAGTTAAACGTGCATCGGCTGGGAGCACGAGAAGTTCCTGTGCGCTCTTTAACTTTACGCTGAGAGCTTTATACGGCCCTTAGCGCGGCGAGCAGAGAGAACTGCACGTCCTGCACGAGTTGCCATGCGTGCGCGGAAGCCATGCTTCTTGGCGCGGCGACGCGTATTTGGCTGGAAGGTGCGCTTTGTCATGAGAACTCCAAAATCTGTGAGGCGCTAATTACGCCTATCGGGTCAAAAGTACGGGGGAAGCAAGGAGGTAACGGTAATGGTGTGGATAAGGGTGGGTCAAACTCGCGATCGGCCCCTCTATAACCCTCAACTTGTGGATAACCACTTGCTATTTAGCCAAATCGGGTCTACTTTGCGGGTTCTCCACAGGTATCCGTCATTTCCGGCCTAAATAAAGGGTAAACCCCTACTTTAGACCACAGCCTGTGGATAACATTGTGGATAGACCTGGGGGCTTGAT